>NZ_JBICTD010000005.1:418499-852141 GCF_043197455.1 Nocardia sp. NPDC049149
CCACCAAACGGTTCCGGTTCTGCCCCAGCGGTTCTTGTCCCGCCTAGCGCTTCTGGTCCCGCTCAATAACTCCGGCCCCCGCCCCAACAACCAGCCCGCTCACCGACTCCGGCCCTGCACGGCGACCGGCCCCGCCGAACGACCGGCCTTGGTCAGCGGCTCCGACCCCGCCCAGCAGGTCCTGTCCGGCCTCAGCGAGTCCCATCCGGCCCAGCGGGTCCGGCCTTGCTCAACAACTAGCGTTGCTCAACGACTCCGGCGTCTCCAACGCCGAATCCGCACTCCTTCTGCGCATCCGCACCCGTTCTGGAGTTAGGCGACTGATCATGAGGCACTGGTGGCGGCATCGCCCGAGAAGACCGCGCCACCAGTGCCCGCTCGATGTGGAAGCACCCCTTTCGATCCCACATATCGGGATTACAAGCCTCCCGAGCCGGTCAATCATGGTCTGCGGCGGCCTCATTCAACGACTCCGGCGTCCCTGACGCGAATCCGCACCCTATCTGCGCAGCCGCACCCTTTCTGGACGCCCAGAACCAGTGCAAATCCCCAGAACCAGTGCGGATCCCAAGAAGGAGTGCGGGTGTCCGCATGAGTGGGACAGCGACACGCCGTAAATGCCTCCGTCATGCCCCACTCGTGGATCTCGCCCCGTGTGAACGGGACATGGTTGTGCCAACTATCCACCAGGACAACGCTTTCGGATGCCATCGTGACTCGATAGGTGTGCGAGGAACCGATCGGGGGTGGCGAGCCTCGGCTCAATGTGAGGGCAGTGGTTGCTGACTCATTGGCAAGCGCCGAATAGTCGCCGCCCCTCATCGACGGCAGAGAAATGGTTGCCGGGCCTCGTTGACGGTAGTCATATGGTTGCAAGTGGCCGTTGACGGTAGTCAAATGGCGGCACTATGCGCCGAGACGCCCACCATTGGACTCCCGTCAACATTTCCAAGATCACTTCCTGGAAGATCTTTGGACCGGACCACAGCCAAGTGACCCGGCTGGGACGAGAGAACGCGTGACTGACAGCGAAGGTCAGCCGGGTACGGCACACGACGCAACCACGCTAATCCAGTGCATACCCCGAGGCTGTCGCACTCACCGGAACCGTTGAGCTGAGGAGTTCTTCGGCTTTACCGACCCGATCTGATGCGTTTCAGCCGACGCGGCTGACCGAAACGGGCAGGCCAGGATCGGTGGCGACGGTCAGCGGAGAGGGGGACGCGCCGCCTGCGATGACATGAGCGCCGAGTGCCGCGATCATGACGCCGTTGTCGGTGCAGAGCCGAGGCTTGGGCACCCGCAACGTCAAACCTGCTGCGGTGCAGCGCTCTTCAGCCATCGAACGGATTCGTGAGTTGGCGGTGGCGCCGCCGCCGAGCACCAGGGTGTCGACGCCGACGTCCTGGGCCGCGCGGATCGCCTTCATGGTGAGGACGTCGGCGACGGCTTCCTGGAAGGAGGCGGCGATGTCGGGGATGGGCAGGTCTTCGGCGGTCAGGCCGCTGCGCTGCGCGGACTCGACGTAGCGGGCCACGGCCGTTTTCAGGCCGGAGAACGAGAAGTCGTAGCGCGCGTCGCGGGGCCCGGTCATGCCGCGCGGGAAGCTGATCGCGCGCGAATTACCTTTGGCCGCAGCGGCATCCAAGGCGGGACCGCCAGGAAACCCGAGACCGAGCAGCCGCGCGACCTTGTCGAAGGCTTCGCCTGCCGCATCGTCGACGGTGCTGCCCAGTTCGACGATCGGCGCCGCCAGGTCGGTGACGTGCAGCAGGTGCGTGTGCCCGCCGGAGACGAGTAGCGCGACGCACGACGGCATCGGACCGTGCTCCAGGGTGTCCACCGCGACGTGCCCGCCGAGATGGTTCAACGCATAGAACGGCACATCCCACGCTGCCGCATAGGCTTTCGCGGCCGCGACACCGACCAGCAAGGCGCCGGCGAGACCCGGTCCGATGGTGACGGCCAGCGCGTCCGGTTTGGCGATGCCTGCCACGGCGAGCGCCCGGCGCATGGCGGGCACGATGGCCTCGAGATGCGCACGCGACGCGATCTCGGGGACAACGCCACCGAATCGTGCATGCTGGTCGACGCTGGACGCGACCTCGTCGGCGAGCAGTTCGCATCGGCCGTCGGCGTGCCTGCGCACGATGCCGACTCCGGTTTCGTCGCAGGAACTCTCGATGCCCATGATGATCACGAGAGGACCTCGTCCGGGAGGGGCAGCGCGCTCAACGCGGGTCTGCGCATGGTGTAGGCGTCGGCGCCGCTGGGGTGGTAGTAGTTCTTGCGCAAGCCGATGATGTGGAAGCCGTGCTTGGCGTACAGCGCGATCGCGGGCGTGTTGTCGGTGCGCACCTCGAGGAACACGGGCCCGCCGCGCTTACCCGCTTCGTCCAGCAACGCCTCGAGCAACACCGTGCCGATGCCCGCGCGCAGGCAGCTCGGGTCGACGCCGATGGTGTGCACCTCGGCTTCGGGGTGTTCGTCATCACCCAGCAACGCGATGCCTGCGTAGCCGACCATTCGCCCGTCCTCGGCGCGCGCGGTGATGTAGCGATTGTGCGGCGCGGCCAGCTCCGACTGGAAGGCCACCGCATGCCAGGGGTCGTCCTCCGGAAACAGCAGCTGCTCGAGTTCCACACAGCGCTCGATGTCCGCGGGAGCCATCGGTTCGATCCGAATGTCCATCGGCCTCACGCTCCCGTCCGGTCGAGGGTGCGGTAACTCTTTTCGACTGCGTCCGGCCTGCGCAGGTAGAGCGGCACGAGCGGCTCCGGCACGGTGCGCGCGAGCAGTTCGGCGGCGGCAACCCGGACCAACCCGGCGGGCGACGGCGTCTCCACCGGAAGGACGGGAAGGTCGAAGAAGTCGACGTGCGAAGCGGATCCGGCGATCGCGGTGGCTTGCGCCATATCGACGTCGCCCGGCTTGGTCACGTCCGGACCGGCGACACGCACACCGGCGCGGTAGCGCGCCCAGTACACCTCCCGACGGCGCGCGTCGGTGACGACCAGGAGTTCGCTGTCCGGTGTGAGGTCCGTCGCGGCGTCGGCAGCGATCGCGTCGAGGCTGCACACGCCGTACACGGGCAGGCCGAGCGCGTCGCCGAAGGCCGCCGCCGTGGCCATGCCGACGCGCAGCCCGGTGAAGGGGCCTGGCCCGATGCCGACGACGACCGCGGCGATGTCGGCCCTGGAACGCCCTGCCTCGGTGAGGCATTCGAGGATCTGCGGAGTGAGCACCTCGGCGTGTGCGCGCGGGTCGACCCGAACCCTGGATGCGACGGTCCGCGTCTGGACAGTGCCGGTCCGGCCGACCGGCATGCCGTCGCCGACGACGGTCGCCGCGTCCGGTGCGGCCTGCTCCAGTTCCACCAATCCCGCGGTAACGGCGGGTGTCGCGGTGTCGACACTTAATACCAGCATGATTGACCCAACGATACCGGGTGGTAGCTGCCGCCGGTGCGGAGCTACCAGGTAGTTAATCCACCCATTCCCATTCTGCGGTGCGTACGTCCGAATCCGGCTCGCGCGACAACAGCACCCGCAGATGCCGATCGGTCAGGTGCTCGACGACGCCGCGACCCCACTCCACGACGACCACCGCCTGATGCAGATCGGTGTCGAGATCGAGGGCATCCAGCTCGTCCAGGTCGCCGCCGAGCCGATAGGCGTCCACGTGCACCAGCGGCACCGCGCCCGGCCGCTCGCCTGCTCGGTGCTGGCGGGCGATGATGAATGTCGGCGAACTGACCCGGCCCTGCACGCCGAGGCCTGCGGCGATGCCGCGGGTGAGTGCGGTCTTGCCCGCACCGAGCGGGCCGTCGAGCACCACCAGATCGCCTGCGCCGAGCCCGGCCGCGAGTTCGCGTCCGAGTGCCTCGGTGTCGGCGACGGTGGGCAGCATCCGCTGCTGCCGTTCAGCCACTGCTCACCTCCGAAGGGCGTTGGTCGGCCGGTTCCAGCGCGCCGGCGCGCACGAGCAATCGATCGAGCGCGCCGTTGACGATATCCGGGAACTGCAGGTGCGCCATGTGCGCGGCCCGAACGAGCCGGATGAGTTCGCTGTTCGGCAGCTCACGGGCCAGCGCGCGGGAGTTGCGGAAGGGGATCACCAGATCGTGGGTGCCGCCGAGGACAAGCACCGGCAGGTGCGCCAGGGTGGGCAGCGCGGCCGATTCGTCGTGTAATTCGATGGCTTTCAAGAACTTCACGATGGTCTCGACCGGCGTCTGATCGATCATCAGGGTGGTGAATCGGGACAGTGTCGGGCTCACCGGACCGTGATATGAGCTGACGTGCAGGATCGGCGTGATCACATGACGGGCCGTGGATCGTCCCGCTTGCACCAGCGCGGGCGCGGCGTGCACGGCGACGCGGAACCCGTCGATCGCCGGGTTGCGCAGCAGTTGGGTCATACCAGCGGCAGTGACCTCGGCGGCCGCGGTCGACAGCAATGCGATCCCGATCACGCGCTCCGCGAACAGATCCGGGAACTGCGCGGCGGCGGCGAGCACCGTCATGCCGCCGAGCGAATGCCCGACCAGCACCACCCGGCCGGCCGGCGCGGTCGCGTGGATCACCGCGGCGAGGTCGCGGCCGAGCTGAGCGACGGTGCAGCTCTGCGCCGTCGGCGTGCCGGAGCGCCCGTGCCCACGCTGGTCGAACAGGACGAGCCGAGCGCTTGCGCCCCAGCGCTTTTCGAGGTCACGGCGCTGAAAGTGGAAGGACTCCATGCTGTTGCAGAAACCGTGCACGAAGATCACGGTGACCGGCGCGTCCGCGGGACCGCATTCCCGAGTGGCCAGGCGCACACCGTCTTCGGTGAGCACCGCGCCTGCCCGATCCTGCTCGATGAGGTCGAAGTTCTCGTCCCGGTATTCGTCGCGACGGGCAGGCCAGAGCACCTTGGCGCCTGCGCGGCGTAGGGCGTGCACCCCGGCAAGCGCGCCGACCACGCCCGCGGTGGCTAGGCCGCCGCGGACCGCGGCGACCTTGGTGCGGCGCTTCATCGGCTACCACCCACATAGCGTCGGACCGCCCTGCCTCGCGGCGAACAGACCACCTCGTAGTTGAGGGTGCCGAGCAGGTCCGCCCAGTCCTGGGCGCGCGGCTCGCCCGGCCCGCCGCCGAACAGGATCGCGACATCGCCTTCGCGGACGCCTGCGGCATTGTCGCCGAGGTCGACGACGAACTGGTCCATGCAGATCCGGCCGACGTTCGGGCGGCGGGCTCCACCGAGCCACACTTCGAAACGTCCACTCAGCGGCCGGAATACGCCGTCGGCATAGCCGGCGGGGATGAGCGCGACGGTGGTGTCGTGCGTGGCGACCCAGGTGTGCCCGTAGGAGACGCCCTCCCCCGCAAGCACCGGTTTGACCTGAAGAACGCGGGCCTGGAAGGTCATCGCGGGACGCAGACCGAAGTCGTCGATGTCGGGGATCGGGCTGTGCCCGTAGACCGCGATGCCGGGACGGACCATGTCGAAGGCGAGATCGGGGCGGGTCAGCGCGGCGGGCGAGTTGGCCAGGTGCACGAGCTCCGGTTCCAGGCCGTGCTCCTTGGCCGCCGCGATGGCGTCGAGAAAGCGGTCGCGCTGCAGATCGTTGGTCGGGTGCGCGGGTTCGTCACCGCGCGCCAGGTGCGAGAAGATCGCGCGGAAGCGCACCGCCTGCTCATCGACGAGTGTCCGCAATTCCGCGAGTGCCTGCGGATATTCGACCGTCGACAGTCCGTTGCGGTTGAGGCCGGTGTCGACCTTGAGGCTGACCGTCGCAGGCTTGCCGAGGCGCTCGGCCGCCGCTGCTACCGCGCGCAGATGGGCGAGGGTCGAGACGCCGATCTCGATATCGGCCGCGATCGCGGCACCGTAGTCGGCGTCGGAATCGTTGAGCCAGCTCAGAATCGGCGCGGTGATACCCGCCGCGCGCAACTGCACGCCCTCGTCGATGGTGGTGACACCGATCTCGGCGGCGCCCGCCGCCAGCGCGGCCTTCGCCACCTCGACGGCACCGTGGTTGTACCCGTCCGCCTTGACCACCACCATCACCGCGGCGTCGCCCGCGTGCTCCCGCAGGATCCGCACGTTGTGAGCAATGGCGTCTAAGTCAACGACCGCCTCGACCTGCGCGTGCATGTCCGCCTCTCCGAGTATTCAGGCCAGACCCGGGTGCCACGGTAGTGACTCGGGTGGCCTGCGGTGACGTGGTCATGGGATTAGCCCGTCCCCGGTGAGTTACCCATCTGCTTCCGAAATCAGTTGTCATCGATTGTCGACCGAGTCTATCGACCGAGAAATGTCCTGGTGGAGCGTGTTGCGTGGAAGGTGTTCCGCGGCACAAGTCGATGCGCGAGTCTATTGCCCGTCGGCGAGGGCGCGCAGGGTGCGGATGGCGGGGCGGATGTGGTCGAGCAGCGGAGTCGCCGAGATGGGGGCGGCTTCCGGGTGACCATCGCTGGCCGCCAGGTTGGCGGCAAGGGAGTGGGCGCGGGCCGCGGCCGCGGCCGCGAAGGCCGGGGCGTGATCCGCGGCGAGCAGCGCGCCGATGATGCCGGAGAGGACGTCACCCGCACCAGCGGTGGCGGCCCAGGAGGCGCCTGCCTCGTTGACGAGAACCGGTGCGCCGGGGGCAGCGACGAGGGTGGCTCGCCCCTTCAGCAGGACGGTGGCCTGCCAGGAGTCGGCGAGGGCGCGCACCGCGGCCACTCGATCGGTGCCGACCTCTGCGCCGGCTAATCGGGCGAATTCGCCTGCGTGCGGAGTCAATACGGTCGGCGCCGAGCGCCCGCGCACCAGCTCGGGTTCGGCGGCGAGCAGGGTCAGTCCGTCGGCGTCGACGACTACGGGCAGATCGGTGGCGAGAATCTCGATGAGGCGCTCGCGGGCCGCGGCATCGGTGCCCGCGCCAGGCCCGAACACCCAGGCCTGGACGCGGCCGACCTCGGAGACCTGGTCGGTGGCAATGACTTCGGGGAACTTCGCGAGCACGTCGGCGGCGCACGGCCCCGCGTAGCGGACCATGCCCGAGGTCGCCGCCACCGCCGCGCCGGTGCACAGCACCGCGGCGCCCGGGTAGCTCGCGCTGCCCGCACAGACGCCGGTGACGCCCTGGGTGTATTTGTCGTCGGTGGCGTCCGGCACCGGCCATGCCGCACCGATCGCCGCAGGTTCCAGCGCCGCCAGCGTCGGCTCGGGTAGTCGTAATCCGATGGGCACCAGCTCGATTCGCCCGCAATACGGGGCAGCGAGGGCGTGCACGGGCTTGTAGGCGCCGAACGCGACGGTGACGGACGCGCGCACGGCGGGTCCGGTGACGGCGCCGGTGTCCGGGTCGACGCCGCTCGGCAAATCCGCGGCAATGATCGGGACCTGGAGCGCCGCAACGAGTTCCGCGGCGTTCGGGCGTAACGCCCCGCGGCCGGAGATGCCGACGATGCCATCGATCACCAGATCGGGACTGCCGAGGCGCACCGCAGCGGGATCGCCGCTGCCATCGAGCACTCGGCCGCCCACTTTGCGCAGCGCCGCAAGACCTTTCGCGTGCGCACGCGCCGGGTGCAACAGCACGGCGGTCACCGCGACGCCGCGTCGGCGCAGCGTGGCGCCCGCCCACAGGGCGTCACCGCCATTGTCACCGGAACCGACGAGCAACGTCACCGAGCGCCCCGCAATGCCGCCGGTGCGCGCCCGGAGCTCGTCCGCGACCACCGTGGCCAACCCATATGCCGCACGTCGCATGGGGACGCCGTCCGGGACGCGCGTGAAAAGCTCGGCCTCGGCCGCGCGCACTTCATCGGCGGTGAAATAGCCCCGCTGCGACATGGGCGTTCCTCCACTGGGTTGTTCGGCACTGCTGGGTGTTCGGCGTTCCGGTCGCGCGGACGGTGCCGCGCGGGCCCGCAACGACAGCAGACTACGCTTGGCCATCATGCCAATGGTCAAGCGCCGCGCCAGGTCCATGCAGGTCGTCACCGGATTCGCGGTGGTGACGGCATTGCTGGTGGCCGGGTGCGGCGGCAGCGACACCGGCTCCGCCGCGACGACGACGAAGCGGCCGCCCCAGCCGACGACAACGACCACGCAGCCGACGGGTGATCAGAAGCCCGCCGCCGTCACCGTGCATGTCGGCGACATGAAGTTCGCCCCCGCCGAGGTCACCATCAAGGCGGGCGAGACCGTCACCTGGAAGTTCACCGACAAGGTCCCGCACACCGTGCAGGGCATCGGCGACAAGGCGATGGGCATCAACAGCCCGATCATCGACAAGGGCGAGTGGAGCTACACCTTCACCGTGCCCGGCTCCTACCGCTATCTCTGTTCCCTCCATCCTGAAATGCGTGGCACCATCACCGTCCAATGACCCGACGGGTCAGACGGGACGGTACTGGCGGGTGCGCGAGCTGCGCGCCGACGAGGTGTTGAGGGCTTCCACCGCGGCAACCAGCGGGGCCAGTTCGGGGTCGGCGGCGGCTTGACCCAGTGCGCTCGCGAGTGCGGCGTCATGGGTCGGCCTGGCCTGTTCGAGCAGCGTGAGCCCTGGCGGCGTGACGTCGGTGTAGATGCCGCGGCGATCGTCGGGGCACAGGTAACGCTGGAGCAGGCCGCGGTCCTCCAGGCGAGTGACGAGCCTGGTTGTTGCGCTTTGACTCAGCACGACAGCCTCCGCGACCTGGTTCATCCGTAGGTGACCGCCCGGTCCGTCGTGCTGGCGGCTGAGCACTACTAGCAGCGAGAACTCGCGGACGCTCAGGTGGTGACCGGACTGCAGCGCACGTTCGATGTGCGCCTCGATCCGATCGTGCAGCAGCGACAGTGCGTACCAACCATCGGCCAGGCCGGTCAGGGCGGCATCCGCGGTCATCGTGTTCCTTCCGCGTCGGGACAGTAGTTCCAGGATAGATGACCATCGCAATAGCCCGCGCTTGCAATTATCACGCGTGTGCAATTATTGTTGACGCCCGTAAGGCTCAGGCGCAACATCAAGTGGAGGCTCTCGACCATGCCGCTCGCACTCCTCGCCCTGACACTCGGGGCCTTCGGAATCGGCACCACCGAATTCGTCGTCGTCGGGTTGCTTCCCGACATCGCCGACACCTACGCGGTGTCCATCCCCACCGCAGGCCTGCTCGTCACCGGATACGCGCTCGGCGTCGTGGTCGGCGCACCGCTGATGACCGGACTCGGCACGCGGATCTCGCGCAAGCGCATGCTCCTCGGCATGCTGCTGCTCCTGGTGGCGGGCAACGTATTGTCCGCTGTCGCACCTACTTTCGGACTGATGCTGACCGGGCGGATCGTGGCCTCGCTGGCGCACGGCGCGTTCTTCGGCATCGGCGCGGTCGTCGCGGGTGCGGTCGTCCGCCCGGACCGGCGGGCGGGCGCGATCGCCATCATGTTCACCGGGCTCACCGTCGCCACCATGGTCGGCGTGCCGTTCGGCACCCTGCTCGGCCAACATTTCGGCTGGCGGCTCACCTTCCTCATCGTCGCCGCGGTCGGCCTGATCGGGCTGATCGGCGTGGCCGTGCTGGTGCCCGAGCAGCCTGCGCCACAGGACGCGCGACTGCGCACCGAGCTCGCCGTCTTCCGCAACCCGCAGGTGCTGCTCGCGATGGCGATGACCGTGCTCGGCTTCGGCGGCGTCTTCGCGGCGATCACCTACCTGGCGCCGATGATGACCGAGGTCACCGGCTTCGCGGACAGCTCGGTCACCTGGCTGCTCGTGCTGTTCGGCGTCGGCTTCTTCGTCGGCAACCTGGTCGGCGGCAAGTTCGCGGATCGCCACCTGATGCCGATGCTCTACCTCACCCTCGGCGGTCTCGCCGTGGTGCTCGCGCTGTTCACCCTCACCGCGCACAACAAGATCGCGGCCGCGATCACCGTCGTGCTGATCGGCGCGCTCGGCTTCGCCACCGTCCCGCCCCTGCAGAAGCGCGTCCTCGACCAGGCCGCGGGCGCACCGACTTTGGCCTCGGCCGTCAACATCGGCGCCTTCAACCTCGGCAACGCCGTCGCCGCCTGGCTCGGCGGGCTGGTCATCGCCGCGGGCTACGGCTACACCGCACCGAACTGGGTCGGTGTCGCCCTGGTCCTCGTCGCCCTCGGCCTCGCCGTCTGGTCCGGCGCCCTCGAACGCCGTGCCGGAAGTCCCGCAGCCGAACCAGCTTCCGTGCTGGCCGCCGCCACCCACTGACCATGCCGACAATCCGGCGGTGACAACACGTCACCGCCGGATCTTCCGCAACCAGCGAAACGCGTTCCTGCACAACGCGGACACGACCAACTACAACGTAGACAGCCGCCTGACGCGAGTGCGTCGGGCGGCTGTCAAAGGTTGGGGCAGGGGCTATTCGACGGTGACAGACTTCGCGAGATTGCGCGGCTTGTCTACGTCGTAGCCGCGGACCTGAGCCACCTCGGCGGCGAAGATCTGCAGCGGGACCGTGGACAGCAGCGGCTGGAACAACGTTGGCGCCGTGGGGATCTCGATGAGGTCGTCGGCGAACGGGCGCACCGTGTCGTCGCCTTCCTCGGCGATCACGATGGTGCGCGCGCCGCGTGCCTGGATCTCCCGAATGTTGCTGAGCAGCTTGGAATGCAGCACCGCGCGACCCTTGGGCGACGGCATCACCACGATCACCGGCAGCCCGTCCTCGATCAGCGCGATCGGCCCGTGCTTCAGCTCACCCGCCGCGAAGCCCTCGGCATGCATGTACGCCAGCTCCTTGAGCTTGAGCGCACCCTCCAACGCCACCGGGTATCCGACGTGGCGGCCGAGGAACAGCACCGTCGACACATGCGCCAGCTCACGCGCGATCGCGCGCACCTGCGGCGCGGTCTCCAGCACTCGCTGCACCAGCTGCGGCATCGCCTCCAGCTCGGCGAACTCGCGGGCCACCTCGTCCGGATACTTGGTGCCGCGCGCCTGCGCCAAGGCCAACCCGACCAGGTAATTCGCGGTCACCTGGGCCAAGAACGCCTTGGTCGAGGCGACGCCGATCTCCGGCCCCGCCCTCGTGTAGAGCACCGCGTCGGACTCACGCGGAATCTGCGCGCCGTTGGTGTTGCAGATCGCGAGCACTCGCGCCTTCTGCTCCTTGGCATGCCGCACGGCTTCGAGCGTGTCCGCGGTCTCACCGGACTGCGAGATCGCCACCACCAGCGTCGACCGATCCAAAACCGGGTCACGGTAACGGAATTCGCTGGCCAGCTCCACCTCGACGGGCAGCCTGGTCCAGTGCTCGATCGCGTACTTGGCGAGCAGGCCGGAGTGGTAGGCGCTGCCGCAGGCAACAACGAACACCTTGTCGAAGTCGCGCAGTTCCTGGTCGGCGAGGCGCTGCTCGTCGAGCACGATCCGGCCCGCACCGTCCTGGTCATGGCTGAAATGCCCGATCAGCGTGTCCGCGACCGCGGCGGGCTGCTCCTCGATCTCCTTGAGCATGAAGTAGTCGTGGCCGCCCTTCTCGGCGGCGGCCAGGTCCCAGTCGATCGTGAACGGGCGCGTGCGGTCCTTCGCGTTCTCACCGCTGAAGTCGGTGACCGTGTAGCTGTCCGCGGTGATCACCACGGCCTGGTCCTGGCCGAGCTCGACCGCCTCGCGGGTGTGCTCGATGAACGCGGTGACATCCGAGGCGATGAACATCTCGCCCTTGCCGACGCCGACCACCAGCGGAGTCGACCGACGCGCCGCGAAGATCAGGTCCGGATGATCGGCATGGGTCAAGACCAGCGTGAACGCGCCCTCGAGCCGACGAACCACCGACAGTGCGCTCGCCGCGAAATCGCCCGCGGTCGGGCCCTCCGCATAGGCGCGCGCCACCAGGTGCACCGCCACCTCGGTGTCGGTGTCGCTGCGCAGTTCGACGCCCGCGTCCTCCAGCTCCCGGCGCAGCGGGGCGAAGTTCTCGATGATCCCGTTGTGCACCACCGCGACCTTGCCGCTCAGATCGCGATGCGGGTGCGCATTGCGATCGGTCGGCGCACCGTGCGTCGCCCAGCGGGTATGGCCCATGCCCGTGGTCCCCGCGAACCGCGCGATCCCGATCTCGGCGAGCTCGGCCTCCAAATTGGCCAGCTTGCCCGCTTTGCGCTCCACAGCCAGCGCCCCGGCGCCGTCGACGATCGCCACACCGGCGGAGTCGTAGCCGCGATATTCCATGCGGCGCAACGCGTCAACGACTACGCCGAGCGCGTCCCGGTATCCGACGTACCCCACGATTCCGCACATGGCTCACCAGAGTACTTATCGGATAACGTTCTCGTCGTGTCGGCGTCTGTGAAATCGCTCCTGAGCACCCTGACCAGCCGCGGCCCCCACCGGGTGCTGCGCGGCAATTTGGCCATCGCAGGCCAGCCCGGGGTGGTGTTCACGCCCGAATCAGGACTCAACCTACCGGCGGTCGCCTTCGGACATGGCTGGCTGACCGGCGCAGGCAACTATCGTGGCCTGCTCGAACACCTCGCGTCCTGGGGTTTCGTCGCCGCGGCGCCGGACACCGAGCGCGGGCCGATTCCGTCACATCTCGGCCTCGCGACCGACTTGCTCACCACGCTGGATATCTGCACGGGTGTGCGCCTCGGCGACGGCACGATCAGCGTCCACCCCGGCAAGCTCGCGCTGGTCGGCCACGGCATGGGTGCGGGGGCCGCCGTCATCGCCGCGAACCAGCGACAGGTCGCCGCGGTGGCCGCGCTGTTCCCGGCGCCGACGGCGCCGTCGGCCGAGACCCTCGCCACCGACATCGACACGCCAGCGCTGATCCTGGCAGGCGCCACCGATATCGCCTCGGTCAGCTCCAACGCCATCCCGCTCTCGACCAACTGGGCCGGGCCGATGGTGCTGCGCGCGATCGACGGTGCGTCGCACAACGGCATCATCGAGGGACGGCGCATCCTCGCCGCGGTCGGCGCGGGCAAGCACGAATCCAAGACCGCCCGCACCACCCGCGCCCTGCTCGTCGGGTACCTGCTTGCCACCGTGCTCGGCGACAAGACCTATCGCGCCTTCGCCGACCCGGACGCCGAGATCCCGCACACCGCGGTGGTCGACCCGGAAGCCAAGGAAGAGAAGGAAGCCCCGAAGCTCAAGATCGGCCAGCTCGCCGCGCTCCTGCGCAAGTAACCCGCGCGCCGCACCAGAATCGCCCTCCCACACCAACACTCCGCGCGCCGACACGCCCGGAGCGCCACCCGATCTCGAACCCTCGAGATCCGCACCCTTTGTGTGCATCCGCACCGGTTGCGGACGGCCAGAACGGGTGCGGATTCACAGAAGGAGTGCGGATCTCAGTGTGCTTGGCCTCAGATCAACCAGGTTTCGCGCTGGTAGAAGGCGGCTTCCTCGTCTTCTTGGTCGACGGGGGCGACGTCTCGGTTGGCGCGGCGGGTGGCGATCGAGCGGGCGATGGCTTCGCGTTGTGCGCGGGCCTCGGCCTCGAGCCGCTCCTGCTCTTCGGCGGCGGCGCGGGCTTTCACCAGTTCGTCGGCGTGCGCGGCCGTGTACTCGCGCAGCTGGGCGGCGGATTTCTCGGTCAAGTCACGGCTGGTGTCCGCGGTGCGGCGGTTGATGTCGTCGAGTTCGTCCAGCAGCAGCGCCGAACGACGACGGCATTCCTCGGCCGCACGCTCGATCTCCTCGGCGTAACTCACCCTGCCGATTCTTCCTGATTCGCCAGGACCGCGCCGCGACAGCGCCGCATCCGTCCTGTCGACGCCGTCGGCCGCATGCACTACACCCACGGCTCCGCGCTGCGCGCGCTCACAATGGACCGGCCTCGGTCAGATCCGAGAGTGGGCCTGCCTCGGCCAGTTCCGGACCGTGCGAGGTGTCCGACTGTTGCGTGCCAGGCATGGGTTTGGGCCGGTGCTCTCCGTCCTCGCCGCGCCGGATGTTCGGCGGGGTCCCGGTCGGCATGCCCGGTCGGTCGACGGTCTCTTCGGCGGGTGCCTTCTCGGTCGGCTTCTGCTGCTCCGGACCGCTCGACCCAGGCTGGTCGGACCGGGGTGCGCCCGCGTTCGGCTGGCCCGTGCTCGGCGGCTCGGACTGCGCCTTGTCGCCGCTCGGCGCGGACCTGTCGGGCTGCGGCTGATCCCCCGGTTGCGCTGGATCGCCCGCTGGCGCCGACTCGTCGGTCGGCTCGTTCATCGAAAAGACCGGCATCCCATGCTCATCCAGCCGCACGCTGAACTCCCGCGGCTGCCCGCCGGCATCGGACAGCATCAGCTTCAGCTCGCCGTCCGCCATCTCGAACTTCAGATGCTTTCCGGCGATATCGAATTCGGCCGCAGGCGGGCCTGCCGGGTTTCCTTCGCCCACTTTCGTCGGATCGACGACATCCTCGAGCTTCGCCACCGCATCCTCGACACCCGAACTGATCGCGTCGGACAGCGAACTGATCCCCTGAGTAACGGCGTGGCTGAGCCCAGCGGCCAACGGCGACAACTGACTTGCCACCTCACTCAGCGAAGCGAGCTCATTCAGCGATGGCGTCTTCGATGGTGTCGCGGAAGTCGTGTCCGGCGTCTGCTCGGTGGTCGGCGTAGGGCTTGCCGGAACGGTCGGCGTGGTACTCGCCGGAACGGTCGGTGCAGTACCCGCCGGAACGGTCGGTGCAGTACCCGCCGGAACAGTCGGCGTCGTACTCACGGGAACAGTCGGATTACCGGACGGCCCTGGCGCATTCGTCTCCGTCGGCTGCGTCTTCGGCGTGCCCTCGATCGACTTGTCCGACACCGGAGCCCCCGCGGGGCGCGGGTACGCCGCATCCGAAACCTGGTTCAGCGCACCGATCAACGGGGTGTAGACATTCTTGACCCCTTGGTCGGTCACCTCGCAGGCCTCGAGGAACTTCTGCACCTTCGCCGTGTAATCCGGCTTGAACACCTGGTCGAGCCAGTCTCGACACCGCTGCTGGATCCGACGCGTGTAGTCGGTGCCCGGAATCAGGTACCCGCGCGTCACCGCGCCGTCGTCCTCGGCCAACTCCGGAAAGATCCGCCACAGCTTCTTCAGCAGCGTATTGCCCATGGTGCTGGTGAAACCGATGGTCTTGCCGGAGATGATGTCGTCGATGTCCTCCGGCGCCTTCCCGTCGATCCGCACCGCCTCGCCGTTCTCCAGGATGTGGCGAACGACATCGGCTTTGATCTTCACCGCGCTGCGCAGGGCAGGCACGGCACCAGCCAACGCCTGCGACGCCGTCCCAGCGGCCTGCCAGTCCGTATCGGCCCGGCCCACTTGCTGATTCAGCATGTCGATCGCCGCGTCGGCCGCCTGCCCCTGCCACAGCGCAGGCAACGCCTGCGCGGACCCACGCTGGCTGTCCAGCTGAGTTCCCGCCTCCTGCAACACGTCCCGGAGCCGAGCCGACGCGGCGACGAGCTTGTCCTCGTTGAGCCCGTTCTGCTCGTAGAACCGCTGGTGCAGCTGCTCGTAGCCCGCGAAACCCGCGGGCAGATCACCGAACGCCCGGCGATACCTCGGCTCGAAATGCTCGAAGTACAAAAGACTTCGAGAGCCGATGTCGAGGTACTCGGTGATCGGCGCGTGCGCGGGAACGGTGAAAACCACGGCTAGCCCCCTACCGTCGCGCCGCGCAAACCTCGTGCGCTACCTCGGGAGCTCACGGCCGGCCTTCGTGATGTCTCCCGCGGTCTCCGCGACGGTGTCGGAGTATTTGACGATCGAGGCGCCGAGCGCGTCCGCCGTCGTGATGGTGGCCTCGGCCCAGCTCTCCATCCAGTGCACGATCCGCTCGAATCCGGCTTGGATCTGCGTCCCCTGGTCGGCGTAGTTCGCCCCGGCGTCGCCGGGGCCGAACTCGTTGCCGGTCACGTCTTTCGACCGTTCAGCCACGACCTGACCGGATATCCGCAGGTCTCCGGCGAGGCGTCCCAACTCCCCTGTCTGGACACCGACCACGCTGCTCGGATCGCCGGTCATCTGGTCCCACCGTTCCCTTCGCCGAGTGCCGCCATACTTTCTTCGACGCGCAGCACCCGCGTTCGGTTCCCTCGAATCCGGCGGGATGATCCGGCAGGCTCAGGAACCGATTTTGCCGTGATCCGTCCGAACCCACTCCGAGGACCCGTCCGGGTGCCGGTGGAATTCCCAGGCGGCGTAGTCGCCGTCCTTCTCCACGACCGTGACGTGGTCGGCGAAGCCGTCGTGGTCGTAGTCGGTCCAGACCTGCATGGCCTCCTCACCGGTGGTGGTGATGGTGTCGAGGGTGCCGTCGCCGTCGATGTCCTGGGTGGGGTGGTGCAGTTCGACCGCACCCAGGCCGTCCAGTGACGAGGACGCATCGATGCCGGGTAGATCCAGACCCGGCAATTCGCCCGAGGTGATCATTACTCCTCCTCAGCAGGACTAGCGGTGCTGCCCGAGCGCAGCACTTATCGCTCCATCCTGACATTCATCCGTGCCCGACGCAGCCCCCTGGGCGTCACTTCTTGGGCATCAGCAGCCACAGCACCAGGTAGATGATGAACTGCGGACCGGGCAGCAGGCACGAAACAACGAAAAGCAGGCGAACGACATTGGCATTCCACCCGAGGTATTCGGCGATGCCACCACAGACTCCGGCGATCCACTTGTCGGAGGTGGAGCGGGCGAAGCGGCGGGCAGGTACGGTCATGGTCTTCCCTCTCTGGTGATGATCTCTAGCTGACTCCACTCTGCCGAGCGCCGCTCGTCGGCGCATCGCTCCGGCGACCGATCCCAACCCTGATTTCCCCAGGACCCGGCTCAGGGTGCGACCCCGAGACCGGGTGCATGCCGTGGCGCCGAACACGGCAGACTTAGGCCAGTGAGCCAGCGACAGCGAGGGAACCGCAAAGACAGCGTGCCGGTGCGCGCGACCCAGCCGAGCGCCTGCGAGGTGGCGTCGTGACGACCACCTTGCACGCGCGCGGCCTGTCGGCGGGGCACGGCGAGCGCACCCTGTTCGACGACCTCGACCTCACCCTCGCCCCCGGCGACGTGATCGGCCTGGTCGGCGTGAACGGCGCAGGCAAGTCGACGCTGCTGCGCATGCTGGCTGACCGCCGCACACCGACCGGAAGCATCACGCTGAGCCCGCCGGATGCCACCGTCGGCTACCTCGCCCAGGAACCCGAGCGGGTGGCAGGCGAGACGGTCCTCGAATTCCTCGGCCGCCGAACGGGTGTCACCGCCGCGCAGCAGACGATGGACGCCGCCGCAGAACGCCTCGCCGACGGCGGCGACGACGAATATTCGCCGGCCCTGGAACGCTGGCTTGCACTCGGCGGCGCGGATCTCGACCAGCGCGCCGCGGAAGTGGCGGCCGATCTCGGCTTGATCGACAGCCTCCCGAACGGCCTCGACACCCCGATGACGGGCTTGTCCGGCGGCCAGGCGGCACGCGCCGGGCTGGCCTCGGTGTTGTTGTCCCGCTTCGACATTCTGCTGCTCGACGAGCCGACCAACGATCTCGACCTGGACGGCCTCGCCAGGCTCGAACAGTTCGTCGCAGGCATCCGGGTGCCGCTCGTGGTGATCAGCCACGACCGGGAGTTCTTGGCGCGCACCGTCAATCGCATCGTCGAGCTGGATCTGGCGCAGCAGCAGGTCGGCCTCTACGACGGCGGCTACGAGGCGTATCTGGCCGAACGCGAGATCGCCAGGCAGCACGCGCGCGAGGCCTACGAGGAGTTCGCGGACACCAAGGCAGGCCTGGAGGCCCGCGCACAGATGCAGCGCAACTGGCTCGAGCACGGGGTCCGCAATGCGCGCCGCAAAGCCCGCGACCCGAAGAAGGTCGACTCGGACAAGGCGGGCCGCAAGATGCGCGCCGAGTCCACCGAGAAGCAGGCCGCCAAGGCCCGACAGACCCAGCGCCGCATCGAGCGCCTCGACGTCGTCGAGGAACCGCGCAAGGAGTGGGAGCTGCGGATGACGATCGGCGCGGCGCCGCGCAGCGGGTCGGTGGTGGCGACACTGTCGAACGCAACCGTGACCAGGGGCGAGTTCACCCTCGGCCCGATCACCACCCAGGTCGATTGGGCCGACCGGATCGTGCTCACCGGCGCGAACGGCTCGGGCAAGTCGACGCTGCTCGCGCTGCTGCTCGGCAAGATCACGCCGGACAGCGGAACCGCCGCCCTCGGCTCCGGCGTCGAGATCGGCGAGGTCGATCAGGCCCGCGGCTTGTTTCGCGGCAGCACCTCGCTGGTCGACACGTTCGGCGCGCTGCTGCCGGACTGGCCGGACGCGGAGGTCAGGACCCTGCTCGCCAAGTTCGGCCTGCGCGGCCCACATGCGTTGCGCGCCTGCGAAACCCTGTCTCCCGGCGAACGCACCCGCGCCGCGCTCGCTCTGCTACAGGCCCGCGGCGTGAACCTGCTGGTGCTCGACGAGCCGACCAACCACCTCGACCTGCCCGCCATCGAACAGCTGGAGCAGGCCGTCGAATCCTTCACCGGCACACTGCTCCTGGTCACCCACGACCGCCGCATGCTCGACACCATCGAGGCCACCCGCCGCTGGCATATGGCGGCGGGCACGCTCACCGAAACGAGCTGATCAGACCGAGCCGACCCGCTTGGCGAGGTCGTCGGCGAGTTGCCGGGCAAGGGCCGGGTCGGTGGCTTCCACCATCACCCGGACCAGCTGTTCGGTTCCGCTGGGGCGCAACAGGACTCGACCGGAGTCGCCGAGGATGCGTTCGGCTTCCTGGACGGCCTCGCGGATTTCGGGCGCCGCCGCGACCACGGTCTTGTCGGTCACCGGCACGTTCACCAAAACCTGTGGCACCGTCTGCAATACGGAGGCCAGGTCGGCGAGGGTGCGCCGGGTCCGCGCCATCCGCGCCATCAGCTGCAAGCCGGTGAGGATGCCGTCGCCGGTGGTGCCGAACTGCGGGAAGATGACGTGCCCCGACTGTTCCCCGCCGAGCGAGAATCCGCCGCGGCGCAGCTCCTCCAGCACGTAACGGTCGCCGACTGCGGTGGTGAGCAACGTGATTCCGGCCGCGCGCATGGCGATGTGCAGGCCGAGATTGCTCATCACGGTGCCGACCAAGGTGTTCTCGGCCAACGCACCGGCCTCGTGCATGCCGAGGGCGAGGATCGCCAGGATGACGTCGCCGTCGACGACGTTGCCGTCGGCGTCGGCCGCCAGGCACCGGTCGGCGTCGCCGTCGAGGGCGAGGCCGAGGTCGGCGCCGTGCTCGCGCACCGCCTGCTGCACCTGCTCGATATGGGTGGAGCCGCAGCCGTGATTGATGTTGAGGCCGTCCGGCTCGGCGTTGATGGCGATGACGGTCGCGCCCGCCTCGCGGAAGGCAGCGGGACCGACCTCGGCGGCGGCACCGTGCGCACAGTCGAGCACCACGGTCAGACCGGACAGATCCTGCGCGGTCGCCTCGACCAGATGCTCGACATAGCGCTCATGGGTGCCGGCAAGGCTGTACTGATCGGGGACGACCTGCCCGTGGTCGCGCGCACCTGCGGCGTTGACGACCCGCCCGATGCCAGCTCCGGTCGGTCGCAGCGCCACATCCTCGGCGATCAGCGCCTCGATGCGGTCTTCGATGGCGTCGTCGAGCTTGTGCCCGCCCGCGGCGAAGATCTTGATGCCGTTGTCCTGCATCGGATTGTGCGAGGCGGAGATCATCACGCCGAAGCACGCGTCGTAGAGCCCGGTGAGGTAGGCGACGGCCGGGGTCGGCAGCACGCCGACCTGGAGCACGTTCACCCCGGTGGCGGTCAACCCCGCGGTCACCGCGGCCTCGAGCATTTCACCGCTCGCCCTCGGATCGCGACCGACCACCGCGAGGGGACGTTTCTTCCCCCGACTCAGAATCTGTGCGGCCGCACCCGAGACCCGCAGTGCGAGTTCCGGACTCAACGACTCGTTGGCAAGCCCACGGATTCCGTCGGTGCCGAACAAACGTCCCATACCTCAGCCCCTCATCGGTGGTGCCGCGGCGTGCACGTCCGGCCCGAAGGCGCGAAGTAGGTACACCGGGGTCGGCCAGACCGATCCCGGCGACGTACGTCCGCGAACGCCGCAGTTCTGATACAGCACGAGAGCAGGCAACCAGCCGTTGCTGGAAGCCTGCTCTCGTACAGCTGCCGCGCCGACCATACCGTCCCCGGCACCTCCAGGGTGACGGAAGACGGCGGTCGGCGATGCCAAAATCAGCGCTTCGAGTACTGGGGCGCCTTGCGGGCCTTCTTGAGGCCGTACTTCTTACGCTCGGTGGCGCGGGGGTCACGAGTCAGGAAGCCGGCCCGCTTGAGCGCGGGGCGGTCGTCCGGGGTGACCTCGATCAGCGCGCGGGCGATGGCCAGACGCAGAGCGCCTGCCTGTCCCGACGGGCCGCCGCCGACCAGGCGAGCGTGGATGTCGAAGGCCTCGGTGCGCTCGACGGTCACCAGCGGCGACTTGACGAGCTGCTGGTGCACCTTGTTCGGGAAGTAGTCCTCGATGGTGCGGCCGTTGAGCACGAAGTTGCCGGAGCCCGGCAGCATGCGCACGCGAACGACGGCTTCCTTACGACGGCCGACGGTCTGCACCGGGCGGTCGATCACGATCGGGGCGAAGGTCTCGGCGACAACTTCGGCCTCTTCGTAGCCTTCGCCGTCCTCGACAACCTCGGCGGCGACGTCGAATTCCTCGACGACGGCTTCCTCGTTGAATTCCTCAGGAGCGGTCACTGGGCCACCTGCTTGATCTCGAACGGAATGGGCTGCTGAGCGGCGTGGGGGTGGCTGGGGCCCGCGTAGACCTTCAGCTTGCCCGCGATCGCGTTGCCGAGCTTGTTCTTCGGGATCATGCCCTTGACGGCCTTCTCCACGAGCCGGTCCGGACGGCTCTCCAACACCTGACCGACAGTGCGCGACTTGAGGCCGCCCGGGTGCCCGCTGTGGTGGTGGATCAGCTTGTCCGCCTTCTTGTTGCCGCTGATGGCAACCTTGTCGGCGTTGATGATGATGACGAAATCGCCACCATCGAAGTTCGGTGCGTAGGTCGGCTTCGTCTTGCCACGCAGCAGATTCGCTGCTTGAACGGCGAGACGGCCGAGCACTACGTCAGTGGCGTCGATGACGTACCACTTACGGGTCACGTCACCCGCCTTGGGGCTGTACGTAGGCACAGTGCTTCCCTGTCTGTCGTCGGTGTTGCCGGCCAAGCGTGTGGTCGAATGCCCCGGCGGCCGGTGGAGACCCGGAGCTCGATTGCACAGCCGGTCACCCGGCCGTCCATACGCCAACGAGCCACGATACCAGCCCGGATCCGGCTGACTGAAATCGCCCGGGGTCGGCCGGAGGGGACTGTGCAGCCGACCCTAGATCTGCATCGGGGGGCCCTGGTCGATGCCGCCCCTCGGCCCTGGCAGCAGGTAGCGCAAGGTGTCGACGCTCGGCTGCTCACACTTGCGCTCGTCGGTCCCGCGTTCCCGCCCTCTGGCGTTGGACAGGTGGCCACGTGCGGCCGAAATGCCGGGCCGCACCTCGGTGGTGGCGTATGGCATGAGCGGGCACACACTCGGCAGCGCCAGCTGCCCCGACACTGCGCTCAGGTGCACCTCGGCCGAGGCGAGCTCGACCCGATCGCCACTACCTGGCAGTGCGACCACCGCGAGCGCCACCGCGCCGACCACCGTGTGCGCGCCGAACAGGTTGTCCTTCATCTTGTTCCAGAGCTTGCCCTTGCGGGGCTGGCCCTCGTCGTCGTCCGGCTCGGCACCGGGTTCGCGCCATTGGTGTCTGCCCTGTCCGGATTCGGACTGCGGGGCCTGATGCGCCCCGGCAGGCGGTGCCTGTCCGCCCGGCGGCGCCGCGGGCGCGCCACCGGGCGGCTGCGTGCCGGGTTCGCTGGGCGGGCGGGTGAAACGACTGCCGAGCTCAGCGAGATTCGGCGGCAGACTGCCACGCGGCTCCTCACGAGACATCCGGGTCGTCGGGTCCTCGCCGTGCGTCGGATAGCCCGGCCCGTACTGCACCGGCGGCACCGAGCGCGGCGGCGAAGCCTCCTGCCTGGCAGGCGGCGGATCCGTGCGGCGCTGCGCGGACTCGGCTTGGCGCTGCGCGGACTCGGCCTGCCGATGCGCGGCGCCTGCCTGGCGCTGCCCTGACGCCGCCTGCTGCGGTGCGGATTCGGCTCGATAGTGCCCGGCCGGGTCGCGCTGCTGTGCGCCGTGATCCTGATATTGGGTCGGGTCGACCGGCTGCGGCGGCCCGGCGTGCCTGCCTGCCTGCTCGGGCTCGACGCCTTCGGTGTCGGTCACCAGCAGGTGGGCCGCGCCGAGCACGAGCGCGTGCATCGGATGATCGGCGACCTGCAGCCGGTGACCGAGATGGTTCTGGAAGGCAAGGCGCAGCGGGTCGTTGAAGCACACGTTGCCCGAAAGCAGCACCGTCGAGGTGTCCGCGCCGATCGAGCGCGCCGCAGCCATCACCTCGATCACCACGTTGTCGGCGGAGCGGGCATCGCGCATGGATTCCGGGTTCACCGGCACATCGACCGATTCGGTCGGCTGTTCGTCGTCGCCGTGCACCGCGACCACCAACACAGTCCGGCCGTCGGAGTACACACCGGTCGCGCCGATGCCGTTCGGCCTGGCCTGGTCGGGCGGATGCACCAGCCCGAGCGCCCGCACATAGCCCGACAACGCGACGCTCTCCGGCAGCGGTTCGACGGTCACATCGAGCTGTTCGACCAGCGCGGCGTACACGTCGACCTTCTCGTCCGGCCAGCCGTCCGGGAACGGCAACGCCACCAGGTCCGGTTTGCCGCGCAGATGCTTGCCGATGGCGGCGAGCGGGTTGTACATGCGCGCACGGAACACCAGCTCCGCCGGCCACGTCGCGCCGGCGACCACGATCTGCGGATGGCCGAGGATGTCGCGCACGTCCGCGATGGCCATCCCGAGGTCAGGGCGCTGCCGATCCACCCCTGCGGTGTGCAGCCGACCCGACGAGTCCGCCAGCAGATACGCAGGCGGTGTCCACATACCCTCCACCTGAACCGGGCGAATCGGTGTGCCACCGCCGCCCGCGGCCACGGACACCACATCCCAGCCGAGATGTACTGCCCCTACTCGCACCGTCACAGGCATAAGTGTGCCTGGTGCGCGCAAGACATGCTCGCCGTTGTCCGCACTCTGCGGCAGTGGCCGGGAAATCGCTCGCCCGTCATGCTGCCGACTTCTTCAGTCGCAACCTGCGCCAGGTGATCACGGCCAGCACCAGCGTGATCAGCAACAACACGCCGACATCCAACGCCCAGATGCCAGGCGTGTGCTCCCAGAGCGCATCCGGTTGCGCGTTGAGGAACACCTCGCGAATGTTGACAGTCGACGCCCCGGACGCGTAACCCCAGCGCGCAGGGAACAACCACGACACCTGCTCCAGCACGACCCGGCCGGTGACCGGAATCAGCCCGCCTGCCATCACCAGCTGGCACATGATCGCGACCACAAGCAGCGGCATCACCTGCTCGTTCGACTTGGCCAGTGACGAAAGCAACAGTCCGACAACGACACAGCACACGGCGGTCAACGCGATGTCGATATACAGCTCGGCACTGCCCGACGCGAGCACCGCACCCTCGCCTGGCCGCTTCTTGCCCGCGAGCACGATGCCGACCAGCACCGCCGACTGCAGCAGCGCGGTCAAGCTGAACACCGCGATCTTCGCGATCAGATACGCCGACGGCAGCAACCCGACGGCGCGCTCGCGCTGGAAGATGGTGCGCTCGCCGACCAGATCACGCACGGTGAGCGTGGAGCCCATGAAGCAGGCGCCGAGGATGAGCACCACGAGTAGCTGCTGGGTCTCGCCGCCACCCTCCGGCACAAAGGTGCCGTCCGGCAACGCTTTCAGCGCACCGCGCTGGAAACCGTCCTTGCCAGGCACCACCAGCGACAGCCCGCCGAGGATGAACGGAAGCACCACCAGGAACGCCAGATAGCCGCGGTCGGCCAGGATCAGCCGCATCTGCCTGCGGCACAGCGTCGAGAACTGTTTCCCGCCACTGGATTGCGGCGGTGAGCCGGCAGGCCCGTACTGCTGGGGTGGCGGCGGTGGCGGTGGCGCGGCTGCCTGCCTGCTTCGATAGGCGGCGAACGCCTGATCCGGATTGGCTGCCACATTGGCGAAGATCTCGGCCCAGTCGCTGGTGCCGAGGGTGCCGCCGACGCCTGCCGGATTGCCGCAGTAGGCGGTCTTGCCACCGGGCGCGAGCAACAGCACCTGATCGCACATGTCCAGGTGCGCGACCGAGTGGGTCACCACGATCACCACGCGGCCCGCGTCGGCCAGCTCGCGCAGCATCACCATCACCTGGCGGTCGAGCGCCGGGTCGAGGCCGGAGGTCGGCTCGTCCAGGATCAGCAGCGAAGGACCGGTGAGCAGCTCCAGCGCGACCGACGCGCGTTTGCGCTGGCCGCCGGAGAGCCGGTCCACCCTGGTGTCGGCGTGTTCGGTGAGCGAAAGTTCCTTCAGCACACCGTCGATCACCTGCTGGCGGTCGGCCTTGCTGTTGTCCGGCGGCAGCCGCAGCTCGGCCGCGTAGCCGAGCGCCTGGCGCACGGTGAGCTGGCGGTGCAGCACGTCGTCCTGCGGCACCATGCCGATCCTGGAGCGCAGAGCTTCGTACTCCGCGTGCAGGTTGCGGCCCTCGAAGGTGACCACACCGCCGGACGGGCGGGTGGTGCCGGCGATCAACCGCGACAGCGTCGACTTGCCCGCACCGGACGGACCGATCAGCGCGGTCAGCGTGCCCCGGCTCGCCTGCATGTTCACGTCGACGAGCAGCTGCTTGTTGCCTTCGACGGTGAACCCGACCCCGTGCACCGCGAGGCCCTGCTCGGCGACCGGCTTCTGCCGATGCACCAAAGTGCCCTGCTGGACGACGAAGTCGATGTTGCCGATGGTGATGATGTCGCGCTCGCGCAGCACCACCCGCTGCTGGCGATGCCCGTTGACGAAGGTGCCGTTCGCCGAGCCGAGGTCCTCGATGGTCAGGCCCTCGGTGGTGGCGAGCAGGCGCGCGTGCTTGCGGGAGGCCAGCGGATCGTTGACGACGATCTGGTTGTCGGTGGTGCGCCCGATCGCGAGACCACCCGGCGGCAGCCGATCGCCCCTGGCGATCGGCGCGGTCGAGGCCCTGGCGCGCACCGGCGGGGTGTTCGAGGTGTCGGCCCTGGTGGTCATGTTGAAGTTGACCGGCGGCGACGCGTCCTGCGGCGGCTGATAGGCCGGGCGCTGGAACTGCTGGGCGGCGGGCCGCTGGCCCGACATCGGTGGCGGCACCGGCTGCTGGCCCGATTGCGGCGGGCGCGCCGAAGGACGCTGCGGGGGTTGTGGATTGGCAGGCAGGAGATGGAGTAGCGGACCGGTGATCGCGTCGCCGAGCCGCACCTGCGTCGGCCGATCGATGGACACCGGCTGGGTCAGTCGGCGCGCGTCGACGAAAACGCCGTTCGTGCTGCCGTTGTCGGAGAGCACCCAGGCAGATCCCTGCCACGCGAGCGTCGCATGCACCCGTGAAACGAGCGGGCTGTCGACGAACAGCGTCACTTCCGGCGCACGGCCCATGGTGACCTGCTGGCCGGAATCGAAGACTCGTTCGTTTCCATCATGGCGCACGGTGATGGTCTGCGCCCCCGGTGAAGACATGCAGCGGATACTATTCCATCACCCGGACATCGGCGGTGCCCCCGACGCGCCTTTTGCCCCGATCCGGCGACCGATGTGAAAGTGATACCGGCCGACTAGGGGGAGCCTTGCCGAAAGTTCGTGCGACGGCGATCATCACCGTTGCTTGTCTCGTCGCGGTGCTGGTCACGGGCTGCACTCGGCTGGTAGACGGGCGGGCCGTCTCCATCTATGACGACCCGTTCAAGGTGGCAGGACTGCCGACTACCGACGGCCCGAACGGACCACGTCCCGGCGTCCCGGACAGCTCACTTACTGCCACCAATGGGGATGGTAGCGCCGAGGACGCGTTGGCGCTCAACGCCATCGATGACATCCAGACCTATTGGCGCGCCGAATTCGGCCGCGAGTTCGAGAACGGCGATTTCAAGCCGGTCGAGAAGCTCATCTCCTGGAGCGCACGCGCGCCGCGCGCCGAGGCGCTCGAATTCTGTAAAGAGACCACCTATCAGCTGGTGAACGCCGCGTACTGCCGGTTGGACAACTCGATCGGCTGGGACCGCAAGGTGCTGCTACCCGCCATGACGGACACCTTCGGCAAGATGGCGGTCGTCATGGTGCTCGCGCACGAATACGGGCACGCGGTGCAGACCATGGCCAAGCTGGTCGGCGCCAAGGATCCGGTGATCGTCAAGGAACAGCAGGCCGACTGCTTCGCAGGGGCGTTCATGCGCTCGGTGGCCGAGGGCAAGTCCAAGCACTTCACCATCAACACCTCCGACGGCCTCAACAATGTCCTCGCCGCGACCGTGGCCATCCGCGATTCCGATCCCGATGATCCTGAGAGCGTGCACGGCTCCGCGTTCGAGCGCGTCACCGCGGTGCAGATCGGTTTCACCGACGGCCCCAAGGGCTGCAAGCGCATCGACATGGACGAGATCAACCAGCGGCGCGGCAATTTGCCGAAGGACTTCAGGAACGACGAGAGGCGGGGCGAATACCCGATCACCAAGGACAACCTGGTCGAGCTCAGCAAGGCGCTCGCCGCGCTGCTGCCGACCGCACCGGCACCCGCCTACGACTACTCCGGCGCGAACCTCAGCTGCAGCAACGGCGTTGCCACCGAGCCGGTTTCCTACTGCCCGGCCAAGAACACCATCGGCACCGACATCCCGGCGCTCGCCCAGCGCGGCGCCTCCAACTGGGATGTCGACGATCCGCTGCCGGTGAAGGTCACCGGCGACTACAACGGCTACATCGTCTTCATTTCCCGCTACACCCTTGCGGTGCAGCAGAATCACGGCCAGCAACTCGTCGGACCCAAGGCCGGGCTCCGGGCCGCCTGCCTGTCCGGCGTGGTCACCGGCAAGCTCGCGCTGCCGGGCCGCCCGGTGTCGCAGGGCGATATCGGCCTTGCCGCAGGCGATCTCGACGAGGCGGTGTCCGGCCTGCTCACCGACGGCCTCGCGGCCAGCGACGCGAAGGGCCAGACCGTGCCGAGCGGCTTCTCCAGGGTGGACGCGTTCCGTGCTGGCGTGCTGAACGGCGAGAACACCTGCATGTCGCGCTATTCCTGAACGGCACTGCCGCGGACCGCCCGTGGCCGCTGTCAGCGACCGAAGGGCGGCGGGGCGATGTGCTCGAAACGCAGCACGCGGTTGCCGAGCATGACCTCCGCGCCCGGGACGAGGACCATGGATTGGTTGGGGGCCAAGCGAATCCAGTCCCGGTAGCCGGGCAGGCGGGTGCGGGTGCCGTTCGTCGATCCCCGATCGATCACGGTCACATCCCAATTCAGCAGATGGATCTCGGCGTGCGCGCGGGACATGCCGCCCGAGGAGTCGTCGACCCGCAGCGGAACCAGTCCGCGCTGCACGGCATCGGAATGCTCAGGGTCACGGCCGATCACCGCGTCCGCCGACAGCACATAGGTCATGCCGTCGTCGAGGATCAGCATGCCGAGCGGCGGGCGCACCACCTCGATCAGCAGCTGGGTCTGGTCCACCGGCATGCCGCAGACCGTGCAGAACGCCGCCCGCGGATCGCTGGGATGTGCTCTGGCGCACTTGAATCCCATCACCTTGACGGTGAGCGCGGTGGCCTTCGCGGTCGCTTCCAACCGGCGCTGCAGATCGGGGTCGGGCGCCGGGGCGGGATTAGTGCCTGCCAACTGGGTGTGTGCGTGGTGCGGATCCACTTCGATGCCGTGTGGCGCCGTGCCAGCGGTGTGTAGATCGCTCGCGGTGCTGCGCGGTGCGTCCCCGGTACCACCCGCAACCGGCACGGCCGCGTGACTGTCGTTGTGCGACTCCGCTTCTCGCTGCTCCGACGGCGACTCGTGATCGATCCGCGCGGTCGGCAGCGGCGCGTCCTCGGCACGCCGACGGGCAGGCCGCGCACCGCCGCTCGAGCGCACCGGTGCACGCCCACCCTCGGTCCAGACGATCGCGCCGCCCGCCTGCGCGACGCCCTCGGCCAGCCAGCCGATCCCGCGTTCGGCGGGCAGTTCGGGAATGCGGCCCTTCGCGTCGTCGACGAACAACGCGACCGCCCGCGCGGGCACGCCGACCACCCGGTCGACGGTGAACGCCGCATCACTACCCCGATACCGCTCGACCCTGCCGTCCTCGGCAACGACCGCGGTCACCGCGCCGTGCAGGAAGAGCGCCACCCCGCCGGTTTCCGCGGCGGACAGAATCCCGAAGTCGATCGGCTCCCCCGGGTTGATCTGCTCGGCGTGCTTCATCAACCAGCGGGTGGCCTGCCGCGCCACCAGCGCCCCCGGCCCGCCCGGCGCCTGCTCGGTCGCCGCACGCACCAGTTCGCTCAGCGACTCCAACGCCATCGCCGCCGGCGAATCCTGCGTCAGCCTGCCGGTTCCTCGATGCCCGACCACCACGACCGCCCCCGCGACCCGAGCCAGCGCATGAGCACCGACAACGACCTCGACCTGCCGATCCATCAACGGAATCGGCCTCGGTGGAGGGTGCGGTGCGGGGTGGTTGCCACAGAAACAAGGGTATTGCAATCCCACAACTACTGAAGCGCTCCCCGGCGTCCGTCCGATAACTTCGGTGACAGCACGTGAAGAAACGAGGGGCCCGGTCATGGTTCGGACATCGCGAATCGTAGTCACCGCAACATGTATCGCACTGGCAGGACTGCTGACCGGATGCGGCGGCGTACAAGGAATCGCGCTAGCGGGCGAGCCCGATGTGCGCAAGCTCGAGGTCGGCACCTACCCGGTCGACCGCCACCGGTACAACCAGGATGCCGGCGACAAGGCCGCGCTGCTCGAGGGCATGCGGATGTCCGACGCGGTGGTCCCCGCCGTGTTGATCGACCCGTCGCTCAAGGTCGGCCGCGGCAGCGCCGTGATCGCCGATGCCGAGCAGGCGCTCGATTTCGTCGCCAAAGTCTCCAAGTCCGTCTTCGACGACCGCAAGCTGATCACCGGCTACGCGGCGAGCGGCGCGGACAAGCCGGATCCGGCCGGGCAGACCAACCCGGCCGCCGACACCACCGCGGTCACCATCGCGCTGTTCCGGTTCCCGGACCAGGCCGCCGCGAAGCTCGCCGCCAGGGAGCTGGAGGACGTCGACATCTCGATCTCCCCGGACAACCGCAAGCTCCCGTCGACCAAGTACCCCGACGCCTACATTCATTGGCGCCCAGGCGTTCCCAACATCGGCACCTTCATGGCCTACAAGGAGTTCGTCGTCTCCTTGTTCGTCCAGCGTCCGCGCCCCGACAGCGCCGACATGGTGTCCTGGGTCGACAAGACCCTCACCGCAGAGCTTGCTCAACTGGACAAGTTCCAGGCCACCCCGCCGGACCAGATCAAGAACCTGAAGGTCGACCCGGACGGGCTGCTCGCCCGCGTCGCCGTCGGCGACCGCAAGAGCCGCACCCCGGATACCGCCACCTTCGGCGTCTTCGGCGCCGACCACATGGTGCACCGCGCCGACGACGAATCCAACCATCTGCGGCTGGTCCAGGACGCGGGCGCCGACCGCCTCGCCCTCGTCGACGACAGCTATGTCGTGCGCACCAGGGATGCCGCCGCCGCCCAGAAGTTTGCTACCGGGCTGCTGGAAAGCGAAGGCGCCCACTACGACTCGCTCGGTGCACCGAAGGATGTGCCAGGGGCCAAATGCCTCCAGCTCAACAGCGCGGGCGACCCGCAGCGCGAATACAAGTACCGCTGCTATGTGCCGTACAAGCGCTATGTCGGCGTCGTGACCAGCGACAAGGAGCCCGACGTCCGGCAGAAGGTGGCCGCCGAATACGCGCTGCTCGCCAACAGCCTGTGAGGTCGGCCCCCCAACCTCGAGGTCCTGTGCCTGCCCAAACCGTGAAGTAGGATCCCGCGGGGAACTACGAACGTAGGGGAGGCCCGTTGCAGCTGACGGTGGCAGCGATACCTCGGCGAATGGTCGGGAGGCGGAGCCGACCGGGGGTGCGTCGGCACCGGAGGGCCGCTGGTGCCCTGGTCATCGCGGGCATGCTGGCGGCGAGCAGCGCGTGCGAGTCGGCGCCGCAGGATCCGGCGCCCCCGGCTCCCGTCGTTGATCTCACTCGGCTCGACGTCGGCAGCTACCCGACGCAACCCCGTGAGCTCGGCACCGCGAAGAACCCGGACCAGGCCAGGATGATCGAGGCGCAGCGGCTCGGCAACGTGGTGCCGACCGCCGCGGACATCGACCCGGCGTTCCGCGAGGGCAACGCGTTCGTCTCGTCCGTCTTCATCGATCCGCGCAATTCGCTCGGCAAGATCATGAAAATCGACCGGTTCGCCGAGGCCGCACCGGATTTCATCGCAGGCTTCCTCAGCCACGGCAGCACGGAGGCGAAGAACCAGGGCCGAGACCTGTTCAACGCGGTGCTGATCTTCCCCGACGAACAGCGGGCCACCGCCGCCGCCGAGGCGCTCGAACGGGTCGACTTCGAGGCCAACGAGCGCAACGAGCGGGTGCCGATTCCGAAGTATCCCGCGGCGCGCGCGCATTGGCAGCCGCAGGAGCAGTCGATCGGTTCCTGGTTGGCCACCGGCAAATTCGTCGTCTACACCTGGATCTTCGACTATCTGAAGATCTTCCTGGAGCAGGTCGACCTGCCCGCGCTGCAGGCACTGGTCGAGAAGAGCCTCGACGCCGTCGTTCCCGCCATCGCCGCGTTCACGCCGACCCCCGCCGATCAGCTGATGACCATCCGGATCGACATGGACGGCATGCTCGGCCGCGCACTGCCACGCCAGCGCGAAGACGGCTGGCTCGATCCGCCCGGCGCGTTCACCGGCCATGCCGCACTGCACTTCGCCAGCGACCCGGCCGACGATCGCCGGATCATCGAGGCGACAGGCGTGGACAGGTACGCCACCGACGGCACCGAACTGTATCGGGCGCGCGACGCCGCGGCGGCCACGCAGCTGCGGGAGGAACGCGCCCGCCTCACCAAGAAGTTCACCGGCGCCGCCGCCCCGGAGAACCTGCCGGTGGCCAGGTGCAAGGAGTACATCGGCAGGGAAGCCCTCGCGGTCCGCTACTACTGCTCGGTGGCCTACGACCGCTATGCCGCGTTCGCCGCGTCACACCAGCTGCTCGACGCACAACAGCGAATATCCGCGCAGTACGCGATCCTGGTGCACGCGAAATGAGGCGGCTGCGCACGGCACTGCTCGCCGCCTGCTCGATGACGATCCTCGCCGCCTGCGGGTCGATCGTCCCAGGCACGGCACAGCCCGGTGAGATCGATATCAGAAACCTCGACACCGGCAACTATCCGACCCTGCCGCTGAATGCGCACGACGACGACTATCGACCGCATTTCCATGAGATGAAGGACGTCGCCGCCATGCGCGTGGCCGACCACGTCGCCTCCGCCTACGACATCGACCCACGGATGAAATACGGTTCGCTGACGTGGAGCATTTCCAGCGGGGTGATGCCGGAGGAGCTCGGGCGCAAATCCGAGATGGAGCCGATTGCCAAACGGCACAAGATGATCTACGGATTCAAGTCCAACGGCTCGGATGCCGAAGGCGGGATCTTCGCCACCACCGATTGGCCTGCCAAGCGGCAGGCGAACTCGACCACCGTCAGCACCATGGTCATGCAGTTCCCGGACGACGCGCGGGCCAAGGCGGCCGCGACCGAGTTCGCCGAGGCAGACCTCGCCGCGACCGCAGGCCAGAACCAGCCCGCCGCGCTGCCGAAATATGCCGAGGCACACGGCAATTGGCGGCCCGGCTCACCGTTCCTGCGGACCACCCTTGCCCGCGGGCCCTACGTTGTCGCCTTCCTCGTCTCGACACCCGACCCGGTGCTGAACAGCATGGTGGCGCTGGCCGAAAAGGCATACGACACCCAGTTTTCGCTGCTGGAGCAGCTGCCGACGCTGTCGCCGGAGCAATTGCTCCAATTGCCGTGGGACCCCGACCATCTGCTCAGCCGGACGTTGAACCCGGACAAGTTCCAGCGGCCGAGCTTCGACGACAGCAACGCACTGTTCAGCCTGCGCGGCGTACTGCAGTACGCCAAGGACCGGGACTACGCGAAGCAACGTTTCACCGCGATGCGCGCCGACAAGTTCGCGCTGTCCTCGGGCACCCTCGTCGTGCACACCGCAGGGCCCGACGCCGCGCGCAAGGTGGTCGCCGACCGCATTACCCCGACCGTCGTGTCCGGCGACGCCGAGGCGCCCGCCGGGCTGCCCGATTCGGCCTGTGTCGAAAACAAATCCGGCGCGGCAAGCGCCAAGCGATTCACCTGCATTGTGGCGTACCACGAATACGTCGGATTCGTCAGCAGCAATCAACTCGGCGACGCCAAGCAACGGGCCGCCGCGCAATACTCGCTTTTCGCGAATAGTCGATAATGCGACGCACCGTGCCCGATTCGAGCAGTCCAGTATGCTGCTGCGTGAGCACGACCGACTCAGGAGATTGTGGATCATGGCGATGAGCCCCGGCACCATCGTGGGCGGGTACCGCATCGAGCGGGTCCTCGGTGCAGGCGGCATGGGCACGGTCTACCTGGCCAAACACCCCAGCCTGCCGCGTATGGACGCGCTCAAGCTGCTCAGCGCCGACCTCAGCAACGACCACGAATTCCGGACGAGGTTCGAGCGGGAAGCCAATCTCGCGGCTGGCCTTGACCATCCGAACATCGTCTCGGTGTACAACCGCGGCGAAGAGCACGGGCAGCTCTGGATCGCCATGCAATATGTCGACGGTATCGACGCATCGGCCGAACTGCTCCGCGACCCGCATTCGATGAATCCGCTGCGGGCACTGCGCATTACCACCGAAGTCGGCAAGGGCCTCGACTACGCCCACCGAAAAGGCTTGCTGCACCGCGACGTCAAGCCAGCCAACTTCCTGCTCTCCTCCACGGAGGGCGACGAGGAACGCGTCGTGCTCACCGATTTCGGCGTCGCCAAATCCAACGACGACACCACCGAGCTCACTCAGACCGGCAGTTTCGTCGCCACCATCGCCTACGCGCCACCCGAGCAGCTCACCGGCGAGCACCTCGACCACCGCTCCGACATCTACAGCCTGGCGTGCGCCTTCTTCAAGTTGCTCACCGGCCGAAACCCGTATCCGGCAACGCAACCGGCGTTGGTCATGATGGGCCACCTGCACGAGCCGCCGCCGCTGGCCACCACGGTCAACCCCGGCCTGCCGCCGGCCATCGACCAGGTGTTCGCCCGCGCAATGGCGAAGAATCCCGCGCATCGGTTCAACAGCTGCCGCGAACTCACCGACGCCGCGGCGGGCGCCCTCATCCCCGGCTACAACCCGGTCGCCACCAACACCTCCCCCACCTACCCGGTCCAGGTCTTCGACCCACGTCCGCACACCGACCCGCGCGTCGACGCGGTGTCCGCGCCTGCACTGACCGCCGCAGCGGCGAGCCGCCGTCGCAAGCGCAGGCTCATCGGCGTGGAGATCGGTGCGGTGGTCGTCGCCCTCATCGCTGGCATCGGTGTCTGGGCGCTCAGCAGCGGCGGGACGCCGAATACGCCGGCGCCGACGAGCCCGGCACTCGCGTCCCCCGCGCTGGCGCCACTTGCCCAGGCGCGCAAGGACAATCCGTTGTTCGACGGCCGAACGGTGACCATGGTCGACGTATCCGAACAGGGCAAGTTCTCCATCTATCTGTCCGGAACTCCGCAGACCAAATTTTTGGAAGACCTCGGTTTCGTCTACAACTTCGCGTACGGGAAGCAAAATGGTGAAACCTCGCCGCGCCCAGCGACGAACGGCGCCAATGCGCTCACCGCATTAGCGGGCAGCTATGTGCTTGCCATTCGCAGCGATGAAAAAGCGGGCGGCGGTGGATTCGCGGGATTGCCGTACGAGATCACCGGAACGAAGGCGGAGGTCATTCCGATCGACGATCCGGCGGCGGTGGCCGCGATGCGAAACTGGTCGCCCAACTCCGAACAGACCTTGATCGACAAGCTCGTTCCGGTGCTGCGCAAAAGGGTGAAGTAGCGTCAACTCCTGCTAGCGCGAATCCGGGGGGTTCGATAAGGTATAGCCGCAGCCAGGCCACTCGCCAGTCAACACCAAGCGAGCAGGGGGAAGGAGGGGAGCAAGGGGCGCTGGCGGCACCAGTCATGCAGGTTCGACGACGATCGCGGCTGATAGTGCGGCCCTCCTCGGGCACCAGCATCCACGATGGCGTCGGCCGAGACGCACCGGGCATCCTGATCAGGTTGGGGAGGATCCCAAATTTTTCTGCCACGGGATGGAACCGATCAGACCCAAGGCGCGTCAAACCATATGTACAGGCCAGCTGACGCTTCGACCGTTGGCCGAGACGGGAACCGAAAGGAACCAAAATGGCAGGACAACTCCAAGCCGACGGCGACGCGATCGCGAAGTTCACCGAGAACTGCAGGCAGCGGCACCTGGACCTCCAGAACGCGATCACGGCGCTGAACGCCAAGTCGGATTCGACCACCTCCACCTGGAGCGGTGCGGCGCGTGGCGCATTCGACACGTTCATGGACAACTACTTCGCCCAGGCCAGGAAGCTGAACGATCAGCTGGACCAGACGGCCGACAAGCTCGCCACCGCGGGTAAGAAGTTCGTTGAGCAGGACGAGCAGTTCGCCCAGCAGGTGACGTCGCAGGCTTCCAGCCTGGACCTCCCCTGATTCGACAAGCCAGACCATCAGTTAACTAGGAGCTCCAGATGGCAGCAAACAACCCGGGGACGATTGCCTCTAACTTCGGTGAGGTCGAGGCGGGCGCCCAGTCCATCGTGTCCGAAGCACGGAACGTCATGTCCATGCTCGAGGATTTCCACAAGCAGGTCACCGACTTCGTCACCAACAACTGGAAGGGCGACGCAAACGACGCGTTCGCTTCCCTCCAGGCGCAGTGGAACACGAATGTGACCCAACTGAATACGACGCTCGAGAGCGCCGGCAAGCTCGTCAGCTCCGGCAACACGGACCTGCAGGGCACCGACACCTCGCTCGCTGGTCTTTTCTGAGTTAGCACCCGCTCGGCCAATTCGGGCCCCCGGCAAGGTTTGCTGGGGGCCTGGATTATTTGGGGGGTGGGGGTGGGTTCGAGGGGCGGTTGTGTTCGGGAGTTGTGTTCGGGGGCGGTTGCGTTCGGGGGTTGTGTTCGGGGGCGGTTGTGTTCGGGAGTGGGTTGCGTTGGGGGCGGGTTGTGTTCAGGGGTGGGGGTTGGGGCCGGATTATGTTTGGGGTGCGGGTTGTGTGCGCAGGCGGGTCGCACTCGGGGTGGGGTATGGGTTCGGCGGCGGGCTGGGTTCGAACGCCCAGACTCGGTGCGAGGCACCAGATTTCGGTTCGAGGCGGACCGGATTCGAGGGCCCGGATTATGGTTCGGGCGAGTTGGGTTCAGGGGCGGGTTGATCGGGGTGGATTGGGTTCGAAAGGCCCGAATTGCGCTTGGGGTGGGTTGTGTTCGGGGCACGGATTGCACTCGGCGACGCCGATGGCCCCCGGCGGCGCCAATTGTGTTCGGCGGCACGGATTGTGTTCGGGGTTGGTTGCGTTCGGGGTATGGGCGGCGAGTGGGATTCGGTGATTCGTTATCGACTGCCGCACAGTGAATATTCGCTTCGGCACATGCGAATAGAATCCTCGACCTGACGGTCTCCTGCGCGTGCGGCTGCGTCAGTATGCACCGGATTAGCGTGGGCGCGTTGGGTGCCGTATCCGGCGGACCTCCGCGGTCAGGTGCGTGACGTCTTGTTCCAGCGTGGTCATCGGCTTGTATTCCGGTTCAACGAGTTTCAAGCAAAGAGCCGCATTGACGGGAGTCCTATGGTGGGCATCGGTGTGTACCTTGCAACCATTCGACTACCGCCAACGGAGGCGGCAACCATTGGACTACCGCCAACGGGGGTCGCGACTGTTGTACCACCACCAACTAGGGCAGCGACCATTGGACCACCGGGTTCAGCAACGATTTCTCGCCCGTGATCCTGGGTGTCGCGGTCGTGTCGGGTTCTTCGCACGCCTGTCGAGCGCATCGCATGCGTGTCATCCCTTTTGGGTCGCAACGAATTTGGCGGTGCCCAGGTGCCGGCCGAGACCGTCTCGGGCGGCGGCTACATGGAAATCGAGGTGGGTGTCGACTCCTGCGGTGATCTCACCGACCGCCACGATCGACTCGTTCTTGGTTGCAGGGGGTTTGTTTGCCATGCTGGTAGTGGCCATCCTGTTCGCTGGTACCGGGCGGGAGTGGCACTTGCCGGGCCGGTGGTTGGACAGGACAGCGATGGGTTCACCTGGGCAAACAGGCTCCTATTAAGTCACATCGCCGGTCTGGCAAGACCTGGCGATCCCCCGGACCCGGACGACAGATCATGGCAAAGGCATACACGCCTGTCCCACTCTGGGTCAGACCGGACCAGGGAACCGCTATTTACATCCTCGCTGTCCCACTCACCAACCCGATACATGCGAACGGGACATGGCTGCAACAACTCTCGAGTCGTACACCAGTTCTGGGCGCCACCGGCTCAAGAGGTATGAGAAACCCCGTCAGTGAGTGCCAGACCTCGGATGGGCGGGCGAGCGACCGATGGTTGCCGACTCGTCGGCGTGGGCCGAGTGGCCGCGGCCTCGTCGACGGTAGTCGAATGATTGCCTAGCCCTCATTGGGCGACGGTCAAATGGCCGCCCGACCTCGTTGCCTGAGTCCAACGCTGTCGAGGCTCATTGAGCGGCAGCCCAACTACGGCCGAGCTTCGTTGAGCGGCCGTCGAATGGTTGCCGACCCAGGTTGGCGTGAGAGAAGTGGTTGCCCGCCTTCATCGACGTGAGTGAAATGGTTGCAACACGCACCCGCGATTTCTCTCACGCCAACACTTCAAGATCGCTTTGGAACAATCGCGGACCCGCCCCCGACATCGATCGGAGACAAATGGTTACTGACCCCATCGACGGGAGTCAAATGGTTGATCAACTTCATCGACGGTAGTCATATGGTGGCAGTACGCACCGAGACGCCCACCATTTGACTCCCGTCGATTTTCTTTCAAGATCTTTGAACCGGACCACAGCCAAGCAACCCGCCCTGGGACGAGAGAACGCGTGAGCGACTGCGGAGGTCAGCCGGGTACGGCACACGACGCCACCACGCTATCCAGTGCAAACCCCGAAACTGTCCCGCTCGTCAGGAAACCGTCGAACCCGCGGATAAGCCACCACCCCAAACGCAACTCGCCCCAACCAAACCCGCACCAGCCCCAAAACCGCGCCCGCCCAAAACCGCGCCCGCCCAAAACCGCACCAGCCCAAAACCGCACCAGCCCAAAACCGCGCCCGTCCGAGGCCGCGCCCCACGGGTCGGGTTGGACTGCGCCCGTGCCGCTTTGGGCTCGGCGAAGGCAAAGCTCCTTCAGGTATACGGTCTCCTGACGAATGCGGCAGCCAAAGCTATGCACTGGAGTAGCGTGGTTGCCTCGCCTGCCGTACCCGGCTGACCTCCGCAGTCGCTCACGCATTCACTTGTCCCAGCCGGGTTACTTGGCTGTGGTCCCGTTTCGAGAGTTGCAAATCACGTGGTGTCCAGTCCCAGGCAGGCCACTTGGCTGTGCTCCCGTTTCGAGAGGTTTCGAGATCAAAGATGTCGAATATTATTGCCCACCAATGGGTTCTGCCACCCGTCGGTTTCGTCCTGGCGCACTTGACGTAGGAATTGTGTTCTTGACCTAGGTTTGCAGCAACGTGGGTCAAGAGCACACTTCCTACGTTAAGTGGTGCGCACGGAGGTGGAGATCCGCACTCCAATGTGGATCGACGCTGGTTGTGGGCGGTCAGATCGGTGCGGATCCACAGCAGGGGCGTGCATTTCAGGTTCCCGATCAAACGCGGAAGCCGGATAGTTCACTGAATCACTCGCAGCGAACCACCGAATTGATCGCACGTGGTCGACAACGCGGGCCAACTGTCGCCGGCATACTGACATCCGACGCTGACCTGAACTCCGTTCTCCAGCAACACATGCCAGCGCACGGTCGACCCGTCGCCGGGGTGTTCGGTGTAGGCGAGACCGGGGCGGCCGCCGTAGCGGACGTCGCGCTGTAGTTCGGAAAGCACGCCGGAGGGGCGCTGGCTGATCTGGTCTTCGAGCCGACTGGCGAGCTGCTCGTAGCTGACACCGGGGACCAGGGTGTGCGTCACCGTGATGCGGAGCCGCGCACCGTCGTCCGGGGACAGGTCGACCCGGTACTTGTTGGAGACATCGGGGGTGGAGCCGACATGCCACCCGTTCGGCACCTGGAATCGGAGGCGGCCGACCGTCGTCGCGGTGTCGGTCGGCGGCACGATGCTGTTCGATGGCGGTGCGCTGCCTGGTGATTCGGGGCCGCTGGTCGCCGCGGTGCCGCTCGGCACCGGCATCGAGGTCGGACCGGCCACGGGCGGTGCGTCGGACCGGTTCAGGAAGACGACGCCGACGATCACGGCGACAGCGACCACCGCCACGGCGGCGACGACCGCACTCACATAACCGCTGCCGCGACGACCGGATTGCTGGGCGGCGCGTTCGCGCAGCGGCTGCATCCATTCGGGTTGTGGCAGGGCAGGCGGCACCTCCGAAGGCCGGATCGGCTCGGTCTGGCGACCGGGGACCAGATCTGGTCCGGCGACGGAGCGCAGTTCGACGCCTGGTCCGCAGGTTCGCTGCACGGCCGCGCGGAGCACTTCGACCGTCCGCTGGTCGGTGACACCGACCGCTTGCGCCAGATCGACGGGGCGGCCATCGACCAGCCGGGCGATGAGCCCGCAGAGTTCGGTGAACCCGCGAGAATCCGGATGTACCTCGGCGAGTGCGAGATTCGGTTCGTGTTCGCAGGCTTCGACATACACGCCCTGATGGCCGCGAATCACGGCGGAGGCGGTAGCGCTGAGTGCACCGAACTCCAGCACCAGCGTGCGACGGCTGTGGCTGGTGCCCGCGTCTACCGCGACGGCCCGCACCGCCAGCTCCTCGAACGCGACCTCCGCCGTGAACCGCCGAGCCGCCTGATCGAGCACGGCACGGCGGGCCCCACCCCATTCGGTCGGGCAGATGAGGGTAATCCGGTCGCAGGGCGTGGTGACGCGCAGGTTCTCCAGCACGGTCGCGAAGACGGCACTCAGCGCGTCCACCACGGACGGTGTGCGCGGCAACAGCGCGATGGCCTCGGCCGACACGTACTGCACCGCGGAACTCACCTGGGTGGGCGGCGTCAGCGACTGTCCGACCACCAGGTCGAATCCGTTGCTGCCCAACACAACCGACGGCGGCATGTCCCAGTGTGTCGTCGCGCCGCGCGCCCAGACGCGCGTCGCGGTGACCACCAGCTGCACGGCCGACATCAGGGCTGCTGCATCCAGGCCGTCTGGATCAGCCCTTCACTGTTGCGCGTCACATACGTGCCGCGTCCCGGCGGCATGGTGCTCGGACGCGTCGTGCCCATCAGCACACCCTCGTCGCGGCTGCAGCTCATGATCAGGCCCGCCGAGCCGAGGTCCTTCATCCGTGCCAGCGTCGCCTCGTACATGGCGCGGCTCGCGCCACCGGAGCGGCGCGCGATGATCAGGTGGAAACCGAGGTCACGTGCGTGCGGCAGGTGCTCGACGAGCGCCTGGACCGGGTTGCCGGTGCTGGTGGCCACCAGGTCGTAGTCGTCGACGATCACGTACAGCTCGGGCCCACTCCACCAGGAACGATCGCGCAGCTGCTGTGGTGTCACGTCAGCGCCCGGCGTCCGGTTGCTCACATATGCGGCGAGATCGGCCATGTTCTGGGTGAATTGGGGCGCGGTCGAGCCGTAGCCGGAGAGGTAGCCCTCCGGCACCGTGCCGAGCATCGAGCGCCGGTAGTCGCCCATGATGATCCTGGCCTGGTCCCGGGTGTTCGACGCGCAGATGCCCTCGACGATCGAGCGCAGCAGCGTCGTCTTCCCGGATTCGGTGTCGCCGATGATGATGAAGTGCGGGCTCTCGGCGAAGTCGATGTAGACCGGCGCCAGCTCGGATTCGTTGATGCCGATCGGGATCCGCATGCATTTCGCGGTCTGGTCGACCTGCGCAGGCCAGCCGCCCGCCAGGTAAAGCAGTTGGTCGCGCGGCAGCTGTTCGGGCAGCATGCGGACCGACGGCGCCGGGCGGCCCGGGGTCAACCTGGCGATGGTGGCGACGGCGTCGCCGACGGCCTGGCCGAGGTTGTTCTGATCCGCGCTGCCATCGATGCGTGGCAGACCTGTCAGCATGTGCAGGCAGTCCGGTGTCATACCGCGGCCGGGGCGGCCCTGGGGGACCATCGCGGCGAACTTGCGGCCGAGGTCGGAGTCCATCGGATCGCCGAGGCGCAGTTCGATTCTCGTGCCGATCTGGTCCTTCAGCGCGGGCCGTGCCTCCGCCCACCTGGCCAACGCGATGACCACGTGCACGCCGTACGACAGACCCTGCACGGCCAGGTTCATGATCACCTGTTCGAGCTGCTCGAAGTCCTGGCGGATCGAGCCGAAGCCGTCGATCACCAGGAACACATCGCCGAACGGGTCCTCGTGCGCACCGGTCGCGGCCGGGCTGCTGGACGGGTCCATCGCGCGCAGGCGCCGGAATTCGATCATCGACTCGATGCCGAGCTGCCGGAAGCGCGCCTCGCGCTGGCGGACGATGGTGGTCATCTCGGCGATGGTGCGCCGGACCTGGTCCTCGTCCAATCGGCTTGCGACAGAACCGACATGGGGCAGTCCCTGCAGGCTCATCAGCGTGCCGCCACCGAAGTCGAGGCAGTAGAACTGCACCTGCTCGGCGGTGTGCGTCATCGACATCGCCATGATCAGCGTGCGCAGCGCAGTCGACTTGCCGGACTGCGGGCCACCGACAACAGCGACGTTGCCGCGGGCGCCGGCCAGGTCGACGATCATCGCGTCACGCCGCTGGTCGTAGGGGCGGTCGACGATGCCGATCGGCGCGCGCAGCGTGGCCACCGCGGCATATTCGCCGGTGAGGATGGAGCGCGGAATGAGCTGGTCGAGGGTGGGCGCTTCGTCGAGCGGCGGCAGCCAGATCTCGTGCGCGGGACGGCCGTGGTTGGCGATCCGGGAGACCAGCATGTTCAGGTTCGACATCTGTTCGCCGTCGTCGCGGTCGTCGGCCTCCAGGCTCGGCTCCGGCGGCAACGGAACCCGGTCCACCGCACGGAAATCCACGTGGGTCGCGGTGAACGGCCGTGCCTTGGTGTCGATTTCGCCCGCCTGGGTGGCGACGTGCATGTCGCGCTGCGAACCGCCGCCGACGTACGCGCCGGAAACATAGGAGGCCTGGAAGCGCACGATCTCACCGGAATCCGACTTCAGGTAGCCGCCACCGGGATTGTTCGGCAGGTTGTAGGCGTCGGGCACGCCGAGCACCTGGCGGGATTCGTTGGCGGAGAAGGTCTTCAAACCGATCCGGTAGGACAGATGGCTTTCCAGGCCCTTCAGCTTGCCCTCTTCGAGGCGCTGCGAGGCGAGCAGCAGGTGCACGTGCAGCGAGCGGCCGAGCCGGCCGATCATCACGAACAGTTCCGCGAAATCCGGGTGCTGGGTGAGCAGTTCGGAGAACTCGTCGAGCACGACGAACAGCGCGGGCAGCGGATCGAGGTCGGCGCCTGCCGCGCGGGCCTTCTCGTATTCGGAGACGTTCGCGAAGTTGCCCGCGGAGCGCAGCACCTCCTGGCGGCGGTTCATCTCACCCGCCAGCGCGTCCTTCATACGGTCGACGAGGTCGGCCTCTTCCTCCAGGTTGGTGATGACGGCCGCGACGTGCGGGACGCCGTCGAGGCCGAGGAACGTTGCGCCACCCTTGAAGTCGACGAGCACCAGGTTGAGCTGGTCCGGCGAGTGGGTGGCGAGCAGACTGAGCACCAGTGTGCGCAAGAACTCCGACTTACCGGAACCGGTGGCGCCGATGCACAGGCCGTGCGGGCCCATGCCGTTCTCGGCGGCTTCCTTGATATCGAGTTCGACCGGCAGGCCGTCGGCACCGACACCGAACGCGACCCGCAACCGTTCACGGCCGTAACGCGGGCGCCAGGCGTGCTCGGGGTTGAACGAGCCGATGTCGCCGAGATTCATCAGCTGACTCCAGGTCGAGATCACCTCGGAGTCATCGGTTTCCACGTCGCTGCTGCGCTGTGTCGCGGCGCGGTACGGCGCGAGCCTGCGGGCCACCTGCTGCGCCTGCTGCGGGCTGATCCGGTCGATCAGCGCGAAACGCTCCTGGTTGCCGGTCGCGCCGCGGCCGACGCACTCGCCGTTCTCCACGATCATCTTGATGCCGCGCGACACCGCCAACCGCGGCGCGTACCCGCACAGGTCGATGATGGTGACACCCTCGTAGCCGGATTCGCGCAGCTGATCGTCCTCGGCCTCGAGCAGGCCGCCGTCGACGACGATCACGATGTGCACCATGTTCGCGTTGGCAGGCTGGTTACGCGAGTACCTGACCCGGTTGCCGAGCAGCGGCTGCAGGCCTGCCATGGCCTCCCGGATCGAGCCGTAGAACATCCGCTGGGTGCCGATGCCGTCTTGGGCATCGGGGTGCTGGGTGTGCGGAAGCCACTTGGTCCACTCCCATTCACGCGCCGTGTCCGGGCCGCAGACCACCGCGACCAGCACCTGATCCGGCGCCTGGAACATGCACAGCTGCAACAGCATCGCGCGGGTCATGTCCCTGGCCTCGACCCGGTCGCCGTCCAACGCGATGGTCGCGAAGCCCTTGACCGCGATCGCGGTCGGCAGATCAGGCACCGTCGAGTGCGCGCGCACGAAGCGGCGCAGCGACACCGCGGCGATCGGCTCCAGCTCCTCGACCGGTCCGGTCTCCGGCGCGACCAGCCGGGTCGCCAGTCGCTGGCCGCCGACGCCGATGCGGGCGTGGCAGAAGTCCTTGTCGCCCGCGCGGCGCTCCCACATGCGGCTCGTGCCGGCAAGCATCCAAACGAGGCCGGGCTCCGGGTGGCTCCATTCGACCGAGGCGCGCTGCTGTTTGGCGGTCTCGTCGACGTCGCGGCGCACCTGGTCCAGGTAGCGCAGGTAATCCTTGCGGTCCTCGTTCGCCTCGGCGGCCTTGGCCCCTTTACCGCCGCCCTGGCCCGCGAACATGCCGACCATGGAGAACATCATCATGAGCGGGAACATCATGCTCATCGGGTTCGATCCGATGCCGCCGCCCGAGGTGAACAGCAGCGCCATCATGCCGACCATGCCGATGATCATCACGACCGGCATCAGCTTGAGCAGCAGGTTGCCCGGTGTCACCCGAGGAATCTCGGGTGGCGGCTGCAGCGTGACCTCGCCGCCGGGCGAACGCGGCATCTCTCGGCGGGCTCGACGCTGGAACCGGACAGTACTCATCTGAAAAGCTATCCCCCTCTTCGACAGCTGCTACCCCGACGGCCGAATTACTGTGGCTGCCGAGTTTCGGCCTCAGTGTAGAGGGCACAGCCGACATGTCGTACAGTTCGACCAGCATTCTGCTGCCCGGACCGTGGGTTCGCAAGCTCGACGTCGGCTCTCGGGTTTGCGAAGATTACGAGGTAGAAGACCGAGTTGGGGGAAGCTTGACGCACGCGCGACTTGACCATATCGAGGAAGATTCCTCGCGCGGAATCGTCCGCGCACCGGATCTCGCCCGGGTAACCATTCTCGCCAAACACACTCAAGTGGATATGGCGATTCCCGTGGATGTTCCGGTCGCGTTGGTGATCCCGAGCGTCGTCGACATGGTCGCACAACACAGCAGAACCAATGATTTCGACAATGAGGGCGAGCGCTTCGAGCCCGCCGAATGGGTGCTGGCGCGGATCGGTCACCCGCCCTTCTCCAATTCGCTGAGCCTCGGCGAACACGGCGTCCGCGACGGCGAGCTGCTCATGCTGGAGAGCGCCTCGCACACCGCGCCGACCCCGCTGTTCGACGACATCATGTACAACGTCGCGATCGCGGACACCGACCACTACCGCAGCTGGACCCCCAAGGTCGCGCGGATCACCGGGTCGGTGCTCGCCGCCGTCACCATGCTCGTCGGCTGCTTCGGCCTGCTGATCGCCCCCGGCACGCTCCCGTACTGGGTCAGTGGTTCGGTCGCGATGGCGGTGACGATCCTGCTCGTGGTCGCCGCCATGGTGCTCAGCCGGATGTACGGCGACACCTCGACTGCCCTCGTCCTCGGCGGCTGCGCGCTGCCCACCGCCTTCACCGCAGGCATGCTGTATGTGCCCGACCACTACGGTTGGGCCCATATCCTGCTCGGCGCAGTGTTATTCGGCGCCACCGCGGTCTTAGCCTGGCGCGTCACCGGCGTCGGCCTCGCCCTCTTCATCGGCGCGGCAACCCTCGCGGTGTACGCCGTGCCCGCCGCCCTGGTCGGCCTGCTCACCGCGCAACCGGAACGCGCGATCGGCGCGGGCGCCGCCGCCCTCGGCCTCGCAGGCCTCGCACTGTCGCCGCGAGTCTCCATGCTCCTCGCGAAACTGCCGCTCCCCCCGGTCCCTTCGCCGGGCACCCCGATCGACCCCACCGAAGACGACCCCGACGACCACCGCGCCCTGCCGACCATGGAAGCGCTGCGGGTGAAATCGGAACGCGCCCGCAGGTACCTGGCAGGCCTGGTCGCCGCAACCACCCTGGTCACCGCCGCAGGCGCACTCGCGGCGACCGACCCACGCGCCGAAGACCCCTACTGGCAGGGCATCGCCCTCGCCCTCGTTTGCGCGGCCGTCCTCATGTTCCGCAGCCGCACCTACGCGGGCGCCGAACAAGCGGTCGTGCTCATCGCGGGCGGCGCAGGCATCGTGCTGATCATGCTGATCGGCGCAGGCTTCGCCATGGATCAGCCCCTCGCGGTGTTCGGCGCCGCCATGGTCATCCTCATCGCCGCCCTGATCCTCGGCATCATCATCCCCAACCAGTCGGCGACCCCACCCATGCGCCGAGGTGTCGAACTCCTCGAATACGCCTTCGTCGCAGCGGTACTGCCGCTGGTCTTCTGGGTAGCCAGCCTCTACTCCCTCGTCCGCGGGCTGTGAACCGGATCCTGCGCACCGGCGCAGCGGCGACGGTGCTGGCACTGAGCGTGTCGTTAGGGGTGGGGGCGACTCAGGGTGTGGCACTTGCTGATCGGCCGCCTGCAGTCAACCCGGCGCTGCTTCCGTCGGGCGATCCGGCTCGGCCGCCGGAGCCCACCGAGCATCCCGCCAACACCCCGTGTGCCTCGACCCAGCAAGGCGGAGAAGGGCCTGCGACCCCGTTGCCCCAGCAGGCACTCGACCTGAAGCGCGCATGGGAGTTCTCCAAGGGCGAAGGCCAGCTCATCGCGGTGATCGACACCGGTGTGGTCCGCCACCCGCGCCTGCCCGATCTCGACGCGGGCGGCGACTATGTGGCAGAGGGCGGCGACGGCGTCAGCGAGGACTGCGACGGACACGGCACCGTTGTTGCGGGCATCATCGGCGCGAAACCGGTAGCGGGACAAGGCTTTTACGGCGTCGCACCCGAGGCGAGAATCCTCTCCATCCGGCAAACGAGCAAGTTCTACGACAAGAAAGAACGCAGGGCGGAGAAGCGACCGGAAGAACCTCCGGAGGGCTACGGCAATATCGACGCGCTCGCGCAGGCTATTCGGCGTGCGGCAGATCGCCGCGCCTCGGTTATCAACATCTCGCTCGTCTTGTGTGTCGACAACAGCCAGGCCCTCAACGATTCCGCTGTCGGTGCGGCAGTGCGCTACGCAACGCTCGAGATGAATTCCGTCGTGGTGGTGGCGGCGGGCAACAAAGACAAGAATTGCAAGGCAGGCAACCCCGATGTCGTCAATCCGCTCCATCCGGAGAGCGACCCGTGGAAGAACGTGACAACCAATGTCACGCCCGCCCGTTACGACGACTACGTCCTTACCGTCGGATCCATCAATAAAGACGGCGCGCCGTCGGACTTCACCGTGCCCGGCCCTTGGGTCGGAGTAGCCGCACCCGGCGAGGACATCGTCTCGCTCGATGCACGGGGCAGCGGCACCATTACCGGCATCTACGAGAACAACCAAATGATCCCGCTCAAGGGCACCAGCTTCGCCGCACCCTACGTTTCGGGCGTGGTGGCGCTGGTCCGCGCCCGCTTTCCCGAACTGAGCGCGCTCGAGGTCATCAAACGCATCGAGGCCACCGCGCACGCGCCAGGCGAAGGCTGGAACTCCTACGTCGGCTACGGCGCGATCGACCCGATCGCCGCCCTGACCGCCGAAACAACGAAACCCCTTCCCCCCAAACGCCCCGCGGCCGCCAAGCAAATCCAACTGGCGGTCCCCGCACCACCGCCACCACCGGACAACCGAGCCCGCAACGCCGCCCTGATCGGCAGCGCCTCCGTCGCCACCCTGCTCATCATCGGCATGCTCGCCTCATTCCCCATCCGCCGCCGCTTCGGCGTACACGGCGACGACCTGTAATAGAGAAATGACCCCCGATGGCAATATCGGGGGTCATTTCGATCTTTCCTCAGCCGATTCGATGGTTGGGCGGTGCCGACACCTCGGGCGAATTCACTCCGGTTCGCCGGTGGATCGGGTGGGCGGCGGTAGCGTCTGGACCGCACAGCGCGAAGTATAGGGTGCTGGATTCCATCGACGCAGGTAGATCGCATGTCACAGAGACAAGACGTCAGCAGCGGCGCGGCAGGCCCGACAAGGCCGAGTCGCCGTCAGGCATGGGAGCGTGCGACGGGGGTGCCGATGGTGGTGCTCGCCGTGATCTTTCTGGTCGTCTACGCGTGGTTCGTCCTCGATACCGGCGCTTCGCCGGAGTTGGACGCCTGGTTGGGGCGGGTCGATGTGGCGATCTGGGTGGCGTTCGTCGCCGACTTCGTGATTCGGTTCGGGTTGTCCACCCGCCGTTGGCATTTCCTGCGGACGCACCCGCTGGAGTTGTTGATCGTGCTCATTCCGCCGTTCCGTCCGCTGCGGCTGTTGCGGGCGGCGGTGCTGATCCTCGGCTCGCTCAACCGGCACTCCCTTTCGCACCGGACCCGGCTTTCGGTGTTCGTCGGCACCGGCTCGGTGCTGGTCTTGTCCCTGTGCAGCCTGGCGTTCTTCGATGCCGAGTACGGCGTGGAGGGCAGCAAGGTGCTGAACTTCGGTGATGCGCTGTGGTGGTCGGCGGTCTCGGTGACGACCGTTGGCTACGGCGACGTCTATCCGGTCACCACCGAGGGCAGGCTGATCTCGCTGGTGTTGATGACCTTCGGCATCGGGCTGATCTCGTTCGCCATCGGCACCACGACCACCTGGGTGATCGATCAACTGAAGGCGGTCGAGGAAAGCTCGGACCGCGCCGACCGGGAGATCAGCGCACTGGTCGCCGAGGTGCGGACGCTGCGCGCCGAGGTCGCCGCGCTGCGCCCGGCCGACGAGCAGTACCCCGCAGACATCGCGAAACCCGTTGGCGCGGACGGTCGTTAGCGACTACTTCGGCGAGATCAGCTGTTTGGCCGGCGCGGCGTCCGGGGCGACACCGTCGTGGGCAACCATTGCTTCGTCACGGCCAAGGGTCGGTCCGCCTGCGAGCAGACCGACGATCGGATATGGCGCGCGTTCCGGTGTCACGCCGGACTCTTTGCCCATGCCGAGCGCGTTCGCCGCATCCTCGTTCTTGATGCCGTAGCGGACGCCGGTGTCGGAGACGTAGAACATGCTGTCTTTGCGGCGACTGTCGACCTCGATGCCGGTGGTCTGGACGAAGGCGCCCGAGCCTGGCTTGAAATACACCGAATCGACGTTGTCGCCCTTGCCATCTGCCTGCGCGAGCGAAACCAGTTTGGCGTTACTCGGCATCGGCAAATCAGTGCCGTCGATGACGGACAGTTCCGCGTGCACCGCGACCTCAGCGTTGTCGGCGGCGCCGGCGATCGGCTTCCAGGACAGGCAGCTCACCGGCCGCACCTTGGACTGCACGATGGTCGGCGCGACATCGGGGTACGAGTCCACCCGCAATACCTTTGCGGGCGGTGAATTGGTGGACTCGAAATCACCAATAACGGCACCATGATCCGGGTTCCGCTGCGAAACCTTGATCACGTCGGCGGTGAACGGACTCACGGGCTGAATGCCGTCACGCAGCAACACGTAATTCCGATCGGCCTTTCCTGACACCTGAACCACGGTGCCGATCTTCAGATTATTGATCGAATAGCCGACCGTTGACCCGCCTGGATCATCGATCTTCGGCGGCACAATCGCGTTCACCTCGGGGATGGCATTCAGCAGTCCCTCGCTGATCGGCCGCGGCGTCATGCCTCGGATGTTCAACGGCCCGGTGACCTGCGGGTCGTTCATGTCCACCCGCGCACGCGTGTTGTTCCAGATGAGGTAGGTCGCCTCTTTGCCCTTGACCAGCAGGCCTTTGTCCCGGCCCATCGTCGACGCTTTGTCGCCGAGGTCCAGGTCACCGATCAACACCGAGCTGGTGCGATCGTCGGTGCCGTCCGCCTTCAGCGAATCGCAGACGGTCCATGCCCGCCCCTTGCCCGCCTTGTCGAAGCTCAGCGCACTGGGTGCACCGGGGATGCCGATCAGCTGACCACGCGGTTTCTTGCCGACCTCGGATTCCTTGACGAGGGTCGGCTTGGCGGCATCGCCGACCGCGAGCCGCGCCGAAGCAAGGTTCAGCGTCGGGTATGCGACGTCGTTGATCATGGCGTAAATGGCGCCGGATTCCTTGGCGACCAGGATCTTGCTGCTGCCGTCGACTTTCCCCTGCGGGCGAATCAACGCCAAGATCCCGCAACCGGCCAAGACGACCAGCGCGAGAACGAGCCCGGCCGCGTACGCACGCGACTGCGAGCGCATCGGATCGTGCAGCATCCGCACGTCCCGCCGGACCAGGGCGTGTTCCATCCGTCGAACCAGGAAGCGGTAACCGCTCACCTGCCACCGAGTAGTGGGTTTTGAAGGCATTATTCCTCCCCCGAACAGTGCTCGCGTTCGCGCAACACAGTACAGTTCCCTGGGACTCTTGTTCAGCTCGGCCACGACGAATGGGCCGACACCGGGTACTTGGGGGACGACGATGGCGGAACCTGCCGGGGCGGGACCACGACCGCTTCTGGGGCGCATCTCGCTACAGAATCTGCTGATTGCGCAGGTCATCGGGTTTATCGCAGGGGTGGGCGCACTACTGGGCGGGTTGCAGGCGCTGCCCGCGCTCGGGGTAGGCATTGTCGTCGCGCTGATTCCGCTGATCCCGATCGCGAAGCGCACCCTCCTCGACTGGATCGCCACCTGGTGGCGCTACTTGACCAAGCGTGACTATCTGATCGGCGACACCGTCGACTACCGCGGCACCGACGGCCGCTCGCTCGGCCTGTACTGGGACGGCAGCCGGGTCGTCACCGTCGTCGAGGTGCTCGCCCCACCCGGCGGGCTGACCCGAATCGCCCGCAACACCGTGCACGCCTCGCACCTGCTCCCCCTGCCGGAGCTGGCGAAATGCCTTAGCCAGCACGACATTCTGCTCAGCGGCATCGACATCGTCAGCCACGGCCACCGCAGCAGGTCCGGCACGCCCGCGGGCAAGATCTACGAATCGTTGCTCGGCCCACTGCCCGCCACCGCGCACCGAACCGTCTGGCTGGCAATCGGTTTCGATGCGGTGGCCTGTCCGGAGGCGGCGGCCCGGCGTGGCGGCGGCGCGGAGGGCGCCTCCCGCGCGGTCACCATCGCGACGCAACGCATCATGCGCACGCTCGAGGACGCCGACTGCAATGCCCGCATTCTGACCGCGCCGGAAATCCGCAAGGCGGTCCTGCAGATCACCAGCGGTTTCGATCCGCGCACCCTCGAACATCGGTGGCGTTACGCCGAAATCGGCAACAGCGTGAACATCGGCATGGCGGTCGATCCCAAGCGGCTCGGCTCGGATCTGCTCGCCCAGCTGTGGGTCGCCCCGTCTCGTGGCACCACGGTGGCGGTGCGGCTGCGGCCGGGCAGCTCGGCGGAATCGGTGAGCATCGGCGCCGCATGGCGACTGACTGCCAGGGAACTGCCAGAACGGCGCAAGCTGGCAGGCATGGTGTCGATGAACGGCAGACACCGCGACGGCCTGCTCGCGCATCTGCCGATCGCGGTTCCCGGCGTCGACGACACCGTCCCGATGAGCGAATACCCGATCGACGTCGTCGGTGCGCTGCATCTGCCTTCCTCGGGTTGTGGCCAGCTGATCGGCTCCGACGACGAGGGCAACGGCGTCGCGGTGCGCATCGTCGGCACCGGCATCTCGACCGTGTACGTAGCCGGAGAGCTCTATCTCGCACAGCAATTGGTGTTCCGCGCGCTCGCGGTCGGCGAGCGCGTGCTGATCCGCACCGACCGCGCACACGCGTGGGAGAACCTGGTCACCACCATCGGCAACCCGGAGCGGTTGACCCTCGCGGTCGAAACCCACCAGTCCGACGCCGGATTCACCGCGACCGTGGTGGACGGGGTGCTCGCGCCGGCACCGCACGCGGGCGTCACGACGATCTACGTGACCGGCGATCCGATGGGCTGGCCTGCCACCCGCCCCGATCTGTCCCTGCACCAGCCAGGCGCGATCGGCAACCACGTCATCCTGCGCACCGGCACCGCCCAGGTGGACCTCACGCTCGTCTCCATCCCCCGCGAGGCCACGTACATCGGCCACCCGCGGGGTCGGCGCGGCGCCATGGCGGGCAACAACGCCGGGTGAGGTCAGCCCGGATACGGATCGGTTGCCCGGGCAGCACGCAAAGTCCGTGCCCACCAAGCCAACTGGCCCAATAACCGCTCGGCGGCGTCGATGGCCGCGCCGTCCTGGGTCTCGCCTGCCGCGTCGAACTGTTTCTTCGCCTGATGGAAGCTGACGGTCTCGCGGATCGACACCATGTGGATTTCCGCGACGACCTGACGCAGTTGCTCCACGGCGCGCAGCCCGCCGGAAAGCCCACCGTAGGAGACGAATCCGATCGGTTTGGCCCGCCATTCGCGCTTGGCGGTGTCGAAGGCGGTCTTCAGCGCGGCCGGGTATCCGTGGTTGTACTCCGAGGTGATCACCACGAACGCGTCCGCCGCCGCCAGCCGAGCGCGATAGGCCATCGCCGCCGGGCTGTCGGTGAGGTCGGCGGGCAACGGAGTATCCAGCAAATCGATAACGCCCGTGTCGAATTCGCTGTGCGCACGTAAGGTGCGCAGGAACCAGTCCGCGACCACGGGCGCGAACCGCTCCGGCCGCACACTGGCCACGATGACCTCGAGTCGCAACGGGGTATCCACCGCGTGAGCTTAACGCGCGGGCAGAGCGGTCCGAAGGAGACGAAATGATCTTGGTAACCGGCGCAACAGGCACCATCGGCGGCGAACTGGTGACGGCGTTGAGCGCGGCGGGCACACCGGCCCGCGGCCTGGTCCGCAATCCCGCGAAGGCCACCATGCCCCCTGGCATCGACGCGGTCACCGGCGACCTGAACCGGCCGGAGAGCCTGGCCGAGGCGCTCGACGGGGTGCATGCCCTGTTCTTGCTGCCCGGCTACGACAACCAGGCCGAACTGCTCGACCTCGCGAAAAAGGCGGGGCTGCACCGGGTTGTGCTGCTGTCGAGCCCCGCGGCGGCGCTCGAAGACATGGACAACGCGGTGTCCCGCTATATGACCCTGTCCGAGCGCGCGGTGCGCGAATCCGACCTGACCTGGACGATCCTGCGGCCACGCACGTTCATGTCGAATGCACTGCGCTGGCTCCCGCAACTCGCCGACGGCGACGAGGTGCGGGTGCAGTTCCCCGATGTCCGGGTCGGCGCAATCGACCCCGCCGACATCGCCGCCGTCGCGGCCCAAGCCCTCGAGGGCGGGTTCGACGGCCGCGTCCTCGAGCTGACCGGCCCGTACGCGCTGCGGCCCGCCGACCAGATCGCCGTGCTCGCCGAGGTTCTGGATCGCCCGCTGGTCGCACGCGGGCTCAGCACCGAGGAGACCAAGGCGGAGCTGGCGGCGGCCATGCCGCAGCACTACGTCGATGCGTTCCTGAGCTTCTTCGCCGACGGCACGCTCGACGAGGCGACGCTGCATCCCACCGTGCGTGAGGTCACCGGCCGGGGGCCGCACACGTTCGACCAGTGGGCGCGCACGCACGCCGCTGCCTTCGCCCGCTGACCGTGCGCACTGCCCGTTTCGGTGGCAACACTGCCCCCTTTCGGCATCGACACTGCCGAATCAGGCACGATAGGCACTGGATGTCGGCCTGACCGTGGCATAGTGTTCGACTTCGGGAGGGGGGATTGTGATCACCGAGCGCTGGCTGCTCATCGAGACACTGGGGCATGTCCACAGTTGGTCGCTGCTCGCCGTCGGGACGTCGCCGCGCGAGTGGAAGTCGTTCCAGCGCGCGGTGGCCACCCGCTTCCAGCACCTCATCGGTGCGGCCTTCGCGAGCGGCGCGGTCATCGACGAGGAACTGCCGCAGTCCAGGCACAGCTGGTCGGGGCAGCGGATCCGGGTGGTGCCGCTGCCCGGACCCGACGGCCGTGCCCATGCGGTTCGGCTCTGGGTCGGCGCCGGTGAACCGCCGCCGCCCGCCGGTGTCGCCGCGTTCGACGTCGACGCACGCACCCGGCGGATCGAAGCGCTCCCGCACGACCTCGGACCGCATTTCGAGGACCGCGTCGTCTGGATCGGCGCCGAATCCTTCGAGCTGATCGAACGATTCGACGGCGCACTCGATCTGGTTGCCGCGCTGGCCAGATCGACGCCAGGCGACCAGTGGCTGGACACGGCGACCGTGCGATCGCGGACCGGCCCGCGCACCCTGCTGCTCGCGGCCCGCAATCCCGAGCAGAACCGCTACCGATGGCGCGGCCTGGCCGTCGATGTCACCGAGAGTGTTGCGCCACAACCCAAATCGTTCGAGGCGGCAACGCTCGATCTGCTGCGCGGCGCGCAGCCGAACCTCTACCTGGCGATCGTCGACCTGGCGCAGGTCCGGCTGATCCGCTGGGTCACCGAACCCGTGCCCGGCCTGCGCTGGGGCCGCGGCACCGACGAACGAACGGTGCCGCATCCGGCCGACCGCGCCCGGATCATCGCCGCCCGCAACGACATCCGATCCGGCACTCAGCGCGTCACGCTCACCGGCGTTCGCCTGGCCACCGACAACGGCGACTGGCTCGTCGCCGACCTGGAGGCCTCACCTCTGCCAAGCGGCACAGCCACACTGCCGACCCCCGGTTTCGCCCTGGTCCAGCTCGACATCATCGCGCCACCACCGACCGCGTAGCCAGGTCCCCAGCAACCGCACACCCTCTGGTTTCCCGCACAACGACTCGCCGCACCGACACGCGTGCGGATGTCAAAGCGTGTGCGGCGATGGGGATTACCGTGGCGGCGGATCTGGATGACGCTGCCGGATCGGCCACCGTCCGGAGCGATCAGCCCGCGGTGACTTGTGTGGGCGGCGCCGCGAACTCCGCGAAGCCCTGCACCGGCGGCACCTGCGCGACGAAACCTAAGCTCCGCCTGGCCCGTTCGGGGTCCGCGACGAAATGGCGCACATCGCTGAGCCGGTACTGCCCGGTGACCACCGGCGCAGGCCCGCCGCGCGCCTTCGCCATGATCGAGGCCACCTCCCACAGCGTGACCGCACGCCCGGACGCGATATTCAGCGGAACGAACCCCGGCAGTGCCGCTTCGACGGCCGCGAGCACGGCCGAGGCGGCGTCGCGCACATGCACGAAATCTCGTACCTGCCCGCCGTCTTCGAACACCTGCGGCGCACGGCCTTCGTCCAGCGCGGCCCGGATCCGTCCGACCAGTCCGGCGTGCGCGCCCTCCCCGTAGACCTGGTGCATCCGCAACGCGGTCACCGCGCCACCGACGCCGAGTCCCCACGCGAACGCGTAGTTCTCCTGCGCCACCTTGCTCGCGCCATACGTCCCGCGCGGCCGCAGCGGCGCGTCCTCGGCGACCGGCTCCCAGGTGAGCACCTCGCCGGTGCGCGGAGCCCGGTGGTCGAACATGCCGCGATCCAAATCGGCGCGTCTGCGCAGCCCGGGAAAGAACGGGCCGCCGCGCACGCTGCGATACCGGCCTTCGCCGTAGACGGTGATCGAGGACGCCAGCACCAGGCGACGCACCTTCGTCCGCTCCATCGCGCCGAGCAGCGCCGCGGTGCCCAGATCGTTGTGCGCCGCGAAGTCGGCAGGGTCGGTGGCAACGGTGATCGCGGCGAGATGGCAGACGACGTCGACGCCGGCGAGCAGCGGCTCCAGCGCCGCGCCGTCGCGCACGTCGACGCGCGAAACACCGTCCGGCGGTTCGGCGTCCGCGCCGTGCACCGAGTCGAGCATCAGGTCGACCGCGACCACCTCGTGTCCGGCGGCAGCCGCGGCCTTACGCACCTGTGTTCCGATGAAACCGGCCGCGCCGGTGATCAACACTTTCATGTACGCACCTGGATCATCCCCGCGTGCGCGGAGAGCACCCTTCCTTGGCCCATGGGTCAGGGTAGATCGAACGGCAGCGACACTCCGGTATGGACACGGCATCGATCGCACGTGTCGGTCTCGGTGACCGCCGCGACCGAGCGGCGGATCAGCTCCTTGAACGGCGCCAGGTTGCGCTTGAACTCGGCGAAGACGTCGACCGCGTGCACGCCTGCGCCCTCCTCCAGGCCCGCGTCCAGATCGGTCACCAAAGCGACTGCGGCGTAGCACATCTCGAGTTCCCTGGCGAGCACCGCCTCGGGGTGACCGGTCATGTTCACCAGGTCCCAGCCCTGTCCGGCGAACCAGCGGCTCTCGGCCCTGGTGGAGAACCTCGGCCCTTGGACGACGACCATCGTGCCCGCGCCCTTCATCGGCAGCGCGTCGTTCGCGGACTTGATGGTGGCGGTGCGCAGGTCGTCGCAGTACGGATCGGCGAACGAAACGTGCACGCCGCCACCGTCGAAGTAGGTCTGCGGCCGACCCGAGGTCCGATCCACCAGCTGATCCGGCACCGCCACCGTGCCCGGCCCCCAGTCCCCGCGCAGGCTGCCGACCGCACAGGGCGCGAACACGCGGCGCACGCCGAGCGATCGCAACGCCCACATGTTCGCCTGGTACGGCAACGTGTGCGGCGCGAACTCGTGGCTCTTTCCGTGCCTCGGCAGGAAGGCGACGGGCCGTCCCTCGACCTCCCCGACCGCGATCGGCGCACTCGGTGCCCCGTAGGGCGTCTCTACCTCGACATTTGTCGCCTCGTTGTCGAAAAAGTCATAGAAACCACTACCACCGATAACAGCAAGCGCGGGCCTGGCATGCGAACTCATGCACCAATTCTCTCGTCCCCGATTACCCGATGTTCAACGGGTACCAGAACTCCGGGCAACAAGACCGCAAGTTGTCAGACCCCTCGGCAATGATGGGAGGAATTCGGAGCTGGGCGGAGGTGCGTGTGGTGCAGGCGCGTCGTGGTGTGTCGCGGACGGGTGTCGGGGTGTGGCTGACGGTGTGCAGTGGGCTGGCTTTCGCCAGCACCGGACCGCTGGCGAAATCGGTGCTTGTCGAGGGCTGGTCGCCGGGGGCGGTGATGGCCGTCCGGCTCACCGGCGGGGCCGTGATCATGCTCGGCCTGGCGCTGCTCGCCGATCCGACCGGACTGCGCGCGTGCGTGCAACACCTGCGCACGGTCGTCGCCTTCGGGGTGATCGCGATCCTCGGCGTGCAGGCCACCTTCCTGCTGTCGTTGCCGTATCTCCAGGTCGGCGTGACCCTGATGATCCAATTCCTGGCACCGATCGTGGTGATCGGCTGGAACTGGGCGGTGCGCGGGCACAAACCTTCGCACCTGACCATGCTCGGCGCGGCCCTGGCACTGGGTGGTGCGGCGTTGGTGATCGACGTGTTCGGCGCGGGCGGGCTGAACCTGCTCGGGATCGGCTGGGCTGCACTGTCGATGCTGTGCAACGCGGCATTCTTTCTGCTGTCCGAACGCACCTCGGACCGGCTGAGTCCGGTCGCACTGCTCGGTTCCGGGCTCACCGTCGCAGCGATGGCCGCGTGGCTGGCGGGCGTGGCAGGCGTGCTGCCGTTGGTGTTCGGTGGCGGCACGGCAACGCTCGCCGCGCAGCACATTCCCGCCGCGGTCTCGCTGGCGCTGCTGGTTCTCCTCAGCACCGTGGTGGCCTACCTGTCCAGCGTCGCAGGGGCGGCACGGCTCGGGTCGACGCTCATGTCGCTGGTCTTGCTGAGCGAGGTGCTGTTCGCGGTGGTGCTGGCGTGGCTGTTGCTCGGCGAATCGATTCGTCCGGTGCAGTTGGCCGGCGGGGTCTTGGTGGTCGCGGGGATCGCGCTGGCCCGCGGCAGCGCAGGGCGGCGCGCTGCCGAGCGGGTGCCCGACGCGGCAGCACCGGTCCTGACCTGACAAGTTGGCCACCGAACTGTACCCTAGGGGGGTATTAAGTCCGGTCCGGCCGCAGACCGGCAGGCAGCGAGGAGAACCGGTGACAGACGCCACGCAGGACCACAGTGCGCACGACCATGCCGCGCACGGGTACATCACTGCCAAGGACGACTACCTGAAGCGGCTGCGTCGGATCGAGGGCCAGGCGCGCGGGCTGCAGCGGATGGTCGAGGAAGAAAAGTACTGCATCGACATCCTCACGCAGGTCTCCGCGATGACCAAGGCGTTGCAGGCGGTGGCGATGGGGCTGTTGGAAGACCACATCAGCCATTGCGTGGTCGATGCCGCGGTCGCGGGCGGGCCCGAAGCCGAGGCGAAGATCAAAGAGGCGACCGACGCGATCGCGCGGCTGGTTCGCTCCTGACTCAGCCGTGCCAGCGGCGGTAGACCTCGATGGCGCCGGGATGCAGTGGGACCGGCGCGGTGCCGATCAGGGAACGGCCGTCGAGGAACTGGGTGCCCGCCGCCTCGGTGGGCACCAGCGAATCCGCTTGATACACCAGTAGTTCGACGATCGCAGCGGCGATGTCCTGCGACATCGACGCCGCGGCGAGCATCAGGTTCGCCACGCCGATGGTGTGCACCGCGGAACCGCCGGGATAGGCGTCGGCGGGGATCTCCACCCGGTCGTACACCGGGCCGAATCGCTCGCGCATCGGCACCGCCCACTCGCCCATGTCCACCAGCCGCATCCGGCTCGGCACCTCGAGCACCGTCGTCGGCACGCCGCCCGCCCACAGCAGCGCGTCCGAGGCACCGGAGTTCAACGCTGCCACCGCATCCCGCAGCGGCCGATGCGAAATCACCACGTCCTCTTGCGGATCCATCCCGGCGACGCGAAGCAGCCGGTCGCCGGTCAACGCCGCACCCGACCCGTCGGCACCCAAATTCACCCTGGCGCCACGCAAGTCGGCCACGCCGGCGATCGGGCTGTCCGAGCGCACCACCAGCTGCAGGTAGTTCTCGTACACCCGGCCGAGCGCAAGCATCCGGTCCGTCGTGTCCCCCACCGAATCCGACAGCGCCAGCGCCGCATCCACCTGGCCCTGCGCCAGCATCGTCAGGTTCTCCTGCGATCCCGACGTGGTCACCCGCTCGATCCGCACGTTCCCCGATTTGGCAGCAACGGCACTCAGCAGCCCCGCGAAGGCGTGATAGAAACCGCCGACCTCTCCCGAGGCCAGCCGGACCAGCGGCCCGCCACCGCCCGGCCCGCACCCGGCCATGCCCGCCGCGGCGACCGCGCCGGTCAGTGCGAGAAACCCGCGCCGATTCACCATTGTTCACCCCACGCGGGCAAGCGGATTCGCACGGCAAGCCCCTGCGGCTGCACCGGTTCGACGGTCAGCGTGCCGCCACGCGCCTGGGCGAGCGCCGCCGCGATCGGCAGCCCGAGCCCGGAACCGCCACTGGCGGCATCGGATCCGCGGTAGAAGCGGGTGATGAGCCGGTCCACCTCTTCGGGGCGTACGCCTGCGCCGTTGTCGTTGATGGCCACGGTGACCCAACCCGGCGCGGTTTCCACACCGACAACGGTCTTGGCGCCCACCCCCGCGTACCGCGACGAATTACTCAGCGGCACATCGAGTATCTGCGCCAGCGCATCGGCGGAGACCGCGACGTCGGCATGCACCGGCGACGGTGCGACGAGTAGTTCCTGCCCCGCGCTCGCATAGGCCGAACACCATGCGTCGAACCGGTCCGCAACCACCTGCACCGCGTCGCAATGCTGATCGGACTCCGCCGTGCGAACCGCGTCGAAGGCGGCGGGCGTCTCGGCGACGGCCAAGCTGAGCAAGCCGTCCAGCAGCGCCGTCAATCGTTCCACCTCGGCGCTGGCACCGCGGAAGGTGTTCGCCGCAACATCCGGTATCGCGGGCTCTAGTGAGTCGAGCCGAATTGTCAGTGCCGCCAGCGGGTTCCGCATCGCATGCGCGGTATCGGCGACGAGCTGGCGTTGCGCGTCGACCGAATCGGCGACGGCAAGCGCCATCGCATCGAAAGACTCGGCGACGGCCCGCATTTCCGGCGGACCACCGTGACGCCGGGCGATCGACGGCGGGCGGGCCTGCACCGTCTCGGCGCGCGGGGCAGGCAGTGTCGCCGTCAGATCCGCGACCGCATGCGAAAGCGCCGCGAGCGGCCGCAGCACCCAGCGGCTCAAAGTCAGGGCGAGCAGGGTGAACAGGGCCATCGCGATCACGCACCCCAGCACGATCAACGCCCAGGTCCGCGCGATATCGGCGCGCGCACGCGCGGTCGAGGCCTGAATCACCACCGCCCCGTTGACCTGGATGCCGGTGCCGACCGGCCTGGCGATGAGCATGGTCGGCGCGCCCCACGGCGTCAGCTGGTTCTCGGCGTGCGGGCGCTGGTTGCGCCGTGCCGCGGCCACCGCGGCGCCGATACCGGGATCGGCAATGGTCGCACCGCCATTGGCGGTCGTCGCGCCCTTGGCATCGACCACAAGGACGTTGTCGCCGAACAGTTCGTGATAGCGGAGCACCTCGTCCGCGAGCGCGCGAGTGTCCCCGGTCGACGACGCGGCGGAGGCCAGGTTCGCGAACCGGTCGGCGTCCCCCGAGCGGGCGAGCACCAACTGCTGGGTCCGGCTGGTCGCGACCGTCAGCGAGAGCGGCACCGCGAAGGCGAACACCGCGATCGCGGCGAAGACGGTCAGCGCGATGAGTAGGCGGCGCCGCACGGCGTGCCCCCGCTCACTGCCCCCACCGATATCCGTAGCCGCGAATGGTGGTGATGAGACCGGGCCGGTTCAGCTTGCTCCGCAACCCGGTCATGTGCACATCCAGCGACCGCGACACCGCGACGAACGCGTCGCCCCAGATCCGATCCATCAGCTGCTGTCTGCTCACCGCGGCCCCCGGCCGCTCCACCAGCGCCTCGACCAATTCGAATTCCTTCTGCGTCAACATGATCGGTTCCCCGGCCACCTCGACGACGCGAGCTTGCAGGTCGACCCTGACGTCCCCGGTGACCACCTCGGCCTGCGCGGGTTGCGCCGCAGCGGCCGCACGCCGGGTGACGGTCTCCAGCCGCGCCATCAACTCCGCGATCCGCGGCGGCTTCACCACGTAGTCGTCGGCGCCGCCGCGCAGGCCGCGCACGATGGACCGCTCGTCGCTGCGCGCGGTCAGAATGAGCACAGGTACCTGACTCACCTCGCGCAACTGCCGCAGCACCTGCAGCCCGTCGGCGTCGGGCAGGCCGAGGTCGAGGATCACCGCGTCGTAACCGCGGTGCGCCGTAAGGAGATCGGCGCCGCGCCGTTTGCGCTCGGCCCGGTATCCCCGGGCGTTGAGCGCCTCAACCAGCGCGTCGCCAACGCCGTCGTCGTCTTCGACCACCGCAAGCCGCACGCGCCGATCCTCCCATAACGGGTGGATCGGCGCGTGTGCCGGGCTGTCAGTCACGCGCGGTGGCCAACGGTCGATCCGGCTCGGCCACCCCGACACCGACCCCAGTATCGGTGTCGGGAGTGGTGGAGACTCGGCCTCGATGGTCGAGGAAGCCGAGGTCTCCCGCAGGAAGAAGTACGCGGTCAGCGCGATCGCGATACACGCGGCGGCCGGTGATCAGCGTGCTGCGGAGACGAGGCCACGCTCCGACTCCGGACCGCTCGACTCGAAGGCGTGACCGGCCTCGCGGTCGAGCTCGGTGGTGGACTTGTTCTTCAGGAAGAAGATGTAGACCAGGAGCGAACCAGCGATGAGCGCGGTGACATAGGCGATGAACTGCGGAACCATATCGTGCTTCTTCATGGCTTCGTAGATCACCGGCGCGGTCCCGCCGAAGGCGGAATTGGCCAGCGCATAACCCATGCCCACACCGAGTGCCCGGATGTTTGCCGGGAACAGTTCGGCCTTGACCAGCGCGTTGATCGAGGTGTACCCGGTGAGGATGATGTACCCGATGGCCAGCAAGCCGAAGGAGGCGAGCGCGTTGTGGCTCTTCGGCAGGAAGGTGATCAGGAAGTAGGTGTAGATCACCCCGCCCACTCCGAAGAACACCAGCAACGGCTTGCGGCCCACCCGGTCACTGATCCAACCGCCCACCGGTTGCAGGCCCATCAGGAAGATCAGGCCGATCAGGTTGACCCAGGTGGCCACCGAGGCGTCGCTGCCGGTGAACGCCTTCTTCACGATCGCCGGAGCGTTCACGCTGTAGGTGTAGAACGCGACGGTGCCGCCCATGGTGATCAGGAAGCACAGCAGCAGCGGCCGCCACTGCCGAACCAGCAATTCCTTCATAGACCCCGAGGTGCGGTCGGCACCGGAGCGGGCGGCATCGATGTGGTCTTTGGACAGTGATTCGTCCATGTCACGCCGCAACCAGAACACCACGACCGCCGCGAGTCCGCCGATAGCGAAGGGGATGCGCCAGCCCCAGTCCTGAATCTGTCCCTTGTCCAGAACCGCGGTCATGATCAGCAAGGTGAACTGCGCCAGCACGTGGCCGCCGATCAGCGTGACGTACTGGAACGAGGAGAAGAAACCACGCTTGCCCTTGGTCGCCACCTCGGACATGTACGTCGCCGAGGTGCCGTATTCGCCGCCGGTGGCAAAGCCCTGGACCAGCCGGAAGACGATGAGCAACGCCGCGGCGCCCACACCGATGGTCTCCCGGGTCGGCATGATCGCGATGCCGAAGGAACACGCTGCCATCAGGGTCACGCTGAACACCAGCGCGGCGCGGCGGCCGTGCCGGTCGGCGTAACGGCCGAAGTACCAGGAGCCGATCGGGCGCATCAAGAAGGTGACAGCGAAGATTGCATAAACGTAGATGGAGGAGTTCTCGTCCTCCTTCGCGAAGAACTGATTCTGAAAGTAGGTCGCGAAGACGGTGTAGATATAGACGTCATACCATTCGACGAGGTTTCCCGAAGACCCCTTCAACGTATTCAGAATTGCACGCCGAGTGCTGGTTGGCACCGATATGGGAGCCGAATTGGGCTCCGACGCCTTACTCAATGTGGACATTGACCTACCTCCTTCGACGCAGCTGTGCGCCTTCACGAAAGAGTGTGTCTGCTGTCACAGCCCCTGCGGAAGCAGGTGACGGGATCTCTAACGTTCCCTTAGGGCGATCGAAAAGCGCTGGCTGGGCCCAGTTCCGTAGCGACGCACGGATACCAGGTGGCAGCGGCTACGACGGCACACGCGCCACCATGGCACCAGGTGCGGGGCTTGAATGGGTCCGCAGCCAACAGCTTTCGTCGATCAGCCGCGGCTGTTCAACACGGGAGCCAAAGTCCGCAGTACGGAGACATAGTCGTCGCCGAGTGCGCGCAGCGCGACGTGGTTCGCGCCCGCGTCGAGGTGCGTGGCGACCTGCGCGGCAACCTGTTCCGGTGTGCCGTGCGCGATCACCGCGTCGAACACGCGGCCTTGGGAATCGGCGAGTTCGGCGTCGGTGAAGCCGAGCCTGCGCAGGTTCGAGGCGTAGTTGGTCAGGCCGCCGTAGAAGTCGATGACCCAGCCTGCGACCGAATGCGCCTGCGCCACATCGTCACTCAGCACCACCGTGTGCGCTGGCGCGAGCAACGCGTCCTGGCCGACCGTCGCGCGTGCCTGCGCGGAGTGCGCTGCGGGGACGAAGAAGGGCAGTGCGCCCGCGGAGCGATCGGCGGCCAGCTTCAGCACGCGCGGGCCGAGCGCGGCCACCGCGCGACGCTCAGCGGGCACGCCCGCGGCGTCCAGCTCGTCGAGGTACTCGACGAGCGCGTCATACGGCTTGCGGTACTCGCCAGTGTGCTCAGGATGGCCTGCGCCGATGCCGAGCAGGAACCGGCCGGGAAAGCGGGCCTCGATCCGGTGGAACGACTCGGCGACCTCCTTCGCGGGCGCAGACCAGATGTTCACGATGCTGGTCCCGACGGTGATCGACTCGGTCGCCGCGAGCAACGGCTCGACTGCCGACAGATCAGCGGGCGGCGACGACCCGAGCCAGAGCGTGCCATAACCGGATTCCTCCAGCGCCTTGGCATCCTCCGGGCTCACCCCGTTGAATTCCCGCCATACACCGAACCGTCCGAGTCCTTCGAATGTCATGACACCCGTCAACCGGCTTATCGCCGGTCCTATTCCGGCGACACCGCGTGGGGCGTACCCGCTTATCCGAGTGGCCACCGGCCCCGTCGCGGTCAGCTGGCGCAGCACCTCGCGAGAACTCAGTCCCCGCAACACCCTTCGGCGGTCGGCACGGTGCGCACCTCTCGGGTCTGCGCGTTGCGCGCGGCGAGGTCGGCGTCGGCGGGGTAGTCGACCGCGACCAGGCTCAGGCCGTGCGCGGGGGCGACGGTAACCGAGCTGGAGCGTTCGGTCTCCTGCAGGAGCCCACCCACCCAGTCCGGCGTGCGGCGGCCCTCCCCGACCGCGAGCACCGCGCCGACCAGGCTGCGAACCATCGACCAGCAGAACGCGTCCGCGCTCACGGCGGCGGTCAGCAGGTCGCCGTCGCGCGCCCAGTCGAAACGCTGCAGCTCCCGCACCGTGGTCGCGCCTTCCCTGCGACGGCAGAACGCCGCGAAGTTGTGCAGGCCCAACAACTTTCGGGATGCCGCACGCATCGCCTCGACATCGACGTCGTGGCGACAGGCGACAATGCTGCGCGCCTGCAGCGGTTCTGCGCCGTAGGGTGCGGTGGTCAGCCGGTAGACGTAGTGGCGGCGAATCGCCGAGAACCGCGCGTCGAACTCGGGCGGAGCCAGCCGAACATCTTTGATCCGAACATCTTTCGGCAGGAAGCGCGCCATCCGGTGCACGATCTTGCCCGGCTCGACCTCGGCGGCGGTGTCGAAATGCGCGACCTGTCCCTCGGCATGGACACCGGCGTCGGTGCGACCCGCGACCGTCAACTGCACCGGCTCACGGAACACCTTGGTCAGCGCCTCCTCCAGCACGCCCTGCACCGTACGCAGGCCCGGCTGTCGCGCCCATCCGGTGAAATCGGTGCCGTCATAACTGATATCGAGCCGGACCCGCGCGGTCGACGGCGCGACCATCGCGGCAGCATCGATCCCCGGCTCGGGCACCAGCACCGAATCCTGCACCGTCACAACGACCTCCTGGTCATACGAACGAGCCCGCCGACCCGGAACCGGGTGGCGGGCTCATTCGAGAACACGACGCAACGAGGCGTCAGGCGTCCTTCTTGTCCTCAGCGGCCTCGTCAGCAGCCGGGGCCTCGGTGGTCTCGGCGACAGCCTCGTCGGCGGCCTCCTCGACAACCTTGTCCTCGACGACCTCGGCAGCCGGAGCGGCCTCGGTCTTCTGCGACGCGGCAACACGGCGAGCGCGATCGGCCTCGTTGGTCACGGTCTTCTCGCGAACCAGCTCGATGATCGCCATCGGCGCGTTGTCACCCTTGCGGGGCAGCGTCTTCGTGATGCGGGTGTAGCCACCTTCGCGACCCTCGAACGAGGGGCCGATCGTGGCGAAGAGCTCGTGCACGACGTCCTTGTTGCGGATCACCTTGAGCACCTCACGACGGTCGGCAAGGGTGCCGGCCTTCGCCTTGGTGACCAGCTTCTCCGCATACGGGCGCAGTGCCTTGGCCTTGGCCTCGGTGGTCGAAATTCGACCGTGCTCGAAGAGCGCCGTCGCCAGATTGGCGAAGATCGCCTTCTGGTGCGACGCCGACCCGCCGAAGCGAGCACCCTTCTTGGGCTTGGGCATTAGTTGTTCTCCTTGTGTGAGGCCGGGCCGGGGTGCCTACCCCGCGTCCGACCTAGAGCTGTTCGGTCTCGGCGTAGTCCTGCTCGCCACCGTCGGTGTCACTGAACGTGCCGCTGTCGCTCCACGTTCCGGTGCTCGCGTCGTAGCCGACCACGCTGGACGGGTCGAACGACGCCGGGCTGTCCTTGAGCGAGAGGCCGAGCGCGTGCAGCTTGACCTTGACCTCGTCGATGGACTTCTGGCCGAAGTTACGGATGTCCAGCAGGTCCGACTCGGTGCGGGCGACAAGCTCGCCCACCGTGTGCACACCCTCGCGCTTGAGGCAGTTGTAGGACCGGACGGTGAGGTCCAGGTCCTCGATCGGCAGACCGAACGAGGCGATGTGGTCCGCCTCGGCCGGCGAGGGGCCGATCTCGATGCCTTCGGCTTCGACGTTCAGCTCACGGGCCAGGCCGAAGAGCTCGACCAGGGTCTTGCCCGCCGAGGCGAGCGCGTCCCGCGCGCTGATGGAGTTCTTGGTCTCCACGTCCAGGATGAGCCGGTCGAAGTCGGTGCGCTGCTCGACACGGGTGGCCTCGACCTTGTAGGTCACCTTGAGCACCGGCGAGTAGATCGAATCCACCGGGATCCGGCCGATTTCCGCACCGGACGCCTTGTTCTGCACGGCGGGGACGTAGCCGCGACCGCGCTCGACAACGAGCTCGATCTCCAGCTTGCCCTTGTCGTTCAGGGTGGCGATGTGCATGTCCGGGTTGTGGACGACGACACCGGTCGGCGGCACGATGTCACCGGCGGTGACGGTGCCGGGGCCCTGCTTGCGCACGTACATCGTGACCGGCTCGTCCTCCTCCGAGGACACGACCAGACCCTTGAGGTTCAGGATGATGTCGGTGACATCTTCCTTCACGCCGGGAACGGTGGTGAACTCGTGCAGCACGCCGTCGATACGAATGCTCGTGACCGCGGCCCCCGGGATCGAGGACAGCAGGGTACGCCGAAGCGAATTGCCCAGGGTGTAACCGAAACCCGGCTCCAGAGGTTCGATGGTGAACTTCGAGCGGTTCTCGGCGACGACCTCTTCGGTCAGTGTCGGACGCTGTGAAATCAGCATTTAGGATCATCCTCCTGTTTGGGCGCCCGCTATTTGACGCCTCGTTTTAGGGGTTGTGTGTGGCCGTCCGATACGAACGACCACACACCGGTGGAACCGCTTACTTCGAGTAGTACTCGACGATGAGCTGTTCCTGCAGCGGCACATCGATCTGTGCGCGTTCCGGCTGCTGGTGCACCAGGATCCGGAGGCGGCCGGGCAGCACCTGCAGCCAGCCGGGCACCGGACGGTCGCCGACGGTCTCGCGCGCCACCTGGAACGGCAGCGTGCCGAGCGACTTCTCCTTGACATCGATGATGTCGTACTGGGTCACCTGGAAGCTGGGGACGTTCACGGCCCGGTTGTTCACCAGGAAGTGGCCGTGGCTGACCAGCTGGCGCGCCTGGCGACGGGTACGGGCCAGACCGGCGCGGTACACGACGTTGTCGAGGCGGCACTCCAGCAGGCGAAGCAGGTTGTCACCGGTCTTGCCCTTGAGGCGGTTGGCCTCTTCGTAGTACCGGCGGAACTGCTTCTCCATGACGCCGTAGGAGAAGCGAGCCTTCTGCTTCTCCTGCAGCTGGAGCAGGTACTCGCTCTCCTTGATCCGCGCGCGGCCGTGCTGGCCGGGCGGGTAGGGGCGACGCTCGAACGCCTGGTCGCCGCCGACGAGGTCGACGCGCAGACGACGCGACTTGCGGGTGATGGGGCCTGTATAACGAGCCATTTGTTATCTCTTTCCTTTCCCGCTAGACGCGACGACGCTTGGGCGGACGGCAGCCGTTGTGCGGCTGGGGGGTGACATCGGAGATGGTGCCAACCTCCAGGCCCGCGGCCTGCAGCGAACGGATCGCGGTCTCGCGGCCCGAACCCGGGCCCTTGACGAAGACGTCGACCTTCTTGACGCCGTTCTCCTGCGCCTTACGGGCAGCGTTCTCGGCAGCGAGCTGCGCGGCGAACGGGGTCGACTTGCGCGAACCCTTGAAGCCGACGTGACCCGACGACGCCCAGGAGATGACGTTGCCGTTCGGGTCGGTGATCGACACGATCGTGTTGTTGAACGTGCTCTTGATGTGTGCGTGGCCGTGCGGGACGTTCTTCTTTTCCCGGCGACGCGACTTCTGGGTCTTCTTGGGGCCGGAGGCCCTGGACTTCGGAGGCATCGGTTATCCCCTACTTCTTCTTGCCGGCGACGGTGCGCTTCGGGCCCTTGCGGGTGCGCGCGTTGGTCTTGGTGCGCTGACCACGCACGGGCAGGCCACGACGGTGGCGCAGGCCCTGGTAGCAGCCGATCTCGATCTTGCGACGGATATCGGCCTGCACCTCGCGGCGCAGGTCACCTTCGACCTTGAGCTCGGGCGAGCTCTCGATGTAGTCACGCAGCTGCGTCACCTGGTCGTCGCTGAGGTCCTTGCTGCGCAGGTCCGGGCTGACGCCGGTGGCCGCGAGGATCTCCTTGGAGCGGGTACGGCCGATGCCGTAGATGTAAGTCAGCGCGATCTCCATGCGCTTTTCGCGCGGGAGATCAACGCCCATGAGACGTGCCATGTGGCAGGTTCCTTAATCGTTGCGGAGGTCTGCTCCCTGTCCATCCCCTCGTCTTGTGTGGGGCACCGGCCTCCGTACCGGTGGTAGGCGCACACGCCTTCCTGGCGGACCAGGAATACCGCAGCGTGCGGCTGGAGCTGGGAGTTCTTCTTCAGTTGGCCAAGCCGATCAGTGATCGGTGCCCGGCTGGTGAATCAGCCCTGGCGCTGCTTGTGGCGCAGGTTGTCGCAGATCACCATGACCCGACCGTGACGGCGGATCACCTTGCACTTCTCGCAGATCTTCTTGACGCTCGGCTGAACCTTCACGTCCGTCCAATCTTGTTGTGGTTCACACGGGTGTGAACACAGTTTTTCCCCAGCCGACGACTGGGGAAGTCTCTGTGGTGGGTCTTGCGACCCGGTCCCGGCTCACACCGGGAGTGGTGGCCTGCTACCGCCGCCGTAACCGCGAGGAGTCGCGATCACTTGTAGCGGTAAACGATTCGGCCGCGTGACAGGTCGTAGGGAGAGAGCTCGACGACTACGCGGTCCTCGGGGAGGATACGAATGTAGTGCTGCCGCATCTTCCCGCTGATGTGCGCGAGAACTTTGTGCCCGTTCTCGAGCTCGATCCGGAACATCGCATTGGGCAGCGGCTCGACAACTCGACCCTCGACCTCGATGGCCCCGTCTTTCTTCGCCATGTCCTCCGCGATCCCGGTTACGCTCAACCTGGTTTGTTTGGCTTGCTTCTGCTTACATGGACCCATCGGTCGAACCTGACCGATGACATGCGAACAGTCGGCGCATAGGTGCACCGCCGCTCCAGCTTACCGGTATGCCCTGGTTCCGGCAAAAATGCCCCTTGCACCGCGGGGCGCCGGTACGCTTCTCGCGCCGTTCAGGACGCGAAAACTGGACCCGCGACCCCCTGGCCTCCTGCGCCGCTGCGGTGTCGGAGCTTCGCGTAAACTAACCGCTGTCCAGGTATAAGGTCGAGCAGACTTAGGGGGATTCGTGAGCCGGAGTAACGACGGCCTCCCCATGCTGCCGCCGTGGCTATCCGAGAGCGATGTCACCCCCGGCGGCTACGAAGCGCCGGTACAGAACCTTCCCGCCGATGACCCGATCGAAGAGGGGCCGAGTCGGCGACGTGGTCGTTTCAAGAACCGTGCGACAGAGGGCGAGCGCCCCGATGCGGCGCCGAACGCACGTCAGGAAAAGCGCAAAGGCAGAGGCTGGCGCCGCGACAAGAACGACGAGCAGCCCGTCGATGAGCGGCTCGGACCGCCCCCGGATATGACACAGGGCCGGGCGCCCGACTCGGTGATCCGCGAAACCGAAGCACCGCAGGACTCGTGGTGGCGCCAGCCCGAGCCCGCCCCGCGCCAGGACGACTCGTGGCAGACAGGCCCGCCACCGCGCAGCGAGGGACCGGCACAGAGTCTGCCCACCCGGAACCCCCGCCCGCCCGCGCCCGGCTTCCAACCGCTCGGCCGGTCGGCCGAGGCCGAGGGGCCCGCGGTCCCTACCTCGTCCGCGCCTACCTCGTCCGCGCCCGCATCGTCCGCGCCGACAGCGCCCGCGCCCGCATCGTCGGCACCGACACCGTCTGCACCCGCATCGTCGGCACCCGCATCGTCGGCACCCGCATCGTCGGCACCGACATCGTCTGCACCCGCATCATCCGCGCCCACGTCGTCGGTGCCCACGTCGTCTGCACCGGCATCGTCCGCGCCCGCATCGTCGGTGCCCACGTCGTCCGCGCCCACGTCGTCCGCGCCCGCGCAGACCGGACCTTCGGTACCGAACGATCGGACGGCGCGGCTACAGCCTGCTCGGCCGGACCTGCCACCACCGCCGCCGCTGCCTGACGCACCGCCGCACGCATCGACCGGCGTGGGGCCCGCTCCGGTCGAGCGCTCCGCACCTGAACTCGAGCGCGAAGGCCCGCCACCGTGGCTGGCCGGACCGGACCAGGCCACCCGTCGGCCGCCGCTGCCCGAATCGCCTGCGCCACAGAGCCAGAGCGGTCCGTCGCCGACGGCGCCCGGTCCGCAACCCCGGCGCGATGAGCCGCACGCCACCGACGGCCCGCCGCCGTGGCTCGTGCGCTCCTCGACCGAGGAGCAGCCGTCGGCCGAGCAACCTGGCCGTCGCGGACCCGAACTTCCGCCGTCCCCTGGCGAACTCGCCGCCCGTACGGACCAGGCGACGCCCGCGGAGACCGGGCCGATCGACTCCGGAGCCGTTGCCTCGCGCAGTGGCGGAGGCAGGCCTACTACACCGGGTGACAGCGCCCCGACACCGCCCGACGGCACCGCACAGCGAGACCGGAACGCACCCGTCGGCGACGCCGAACGGCCAGGCACGCCAACCACTCCCGAACGTGGGGCCGCGTCACAGCATCCCCACAGCGCGCCTACCGGCGATCGCGGCGCTGAGCGGCCAGGCATGCCGACGGCTCCCGAGCATGGGACCGCGCCGCAAGGCGTACGCAATGGAGACCGCGCCACCCAGCGGCCCGATATACCGGCGGCACCCGAACGCGGGAGCGCGTCGCAGGGCCTCCCCAATGCGCCTACCGGCTCCGAACGACCGGGTGCACCGACTCCCGAAGCGCCGCAGCACCGCGGCCGTCCGGAAACCGGCCCTGGCACAACCGCGCCCGCGCCGTCGGGCCCGATGGCGCCGCAGCGCGGCCAGCTGCCGCCCGACGGCACCAGGCCGCCGAGCACTACTGGTCCGCTGGGTACTGGTGCACCACAACCTGATCGGACACCAGGTCCGGCTTCGACACCGCAGGCGCCCGCCGCCGAGTACCAGGGCCCGAACGGGACCACGGGACCGCAGCTGCCGGTCAGCCAGCCTGCGGCGGAGCGTCAGGACGCGAATCGCCAAGCACCCGGCTGGGTGGCGTCGTCGGGAGCAGGCACCGGGTCGGGCAGGCCGAACACCAGCGGGCGGCATCGCATGGCCGCCGAGTTCGAGGGCACGGCGCCCGACGGGCCACCGCGCAACGACCTCGGGCAGCCGACGGCCGATCCCGCTACACCCACTGAGCAGTGGCGCAACCCCGGCGACGCGGGCCAGGCGCCCGGTGCGCAATGGCGTGGACCGGCCGGGCCGACGAACGAATCCGTCCGCAGCCCATTGCCGTTCGCGGGCGGCCAGGCACCGGCAGGCGAAACCGGCGGTTACACACCGCCATTCATGGGCGGCCAGGCACCGGGCAGCGAACAGCCAGGCCCGCAGATCCCTGGCGAGCAGCAGCGCAACGCGCAGGCACCGACCGGCCGACCGGCGCAGGGCGAAACCGGCAGTTACACACCGCCATTCATCGGCGGCCAGGCACCCGGCAGCGATGGTCCGCAGGCAGCGAACAGGCAGCACCTGCCAGGACCGGCGCCGACGGGTGAAACCGGCGGTTACTCAGCACCATTCATGGGCGGCCAGGCACCAAGCGGCGACGAGCCAGGCGCACCGGGCAGCCAGCAGGTCGGGCAAGCACCAGGTACCCAGCAGGCGGGCGGATACGCCGGGCCGACGGCGGGCCAGGGACCGCAGGCCGGACACTGGGGTCGGCCCACTCCCCAACCGCAGCACCCGGGTCAGCCACTCCAGCAGCCCGGCGTGCAGTACCAGCAGGGACCATCACCTTCGCTGGACAACGTGCCGGTGCGGCGGGCACAGAAGTCGCCGGGCAGCGGCTGGCGCAAGGCGGTGCACCATGTGTCCGGCGGCGCGATCAACCCCGGCCTGTCCGCCGAGGAACGGCGCCTGCAGGAGCTGGTCGCCAGGATCAGGCAACCGGTACGCGGCGACTACCGCATCGCGACCCTCTCGCTGAAGGGCGGCGTCGGAAAGACCACGACGACAATGGGTATCGGCTCGATCTTCGCGTCCATTCGCGGTGACCGGGTGATCGCGGTCGACGCCAACCCCGACTTCGGCACGTTGTCGCAGCGGGTGCCGTTGCAGACCAGGTCCACCGTGCGCGACCTGCTGCTCGATCCGTCGATCCAGCGCTACTCGGATGTCCGCAGGCACACTTCACAGGCCACCAGCCGACTCGAAGTGCTTGCCAGCGAACGCGATCCGGCGGCGTCGGAGGCGTTCAGCGAGGACGAGTACCGTGCGGTGGCGCGCATCCTGCAGCGGTTCTACAACATCATCCTCACCGACTGCGGCACCGGGCTCATGCACTCGGCCATGGCAGGCGTGCTCGAGCTGGCGCACTCGCTGGTGCTGATCTCCTCCCCTGCGATCGACGGGGCCCGCAGTGCGGCAGCGACTTTGGATTGGCTGTCGCTGCACGGACACGATCATCTGGTGCGCAACGCGGTGGTGGTGATCAACTCGCCGCGCGCAGGCTCACCGAACGTCGGCATCCTGCAACTGCGCGAGTACTTCCTGTCGCGCTGCCGCGCCGTGCACATCATCCCGTTCGACATGCACATGTCCGAGGGCGCCGAGATCGATCTGCATCGCCTGCACAAGCAGACCAAGCGGGCCTATGTCGAACTCGCCGCCACCATCGCGGACGACTTCGCCACCGATCACCGCCGCTACCATCCCTGAAACACCCCCGTGTCACACCGTCACGTGACGCGGGGGTGCTCAGGCGCCAGCGTGCAGGCGCTGGGTGTACGAACGCGCGAGTGCGCGAAGTCGAAATCTGTTCGGGTGCTTGCCGACCCGCCCGAGAACCAGGACTACCACTCCGGCAGTCGGCGCCTGCCTGCGAGAATGTCGCGAACGAGATCGTCGTAGGCATCGGCGAGCTCGGCAAGGTGATGCCAAGCGCCGTGCAATCTTTCATCGTGCGCGTCCAGTGTCATCAGCGCGTGGTGGGCACGCACCGAGGATTCCGCGAGCCGGTCGAGCACCGCGCCGACGGTCTCGGTGTGCAACGTCGCACCGAGCCGATGCTGCGGCACCGTGCGCGCCACCCAGTCGTCGATCGCCATTACCAATTCGACTCTGCGACGCTCGATTTCGAGGACCACCGTCGGGTCGGTGTCCACCGATCCGCCGCGTCCGACCAGCCGTCGCTCATGCAGCACCGCGAGATCGCGTGCGAACCAGAGCAGCGGACCACCGACGACGCGGTGCCCGCGACACGCCCGAACAAGTAGATCCGAAGTCGGCAGCAGCCCAGCGGGCTGGGACTGCACCACCGATTCAGCGCACCGCAGTGCACCGGGAAGAGCCATTACGACCGTTGTATCCGAACCTGCCACGTTGCCTCGCCGTCATCGCCGCACAACACCGGATCAGGACGTTCATTACAATAAACCTCTGAAGGCACCTGTCAAGCGTTACCGGGCCGTAGGGAGTCACGAAGAGTACACTTCGTTACCTGCACGACCAACCGAGGAGCAAGATGGCGGACGGTCCGACGTATCACCGGATCGCAGACCTCCTCCGCGAGGAGATCCGCGCAGGCAAGTGGAAGCCGGGTGATCGGTTGCCCAGCCATACCGAGCTCGCCGAGCACATGCAGGTCTCACTTACGACCGCTCGCAATGCGATTCAAGTCCTGGTTGCCGAAAACCTGGTCTACACAGCGACTTCCCGCGGCACCATCGTGCGCAATCAGGAAGTGCTGGAATCCGTTGTGACCGATCACATCCGGCCCGATCGCCCGAAGACAGCGCACGACATCTTCGAGGAGATCGCGCGTGCCGCGAATCGGGTGCCCTCCAAGGAGTTCAGCGCCAAGATGGAGCCGGCGGGCCCCGAGGTGGCGCTGTGGCTCGGTGTGCCGGAGGACTCCTGGATTCTGGCGCGGACCGTCGTCCAGTACCTCGACAACGAGCCGTGGTCGTGGGAGGTGAGCTTCTATCCGCGAGATCTGGCCGAGGCCACCGGAATCGACTCACCACACGACATTCCGGAGGGCACCACCCGCAGGCTCGCCGACCGCGGCCAGGCCGAGACCGCGCACCGCGACACCCTCGTCGCCAGGCCCGCCTCCGCGGAAGAGGCGATGGTGCTCGGCGTGGCGACCGGCACCGTCCTGCTCGATCATCTGCGGATCGGCGCCAACCACGAGCGCGTCACCAGGGCCACCAGGCACCGCTCGATCGCGGCGAGCAACCGGCTCGCCTACCAGCTCGGCGATGCCGAAGGCATGGCCATTATCGAACGCACGCTTGGCGTGTCGTCCGAGGCGGATGGGTAGCCGCCATGACCACCGTGCTACGCAAGGCGACCCTCGGTGATCTCGGCCTGATCTGCCGACTCCGCGTGCAACGCACCGCGTGGCTCACCGCGCGCGGCTCGGACCAGTGGACGGTCGCGGGCCGCGGCCTGCCCATCGAGATCTTCGCCAGGTCCGTCGGCCGCGCGCTGGACGCGGGCGAGACCTGGATCGCGGAGGTGTCGGGCGAACCCGCAGGCACCATCACCGTCAACCATCGCGCCGACCCCGGCCTGTGGTCGTTGTGGGAGCTGACCGACGCCGTCGTGGTGCACTACATGATCGTCGACCTACGCTTCGCCGGCGAGCGGGTCGGTCACCGACTACTAGCGCACGCGGGAAGGATTGCCCGCCAACAGGAACGCGAGTGGGTACGACTAGACGCCTGGACCACGAACACCGAGTTGCACGACTACTACCGCAGGGCCGGTTTTCATCTCGCCCGGATCGCAGGGCCGGTGGCAACCGGCCCTTCTCGTGCCCTCTTCGAACGCCGCACCGACAGCTGGGATTTCGAGGACGCGCAGTACGAAGCGTCCTGGGCGCACGGATAACTCGGCTGCCGCTGTGATTCGCCGCTATACACGCGCACAGCGGCGAACCTGTTTCTACAGCGGCGGCAGGTAGGAGATCTGCACCATCTCCTGGCCGCGCTGGCGCGAGACCAGCACACCACGCCCCGGTGGCAGTTTCGACGGACGAACGTCGCCGATGATCTTGCCTTCGTCACGCGGCCCACTGCCGACGATCGTGTCCACCGACATGTTCTTCATGCCACCGAGCACGTGGTCGTACAGCGCGCGCGACACACCACCGGTGCGCCGGGTGACCACCAGATGCAACCCGATATCCCTTGCCTGCGGCAGGTATTCGAGCAACGCGTGCAGCGGGTTGCTTCCGGTCGCGACCATGTCGTAGTCGTCGACGAGCACGAAGATCTCCGGCCCGGTCCACCAGCTGCGCTCACGCAGCTCCTGTGGGGTGATGTCGGAGCCGGGAATGCGCTTGGACATGAACCTGGCCAGTCCGTCCATCATCTGACCCGAGGTCTGCGACGAGGTGGAGTACCCGGCCAGCCGTTCGGGGTCGACCACGCCGAGCATGGTGCGCCGGTAGTCGATCAGGATGATCTTGGCTTCCTCCGGCGTCGAGTTCTCGGCGATGCCCATGGCGATATTGCGCAGGAACGTCGTCTTGCCGCACTCGACGTCGGCAAAGAACATGAAATGCGGCTCGGCCTCGAAATCGATGACGAACGGCTCCAATTCGTCCTCGCCGATGCCGACAACGACCTTGGTCGCGCTGGTCTGCACGCCCCAGGCGCGCGCTACCTCCAGCGCGTCGGAGCGCTGGATCTGCGGGGGCAGCATGCGCACCTCGGGTGCCCGCCTGCCCTGATACAGCTCGATCAGCTGAGCCTTGGCCGCCGCCACACCGTCGATCACGGTCTGCGGATCGGAGTCGGAATCCAGTCGCGGCAGTGCGATGAGCATGTGCAGCTCGTCCGGGGTCAAACCGCGGCCTGGCCGCCCGACCGGCACGAGAGCGGCGGTGCGCCTGCCCATTTCGGAGTCCGTCGGGTCGCCGAGCCGAAGCTCGAGCCTGGTGCCGATCTGGTCCTTGACCGCGGGACGGATCTCCATCCACCGGGACGCGGCGATCATCAGGTGGATGCCGTACGAAAGACCCTGTGCGGCAATCGCGTTGATCTGCGGTTCCAGCGTGTCGAATTCCTCGCGGATGGTGCCGTAACCGTCGATCACCAGGAACACGTCGCCGAACTGATCGGCGGCCAGCGGATCGTCGGCCGCGGGCTGGGTTCCGTTGATAAGCCTGGCCTCCAGCTGGGCGTACTTGCGCCTGCGGAAGTCGACCATGGATTCGATGCCGAGTTCGGCGAACCGCTCCTCGCGCTGGCGCAGCAGCGTCGTGAGCTCGGCGACGGTGCGGCGGACCCGGTCGCCGTCGAGCCTGCCCGCGACGGAGCCGACATGCGGGATGCCGTTCATGCTCGCCAGGCTGCCGCCACCGAAGTCGAGGCAGTAGAACTGCACCTGCTCGGGCGTGTGGGTGGCCGCGGCGGCCATGATGATGCTGCGCAGCGTCATCGACTTGCCGGACTGCGGACCACCGGCCACCGCGATATTGCCTTGCGCACCGGCCAATTGGATGGTGAGCACGTCACGACGCTGCTCGTACGGCTTGTCGATGACGCCGATCGGCATCCAGAGCTGACCGTGCCGGTTGACCGGGGACCGCCAATCCGGGTCGGGCAGCAGCATGTCCACCGTCGGCGACTCGTCCAGCGGCGGCAGCCACACCTCGTGCGCCGGGCGGCCGTGTCCGGTAAGGCGTTTCACGACGACCTCGAGCAGGGTCTCGGGAACTCCCTCGTCCGCGGACGGCGGTGGCGGCAGATCGGGCAGGCCGATCCTGGTCGGCTCAGGAAGCACTGGCCGCTCGGGCATTTCGACCGGCGCGGCGGTGAACACGGTCGGCGCCTGGCCGCCGATGAAGCGGCCGTCCACCTGCCGCCCGCCGCTCGGCGAGACGTAGGGACCGGAGACGTAGGTCGCGTTGAAGCGCAACGGATCGTCGGCGTCGCTCTTGAGGTAGCCGGATCCGGGGATGGCAGGCAGGTGATAGGCGTCGGTGATGCCGAGCACGGCCCGGGATTCGTTGGCGGAGAAGGTGCGTAGGCCGATCCGGTAGGACAGGTGCGAGTCGAGGCCGCGCAGCTTGTTCTCCTCCAGGCGCTGCGAGGCGAGCAGCAGATGCACGTGCAGCGACCGGCCGAGCCTGCCGATCATCACGAACAGGTCCGCGAAATCCGGCTTCTGCGAGAGCAGTTCGGAGAACTCGTCGACGATCACGAACAGCGCGGGCAGCGGATCGAGCGCGGCGCCGGCCGCGCGGGCCTTCTCGTAATCGGTGACGTTGGCGAAGTTGCCTGCCGAACGCAGCAGTTCCTGGCGGCGGTTCATCTCACCTGCCAGGGCGTCGCGCATGCGGTCGACCATCGACAGCTCTTCCTCGAGGTTGGTGATGACCGCGGCGACGTGCGGCAGCGGGTCGAGACCGAGGAAGGTGGCGCCACCCTTGAAGTCGACGAGCACCAGGTTCAGCGCATCCGGCGAGTGCGTGGTCACCATCGAGAGCACCAGCGTGCGCAGGAACTCCGACTTACCCGAACCCGTTGCGCCGATGCACAATCCGTGCGGGCCCATGCCGAACTCGGCGGATTCCTTGATGTCGATCTCGACCGGCGTTCCGTCCGGCGTCACCCCGATCGGCACCCGCAGCCGCTCGCGCGCGGTACGCGGGCGCCAGACCTTGGTCGGGTCGATCTGCGCGGCGTCCGGGATCTTCAACAGCGCCATCAGGCCGGGATCGGAGCGGGTGTCGTCGCCGAGGCTGACGATCTGCGCGGCGGTGGCGATGCGGAAGCGGGCCAGCGCCCTGGCGAACGACGCGGCCTCGGCGATGCTGATCTCGTCGGTGGTGGCGAATCGTTCGATGCCGGTGGCACTGCGCGCACTGACATCGCCGTCGGCAACCACCAATTGCAGACCGCGGCGGGCCGCCAAGCCGTTCTCCGGCGAGGTGAGGTCGAGCACCGTCACCGAGTCGAGGCCGGACTCACTGATGAGCCGCTCGGTGCCGTTGACGTACCCGTCGTCGATGACGACAACCAGGTGCAGCCTGCCCTGGGTCGGCTGCGGATTGCGCATGAAGCGCCCGCGTTCGAGCAGTTCCGAGGACAGTGCGGTCTCCAGCTCGCCGAGCGAGCCGTACATCATTCTGGCCGAACCCATTCCGTCGCGGACGTTCGGATGCTGCAGGTGCGGAAGCCATTTCGCCCAGCTCCAGGCCTCGCCGTCGGGTTCGGCACAGACGATGGCGACCGCGACGTGGTCGGGACCGTGGAACGCGGTGAGCTCCATCAGCATCGAGCGAACCAGCGTGCGGGACTCGACCGGGTCGCCGCCGATGTTGATGGCGGGGAAGGCGCGGAGCGAGACCGCCGTCGGCAACAGATGCACGACCGAGTGGGTCCGCACGAAGCGGCGCAGCGCGACCGTGGAGACCGGCTCCAGATCTTCCAACGGCCCGGTCTCCGGCCTGGCCAGCTTGGTGGCGAGGCGGTGGCTGCCGACACCGACGCGCACGTGGCCGAAGTCGGGATCGTTGGGGCGGCGCTCCCACATCCGCCGCGTCCCGACCACCGACGGCAGGTCGACCGGCTCCGGATGGCTCCAGGCCAGCGCCTCCAGCTGTTTGATGCCGGTGCGGCGCACCTCTTTTCGCATCTGGTCAAGGTAGCGGAAGTAGTCCTTGCGTTCCTCGTTGAGCTCGGCGGCGCCCTTGGGGCCCGCGCCGCGCATGCCCATCATCATGCCGCCCATCGACATGATCATCATCATCGGGAACATCATGGCCATCGGGTTGGCGAGCAGGTTGCGACCCATCATCACCATGAACCCGACCATGCCGACGATGGCAACCACCATGACCACCGGCATCAGCTTGATCAGCAGCGGCGCGGGTAAGTTGCGCTGGATCTCCGGCGGTGCGTTCAGCGCGACCTCGCCGCCCGGTGCGCGCGGCGGGGCGATCCTGGGGCGGCGCACGAAGCCTTCGGTAACCATGGGTCCTCTATCGATCTGTTGCGTCGGAATCGAGGTCGTCGATCGGCTCACCGCCGTGGCGACGCCGGTACGGCACCGCGATGGCGGCGCCGATGGCCAGCGACGCGAGGCAGCTGATGGAGCCGATGACGGCGACCTTGCGCGGCAGTGCGTCCGGTCCCGGTGGCAGCACCGGGGCCGCGATGCGATGCGGGATATCGGCCCCCGCGCTCGGCGGCGCGGCGGGCAGTTGCGCGGTGAGCGCGGCGACCGGGTCGATCAGCCCAGCGCCGATCTGGTCGTCGTGACCGGGGCCTGGGGCAAGTGCGGTCCTGGTGATCCGGTCCATCACCTGTGCGGCAGTCAAATCGGGGAAGCGCGAGCGCACGAGCGCGGCAAGCCCCGCGACGTAGGGCGCGGCGAAACTGGTGCCTTCGATCGGCCGGACGCCGTCCTGAGTGTTGACGCCGTCGACCAGTCCGACCCCGCCCGGCTTGGTGTCGAGCGAGACGATCTGCCGTCCGATGGCCGCGACGCCGACCCACGGACCGTGCAGCGACAACTGCGACGGCGACCCGTCCGGGTCGACGGACGCGACGGCGAGCACGTACGGCGTGAACCACGCCGGGCTGGCCACGGTCCGCACCGAGGCCCAGCCGGTGCCTTCGTTCTGGTCCTTGCACGCACCGTCCTGCTGCAGGTTGCCCGCGGCGGCCACCACCACGACGTTGCGGTCGTAGGCGTATTTCACCGCCGCGCCGAGTGCGCTGTCCGCGGTGTCGGTACCGGCTGTGCTGCAAGCGACTTCGGAGATGTTGATGACCGTCGCGCCCATGTCGACCGCGCGCACCACCGCGCCTGCGAGGGTGAGCACGTTGCCGTAGCCCGCGCTGGTGATGGCGCCGGGCAGCGGCTGTCCCGAGTACGACTTGCTCTTCGCCTCGTACGCCAGGCTCAGCTGGCGGATGGTGAGGATCTCCGCCTCGGGCGCGATACCGGAGAACGCGTCGTCGGGGCTCGGCCGCGCCGCGATGATGCCCGCGACGATGGTGCCGTGGCCGTCGCAGTCGAACGTGCCATCGGTGTCTGCGACGTAGTCACCGCCGGTCTGCAACGCGGGTAGTCGAGGGTGCCGGTTCACGCCGGTGTCGATGACCGCGACCTTTTGCCCGGCGCCACGGCTGAACTGCCACGCCCCGCGCAGATCGAGCACCTTCTGCGGAAGCGGCTCCTCGGCCGGATTACCGTGCGTGAGAATCGGTTCGGCGCACTGCAGCTTCTGCTCGGTCGGCTCCAGCGGCGCGGGACGGCCGCTGATCCCCTGTGCGGCGCCGAGCGCACCCGGATCGATCACGGGCGGCCCGACGGCGGCGTTCGCCGTGGCGGGCGAGCCGAACAGCGAGGCGGCGAGAATCCCGGCGACACAGGCGATTCGAGTCCCGCGCCACCGCCACGCTCGGGCCTGCGGCGGCACGGCCGCCACTGACCCGAGTCGCGACCGACCGGTCATATGTTCCTGGCCATCGAGTACACGCCCATCAACCACAGCACCAGTGGGATCAACGAGCAGATCAGCAGGTACTCCGCGATCTCCATCATCCGCCGCGTCACCGGGGTCACTTCGAGATGCGGTCCGATCACACCGAAGCCGACCGCCGCGACGCCGAGGCCGAGCAGCAGCCCCGCCGCCAGCAGCGCAGGCTGGACACCGCCGAGCGCGAGCCCGGTGAGCAGCCCGACGACGATCGTGCAGCCGCCCGCGATCAGCGTCGCCGCCTGCACCAGGTCGGCGAACGAGCGGCCGCGCGTGCAGAGGATCACGGCGGTGATCGCCGCCAGCGTGATGCCCTGCCACTTGGCTTCGCCCATCGGGTCGGCCGCGCCGAGCGCACCGAGGGTCGCCGCGATGGAACAGGCGATGAGCAGCCCGGTTTGGTAGCGGTTGGCCGCGCGGGCCCGCTCCCCGAGTCCTGCCGCCGAGGGCAGCGCGGTCGCGCCGATGGCGCCGATGCCTTCGATGGTCGGGCGTGGCTCATGGTCGGCCGGGTCGATCGCCGCACCCGCGGTCGGCACCGGCGGCACCGGAAGCCGGGCGAGCACGGCGGCCAGCCGCGGCACCATGGAGATCAGGATGATCGACGCGACGAGCACCCCCGCCGCGATCTTCGGCAGGTCGGTGTCCCAGATCATTCGCACCGCGGCGGAGACGCCGCCGAACAGCGCGAGGGTGACGGCGGCGGCGGCCAGCGTCGCGCCGGTCGCGGTGGCCCGGTAGATCAGCACCGCGGCCACCAGGGTCACCGAAAAGCCGAGCAGCAGATGCGGACTGCCGAGTTCGTGCGGCACGAACAGCACCGCACTGCCGAAGAACAACAGCAACGAGCACAGCGACAGCCAGACGGCCGTCAGCTGATCGAAGTACTTCCGCGAGGCGATGGCCGCGGCGACCGCGGCGGCAACCGCGACACCGAGGGTCAGGAACGGTGCGGCCAGCGTGCCCGACTGGGCCCGATCGCGAAAAAGCAACACCAGTGCGAGCACCACCGACGCCACCCCGGTGACCAGGCCGGTCCAGCGGGCCGCACCCGGCGACCAGCCGCGGAAATCGACGGTGGTCAGCCGGGACACCGCGTCGATGACGTCGTCGAACAGCGCTGGCGTCTCTTTCGCGGTCACCGACCGCAGCACGAGCAGTTCGCCGTCGTAGACCTCGGCCTCGCCGAGCGTCCTGCTCGGCGGGATCGCGTCGCGGCCGAGCCGCGCCAGCGTCCAATGCTCGGTCTGCAACGGCGCTGCGCCGTCGTCACTTTCGACGATATCCGGGTTGCGGGACGCGATGAGGGATACCAGATCAGCGATGAAGCTGGCGATCGGAACGGTGGCAGGCAGGCCGACGTCGAGCTGGGTATTACCCCCGATGACGGACACCCGGCACAGTTCGGGCTCGGCGGCGGCCAAGCCGCTACTCAACGACTCAGTCACCTGGTAACCGACCCCAATCTAGCCACTTGACTCAGCAACCTACCTGTCGAATCGAACCCACGACATCGCCGCACGTGGCAGTCCGTTGACCCCCGGTGCGACCGACAGCGAACCTAATCTATCGGACACACCGTGCACGCGCGATCGCTGTCACTGTCTCATCATCTTCGCTCTGATCACCCTTGAACAAAAGGCAAAAACCTGCCTGCCCCCATTCTTAGGGGTCCCTTTACATTCGCTCCTGCCGTGCGCCGCACGAAGGCGAACTTCGCCAGGCGATGCCCGTTAAGCTGGTCGGAAGATGAACGCAGGCAATTGCTCACACGTAGATGTCAGGGACAGACTGCAATGACGACCGGCACCCGCCAAGCCCAACGCGCCTTCGACGCCGGGGTCCTTTCGCTGGGGCTGACCATCGATGGTCAGGAATCCGCACGCGATCTGGAGTACGCGAAGCTGGCCTTCCAACGGGCCACCGAATGGGACCCGACCATGTCCGACGCATGGCTCGGCCGCGCCGCCGCAGGCGAGGTGACCCGCGACGTCCTCTACAACCTCTACAAGACGAGCAGCACGTCGCTGTTCCGCGAGCAACGCAGGCTGGGATTGCCGTCGCGGGCGATGGCGGGGCGCTTCCTGGCCGGCCTCTACATCGACTACCCGCTGGCGAGCCTCACCGAGATCTGGCTGGCCCAAGCCGCGCAGCTGATCCAGGACAAGGAGTACGACGAGGCCGAGAAGGTCCTCGACGAACTGGCCGCGCACCGGCGGACCATGCTGTCGGATCCCGACCGCGAGGCCGACGACCGAATCAGCGCGTATATCCGTGGCGTGCTGCACTTTACGACGCAGCGCTGGCCGGATGTGATGGCCGTGCTTGCCGGCTCGGCCGAGTGGGACGACCCGTATCTCGCGGCGGGCGCGCACGTGATGGTCGGCTCGGCCTGCGCGCAGCTCGGCCTGTTCGGCGAGGCGATTCGCCGGATGGAGCAGGCCGAGGCAGGCCCGATCCCGGCGGCGCGGACGACCGCGATGTTCTGTCGTGGCCTGTGCCTGCGCGAGACCGGCAACGAGGAGGACGCGCAGGCGCTCTTCGAGAAGGTCTATTCGCAGGCACCGGATTTCACGGCGAACACCACCGCCATGCGCGATCGCACCTACCGGATCACGGTGACCACCAAGGAGTCGATCGACACCCGCACGGATCGCTGGGATCCGGCGACCGCACCCTCCACCGAAGCGGTCGAGCAGGCCGAGAGCGAGGACCGGGCCAAGCGGATCCTCGCCGAGGCGCGGGCCGAGTTGGACAAGCAGGTCGGCCTCGCCAACGTCAAGACGCAGGTGGCCAAGCTGCAGGCGACCGCGCAGCTGGCGAAGATCCGCGCCGAGAAGGGCATGGCCAATGTCTCGCGCGGCAACCACCTCGCCTTCACCGGCCCGCCTGGTACCGGTAAGACCACCATCGCCAGGGTGGTCGCCAAGATCTATTGCGGCGTCGGCCTGCTCAAGACCGACAAGGTCGTCGAGGCCAAGCGCATGGACTTCGTCGGTCAGCACCTCGGCAGCACCGCGATCAAGACCGACAAGCTGATCGACACCGCGATGGACGGCGTGCTGTTCATCGACGAGGCCTACACGCTGATCCAGACCGGCCTGCAGGGCGGCGACGCGTTCGGCCGGGAAGCGGTGGACACGCTGCTGGCCAGGATGGAGAACGATCGCGACCGGCTGGTGGTGATCATCGCGGGCTACGACGGCGAGATCGACCGGTTGCTCGCCTCCAACGACGGCCTGGCGTCCCGCTTCGCCAAGCGCCTGCAGTTCCCGTCCTACACCGCGCCGGAGCTCGGCCAGATCGGCCAGCTCATCGCCAAGTCGCGCGACTCCCAATTGTCCGACGAGGCAATGCAATTGCTGATCAAGGCGTGCGAGGGCCTGTACCAGTCCGAGCGGGTCGACCAGAGCGGGCAGCAGCGCCGCGGCATCGACCTGGCCGGCAACGGCCGGTTCGTCCGCAACGTGATCGAATCCGCCGAGGAGGAACGCGAGTTCCGGCTGGCCAACGATGATTCGCTGGACCTCACCGCGATCGACGAGTCGATGCTGATGCGGATCGAGGCGCCGGACATGCAGGCGGCCCTGGCGGGCATCCTCGCCACGCTCGGCGGCTAGCAGCACACCGAAACCGGAGGGCCGGAAGCAATTCCGGCCCTTTCGGCGTGTCAGATGCGATCAGCGCACCGCGGTCAGCGATTCGCCGATGTACCACATCTCGTCCGGCGTGGTCACCATGTTGACGGTGGTGCGCGCGGTCGAGGTGGTGACGGTGATCAGGTTCGGCGCCGCGGCATCCTGGACCAGGACCACGTCGGCGGCGAACTGGCTCGGCGGATCGTGCGGGTCGCGCACGTGCACGATGGTGGCGCCGCCGGTGAGCGCGGTCGGCGCGATGCCGTCGAAGACGACCACGGTCGCGAGCGAGCCGGTGCCGCCGGGGTGCGGGCTGGCAGGCGCCTGGTGGTGGCTGGCGCCCGCGAACCGGGGCGCGAGCGAAAGCGAATGCGGCGAGGCGACATTGGCGACCATCGAGTGCCACGCGTCGGGCCGGTCGGTGTGCACGATGGTGTGCGCGCCGAGCGCGATGGCCCGCAGGATCACCTGCTGTGCCAGGTCCAGCTTGCCGATCACCTCGAGATGCCGAGTGCCGTCGCCGATCAGCGGTACCGCGATCCCCTGGCCGGTGTCGTCGGCGCCGATGAGCTGGCCGCAGCCCGCGGTGGGCACCGCGATCCCCTGCAGCGCCGAGAGCGGGCCGCGATAGTCGCCTGCACCACTGGACCCACCCCGGCCCGCCTGCAACGGCAGACAGTCGAGCAGGGCCCGGTATTGCCTACCGGTGAGCGCGCGCAGGCCGGGCACAGGCGGCTCATCCGGTTCGTAGGCGGTGTCGAACCGAACCAGCGCGGCCAACGTGACCGGCGGCTCCGTGTTCTCGTATGCCCGACCGGGTTTCCGCTCACCGGGCCGCATCCGCACAGTCATCGTGGTGCCGAGGCTCGGGGTGGCCCAGATGTCGGCGAAGCCGCGCTCGCCGATCAGCTCGGGGCCGATCTCGTAGCTGGTGAGGTACACCAGGTCGTCGTGCACCAGCGAGATCGGTGTCTCGGCGAACTCCTCCAACGCGATGCCGCGGGTCAGCCTGCGGGTCGCGAGGTTCATCTCCGCCGCGGTCAGCACCGAGACCGCGATATCGCGGGCGGCGAGCCGATTGGCCACCCGCCTGGTCGCGATGGTCGCGGTGCGCAGCGCGCCCGTGCCGCCGCCGCCGCGATTGTCGACGGCCTCCGCGTTGGCCAGCGGGTCGAGGCGAAGCACCAGCCAGACCGTGCGGTGCGCGATCGCGGGCAGCGGCCCGATGATCCGGTCGTAGAGCTGGGCCACCGGGCCGCCGCCCGCGGTGCGCGCGCCGGTGCTGATCACATCGACCGAGGCCAGGTTGATATCGAATTGTTCGAGGCACCTGGCGATCTCGGTGAGCGGCAGCACCTGATCGGTGCTCAGCGAGCCGCGCCGCAGCAGCGTCAGCGCGTCCGGCGGCGGGTCGATCCGGATCATCGTGGTGAGCAGCTCGCCGTCCCAATGCACGCCGTAGCTGCCGCCCTCGGGCAGCGGTACGTCGATCGCGTCCGGGCCAGCGGCCTGCGGGCCCGGCTTGGTCCGCCGCCAGCGATAGGCGATGGCGCGAGCCACCATCCCGGCCACGTTGCGCGGATCCCGCTTGCGCACCGGCGCGGCGCCGAGCACGAACACCACAGCGCCGGACAGGATGATGGCCCACAGCGGCGCGTTCAACGCGGTGGCGATCCAGGCGGCCAGCGCCGCGAGCAGGGCGAGCGGAACCAGCAGCCGCAGCGGCATCTGGCGGAAAAGCCAGAACTCCGGGTCCTGCAGCGCGGGATTCGCGTTTTGTTCCGGTTCGTTCACAGCCTCGTTCACGCTTGTTTCGCCTCGAATCCGGCGGCCGGACGAGTCCGGCGCCCTGGGTCCTTCTCGGCTCACAGTACCGTGCGGCAACGCTATTCGTGGCCTGGTCGCCGCTCGAATCGGCGGTCCCCGATTGACACCGAAGGCTGGGCCGATACGGTTGATTCCGAACCGCCTTGCCGGCGGAACCCGTCCTCGGGGTGCCCGCGAGAAACACCGCGGCCGTGTCGCTATGTGCGACAGAATGACGGGGCAGCGCGTCCGAGGACGCGGCGGAGGAAAGATCATGACGATGGAGAGCACGTGCCGGCTCAGCTGACCACCAAAGCCCAGGTCAATGGCTACCGATTCCTGTTGCGGCGGCTCGACCACGCACTCGTCCGGCGCGACGTGCGGATGCTGCACGACCCCATGCGCTCGCAGACGCGCTCGCTGTTCGTCGGCCTGGTGCTCGGCATCCTGGTGGTGGCAGGCTGCGCCATCCTCGCGTTCCTGCGGCCGCAGGGCTCGGTCGGCGACTCGAAGATCGTGATGGGCAAGGAGACCGGAGCCCTGTTCGTCGTCGTCGCCGACGAACAGGGCAACACGACCCTGCATCCGACGCTCAATCTCGCATCGGCCCGACTGATCAGCGGCAGCGCCGAATCGCCGAATTCGGTGAAGGAAAGCAAACTTTCGTCGCTGCCGCGCGGCCCGATGCTCGGCATTCCCGGCGCGCCCGCCGCACTGCCCGGCTCGGGCCAGGGCAGCCGGTCGGACTGGTCGCTCTGCGAGACGGTGCAGCTGTCCAGCACCGGCAGCGCCGCCGCATCGAGCGGAGTGACCACCACCGTGTTCGCCGGGCAGCCGCAACTGAACGAACGCATCCGGCGCACCAGCGGCGACGAGGCACTGTTGGTACGCAGGCAAGACAAGACCTACCTGATCTACGACGGCAAGCGCGCCGAACTCGACCCTGCCAACTCGGTGATGGCGCGGGCGATGAATCTCGGTGTGGCCAAGCCACGTCCGATCGGACCGTCACTGCTCAACGCGGCGACCGCCGTCCCGCCGCTGGCCGCGCCGGATATCCCGCAGGCGGGTCAGCCGGGCCCTGGCAGGCTCTCCGACGTCCCGGTCGGCGGCGTCATCGCGGTGGGCGGTGTCGGCCGCGAGGACCGCGCCGAGCTCTACGTTGTGCTCGCCGACGGGGTGCAGCGGGTCAGCGATTTCGCCGCCCAGGTGCTGCGCACCGCGAATTCCCAAGGCATGCGCGACATCAAGCCGGTTGCGCCGGACGTGCTCACCAATATGCCTGTGCTGCACTCGCTTCCGCTGGACCACTTCCCCGCGGGCACCCCGAAGATCCTGTCGCCCGAGGACGCGCCCGTCGGCTGCATCTCCTGGTCGAAGACGCAGCAGAGCGGCGGCGTTGCCGACGGACCGACCGACAGGGCCGCGGTGAGCCTGCTCGCCGGTGCGCGGCTGCCGCTGGCCGACTCGGCAACACCGGTCACCCTGTCGAGCTCCGACGGCACCGGCGAGCGCGTCGACGACGCCTACATTCCGCCGTCCAGCGGGGAATTCGTGCGAATCACCGGCACCGAGCCCGGCAGCCCGCGCCGCGGCAGTCTGTTCTACGTGGCGGACAACGGCATTCGCTACGGCATCCCGGACATCGCGACCGCGCAGATCCTCGGGCTCGGTGATGCGCCCAGGCTGGCGCCGTGGGCCGTTGTCGGACAACTGGTTCCGGGTCCGACGCTGTCGAAGAAGGACGCGTTGGTCAGCTACGACACGCTGCCGCAGGGTCGATAAGCGGACAACCGAGAACGGCCGGCCGGAACAGGGATGTTCCGGCCGGCCGTATTGTTCAGTTATTCGATTGTTCGATCAGATACGACTCAGGCTCCGCAGTCGCGACCGATCGCCTTATCGGATTCGACTCACAGGCCGAAGCCGTCACCGATCGTCTTATCGGTGTGGAAGGCACGCACCAGCGAGTTGTCCACCTCGCGGGCAATCGCCTGCAGGAGGGCGTTGGAGTCGCTGAACTCGCCCATGAACTTGTCCTTCTTCGCCAAGAAGGCCTGGAACGAGCCGTTGTTCTCCCACGCGGTACCGAGCTTGGTCACGGCCGCAGGCAGCTCGACGTCGACCTGGTGCATCAGCGTGCCGTGATGCGTCTTGAGGTCGTTGTACAGCTTCATCATGGTCGCTTCGTCATAAAGCATGTCGTCCATGTTTTGTCCTTCGCTTTAGTCTCGTATGAACGGTTCGGAAGCTACTGCCGTCAGAGCTTGAGGCCGCCGAAGTCGTTGTTGGCGTCCATCTCCGTCAGTCGGTTGGCACCGACGCCGACGTGCGTGCCCATCTCGTCGAGGATGGCCTTCAGCCGACGGGCCTCACCGTCCCAGGCGATGGCCGCGTCGTTGAACGCCTTCGACGCCTGTCCGCGCCAGCCCTTGGCAGCCGCTTGGACCTCGTCCTGGATCTTGTCGATGGTCGTGCGGATGGCAACTACCATGTCGCCCATGTCCTGCGACGCCTGAGTAGCCGCAGCGCTATTGGATACACCATTACCACCGGTAGCCATAATGACTGCACCTTTCTTCTGGGAAATTTGCTGTGCCAGAAGGTGACACCGGGACGGCATCACCCGAGTTCGAGATAACTGCGGTGTTCACAGTCGGGATTACTGCTGCAGCCACCTCCCCCCGGGCAACGTCTCGACCAAGCCGGAAATCGCCTGGGCGATACGATGATCGGTGCCCGGTGTAACCGTTGACCAGCGCTGCTGATCTTGGGCGATACCGGGCGCGGCGACGATCCGCCCACGCCCGGTGTCGTAGATGGCGACCGCGCCAGGCGGTCGGGTGGTGACGCCGTCGACGTGGACACAGACCACGATCTCGGCGTAGGTATGGCAGGACGCGAAGGCGAGTCCGTATCCGGCGACGTCCCGGTCGGCGACGCCGAGCGCATACATGGCATCGGCGAAATCCGCGGAAGTCGTTGCCGCCGCCAGCCGTTCGCTCAGCGCGTCCGAGGGTGCGCTGAAATTGACCACGTCGGCGGGCACGGCGGGACCGAGCACCTCGAGCACCGGCTTGGCCAAGGTGGCACCGGAACCGTCGCACCAGATCGTCCGGATGTCGAAGTCGTCGCCGGTCCGGATGGCCAGCGCGTGCTGACCACCCCTGCGCGCAAGACACACCCGAATCGGCTTGTCACCGGCGAAGATTCGGGCAACCAGCTCGCAGTCGGGCTGCGCGAGGGTGTGCAGCGCCATGCCGAGGTCCGGCTCGACCTCGCCGTATGCGTCGATGAGGCCGCTGCTGAGCAGCGACGACTTCGCCGCCTGCTGCGCAGCGGTCCACTCGTCGAACGAATCCTGCTGCGGACCAACCGCAAGCACCAGCGGCAGCGTTTGGACGCCGACGTGGTCGGCGATCGCGAGCAAGCCGTCGTTGGTCATGGTCGTCACGCGCCACCGCCCGTCGCTGCTCGACCGGTCGACGCCTGCGGCTCGGGCGCGCCGAGCACGGACGGCGCGGAGACGATGCCGAGGTCGGGGTCGAACTCGGCCGTCGGCGCGACGCCTGCCCTGGCCGACTCGTACTCCTCGTCCTGCGCGCCCATCGCGGACGGTCCGATCGCGCCGGGCGGCAGCATCGACGAGGACACCGGCGTGGTCGTCGGAATGGGTTGTGGCGCCACTGTTTCCGCAACCTGCGCGGTCTGGGCGGCCATCGGCGCCTGGTAGGTGGTCAACGGGCGCGGCACCGAGATCGGCCCGATCGGTCCTGGCAGGCCGAAGCCCGACAGGCCCATCCCGGACGCGCTCGCAGGCATGGTCGCGGAGTTCGCCGCCTGCGCCGTGCCAGGCTGTTCGGCTTCCAGTGCCGCGGGGGATGCGATCACCGGCGGCTGCTCGTGCTGCCACGGTGCGGCCAGCGGCTCGGTCGCCGCCTCGTAGGTGCGCATCACCCGCGAGGCCGCCGCCTTCGCCAGGTCGGCCTCGGCATCGGTCTGTGCGGCAACGGCTTTGATCGGTGCACCGAGTGCCCCGCTCACCGCCTCCAACGCGTGCTGCGCCTGCTTGATGGCGGCGATGTCGAGCGCGTTCGGCATCGTCAGCTGCGCGAGCTGGAAGGCCGCAGCCTGCTTTTCGGCATGCGCGGCGTTCTCTCCTGCCGCCCTGGCCGAATCGGTGAGCCAGTCGCGCAGCTTCGAAATCCGGTCGAGCACAGCGCTGCTCGTGCTGGACTCCCACGCACCGTGCAGCGAGGCGATGATCAAGTCGTATTCGACTACCGCCGACCCGAAACCGGCGGCGAGCTTGGCCCAGGTGGCCCCCGCCTCCGCCATCGGTATCGCGCCGGGTCCGGTGGACAGCTCACGGGTGAGCCGGTCGGGCTCCCGTGCCTCCCAGACCACCCCGGTGAACCCGGGCTGCGGTGGTTCGATCATGACAACTCCGTAGTTTTCACCCCGGTCAGGCCGCACCGGCGGTGCCGCCGAACGACTCGACGTTCTCGCTCTCCGAGCGATCGAACTGGCGAACCTGCGACCGCAGCGTCGCGGCCAGCTTGCGCAGTTCGAGCACGCCCGCCTCCGCACTGTCGGTGTAGGACACCGCGACGCCGTTCATGGTCTGCGCGGCCCGCTGCGACACCTCGTCGACACCGGCGGGCGCGATCCGCAACGAGACCTCACCCGATCGCAATTCGCGCTCCAGCCGGTCGGCCAAGCCGTCGAGCCGCAGTGCCGCGTCCTTGGCGGCGTCCGCATCGAACCGCACACCGTTGAAATCCGCACCAGTGCTTGCCATGGTGACCTCCTCAGAGGGTCAGTTCCTTATCGGGCGGTGGTTCGGAAACCTGTTCGGCCGCGCCGACCACCGGCAGCGAGACCCCCTCCATGTTGCCCACGACCTCGTCGCCGTGTTGCCCGGTGACCAGGTGTGCGGCCACGCTGCTCGCGTCGCCCGCGTCCCTGGCCGCCAGCGCACCGGCCGCGCCGCCGAGCGGCATGATGCCGGGCGAGGCCGCGCCAGGAGTGAACGACGTCGGCCGCATGGCGACGGATTCCATTGCCGGACTGCTCGATCCGAGCCCGGACAGCGGGCCGATGCCTGCCACCTTGGTGCCCGCCCACGGGGCGAGCGGTTGCGCCACCGGGGCAACGCCAGGTCCGCCACCGATGCCTACGCCGGGGCCAGGGCCGACACCCTTGCCGGACGCGCCTGCGCCCGCGAGCTCTTCGCGCGCCCGATCCTCGCGCTCCTTGGCATCTTTCGCCTCTTTGACCGGGTCCACCTTCGGCGCGAGCAGCGGTGCGAGCTGACTCACGCTCTGTGTTCCGGTCTGTGCCAGCCCCATCAGCGGCTGGACCAGCTGCATCACCTGCTGAAGACTCTGGGTCGGATCGACACCCTTGGGCGCGGCAGTGATCTTCTTCTTCTGCCCGACCGCCGTCATCTTCCCCGAATGCACGGTCATTTCGACGCGGGTCTTGCCGACCACCGCCGTCGCCTCGGCCAGGCTCTCGGCGGTCTGCACCGCAACGAACACCTGGCCACCGGGCGTGGCAAGCAGCGGCGATGCCGCGAGCACGGTGGCAAGGTACTTCGCGATGACCGCGGCAAGCAGCGCACCACCGACGGCGACCGAGCCCGCGGCCTCGCCCATCGTCGCTTTTTCCTGAACGCTCTGGGTGGCCAGCTCCTGACCGTCGTTGGCGGCCTGGCCTGCCTTGTTGGCCGCTTCGGCCGCGGCCATGCCCTGCCACAGCTGCATGACCGTGCCCAATGCCGTGGTGCCCAATTGCATTGCGGTCTGCAACGCGGTGGTGAGACCGGTCAGCACCTGGGTCGGGTCGGCGCCGGGCCCCGCCGTCGAATTGAGCACGCCGGTGCCGAAACTGCTTGCCAGATCGGTGAACGGTCGCATCAGTGCGCTGAGGTCGATCAGCGGCATCGGCGGCATGTCGGGCATGGGCGGCAACGCGCTGAGATCGGGCAGCTGCGGCAGCCCCATGTCCCTGAGGATGTCGTTGACCGGGCGATCGATCAGCGGGGCCAGCGAGCTGCCACGCAGCAGCTCGACGATCGACTGGTCAAGCGGTTGCGTCATGCCAGTTGCTGTTTCACTGCGTCGAATTCGGCGCCGCTCGCCAACTCCGTCGCGGTATAGGCGGCCACCGCCTCGTGCGCGGTCAGCGCGGTGCCTGCGTGCACGCCGGCCAACTCGAAAACGGAAGCCACGTGGTTGCCTTGGGCATACGCGAACGCCATGAGGAAGTCTTGGCCGATCAGCCCGAAGACGGGCACGGCCGCCGCGATGGTCGCGGCCTGATCGAATGCGCCCGCCGTGGCGATACCGGTCGCCATGGCGGCCGAGGCGTCACCGTAAGCAGAAATCGCATGTCCTGTTGCTACGAGTTCGCTCATCGAAATCCCCGATCCTGTAATGCAATTGACCAACTGTGCTGAAGATACCAACCGATTTGCCGGGTTCGGAAGCCGGTTTGCAGAAACTTAAGGTTCCGCTGATGTGAAAATGATGAATTTGCGTGAACGGGCGGCATCTAATCGGCGACCTCCTGGTTGAAGGCGGTGATCAGCTCCGCTCGCTCGGTAAAGGCCCGTCGCGCTGCGGCGTTCGCCGTTGCGACCAGCGTATTCTCGAAGTCGGCCGGGGAGAGCCGGGAAATAGCCGAGGTGAACTCGAGGTTCAGCAGCGCGCCGTTGCCGTCGACCTCGGCGGTGATCGAGCCGTCCGGCGCGGTTTCGCGCGCACGCACGGCGGACATGTCGTCGGCAAGATCGCGCACGCGGTACAACCGCCGCTGCACACTCGCCATCAATTCGTCCATGGTCTCGTACATGCGCCTCAGTTCCTCCCTAGACCGAGCGCAGCCAGCTCCGTGGCTCCGTCTCGTATTCTTCCTCTTCGATGATCTCCTCGCGAGCCACCTGTTCTGGGGTCGGCAAACCGAGCAGTGCGAGCGCGTCGACCGACATCCCGGCCGCCTCCAGCTCGGTCCGCCTGGCCAGCCCGGCCCGGCTGGCCGCCTGCTTGTACAGCCGGAGTATCTCGGCGGCGAGCGCGGCCGGATCCCGCTTCAGCTCCGCGGCGTCGATCGAAATCCCCAGCGGCAAGCCCTGTTCGGTGGCCCGCACGGAGATCGCGCCGGTGCGCGAGGCCGCGGTCCATTCGACCGTCGCCTGCGGCGGTGGCGCAGCGTCTGCTCGTTCAGGATCCATAGTGGTCACCTCTACTTCCCACGAAGTCGATCCCCGCCCGGTTCACAGCCCGTTCGTCCTCGAGCGCGGACCACGGTGACCGAACGTTCCTCGCCTACTCAACAGTAGCCAACCGCGTTCGCGCACGATGGCCCCTGAAATCAGGGGCACGGAGCGCGGGTCACTCGCCGCGTTTGCGCGCATTGTGCTCGGCGATCAACCGCTCCAGATCCGCCTGGCGAGCAGCGGAATTGGAACCATCGAGCTGGCCGGCGAACGCGGCTTTAGCAGCCGCGACGAGCTCGTCGGTCACTGCGGGGTAGGCCCTGGCGATGGCGAACAGGGCAGCGTCGGTCTCCATGTCGAGCCCGGTCTCCGAGCGCACGCCCCCGCCCGTCGTCACCGACTTCAGCTCGGCCTCGAAGTTACGTCGCAGTTCGTCATCGGTGGGGTATCTGCTGCGCACCATGTGTCTCCTTTCCTCGGCTGTTCATGGACTTTGTGTTGGTTCCGGGGCCAGGCCGAGCACGTGCACCCCGGCAGCGGAATGCACCGCTATCACTACACTGCCCGCTGCGGTGACCGACGAAACGGACGCCCGTTGGCGCGAGCAGTACCTCAGTGGCCAATTCTCCGGCGCCGGTTCGGAATTCACGACTCGGCCGGCCGCATCGAGAAACACGAGCGTGCCGACCGTGCCACGGGCTGGTTGATGCAGGACATAGCCCGTGTCGGTGCGCCCGATCAATCGCGCGCGGCGATCGCCGAGCGGGGCGATCGTCACCGTATCGAGTCGTATGCCCTTGTCGCCGTTGAGTATTGACTGGATCGTCACGCCGTGCGCGGCCGATACGGTGACGCCGTCGACGTCGACGAGCCAATCCAGTTCCCCTGAGGCAGACATCCTGCCGAGCGGTCTGCCGAAACCGCCGTACACGCGCCCGGCCTGGTCGACGCCGATCACGGTGGACAGCACCTCCTGCGCACCCCGATCCGCTACGACGGCGACGGAGCGCCCCGTGTCCGGATTCGTTGTCACCCAGTCGAGAACACGGCGTTCGGGGTCGTACCGCGCGTAGCCGAAGGTCCCGTCCGGGCACCACACGGCCGCCATGCCCTGCCAGCGGTCGACCAGTTCCGCAGTCCCTTCGTCGACTCGCCACAACGAACCGACGTTGCTCAAGAAAACGCGACCGCCTGCACCGGCTAGCAGTCTCGACCGCTCGGAGACATCTGCCAGGTGACTATCCGCGCCTACGCGGATGACCCAGGTCTCGATACCCGCCGAGTCGATCCCACGCACCACATACTGCTCCGCATCGAGGCACTCCAGCGTGATCGCGAACCCATCCGGAGCCAGGACAGCGTCGAGCACCACATGCCGGGAATCCACATCGGCGCGCAGACGTGCGTGGCCCAACCGCGTCAACCGTGCGCCGAAGGTGGTGGGCGACAACAGCTGTAGCGATCCGTCCGCGAGCGCGCGGAGTTCGGTGGGTACCCGGACAGTCGTGGGCGGCCACTGGTGGTCCGAGGACGTATCCGGAACGGCGACGGCGAACGCCTCGCCTGCCTCATCCCAGGAGACGAAGTCGAGCACCTGCCCGGTGACCGCGCCGATCACCATGGGCCAGGCCCGAATTCGACAACGATCCGACCGTCCTTGTCCCGGTATTCCTGGATCGCGAGCGGCGGGTTCATCATGTAATCGTAAAGTTCCTTGATACTCGACAACTTGACGACATCTTGCTTAGCCCAAGTGCGCCTTCCGTCCGGTTCGGTGTGGTATGGGACGAGCTCACCTGGCGGTGGCCAGAAGGAGCACACTTCCGGTGAGCCGTCCGGAGCCAATCGTCCGGTTGCCATCCCGACGTGCACGGTCCCGTTCCAGAAGACGAGGTCGCCGCGCTGCGGCTCCGGCGAGTTCGGATCGCCGACAACGAAACTCTGTCGCCCGTTCGGCGTCAGCATGTCAGTTAAGTCGGCGTACCACTGCTCGACAGGAGTTCCCTTTTCGGTGACCTCGAACTGGTACATCACGTGCAGCTGTTCATGCGTCAACACGCCCGAGTCGACCCCGGCGTACAGCAGTACTTCCCAGCAGTTCAGCACCGTGTCCGGCCGGATCGGCGGTAACGGCCCCTCCGTCGGATTTTGTATCCACTCCTGGAAGGCGCGGACCGGTTCGGCAAAAGTACCCCAGGTAGCGCGCGTTCCGAGCAACTCCTCCACCTGCGCGACTACTCGTTCGGACGGCGTCGGCGTCGAGGCGGTCGGCTCCGGCGGCGCGCCCATATCAGCGTGCTGCTCTGTCCTCGTGGTGCCCTCGTCGACAGCGTGCCCCCGGTCGCTTTCCTCCTGCACCTGGCGCATGAGGCGTTCATAGATCAAGCGCTGGGCCGGAGAGACTCGGTCCGGCCGCAGCTCTACGGCAGTGCCCGCTTCGGCGTACATCTCGGGGATATCGAGCTGACCGTGCTTGTCGAAGCTGTAGCCGGTGAGACCGGCTTCGGTCCTGAGCCAGTGCTCGAAGGCGGCAGTGTCGGCATTCGGCTCGAACAGCTCGTGCAACTCCTTCAGCTCGGTCATGACACCGACCCGCTCGAGGAAGACGGCGTGCGGGTCGCCCGAGAATCCGGTGACGTCGTGCACGGCGTGGAAGAACTCGTGCACGATCGTGGTGCGCATCGGCCGGTCGGGCAGGCCTGCCAGGAAGTCCCGGCTGATCGACCCCTCGTAGGCCTGTTGATGCATCTCCGGATTGATCGCGTAGCGCTCGTTCAGAATGATGATCGATATCGTCGCCCCGGACTCCGGGTCGAACAACCGCTCGGTCACCGCCGCCGCGTTCTCTTCGATCGGCTGGATCCCGATCATGGTGAGCCGGGTATCGGGGTACTTCTCGAGCATGTCCCGGATCGCGGCCTCGAATTCGCGCACCCCGGCCAGCGCAACGCCGGGGATGTCGAACCCGAAGGTGTAGACGGCTCGATCCTGCAGCCCGGTGCCGAGCGCGAGCCGCTCCGCGATATGCGCGGCCTCCGTCCCGATCGGTGCAGGCAGATTGTCCAGACCCCTGCGGTTCCACCGGCCAGCCTGCTCGACAAGCACCTCGTGCAGCACGCGCTCGCCCGGCGTGATGTCGGCGCGACGACCTTCGACCGCGGCGAAGGACTCACGCAGCGCGCGACGTGGCGCGAAGGTGTCCGCCTTGTCGAAGCTCTCCAGCCCGAACTGGGTCGTCAACCAACGGTCGAACGCCGACTTGTCCATCGGCCCTACGTTTTCCACGTAGTACTCGCGCAAGGCGGGCAGTGCGTATGTCTCGGCTCGCCAGCGCCCTGCGTGCACCATCGCGTTGCCGAGCTCGCGCAGCGTCGCGTGGTAGACCCGCCCGTCGGGTGGTGCGCTGTCACCGGCGAAGCGCTCGCTCATGACGATCGACTTGGTGTGGACCGGCCCGCCGTCCTCGACGCCGTCCAGTCCGATCACCGTCTGCATGTCTCGCTCGGTATCGACGACGAACAGGCTGCGCAGGTCGATGTCCGGGTGCGCCGTGAGCTGATCGTGCACCGCCTGGGCGAACTCACGCGCCCTGGCGAGATTCACGCCTGCGCCGTCGAACCCGACCACTCTGACTCCGTGGTTCTCCTGGAGCGCAGCGGCCAATTCTTCGCCGGTTCGGTATTGTCCTGCGTCCCAAGTGGATTCGGCCTGCCCGGCGGGGTCGGCCACCCGATCCTGCGCGCCGGAGCGCGAGCCCGCCTCAGGATCTTCGGGCTGCACATGGCGCCTACGGTCGGACTCTTCCTGCACGTCACGCATCAGGCGGTCGTACAGGACGCGCTCGGCGTCGGTCACCCGGCCGCCGTGCACCACCGCCGCGCCCGCCTCGGGGATCGCCTCGCGCGGGTTCGGCATCCCGTCCGCGTGCAGGCCGTAGCCGGACAGCTCGTTCCGCAGCCACTCCTTGAAGCCGACCTCGAAGTTGGGGTGCAGTTCTGCGTGCTTGTCCATCAGTTCGAGCAGCACGCTCCGGTTGTACTCGGATACCTCATGCCCGGTAGCCGGGTAGTCCGTTGCGTGATGCAGCACGTGGAAGGCCTCGTGCACGATGGTGCTGCGCACCGGGTCATCGGCCGATCCGCGCACGAAGTTGGTGTCGATCGCCTCGGCGAGTATCTGCCGGTGCAGTTCAGGGTTGATCGCGTAGCGCTCGTGCAGGGTGATGGTGATCGGATCGTGCGACCCACCGCGTCCCGAAGTGTCGCCGAGCCGCTCGTCCATCAGCGGCGTGATGGCGAGCCGGTCCGGGTCGATCTCGGGATACCGTTCCCGCATCTCGCGCACCGTTGCCACGAAATCGCGCACCACCTCGACATGCACACCCGGAGTGTCGAATCCGAATCCGGTCATGCCGAGCTCCGCGAGCTCGTCTTGCAGCGCACGCCGTTGCGCCAGGTGCGCACCCTCCGAGCCGATCGGTTCCGGCGCGGCGTCGAGGCCGCGGTGGTGCCAGCGGTCCGCCTGCTCGATCAGGACCTCGTGCAGCACTTGATGTCCCGCGGTGGCAGCGGTGCGGGTGCCTTCGACGGCGGTGAACGAGTCGCGCAACGCCCCGTTCACGTCGAGCGCGCCGAACTTATCGATTCGGTCCGCACCGAACTCGGCGGTCAGCCACTCGGTGAAGGTTGTCTTGCTGTGCGGCGCAACGTTTTCCGTGAAGTGCGCACGCAAAGCGGGCAACGCATGAGCCTCGGCCCGCCACCGGCTCGCGTGAATCATCGCCTCGCCCAGCTCATTCAACACACGGTGATACACCTGCCCCTCGGGCAGCACCGCGTCTCGACCCAGTTCTGAACTGAGCACGATCGACTCGGTGAAGATCGGCGCACCGTGCTCGGCGCCGTCCACGCCGATCAGCGTCTGCACATCCTTGTCCACCTCGAGGATGTGGGCGGCGCGCAGATCGATCTGCGGGTGCGCGGTGAGAACATCGTGCAGTGCTTGCGCGAACTCGCGGGCCGGACCGATCGGCTGGTCGGCCAGGTCGAACCCGAGAAGTTCCAGTCCGTGGTTCTCCCGTAATGCGTCGCCGAGCTCGGCCGACGTCGCGAATTGTGCTGCATCCCAGTCTGATGCGGCGCGCTGTGGCCCGGCCGGAGTGTCCTGCTCGCCTGCTGGTCGTTCGGGCTCACCACGATCGCCACCGATGGACACCTGCCGTTTCACCGACTGCGCCGAGCCGTCCGAATCCAGCGAGCCGGTAGTCCCGCCGTCCTCGACGGCTTCGCGGGCCAGCCGGACGAGCCGATCGTGCAGCACCCGCTGCGGTTCGGTGGCCCGATCACCCAAGAGGTGCACCGCGGCCCCGGCTTCGGCGTATGCCTCAGGCAGCTCGAGGACCCGACGTACCGGCTCGGGACGTGCCTCGCCCGGCTGGGGTTCCCGCATCGGCTCGAAGCTGTAGCCGCTGAGCCCGTCGTGCAGCCACTGGTAGAAACGATCGCTGTCGATGGTGGACTTGCCTGCGCCGTACACCTCGACCAATTCCCGCATGGCTTCGGCGTTTACCGCCCGCACGCCTCCCGGCGTCAGATCGACCGCCTGCAAGAAGATGTTGTGCACTGTGTGGTACATCTCGTGCACCGCAGTGCCGTATACCGGCCGATCAGGCAGGCCGACCAGGAAGCCGTCCGCGATCTCCGTGGCGACGTGGTTGCGGAAGAGTTCCGGGTTGATCGCGTACCGCTCGTTCAGCGTGACCGAGACGGTGTAGGGCTTGCCCTTGGCGAAGCCCGTGTTGGTTTCCGCCAGGGTGCCCTCGGGCAGTGGGCCGATTCTGATCGCCTCGATACGGATGTCCGGATGCTTGTTCCACACGTCCCGAGCGGCGGCGGCGAACTCCCGCACCACCTCGCGATCGACACCGGGAATATCGAAACCGTAATGGTCGACGCCGAATTCGTCGCGCAGTGCGTCACCGATCGCGGTTCGCTCAGCGATCAGTGCCTGATCCTCGATGACGGGCAGGTCCGGATCGTGCGGCGGCTTGTCGTGCCAGATCTCGGCCTGCTCGACGAGCATCCGATGCAGCACCTCCTGCGCAGGCGTTGCCACGAAGTGCTCATTGGCGACCGCCTGGAACGCTTGCAACAGCGCATCCCGCGTTTCGAAAGCGCCTTGGGGACCGCGGCAGTCCGGGAACTCCCGGTCCAGCCAGCGGGCGAACGCCGGCTCGTCCGGTCGCCCGTGGATTGTCCCGAAATGGTCGCGCAGCGCGCCCATTACCGCGCCCTCGGCCCGCCAGCGGCCGCCGATGAGCATCGCATCGCCGAACCCGGCCACCACTGTGCCGTAGACGACGCCTTCCGACAGGTTCGGGTCGGTGAGCAACCGCTCGTTCAGGGTGAGCCACTTGGCATACACCGCACTCGGCTGCAGGTCTTCCGAGTAGCCGGGCACCGCCACCGCGTCCCCGTCGCCACTCAGCTTCTCGAACTTGACACCGCGCAGATCCAGTGTCGGATACTCCGTCTGCATTTCGAGCACCGCGTGCCCGAGCTCGACGACGCGCTCGCCGATCACACCCGGAACATCGAACCCACTGACGGACAGACCCGCGTTCTCCAGCATCGCCTGAACGGCACGCGCCTCCTCGGAGCCGCCCGGCACCGCGCGATTCTCGCCGGCTGCGCTCGCTTCCTCCGGCGCGCGATTCGCCACGCCGTCGTGGTCAGGTCCACGGATCTCGGACCGCTGCGTCAGGCCGTCGCCGCGACCGTGTCTGGTGTCGAAACCTGATCGCGTGAGCTCGTTCAGGTGCGCGGCGACCGCGCGCTGAGCCGCGGTCGCCCGATCCGGGGTGAGGTGCACAGCCGTCGCCGCATCGGCGTACGCCTCAGGCAGATAGAGGTCGCCGTTGGTATCGAAGCTGTACTCGTTGAGCTCGGACCGTAGCCACTCGTTGAACCGGGCCTTGTCGATCGGTCCTCGGTGCGACTCGCCGTAGGTGTTCAGCAATGCACGGGTGAGGGCGTCGCTTGCCACTCGCATGCCCGCGGGAGACTCTCGGTATCCGGTGCTGGCGTGCACCGCGTGCATCATCTCGTGCACCGCAACGCTGTAGGCGGGCCGATCGGGTTGTGCGGCAGCAAAACCCGTCTCCACCTGTTCGGCCAGGTGCTGGCGCAGCAGTTCGGGATTGGTCATGAACCGCTCGTTCAGCACGATCTCGTGCACGTACTGCGAGACGCCGCGGCGGAACTCGGGCACCGTCTGCGCGAAGGTGTGCTCCTCCCCCAGCACCGCGACCCGAATGTTGCGGACCTCCGTCTCGGGGTACCGCGCGTGCACCTCGCGCACGGCCGCCGCCACCTGCCTGGCGCTGTCCAGATCGACGCCGGGCAGCTCGAAACCTCGGACATCGATGCCGAATTCGTCGCGCAGCCCGTTCGCGATCTCGATCCGTTCCAGAACATGCTCTGCGCCGATGTCCTCGCCGACGACGTAAGGATCGCCGTCTGCCCACTTCTCGGCTTGTTCGAGCAGCACATCACGGAGGACCTGCTTGCCGGGGGTGAGCCGCGCCGGGTCGGTTTCGGCGGTGACGAACGATTCGACGAGCGCGGTGCGCGGATCGAGCTCGCCTGCCTTGGTGAAAGACGTGGCGTCGAATTGTTCACGGAGCCATTGCCGGTAGCCGGGCTCGTGGAATCCGCCGTTGGTGTCCGCGTAGTGCTGACGCAATTCCGGCACCGCGAGACCCTCGGCGCGCCACCGACCAGTGAGCACCAGTGCGTCGCCGAAGGCGCGCGTGGCTTCCTCGCGCATCCGCCCTTGCGGCAGCTCGGCGTCGAGAGCGAGGCGCCTGCTGACGATCAGTTCGTCGGCGAATACCGGACCACCGACGAGATCGCGGTAGCTGTACACCGCTTCGGCGTCCTTGCCGCCGGACATGAGGGTCACCTCGCGCAACGCCACCTCGGGATGCGCCGACATCAGCTCGTGCACCGTCGCGGCGAACTCGCGCGCCGCCTCCGGCCTGGTGCCTTCGAAACCGCGCGTCTCGACCCCGTGCATCCGGGTGAGTTCCTTGGCGATGTCCTTACTACTGCCGAAATCGCGCGCGTCCCAACGCTGTTCGTCACGCGGCGGACCATGACCCGGCGGGTCGCCATGGCCGGGCCGCGCACCGATCCTGGTCTCCGGGCGATCCGTGCCGGGCACTGCGGCGGATTCCCTGCCGTGCAGCGGATGTTCGGCCTGCCCGTCGGGGTGGAACACGATGCCGTACACGCCGGCCACATCAGCGGGACGCGCACCCCACGGATACGCGTACTCGTACACCACGTCACCGATCCGCTCATGCACCATCACCTGGCCGTCCGGCGTGCGGAACATCACTATCGCGTGTGCGCCGACTTCGCCTGTCACACCGTGGAATTCGATCGCACCGAGCACGGTGTCACCGGTGTCCTTGACATGGGTCGCCATCGCGTCCAACGACTCGAAGCCGCCGGGATGCCAGTCGGCGCCTGCCGCGTTCGCGACCTCCGTCCCGTCCACCCCGCGCGCCCTGAGCTCCGCGGTCTCAGTCATCGGCCGGATGTTGTCGTTGCCGGTGATCTCCCGGGTGAACGACAATGCCTCCGGCACACAGTTTTTCGGGCCACCGTCGGTGACATGCGCCCGTGCGACCGTCCCGTCCGGTCGCTCGAATGCCGTCACGCCGCCGTCGCCTTCCCTGGCGGATGGCTCCGCACCGTGCGACCACCCCTTCGACAACGGGCCGGACTCCGGCGGCGACACCGGTTTCGCTTCCGGCGGGATGGGCGTCGCACCGGTGCGGGTACGCGAACCGTCGGTGCGGGTGGATGTTTCGTCCCCAGCAGGCTTGGTCACGCTGCCACCGGTTTCGGTGCGCCGCGGCGCCGGTGCGTCCGGCGCGAATGCCGGTGCCTTCCGCCGCGGCGATCCCGGTCCGGAGCGCTCCGCCTGAGGATGTTCGACCGCGATGAACTTCCCGATGCCGCGCAATGCCGTCCGCTCGATCCCGCGCACCGCGGTGTCCGTGATGCGCAGCGCCGCGGCGGTCTCCGCGACCGACTTGCCATGCCAGTGGCGCAGCAGGATCAGCCGACCGCGGTCGTTGGGCTGCAAGGCCAGTGCCCGCTGCACATCGGCCGGAGTTGCCTCGGCCATCGCCCGCCCGAGCGGGCTCGATTCCCGCACACCCGCAACGGCGAGCACGCCGTCGCGGAGGGAGTCCAGGAACCGCTGGACACGCGGGTCTCTGACCACCGGCCGCTCGACTGGCACGTTCTCGGCGACTTGCTCCCCCGCGCGAACAGGCTCGGCCGCATCCCGCTCCGGTCGAGGATGCCCGGCAACGTCGTGGTCAGCTCGAACAGATTCAGCCGACTCCCGTAGCGGGGGACGCCCGGCCGCTCGCCATTCGGCTGCGGCACGGGCTGCGTCCTCGTGCTTCGGGCGCAGACGCACGTCGGCTTCCCGCTCGAGCCTGGCACTGGTCTCGGCCGTTCGCTCGGCAGCCTCCCGCAGTTTTGCTTGCCGTTCGAGCGATTCGCGGTCGACGGCCGCCCGCTCGGCGGCCTTCTGCTCCGCAGCCAGGCGCTGTGCGGCTTTCTCCTTCGCGGCGGCCAGCTCGCGCCGAGCGCCTTCCGCGTCCTCCCGTTCGAGTCGAGCACCTTCGATCAGCTCGAGCCGATGCCGCTCGGCGATTTGCCACGGTGCCAGCTCCGCCTCGGCGGGCTCGGGCTTGGCGGGCTCGGGCTTGGCGGGCTCGGGCTTGGCGCCTTCCACCGCTTCTCGATCGGTACGCGCAGGCGTGGCAACGGCTGGCTCCTGCCGGCCGCCCTCTCCCCGAAGATGCTCGGCGACAACACCATCCGCGACGGCATGCAGCCATTCGTCGAACTTGGCTTCGCCGATCGAATGCAGGTTCTCGCCAGCGCGCTCGAAGGTCTTGGCGGTGAGCTCATCGACCACCGCGCGATCGGCCACCCCGGCGGCGACCCGATCACGGATGGCGTTCTCGTGCAGTTCGCGCAGCAAACCGGTCGCGCGCGGATCGCCGGCCTGCGCGGCCCGCACGGTCTCGGGGAAGGCCAGGTCGGCGATCTTCTTCAGCCCGTTGCGATACAGCTCACCGACCGCATGCGCAGACCGGGTCTTCCCGTCTGCCCTGCTCATCTCGACTGCCGCCTCGGGAATCGAACGCTGCTCCAGCGCAATCAATTCCACGGCCCGGCGCTGCCCAGGGCCGAGCTGGTCGACGGCACGGCGGATGCGGGACTCGTTCTGCTCCATCGCGATATCGAGCAGCTTGCGCCGCTGCGATGTGCTGAACGCACTGGTGTCGGTGCCGAGCCGACCACCGGGCTCGGCCACTCCTGGCAGCAGCTCGGCCAAACGGCGGGCGGTGCGGTAACCCAGGCTTTCGACCGTCTGTGCGGTGCGGTTGGTCTGTCGCGCAATCTCTTCGGGTGACTTCCCGTCCAGGTAGCGCATCGTGGCGTACTCGTGGAACGCGCCGTCCAGCCTGCTGATCGCGTGTTCCAGCGCGGGCCGGTCGTTGCGCAGCGCGGCATCGACGACCCGGTCCGGCACGACACCGGCGATATGGCCGCCCGGCTCGCCCGCGACAGCGAGCAGGTCGGTCAGGTGATGCACCGTCCGGCTGCGCAGCAACCACACCGCGCGCTCGTCCTTGCCGGTGTGCGCCACGATATCGGCGGTCGACAGGTTCTCCTCGAAATGCCAGCCGAAGAAGTTGCGCTCCTCGGCCGTGAGCCGCTCCAGCGCGGCACTCAGCCTGGGATCCTCAGCGCGATAGGCCTTTTCGAGTTCGGCGAGCAGCATGGTCGGATTCGTGCGGCCGGTGAATTCCCGAACCCCGGTCAGCAAGTCGGTCACATGCTGGAACGCCTCGATCCGCTGACCGCGCAGATGCGCCTGCGAGCGCCCGTGTTCCTCGGCGTACTGCGCAATGGTCTTGTCGTCGAACAGCAGCGCCTCGGCCAACTCCCGCTGCCTGCGCGGCAATTCGCGAATCGCGTCGAACACCTTCGGATCCGTACCGGACATCGCGGTGCGAATCAGCTGCTCGTTGGCCGACATCCGGCGATTCGAGGGCGGCGCGGCCTGGTCGTGCGGCAGCTCGCCGAGCCGACTTGCGGACTGGTCGCTACCGGACTGGAGCGTGCGGTCGGTCTCGCCTGCCGAGCGCCGGGCCAGCGGCAGCGGGTCGCCCTCCTCCGGCCGCTGCTCGGGATCGTCCCGGAACCGCTCGCCCGCTTCGCTTCTCGGTGCGTCGTCGAGCCGGGTCAGCGAGCGCAGGTGATCGTAGAGGACGCGCTGACCCGGTGTCAGCCGCTCGTCGCCGCCGATGATCGCGGCCGCGCCCGCGTCGGCGTAGGCCTCGGTGAGCCGGAGATGGACGCCGTCCGCATAAAAGCTGTTGTCGGGGAACTGCTGATGCTGCCAGATCTGGAACTCGGCGCCATCGATCAAGCCGGGGAATTCTTCGAGGAACTTCCCTGCCAACAGATGCAGCACCTCGTCGCGCGCCGCCTGCTGACCTTCGAGTGACCTGTCGTACCCGGTGCTGACGTGTAGTCCGTGCATCAGCTCGTGCACCAGGGCGCTGTACGCGGGGCGTTCCCAGTCCCCGACCAGGAGCCCCGACCGCACGTCCGCGGCCATGTGCTGCTCGAACAACTCCGGCTGGATCAGATACCGCTCGTTCAGCACGATCTCGCGAACCCGCAGCGATCGCCCATGCCTGTCGAACATCGGCCGGGTGTCGGCGTAGGTCCGCTCCTCCAGCGGCGCGATCCGGATCTGCCGCACATCGATATTGGGATGCCGTTCGAGCACGTCCCGGATCGCCGACTCCAGCTGGCGCGCGGTGCGCGCCTCGACGGCGGGGATGTCGACGCCGACCAGCTCGATCCCGTACCGCTCTTCGATCGCGGTCACGATCTCGCGCTTGTCCTGCGCCCACTCCCGATTCTCGCCCGCCTCGACGACGTAAGGGTCACCGCCACGCCACTTTTCGGCATGCTCGACCAGCACATCGTGCAGAATCCGCTGGCCATCCGAGGGGACCGCGCCACTCTTGACCGCGACGAACGCATCCTCGAGCGCCAGCGGCGACACCATGCGGCCTTGCTCGTCGAAGCAGCGTGCGTCGAACTGTTCACGCACCCAGCCCGGGAAATCCCCTGCGATGCCACCTTTTCCGGCGAAGTGCCGGTACAGGGCGAGTTCGGCGGCCACCTCGGCACGCCAGCGGCCCGCGTGCACGAGCGCAGCGGCGTATTCGCGAACGACGGCCTTGTAGACGGTGCCTGGCGGCAGGTTCGGATCAGCGGCCAGCCGCTCGCTCAGCGAGATTCTCTCCGTCCACACGGGACTGGTCCGTGACTTCGCCGGGTTGTCGGTGAAGCCGAGCACCGCCTTGGCATCGGTGTCGAGCTTGGTGATATCGACCTGGTGCAACAGCACATACGGGTGCTCGCTCTTCAGATCATGGATCGCCTGGGTGAGCTCGCGGACATTCTCGAGGTGACCACGCTCGAAGAAGAACCCGTCGATGTCGTGCTGGTAGTATAGCTCGTCGACCAGCTCGAACGTGCTGTGGTGATCCCAAGCGCTCCACGGCATTTCCTCGCGGAAGCCACCATCGCCCGAGCCGGGGTCGAAACTCATGCGCTGTTCGCCGCCGGGCTGCTCGTCGGGGAACTGCGGAAAGAAGCGGTTGGTCGGATCGTCCTTGGTCAACGCGTCCAGTCGCGCGGTCAGACTGTCCAGCGCGTCGGGCCTGCCCGCCGTCTGGCGCGCCTGCTCGGCCTTCGCCTCACTCAGCAGCAGCGCGTGCGCGATCTTCTCACCCATGGTCGCCGCCGCGCGCTTGTGCGTCACCGCCGCGTACGCCTCGGGGAGCAACTCGACCGGGTTCATGACGCCTTCGGCGTCGAAGCTGTATTTGCTGAACTGTGTGTGCGCCCAGTCCATGAACGCGCCCATGTCGTCGGACTTGAACTCCATCCGGAAGTGGTGGAACAGCTCGTACATCAGTTCGCCGCGAGCGTTGTTGGCACCGGCGTTATCGATCGCGTGCCCGAATTCGTGCACCATCAGCGAGTACACCGGCCGATCGGCGGGACCGAAGGTGAATCCGCTCGATACTCGCTTGGCCCACATGCGTTCGAGTAGCTCGGGACGAATTGCGTAGCGGGAGTTCAAGGTGACCGACTGGGTGATTGTCCGCCCGTTCTCCACCCGTGCTTCCGAGAACGCCGGTGTCATGAGATCCATCGGCGCGATCCGCACCTCGCGCAGATCGACATACGGATGCTCGGCCCAGGACAGGTCGATGGCCCGCGCGTATTCCAGCGCGGTGTGCACATCGACGCGCGGATTGTCGAACCCGACGACCTCGACACCGCGTTTGGCTGCGAGCGCGTCGGCCACCTGTTGGGCGGTCTGGTAGTCCGCGGCCGACCAGGTGCCGGTCTCTTCGTGCACGGCGGCCGGTGCGGTGGTGTGCTCGCCCGCGGCCTGCTGGTCCTGTGTCCGTTCCGTGGATCCGGTCTCGTGGTCGGATGCCGCCGCGTCGCGTTCCTGCGGCGCTGGTCGGTCGGCATCGGACCTGTCGCCCCGGTTCTCGACATTGTCGGTGCCATGCGTGCCTGGTTCGGGTTTCGGCCCCGATTCGGGTGCGCCTTCAGCGAGCATGCGCATCATCCGCTGGTACAGCACTTTTTGGGCGTCGGACGCCGCGTCGCCGTGGAAGACCACCGCGACACCCGCCTCCGGGTAGGCCTCCTTGGTGTAGAGATCACCACGGCTGTCGAAGCTGTAGGCGCTGAGTTCGTCCCGCAGCCATTCCTGGAAGTTCTTCGCGGGGACTCGATCTCGTACCTCGTAGTACTTCTCGAGCAGCTCACGTTCCGCCGCTGCCCGGTCGAGCCGAAGCGCCTCCGGTGTGTTTCGCATGCCTGCGGCGTTCAATACCGCGTGGTAGGCCTCGTGCGTGATGTCCGTCTGCACCGGGCTGCCTGCGTCACCGACCAGGAATCCTTGTTCGATCGCACCGGCGATCTCCCGCGCATACAGCTCAGGGTTGATCGCGTACCGCTCGTTGAGAGCGATCCACTCCGTGACGATCGTGCCGTCCTGCGCTGTCCGCCACCGGGTTTGGGCGTAGGTTTCCTCGGCGAGCGGCATGATCATGATCTGCCCGGGATCGATCTCCGGATGCCGCTCGATCATGAAGCGGATCGTCTCGTCGAACTCGCGCACCGTGCGCAGGTCGACCCCTGGAGTGTCGAGACCGGCCGACTCGATGCCGAGGTCCTCGCGCAGCTGGTCGCTGATCTCGGTCCTGGCCCGGCGCTCCGCCGGATCGACCCGTTCGACGCGCGGGTTGTCCGCGCCTTGGTCGTGCCACAGTTCGGCCTGGTCGACCAGCACGTCGTGTAATACCTGCTCACCCGCGGTCGGGCGCGGTCGATCGCCCTCGACCGCGGCGAACGACTGCACCAGCGCTTCGCGCGCGTCGAACTCGCCCTTCTTGGTGAAACAAGACGGGTCGAACTGACGCTCCAGCCATTTGGTGAAGGCGGGCTCGCGAGCCGGGCCGTGCTCCTGCTCGTAGAGCTTGCGCAGTTCGGGCACCGCCGCGACCTCGGCGCGCCACCGTCCGGCGTACACCATCGCGTCGCCGAACGCCTCGACGGCCGTGTCGTATACCCGTCCTTCCGGCAGGTGCGCCTCGACGAGCAGATGCTCACGCAGGCTGATCGATTCGGTGTACAGCGTGGCGTGCGGGCTCTCGCCGTCGATGCCGAGCACCGTTGCGGTGAGGGAATCCATCCGAGTCACCTTGACGCGGCGCAAGTCGACCTCGGGGAAGTCGACGCGCATGTCGTGCATGGCCTGCAGGTATTCGCGCACGTTATCGAGCACCAGCGGCGGCGATCCGTGGAAACCCTCGAGCGCGATGCCGTGGTTGGCGGTGAAGCTGTCGACCAACGCGTCGACCGTCGCGTAATCCTCGGCATACCACTCGATCTGCTCGGGGTAGCGCGCCGATTCGCGCGAGCTCGCCGGACTGTCCGGCGCCGGCTCGTCGCCGGGACGTCCCTTCCGGTTGTCGGCTCCGTCGGTCTGCTCGCGTGGTTCGGTGCCGGTGCGTGTCTGCTCTTGACCGGCGGACTCGTCGCGCGGCGGCGCATCGCCGTCCACGCGCGGGACAGGTTCGAATTCTGCCCGCTCCCTGGCGATCCGGTGGTGGTCGTAGCGCTGGAAGTCCTCGGCAGGGACCAGCCCGTCCTCGAAGAGTCGTTGCAGCGCACGGTCATTGGACTCAGCACTCGGCCAGTAATGGCCGCTGCCGTCGTCCAACGCGACCAGCCTGCCCGACCGCACTTCCAGCGAACCGGCGGCCGCCACCCGGTCGCCTGCGACGAACGACGAATGGTGCAGGCGCCGACCCGAGAACTCGGTCTCCGCGTAGAGATTGCCGCTGTCGTCCATCACGAACATCACCCGGTTCGAATGGCCGACGCCCTCGAACTCGAAGGAATCGAACAGCTTGCCGTCCCGCGCCCGATACAGCCTGCCGTCGGGACCGATGACCAGCCGATGCACTTCACGCTCGGCCTCGCTCATGTAGAGCACTCGCTGCGTGAACGACTTGCTCGGATCGGCCTCACCGCGGTACTCGTCGCGCATCACGTGATTCGCGGGCACATCGTGTCCGGTGCGCGCGGGCGGGATCAGCTCGGGCGGGAGATCCCGTGGTACCGCGCGCCAGAATCCGTCGAGATCGGACCAGTAGGTGACCTCGGCGCCGCGCCACGGGCCGGATTCCACCGTCGCGTGCCAGAGATCAGGCCCGTCGATCGCGGTCAGCCGCACCTGGTCCTGGGCGTCGACACGGGCCGCCACGTATTCGATCCGAGTGCCCGGCGTCGCCAGCGCGGCACGGAGATCGGGATTCCGATCCAACGCCTCGGTGAAAACCGCATCGTGGGTGATGCCCTCCCACTCGACGATGATCACCCGTGGGCGCTCGCCATCGACCAGCCCGATCCGCGAGTTGAGTGCCTGCCCACCCTCCTGTGCGATGTATTCGCGCGCCGCGGTAGTCAGGTCACCTTCGAAGGCGAAATTCGGGCTCTCCCACGACGTATCCATCGGGGGCTTGCCCGGCTGGCGTACCTCGTCGGGGGCGGGATGGCCGCCGACGCGGTCGCCGGACTCGGTGATATGCGGCTGGGAGTCAGCGGCCGGCTCCGGCTGCGTGGCCACCACCTCGGCCGGCCGGTCCTGCTCAGGGGCACGCGACAGCGCACCGTCCTCGGCGGGCCTGCCGGAGTTCTCGTCCATTTCGAAGTAGACCGATTTGGCTTCGGTCACCTCGGCGGACGACGCGGGACGCGCCTCGCCGTCCTCGACGTGATACCAGCCGGAACGATGGGCACGTTCACGCAGCAAGGCCATGCCACGCTTGCCATCGCCCTCGACCGGCAGTTGATGGCTGCGGTCGGTCACTTCGACGCTGATCAGTCGCGACCCGATCGGCCCGGTCACCTCGGCGACCAGCGATCCGTCGCCGCCGGTGTGCTCGCGCACATTGGTGACGAGCTCCGAAGCCAGCAGTACGGCATCGTCGACCTGAACCCGCGCCTGATCCGCCCAGCCGTGCATCAATGCGCGCACCTGCTCCGCCGCGCGCACGGCCGCCTGCGGATCTCCGTGCCGCACCGGCAGTTCCAGGTGTATCCCGCGGGCCCGGCCTGCCCCGCTCACCTCGATTGCGGTGCGCAGGCCGTCGCCGCCGAGCACCGTGACTCGCACCCGCCCGCTGCTGGTCTGCTCGGCGATCACCCGGCCACCGGCCTCGGCACGCAGTGCGTTCCCGACGATCTCCGACACCGCGGGCACCGCCCGGTCGACCCCGGCCGCCTGCAACACGTCCCGAACGTGTCCGGTCGCCACCGCGATATCGGCAGGCGCGCCGGTGGCGACCGTCAGGTCGATCGCGCTCGGCTCCGGCGGCCGACCCATGTTGCCTTCCAGCGGGCGCGATCCTTGCGTCGAATCCGCTGCCGCACCGGCGGATTCACGAGCCAGCTGCGCCTGCTCGACGAGCACGTCGTACATGATCTTCGACGCCTCGGTCGCGTTCGCCTTGTTGCGTTGCACGTCGACGGTCGCTTCGGCAAGCGCCTCGCCGATGGCGAACTTTCCTTCGCGATCGAAGCTGTAGCCGGTCTGGGTGCTGCGCAACCAGTCCTCGAAGGCCTGTCGAGTGGTCGGCACGTCCGCGCCCGGTGGGGCGTAACGCTCCATGAAGTGAGCGAGCAGCTTCTGGGGCGCGACCGTGCGCGCCTGCTGGGCGCCCGCGAAATCGAGGCCGTGCCCGCGCAGTTCGTGGACGATCGTGTAGTACACCGGGCGTTCGGCGAACCACGGGAAAACGACCTTGTCCCGGACGAATTGGTCGACGGTCGCCCGCAGGATCTCGGGATGCGTCGCCGCTTCCCTGTTGAACACGATCCCCGTCGTCTGGTAGCCGCCGCTCTCGTCGCGTACTGCGAACCCCTCGGTCCGGCCCAGGGTGCCCAACGGAAGGTCGTCGATCCGGAAGGCGCGCGGAGCGAGATCGGGGTGCTCGGCCAGCACATCCTGAATGGCCCTCGCGTACTCGCGAAGCACCTCCGTATGCACGCCCGCCAACGAGAATCCTTCGGCGGGGATGCCGAACGTCTCGTACACCGCCACCGCGATCTCCGGCTTGGCCAGCGGCGCCCACGGATCGCGCGCATGATCGAGCAGCAGCTCGTTGAGCCATCGCGCGGGCTCGGCGGCCCGCTCGCCGTTGGTCACCACATCGACGAACGCGTGGGCCAAGCCGGTCACCTCGCCGGTCTGCACGCTCTCGAACGAACCGAATCGTCCGGTGTCCGTGAGCCATACGTCATAGGCGTCCATGAAGTCGACCTCGGCGAAGGGGTCGGACTCGTTCGGGCGCGGCGCACCGGCATCGTCGGTCTCCACGTACCGTTCGATGTAGCGCTGCAGCAACCTGTCGTCTGCGAACAGTCTCGTGGTGCGCAGGCCCGCCGCGTCGAGCGCCTCGCCGACCCGATGCGCGACCAGGCTGTGCAGCGGGCGATCGGCATATCCCGCCGGGAATTCGCCGCTCGCGACGCGCTCCTCGACGTACGCACGCACGCGCTCGGGCGACTCGGCGAAGGCCCGGTCGAGGGTGATCTCGGCGATCCGGCGGTCGGTCGGATCCCATTGCACCCGAACGACCTCGCCCTCGGGCAGTTCGGCGATCCGCACCTCCCGCGGACCCAGCTCACCGAGGACCGGCACCATGTCCTCGACCGTGCGGGTGTACTCGTGGACAACTTCCGGCGCGATATCGGGATGCTCGAAACCGGTCGTCGAAATCTCGTGCTCGGCAGGGCGTTCCGTAGGCGTGCCGGTGAATTCCCGTGCCTCGTGCTGCGTCCCGGCCGACGGCGCTTCCGGCGGGGTCTCCGCCCGGACACCGGGTTCAGGCCCCTGTTCGCGAACGACGAACCAGCGAGACTTGCCGGTGTTCAGATCAGTGATCCCGGTGGATTCCGAAGTGTCCCCGACGATTTGGCCGCCGCGGCCGCGCTCGGGGAGCTCGGCCACCATCGCTGCCCGCTCCTCCGGCGACAACATCTCGGCCCAGTCGGGCAGTGCCTCGACGACGCGCGCAGGTGGATGCTCGGGATTGGTGTCGCGCACCTCGACGAGCAGCACCTGGTCACCTGGCCTGCCGACCATGGTCAATCTGGCGCGGACCGGTCCGCTGCTGTTGTCGAGCCCGTTGGCCACGAACTCCGAGGCATTCAGGCTCACGTCATAGATCTGATCCTCATTGCGCCAGCCGTTTTCGCGCAGTTGCTCAGCCACCCAGTGGCGGGCCGCCGGGACATCGGCGCGGCGTTGCTCGGCGGACAGCGGCTGACCATCGGGGCCGGGGCGGCCGACGGTCAGCTCCATCGGCCTGCCCGCGCTGCCTTCCAGGAAGGTGCCGGAACGGGTCAACCACGGCGTCAGTTGCGTGTGAATATCCTGCAGTGCGGTGAGCACTCGTATCGGCTCACTGCCGAGCGCCACGTCCCGATAATGCATGGTGGTGATGCCATCGACCCGTTGGAACACCGCGATGGCGTAACCGGCCTCGCCCGGTTCTGCGGATTCCCCACGGACCGGGTTGATCGCCAGGTCGATCTCGACCCGGTTCGGGAAGTTCACCACCCCCTCCATGGTCACCCAGAAGTGGTTGCCCGAGCCGGGGAACAGTTCCTCGGCACCGGCGCCGCGCGACTCGATGAAGTCGTCGACGGAGGGCAGCGTGCGGTCTTTCTGCCACAGCAGGCCATCGGCTTGGTTCCGGAACAGGACGCTGTCGGGATCGAAGCCCTGCCTGAGCAATTCGTAGCGAAGCTGCGCCGGATACATCGGGTGGTAGGTCGCGTCGTTGAACCCGCCGCTGCCGAGGCCGAGGTACTCCGGAACGCCGTCCTTGAACACCGCGATGCCGAACGCGGCAGGACCGTCGTTCGGATTCTCGTAGGTGCGGTAGAGGTTCGCGTGTTCGATGTCCACCGAGGTGGCCACCCGGAAGTCGCCGGGTTTCGCGCCGAGCAGGAACACCTCGATGGCGTGGTCGACGAAGGGCGTTCCGTCGAACTTGCGCATCTCGACGATCGGACTGGAGTAGGGCCTGCCGTCCGAATCGACGAACAGCCCTTCCTCGTTGATCGTGAGCTCCCGGTACTGGATCTCCTCGACCGGGATCAGCCGCTCTGCCGGATGATCAAGCGGCGCAACCTCATACCGCGGGTTGCTCGGCCGGACATGATCCGGATCACCCGGCCGGTTCTGCGCGTTGTCGCTCGCGGGCACACCGAGATCGGCCTGCGTGCGCATCTCCGCGAGCACCTCGTCGACCCGCTGCTCGAGCAGGCTGTGCATCGGCCGCTCGGCGAAATGCTCGGGCAGTTCGCCCGCAGCGATGCGCGCCTCGACGTTGCCGCGCAACAACTCCGGGTAGGCGGCGTACTCCTGGTTCAGCACGATCGAGTCGATCCGGCCCGCCGCCGCGTCCCACTCGACCCGGACGATCTCGTCGAACGGAAGTTCCGCGATGCGCGCCTCGCGCGGGCCGAATCCCTCGCGACCGGCAGCGATCTCGCCCACCGCGGTGGCGAACTCCTCGGCCACTTCGCGCGGGATCCGTTCCAGACCGGGCGCCGAAATACCTTGTTCGGCAAGCCGTTCCGTGGGTGATGGCGCCGTGATGCTGCCGTCGGAGTCGCGGACGACCAGCCAGCTCGACTTTCCCTCCGCCAGGTCGGCGATGCCGGCGGAGTCGGTCATATCGCGCACCATCTGCCTGCCGCGACCGCGCTCCCCCATGGTCTCCAGCAGCGCGTCGAGCTGGGCAGGCGACAGCTCGAGCACATCGTCCAGGGCAGGGACCGGCTCGGTCACCGTTGCCCTCGGGTGCTCCGGGTTGCGGTCGAGCACCTCGATCAGCGCCACCTGCTCGCCGGGGCGACCGATCGTGGTCAGCCGGACCCGCACCTCCCCGGTGCTGTTGTCCAGCGCGTTGGCCGTCGACTCCGAGACGGTCACCCGAGCGTCGTCGATCCGGTCCTCGTCCCGGAAACCACGCTCCGCCAGTTGTTCCGCCACCCAGCGACGCGCCACACCGGCATCGCGGCGCCGCCCCTCCGACGCGATCGGCCTGCCGTCGGCGTCCGGGCGACCCACCGTCAGCTCGGTCCGCGCGCCGTGGGTGCCGGTGTGCGCGGTGCCCGATTCGGCAAGCCAGGGCGCCACCGCGCGCTCGTGCAATTCACGCAGCGCGGTGACGACCCGTTGCGGATCGCCGCCGAGCTGGATGTCCGTGTAATGCGCTGTGGTGCCGCCATTTTCGCGTTCCAAGACCAGCGTCACCCGGCCCGGCTCACCTCGGACGGGGTTGACCGCCAACGACACCGCCACCCGATCCGGCGTCGCCTCGGTACCCTCGACCTGCACCCAGGAGTCCTTGCCGTACCCGGAAAGCAGTTCGCTCGCGTTCGCCGCCGAGCGGTCGATGAACTCCGCTACGCTCGGCTTCGCCACCTCGGAACGCCACAGCGTCCCCTGCTCCTGCCCCATCAACCGGACCGCGTCTACATCGACACCGCGGCTGGCCAACTCCGTCAATACCTGTGCGGTGAACCGCATCTCGGTCGTCGGGAAGGTGCCCGCGATCGGCGTCAACTCGATCAGGCGGCCGTTCTCGATGATCCAGACACCGAAGCCTGCCGGACCCTCGTTTCGACTGCCGTACGTGCTGAACAGCACGTCGTGACTGACCCCGTCGGACTGTGTCGTGCGGAATTCACCGTTCGCGCCCATCAGGAAGATGTCACCCGCCCGGCGAGTGCTGTAGAGGTTGCCGTCGGCGTCGCGGAACAGTCCGTCCGTGCCGAGGCGCGGGCTGCTGTACTCGAGGCCCCTGGCATCGGCGGGGTGGTACAGACCGTCGTTCGCCGGGTCGGCCACCTCGTACTCGACCTTGCTCGGCCGGATGCGGTCCGGATCGGGTGCCCGGGGCGGGTTGGCCGGATCCGAATGTTGTTGGCGCGGAGCGTCGTCCGACGAGCCGATGCGCAGCTGGTCGTCCGGCGGGCGGATGTTGCGGTCGCCGACGCCCTCGACGACGTGGCCGTCCTTCCAGACGACGGCCCAGGTCTGGGCGGTCTCGTCCCGCGTGCCGCCGGACAGTTCGGCCAGCGACAGCTCGCGACCGTCGTTGGCGCGGAACAACTCCCGGCCCTGCGGATCGCGACCGAGGTAGGTCACCTCTCTGGTGTCGACGAGGAACCGATGCGCGCCCTCGGCATTCTTGCCCAGGTACTGCAGGGAGTAGCTGTGCGCGCCGATACCGTCGCCGTCCACGGTGGTGCGGCGATCGAGCACCCAGGCGGTCGGGCCGCGACCGTGTGGATCGACGCCGACCTGGATCAGCCCCTCAGCCAGTCGCGCGTGACCGGACGCGGTCGAGTCGGAAACGAATCCCTCGACTCGCGCGCCACCCAGGTGCGGCTGAGTCTCCGCCCAGGTCAGGCCCGCCAGATTGTCCAGCCGGACCTGCGGCACCGAGACCACGTTGCCCTGCTGGTCGACCACGCGGCCGAGCGACTCGGGCACACAGTTGTTCGGTATCAGATAGGCGTCGATCTCGGCGATGTCCTCGGCGGTGCGCAGCACCTCGGCGCGCAGCTCGGCGACGGCCTCGGCCAGCTCGGCGGGCTTGCTCAGGCCCATCTCGGGCAGCTTGCCCGCGGTGAAGTCGGTGTAGACCTTGGCGATCTGCTCCGGCGTCATCGTGGACAGGTCGACCCCGGACAGCCGCAGCCAATCACGCATCGGCACCGGCACTTCCGGCAACGAGGGGGCGCGGCTGAGCAGGTCGGCGCGGAACCGTTCGACATCGCCGAGCACCTTCGCGAGGTGTTCGGGGGCGTCGGCGCGATGCACCGGCATATCGCCGTGCACGATGCGCGGATCCCAGGTCGCCAGCTCGGGCTTGGCCCGCAGCGCCGCGACCATCGCGTCGATCTTGGCGGCGGTCTTCGGGCTGGCCTCCTTCAGCGCGGCGATCTGCTGACGCAGGCCGTCCAGCGTGGCATCGGGGTTGGTACGCAACGCATCCGGATCGAGCTTCAGCTTGTGCATCAGGTCTTGCAGGTCGTGGAAGCGCTCGATCTCCATGCGCGTGTGCACCTGATCGGCCAATCCCTCGAGCTGCAGCGCCCGCATGCCGTTCTCCGCACGGAGCCGAGACAGCGTCTCCGCCAGCCGATGTGGCGCCAGATCGGCCCGTTCGAGGCCGAGCCTGGTCACCGCGTCGTACAGCCGGGAGAGGTCCCGCTGCGTCGAGGCCATGCCCGCGCTCGCGGCCGGCGATTCCACCGGATCGTGCACGACCCGCCATGGGCCGTCACCCTCGCGAACCATCGTCGCGTCCAGGTGCCTGCCGTGCACGTCGCCCGAGAAGTGCCGCACCTCAGGCAATTCCAGCGTGCGCACGTGGACCTGGCCGGTCCGGTCGGCCGCGACCATGTGGTACTCGACCCGCACGTCGCCGCGCGTGATCGCCGCGGCGAGCTGGGCATTGGCCGGATCGGCGAGCACGTCGGCGAGCAGCCGATCGTGCTTGTTCCCGTTGTCGACGATCAGCAGTCGTTCCGGCGTTCCGGCCACTCGACCGACCTGGGCCGCCGTGTTCGGATCGACGGGGACGCCGCCCTCCGACCGAATCCACTGCGCGCCTGCCCTGCGCGCCATCGAATCGGCCAGCGTGCGGAATTGCTCGTCGATCGGACGGTAATCGTTGGCCCGCTGCTCGAACGCGTCGACCGCCGCGGAGAAGTTGCGCTCCTCTGCGTGCAGGCCCGCCAGCGTCCTTTCCATGGTCTCCGGGCGCAGCTCGGCCCGGTCGATGCCGAAAACCCCGGCCAAGTCGGCGAATTGCTGCCGGATCTGATCGCGGCGCAACTGGGTCTCGAAGGCCTGGACCACCTTGGGATCCGGATTGAACTTCAGATCCCACCAGCGGCGGGTCCCCGCGGAATTGTTGTTGACCCTGCGCTCGGTGTCGAGTCGCTCGTAGTCGTGGCCCTCCTGACGCGCGACCTCCTTGGCGAAGCGCTCCATCGGGTTCGGATTGGTCCCGCTGTGCTCGTTGAGATAGCCGAGATGCGCGTCTTCCTGGTGGTACAGCATGGCCGCCTCGCGCAGCGCCTCGACCGAGCCGACGTGGCGCAGCGCGCGGTAGCGGGCCTCGGCCAGCGCCCGCTGCACCGTTTCGGGGTTGAGATCGGTCAGCTCCACACCGACCGTGCGGGCCGCGTCGTACAGCGCGTCACCCGCCTGCTCGCGGCGCACGCCGGTGTCCCAGAGCTGCTGCCCGTCCCTGGCCAGGTCAGCCCGCACCACGGCGTCCGGCTCGTGGGTCTGTGCACCCGTACCAGGTGTGACATCACGCTCGGTGCCCGCGCGCTCGCCCATCGGCGCGCCGACCTCGGGAGCCCGCTGCTCGCCGGGCGGGTCGAAGCGACCCTCCAGACCGAGCCGCTTCATCTCCGCGTCGAACTTGCTGAGCTCTGCCGGATCGATATCGCGCCAGTACAGGTACTCCTGACCGGATGGATCCCGCACGGGCGGCAGGTTGTAGGAGTTCTTGCCCGCCCGGCCCATGATCATGTCGAAGAACTTCTCGAAGTTGCTCGGCTTGAACTTCAGCACCTGCAACGTGACGAACGCCGGGTCCCAGCCCGTGTCGACCAACGGCAGATGCAGTCCGGCCTCGACACCGTGGCCGAGCTGACCGTAGAGGTCGGCGTTCTGCCCCGAACCGAGCGGATGCTGCGGAATCTGCTCGTGGCCACGGCCTTTCAGCCGGTCCCACATCTGGCCGAGCTTGGACCTGGTCACGGTTGGCTCGCCGGGTTCAGGCACCCGTGGGGCGTCCACGCGCGTGACCGGTTCGATGCGCCAGCCGCCTTGGCCGTCCGGCACCAGCCGGACCGGAACCAGTTCGTCGCCGACCCGCAGATCGACGCGCACGCCATGATCGCCCGGCTTCGCCGTTACGGCAAGCTGTGCCTCGGCGGCCTGCGCGACATCAGCGAGTTCCGCGATCGCCCTTGCCCGATCGAGGGTTTCGGCGCGCAGTCGCCCGATGGTGTCGTCGATCCGACTCGGATGCAGTTGATCCTGCGGCACGTCGAGCAGTCGGGCCCAGGTATCGCGCATCTCGGTGATCTGCTGTGTCAGTTCGAGATCCGAGGCGTGCGGCAGGCGACGCACCGCGGTCTCCAGCGCCTCGACCGCACCCGCCCGCAGCACCGTCCGGTGCCGCTGGTCGGCGATGGTTTCGGCGAGGCGGTCCGGAGCCATTTCCGCGGGCCGGACGCCGAGGCGGCGCGCGAGTTCGTCGCGAGCCGAGGCCATCGACTCGGGTCGTGGTTCGGGGTGTGCCGCGCCGGAACCTCTTGCCCCAGGGTTGGTTCCGATGCGCTCGCCGTCGGCCGCGGTCAACCGGTCGCCGGGGTACCGTTCGCCGGTCGCCAGCGGCCGATAGTCGGCCGGGAAGCGCATCCGGTTCGGCTCGCCCGTCGCGGGTGTCTCCAGGAAGCCACGCGCCAAGGCCATTCGCGCGACATCCGACAGCTCGTGCAGCGGCGCGCGGCTGACCCGCAGCGCATCGCCGAGACCGAGCGCGGTGGAAAGGTCGCGCACATAACCGCGCTCGGTGTCGCGCATCGGGATCGGCGGACTGCTGTCGGAATGCGACGCGATCTCCTCGAAGTGCTTGACCACCTCACGCAGCGGATCGCCGACCGGTCCCGCGGCCGAACTCTGGCCGACCCGCAGGTTCGCATCCGGCAGCGGCGCATGCGGATCCCCGCCCTCGACGTGCACGTTCTGGCCTTCGTGCCACACCGTCGCCCAGGTCTGCACCGTCTCCTGCCTGGATCCGCCCGCCAGTTCGGCGAGCGAGCGCACCTTGCCGTCGAGGGTCAGGAACGATTCCCGTCCTTGGGCGTCGACGCCGCGATAGAGCACCTCGCGGCCCTCGACCAGGAAGCGATGCACGCCGCCCGCGTTCGGGCCGAGATAGTGCACGGTGTAGGAGTGCCCGCCGACGCCGTGCGCGTCGACGGTGGCCCGCCGGTCGAGCACCCAGGCCGTCGCGCCGCGGCCGTTCTCGTTCAGTCCGCGCTCGATCAGCCCCTCGGCCAACCGGCCGTGCCCGGAAGACGCTGCGTCGGAAACGAATCCCTCGACGCGCGCGCCGTTGAGATGCGGCTGGGTCTCGGCCCAGGTCCGCCCGGACAGGTGGCCAGGACGCACCTCAGGCACCGTCACCACCTGGCTGCCCTGCAGGTCGTTCACCCGATGCAGCGACTCGGGCACACAGTTGTTGAAGGTGACCAGATCGACGAGATCGCGGATCGCGACGGCGTCGTCGCGGACCTCGGCGCGTAGCTCGCCGAGCACCTCGGCCAGCTGCTCGCGCGTCTGCACACCGAGCTCGTGCAGCTTGCCCGCCTGCACGTCACCGTAGAGCTTGGCCAACTCCTCCGGCGTCTTGCCGGACAGCTCGACCCCGGCCAGCCGGAGCCAATCACTGTCGGGCACTGCGACTTCCGCCGGATCGGTGGTGCGGTCGCGCACGTCGGCACGGAACCGCTCACCGTCGCCGATCACCGCCTCGACATGGCCTGGCGCGTCCGGGCGATGCACCGCCATATCGCCATCGGTGTTGCGCGGATCCCAGTCGGCGAACCCCGGCCGCTCACGCAGGTCCTTGACCAGGCCCTCGATCTTGGCGGCCGACTTCGGGTCCGCCGCCTTCAATTCCTCGATCTTCGGGCGCAATTCGTCGATCGTCCTGGCCGGGTCGGTCCGCAGCGCGGCGGGGTCGGCCTTCAGCTTGTGCAGCAGGTCCTGCAGTTCCTGGAACCGCACGATGTCCTGCCTGGTGCTGATCTGGTCGGCGATCGCCTCGATCCGCAAGGCGCGCAAGCCGTTCTCGGCCCGCAGCTGGGACAGCGTCCGCTCCAGCCTGCCCGGCGCCAGGTCGACCGGAGTGAGCCCCAAACGATCGACCACCTCGGCCAATCGTGCCGCGCTGCGCGGCGGCGCCACCGCGGCCGGCGCCACCGGCTCCGCCGGATCGTGCACCACGCGCCAGGTGCCGTCGCCGTTGCCGACCGCGGTGACCTCGAGCGCACGACCCTGCACCGAGCCCGAGAAGTGCCGCACGTCCGGCTTTTCCAGCTCAACGGTGTGCACTCGGCCCTCGCGGTCGGCCCATACGTTGTGGTACTCGACCTGGACGTCGCCGCGAGTAACCCGTTCGGCCAGGCCGGCATTGGCCGGATCGGCGAGTGCTTCGGTCAGCAGTCGATCGTGTTTCGCGCCGTTGTCGACGATCAGCAGCCGCTCCGGCGGACCACCCACCCTGGCGACGGTGTTCGGACTGTTTCGATCCAGCGGCTCGCCGCCTTGCGCGCGTACCCATTCCGCACCTGCGGTGCGCGCCATCCCGTTCGCCAGACCCTCGAAATGCTCTGCGGCGCCGCGATATCGGCGCGACTGCGCCTCGAATTCGTTGATCGCGTTGGTAAACGCGCGCTCCTCGGCGTGCAGTTCGAGCACGGTCCGGTCCAGGTTGGACGGATGGATGTCGGCCCGGCCGAGGCCGAAGATCTGCGCCCAGTCCGACATCTCCAGTCGAACCTGATCGCGGCGCACCACGTTCTCGAACATCCGGACAAGGTTGGGGTCCCTGTTGAAGTTCAGGTCCCACCAGCGCCGCGTGCCCGCCGAGTTGTTGTTGACGCGCCGCTCGGTGTCGAGCCGCTCGTAGTCCTTGCCCTGTTGCTGGGCGATCTCTTTGGCGAAGCGCTCCATCGGGCTCGGGTTGGTGTTGCTGCGCTCCTCGATGTAGGAGACGTGCGTGTTCTCCTGGTGGAACCGCAGCGCCGACTCCCGCATCGCCTCGACCATGCCCACATGCCGCAGCGCACGGTAGCGGGCCTCGGCCAGCGCCTGCTGCACCGTCTCGGGGTTGAGGTTGGTCAGCTCGACGCCGATTTCCCGGGCCGCCTGATAGAGCGCCTCGCCCTCTTGCTGTCGTTGCCGTCCCGCGTCCCAGAGCTGCTGGCCGTCGCGCGCCAGCTCGGCGCGCACGCCGGGCTCCGGCTGGTGCGGCTGCGCGCCCTCGACCGGCGCCGCCACGTCGCGCTCGGCGCCGAGCCGCTCCCCCGGCGCCTGCGTCGAGCCGACCACCGGGCGCTTCTCCGCAGGCGGGTCGAACCGGGTGTCCAGGCCGAGCCGCTTCATCTCCGCGTCGAACTTGCGCCGCTCTTCCGGATCGAAATCGCGCCAGTACGCGTACTCACGTCCGGTGCGATCCAGCGCGGGCGGCGGATTGTGCACCTTGTCGCTGACAGTGCCCATCACCATGTGGGCGAACCGCTCGATGTTGCTCGGCTTGAACTTCAGCACCTGCAGGGTGAAGAACGCCGGGTCCCAACCGGTGTCGACGGTGGGCAGGTGCAAGCCTGCCTCGACGCCGCCACCGACCTGCCCGTACAGGTCGGCGTTCTGGCCCGAGCCGAGCGGATGCTGCGGAATCGCCTCGTGGCCACGGCCTTTCACCTTGTCCCACAGGTCGCGCAGTTTCGAGGTCGGCTTGACCGGATCGGATTCGGCGACGCGCGGCGGCGCGACCCGGTCGGCGGGTTCCACCCGCCAGCGGCCCTCGCCGTCGGGCACCAGCCGCAGCGGCAGCTTCTTGCCCTGCACATCGAGGTCGACGCGCACCGGCGCGTCCGACGGGCGCGGTGTGCCGCTGTTGCGGTGCGCGACCTGGGCCGTGTCGGCGAGATGGGTGATCGCGGCGGCCCGATCGAGAGTCTCGGCGCGCAACCGCGCGAGGGTGTCGGCATACCGGCCCGGCCGCAGTTCCGCCTCCGGGACACCCAGCAGGCCTGCCCAGGTATCACGTTCCGCGGCAATGCGATTGGCCAGGTCGACCTCCGAGGCGTTCGGCAGCCTGCGCACCGCGTTGTCCAGCGCCTCGACCGCGCCTGCCCGCAGCAGCGTCCGATAGCGCTGGTCGGCGATGGTCTCGGCCAGCCGGTCCGGCGCGACATCCTCGGGCCGCAGATCCAGCCTGCGGACCAGCTCGTCCCTGGCAGCCGTCATCGACTCGGGCCGCGGCATCGGATCCAGCCTGCCTCCCGCGGATGCCCTTGCGTTGGGGCCGTTTCCGATCGCCTCCGGGGATACCGCGCCCATCCGGTCGACGGGATGGTATTCCCCGGCGCCGAGCGCGCGATGGTCATCGAGGCGCATGTGACGCGGCTCGGCGCCCGGCGCTGTGGGCTCGAGGAAACCGCGGGCCAGCGCCTTGCGCCCGACATCGCTCAACTCGTGCATCGGATCACGGCGGTTGGCCAGCGTGTCACCGAGACCGAGCTCGTCGGCGAGCGCACGCGCGTAGTCGCGCTCGGTCGCCCGCCGCGACCCCGGCGGGTCACTGTCCCTGCGTATTTCGCCCTTTTCGAAGGCGCGCTCCGCCTCACGCATCGGGTCACGCCTGGTCTCCCCGGCCGGGTCCTGGCCGATCCGCAGCGACGACTCCGGTTGCGGCGCATGCGGATCGCCGGTCGGCAGGTGCACCTCCGCGCCGTCGTGCCAGACCACCGCCCAGGTCTGCGCGGTCTCCGGACGCGAACCACCGGTCAACCGGGACAGCGACTGACGCATGCCACGCTCGTCTACGAGCAGCTCACGTCCACGCGCGTCGTGCCCGACGTAGGTGGCCCGTTTGCCGTCGACCGTGAAAACGTGGGCGCCCGACGAGTTGCGCCCCTCGTAGGTGATGGCATAGGAATGCGCGCCGATTCCCTTGCCGTCCACCGTCGTTCGCTGATCGAGCACCCAGGCCGTCGCACCGCGACCGTTCTCGTCCAGCCCGCGGGCCGCGAGCCCGTCGAGAATCTTGCCGTGCGCCGTACCGTTCGCGTCGGTGACATACCCGTCCAGGCGCGCGCCGTTCAACCGTGGCTGCGCCTCGCCCCACGTGACGCCCCTGGCATTCTTCGGATCGGTGGCCGGTGGATCGACGACCGCACCCTGACGGTCGACGACCTCGCCCATCGACCTTGGCACGCAATTGTTTTCGAACTGCTCCAGGGTGAAGCGCCGCAGCCCGGACGGCCGGTGCCCGCCTTGCCTGCTGACCTCGACCTGCAGCTGCTGATTGCCGTGCTCGCCGGTCACCTTTCCGGTCACCTCGACCTTGCCGAGGCTGAGATCGTGATCGCCGCGATAGTCGCGGGTCGCGTGCCTGACCAGCTTGGTGACCTCGCGCTCGGCCTCGGCGATCCGCGCCTCCGGCCAGCCGTGCAGGATCTCCCGCACGTGGCTGCGGGTCCGCCCGAGGTGCTGCAGGCCGTGGTCGAGCTCCTGCCCGAAACGCCTGGTCTGGTCGGGCCGCTGCACCACCGGTTCCGGTTCGAACAGCACCGGACGGGTCAGCTCGCGGCGGCCGGTGAGCTTACCGAGCAGCCCGCGCTCGGCGCGTTCGCCGGTCTGGTGCGGCCGGTTCGCGTCCCAGTTGTAGCGGTCTTTGACCTGCGCGTGCGCCTGCTCCCAGCTGAGGCTCGGATTCCTGGCCATGAGAGTGCTCTCGACCAACGCGGCCTCGACGCCGATCCGGTCCTGGCGCCGCGGATTTTCGTCGATCAGCCGGTTCCACATCTCAGGGACGTCGGCGATCCGCTCCACGTGACCGTCGCGCATCAGATGGTCGCGCACCTGCTGCAGATTCGCGACGATCTCCGCGTGCGGGCGCAGCACGCCGTCCGAGTCGTGCAGCCAGGTGGCGCCGTCTTCGTGCTTGGGGATCAGGCCGCCGTCGGCGTCGCGCACCCACCCCTTGTCCTTGCCCTGGACCCAGTCCTTCGGGTCGCCGCCGGAGTAACGCTGTGGATCGCGGATCGCGTTGTCCGCGATCTTCTCGATCAGCGCGTCGCTGTTGTGCACCCGATCCTGTTCGTACCGGTCGTATTCCGAGTTCACCCATTCCTGCCGGGTCGCGTACCCGGTCTCCTCGCTGCGCCAGCGTTCGGCCAGCGCGGGTGGGATCTCGACGCTTTCCACCGCGCGCGGCGGCACATCACGGAAGGCGGGGATGGTCGAGGAGACCGGCAGCTCGCGCGACGTACCCGGCGTCTGTTCCCGCTGCAACGGTTCCGGCCATCGCTGCGCCGGTTCGTGCCATGGATAGGTGCGGGTGTTGCGCAGCGGCGGCGCGATCGCGTGAATCCACTCGCGCTTGCTCAGGTTCGGAATCCACTCGCTGATCTTGACCAGGGCCGAAGTGAGGTGCGGGTGATCGCGGAGGAACTCCGGGCTCAGCCGCGGCGTCACCGGCTCGAACTTGGTGTGCACCGGCAGCCACTTGGTGGCCGCGAGCACGCCCTTGCCGATCCACGGGCGGTTCTGGATGAACTCGATCATCCACGGATGCCGCACCGCCTGACCGATGATGCGGTGCGTGATGATGTAGTAGTGGAACGGGTAGACGCCGATGTTGTCGTGATAGATGCCGGGATGATTGCCTGAGCCAGCGAAATCCGTTGGGGCGAAGGGCATGTGCTTCGCCGTCAGCACCTCGGGGTACATCCCGGCAGGCACGTGATCGAACAGCAGCCCCGACTGCCCGATGGTCTGGGTGAACGAGTACTTGATCCAGTACGGCGGCAGCTTGTCCTCGAACGGCGCGGGGTACTTGTCGAGCTTGGAGTTGCCGCTGCGCTCCTGATTCTGGTCAACACCGACTGCCGTATGCGGCGTGCCATCCGGGTTCACCCGCCCGAAGCGCACCTCGAACTGCGCCCGGCCCGACTCCGCCGCGGCCAGCATCCGGTCGGTCTGCCGCCCGAAGACGTGCTCGACGGCGCGGTAGTAGCTGCGTGGATTGTTGTCGGTGCCGAGCACGATGAGTTGCGCAGGCCGGATCGTGCCGTCCTCGGCCAGCCGCGGCGGCACCAAGCCGACGCGCTCCGATAGTGGCAGCGCGCCGAGCTCGTCCAGGTTCCGCAGGATCGAGCGGCGGCCCGCGACCTCCGTGCCCTCCTCGGCGACCTTGCGCAGCTCGTCGGCGATCCCGCGAAGTTCGCGGACGCGCGCGGCCTCCGGCGACAGCTCTTTGCGTTGCGCGGCAGGCTGTTCCGAGGCCCGGCCGGCCGGTTCGCCCTCGCGCGACGGCGGGTCCTCCCGGTACCGCGGGCTCAGCTGTTCGGGATCACGGACAGCGAACTCGTCCGCCACCCGCTTCCTGGTGGCCAGCGCCTCGTCCCTGCGTGCCTGCGCCGCCACCCGCTCCTCGACGGCCGCGGTATGCCGGTCGACGAGCTCCTGGTACCTGGCTTCGCGCGGCTGGAGCTCAGCACGCACCTCGAGCACCCCGCGGTGCGCGGCCTCCAGCATCGCGCGCCGCTCTTCCCCGGCGAACGGGATGCCTGCCAGCCGGTCCTCGATGGCTTGCGCGCCATCCAGCAGCTGCCGCTCGGTGCTGCGCAGCCCGATGATCTCCCGTTCCAGCGCCCGCATGGTCGGCAGTGATTCGCGCTCGCGGACACTCGCCGCTGCGGCGTCGCGCTGCAGTCCCTCGACCGCGTTGATCTGCTCGAGATCGGCACGGAAGGACTCGACCCGCGCCGGATCGCCGAGCTGCTCACCGAGCCGAACCACCAGCGCGTCGTCGCGCGCACGCAGATTCCGATCGACCTCGTTCAGGTGCGCCGTTTCCCGCTCGAGCACCGTGGTGCGCAGTTGCTCGGCGCGACCGCGCGCCGCGTCGGCCTGCTCGTCGACGGTGCGCGCCCGCTCGGCGAGCCGTTCCGCCTGCTCGGGCCGCCCTGCCGCACGGGCATTTTCGGCCTCGGTCCGCAGATTCTCGGCCTGCGCACGGTGGCGCATCTCCTCGCCGACGGCCGCCTGCATCTCGCGCATCAGCTGCCTCGACTCGCGGCGCGGTTCCGTCGGCCCGCGGTTCTCCGGCGTCGCGCCCAGGTGTTCACTGCCCGCGAGGACCAGCGGTTCCCGCCCACCGGTGACGACCTGACCATCTCGATAGATGATCGCCGCGGTGCCTGCGGCGTTCTCCCGCGAGCCGCCGGCCAGATCGGCCAGCGCGTACAGCCCACTGTCCGGCGCGTCGTTGACTATCAGCAACTCCCGGCCTGCGCCATCGGTGCCGACGAGCGTGACCGTCCTACCGCCGATCTCGTATTCGCGTGCGCCTGCGGCGTTTTCGCCGACATAGGTGACGGTGAAGGCGTGCTGACCGACGTTCTGCTCATTGCGGGTGACGCGCTCCTCGACGACCCACGCGCTGGCGCCCCGCCCGTTTTCGTGCAACGTGTCGAGGATCTTGGCGTGCCCGGCGCCGCCGTCCTCGCCGACAAAGCGCTCCGGTACCGCGCCGCGGAACCGTGGTTGCACCTCCGACCACGGGTCGCCCAACCGATTGTGCGGGTCGGCGGTCACCGGGTCGGCGACATCGCCCTGTTTCGCGCGCAGCTCGTTGATCGAGTCGCGCACACAGGTATTGATCGGCGTCTCGGGACGTGCCTCGACGCCGTTGGCGATCAGCTCGAACAACGCGGCCGGACTGTCCGGCACCAGATCAGCGAAATCTTCCTCGCGCACATGATCGCGCGAGGTGCCGTCGCCACGGCCCGGTTCGACCTCGGTGGCGCGCGACTCCGGCTCCGCAATGCTCGACTTGGCCTCGACATCCGTCGGCTTGACTTCGGATTCGCCACCGGCTCTGCGTGATTCGACGTCGGTACCGCGCGCTTCCTGCTCGCGGTTGGTGCGCGGCGACTCCGGTTCGGCGCCGCGCGACGGCCGAGCCTCCTCCGGGCGAGTGCCGGTGCCGTCGTGCTGCGGGCGGTCGAGCCGTTGCTCCGGCACCTTCTCGAAGACCCCGGCGCGCGGCTTGTTCTCCTGTCCGGCAACAGTATTCGAACGATCGCCGGGACCGACCTCCGTGGCGCCGGTGCGCGGCACCGCCCGCTCGTTGCCGCCACTCTGGGTGGTCGACGAGGGCTCCCTGGTGGGCGATGCCTTCGCGTCAGCGGGCGCGTTTCGATCATTCTGCGCAACAGGCGTTTCCGACGCGGGACGGGAGGTGTCTCCGGGCGCAACGTTCTCGGGTGTGCGTGACACGGCATTGTCCACGAGCGCTTCGCCGCTGCGCTTGCCCGGCTCCGGCGTCACCGAATCGGACTGGACCTGGTCCTGCTTGGTGCCGCTTTCCTTGGGGGCCACCGTTGTTTCGTTGTTTCGCGCCTCCGTCGGGACGCGCTCTTCGACCGGTCCCGCGCCATTGCGATGCGCGGGCGGTTCGGCATCGGCGCGGCCCCCTGGCCGCTCCTCGACCGGCGCCTGCACCTCCGAACGCGGCTCGGCGACGACGACTTCCTCGGACCGAGCCGAGGGTGCCGGTGCATCATGTTGTGCCGCAGCGATATTTGCCTTGCCACCGGCCTCGGGGGCGTTCGCCGCACCCGCCCGGGATTGGCTGTCCGCGCCACCACCCTGCGGGGTGCCCTGCACTCCGGCGCGTGGCGCGGGACTGTTGGCCTTGGCAGCGGCTTCGCCCGCCGTGTTCGCCGGGGTGCTGGCCGTCGGCTGTGGGGACGGCGTCGCCCGCGTCGCATCCCCCGGGGTCGTGACAGGCGCCGGTTGGTTCACCGTCGGCGCCACCTTCGCGTCGACGGGCGGCGCGGACGCGGCGGCAGGCTGGCTCGGCGCAGCGGCTTTGGCGCCGTCACCGACCGTCGCTGCGCTCTGTGTTCCCGTATTCGCTTGTGGTGCAGCACCATTCGTCTGCGCCATGACCGGCTCCGGCGTCCGCACACCGCTGTCGACCGGCGGCGCAACCGAAGTCGCCGACGTCAGGTTGACCGGGCGCGCGCTGGAGCCGTCGCCGGACGGTGCCGCGGCACCAGACATCGGCGTTGGCGAATTCGGTTTCGGCCCTGGACCGGTCGGGTTGCTCTCGCCCGGCTTGGCGCCGCCGCTGTCACCGGGAGCGTGCGGCGCCGCCGCGGGCGCCTCGCCCATGTGCGGCATGCCGTGGTCGCGCATGGCGCCGAGGCCGCCCATGCCGATGCCTGCGCCGATCATCTCCCAGTGGAAGGTCTTGTCGACCTGGCTCCAGTTCTTGCCCTCGACGGCCATCTGCCAGCCCATGCCGGACGCCCACATGGCAGGCACACCCGCGACGCCACCCATCGCGGCGGCATACGCGCGCTGCAACCGAGGGTTCAATCGCGACGGGTTGCCCGCCTGCGCTTTGAGCTGGAACCTTTCGCCGATCCGGCGGCCGATCGGGGCGCCGAGCGCGCCGCCCGCCGCCCAGTCGACGGCGGTGCGGGCGGTCTGCATCCAGTCGATGTTGTCGCGGTGACCCGACGCCACCTGCACACCCTGGATGGTGAGATCGAGTGTGGTGCCGTGCACGCCGCCGCGGATGCCACCGGTCAGCGCGGTCCTGGCCAGGCCGGTCTTGCCGCCCTTCTGCAGTGCCCACTGGTCCAGCTTCTTCAGCGGGTTCCTGCTCGCCTGGTTGGCCGCCCGCCGCAAGGTGATCTTCTTGACGTACGGCACCACCAGGTTCTTGGTGGTGATCCGCGCGGCTTCCTGCTCGAACTTGCGCAGCGCTTCCTTGCCGAGGATGCGCATGCCGACCCGGCCGACGCCCGCCGCGATGGTCGCCCCGATCGCGCCGTACGGCCAGCCCTCGATCAGCAGCATGATGATCGTCCGCGCGGTCGCCGCGGCGAAGTACGCCGAAAGGGCCTGCGAGCCTTCGATCGACGCGCCGCCACCGCTGACGTAGCCGCCGAGATCCTGCAGACCCTCACCGTTCTTGCGAATGGTGAAGTCGCCACCGAAGTACTTGTCGAGCTCAGCGCTGATGTTCTCCACGCCTTGGCCCTCGGGGTAGGCCTTCTTGATCTGGTTGAGCAGGATGTTGAGATCGTTTTCCAGATCGAGCAGGTCTTTGCCGATGTTTTCCAGATCATCGCCAAGGTCGTACATGGCCCCGGCGTCCCCGTCCGGGTAGGCCATGCCGAAATTGAGCGTGGTCAGGATCCACCCGGGGATCCAATCCCATATCGACGTTATCCAGGTGGGCATCAGCAGGCCCTCATAGCGATAACTCCGGTCCTACCAACCGGATTCGGCGACGCCGGATCCAGGGCGGTCAGGACGGGTCTCGTCGAGCGGCACCACATCGGTGAATTCCATTGTCCCGTCCACGCTCTCGCCTTCGGCGCGGGCACGCGACCGTGCGCTGGGCGGTGCGGTGGACACCTCGGGCATCTTGGGCATCATGTCCTCGACATCAGGCAGCCCCGGCACGATCTCGGAGAGCCGGGGCAGGCGCGCCTGCTCGTCGCGCAATTCCTGAATCATCTCGCGGGTCTTGCGCTCGACCTGACCGGCCGCGTCCTGTGCCGCTGCCGTCACCGCCGCGGCCAGCTCCTTCGGCGTCAGATCGGCGATATCCGCGGTGAATCGGGTCTCGATGACCACCCCACGAGCGTTGACGACCACCGCGACCCGCTTACCCGCCGCATAGGCCGTCGCGGTGAGCCGCGCCTGTTCTTGTTGCGACCGCGCCATCGATTTGATGCTCTTGTGCACCGATTCCATCATCTCGGTGAACTGCGCACTCGCGATCTCGAACGCCATCAACCTCTCCTAACCCCGACCCCCGGCACCCTGACTCCTCGGCAGCGGAATCAGCTATTCCTCGAACTTCAGGCCCAACTCGTTGGCCAACTCCATGTCCTGCAGATACTCCGCGCTGGTCAGCATGCCTTCCGAGTACTCGAGCAGCCGGGCGATCTGCGACTGGATCACGCCCTTGAGGTTCTCGTAGGAGGCGACGTAGCCGTTCTCGCTCTCGAAGCTCTTCCCGAAATCATCGGAGCCCCACTTTCCGTAGCCCGCCGCGTGTGCCCGCTCCATCGCGGCAAGGATCTGTTCCAGCTTGAAGATCACCTGGTGTGCGTGGCTTCCGGTGCTCTTGATGCCTGTCGTGCTGGCCTCGACCCTGCCCGTCATGTCGCCCTCCGAACCTTCCGCTACAACGCAATTCGATCATTACATAGATACCAACCGTCCAGTAGGTGAACGTTCGGCGCGGCCCCTCGCTCAACGGTAGCCCCGGACGGTGCCATCAATCCAGCGGAAACCACCTGGCGCAGCGCGCCTGCCACGTCCCGATGCGCACCGACCGCGTCCCGCACCAACTCCGGGGTGACCTCAGCTCGCTCGGCGGCCACCAACAGGCTGGCCACCGCGGCCCGCTGCCGATAGTTCGGCTGCGGCCACAACAGCCGCGCGACGGTCTCCAGCACGGTGCTCGCGGTCCAGATCGGCGGCAGCGCTACCCCGCACTGCTGCATCGATGGCGACTCCCCGCAATACCATCGGCCGCCCTCCCACCAGAAACAGAACGAGAGCAGGCCGACCGCGGCGCGTGGGTTCAGCACCGCGTTGGTCACCCAATCAGGTGCCCCCGCATAGAGATTCGGCAGATCGATGCCACCGTTGTATGCCGCGTTCAGCGCGGGCGCCTCCCAGACGCCACCGGAGAGCACCGCACGGCCGCCGGGCAGCACATACAGCGAGGAACCGCTGCTGCCGTTGCGCGCGCTCTCGTACCAGCAGGTGTCCGGAACGACCCGGGGCCCCGGCTCGGCGGCGACCGCCTCGCAGGCCGCGGAAATCGTTGCCCACCTTGCCCACATCTCCGGGAAGCCGGGAACATCCGCATCGACGGGCGTTGGCCGCCAGCCGCGCGTTCGGTCGGCCCGCGCACTGATGTCGGCACGGCGCTTGGCGCGAGATTGCCTGCCGCCGTGTGTCATATAGGCCGCCAGCCACACCGGCAGCCGCGGGCGCGGATATGCGGCCACGTCGGCCTGATAGACCTCGGGCCGGAACAGCTGATCGCCGGGAAACGGCTCGTCGCCGTAGTCGTAATCGACCTCGGGCGCACCGAATGCGTTGATCCGCACCAGCACTCGCCACCACGGGCCGCCAGGCGCGGTCAGCGCCTCTGCGCGATGCGCGCGGGCCAGGGCGAGCAGCGCGGGCGGCGCCTCGATTCGGCTCACCCGCGTTCCGTCGGTGCAGATGATGTGCGCCGACTCGACCGAGGTTGTCACCGCGAACGCCGCGTCCACCCGGCGCAGGCCTGGCCTGCCGAGCGCGGCGACGCCTGCGACCAGTCGCGCCAGCGGGGAGCGCGCATCATCGACCGCGAGATCGCTTACGCCGGTGGCGTCTTCGAATTTCTCGCCGCTCATCAGTTGCCGTTCCCGTTGCCCGCCGAGACTGCCTTTGCACAGTCTTTTTTCGATAGTGACACGTCGGAACGCGCGCCGAACCCCGTACCGAGCACAACAAGCTAAAGGGACTGTTAAGAATCCGAAATGAGCAATTTCCGCAGGTCAGCATACTGTTCGCAAATTTCCTAAGGAACAGTTAGAACATACTCCGAACTCTGGGTTGTCGTTGTGACTGCGCACACCCTTGTTGCCAGCCGATCTGTGTGGCGGCAGAAGGAGATTCACATGACAACACAGTTCGCGGGCGAGCGCAGGGTCATCGGCAACGTCCTGCGAGGATCGCTCGGCAATCTGGCCGAATGGTACGACTGGTACGTCTATGCGGCGTTCAGCGTGTATTTCGCCCAATCGTTCTTCCCCAAAGGTGACTCGACCGCGCAATTACTCCAATCGGCCGCGGTATTCGCGGTCGGCTTCCTGATGCGCCCGATCGGCGGCTGGGCATTAGGCATGTATGCCGACAGATACGGCAGGCGCTCGGCGCTGACCCTGTCGGTGACCGTGATGGCGGCGGGCTCCCTGATGATCGCGGTGACCCCCGGCTACCAGACCATCGGCATCGCAGCGCCGGTCATGCTGGTGCTGGCCCGGCTGCTCCAGGGCCTGTCCCTCGGCGGCGAATACGCAACCAGCGCAACGTATTTGTCCGAGGTGGCGACGCCGGGCAAGCGTGGCTTCTACTCGAGTTTCCAGTACGTCACCCTGGTGGCGGGCCAGCTCGTCGCGCTCGGTGTGCAGATCATCCTGCAGCAATTCCTGACCAATGCGCAGATGAACAACTGGGGCTGGCGCATCCCGTTCGTGATCGGTGCAGGCGGCGCCGTGCTGATCATGTGGCTGCGGCGGCACATGGACGAATCGGAGCACTATCAGGTCGCGGCCGATCTCGACAAGCTCACCGGTCCCGAGGCGATCGATGCGATCGCCGCCGATGTCGCGCGGAAGCGGGCGGCGCGCGGGTCGCTCAGGATGCTGCTGCGGTATCCGCGGGAATGCCTGATCGTGGTCGGTCTGACCCTCGGCGGCACGGTCGCGTTCTACACGTACACGACCTACATGCAGAAGTTCATGATCAACACTGCCGGCATCTCCAAGTCGACCGCGGCGTGGATCAACTTCCTCGCACTGCTGGTCTTCGTGGTGCTACAGCCGTTGGCGGGCATGCTGTCCGACCGCATCGGCCGACGCAAGCTGCTCCTCTTCTTCGGCGTCGCAGGCACGCTGCTGACCGTGCCGATCATGTCCGTGCTCGCACACACCAAGAACCCGGTCGGCGCGTTCGCGCTGATGATGTTCGCCCTGGTGATCATCACCGGCTACACCTCGATCAACGCCATCGTGAAGGCCGAACTGTTCCCGACCAGGATCCGCGCGCTCGGTGTCGGCCTGCCCTACGCCCTCACCGTCGCCATCTTCGGCGGCACCGCGGAAACCATCGCCCTTGCGTTGAAGAAGGCGGGCCACGAGTCGGTGTACTTCTGGTACGTCGCGGCCTGCGTCCTGCTCTCGCTCACCATCTACTACTTCATGCGCGAGACCTCCAAGGACTCGCCGATCGACAACGAGGCCAAGTCTCGAGTGCCGGTGGCATAGGCATGAGCTGCGCGAACGCCGGTCACGGCCGGTAAATGCGAAAGAGCGCGCGCCGAACCTCGCGAACTGCGAGGATCGGCGCGTGCGGCTAGTGGTTGTCGAAGACGATGAGGGTGTGGGAGAAGCGCTCGTCGCGGCGCTCACCGCACGCGGCTACGACGTCGACCACCAGCGCCGCGGCGCCGAGGTGCTGGCCGCGCATCACGACTACGACGCGATCATTCTCGATCTCGGCCTGCCCGACATCGACGGGCTCGAGGTGCTGCGCCGATTACGGGAGGTCAGCTCGGTGCCGGTGGTGATCCTCACCGCGCGCGGCGGCGAACGAAGCATCGTGACCGCGCTGCGCGGCGGCGCCGACGATTACCTGGTGAAGCCGCCACGCATCGCCGAGCTGGTCGCGCGGCTGGAGACGGTGACCCGCCGCGCCAGTCGGCGGCCGCGGGCACCGCTCGACGTGGTCACCCGGGATGTCCGGGTCGACCTGGTCGCACACCAGGTGATGGTGGCGGGCACCGAAATACCGTTGACCCCCAAGGAATTCCAGCTGGTGCAGATCCTTGTCGAGCGGCCGGGCACCGCGGTGAGCCGTCAGCAGTTGATGGATCGCATCTGGGGTGATTCGTCAGCCGCGGTCTCCAGGGTGCTCGACGTGCACATGGCGGGTTTGCGCGCCAAGCTCGACCGCCCAGGACTGATCGTCACCATCCGGGGCTTCGGCTACAGATGGGGGATATGAGCAACGCGGCCTTGGCGGCCTGCGCGGCGGCCGTCACCGCCCGCGCGAGCTCGGGATAGCCGACCTCGCCCGCCGTGAGCTCTAGCTGGACGTCGATCACGATCCCGTCGGCGTCGACCGTCACCCGCACCCGATCATCGAGCGCCGAGCCGGTCGCCGTCCGCTCGGAATGCTCCGCCATCTCGAATCCTCTTATACCGCCGCTTGATACGCATCGATAGTCGCGCGCGCGACGAGCGGAAGTCGACGGACCACCAATCCTTAGCGGTCGCTTAAGGAAATGCCGTGCGAACCCTGCCGCTGCTGAAAACGCTGCTCGAAATCGGCGATATAGACCGAGGGCGCCACCGACGACGAGGACTGCTCGAGCACGCCGTCGTCGGCGACGTAGAAGATGGCGCGACCGATGGATATTTCGCCGGGCTCGGTCGGCACGAACACCATCCAGCCCACGCTGATCCGATCGGCCCGCAGGTTCTCCAGCGGATATCCGGTGGTGTCCAGCTCCTGCTCGACGATGTACTGCCGGACCTGCTCGATCGCGTCGGCCTGCGGCATCGGCTCTGGCAGCACCATCGTCACGCCTGCCAGGGTGAGCTGGAAGAGCGCACTGTCGACATCGAAGGTGCCGTCGTCGCCGAAGACATCGACCAGGGTGTCCCTGGTGACGACACCGACCTCGGCCGCCGACACCAGCGTGGCCACTGCGGCGCGCTGGCGGTCCGTCGGCTCCTCGGCCAGCAGGCCGGTCACCACGTCGACCACCGTCTCGGAGGTCCAGACGCCGGGCACCGCCTCGGCGAGCAGATCCGAGGTCGGCGACTCACCGCGGTACCAGCGCCCGCCGTCCCACCAGTAGCAGAACGACAGAAGTCCGCTTGCCGCACGAGGATTCAGCACCGGGTTGGCCACCCACTCGGGTGCGCCGGCGAACAACGCGGGCACCGGCGCGCCCTCGTTGTAGGCGGCATGCAGCTCCGGCGCGTTCCATACGCCGCCGGAAAGCACCGCGCGTCCACCAGGCAGCGTGTACATCGTCGAACCGCTGCGCTTGGCGCCCTCGAACCAGCCGAGCGCGGGCAAAACCCTTGGCCCCCACTGCGATCCGGCCGCGACGAAGGCCGAGGAGATCACCGCCCAGCGGGCCGCCATCAGCGGGAACGGGGGAAACTCCTGCTGCGACAACACACCTCGCACGCCAGCGGCACGATCAGCGCGCGCCTGCTGCGCGGCCAGATTCGCCGGGCGCGACTGCCTGCCGTCGTGACCGACGTAGGCCGCCAGCCAGGTCGGCAGCGTCCGCCGCGGATAGACCTCCAGGTCGGCGCGGTAGGCCTCCGGCGGAAAAAGCTGCTCGTCCGGGAACGGATCGTCGCCGTAGTCGTAGTCGACCTCGATCTCGCCGGTGCTGCGCAGCGTCAGCAGCAACCGCCACCACGGGCCGTCGGACAACTGCGCCGACACATCCCGGTGCTCGCGGGCCAGCTCGATGATCTCGGGCGTCGGCTGCGCCTGCACCGAACGCTGGTCATCGTCGGAGTACTCGACCAGCGCGATTTCCGCGCCGGTGGTGAGCGCGAACACCGCGTGCAACTGCTTCCACCCGTCCGGCCCCATCGCCGCCAGCTCCCTGGCGATCTGATGGACGAGCTGCTTGGCCCGGTCGGCGACATCCACCGAGGGCGGCTGCTCGAGCAGGGTGAAACCGACGTCGGGTTCTTCGCCGGATTCGGCGAAGGCGCTCATGAACTGGTTCATGAAGGCCGCACTGTCCGCGTCGGCGGGTGTGTCGTCCGCCGGCTGCTCGGCCGCGGGCGGCTCAGCTGAGGGCTGCTCGGCGGCGCCTTCGGACATGGACGTCATGAACTGACGCATGAAGTCTTGGGCCCGGACGTCGTCGGGAGACAGTGCCGAGTCGTCGGCCGGACCGCCCGCAGGTGTCGGTTCACCCGCCGCCGCGGTGGGTTCGTGATCGGCCGCCCGCTCGTCGCCGGATCCGCGCTCGGCCGCCTCGTCGCCTGGTGTGGTCACCGTGCAGCACTCTCCTCATCCATGCCGCGGGCCTGGCCTACCTCGCACGATAGGCAACCGAGACCCGACGCCCAAGCTGTCTTACCGCCCCATACTCGCATAGCGAACCCCCACACGATCACTGAACAAAAATGCGACAAAGTCCCCGCGGCCCGCCCTTTGTTTCGGGTGCAAGGGCCTACCACCGTCCCCGCTGCGGCAGCCGGTCCGGCTCCCAGTGGGTATCCATTCGCTCCAGGATCCGCTCGATGGCCTCGTCGACCATGTCGCGCAGCCGATCCGGGCCGACGCCCATGGCCACCGGCGCGCTGTCGACCTTGATCACGTACCGACCGTCGCCCGGGAGATCACGCCACATCAGGATCTCCTGCATGATGCCGCGCGGGCCGAACTTGGACCGTCCTTGATGAATGGTGATGGCACCGGTACTCGTCGCGGGGATGTCCAGAAACCGCTGGCTCCGCTCGACCGACGTGTCCTTGGTGTTGTCCAGGGCCACCGATCCGGGATGCTGGTACTCGCCGCCGTCGTCATTCCTGTTGATCACGATGGGAATGTTGCGCAGCCTGCCCGCTTTCGCCGACTGTGGCAGCGCGGCGAGCACCGCATCGCTGATGCCGTGCGGACCACAGTCGGTGATGATGAAACCGCCACTGTGCCAGATTGTTTCACCAGGCAGCTGGGTCATCAGATAGCCGCGCGAACCCGCTCGGACCGCGCGCACCCTGGTCCGCTTCTCCGGGTTGTCCATGTCCTGCTCGTTCCAGCCGTAGCCGATCACCGAGACCTCCGGCCGCAGGAACGTCTCCAGCACCTCATGGAATGACGAATCCAGGGTGCGCCGCAACCGATCCCACGCTTGGAACGCCTGGCGCTCGTAGTCGTCGAGCCGCCTGGCCCGGGAGGTGTACATGAACGGCGCGGGGAGGTGCGTGTTCGCATAACGCTCCCAGAGCGCGTCGAACTCGTCGTCGGTGAACGTCCAGGTCTGGGTCACGTCTCGGTCACCGGGCGATCCGATTCCGGTGGCTCGGCGTCGAGCAGGCCGAGCTCGGGCAGGCTCGACTCGGGTAAGCCGAGTTGGTCCGCCAGTGCGCGGGCGACCTCAGCGGAACTCGGCAACACACCGGACCTCGATCCCGCCGCTATCGGCGAGCTGCCGTCGCCGACTGCCGGAATGCCCTGCGCGCCTTCACTTCCCATGGCAGTGGGGAGGCCGGCGGCCCACGGAACGTGCGGCTCACCGACCCCTGAGACGAAAGGCGCGGCCAGCGTTTGCGGTAGGCCGGAAAGACCGGGCAGTGACGGAAGTTCCACTCGGGGAAAGAGTCTCAGCAGCGGATCGGCGTCCGCTTCCTTGTGTTTCCCGTCCTTGTCCTTCTCGTCCTTGTCTTTGCCGTCCTTGTCCTTCTCGTCTTTGTCCTTGTCGTCCTTATCTTTATCGTCTTTGTCTTTGTCGTCGGCGTCACCCGGCTTGCCGTCGTGGTCGCCGGGGTGCTGAGCGTCAGGCCCGTGTTGCTGTTGCGCGGCCATGGCGGCGACGTCGGCGGCATGCATCTGCGCGACCGCCTGCACCGCAGCCTGGATCCCGGTGCCTATGCCCTGCACACCTGCCGACAGCGCCTGGGTGAGCGGACCGATCATGTCCATGCCGCTGGCTGCGGCAGCGGGTTGAGTCTGTGGTTTGCCGTCGGGATCCGGCTTCTGTTGCTGTTTGACTTCCTCCGCCAAACGGTCGGTGTCAGGCAGCTTCTGGTTTGCCGCCTGAACGCCGGGTGGTCCACCCGGCTGAGCACCAGGTCCCGGCTGAGCACCAGGTCCCGGCTGAGCACCAGGTCCCGGCTGAGCACCAGGCCCCGGCTGAGCACCAGGCCCCGGCTGAGCACCAGGTCCCGGCTGAGCACCAGGTCCGGGCCCTGGCTGCCCCGCGGGTTTGGCCGTCGGATCGAAATTCGGATCCGGCAAGACCGGAAAGGTCGATGCGGTGTCGGTCATGCCGCGCGCGTAGGTATCCCGGTACTTGTCGCGGTATTCGTTGAGCTCGCTCTCCGACAATCCCGCGTACGACATCGGCATCGCGAACGCGGTCGCGGTCAGCCACTGCGAGGTGTAGTTCAGATAGGCGCCGACCACCTGCATGCGCATGGCCAATTGCTGGACCACGGTCCCGTACCGGTTCACCACGGCGACCGCCTTGTCCGCCGCAGGGCTGCGCCACTGCTCGGCGGTGACGGCCGCGAGATGTTGGTCGAGCTTGCCTGCCTCCACGACGAGGCGCTCCGCCAACGTCTTCCAGACCGCACCGGCCCGGAACGCCGCGTCGAACCTGCACTCGTTGTGCAACCTGACCAGATCGGGACCCATCATGCTCTTCGGGGCTTCCAACCCGACGTCGATCACCTCGCTGTCCCGAATCGAGGCGGGAACCGTCGGCTTCTCCGCGGGCATATTGATCGTCAGGGTCTTGAGGTAGTTCGGCGCGCTGTATTTGAGGTCGACGGCGGGTGGCGAGGTGTCGACGTTACCGAGCCGCGGGATCAGGTCCTTGAACTTCGTCTTGGAATCGGCGTCTTGGTTCGCGTAGGCCAGACCGGCGGCCTTGAACAGATCGGCAAGGTCGGTCAGCGCCGTAATATGTTGACCGAGCTTGGTATTCAGATCGTGCGCCTTCTTCTTGAACGCCTCCGTCAGCTGCAAACCGCTGCCGAGCGGAGACAGGCGATCCATCGTCTCGATGTGCTCGACGTTGACGACCTGCTGATAGCCCTTCAATTCGCCGATCATGGCGACGCAGGCCTTCGCACACCCCTCGGCGACACCGGTATCAACCTTGACGAGATCACCATCGGCCTTTTGCTGCGCGCGCAGCTCTGACCACGGCGAGTTGTTGCCCATCTCGAACGCTCCTCCTGACGTTCCCCACCCGCGTTAGGTCACCACCTCGCATGATGCACACCACCGAGTGACGCCTACGAGGATTGAACCGAACCAGCGCGCATCACGCAATCCTCCAGCGCTGTGGGCATTTTGCCCAGGAAAATTAACTGCTTCTTTAGGCGGTGCGCGGATCGCGAGCGGTGGAGCGGGATTCGACGGCGGCGACGAACTGTTCGACGGCAGTGAGAGCGGCACGGGACTCCGGCAGCAGGCGATGGCCCACCTGGAAGACATGGAACATGCCTGGCCACAGCTGGACCTCGCAGCGGCCCCCCGCCGCGCGCTGGGCCGCGCCGAATCGTTCGGCGTCGGCGCTGAGCATTTCCGCGCCGCCTGCCTGCAGCAGCATCGGCGGCAGGTCGGCGCCGACACCGTTCAGCACGTCGAGCCGCGGATCGTCGAAATGCGCTGTCCCGGTGTAGAGCCCGGTCATCTTGCTGGCCAGGCCGAGCGACATGAACGAATCCCACACGTCGGTAAGGCGTTCGGCGGCCAACGACCAGGTCGCGTCGACCAGTGGGGAGAATGCGACGATCGCAGCGGGCTGCGGAAGGCTGAGCGCGCGCAGCTGGATGGCGAGCCCGAGCGTCATGTGGCCGCCCGCCGAATCACCCATCAGCACAATGTCTTCCGCGGCATGCCCCTGCTCGAGCAGCCACAGGTAGCCGTTCAGCACGTCGTCATGAGCGGCCGGAAACCGGTGCTCCGGGGCCAGCCGGTAGTCCAGGGAGAACGCGGGCCTGCCCAGCCTGCGCACCAGCTCGGAAACCAGGCCGCGATGCGTCGCGGGACTGCAGCCGACGTAACCGCTGCCGTGCAGGTAGTAGATGATCGGGGTGCCTGGTCGCGGCGGTTCGCCGACCCACTCGCCGACCGTCCGGCCGCGCGGTCCCGGCTCGTCGACGCTCCGGTGCGGCAGCTTGTTGTCGAACCAGATGTGGCAAGAAACGGCCAAGCCGAGACGGGCGGCGGCCACGCCGAGCCGATTCTGCGGCAACACCGAGCCGAGCGGTCGCAGTGTCGCGTTCAACGCGAGAATCGCGACCCGGCTGGGCACGGACACGTCGGCAAAGCCGCGATCACCTTTGATCATCCCACCATTGAACCCAGACAAACTGGGCGCTAGCAAGAGCAAGCAGCCGAATTCGTCAGATAGCACAGGCGCTAGCGGCCATCGTTGGCATGCTGCCGACCGTGCGTCAGGAGGTGGCGTTTCGCTCCGCGCGACGACGGTTGATCTCGGCGATCCGGCGTTCGGTTGCCGCCTCGGCGGCGGCGGCGTTCGAGCCGTCCAGCTGGCCGGCGAAGGCGCGGCGGGCCGCGGTGATCAGCTCGTCAGGCACCTCGGGGTAGGCGCGGGCGATCGCAAGCAAGGCGTTCTCGGTGTCCGTGTCCACCCCGCTCTCGGTGAACAGGCCGGACCCACTCGACACCGAGGTGAGCAGCTCCTCGAAGTTGCTCCGCAGCTCATCGTCGGTGGGGAAATCCTCGCGCATCGATACCTCCTCGATTCCTCGTCATTGTCCGTGTGCCCGTCATCCGGCAAAGATCCGGGTACGGCGATCCCGGTCGGCGAGCACGTCGCGAATCAGCAGGCCGAGGTCGATATCGGGCATGACGGACCGGTAGCGCACATCGCAGACCACGGTGCCCGCCACGGTCAGCAGGAACCGCGTCATCCGGTCGTCGGACCGCTGCCACTCAGCACCGACGTGCGGTGCGTCCAGGTCGATCACCTGGTCGCCTGCCCGCACCATGAGCCGCGCACCTTCTCGGTAGAACACGACCGGCAACTCCCCCAGCTCGCCGTAGACGCCGCCCAGAGTGCCGATGCCCACCGCGAGACCGCGCAGCATCCCGGTCGCCGGATCGAAGTCGGCGAACTCGCTGAAGCTCGAATGCGACCGCACCACAATGCTTGTGCCGCCGGCATGCCCGTTCCCTGCCGCACCGCCGAAGCCGTTGCCGTGCGCCGATGCCCGCGGGAATGCGCGCGATCGCCGCGCCGGGCCGGGCGGCGGCACCATGGGTGGAATCGGCGGCGGTATCGGCGGGGCGGGGCTCCCGTTCTGCCGGGGGTTTGCGGATCCTGTTGCGGGACTTGCTGACCCGTCCTTGTCGGCGTCGGGCGAACCCGAGCCGTCCGGCAGGTGTGGCGAACCTGGCGGGCGCTGCGTGTCGGGCGGAGGTGGAAGGTCAGGGCGCTCCGGCTTTTCGGGCTCGGGTGGAGCCGGGCAGTCCGGCGGTGCCGGAAGCTCGGGCGGCTCCGGTACCGGTAGGTCCGGGAGTTCCGGCGGCTCAGGAGGTTCTGGTAGATCCGGAAGCTCCGGCAACCCAGGAACTTCCGGTAGATCCGGAAGCTCCGGCAACCCAGGAAGTTCCGGAAGCTCCGGCAACTCAGGAGGATTAGGTGGATACGGAAGCCGAGGGGGCTTCGGCAGCTGCGGCGGCGCCGGCAGGTGCGGCGGCGGAGTCACCGGCGGTGAGGTCACCGGCGGCTGAGGTGGCTGAGGTGGGGTCACCGGAGGCTGGGGTGGGGTCGGTGGTTGCGGTGGCACCGGAGGTTGTGGGACTACCGGCGGGAAGAGCTGGATGTCCGGCAGATCGAAGTCGTAGTCGTGCGGCAGATGCGGGATATGCGAACGCCAAATCGGCCGCTGCCCAGCGGTGCCCGGCCCATCGTCACCCTCGGTCGATCGCGAGTCCGGCGGGTCCTGCGCGCCGTCGTCATCGGTACGGTGCTGCGGCTCCTGCGCATCGTCGCCCTGCTGCCGCGTCGCATTGTCGGGCGCCTTTTGCGTAGTCTCGCCATCGTCGCCGGCAGTACCGTCTGGCGGGCCCTGCTCGTCATCACCGGGCTTCGTGGCGCTCGACGACTTCTGTGTGGTCTCGCCATCCTCACCCGGCAGGCTGTCCGGCGGATTCTGCTCGTCGCTGTTTCGGTGGGGAGGTGCGTGGCCTTCGGTGTCGCCCGAACCAGGCTGGCCGGGCGCAGGTTTCGGCTTCGCCCCGACACCACCGGAGCCATCGTCTTCGGTGCCATCGGTAGTGCCGGATTCGGAGTCTTCCCGATCGGACCCACCGGATTCCTGTCGATGACCGGTCGACTCACCCGGTTGCGTCGGCGGCCAGACCCGGACATCGCCTTCCTGGCCCGTATTCTGTTGCCGCACAGGTGGTACCGCGTCATCGACTAACTGCCATGCCGCATCGATCCGCTGCTGCATCACACGCTGCGCTTCGGCGTACCGCGCATCGCTGGCGCGCTGCACCTCGTCGAACCGGGCTGTGGCCTGCCGCAGCGACTCCGCGTTTCGCTCCTCGATCCGCTGCTGCAGCTCGTCGAAATCCGCCTCGGTCCGCTGCCGCGCCTCTTGGTAGGCCACGTCACTGTCACCAAGCGGCGCAACGGTATCGGCGTCCAGCTGACGCCAAGCCGCCGCGATCTGCTGATCCAACGCTCGCTGGGCCTCCGCGTAGCGCTCATCGCTCGCTCGCTGCACCGCATCGAAGCCGGCCTCGACCTGCTGTCGTCCAGCCTCGTCCCGCTCCGCGATCCGCCGTTGCAGCGCATCGAAATCGGCGTCTGTGCGTTGCTGGGCGGTGTCGTGCTGCTCGGCGATGCGGCGGCGCACCGCGTCGAAATCGGCCTCGGTGCGCTCCGCGGACTGCCATGCTTCGATGACCCGGCGCTGGATCGCCTCCCCCGCCTGGTCGTAGCGCTCATCCAGCCGGCGCTGCAAGTCATCGAACAGAGCGTCGATGTCCTGCAGCGAATCTCGATGCTGCTCGGCGTTGCGGCGTTGCAGCGCCGCGAAGTCGGCGTCGATCCGCTGCTGCGACTGCACCAGTTGCCGGATCGGGTCGGTGCGTTCGACGGTGCCGTCGGTGATCGCCCGTGGTTCGGTTGGGCGGATGCCTGCGCCATCGGGGCCGAAGTCGGTGCGGACGTGCGTGATTCGGCCGTCCGGAGTGTAGGTGATCTCGACGTGGCTCACCACGATGTCCGGCCTGGCCAGAATCGGGGCGAGCTCAGGGTGTGCGGCGGCGAGCTCGGCGCGCACGTCGCCAGGGGTATGCCAGCCGACAACGACGATGCGCGGCGGATCCGCGTCGACCACGCCGATCCGATCGCTGACGCCGAGGGTGTGCGCGCCCGCCTCGGCGAGGGCCTCGCGTTCCATGGCGCGCGCCACCATGTCGTCCAGGAACGCGACCTTAGTCTCGGCTCGGTTGTAGGCGGTAGCCGCTTCTTCGAGCACAGCGACCCTGGCCTGATACTCCGCCATTTCGTTGCCCCCCGGCGTTTGCCGGACGGTCTTGGTCGCCAACGACTCGATGGTGCCGTCGAGCGCGTCCTCGGTCAGCCCTGCCTCGTCGACGGGCAGTCCGCGCATCGCGGCCTGCCGCGCCTCCCTGGCGAGCTCCAGTTGCCGTACTGCGTCGGCATTCTCGGCGGCCAGCCGATCGGTCAGCTGCCGCGCGGCATCGACGTCGTCACCGGTGTGCCGCGGCGGCGCCTGTCCGGCTCGTGGATCCGGCGACTGCTGCGTCGTGTCGCCGGGCGGCAGCTGCCTGCCCCCGCTGTCCGAGTCGGGCGCATCGGGCCGCGGCCGGGGCGTGGCGAGCGGCGGATCGTCGGGTGGCCGCGTTCCGGGGTCGTCTCGGCGCGCAGGCTGTGCGGCGTCCATGGCGGCGGCTCGATCGGTGAGCTCGATCATGCGGTCGAGATCCGCACCGCGCCTGCTGACTTCGTCGCGCAGCGTCGCCTGCACGTCGGCCAACTGGGCGGGCGTGAGACGTTCCTTCTTGTCGATCTTGCCGTCGCGGTAGACCTCGTACACCTTCGCCCACCGCGTGGCGTCGGCGTCGGTCAGATCGACACCGACGGTCCTGGCCCAGTCCCGGCTCGCACCACGGTCATCGGGGTCAGGATCTCGGTCGTGCGCGGCAAGCAGTCCCTCGCCGTCCAGCGCGTCGGTGAGCGCGTCCACATCGCCGACCACCTCGAGCAGATGGTCGATTGCCTTGTCGTGCACCGGGAATTCGATATCGACGACGCGCGGATCGACCGCTTTGTCGCCACGGGTGACCGCATCGAACGGATCGAGTTCGTTGATGGTCCGGTAGTACTCGGCCAGCGCGTCGGCCAGGTTCTCCCGCTCGCGCGGCCTGCGCGCCAGCTTGCCGATCGCCTGCGCCAACTTCTTCGGATCGATCGCGTTGGTGTTGGGCACCCGATGCGCGAGATCCGACGTGAACTTCAGTGGATACAGATCTTTCGGGAACCGCCCAGGCCGTTCGCCGACGCCGAGTCGCGCGGCAAGTCGATCCCGCGCGGCAAGCACCTTCTCGGCATCGGTGCCCTGCAACAGTTTTGCGTAGGCGACCATGTCCTCGACCGCCTGCAGCCGCCGCGCCTTACCGAGCTTCGGATCGATCAGCGCCTCGGCCACCCGCTGCGGTGTCATCGGTTCGTTCTCGATGCCGAGCCGGTGCGCAAGTTGCCAGCGCGCATCCTCGTGCGAGTGGTAGTCGTCGATATCCCATGCCGTGCGGGCATAGTCGATGACCGCCTCGATCTGGGCCGCCCGAATCGCGTTCTCGTGGCGCAGTTGCCGCAGCCGTTCCGGCGAATCCCGGTCACCGGGCGGGATGTCGAGGCGATCGCCGAGCTCTCGGCGCTGCGCATCGATTTCCTCGCGGGTCAACCGCTCCGGCGGCCTGACACCCGCCCCGTCGTGCTCGGTGTCGACGATCGCGCGCCACTGTCCGTCGTCGTCGCGCACCGTCGTCACCTTCAGCGTGCGCCCGTCGACCTCCTCGTGAATGTGGCGCACCTGCAACGGATCTGTCTCGCCGACGCGGACCGTCCCGTCGGGTTCGACGTGCGCGACGCGATGTACGACATCCACCAGCCCGGTGTTCACCGCCTCGGCAAGATCCGGATGGTTGGCCAGCGCATCGGCGAGCACCTGCTCGTGCTCGAGCCGCCCGTCGATCACCACCAGCCGCGGCCGCTGCCCCGGCTCGCCCGGAATCAGGCCGAGGCCGTCGACGTCCGGGAAGACGAAGCCGCCGTCGGACTCGATCGAGCCACGCAAGACCACGTCGGCGACGATCCCGGTGAGCTCGTCCACCGTGCTGTCGGCCCGCACAAAGCCGTCGACCTCCGCCCGGAAGTCCGCGAGATCGCCTGCGCTGTTGCGTATCTGGTGCAGCTGCTCGACCAGCGTCTCGGCGCCGTGCTCGCCGAGCGCCGCCAGGTCGACGCCGAGCAGCTGTGCCCACACCGCGCGCTCGTCCTTGAGTTGGTCACGGCGCAGCGCGTTCTCGAAGTAGATCGGGATGCCTTCGTCCCGGCCGGGCTGGTCGGAGTAGCTGAGATCGCCCCAGTCCCGACCCGGTTCGCCGCCGTTGTTCACACCCTCCCAGTCCAGGATCGTGGTGCCCTGATCGTTGGCGAGCAGCACCTCACGCAGGAAGCGGCTCATCGGGTCGGCGTCGAAGAAGTTGACGTGGTCGCCGTAGGGGATGCGCTGGTTCTCGAAGTTGTAGCGGCGCGCGGCATCCACCAGTCCGGCGAGCGCGCCGATCCGGCGAACCTGCTGATATTCCAGCACCCGCACCGCACGACGGAGATCCTCGACGGTGACCTTTTTCGGCAGGTCGATGCCGAGCTCACGGGCCTGGTCCCGCAGCGCCTCGGAAAGCTCCGCGCGGCGGTCGGCCGCGCCTGCCAGCTCGTTCATCAGCTCGCGGAAGACCCCGCTCGTATCCGGGTGCACGCGTGGCGGTTCCGGCGTTTCCGGCAGCATCGTCGACTCGTCGGACCGTGCTTCGGCCGCCGCCTTCTCCTTGGCGCGACGGTCCTCCTCGGCGGCCTCGCGCCGTAGGTCCTCCAGGTCGACCCCGAGTTCCTTGCGCACCAGCTCCGGATCGGCCTCGTCGAGCCAGTAGCGGTACTCCTCGCCGTCGCGCGTCTTGGGCACCGGGTAGTGCCCGGCCTGGTCCGGGATCCGACTGGTGAGGTGCTTGAGGAACGGGATGAGCTCCCGGTTCTTCCACATCGTCGCGCCCTCTTTGAGGATGCGCGCCGGACTGAATTTGGTCTGCAGCACGTCGCCGTGGTCGGTGTGTTTGATCAGCGGCACACCCGCCTCATGACCGAGCAACGACTGGCCTGCACTGTCCACGCCGGAACCCGACGGGTACTTCGGGACGAGACCCTCGTATCCGGCACGGATCAGATCCCACAGCTTGCGCAGACGCGACGGCTTGTCCGGCTTCGCCTCCGGCTCGGCAGGCTTCGTCGACGGCTCTTTCTCCGGCGCACTCTGATTCGGCTCCGGCTCGTTGGGCACCGGCTCGTGCTGCGGGCGGAGCTCGACCTCCCACCGCTTTTCGCCGACGGCGCGCAGCCAGAGCGGCACCTGCTCGCCATCGACGTCGAGGAAATGCGGCCTGGTTTCGCCCGGCTCGGCGAAGCGCGGGAGCGAACCAGGGTTCGGCCGCTGCTGCGGCTGACGTTGCGGCTGCGGCTCCGGTCCGCGCGCTTCGGGCTCGGTCCGGCCCGGATCCGGCTCGGGGGCAGGTGGTTTCGGTCGCGTGGTCGACTCGCCCTGTTGCTGCGATCCGTCGGTGGCTGCCGGGTCTGGTGGTGGGGTTGTCGGGTCGACGGGTTTCGACTCATCGCCGGGCCGCTTGGCGGCGGGGTGCTCGGAGTCGGGTGTGCCGCCTTCCTGCGGCGGACCTTCTGCATCGTGGTGCCGCGGGTTCGGTGCCTCGCGGTCTCCGGATTCGGTTCGTGGCAAGGGCTTTTCAGCGTGCGTGGTGCCGGGTTCCTCGGTCGGCGGCAGCCCGATGATGATGTCGTCGGGGCGCTGCGAGGATTCGGCGTCACCCGTGGATTCGCGCAGCAGCAGGTCGTAGAGCACGGTCGCCGGTTCGGAGGCCTTGCCCATGGTGCCATCGGGCCTGAGCTCACCGTGCCTGCCATTGAGCTGCACATCCAGGAACGCGTCAGCGAGCGCTTCTGGCAGGTTCAGATCGCCATGCTTGTGGTAGCTGTATCCGCTGAGCTCATTCTTCCAGACGCTGTAGTGATCGGGATCGACGTGGCCGCGCGTCGCCGCATAGTGCTGCAACAGCACGTCTTCGATCTGACTGCGGGCGCGCATGCCGCCCGCGAAGTCCAGCGCGTGACCGAGCTCGTGCAGGATCGTCGCGTACACCGGGCGAGCGGCAGCGCCCGGCGGCGAGTGGTGCTTGTTCTCGGCATTCAGCTTCGAGGCCGCCATCCGTTCCGGGTTGGTGGCGAAATCGGAGTTCAACGTGATCCGCTTCGTGAAATACGAGTAGATGTCGTTGGGGTCCACGTCGTAGTGCGCACGCGCGAAAACCGGTGCACCCGTGCGGCTGTTGGGCGCGAGAGGCTCGATATGCAGGCTGCGCAGGTCGATTTCCGGGTGCGCGGTGAGTATTTCGTCGATCGCCCGCGCGAACTCGCGCAATACGTCCACCGGCACATGCGGGTTGTCGAACCCGACGATCTCCTCGAACCCGTACTTCTGCTTCAGCTCCCGCTCGATGTCGGCCGCATCGCGGTGCGACCACTCGTCGTCGATCGGCGGCGCAGCATCCTCGTTCGGACGATCCGCCGGAACATCATGGTCGCCACCCGGCTCCCCCTCCATGGCGGCGGACCGGTCCTGGTCGGCGTGCGGGGGCGACTCGGTGTCGGGCCGGAACCTGTTGTCCCCCAACTCTGTTCGGGCCGTACCACGCGGGACCGGTGTACTCCCGCCGAGATCGCCGGTGTGCAGCGGAAACAACACCACGTTGTCCGCGAGCCCAGCAGGGTTCGCGGCGCCACGGCGGCGAACAGCCTGCCCATCCCCCGTCACCCGCACCGGTTCGTCACCGGCGCGAGCAGGTCGAGCCACGCTGCCATCAACCGTGGCACGGCGCTCGGGGGTTGCCACGCGGTGTTCGGGCGCGCCTGCGCGCGGCTCGGCACCCGCACGCGATTCCGCATCGCCCGGCCGCCGGGTGGTGGCGTCGGTGCGGGTAGCGGATGCTGGTGCGCTATTGCGTGTTTCGGCACCGCCACGGGTCTCTGCGCCGGTGCGTGTTTCGGAGGCGATGCGAGGCTCGGTCCCGGTCCGCGGCTCCCCGACGTGCGCCGTCGGGGTGGCCGCGTTGGTGTGCGGGGTCGCGGTCGGCGGGACCTCTGATGCCCCGGCGACGACATGGCGTGGGCCGATTCCGTCGGCGCCACCGACACGCGGCTGGTGATCGACGGTCGATCCGACGGAGGCAGTCTGATCGAGGCTGGTTGCGGGCAGCTGTGCCGACTGCACCGGCTTGCTGTGTGGCTGATCGCCGGAGAATGCTCCGTTGTCGTTGCCGTCGTGCACCGCGAGCGGATCTGCGTGGGGCACAGGGTTATCGGTGAGCGGCGTGCTACCTCCGCTATCGGGATGTGCTTGTTGTTCAGGACGCCCCGTCTCGGCGTGGACGGATGAGCCGTCGCCTGCCGTCGAGGCATCGTGCACGCTGGGTGCGGGTTCCGCGCGCACGCTCGCGTCGAGCCCGGCGATCGGGGTATGGGCTGGCTGCGCCGGTGCGCCCGCGCGATTCTCCGCGGTCGTGGCGTCGCCTGCGCGGGCCACGTCGTTCGTCCCCGGCGGGGGTTCACCGGCAACGCGCGCACCACTATCCGAGCCACCGTCGCCGGATGTCTGATGAACAGGCGTGTCATCACCGTGCGCCAGCACTTCGCCGGCGACCTTAACGTTGGTCGAATTATCGCCAGCACCATGACCATTCGAGGACAGGTCACCTGCAACGTGCGAATCACCCGCGTCGTCGACATGCGCCGACGCAGCACCCGCCACCCGGCCGTTGGTCGAATTGTCGGCCGCACCATGACCGTTCGACGCGGCGTTGGTGGGACGAACCCCTGTCGAACCATCGCCCGCGCCGCGCGCACCATTGCCGGTACCCAGGCTGGTCGATCCACTCGTGCCGGTGTTCGTGGTGTGCGGCGAGTTGTCGCTGCCGCCCTGCGGGTTACCGGCGGGCGAGTGCGCAGGCGGCGGACCACCGCCGGGACTTTCCGGCCCGCTCGGCCGATACCAGTCGGGATGCCGGTTCTGATAGAAATTGTCCGCCTTGGCGCGGTTCGCGCCCGACATGGCGCCGTTCGTCGCGCCCGCCGTCAACATCCGCCAGTCGAACTGGTCCTTGATGTTGAGACCGTCCCAGGCCTTGCCCCAATCCCATTTGCCGTCACCCTGATACGCGGCGATGGTGAGCTGCGCACCGATGCTGCCCGCGAAGCCGCCGATTGAACCCGCCGTGCCCGCGACTGTGCCGGTGATCGCCCCGCTCACCCAGGGCTTGATCGTCGGCCTGCCGTCCACGTCCACCGACCGGCCGAGCCGTTTCCCGAGCGCTTCACCGATCGGGCTGGCCACCCCGGCACCCGCGGCAGAGGCGATCGCGGTGATGCCGACCTGCTGCCAGTTGATGTCCTTCCGGTGCCCGGCTTCCTTCTGGTAGTACTGGATGCCGAGGTCCTGCCCCGTACCGATCACCGTGTCGATGGCGATGTGCCTGACCAGGAAGTTGGCCAGCTTCTTGCCGAGCACCTTCGACAGCAGCTGCACGATCCGATTCATCAGGCGCGCGGCGATCCATCGCACGGTGGCCCTGGTGCCGATGATGGCAAGCGCTTCGGTCGCGGGCGCCGTCGGCGGGAACAGCCAGGCGATCGCGATCTCCAACGCGAGCAACGCGATCGAGGTGATCACCATCAACTGCGCGTACTCGATCTCGGTGCCGACGCTCTCCGCCGACTCGGCCAAACTGTCGAAGTCCTTGGCCAGCAGCTCCAATGACTGGTCGCCGCTGCGATAGACGTCGAGATCGGCGAGCATCGCCTCGACACCGGCGCCCTGCGGATAAGCGCCGCGGGTCGCCTCCTTGGCGCTATCGATATCCGCCAGGATGGCGCGCAATTCCTTTGCGGCGGTGCGCCAGTCGCCCGCGACGCCGCGCATACCCTCCGCGTCGCCTTCCGGATACTCGGATCCGGCAACGACCTCGAGTAGCCATTGCAGGGCGCCTGGGATTTCAACCATCGATGGTTACCCGCTTACCAACTGGCTTGGGTGACTCCGCGGCGGCGATTCAAGGTGTGCGCCTCGACATTGCTGAATGCCGCAGCAGCACCGGCATTGTCGGCAGCGTCCTGGCGCTGCGCCGATCCCGGTGGCGCCAGCGGCACCTCGGGTTCGACCGGCTGGTCCCCCCGGAAATCCGGCATGCCTTCGATCAGATCCGACACCTTCGGCAGCCGCGCGCGCCGCTCCTGCAGCGGCGCCATCAACTCCTGCGCCTTGCGGCCGACCTCGGCGCAGGCCTGTTGCGCCGCCGCCGTCACCGCCTTCGCGATCTCGGGAAAGGTCAATTCCTCGATGCCGGGGCCGAACTTCGTGTCGATGATCGTGCCGTCGGCATTCACGGTCACGGTCACCCGCTTACGCACCGTGGCACTCGCGGTGAGCTCGGCGCGTGCCTGCTGGATCTGGGCGATCGAGCGGAACTGCCGCTGCACTTCCTCCCAGACGGAGGCGAGTTCGGCCTTGGCGTATTCGTTTGTCATGCGCTGGTCCGATCCAGGATCACCGGTAGTTTTGCGCGTTGCCGTGATCCATGGTCTTCAACATGCCAGCCGAGGTGACCTGGCCCTTTTCGAAGTTGTCGAAGCTGGTCGAGGCGTTGCGGACATTCTTGGTCGCATGCTCGCGCCCGATGCCGTAGCCGTTGTCACCGTCGAAGAACTGGTGACCGATCTTGTCGTCGCCCCACGGTCTGCCCCGGCCCGCCAGCGAGGCCTCCAACGTGGACAGCACGCTGTTGAGCCGATCGCGCACGTGTCCTGTCTTGTTCTGCGCGGCCTTGCGCAGCAGATCGGGATCATTTTCGACGTTCGGCGCCATGACTGTTCGCTCCTGTCGTGCCCTGCGGTCCCTCCGCACCCTCCACACCCGTGCCTTCGACACTGACAGCCGTTGGCGACGTGTTCGTAGCCCGAACATGAACGGACAGTGCCGCCGCAGTTACCACACAGCGCCCAACCGGTGTCACCAGCCGGAATCGGTGACGCCTGCCCCCCGTCGTCCCATGACCTCGGCGAACGGCTCGCCACCAGCGCCGAATTCACCGTTCTCGGCGGTGTCGATCGATCCGGGATCCCGCTCGCCGAGTCGATCTGTGAGATCCGGCATACCATCGACAAACTCGTGCAGTCTTGGCATGCGGGCACGCTGAACAAGCAAGGGCGCCATCAACTCTCGCGCTTGGCGTGCCGCATCCACCGCAGCCAGCTTCGCTGCCTCGGTCACCGCCTTCGCGATCTCGCGATAGTCGAGATCCACAATGTCGGCGCCGAATGTCGTGTCCAGGAGCGCACCGTCGACGTCGACAACCACGGTCACCCGTCGTCCGCGCACCGATGCCCGCCCGCGGATCCGCGCCCGCTCCCGCCGAATCCGCCCGACCAGGTCCAGCTGTTGCTCGAATTCGCCGAGCATCGCGGACATCTCGGCCTTCGCCCAATCGTTGGTCACATACCCTCCGTTGCGTTCCGGCGGTGGCGACCGGCCTTCTGGTCCCGACGATCGCATGCGAGGACGCCGCGAGCCAGCGCCAACATGCCGTATTTACGACGTCCTGATACCCCAGCGGGACAACGGCTCTCGGTGAGCATCGCAGCAGCGCTGCTCCGACTGCCGCACCGCCTGAACCCGCATTGACGCTCCCTTGACGCCTCGATCCGGTGTCCAAGGCAGAGCGTGGCACCATTCAGCCTCGGTCACCAATCTGGTTCGGCGACAACCGAACGCGGACGAGCGTTGTCGACCGAGCCGTCCGGCGCCGCGGCGGCCGGTGGCGTCAGCGGCGCGGGTGTCCCGAGTTCAGGGACACCCTCGACCAGCTCGGACAGCTTCGGCAGCCTGGCCTTCCGATCGAGGAGCGGCTCCCTGAGCTCCTGACCCTTGCGTTCGACATCGGCGGCCGCCGCCTGGACCGCCTCGGTCATCGCCGCGGCGATCTCGTCGAAGGTCAGATCGCCGATATCGTCGGCGAATCGAGTGTCGATCAGGACGCCGGTGGCGTTGACGGTCACGTGTATCCGCTTGTCACACACCGACGCGGTGCCGATGAGTTGCATGCGCTTCTTCTGCATCTCGGCGATGCCTGCCAGCTGGTCGTTGAGCGCATCCATCAGCATCGCGGCGTCCGCCTTCAGCCGCTCGTTCGTCATCGAAACCTCCGCCTGTCGTCCATCTTTCGGTGCTCTCTGCGCTGACGGTCAGCGTTCTCCGCACGCTCGGCTCAGGCGGACCGACCGAACACGGCGGTGTTGTAGTGCTCCTGACCGTCCAGATGCGCCGCAGCCTTCACCTGTCCCTCCGCGATGGCTCCGAACGTCGTCGCCATGGTTTCGGCGCCTTTGGTCAGGCTCTCGCGCGCGGGCAGATATCCCTTCGCGAACTTGTCGCCGAAACCGTCCTTGCCCCAGGCGGTTCCCGCCGCGACCAGCGATGTATGCAGCCTCTGCATCGTGTAGCCGATGCGTTGTTCGATACCGGCCGACAGTTTCGCCGCCGCGCGCAACTGGTCCGGGTTGACGGACACTTCGTTGACCATCATCGCTCCTTCTCGATATCTGGTTCGTCATCACACATTTGGGGATCCGGCTTGGGTGGATGCTCGTGATCGGGTGGCAGCCAGTCCTCGGCGGTCGGTGCTGCCGGTGCCTCGAACCCGGCAGGCATCGGCCCCCAATCGACGATCAGCTTGGGTCTGGTCTTCGCCTTCATGTCTTTGCCTGGACCGAGGTACGGCGCAGTCGGTTCGGCACGGGAACTGGCCTGTGGCGGTGGCGCATCCGTGCCCCCACCGACCGGAGCCGCGCCGCTCGGCGACGCCGGACCGGCTTGCGGCCCCACCGGACCAGCTGGCACTGTCACCGAATTCGGCAGTCTGCCAGCACCACTCGACGTCGGCGCGGACCCTGTCGCGCTCGGCGCCGGTGCCGCGGTCCCGGTGGGCGTCGGCACTGCGCTCGCTGGCCCGGGGCTGCTCGGGGTGGCCGGACGCAAGCCGCCGTCCACCGAGGACGACCACGAGGTCGGCGGCGTGGTCCCGCCGCGTGGCGTCGTCGAGCCGTCTGGACCGCTGACATCGCTGCGGGCGGTGACGTAGGAACTCGAGCCCGATTCCGACGACCGCACCGAAGCGGAATCCGAACTCCGCGTCGGTATCTGCGATCCGGTGTCCGACGTGCGGGCCGTCACGAAACTCCGGTCATCGGAACTCTGTGAGCTGGCGGACGACCTGGTGGTCGCTGAACCCTGCGACCCGCCGGGGGGCGTGGATCGCACGCTCTGCCCATCACCAGCGGCCGAAGACACACTATGTGTACGCGGCTGCGGCCCGTTCGATGTCGGGCCCGGCGCACTCACGGTGTGTGGCACCGCGGTGGACCCATCGGCCGTGACTGGAGTTCCTGCCCTGCCGACCGGCGCCGAAGGTGTCGCCGCCACAGGTGTTTTCACCGCCGGCTTGGCAGCCCAGAAAAACCGCCTGGGATCGTTCTTGGCAATCGTGCCCATCGATGCCGCACCGCGCGCCCCGCCCACCAGACCGCCCCTGGCCATGCCGCCCACCCATCCGGTCGGCGAACCGAACGAATCCCACGATCCCGTGGCGACACCCACCGCGACATTGCCGACGGCCGAGCCGACAACACCCGACGCCGCGCCGATGAAGGCGCCGCGTGCGGTCGGTCCGCCCCACACCCCGGCGACTTGCTTACCGATCGCCTTGTCGAGCCCGAACCCTAGATACCGCGCAAACTCTCGCGAAGGCAGCGTGCCCGCCAGCGAGGCGAATGCCGAGACCCCGAGCTGCCTGCCATCGAAATGCCTGCGATGCCCCGCCGCCATCTGGCCGAGCTGCACACTGCCGTCCAACGCCATCGAGGTGAGCCCGGTCTCCAGGAACTTCACGCTGTACACACCGATGCCCTTGGCGGTCGGCAACACCAGCTTGCCGAGCGACAACGCTTGGAAGAAGTAACGCTTTTCGCCTGCCGCGCCCAAACGCGCTGCCAGATTGGTGATTTGGGTGACCAGCCGGTCCTCCAGCACCCGCAGGATGGATCGGGTCGTCAGGATCGCCGCCTTCTCCGCCGCGGGTGCGGTCGGCGGGAACACCCACGCCCACAGCAGTTCCAACGCCAGCCAGGTCAGCGAGATGATGATGTTGAGCTTGGTGGCTTCCAGTTCGGTCCCGGCATCGAAGGCGGAATCCCCGATCGTCTCGAACAGCTCTGCCAACGACTCCACCGACTGGTCTCCGGTGCGCAGCTGATCGAACCTGGCGCCCATCGCGGCCCGACCCGCTCCCGAGAGATACGCGTCCATGGTGGCGCGCTTTGCCACGTCGATCTCGGCGAGCAGCGCTTTCAGTTCGCCGCCCGCCGTGTGCCAGGCGTTCGCGATCTCCCACATCGTGGTCTCGTCGCCGTCCGGCCACGACGAGCCTGCGACCCAACCGAGCCAGCGCAGTCCCTCCGGGAGCTCCAGCCCCATGCGATCCCACCCGTCCGCCTGCCGCTACGACGTGATCAACCACATCGCATACGGGTGAACTCGCGGTGTCTCCGAACGGAATTCGGCGTCGCGATGCATCAGTTCGGCATCAGCGCACCATCACCGTTTCCCGGTGCGCACTAGAACGATCGGCGGCGATACTGCATAGATTCGGAATCGCCAGTTTCCCAATGTGTTTCGAGACGTTCGACCATCACTTCGATCCCGTCCTCGATCAGGCCGATCAACCGCCGGGTGCCGATCGGAATGGCGACCGGATTCTCACCGAGTGGAATCACGTAGCGGCCGTCGTCGAGCATGTCTCGCCACAACATGGCCTGCTCGAGGATGCCACGCCGCCCGAACTTCGATTTGCCCTGATGAATCGTGATCGCACCGGTGGTAGTGGCAGGCAGCCCGAGGAACTCCATGCTGTGCTCCTGTGCCGAATCGACGGCATCGGCCACCATGGATCTCGACTGCCAGTAACTGTCACCGGCGCGCGTGGCTTCGACGACGATCGGCACGCTGCCGCGCTGCCCGGCCTTGACGTCAGGCAGCGTCGCGACGACCGCCGCGGGGATGCCGCGGGCGCCGCAGTCGGTGATGGTGAAGCCGCCACTGTGCGAGAGCGTTTCGCCGGGCAGCTGGGTCACCACATAGCCGCGCGCGCCTGCCCGCGCGGCGCGCACCCGGATGCGCTTCTTCGGATTCGCCATGTCCGCGTCGTCCCACCCATGCGCGATGACGTAAACGTCAGGCACGTGCAGTGTTTCGATGACCTTCCCGAGGAAGCTGTCGGTGCGGATCCGCTCCCACACCTGCACCTTCTCGCGTTCGTAGTCGTTGTGGTACTCCGTACGACTCATGAAACTGAGCGGTTCCGGCATCAGCTCGCCGGTGTAGCGCTCCCACAGGACCTTGAACTCCAGGTCCGTAATGGTGATGGTGGCGTTCATTGTTCGGGCTCGATCACTGCCTTCATCCCGGTCGGCAACTTGCCGAATCCTTCCTCCAGATGTTTCTTGGAGTCGAGGTACTTGGCGCGCTTGTGCTGACCAGCGTCCTTACCTTGCGCTGCCCCGCCCATCGGCGCGCCGGGCGCCATCCCCGGGCCTGCCATACCCGCCATGGGGGACCCCGGCACCGCGGACACCGTTGCCCCTGCGACGCCAGGCAATGCGACCCGAGGGAACAGTTTCGAATTCTGATTCGCCGCAAGCGGACTGCTGCTCGACACACCGGGGCCGCCACCCGCACGTCCGCCAGGCATTCCGGGCAGACCCGCGAGAGTCTTTGCGGCCTTCTCCTTCTCCGCCGCCGCCTTAGCCGCCAGATCCGAACGCGCCTTGTCCGCCTGCGCCATCGCATTGAGCGCCTGCGTACCCGGCAGACCTTGCGCCGCAGCTCGAGTTGCCGCGTCGAGTCCGTCGGCGCCCGCGCCGATACCACCCTGCTGGCCGGGGTCGAAGGGCGAATTCCCGTCCGGGAGAGGCACACCCGGGGGCAACCCACCAGGTGGAAGGACCGGCGGCTTCGGCACCGGTGGACCCCCGATTCCCGGGCCGGGACCGAGCGACGGCGGCTTCGGCACGCCCACCTTCGGCGGTGGCGCGCCGCCACCAGGCCCGGCGCCTTTGCCGAGGCCACCGCCGGGCCCAGCGCCGAGGCCGGGGCCTGGCCCGCTGCCGAGGCCACCGCCAGGGCCGCCGCCTTGGCCTTTCATCTTGTCGAGCAGGCTCTTATAGAAGTCATCGGCGGTGCTGCCGGTCCCCGGCCCTCCCGTGCCAGGACTACCGCCGCTGCCGTCGTTGGGCTTCTTGCCGCCGCCAGGTCCGCCGGGCGGGGTACTGCCACCGCCCTGCCCAACCATGGGATCGCCCAGTTTTGCGAACAATGTCGCAGCGTGGTTCATCCCATCGATATAATGACTTTTGTACTCGTTTTGATATTTCTCCAGGTCACAACTCGCACGAGGGTCGGTGGCAGCCGGTTCCTGCGGCATCGCATTCATGGTGGAATGCAGCCACTGTGCCGTGTAGTCGAGATTGGCCGCCATGGCTTTCATAGGCTTGAACAGATCGTCGGTAATATTCTTGTACCGAAGTACCGCCTCAGCAGCAGCCTTGGCCCCTTCGCCCCGCCACTTCTCCTCGGTTGCCTTCCTCAATGCATTATTCAGCGCATTTCCGGTGTCGAACACGTTGTCGGCTGCCCATTTCCAGACAGAGCCGACATCCGCCACCTTGTTCGCAATAGCGCTCTCCGTCACCAACGCGGTTTTATCTGTGTGCCCACCACTCTTGGTCCAGGTGAAACTGGTTTTTACCGTCCGCGGTCCACCAAGTGCCACACCCAGTCCATATAGCTTATCCCAATCCAGACTATTGCTGGTTTCCGGATTGACGGTCACAGAATCACCACCCGACGCCGGCGGTTTATCCGGAATCTTCGTTTCAGGACTCTTATGTTTCGTCAGATCAGGTCCAGGGAGGTTCCCAGGTGACTTATTTATCGTGATATCGAGGCTCTTGAGAGCATCCGCGTTCGCCTCATCGATCTCCGTGTATGCCTTACCGGCGTCGAGGAAACCCTGCGCGAGATCGGTCAGAAGTGTGATATGCGAAGTCAAGATCTTGGCAAGAGATTTGGCCCTGTCGTTGAATGCGTCCTGCAGGTGGGTAGATGATTTCAGGTTGCCGAACGGAGGTAGCGCGGATGCCTTGTCCTCCACCGTCTTGCGAATAGCCAAGAGATTGCCGATCGCAGTGTTGGCGGCCTCCGCGCACTCCTTGGCGACCGTGGGGTCAACCCTGAGCAGCCCAATCTTGGCCTGTCTCTTGAGCTCGGGAAGACTCAGGTCCGACTTCGGTGGTTCTTTCGGTGGTTCCTTGGGCGGATTCTTGTCGTCAGCAGCCATCTCGATGCTCCTTCGATCCACGCACGTGCGCAGGCCCCGCGCATCTTTCGCACCTAGCGGATGACACACTCGCGACATGCGAGTACTTGTGCAGCGGGTCACGGCGGCGCGGGTGACCGTCGGCGACGAGGTCGTCGGCCGGATCAACCCCGCTACCCAGGGTCTGGTCGCCCTCGTCGGCGTCACCGAGGGCGACACCGAAACCACCGCGAAGACGTTGGCGGACAAGCTCTGGCGGCTGCGCATTCTGGACGGCGAACGCTCCGCCGCCGATCTCGACGCCCCGATACTCGTGGTCAGCCAGTTCACGCTGTACGCCGACACCAGCAAGGGTCGTCGACCATCCTGGTCCGCTGCCGCACCAGGACGGCTGGCCGAGCCGCTGGTTGACCAATTCGCCAGCACCCTGCGTGAATTGGGCGCGACCGTCGACACCGGCCGCTTCGGCGCTCATATGCGCGTCGAGCTCGTCAACGACGGCCCTGTCACGCTGATGCTCGAGTCGTGACCAGATGTCCGCGCGGTCATCGCTAAGCCGCATCGCGACTGATCACACCGGCGAGCGAAAGCTGATACCAGGCTTTGGCGGCCGCGAACCGGTCATCGGCACCGAGGACCTTCGCCAGCAGCTCGCGAGTGACACTGCCGCTTTCGGCGGCGCTGAGCAGCGCCGCGACCTGTCCGCGCTCCGCCGGTAGAGCGGTCGACACCACATCGATCACGGTGTCGGCGGTCCAGATACCCGGCACCGCATCGCTGATCTGCGCCGCGATCGGCGACCCGCTGTGCTGCCAGCCGTCGCCGTCCCACCAATAGCAGAAGGAAAGCAGTCCCTGCTGCGCTCGCACGTTCAGGACCGGGTCCGCGACCCAATCCGGAGCGCCCCCATACAGTTCGGGAAAGTCGCGGCCGTCGTTGTACGCCGCGTCCAACGCCGCCGCGTTGGCGGTGCCACCGGACAGGACCGCCCGGCCACCGGGCAGCACATGCAGTGTGCTTCCGCCGTGCGTGCTGCCCTCGAACCAGCCCGTTGCCAACAGCATTCGCGGACCCCACCCGGAGCCAGCGGCAACGAACGCCGCTGAGATCACCGCCCAGCGCGCCCACAGCTCCGGCAACGGCGGCAACTCGTCGGTGCGAGCACACCTGCCTTGTTCGGTCATGGCGTGTTCGGCCGCCTCCTCCGGCGAGCGCAGCTGCCTACCGGTCTGATCGAGATACGCCCCGAGCCACACCGGCACCCGCTCGCGCGGAAAGGCTTGCAGGTCCGCCTCATACGCCTCTGCGGGCAGCCGATCATCGGCCGGTATCGGCTCGTCGCCGTAGTCGTAATCGACGAACAACTCAGCGGCAGCAGTGAACCGCACCATCAATCGCCACCAAGGTCGGCCGGTCAGCTCGGCCGACACCGTGCGATGCTCGTGTGCCAGCTCGATCACCGGCGTCGGCGGCTGGGCCTGCACCATGGTCTCGTCGGCCACGGTGAAGTAGGCCAGCGCCGTCCCGCCCGCGACAGTGAGGACGAGCAACACATCGAGGTGCTGCCAGTCAGCCGGAGCCTCGTTCACGAATTCCGTGGCGATTCTGCGAAGTAGGTCCTCCGAGTGCATCGCCCGCTCGGCAAGATCGGGAGCCACGACCGCACCGGCGCCGGCCGGGCTTGTACCTTGCTCTGCCGCGACGTCGACCAGCTCGGCATCGCCGCCGAAGGCCAACGTGAATGCCACATCGGGGGACGACCCGCCCAGATCATCCGGGGCAACCTGCTCACGGTACCCCTGCATCGATTGATTCACCACGTCGGCTCCTGCCCTCGCTGCGTCGATCCCACCGTGAACTCCTCTGATTCCCAATGTGTTTCGAGTCGGTCAATCATCAGTTCGATGCCTGCGTCGATGAGGCCGATAAAGCGCCGCTTTCCGGTGCCGATGGCCACCGGTGGTTCCTCCGGCCCGATCACGTAGCGTCCGTCGTCGGGAAGGTCGCGCCATTGCAATACCTGCTGGCGAATTCCGCGCGGACCGTACTTCGACCGCCCCTGGCGTATGGCGATCTCGCCGGTGGTGGTGGCCTCGATGGCGAAGAACTTCTTGCTGCGGGCGGCGAGCGTCGCCTGCCCGTCGTCGGCCACCTGTGCACCCCACGGCCCCGCGTTGGGATCCTCGACCTCGGGAACGACAACGGTATTGCGGAGCTTGCCTGCCTCGACGTCGGCGAGCCGCCCGACCAGATCTGCGGCAAGGCCGCGCGGATCGCACTCGCTGACCGTGTAACCGCTGCTGTGCCATACGGTTTCGCCGGGCGATTGCGTCACCACATAGGCGCGAACGCCGGTCCGCGCGGCGAATATCCTGATCCGCTTTTCCGGATCGTCCATGTCCTGATCGCACCAGCCGCGCACGCTCACGAAAACGTCAGGGCTGCATACGGTTTCCATCGCGCCGACTACCTCGGCGGTTACCTCGCCGCGCATCCGTTCCCAGGTCTGCTGCTTTTCCGCCACATAGTCGTTGTGCAGCGGGATTCGGGAGGTGTAGGTGAACGGAACGGGAAATGGGTAGTCGGAGTGCCGCTCCCACAGCACCGCGAATTCCAGATCGGTGTACGACCACGTCGTCATGACTCGATCACCGGTCGGACGGCATCGGGCTCGATCCCGAACTCTTCGAGGAACGGTTCGTCGAGGAACTTCGCCGGCTTGGCGCCCTGCGCCTGCACCGACGAGTTGTGGCCCGCTCCGCCCGGCGGCATGACTGGCATGCCCGCGCCCGGTCCGAAGGGCATCCCCGGCATGAGCACTTCACCGGCCCTGCCCGGAATCGATGCTCGGGGAAAGGCTTTCGCCTTCAGCTCCATCAGACTGGGCTTCGCCGGAGGCGTACCCCTGCCGTTCGGGCCACCTTCCTTGGGGGGCTCGCCAGGACCAGGTCCGACACCCTCGGGGAGTTTGAGGGCGGGCAGTGCGGCCTTCAACGCGGCATCGGCCTGGACTCCGGCCTGAATCGCCTGGCCGACCATCTGCACGCCCTGCCCGAGCGCGGTAAGCAACGGCGCGATCAGATTCGGGACTTGGGGACCTAGTCCTGGGACATTGCCACCAGGAACATTGGGGTTCGGCTGCCCGGGAAGCCCGGGTTTCGGAACCTCCGGCTTAGGTTGAGTCGGGTCAGGTTTCGGAATCTCCGGCTTGGGTTTCGACGGGTCGGGTTTCGCAGGATCGGGCTTGCTGCCCTCGCCAGGGCCAGGGCCGCCCTTCTCTGCACCGGCGCCGCCTTTCGGACCGGGACCGGGGCCGCCCTCTGCACCGGCGCCGCCCTTTTCGCCGTCACCGGATCCGCCCCCGCCCTTACTGGGGTCGCTTTTGGCACCGTCGCCCTTTTTGTCGGTGGGGCTCTTACTACCATCGGTGCTCGTAGTTCCGGTACCGCCTAATCCTCGCGGCTGCGGGATATGGGCGAACGATTTATCGGACGTTTGGATTCCGGGAACATATACCGCGGTGAATTTGTCACGAAATGACGGAAGCAGCTTTTCCTGATCGAGGACGGGTGTCGTCAGCATCGGCGCCAGCTCCTTCTTCAGGTAACCAACCCACTCCGCGGTGTACTTTGCATTGACGCTCAACATCTCCAAGCTGTCCCCCAGCTCATTCTTGACTCCAGCGGCGTATTCGGCGGCCAACTTGCGGGCCGCATCCCCGCCTTCACCGCGCCACCTGCCCTCGGTGCGCGCGATCTTATTGCCAAGAATTTCAGTCTTCGCGCCAGTGTCCTCCTTGACTTTGGCGAAAACTTCACTCACCGTCATCATCGGGTTCATATCGCTAGCCACTTGATACGCGACCAGCTGACCCCAGTCCAAATTGGCACCATTCTCCGGGGAAATAGTTGGACTGTCTGTACGGCCGAGTTCCTTCGGCGCCAGAATTTGCGGAACCGTCGGAGCCCCACCTTCCCTGGTGAGCCCCTTCTTCCACTCCAGCGGAATAGATCTCGATGGATCAGGCTTGAGCGAAATGTCGGTCAGGGCTCTCAGGTCGTGCTCCGAGACATCCTCAGCGGCTGCGTACGCCTTACCAGCATCAATGAACTTTTGCCCCATGCTGGTAACGAACGTGATGTGTTTACCCAGCGTGGTACCGAGCGTTTTCAGCTTCTCTTTGAACTTCTGCTCCAACTGGTCGCCGGAGTGCAGATTGCCGATGCCGTCGACCGGATGTACCGACTCCACATATCGCCGAATCGCGTCGAACTCTTTGATCAGCTCCGCGCAGGCAGCGGCACAATCCCTCGCTACGTTGGTTTCCAGCTCGAGCGTATAGGAACCACCCACGTCAGCCCTCCGATACCGTTGCGGCGCCGTCGATCCTGGATCCCGGACACCTCGACCGCCGCAGTTCAGATGTCGCGCACTCGGATTCAACACCACGGTCGATCACCCGCGGATCACCCGCGGATCATCGAAAGCTCATGCCCCTTCGGAAGAGTCCCGCCACGGCGAAATCACCGCGACCCGAGCATCATCTGCGCATCAGCAACCCGTCATGTAATCGCATAAGCCCAGGAAAACCCCCGTACGCCAACGGTTCTCGAAGCTCCCGCCCGAGGGGAGGACACAGGTAACCTTCCGAGACCAGGAAGCCGACCACGCCGTAATGGCCTCGATGTCGTGGAGGATTGACATGGCCAACGAAGCGGCAAAGGCGAATCTCGCCGACCTCTTGGACAACGTCCAGACGCACCTGCGCTCGATCGGCGATGCCCACCAGCGACGGGCGCTGCTCACCGCCAGTGCCACCGCCTGCGAGAAGCGGATCGAGGTGACGGTCAACGCCGACGGGGTACTGATCCAGACCCGATTCGCCGACGACATCAGCGATCTGAGCTACGACGAGATCGCCGAGGCGATGACCGAGGCGGCGCAGGCCGCTGCGGCGGAGGTCAAACTCAAGGCCGAGGAACTCTTCAAGCCCCTGCAACGCACCCGCGCACGGCTGCCCACCTTGTCCGAGATCATCCCGGGGATGGCGGACCTGCCGGAGCTGACCCCCAAGCCGGTGCCTGCTCCGACCTCACCGCCGAACGCCGAGGATCGCCAGATAGTCGACACTGCCACGGAATTCGAGAACGTCGAGCAGCTGCGGGGTTCGACTCCCCGTCCCTCGCTCGCCGACGACAGCTGGTAGTCGCGCGCGATGACTATCACGATGCCGCCGTGGCTGGAGTGGGTCAGCTACCTGGCGGGTTCGGAGTGGCCGGAAGGCGACGAGGATCAGCTGTTCGGCCTCGGCGACGACTGGAAGCGCGCCAGCAGTGAGCTGCGCACCATCATCCCCGACCTCAAGAAGGCCGCCGACATCACCCTGCTGTCCTACGACGGCGACGGCGCCGACGCGATGCGAGCCGACTTCGACACCTATTTCAAGGGCGACACCTCCATCGAGTCGCTCGCCAAAGGTCTTGCCGATCTGGGCGACTACGTCAGGAACTGCGGCACCCAGATCGAGTACTCGAAGCTGCAGATCATCACCACGCTGGCCATCACCGCCGCCGAAATCGCCTGGGCGTTGACTACTCTCTTCGGTTCGGCCGCGGTGCCCGCGATCGAGACGGCGGCGCAGATCGCTGCCCGCAATATCTTCCAGCGGATGCTCGACGCGATCCTGCGAGTAGGCGCCAAATTCGCGAGCCAATCGTTCATGAAGAAGCTCGGAATCACGGTCGTCGTCGAGACCGCCATCGGCCTCGGGCAGGAACTCGGGATCCAGGCGTACCAAGTCGGCCGCGGCCGACGCGACCACATCGACTGGAAACAGGTCGGCATCGCCGCAGCCACCTCGGCAGCCGGTGCGGCCGTTGCGTTTCCCGTCGCACACGGGGCAGGCACGCTCATCAACAAGTGGGCGGGCCCACCGAAGAGCATGTGGGGCGCTGGATTCCGCGCGGTGGGCGCCGCGGTCCCCGCGGGCCTGGCGGGCGTCGGCGGTGGGTTTATCGCGGGCGGGATCCTCACCGGCGAATGGGAGTTCGATCCGCGCATGCTTGGCGGCGCGATCGGCGGTGCCCTGTCCGGCGCAGTCTCCGGTGTCACCGAATACCGCAACGCACCTCGACCCGGTGCAGGCAGCACCGGAAGGGCGCCGAACGGCAATCCCACCAACCCGCGGTCCCTCGCTCTGCGCGAGCCACCGCCGCCGTACGAAGCACCACCGCCTTCGTACCAATCCCTCATGGCCGCACCAAGTTCGGATACCGCTCAACCCAGCGCTGCCAGGCCGATCCCTCCGTCGAGCACGCCGACATCCCCCGCGGGCGAGCACCGCGCGGGCACCTCTGCCCCAGCGGCGATCAGCGATGGATCGTCGACCCACCCGAACTCAGGCAGCCAAAGCTCGCACGGCACAGTGCCGTCCGGCTCGGCGACGACTGCTCCGGTGTCGGTGCACCACACCAACACGACGACCACCGCCCCCGTGCCGCACAGCGGCGATATCGGCAGGCCGAGCACACCTACCGCCCCCGATGCCAGGCCCGCAGGCGCTGACCCGGGGACCGGAATCCGCCACGCAGGCCCCGCTCCCGACATCGGAAGCCGCCACCCCAGCCCGACTCCCGACACCGGAGCACGTCAAACAGGTCCGGCGTCCGACACCGGGACCGGAGCCCGACCGGCAGGCACCGCGCCCGAAAGCAGAACCGCCGCACCGTCGACGACCGGCCCGCGGACGGGTCTGCCCGGCGACACCGCCAGGCCTGGGATGACGCCGTCACGCGCAGACAGCGTTGCCGACGCGCACGCCCTCGGCGACCGCGCCGCCAGCCCGCTCGCCGCAAAGTCGACGACCGAGGTACCGACGCCGAGCCGGCCCGACACCGAACGGGTTGTGGTCCACGGCAACTCGCCGTCATCCGGGGCGGTCACGCACCCGGCGCCCGCACCTGGCAACACCCGCCCCGGTCTGCCGGGGGCAGGACACGCCGCACCCGATCCGCTGGCTCAGCGGACAACACCACTCAACGACGGATCAACCCGCCCGATCCCTCCGTCGGGTGAACGTACGGGATCCAGCCGTGCGCAGGATGGTTCGACGCCACCGCCGGACGGCGCCGCCGCGCTGCTCGACCGCACTCGCGACCGCACCGATCGCACCGACCGCACTGACCGGCCTCGCCGGAACGGACGGGCCGCTGCTCCGGAGTCGACGGACACGTCGTCGCAAGCCACCCAGCCCGACACTGAACTCACCCGGCACGACGGTGCACCCGATGACGCTCGCTCGCTACCCATCGACGAGACCGGACCACGCCCGGCCACGGATCCACCGGCAGCGCCGGCGAGCGATCACTCCGCAGTTCGCACCGAGGATTCGCAGCAGCTCAACGGCATTCAGCCACCGGCAGGCAACTGGAAGCCGATGCCTGAGAACGGCGACGGCGTGTTCCATGCCCTCGCCGAAGTCATGGGTCTCGGCAAGGACGGGCACCTCGACCTGCGCGCCAGGCTCACCGTCGAACTCAACCTGAATCGCGAGTTCTATCGTGCGGACTTCGGCAATAAGCTCGAAACCACACGTCCCGAACGACTCTGGAACGACCAGGCGATCGAAGCCGAGTTCGACCGCCAGCTCAACCAACTCATCCGCAACGGCACCCACAACGAGGCAGCCGACTTCGTGATCCCACTGGCTGCCCGCGTCTTCGAGCTGAATCTTGTGGTGCTGCATGCCGATGGCAGCATCACCAGCCGGCACGACGGTTTCCCCGGCCAACCTGTCGGCGTGCTGTACCGCGAGACCGCCGACAGCGGGCACTACCGGGTCGCCGTCCACCCCGACGGCACTCTGGCCACCGTGTCGACCGACCACTGGATCCACACCCGCACCGTCGATCCCGCGCCGCCGACCACCGACGAATCCGCTCTCAACGAACGCGCCGATCTCGACAAGCCCGTTCCCCCGCGCCCCGCCGACCTCGACGAACCGACTCCCCCACTACCTGACGACCTCGGCAACCGCGTTTCGCCACGCAGCGGCGACCTCGATATCCCGTTCCCGCCGCCACCGGCGGACTTCGATATCCCCGTCTCGCCTGCCGCTGCCGACGCAGCGGCACCGCCCTCGATCCGACATGTCGGCCCCGAACATGCCGCCGCCTCAGTGCATCCAGCCGAAGCCGACGCGATACCGCGGCAACCATGGCCGGACTCCGGCGATACCACCAATCGGCCTGCACCGGAACATGATTCCACGCGCCCGGACCGGCATTCTCCCGGTACCGAACCCACTGAAGCACAGCAACAGCCGACAACGACGGTCGAGCCGATACCGCCCTCGTGGGTCGACCACGACGCCAGTCGGCGCTGGTTGAACACTCTCGAAGCGCGCTACAACCGCATCGAATCCCTGCTCGCGCTCAACGAGGCCGAGCTGCCTGGGAGAAAGCTGCTCTACCTCGGTGGCGACGCCGATATCGAGCACCCGCTGCTCGCTACGCGGGCCGAACACATCGTCCTGGTCTCCTTCGACCCCGCGGCACAGGGCGACAGCGCCAAGCGCACAGCGCATTTGGACAGCATTGCTGCGGTGATCGAACAGCGCGTCAAGGCTATGATGCGCGGCGATCACCAGCTGAGCGTCGAAAAGCGCCAGGACAGCGCCGCATTCACGGTCTCGGATGGGACGCGCACTGTACAGACCATCGAGTTCATCGCCAAGACCTACGACGAGTTCGTCGAAACACATTCCGAAAAGTTCGATTTCGTCATGGACAAGGACTCCTGGTTCTCCGACTGGAAAAGCGACCGTACCCAGGTTTTCGATACCGTCGCCGAACTGCTGAGGCCAGGCGGGCATTGGATCGGCGGCCACAACATCCTCCACGAGCCAACCCAAGGCTTCCGCGACCGCACCGAAGAACTGATCGGACATCACAGCGCGGACTGGAGCGGCGGCCAGCTACGCGTGCGCGAATTCACCGGCGCAGCCGTCATCCACGCGGTGCCGGAACCGGTGTCCGCAGATACCTCTCCACTGTTCGACTCCATCAGGGAATACCTGGAAACGACCGGTTCCGCGCGCACGCTGAGCGCGCGGAATACGACCGTCGATCAGGACAACTTCCAGAGCTTCTTCTACGAGTTCGGCATGTCGTACGCGATCAAGCTCGCCGAAACCACAGTCAGCCAGCACGATGTCGACAAGTTCATCGGAGCTTTCAAGGACTGGTTCGGGACCGGCAAGAACAATTTCACCCCAAGCGACGCCGATGTGCTCCACCCGATTCTCGAGCATTTCGAGGACTACGGCGTGACGATCGCGGACGACCGCAGCGCAGGCACGCCGGATTCCACCTCGTCCACGACAGGCGACGGTAGTACCCCACGACCGCCGACGAACCTCCAACCGAGCTCGGCTGCCCCGAATCTCGTGCACACCGAGGTGCCGAGCACTACCCGCGAAACCACCACGACGCACAACGAACCGACATCGATCCCTCCGACACCACACCTCCCACTGACCGACGTGGACACCACCGCACTCGTCGAGCACTGGCGCCCGCTGCTGGAAAACCCCTCCGCGCAGCCGATCTCCGCCGCGAAACGGCACGCAGTCACGGTCGCGAACGAGTGGAAGAGGTTGTCCGCAGAGCAGCAGAACGCACTCATCGAGCACCTGCCACGCGCCGTCGGCGACAACCAAGGGATCCCGGCGGCCGACCGGGACCGCGCGAACCGTTCGGTGATCACCCGCCAGCTCGACGAGCTCCGCGCCAAGGACCGGCTCACCCCCATGGAGCAACGGCAGCTGCGCAACCTGGAGGACACCCAGCGACGCCTGACCGGGTTCGATGAGACGGCACGGAGCCTGGCGACCAAGGGGGCGGTCACCCCACCGCCAGTGCACGTACTTCACTACGACGCAACGGCTTTCAATGGACTGGGCCGAGCAGTGATCAGCATCGGCAATGTCGACGCCGCACACTCGGTATCCTGGCACGTCGGCGGCGTCGGCAACAACGTACTCAAGCTCGGCAGGAAGTTCGGCCAGGCGGCCGACCACTATCTGCAGACCCTCCGCCATCTCGAACCAGGCAAGACCGCAGCGTCAGTGGTCTGGCTCGGCTATGAACACCCACAACTGCCCAAATTCGGCAAGATCTTCGACAGCCTGCACGATATCGCCACGCCTTGGCTGGCCAAGAAGGGCGGTGAACTACTCGCCCGCGACATCGCCACCTTCAATGCTGTCCGCGGAAACGCCAGGGGGGCAGGCACTTCGGCGGAGCATACGAACTATCTGTTCGCCCACAGCTACGGCAGCACCGTCACGGCCTACGCTGGCGAGGGCGGTCGCCTTCGGCGTGAGGTCGGCGCCATCACGCTGCTCGGCTCGCCCGGCGCGGGCCCGCTGCAGCATGCGAGCCATTTCGGCCTCCGCGACAACAAGGTCTACGTGGTGTCCTCGGCATGGGATGTGTTCACCCAGCTCGGCACCGGCAGGCAGGGCTTGCGCAACCTGATTCCCCTCTCCGGCCTCGGCATCGACCCGTCCATCCAAGGATTCGGCGCCGCACGCCTGCACACCGGGTATCTTTCGGGCTGGCATTCGGCCAACCCGTTGGGGCCGCACGCGAACTACTACAACTTCCACGACGCCGACGGCCACCGGCCGACAGGGTCGCTGGACTCCTTCGCCAAGATCGCCGCGGGTCTGGCACCGGATATCAGTAAACTCGGCCGCCGCGATGCGGCGCCGATCGTCGACCCGACCCGTCCCCGTCCCGAACGGATCACCCAGGCGCCGAGCGAAACTCATGGCCTCCCACCGACAGACCCGGCCAAGGGACCGCATGTCGGGGACACCCCCGCCGAGCAACACCAACCCACCGGCCCGACCGACCCCGAGTACGGCGAGTCCTACTTCGGCGAGGATCTGCTCACGAAGCTCGGATCCGAATCGACCGTCGGCACCACGGATCCACAACGAACCGCATTCTCCGAGGAGGGGCTTCGGCCGCCGACCCTGTCGGACGCGGAGCTGTTGCACAATCTCGCGCCCGCGGATCGGACGGCACGACAACCCGCCGTCCCTGTTCACCTGCGCGGCAATGAGCTCACGCTGATCGATGCGGGTGGCCAGTTCGTTCGCCTGCCGGACAACTCCACTCTGCATGCCATCTCTCATTATCAAGGCACCCAGCATTTCTACGATGTGCTGCCGAACTCAGGACCGAACGGACGGTGGGTGCGGCTGCCAGCGGAGCTATTGCACGACTTCACTTTCCAGTCCACCACCGGAAATCTAGGCGTCCTCACTCGGCAGGTGTCCGGCGGCGGAACCCGGTTCATCGACGCGAATACGAACGCGGTCGTGCACCTGCCGAGCGACGCGACCTACGTCGCGAAACCCGAGTCGGGCACGCTGAAGTGGATCAAGGATCCGAAGGATTCCTGGTGGCATCTCGTCAATGCTCCGAATGACGCACTGCCCATGCCGATCACCGCCGATCGGCACAACGATCCGCTGTTCGGCCCTGGCGGACCGAAGTCGGAGGACGTGCGTCAGGGCACCACCGGCGACTGCTATCTGCTCGCCGACCTGATGAACCTGGCCACCCACAACCCGGACTTGATCACCGAGATCATCCACGACCACGGCGATGGGACCGTGAGCGTCCGGTTCATGGTGGAAACACCGGACGGGCCGCCGCGACCGGAGTGGGTTCGGGTGGAAAAACAGATCTATGTCAGTCCGGACAGCGGCCGGGGAGCTTTCGCGGGACACGAACCCGGCGGTCCACTGTGGCCTGCGATGGTCGAGAAGGCGTACGCGCTGCAGTTCGGAAAAGGGTTGGGATTCCACGGCATCGACGGTGGTCTTCCCGGAGAAACCGCAGGTAAGCTCGGCAAGGGTTTCTACCTGCGCCCGGACGGCGGATTCACACAGCCAGTACGCTCTACCGACGACTACGAATTCCTGCGCCCCTTCGTTTTCGATGTCGATACGCTGCACGAGCAGATCGGCGGCGATCTCGAATTCTCCCGCCAGTTCGTGGCGGCGTATGACGACTGGGTCCTGCGCACGCACGAGCTGCGCACTGACACCTGGGCGGAACTGAACCAGTTGCATCCAGGCGATGCCGACACCGCTACACGCGAGTACAGGACATTCCTCGGTACCGAGGATCTCGGTACGCCAGAGGGCTTTCGAGGCTATCTCGATGAGCGGTTCGGTACCCGATGGCCCGCCGAGCGGAGCCGTGTCGAGGAATTCATGCGCACCGCGTTCGGCGGTGACGCGCAGGACCGGCATATGGGCGCGTTCACCGTCTTGTCCGAGTCGATCGGTCACCGTATCCAGTACGCATTGGACCGCGGCACCACGGTGACACTCACCACGCACCACTTCGGCGCAGGTCGCGAAAACACCGAGATAGTCCCGGGTTTGGTCGGCGGTCACGTGTATTCGCTCGTCGGCATCGAGCACGACGCCAATGGGCGGCCGATCCGGGTGGTTCTGGAGAACCCGTGGAACCACAATGGTGACCGTCCGCAACCCATCCCCGGCATCGAATACCGAACCCATCCGGACGGATCCGTCTATGGCGTGAACAGCGACGGCACACGATACCGCCAGGACAGCGACGGCACGCTGCACATGACACGCCCCGACGATCTCCGATTCCGCCAGGACCCGGACGGCACCCGAACCTGGACGGAGCCGAACGGGTCCACGATCCGAGAGAATCCGGACGGCACCATCGACAAGTATCACCGGCTGAGCGGAATCGGCCCGGACCCGACCGTGCAGACCCGCCAGGGAATAATCGCGGTCGACCTGACACATATGCCGAAGTTCGCGGCCATCGGCATGCACGGCGCCGGGGCGCACGGTCTGTACGGACCGGCCAAGCACCCCGACGGCACAGTGATCACCTCGAGCCACGTCAACGTCACATCGACGACTCCAGAACCACCACATCCGAACACACTGCACACCGATGCCGATCACACCGCCATCGCGCACACCGACGATACGAACTCACCCGCCACCCACGAGTCGATCATCGCCGGTGTCAATGAATGGACGAGTTCCCGCAGGGGGTTCAACAATCCGCAGTACACACCCGCGGAATTCGTGGCACTCATCAACGAAGGCCACGCGCTCGGTCTCGACGATCGGACCATCGGGGACCTGATCAAAATCGGATCACGCGCGGAGAAGGCCCTCACCGCAAGCGAACTGACCACGCAGATGCAGAACTGGGCGAACGTTGTCAGCGAACGCGGCTTCCCCTACAAGTTCAACGACCTCGAACACTTCCAACGGTTCAACAACGATCTCCTCGGCGAACTCACCAGGCAAGGGTTGCCCACCGAAACGGTGTACATCCAAGGATCCTCGCTCCGTAAACCCACCGCGCAGGACGTCGACCTCGCCGTCTTCATCAATCAAGAGGACTTCGACGGCATTCTCACCACGTATTTCGCCACCAAGATCAGAACCGTCGCGGACAACGCCGTAGTCCCGGTCCGTGGCCTCAATCATGATCAACTCATCGACCTCGCCAAGCGAATCAACGCCGACCCCGACGCGTACAACTCCAACGCTAAAGGTTTCGCCCGAGCGATCGATGTCGGCATCATCAACTCCAAGCACGCGTATTCGCGCGCCCTCAAAGACGTCGCCAAGGCGATCATCGGCCGGTACCCCGAACTCCAGATCGACACCGTCTCCTTCCTCATCCGGGGCGGCGACTTCGACACCAGGCCCGCCATGCAGGTGTCGCCACACATCGCCTTCACTCTCGATGACCCACCCATCAGGCCGGCCACCCAGCAGCCGATCACTCTGCACCCCGGCACCAACGAGTCCAGTTCAGGCACAACCAGACCGGATCTCACGCGTCGCGCCGCCACGTCGCCGCAAACCGGCACACCGAACCAGCACACGCCACAGTCGGGAATCCCGAACCAGGAACCCATCGAAATCCGCTCGCGGACCGGTGAACCCGTCTTCGAACAGCCGCCGACCACCCAGCAGAATCCCACGCATGCCGACATCGCGACCGACGAGACCGCCACACACCCGGTCATCGAACACCCGACCACCCACGAGGAGATCGTCGCCAGGGTCAACGAATGGACGAATGCCCGGGCCGGATTCAACAAGCCGCAATACACGCCCGAGGAATTCGTCCAGCTGATCGACAAAGCCCGCGCGCTCGGCATCGATGATCGAACCACCGAGGATCTCATCAAAATCGGCTCACGCACGAAGAAGGCGCTCACGGCTGCCGTTTTGGCCGAGCAGATGCAGAACTGGGCCGAGGTAGTCAGTGTACGCGGCTACCCCTACAAATTCACCGACCAGGCAGGCTTTCAGAAGTTCAGCAACCAACTCGTCAGCGAGTTGACCAAAGCGAATATTCCGACCGACGCCGTCTACGTCCAAGGATCTGCACTCCGCACACCCGAAGCACAAGACGTCGACCTCGCCGTCTTCATCGACCAGCACGCATACGACCAAAAGCTCATCTCCTACTTCGATGGAAAAATGAAGACCATCGCAGATGGTATGAACGTCCCCCTCACGGGATTGAGCCACACCCAACTCGCTGAGCTCGCGAAAGACATAAAATCAACCAGAGAAGCAGCGGACAAGAACGAGGGCGACAAGAAGTACAACGCCAAATCCAACACCTTCGAACGGGCATTTCACGTCGGCCTCATCAACTCCAAGAACCAGGAAGTGTCCGATCTGAAAAAGGTCGCAAAGATAATCAAAGGAGCGTATCCGGAACTCGCAATCGATACGATTTCATTCCTCATCCGAGACGGCGACTTCGACACCATGCCCGCCATGCAGGTAATGTCTCGTCCCACATCGAACCAATCGGCACCGTAAAAGCGAGGACAGTTCATGCAGAAGGTTTCATTCCAGGGCAGCATTAACCGCGGCAACGCCACTGCCGTCCAAACGGCACTGTCGTCCTGGCTCGATAGCGACCTGACAATGAAGGTCCACTACGCGGGGTTCGAGACCACCTTCGAGGACGACACAATCAGCATCTACTGCTATCAGGCCTACGCCGACAACGACGTACTGTTCCTCCTCGAGGGCAGCATGCAGAGTGAACTACCCACTGCCGCAGCAAAACTCGAGTCTCTCGCACAGATCTGCCGAGAAAGCCAGCTCGACTGCACCGTCGACTATTCGGAAGTCGACGAAGACGACGACCCGATCAGCGACGAGTTCACCATCCGATCCACCAGCTAGGAGACACACCATGGGAAAGATCGTCAGGTTCGACGTCGATGGGTTCCGCGCGGGCGCAGCCGGTTTCGAGGCATGCGCCAAGAAGACCGAGTCCATCGTGAACCGCTTGCGCTCCTCCATGGAGAGCCGCGGAGCGTGTTGGGGCGACGACAAGGCAGGCCACGATTTCGCCGACGGCCCGAAGGGCTATCTCGCTGGCCGCAACAGTCACCTCGGCTCGCTGGACACCAACGTCAAGCGGATGACCGAACAATCGACGGAGATGGACAAGGCGCTGAAAGCCCTCGCATCCTCGGAGCAGACCAACACCAAATCGTTCACGTAGCACCAGACCGGCGCCGAGGCGCCGGTCCCGCAGCAGGGTCGGAATTACCCGACATCGCAACGGGTTCACGGCGCAGCATGAGGCGATGCTCGACTTATTTCGCCCCGAACCCGATGGCGGACCCGACGTCCTGTCCATCCATCATGTACGCAGCCTTCGTGATTCCGGCGGTGAACTCGAGGAGCGCCTTGGACAGATCGTCCACGGTGTCCCGGAGCGTCCCCGCCACGCGCAGGTACCCGTGCTCGCCCTCGGCGAACTCCTTGCCGAATTTGTCTGTGCCCCAAGGCTGTCCGGCGGCATCCAGCGCACCGCACAATTCCTGCAGAATCCCTCGCACCGAGTCACGCATCTCTGCGGTGATCGGCACCACCTGGGTACGTAACAGTTCCGGGTTGACGTAAATCCTGGATGCCATCGTCTGTTTCTCCTACTCTTTGCCTGCCGGAATACCGAGTCGACCCGGTAGCGGCTACCCGCTGCCGGGAGTGCCCGTCCAGCAATACGGTTCAGGCATCGGCACATGGTCCGGCCATTTCTTGGGTCGCGTCTTGCCTTTCAACTCACCGCCCGCCAACGCCGTCGACTTCGTCACGGTCTCCCCGTCCGGTGTGACCTTGTGTGCGGTGCCGTCGTAGTCGATCACCCACACCGAGCCGTCCGCACGGACGACCTGCACCTTGCCGTCCGGCAAGACAGTGCGCCCCGGAGTCTGCGGCGGAGTCCCTTCCGAAAGCGGCACCGGAACAGGATGTGTGCCTTCGCTCAGTGACGGAGGACGAGTACTTGTCTGCTCCGGTCCATCGGATGACGAGGGGCCGCTCGAGTCGCGGTGCGCTGGGTCGCGCCGTGCCGAATCCGGGCTGTCACTTCGACCATGGTCGACCGGCCGGACCATCTCCTCGCTCGCAGGCGATGCGGCGTGGGACGGAGATTCCGCGACCGGCGAGTGCGGGGCCTGGGCGGTCGCCGACGGCCCAGCGTTCACCGGTTGCGCGTTAGTGTCGGCCGCGACCGGCGAGTGCGGGCCGCCCTCAGCGGCTCTCGCCCCTGCGGGAGACGTCCCGGTGGGTGTCGTTGTCCCGGGTGTCGTTGCCCCGGTCGATGTCGTCGTCCCGGTCGGTGTCGTCGTCCCGGTCGATGTCGTCGTCCCGGTCGGCGTCGTCGTCCCGGTCGATGTCGTCCCCGTCGGCATCGAACCTCCCCGCGCCCCAATTGCTTCCGCGCCGGTCCGGCCCACATCCGACGAACTGGCGGAACTGATTGGCGGCGATGGGCGTGAATCTGCCCCGGCCGCATGCGGGTTCACATTCGGCCCACCCTGCGAGCCATACGCCGAGGCAGGCGTGGCCTCGGATGCACCGGTGACCGACGGTTCGGCAGCCGCACGGCTGGCTGGCGTCGGTGCCGAATCATGCGCGCTCGCAACACTCGCGCGCGGCGAGTCCGCGCTTGAATGTGCCACGCCCCCAACAGGTGTTGAGATCTGAGGACTGTCGGGCCGTGCACCTTGCGTTGGCAGTGGTGCAACATCCGACGGTGTCGCCGAACTGCCCATCGGCTGCAGTTCGTGGGTATCACGCGACGGCTGTGGTATCGCACCGTCACGCACCGGCGTCATGCTCGAGTCGAACACGCGAGAGAATGGACCCAGTTTCCCGTCGGCCGGCGCCATCTTCACCCCGAACCCACCGCGCGCCGCACCGACCATGCCACCGCGCACCATGCCACCGACCCAGCTTTCCGCCGAAGTCATCGCGCTGGCGCCGACTATGGGCGCAAGGACAGCGTTCCCGAAGAAGGTACCGACGGCACCCGAAACAACACCGGTGGCAGTGCCTTTCAGCATGTCACCGGTCATCGGCTTGACGGTCGCCCAGCGGACGCTGTCACCGACCTTCGGTGCGAAGGTCTTTCCTGCCAGCCGGTCGAACCCTCGACCGACCTGACGCGCGGACTTGATACCGGGGTAGGTCCCCACGCCGGAGGCGGCCATCGAAATCAGCGTCTGCTTCCAATTGAGCTCCTTGCGGGTGCCCTTGGCCAATTGGGCGCCTTGCACGACGAGATCGAGGCCCCCCGAAATCAACATGCTCTCCGGGATTTTCATCGCGTAGAGGCCGAGGTTCTTGACCAGGCTGGTGCGCACACCCACCTTCTGGGCGAGTTGGCTAGCGAGCGCGACAACCTTCTTCGCTAGTTCATCCTCCAACGTCCGCAGAAAACTTCGCGTCGCAGCGACGGCGGCCGCCTCGGCCGCCGGTGCGGTCGGCGGAAACATCCAGGCCCAAGCGATTTCGACAGCAAGCGCGAGCAGCGAGACGATGATCGTCAGCTTGGTCGCTTCCAGTTCGGTTCCGGTGTTGAAGACCGCTTTCGATACCTGCAGCAGATGTTCGGCAAGCCGGTCCAACGACTGATCGCCATGCAGGAGTGCGTCATAGGCCGCGGCGATCGCCCGACCGCCCTCACCTTCCCAGGAGCGCTCGGCGGCTCGGCGCGCCATCAGCACCTGATCCGTCAGTGGCCGCACCTTGGTGCTCGCGCGGTCCCAGGCGCGCGCCAGCTCGAACATCTTGTCTTCGTCGCCATCGGGCCACGCCGCGCCCGCGATCCAGCCGAGCCAGCGCAGTTCCTCGGGCAGATACAGGCTCATCGCGCCACCGGCGCACACCACAGCGACGTATCCGCACCCACGCTGGCACCTACCAATCCCGATCACGCATTCGGCGCAGACCGAGGGTGAACACCCGGTGTCGCGCAGAATAATTGCACACCAGACGTTGTCATCAACTGGTCATCAAATGATCAGTGCTGAGCGCCGACCGTCCGGCGCCCCCACTCCCCCATCGATCCGCACGTTGGGCGAATCAACAGATGCGCTGCCTCGGCAACCGTGACAGACTCGGAGCCAAGAAAAGCGGTGTGCGGGCACCGCGCGTCGGCGGAGGAACATGCCTGAAACGAGGGTCTCGATGGATCTGGACGCGGCGGAGCGTCAGGTCGCCGCCGATCGGTATGCGGCGCTCGATCGATCGGTTGCCGCGGACCTTAGGCTCGCCACCTCGCTCGGTGAGCTCGCGAAGGCATTCATCGCCACCAAAACCGATGGGTCGGCCCGCGATCGCACCAGGGAGGGGCTGGCTCCTGCCGAGGAGGCGGTCGGCATCCGGCTGCGCTTGCTCGCCACCGGCGCGGTGGTGCTCGACGCCAAATTGGCAGGCGAACTGAACGAGGTGCTGCGCTCGGTCGAACTCGCGGCACGGCACAGCGGCCGCAGGGAACTCGCCACCACCACCATCCGCCGCGCCTGCGACGCCTATCGTCAAGTGGCGAAGATACATCCGGAGGTCGCCGGGCTCTGCGCAGACGGCCTGTCCAAGTGCGGTGTCTGGCTCGGCCGCCTCGATCAGGACGCCGCCGTCGCGGCGACCGAGGAGGCGGCCCGGATTCGCAGCACGCTGGCCGCGGCGAATCCGGAGCTTTCCGGCAAATACCTCGCGAGCTTGAGCACGTTATTGCGCACGCTCATGGTCGGCAGGTCGCGCAAGCAGGCCCTCTCGATGTATCGCGAGCGGTACTCCGCGTTCACCTCGACGGGGATGTCGATCCGACTGCGCGCGTGCGGGATTCAAGATCTCGACCTCACGCCCAAGTCGTACAAGGCGCTCGCCGAGCTCGGGTGCCGCACCTTGGAGCAGGCCGGGCGGCTGACCCAGCAGCAGATCCTGTTCAAGTCCTCCGGCGACCTGTCGACCGTCGAGGAGCTCAACTGGAAGCTGGCCCTCGTCGGCCTGCGCCCCCTCGTGCCCGGCGCCGAGCCCGATCCGCCGTCGATGCCGGTGCAGATCGGCACCAGCTTCGGCGCCCTGAGTGTCTACTGTCCGACCCCTGACGCGATCGCGCAGATCCGCGCCGCGATCATCGGCGCCTACGCAACCGACGACGCCTACCCGCTGGACCGGGCCAGTTATCTCGGTACGCACGAAGAACATTGGAAGATCGCCGAGGCCGAGGTGAATACCGCGGAAACGCTCAGCGATGACGTCGTCCTGATCGATCAGCCGTACGGCGGCTGGGTGACGGTGATGAGCCTGAACTGGGAACTGACGCCGGTCGGCAAGCATCCGTTGGCGCGGCGGCTGTCCCAGGATTGGCCGGTGGCCGCGATCACGGTGACCGAGCACATCGCCTACGAGCTGTGCTGGTACGAGCACGGAGCGGCGACCCAGTACGCCGCGCTCGGCAGACCCGCAGGGCAGGCGCCCCTGGACAAGCCGCTGGCACCCTTGGACTTCAAGATGCTTGCCGACCTGAACGCGGACCGTGTGCCCGAGACGAAACTGCGCTCCGCGTTCGGCAACACGCAAGTGTTCGCGAATCTGACCTATCTGCCGTCCAGCGGCTTGCGGCAGATTTGCGCGACCACCCCACTCGCCGAGCACGGCGACCGCGCGCTGTTCTTCCGCACCACGCCGTAGCGCAGCGCCCGCCGGTCACCTCGCCTTTCGTTAACCGGCACTGAAACGAACTTCTCGAGAACTAATTGAACGCAACCGGCGCTGCCGGTCCACCGGGTGCTCTACTGAGATCGCGTTCGAACGGTGTCGTGGGTCACGCTGAGCACCCGAGACTATCGGTTCGGGCGGCTTCACCAGACACACGATGCTAGTCGAGGCTCCCCATGGACCAAGTGGCGTTGGCGGAAACCCCAGCCGCCCGATGCGCCTATTACCGCCACACCTGTGACCTCCCCGCCGGATTCCATCCGGCGATCGGCCGGATCATCGTCCGCGCCGGATTCGTCGGCGCGATCACGATGCCCGCCGCGCTGGGTCAGCAGGTCCACGACGATTTGATACACCACCGAAATCCATTGGGCCCGATCATCTCTCACGTCCGATCGAAGCGTTGGACCTACTTGATCCGCCCCGATCTACCCGACGATGTGCGGCTCTTCGCCGAGCTGTTCCGGCTCAATGTGTCGATCGTGCCGATCGGCGGGGAGATCGCCTTGCCGTCCCCTGCCGACGTGCATGCGGGCCTACGCGAGTGGATAGTGCCGCCGCAGAACACCTTTCGTCCCTCCGGCGTTGCCATCGTGGACACCGTGCGGGTGTGCCGCAACGCAGGGCTGCGATGACGACGAGTCAACTGCCCGCGAAACATCAAGTGCTGCAAGCATGCCGAGGTGAGCATCCGGCGGGCAACCCGCTGCTGCGGTGCGCGCACGAGCTGACCACCCTGCACGAGCGCAGGCTGTGCGCCCGGCGCGAGGAACTCGACGAGATCGACGCTCTGCGTGCGAGTCTGGTGCGTGACATCGACCGCTGGATCACCGTCCAGTTGCCGCCTGCGCACGGCGCCGCGCATGTGCACACCGAAACCGTCGGCGCGGTGATCGACCGCCTCGCGCAGTTCACCGCCAATGCCTACGCGGCATTGGCGAGCAACTCGGAGTGGGACCTGTGGGATGCGTGGCAGCGCCTCGCGGAACTGGCCGTCGGCTACGACGATCTGGCCGCGGAGGTGTGTGCGGGCGTGCGGCGACTCCCCGGCGCATCGTAATTTCGCACGCGGGGCGGTAGCTCGGATCTAGGGTGGGCGTGTGGGCAATACGACGAATCGAGATGCGGACAAACGTGCCCTACGTGCCCGGCGGGCCAGCTCCTTCGGCGCTCATGCCACCGCCTACGCCGAGCACAGACCGGACTATCCGACGGCGGCCATCCAATGGGCGCTGGAATCCATTCTCCCGGCCGCGCCCGCGCCGGTGGTACTCGACCTCGGCGCGGGCACCGGAAAGCTCACAGAGGGGCTGCTCGCCGCAGGCGCCACCGTGATCGCGGTCGAACCCGACGACAGGATGCGCATCGAGTTGATGCGACGACTGCCCGGCGTGCGCGCGTACGAGGGTGCGGCGGAAGCGATTCCGCTGGCGGATGGGACGGTGGACGCGATCGTGGCCGGGCAGGCCTTCCACTGGTTCGACCAGGATCGCGCCTTCCCCGAGTTCGCGCGGGTGCTGCGGCGCGGCGGGCGCTTCGCCGCACTGTGGAACACCGACGACATGCGGGTCGACTGGGTCGCCGGACTGGCCGAGGTTGCCCGCTCGGTGGCGTCGACACCGCCGCCGGAACCCGGCGAGGCGCGGCTGCCCGCGCACCCGTTGTTCGAGACCTTCGAGCGGTCCGAGTTCCCGCACGTACAGCGGCGCACCGCCGAATCGTTGGCGGCGACCATCGGCACGCACTCGCACACGCTGGTGGTGTCCGAGCATCAGCGGGCCGAGGTGCTCCGGCGCATCACCGAGTATCTGCGCAGCAGGCCGGAGACCACGGAGGGCGAATTCGACCTGCCCCTGATGACTTTGGTGTTACGCACCCGACTGCGGACGGCCTGATCCGCCGGTACCTGCCCGCCACCGAACTCGCACGCCAGCGCCGCTTTTCCTGGCGCACCCCGCTATCGAGCCGAGGGCACCTCGGTCGCGAACCGCGTGGTGCGCCAAGCAGATTCGAGTAGTTGCCTACTCGCGCCCGCTGCTCATGCCCGGACATACGCTGATCACAGAGTCAGCGCGAATGTCACGGTCAGGCGCAGCGGGCGCAAGGAACGACGACACCGATCCAGCGATGCGGCTGGGTATCGTCCATGATTCACACCGGCAACAAACCGTGCCGGAGAATCACCGAGGCGAGATCGTCCAGCGGAGGGACACTTCGCAGGCGTCGGTGCGTATCGACTCCTCGCCACGCGCGTCGCGGGACCACAGTGTTGCGGACAACGTTGTGCCGCTACACCTTCCAGGCAAAGGTGCCTTCCGGGCTGGTGCGTCGTCTGTACGAAGACGCACCATACGGGAACCTCCACGCACGCCGATGCTCCAACCAAAGGTGTTGGACACGAAGGTGTTCCGTACGAAACGTCGCACGGAACAGGTGGGATCGCCTGCGTGGGAACTACTCCGGGCGCAGGGTGAGGATGCGGGGTCCGTCCTCGGTGACGGCGACCGTGTGCTCCCAGTGGGCGGCGCGGGTTCCGTCGATGGTGACGACCGTCCAGTCGTCCTCGAGCACCTGCGTCTGAGTCGTGCCAAGGGTCAGCATCGGCTCGATCGCGAGGACCGATCCCACCACGAGCTTCGGCCCCTTGCCAGGGTCGCCCTCGTTGGCGAGGAACGGATCGAGGTGCATCTCGCGGCCGATGGCGTGACCGCCGTAACCGTCGACGATGCCGTAGGCGCGACCGTGCTCCTTCTCCGCCGCACGGGTGCCGAGCTCGATGGCGTGCGAGACGTCGGAGAGCCGGTTACCGGGCAGCATGGCCGCGATACCCGCCTCCATCGACAGTTTGGTGGCCTCGCTCAGCAGCCGGTCGGCGTCGATGATGTTGCCGACGCCGAACGTCCACGCCGAATCACCGTGCCAGCCTTCGAGAATGGCGCCGCAGTCGATGGAAACCAGGTCGCCTTCGGTCAAGATCTCGGCGGCGGTCGGAATACCGTGCACCACACGGTCATTCACCGACGCACAGATCGAACCGGGAAAACCGTGGTAGCCCTTGAAGGACGGCACCGCGCCCGCATCCCGGATGAGCTGCTCGGCGACCTCGTCGAGCTCGAGCGTCGACACACCCGGCTTGGCGGCCGCGCGCACCGCGACGAGGGCGCGACCGACAATCGCGCCCGCCGCCGCCATCGCGTCGAGCTCGCCCGCCGTGCGGAACGGCACGACCTTCTTCTTCCGATTGAAGACCATTCGGCCTCAGCGCTCCGTCAAGTGGGGCATCAGTGGCCCAGCGCGCGCAGTGCGCGCGCGTTGACCTCGTCGACCTCGCCGATACCGTCCACCGAGACGACAAGGCCGTCGTAGTGATCCAGCAGCGGCTCGGTCTCCTCGCGGTACACCCGGAGCCGGTTGCGAATCACACCTTCGTTGTCGTCGTCGCGACCACGGGCGAGCATCCGCTCGACCACCGTGTCCTCGGCCACCACGAAACACAACACCGCGTCGAGCTTGGTGTCCATGTCCTTGAGGATCCGCTCCAACGCGTCGGCCTGATCGACCGTGCGCGGGTAGCCGTCCAGGACAAAGCCGTTCACGGCATCGGGCTCGGCGACCCTGGCCTCGACCATGCGGTTGGTGACATCGCTCGGCACGAGATCGCCTGCGTCCATGTACTTCTGCGCTTCGCGGCCGAGCAGCGTCTGCTGGCTGATGTTCGCACGAAACAGATCCCCGGTGGAGATGTGCGGAACGCCGAGCTTCTCCGACAGCAGCACAGCCTGGGTGCCCTTGCCTGCACCCGGCGGACCGAGCAGTACAACTCTCACTTGAGGAACCCTTCGTAATTACGATTCATCAGCTGGCTTTCGATCTGCTTCACCGTGTCGAGGCCGACGCTCACCATGATGAGCACCGCGGTGCCACCGAACGGGAGGTTCTGGCCACCGCCGGAAGCGCCGATGTCGAGGAACAGATTCGGCAGAACAGCTACGAGACCGAGGTAGATCGAGCCGGGGAGGGTGATGCGGCTCAGGACATAGTTCAGGTAATCGGCGGTGGGCTTACCGGGGCGGTAGCCCGGAATGAAGCCACCGAACTTCTTCATCTCATCCGCGCGTTCCTCCGGGTTGAAGGTGATCGCGACGTAGAAGTAGGTGAAGAACACGATCATGCCGAAGTAGATCGCGATGTAGACCGGGTTGCCCGGGTTCACCAGGTACTTCGAAATGATCTCCTGCCACCAACTCTGGTTCGGATTGGTCCGCGAGGAGGTGAGCTGCGAAATCAGGTTCGGCAGGTACAGCAGCGAGGACGCGAAGATCACCGGGATGACACCGGCCTGGTTGACCTTCAGCGGCAGGTAGGTCGAGGAGCCACCGTACATCTTGCGGCCGACCACGCGTTTGGCGTACTGCACCGGGATGCGGCGCTGGCCCTGCTCGACGAAGACAACGGCGGTGATGATCGCGAAGGCCGCGACACACACCAGGGCGAACACGATGCCGCCGCGGCTGTCCAGGATGGACTTGCCCTCGGTCGGGATACGCGCGGCGATACCGGCGAAGATGAGCAGCGACATACCGTTGCCGACACCACGCTCGGTGACCTGCTCGCCGAACCACATGACAAGGGCCGCACCGGCGGTCATCACCAGCACGATGATGATCATCGCGAAGATGCCGTTGTCGGCGAGGATCTTGTCCTGGTTCTTGCAGCCCTGCAGCAGCTGACCGCGCGAGGCAAGCGCGACAAGACCGGTGGCCTGCAGGATCGCGAGAGCGATCGACAAGTACCTGGTGTACTGCGTCATCTTGGTCTGGCCGGATTGGCCTTCCTTGCGCAGTTCCTCGAACCGCGGGATGACGACGGTCAGCAACTGGATGATGATGCTCGCCGTGATGTACGGCATGATGCCGATCGCGAACACCGAGAGCTGCAGCAGCGCACCACCTGAGAACAGGTTGATCAGCTGGTAGATGCCGCCGGACTCACCGCCGGACACCTCTTTGATGCAGTCTTGGACGGCCTGGTAATCGACACCGGGGGACGGCAGCGCGGCACCCAGACGGTACAGCGCGATCAACCCCAGCGTGAAGAGAATCTTCCGCCGTAAGTCCGGAGTCCGGAAGGCCGATACGAAGGCGGAAAGCACAGATCCTCCTGGCGAACGACATGGTCAGGACATGGATATTTCAGCAATGTCCAGTTTCCCTGATTCGGCACAGGGGGACGCTGAAAACCATGACGAGGCTTGGCTAGACAACAATGGAACTCTAACAGTGGCACCGGACGAGCCTTCACTCATCCGGTGCCACTGATGTTCAGAGTACCGTCAGCCCAGCTCGGTGACGGTGCCACCGGCCGCGGTGATCTTTTCCTTCGCTGCGCCGGTGACCTTGTCGACGGTCACCTGGACCGCGACACCGATCTCACCGTCGCCGAGGACCTTCACCAGCTGGTTCTTGCGAACCGCGCCGGCCGCAACGAGCTCGGCCTTGCCGATCTCGCCGCCCTCGGGGAACAGCTTGGCGATAGCGCCGACATTCACGACCTGGTATTCCGTACGGAACCGGTTCGTGAAGCCCTTGAGCTTGGGCAGCCGCATGTGCAGCGGCATCTGCCCACCCTCGAAGGCGGCCGGAACGTTCTTGCGTGCCTTGGTGCCCTTGGTACCACGGCCCGCGGTCTTACCCTTGGAACCCTCACCACGGCCGACCCGAGTCTTCTCGGTCTTGCTACCGGGCGCAGGGCGCAGGTGATGCAACTTGATGGTCATGTCAGACCTCCTCAACTGTCACGAGGTGGCGCACGACGTTGATCAGGCCACGGTTCTGCGGGGTGTCCTCGCGAACCACGGTCTGCCGGATCTTGCGGAGCCCCAGCGTGCGCATGCTGTCACGCTGGTTCTGCTTCGCACCGATCGTGCTCTTGATCTGGGTCACCTTGAGATCTGCCATTACCTGGCACCTCCCACAGCCTGGGCGCGCGCACGCAGCATGCCCGCAGGGGCAACGTCTTCGAGCGAGAGACCACGGCGAGCCGCAACCTCTTCCGGGCGCTGCAGCTGCTTGAGCGCGGCGACCGTCGCGTGCACGACGTTGATGGCGTTGTCGCTACCGAGCGACTTCGCCAGGATGTCATGGATGCCAGCGCATTCCAGCACGGCACGAGCCGCACCACCGGCGATCACACCGGTACCCGGCGAGGCCGGGCGCAGCATGACGACACCGGCCGCCGCCTCACCCTGAACCGGGTGGACGATGGTGCTGCCGATCATCGGGACGCGGAAGAAGCTCTTGCGAGCCTCCTCGACACCCTTCTGGATGGCCGCGGGAACTTCCTTGGCCTTGCCGTAGCCGACGCCGACCAGACCGTTGCCGTCACCGACGATCACGAGGGCGGTGAAGCTGAAGCGACGACCACCCTTCACGACCTTGGAGACGCGGTTGATCGCGACGACGCGCTCGAGCTGGTTCTTCTCTGCGGCGTTGTCGCGACGGTTGTCGCCACCGCCACGACGATCGCGGCCACCGCCACGGTTGTCGCGGTTGTCGCCGCCACCGGCGGCACCATTCTGTCCGGCGGGTCCGTTGCCGCCGTCACGCCGTTGACGTCCCGGCATCAGACGTTCCCTTCATTCGCACAGGCTCCGCCTGCAATGTATCCAGCTGCGGTCATCAGAACTTCAACCCCGCTTCCCGAGCGGCATCGGCGAGCGCCGCGATCCGGCCGTGGTAGTCGTGGCCACCACGGTCGAACACGACAGTCTCGATGCCTGCGGCCTTGGCACGCTCGGCCAGCAGTTCGCCGACCTTCTTGCTCTTGGCCGACTTGTCGCCGTCCAGCGCACGCACGTCCGCCTCGATGGAGGACGCGGCAGCGATGGTCTTGCCGACCGAGTCGTCCACCAGCTGCGCGTGCAGGTGCCGCGAAGAGCGGTTGACCACCAGGCGCGGACGCTCGGTGGTGCCTTCGACCTTCTTGCGGAGACGGAAGTGACGGCGGGTCTTCGACAGCCGACGCGTCGTGGACGCGTCCTTGCCGCGCGGCTTGCGCTTGGCGATCTGGTTTTCGGTTTGCGCCATGATCACTTACCCGTCTTTCCGACCTTGCGGCGAACGACCTCGCCGGCGTAGCGGATGCCCTTGCCCTTGTACGGGTCGGGCTTACGCAGTCCGTGAATGACGGCGGAGATCTGACCGACCGCCTGCTTGTCGATACCGGACACAGAGAACTTGGTGGGCGATTCCACCGCGAAGGTGATGCCAGCGGGCGCCTCGATCGGCACCGGGTGGCTGTAGCCGAGCGCGAACTCGAGGTTCGAACCCTTGGCCTGCACGCGGTAACCGACGCCGAAGATTTCCATCTTCTTCTCGTAGCCCTTGGTGACGCCTTCGATCATGTTGGCGACCAGGGTGCGGGTCAGGCCGTGCAGCGAGCGGTTCTGGCGCTCGTCGTTCGGGCGAACAACCTCGAGCTGACCGTCCTCGCCCTTGGCGATGGTGATCGGCTCGGCGACCGTGTGCGACAGGGTGCCCTTCGGCCCCTTCACCGAGACCTGCTGGCCCTCGATGGTCACCTCGACACCGGCCGGAATTGCGATGGGCTTCTTGCCAATACGCGACATTTGTCCTACCTCCCCTTACCAGACGTAGGCGAGGACTTCCCCGCCTACACCTTGCTTGGCCGCCTGGCGATCGGTGAGCAGACCGGTCGACGTGGAGATGATCGCCACGCCGAGGCCGCCCAGGACCTTGGGCAGGTTGGTGGACTTCGCGTACACACGCAGACCCGGCTTCGAGACGCGACGCAGGCCCTGCAGGCTGCGCTCACGGCTCGGGCCGTACTTCAGATCGACGACGAGGGCCTTGCCAACGGTCGCGTCTTCGGTCCGGTAGTCGGCGATGTAGCCCTCGCGCTTCAGGATCTCGGCGATGTTCGCCTTGAGCTTCGAGTGCGGAGCCTTCACCTGATCGTGGTACGCCGAGTTGGCGTTGCGCAGACGCGTCAGGAAGTCTGCGATCGGATCAGTCATGGTCATGGTTCGACCTTGACACCTTTCTCGCTACGGTTCCCATACAACGCCGACGCGCTTCAACAGCACGTCAACCGTGGGCCTATAGCAATTCGGCGGTCCGGCCGACACTTGTCGACCGGATTGAGTTCTCGTGAGAGTTCTCGGTACTCGGGCCGTCCCACATGTGGGCGCAGTCACTGCGCCAAGACATGCGGACACAGAGGTGCCCGAGCAACCGGTCTAGTGTAGACAACCCCCAGCTCGGACCCAAATCCGGGTCCCGCGCTCGTCCGGACCCCGCGCTCGTCCGCCGCTCGGTTCACCAGCCGCCCGCCCGGCACGCGCGTCGACAGCCGCCGGCCGGTGGTCGCACCCGCATCGCGTACATGTTCGAGCGCCGAGAGGGTACTGGTGCAGGTGGCTTCTCGCGATTTGCCGCCACCAGTACCCGGTGATCATCCGTCCAGGTTCTGTGGGATGCACACGCAAGGACCGAGTGGCAATTCCGCAGCACATTGGATGCAACAGCACCGCAATGCGCCTATACGCGGGTTGTCTGCATCCCACCAGGTCCACAGGGCCGTGACCAGCAACCTCTAGAGGACACCTCAGCGAACGTCACGTGACCTCTATTGCGCGGGAGCCTGGGCGGCACATACTTCGTGGGGTACTCCCGACTGGCGTAACGCTTCGAGCGCAGGTGACGGTGTACCGACCGGATCGTATGCAACATTGTCGAGAAGGGATCCCGGGTGAACGTCCTGGTCGAAATGACCGCTCTGGCTCTGAACCGCCCCACCGCCAAGGCTGACCGCGTCGAGCGCGCCGCCTGGTACGAGGCCAAAGCCAACCTCCACACCTACCTCGCCGAACAGGGTGGCTCCGACGCAGCAAGGGAATCCGCCCTCGCGCTCAGCGCCCACCGACGCTCCCTGGAACTGCTCGGTCACCAGAACTAACGCCCGGCGCCCCGCCCCAAACCGGCAGGGCGCCAGCACTATCAACCGCGCCCAACACCGCACCGGGACGCGCAGCCCGCCTGGGCCCTGGACCATGTCGTCCTGGAACAGCAGACGGAGCAAATCCCAGATCGATGCCACAGCGATGTGCGACGCGAGCGCGTCGTTCTCGGTGAGACCAACTTCGCCGCCCTGACCGGATAACTGGCCGATCGCACACCCGAATCTCGCTGGGCTACGCCAGGATTCGCTTCCGGCGATTCATGCCAGCTTCACCACTCCTCGAACTCAGTGCCACTGGTGTCATCGTAGAATTTCGGCGAGGCAGGCCTCATATCCTCAGGGCGCACCCCAGCACGCGCAGCAGCAGCTTCCGCGAACATCTCCCGCGCTCGCTCCAGCTCTTCCACGCTCAACGGCTCCAGCCCCGCCTCCTCACACGACTGGAACACCTTTCCCGCAATTTCCTTAGCCATCGACTACCAGCCTCACTTGCTACGCAATCTCGCTGGCCACCAGCATCTGCCAAGGCCGATTGACCTACCTGTGCATCAGCTGACGCAGGTTGCGCAGTCCTCAGAAACATTTCATGGTAGGCACTCAAGGGAAATCATTCCTACGGCCAATTTGATCTCCCAGCCGCCTGCGCCGAGCTCATGCCGAATCTAAGCTCATCGCGCCATGGACAGCGCGTGCGCCCTATCGTGAAACTCTCGCTCTTCGGTAGTTTCGGGGTGAATTTTCTTACCACCACGCTCCAGGATCACGATCGATGGCGCCAGGACACCTTCGATCAAAAGCCTGAAAAGCTGATTCCCACTTCCGAAGTATGTTTTATGCATCAGGCTTACAAGATCCCCAAACGCGTCGATGTCAATGTCCCACATATCAGACGAAACCGCACTGAGGCCGGTCTCCGCACCAAGCACCGTTCCGACATCCTTTAGCATCCGGACGTATAGGTCGCCCACTCGCAGCGACGGACTCCAGACCGTCTCATCATTGATATCAAAGATGTAGCTCATTGCGCCCACTCTACCAAAATCCGCGCATCTGGATACTTGGCACGCATATCGGTGACCGCCTTTTCAACGGCAGATCGGAAGGCCGGATCTGCGCCAGGGTTGGTGAACTTCAGACCTATCGGAGAGTTTTCATAACCAGCAACGTATTGCCGGGCGTCGACATACGAATCAAGCTTCTTAGTTACTTGCTTTTCAACCCATTTGTCGATATCACTAGCATTTGTAGCAGATTTATGTTCCCACAGCACCCCGTCTTTTATCTCGTCGATATCGGTGATCGTACGGGAAAGATCACCGGGTTGATCAATCTGCACTTCTGTGTCGCCCTCTTTGACGTGATACTTTCCATCATTGCCCAGTTGTGGCCTACGAGGATCCTCAAACTTGACACCAGCGTTTTCGTCGACCTTCGGCCTTCCTGTTGGGGTGTCCGGCTGGTCCTTGCCTCCCAACCGCTCCCGGAGGTCCTTGATGGCCTGTTTGGCCTTTGCCATCGCGGCCTTCACGTCACCGGCGAGCCCCTTGAGCTGCAACGCCTTTCGGGCCCGCCAAGCGGTCACTGCGGCTTTGATTTTCACGGCCCAGCGGCGGGCGGATTCAACGGCTTTGGCGCCGGCGATCACACCGCCGACGCCGGTGAGGCAGGTGGCGATGACGGTGACGGCTACGTTGATGGCGGCTTCGGTGATGATGGATTCGATGAAGCCTTTGATTTCGTTGCGGAGTTCTTCGATCGCGCCCTTGTAGTCCAGGCAGGACTTGCTGATCTGGTTGCAGGTGTTGAGGAGTTCGGCGATGGAGGTTTCGATGGTCTTCAGGTCTTCGCGGACCTGGGTCGCGTCCTTGGAGGTCACTTCGTCGAAGAGGCTGGCGGCGATGGTGATTTTGTCTTTGGCGTTGGTGTTCTGGTAGATCGTGCCGAGGCGGTCCCAGGCGTCGGCTGCTTTGGCGAGTGTGTCGGTATTGCCGTCCGGGAGTGGGCAATTGATTGCGTCGAGTACGTCGACTGCGGTCTGCGCCAAGCCCTGGGGAGTACCGCCTGCGGCGGAGGCGGGCAACGCGTAGGGGCCGAAAGTCACCGTGGAGTCCGGGTCTTTCGGCCGTTCCGGCTGTGTCGTTCCCTTCAGTGCCGCATCGGATTTGGCGTGTTCGAAGCCGAGGTCGTTGAGGGCGGTGCCGTAGGCGCGCAGGGTCGAGTAGGTCTCGCCGAAGAAGGCGACGGCTTCGCGCGCCGACTCGTCGTAGGAGGCGGCCCATGCGCGGCCGTCCTCGTCGCAACCGGCCATCCGCCCGCAGCTGTTGAGTTCACCGAAGACGTATTTGAAGCTGTCGTTCAGTGCGACGGCGGCATCGAAGCAGTTGGTGGCGGCCTGGTAATAGACCTTGGGATCTACCTCCAGCTTCGCGCTCATATGCCGAGGATCCGCTGGGTCTGAGATGCGGCGTTGGTGTAGCTTTCGTGCGCTTTCTTCAGCGCGTCTTCCAGCGCCGCGAGCCCGTCCTGCATATCGGTGACCCCGGCGGCCCACTCGCGGTGCGCCTCGCTGTAGGCCACCGCCGCCGCACCGACCCAAACACCTTCGACCTCTTTGGCTTTCGCCTCGAGCTCGGCCAGCCGATCGGCAACCGCCGCCTTGTACCCGCGCATCCGAGCAGCCAACTGCTCCAGCTTGTCGAGATCGACCGAGAATGCTGGTGTATCGGCGGTCATCAGAGCCCTCCCCACGTCACGGCAGATCCAAAGAGCTGATCCCAGAAGCACGAGACTGATCGGATGCACGCAAAGTGTCCGCAGTCACCCCCAACTTCTCGGCCAGCTCGAACAACGCATCCCACACCTGGTCTGCGCCCTCGTGGAACTCGTCCCAGGCCGCAGTGAAAGCGCCTGCGTTGTTCCCAGCCCAGCCCTCGATGGTGACCTTTGTGTCGGTGACCAGCGACGCGTACCCCGACTTGCACTCTTCGGCTATCTGGTACGCCAGACGGCCCAACGCTGTGACTTCCTCGGGATCAACCGCAAGGTCTCCCATAGTCAACAACCTCCTCGGTCGCAGCCTCCGCCGTCCCTACTATGACGCACCGGACGCCGCTCTGGTTCCACGCAGGCTCGACATCGCACGATCGAAGAACCCCGAGTGGGAACTGGTGGCGGGAGCCTCTCGGGCGATTTACCGCCACCAGTTCCCGGTGATCACCCGTCCAGATGCTGGAGACGCACGAAGGCACGGACTCGGTGCGAGTCCGTGCCTTCGTGCGGTGTTCAGTTGGGTGCGCTCACGAGGAGCGCAAGCTCACCAGGAGCTCTTGTGCACACCCGGGAGCTCACCGCGGTGCGCCATTTCGCGCAGGCACACGCGGCAGAGGCCGAACTTGCGGTAGACGGCGTGCGGACGACCGCACCGCTGGCAGCGGGTGTAGGCGCGGACCGCGAACTTCGGCTTGGCGTTGGCCTTGTTGACCAGTGCTTTCTTGGCCATGTGCTCAGTTCTCCTTGAACGGGAAGCCGAGGTGCTTGAGCAGCGCGCGGCCTTCTTCGTTGTTGGTGGCCGTGGTCACCACGGTGATGTCCATACCGCGCGGGCGGTCGATGGAGTCCACGTCGATCTCGTGGAACATCGACTGCTCGCTGAGGCCGAACGTGTAGTTGCCGTTGCCGTCGAACTGCTTCGGCGACAGGCCGCGGAAGTCGCGGATACGCGGCAGTGCGATGGAGACCAGGCGGTCGAGGAACTCCCACATGCGATCGCCACGCAGGGTGACCTTCGCACCGATGGGCATGCCCTCGCGCAGCTTGAACTGCGCGATCGACTTGGTGGCCTTGCGGATCTCGGGCTTCTGACCGGTGATCAGCTCGAGGTCCTTGACGGCGCCGTTGATCAGCTTGGCGTCGCGGGCGGCGTCACCGACACCCATGTTGACGACAACCTTGACGACGCCGGGGATCTGCATCACGTTGTCGTAGTTGAACTCGCTGTTCAGCGCGTCCTTGATCTCGGCGCGGTAGCGCTCCTTCAGCCGAGGCTGAACCTTGTTCTCTGTAGTCGTCATGTCAGATGTCCTTCCCGTTGTTACGGGAGATCCGGACCCGCTTGCCGCTCTCCTCGTCCGTCCGGTAGCCGACGCGGGTCGGCTTGCCGTCGGAGTCGACGACCATCACGTTGGACACGTGGATGGGAGCTTCCTGGGTCACGATGCCGCCCGAGGAGGCGCCACGCTGGTTGGCGGAGTTCGCGACGTGCTTCTTGATCCGGTTCACGCCCTCGACCAGGATGCGGTTGCGGTCCGGGTAGGCCTGAATGACCTTGCCCTTGGCGCCCTTGTCCTTACCCGAGATGACGAGCACGGTGTCGCCCTTGTGCACCTTCATGTCAGAGCACCTCCGGGGCCAGCGAAACAATCTTCATGAACTTCTTCTCACGCAGCTCACGGCCGACCGGGCCGAAGATGCGGGTGCCACGCGGATCGTTGTCCGCCTTGATGAGCACGGCGGCGTTCTCATCGAACTTGATGTAGGAACCGTCCGGACGGCGGCGCTCCTTGACGGTGCGCACGATGACCGCCTTGACGACCTCGCCCTTCTTGACGTTGCCGCCGGGGACCGCGTCCTTGACGGTGGCGACGATGATGTCGCCGATGCCGGCATAGCGACGTGACGAACCACCGAGAACGCGGATGCAGAGAATTTCCTTCGCACCCGTGTTGTCGGCGACGCGCAGTCGCGACTCCTGCTGAATCACTTCAGCCTCCTTGACCTGGATGTATACGCACGCCGGATTGCCGACCCGACGGGCATGGTCCGCTGCCCTCCGGACGCGCGCCTGCCAGCGGTTTCGACGGATCTCGCGACCCAACCACTGGGGGTTCGCTGCCGGATTGCGGGCATAGCTCCCGCAGGCAACCGGTCTAGTGTAGGCGAATCCGCAGGTCGTTCCCAAATCGGGGTGCGGCAGACCAGTGGGTGAGTCTTTTCGCGTCGCTACTCTCGAACTGAGCAAGATCAAAAGGAGATGTCACCCGCCCTGTTCGACCGCACCGAAAAGGGGAAGCCCTTGAGCTCGTCCGCTCGCCAGACCCGCCTCGATCGACGCGCCTTCCTGCTCGCCATCGGCGCCATACCCGCCGTCGCGGCCCTCGCCTCCTGCGCGCAGGACTCAGCAGGATCGAACATCCAGCTCACCGGTGTCGACATGGCCGGTGCGGACCCGGCGATCCGACCGCAGGACGACCTCTATCGGCATATCAACGGCGCGTGGCTGCGGGACTATCGACTGCCACCGGACAAGTCGTCGTACGGGTCCTTCACCGAAGCCAACGACCGCACTCAGCAGCAGTTGCGCGGCATCGTCGAGGGGATCAAGGATCCGCGGCCCGGCTCCACCGAGCAGCAGGTGCGCGATCTGTACGACGCGCGCCTCGATCGCGATCAGATCGAGCGCCTGGCGATGACGCCGCTCGCCGATCTGTTCGCCGCGATCGACGGCGCCTCGACCAAAGCGGAGCTGGCCCGTGTGATGGGCGCACTGCCGATCGGCGGTCTCATCGGGATCGGCGTCGTCGTCGACCAGCAGCACTCGGACAGGTACATCGCCACCATCAGCCAGTCCGGCATCGACCCGAACCTCGGTGAGCAGTACTACCGTCTGCCCGAATACGAGAAGCAGCGCGCGGCCTACCGGACCTATCTGGAGCGGATCGCCACCGGTGCAGGCATTCCCGATCCGGCGGGCACCGCGCAGCGAGTGCTCGGCCTGGAGACCAGGATCGCCGCCGGATACTGGGACAACGTCCGCGACCGCGACCCCGACACCACCTACAACCTGCTCGGCTGGGCCGAACTGACCGGTCTCGCACCGCAATTCGACTGGGACCCGTGGCTCGCGGGCAACACCGAACGGCCCAAGCAGCTCTTCGACAAGGTCGTGGTCCGGCAGCCCTCGTTCGTCACCGCAGCGGGTCAGCTGTGGGCGGAGGTCGACATCGCCCAGTGGCGCGAGTACCTGCGCGTCGCCGTGGTCAAGGAATTCGCGCCCTACCTACCCAAAGCCATCGCGGACGCCGCGTTCGACTTCGTCGACAAGACGTTGCAGGGTCGCGACCAGCGCGAGGAGCCGTGGCGCGACGGGCTAGCGACGATCGACCAGGCGCTCGGCGAACCGTTCGGCAAACTCTATGTGGCCAAACACTTTCCGCGGCAGGCGAAGGAGCGCGCGCAGGCGTTGGTCGCCGACCTGATGGCCGCGTACCGGCAAGACTTCACCAACTCGGCCTGGATGTCGCCGCCGACCAGGACGGCCGCCATCGCCAAGCTCGACAAGATCGTCGCCAAGATCGGCTATCCGGACCACTGGATCGACTACTCCGGCGTCACGATCACCAAGGGCAAACTGATCGAATCCCTGCGCGCGACCCGCACTTTCGAGAACAAGCGCGCCTTCGGCAAGCTCGGCACGCCGGTGGACCGGACCGAATGGGGTTTCCCGCCGCAGACGGTGAACGCCATGTACGACCCGACCGCCAACCAGATCACCTTCCCCGCCGCCATCCTGCAGGCGCCGTTCTTCGACGCGGACGCCGTCGATGCGGTCAACTTCGGCGGCATCGGCGCGGTCATCGGCCACGAGATCGGCCACGGATTCGACGACCAGGGCTCGAAATACGACGGTGACGGCAACCGCCGCGACTGGTGGACACCCGAGGACAACGCCGCGTTCGAGGCGAAAACGAAACAGCTGATCGCCCAGTACGACGCGCTGGTACCCGAGGGTCTCGACCCGAGCAAGCACGTGAACGGCGCGCTCACCGTCGGCGAGAACCTGGCCGACCTGCGCGGACTCCAGATCTCCCTGGCCGCCTACCGCGCCGCCGCCGAACGCGACGGCAAACAACCCGACCTGCAGGCCGTGTTCTTTTCCTGGGCCAGGATCTGGCGGGAGCGCTCGACCATCCAGATCCAGGAGCTGCAGCTGGCCAGGGATCCGCACGCGCCGAACCAGTTTCGCGCCAACCAGGTGGTTCGCAACATCGCCGATTTCTACTCGACGTTCGGCGTCAAGGACGGCGACCGGCTCTTCCTCGCCACCGACCAACGCGTCACGCTCTGATCAGCGCGAACGGGTAGCCTCGGGCGAACAAACTCTGCTCGACGAGGATGCGGCGCAGTCGCATCGAGAGAGGAATCCTCGTGACACGTCTCGGACGGCTGGACCGTCGTGCCTTCCTGATCGCGCTCGGCCTTGTCCCCGCCGCCGCGGCGCTGGCTTCCTGCTCGAACGACACTGACACGGCGAAGAAGCTGACCGGAGTCGATCTCGGCGGCGCCGACCAGGCGATCCGGCCGCAGGACGATCTGTATCGGCACGTCAACGGGACGTGGCTGCGCGAGTACCAGCTACCGCCGGACAAGGTCTCCTTCGGCTCGACCAGCGAGGCCTTCGAGCGCACCCAGCAGCAGCTGCGCGAAATCGTCGAGAGCATCAAGGATCCGAAGGACGGCTCCGAGGAGCAGCAGATCCGGGATCTGTACGACGCCAGGGTCGACTGGGACGAGATCGAACGACTCGGGATGACCCCGTTGGCTCCGCTGTTCGCCAAGGTCGACGCCGCCACCACCAAGGCCGACCTGGCAAAGGTGATGGCCGAGTTGCCGATCGGCGGACTGATCGGCCTCGGCATCGGCGTCGATCGGAAGAACTCGAACGCCTACATTCCCTCGATCGGCCAGTCCGGGCTCGGACTCGGCGAGCAGTACTACCGGAAACCGGAGCACGCCGAGACGCTCGCGCAGTACCGGGTGTTCCTCGAACGCATCGCGGCGGGCGCCGGTCTCCCCGATCCGGCGGGCCTGGCGCAGCGGGTGTTCGACCTGGAGAAGCGCATCGCCCCCGCGCACTGGGACAACGTACGCAACCGCGACGCCGACGCCACGTACAACGTGTACAAGTGGGCCGATATGACCGCTCTCGCACCGGGATTCGACTGGGACCCGTGGCTGGCGGGCAACACCGACCGGCCGAAGCAGCTGTTCGAGACGATGGTGGTCGGCCAGCCGTCCTTCGTCACGGCGGCGGGCCAGCTGTGGACCGAAGTCGACATCGCCACGTGGCGCGACTATTTGAAGCTGAGCGTGCTCCGCGAGTTCGCGCCGTACCTGCCGAAGGCCATCAACGACGCGAACTTCGACTTCAAGGGCAAGGTGCTCAACGGTCAGGAGGAGCGACCGGAGCGCTGGAAGTACGGCGTCGGCATCGTCGACGACAAGCTCGGCGAGCAACTCGGAAAAGTCTACGTGGACAGGTACTTTCCGCCTGAAGCCAAGCAGCGCGCGAAGGAAATGCTCGACGATGTGCTCGCCGCCTACCGCGAGAACTTCACCAACTCGTCCTGGATGTCGCCGGCGACCAGAACCGCGTCCATCGCGAAACTCGACAAGATCGACCCCAAGATCGGCTACCCGGACAAGTGGGTCGACTACTCGAAGCTGAAGATCACCAAGGGCAAGCTGATCGAATCACTGCTCGCCATCAACGAATTCGAGGTCAAGCGCGCCTTCGCCCGGCTCGGCGGCCCGGTCGACAAGACCGAGTGGAGCATGTCGCCGCAGACGGTCAACGCGTACTACCAGGCGACGACCAATCAGATCGTGTTCCCCGCCGCATACCTGCAGGCGCCGTTCTTCGACAAGGACGCCGAACCCGCCGTCAATTTCGGCGCGGTCGGCGCGACCATCGGCCACGAGATCGGGCACGGATTCGACGACCAGGGCTCGAAATACGACGGTGACGGCAACCGCCGCGACTGGTGGACCGCTGAGGACCGGGCGGCCTTCGACGCCAAAACCAAGCAGCTCATCGAGCAGTACAACGTGCTGGTGCCCGAGGGGCTCGAGCCGAACCAGCACATCAACGGCGAACTCACCGTCGGCGAGAACCTCGCCGATCTCCGCGGGCTGCAGATCACATTGGCGGCGTTCCGGAGGTCCGAAAAGCGGCGCGGCATAGACAATCCCGACTACCGGACGATGTTCCTTTCGTGGGCGCGCAGCTGGCGGGAAAAGCAGACCACCGCGCTGACGGTGCGTTACCTCGCCACCGATACCCACTCCCCTGCGGAGTTCCGGTGCAATCAGGTGGTGCGCAACCTCCCCGAGTTCTACGACACCTTCGGGGTCAAGGAGACCGACAAGTTGTTCATGGCACAGGATCAGCGCGTCACGTTCTGATCGCCCGCGGTCGGTCCGGTGGTGGAGGTGCCACCGGACCGTTCGCCTGTCAGGCTTCCTGAGTTTCGCTGATCTGTGCGGCGGAAACGTCCACGCGGCGAGTGTGTTCGGAATCGGATTCGGAGCGCTGCTGGGCTGGCATTGCGCCCATCAGGCCGCTGTTGGGTGTGCCGGGGTTGCTGATTGTCGATAGCTGAGGACCGGTGGGTGCGGTGTCTGTCGGCGCGGTGACGGACGAGGCTTGTGTTCCCTCGGCGGGATGCTTTGCCGCAGGCTGATCGCCGGTGGGTGGCTTCTCAGCGGAATGGTCTCCGGTGGGCGGCTTGTGCGCCGACTGGTCTCCCGTGGGCGGCTTTTCCGCCGATTGCTCGCCGGTCTGCGGTTTCTGCGTCGGTTGATCTCCAGCCGGTTGTTTCTCAGCCGACGGTTCCCCAGCGGGCTTCTCGGCCGACGGTTCCCCGGCGGGCTTCGCCGCTGACGGGTCACCGGTTGCCGCTTGGTCGACCGGCGTAGCACCCGGAACCGAATCGACGGCTTTGTCGACCGCGCTGACCACGCTCGTTATCCCGTCGGCACCGGTCTTGACCGCTTCGCCGCCTGCTTTGATGATGTCATCGAGGTCATCGTCGAGGCCGGTGAGCGACGTGATCAGGTTGGGCACCGTCCCGGTGATCTTGCTGGCTGCGGAGACCAGATCCGAGATATCGCCGGGGCGCCATACGCCGGCAGTACCTTTGTCGGTATTGGTGGTGGTTTCCTCTGCCGGCTGGGTCTGTTCACCAGTCTGTTTGGTTTGTTCGCCGGTCTGCTTGGTCTGCTCGCCAGTCTGTTTGGTTTGCTCGCCAGTCTGTTTGGTCTGTTCGCCGGTCTGCTTACTCTGCTCGCCAGTCTGCTGAGTCTGCTCACCGGTCTGCTTGGTCTGTTCGCCCGTTTGCTTACTCTGCTCGCCGGTCTGCTGCGTCTCACTGACCTGGGTTGCCGCGGGCACAGTGTTCTGCTGCGTGGTCTCCGTAGGCTTTTCCTCGGTCGCCGCGGTGCTCTTCGGTTGTCCTTGCAGCAAGCTCTGCGAATCGTCGCTGGTCCCGTCGATCGGATCACCGGTGCCGATGCGCTCGCCCTGGGTCTGCACCTCGGAAGCCGCGGTTTGGATCGCGGTTTCCGACTGGGTCTGGATATCCAGCAGCTGGTTCAACGCGGTGGTGATGGCCGTTTGATGGGTGAACGCGTCCTCGTCGCCGCCCGAACTTCCTTCGGCCGCAGTGACTTTCCAGTCGTCGCTGACCGTGAACCCGGCCTCGGTTGCGGCGGAGACCTTGTCGAGCACCACCTGCCGGTAGCTGGTCAGGTCGCTGCCCGCGGTCACCAATGCGGTTGCCAGGTCGCCGATTTCGTTGGACACCGACTTCCCGACGTCCCGATCACCCGCGATTCGGTCATAGGCCGACCAGTAGGCGTCGCCGCTCCAATGGGTGCCCGCGTCGCGGATCTGGGTGCCCATTGCCTCGAGGTAGGTGACGAACTCGGTGTTGCGGAGTTTCATCTCCTCGCCTGCTTCGCCGAGCTGCCATGGTTTCCACGAGTCGCGCACCTGCGACAGGGTTGGGGTGCCGCTTTTCACTGTCCACCATCCATTGCCGCGAGACCGCTCCGGAAATCCTCGTCGCTGACTTCGTAATTGGTTGCGCCACCCTTGGCGATATTGGAGACGCGTTTACACCGCGTCGCCATTTGCTTCCAGACCGCCTCGGCATACTCGCCTGCGTTGACGACCTGGGTGCCGATCGCCGTACCCGGTAGCGCCGCACCGGCTTCGGAGGTTTTCGCGGTCACCGTCAACGCATTCATCTGCGCACCGATTTGATCCATCGACGCGGCAAGTGCGCGCAGCTCATCGGGATTGACTTGCATCCCCCAGCCCCCTCCGAATTTCCCTGTCAGATGATCGCGGCAACTCCATACCACGACCGAAGGATGCGGCTCAGCCTAGCCGACCGCCTCGAGCCGTCAAGTCTGGCAACAGGACAGAGAGCAGGCATAAACCGTGCGATACGCACTGACTGCCCGATCTCTGCCAAAGCCCCTTTCGAGGCAACCATTTCCGAAAGAGCGCCACGTCGGATACCACGGCCATCGCGGATATCTGCGTGCCGCCGCTCGCATAGGGCGGTTCGGCATAGGCTGACCCCCTATTCCTCATCGAGGAGGGTCGACTGTGTGGTCCGGTGCCCGCGTCGCGACGCTGGTGGTGAGCATCGGCGTGCTGGTGTACGTCGCCGCTACCTGCACCTCGCCGGCCAGGGATGTGGCAGATCGCTACGAACCCATCACGGTGCAGCACACGATGGGCACCACCACAATCGACAGACTGCCGAAAAAAGTTGTCACCCTCGGCGAGCAGTGGACAGCGAACACCCTGGCGCTCGCGGTGACCCCGATCGGCGCATTCGCTCCGCTGCCTGGCACCGCGCCGCCGTGGCTGCCGAAACTCGAGCCGCCGAGCCTGATCGATCCGGCAGGAAACGTAGTTGCGCAGGTCGCGGCCCGGCAACCCGACCTGATCCTGCTCGACGGCATGTACGCCGATCGGAAGAACTACGACGATCTGGCCGACATCGCACCGACAGTCGCGGGACTGACCGGAAGCTGGCAGGAGCAGCTACCCACGCTCGGCCGGATACTCGGCAAGCAACGAACCGCCGACAAACTCGTCACCGAATTCGACAAGGCCCTTGCCGACATCGCCGCTGTATCGAGGCGACACGACGCCACCTTCTGCACCGGTTGGCTGACAAGCGACACTCAACTCCTCGTGCTGGCAGGCCCGAACGACGACTTCGGCGGCACCCTCCCCCGGCTCGGCCTGCGCCTTCCTGACCCCCTCGCCGCCAAGGGCCGAATGTCGCTCCCACCGAACCAGATCCACGAACTCTCCGCCGACGTCCTACTCCTCGGTTACTCCCCCGGACTCGCCGACACTTACCCCACCCTCCCCGGTTACACAGAACTCCCCGCGACCCGTAAAGGATCCGTCGTCCTCCTCACCACCGAAGAACTCGCCGCCCTCCAACAGCCGACAGCACTGTCCGCCCCCTACCTCCTGGCCAAACTGAAACCCGCACTCACCCTTGCGATGCGGTGACGCGACTCGCCGCGACGGCGCGAGCGCGCGGCCATGCACGGGAGAGGGCGAGGAGGTTGCGTAGTTCGGTCGCTCGATCGTGGGCCGGGAGGTGAATGCTGGTGGCTGGGTTGAGGATCGGGGTACCTTGCTGCCGCAGATGGATGGCCTTGGCGATGTGCAGCGCGTAGGCGCTGACGTCTTCGACGGCACCGGAATCCGGCGTGAACTGCTTCAAATGCAGTAGTGCGTCCTGGATTTCGACGGTCATCCGATACAACCGGGAGGCTGAGCGACGTGGTCGGTCGGCAGGCAACACGACCTCGGGGACGGCCGCGGTGAGATCACGCCACAGCGGCTGCAAGCGACGGCACTGCCGACCTTCCAAATCAAGGTTCGCGCGCACCAGCAAAGCCTCGAACAGTGGCGTCCCCACCAGGATGGCGAGCAACCCGACCGAAATGAACGCGGCAACGGCGGTCACGGTTCCCTGCTCCACGGGCGGGGTGCCGGAAGCGAGACGCACGAAGGTGAGGAGCCCGGTTGCACAAGCGTTGAAGCCGAGCAGAAGCAACATCAGGTACGTGAGTTTTTCCCTGGCGGACGTGAAACCGCTCAGTTCACGCAGACAAACCCGCAGGAATAACAGTCCGATCCAGATACCGACTACTTGGCCGGTAGCCCAGAGAATCGGCTCCCAATCGATGAATCGCTGCAGGTGCAGACCGAACTCCTCGGCAGCGGCGCACAGCAGGGCCGCCACACCCAGCGCGGCCCCAACGCGGTCGTATCTGCGCTGACGTTCCCACACCGCCCGCGGGTCGGCTCCGTCGAGCAGGCGCGCGAATCCCAGGCAATTCGTCATAACCAGTGCACCGACGCCAATGAACAGACGTTGTCCGAGATCGGGCCTACTGCACGCGGCGACCACTATGTAAACGAGGAGCGCACCGGTCTCCCACGACAAGGCGAGGTTGACCAGACGATCCGCAGCACTGTCGTTAACAAGCAACCATCGGCCGACGGTGACGAGCCCGACGACCAGGGCGATCGCAGCGGCGAGCGCTAACGGTGCGGAATTCATCGCCACCGACAATAGGGCTCGGTCCGCACGCCGCCAACCACTGGATCTTCAGCGGGCGATATCCGCAGCTGCTCGAGCTCGGGCGTGCGGCCAGGCGCGCGCGAGGTCGAGTAAGCCCTGGAGCTCGGTGGTGTGATCCTTCGCGGCGGGCAACATGGCGCTGCGCCCGTGATCGACAGATGCGGCCGCGACGCTGCCGCGGGCCTTGCTGTGCACGGCTTGTGCGATCCACAGTGCGTAGTCGCTGGTCGCTGCTCGAACATCCGGTCCGGCACCGAATTCGGGCGTATGTTGTCGGCTCAGATGCAGCAGGGCGTCGCGGATCTCGACAGTCATGCGGTAGAGGCGGGAAGCAGGTTCGCGCGGTCGCTCCTGACGCAACACCACCTCCGGCACGACGGAGGTCAGGTCCAACCACAGCGGTCGTAACCTGCGACAGGCGCGCCCGTTGCGGTCCCATCCCATCCTGGCCATCACAGCGATCACCACGGGGACCGCGATCAGTGCGGCCAGCAGCACAAAGCTCGCGGTGGCCAGCACCACCCAGGCGATACCCGGGTCTTGCGGCGCGATCCCGGCCATCGCACGCACGATCACGAGCGTGCCGGAACCCATCCAGTAGACGACCACGATGAGAAGGCAGGAGTAGGCGAGCTTTTCCGCCACCGTCCCACCCTCGACCCGCAAGTCTCGAATGCATGCGCGCGCGATGAGCACGGCCGAAAAGACCATCAGCACTTCGAAACCCACCCACACCGTGGGGAACACCCATGCGGGGCCGATCAGCACGGCAAGCGCCACCCCTGCGGCGATCAGGTCGTACCGTCGTTGCCCGCGCGGCTCGGCGTGCGCGTCGCCACCGTTCAGCGTGCGCGCGAAGCCGAAGGCGTTGACGCCGATCATCACACCGCAGCTCAGGAAGAACTTCTCCGCAAGACCGTCCAAGCCGAGCGCCACAGCCGACCCGTACAGCGCCATCGCGCCGACGTACCAGGTCAGCCCACGATTGATGCGATGGTCCATGGCCGTGTCGTTGACCAGCACCCACCGCCCGACGACAACCGTGATGGCCAGGACAACGGCTGGTATCACGATCCAATACGGAATTGCGGTCATCGGTGTCGACAGTAAAGCCGACGGCTATGGCCGATCAACTCCGACAGCGATCATCCTGCGGGAACGGGAGCACCCCTGCGCTCGGCCGCCAATTCGTCGGCCTCGGCGAGTTCGGCCCCCTCGTCGTGCACGTACTTGTCGCCCGCGAAGTAGGAGGCGACGGCGGCCAGGAACATCATCACCGCGGCCGCGACGAAGACCACGACGAGACCGGAGTGGAACGGCCCGGTGAGCAGGTGTGGGAAGAATTCCTGACCGGTCAGGGTGTCGGCATTGACGCCTGGCTTGTCCAATTCCCCAGTGGGCCCGAGCAATTCCTTGATCGGATTGAAGCCGAGGAAGGCGGCGAACATGCTGGCCACCGGCGGCATACCGGCGAGTTCGCCTGCAGCGCTCGCGGAAACCCCCTGGGCACGTAGCCCGGTATCGAGCGCCGAAGGCAGGCTCGCGGCGAGCCCGACGACCATCAGCGAGAAGAAAATGCCCATGGACAACGCATTACCGCCGTTGAACAGCGTGCCGCGCATGCCGGAGGCCGCGCCGCGTTGCGCGGCGGGCACGCTCGACATGATGGCCGCGGTGTTCGGCGAGAAGAACAGCCCGCTGCCGATGCCGTTGAGCACGATGATCGCCGCGAAGATCCAATAGTTGAAGTCAACGGGCAGGATCAGCAGCAGCACGAAGGTGACACCGGCCAGTGCGGCGCCGCCGGTGGTGAACGGCCGTGATCCGTAGCGATCCGAGAGCCAGCCCGAAAGTGGTCCTGCGGCAAGGAATCCCACGGTCAGTGGGAGCAGGTAGATGCCCGCCCACAGCGGTGTCGATTCGAAGCTGTAGCCGTGCAACGGCAACCAGATGCCCTGCAGCCAGATAATCAGCATGAACTGCATGCCGCCGCGTCCGATGGAGACCATCAGGTTGGCGAAGTTGCCGAGCCCGAAGGCGCGACTGCGGAACAGGCCGAGGTGGAACATCGGGTCGGCGACCTTGGATTCGACCACGCAGAATGCCACCAGCAGTGCGAGACCGCCGATTACCGAGCCGAGCACGAACGGACTTGTCCATCCGGTGGCATGTCCGCCGTAGGGCTGGATGCCGTAAGTGATGCCGGTGAGCAACGCGGTGAGACCGAGCCCGAAGGTGATGGTGCCTGCCCAGTCCACCTTGCCCGCCGACCGGATGCCGACCTCGTGCAGTGAGCGGTAGGACCAGACCGCGCCGATGATGCCGATCGGCACGCTCACCCAGAACACCGCGCGCCAATCCCATTCCGAGAGCACGCCGCCGATGATCAGGCCGAGGAACGAACCGGCAACGGCGGCAACCATATTGATGCCTAGCGCGGTGCCGCGCTGCTTCGCGGGGAACGCGTCGGTGAGGATGGCCGCCGAGTTCGCGGTCAGCATGGCGCCGCCGACACCCTGGATCACCCGCCAGATGATGATCCACATCGCTCCCGCCCCACCGTGGAACGGATCGAAGGACAGCGCGAGCGCACAGAACGCGAACACCGTGAAGCCGACGTTGTACACCCGGACCCGGCCGAAGATGTCGCCGAGCCTGCCGAACATCACCACGAGCACGGCGGTCGCGAGCAGGTACCCCATCAACATCCACAGCAGGTAGCCGACGTTGCCCGACTCGAGCGGGTTGAGTCCGACGCCACGGAAGATCGCGGGCAGCGAGATCAGCACGATGGACGAGTTGATCGCGGTGAGCAACACCCCGAGCGTGGTGTTGGTCAGCACGATCCACTTGTAGTGCGGATGGTCACGGTCGTACCGCAGCCTGCGGCGGATGGTCGACACTTCGCCCAGATCGAGATCTGTGGATGAAATCGTCACGGCAGCCCCTCGCGAATGGTTATCTACGCAAACTATATAGTTAGCTGATGTAACGATCAAGACCGAGGGGGTCTTCGCCTGGACAAAGTAGGTTAGCCTTGGCTGACCAAGTTCCAGGTTCGGTTCGCAGGGGAGCCGAGTCGGGGTCGGTCCCCGATGAAGGAGATTCAACGATGAAGAGTGTTCGAGCATCCCGCGGTTGGACCCGCGCGGCCGTTGCCGTGCTGGCCGGCGCGCTCGCCCTCGGCGTCACCGCGTGCGGATCGTCGAGCGACGATGCGGGATCGAGTGACCAGTCGGTCGTGATCAAGCACGCGCGCGGGGAAACCACGATCTCCGGCACTCCGAAGAAGATCGTCACGCTCGGTAACCAGTGGCTGGACGCGACGCTGGCGCTGGGTGTCACTCCGGTCGGCTACCTCGACAACGTCGCCATCCTCGCCAAGAACACCCCGCCGTGGGAGCCGGAGTCGCTGAAATCCGCGAAGACGCTGAGCGCCGTCGGCAATGTCGCCGAGCAGGTGGCCGCGCTGGAGCCGGACCTGATCCTGGTCGATGCGTTCGTCGCGGGCCAGGGCAACACCTATGACGATCTGTCCAAGTTGGCGCCGACCGTGCCCGGACTCAGCAAAGAAACGGTCAACCCCTGGCAGGACCAGGTCACCGCGCTCGGCAAGGTCCTGCACAAGCAGGACGCGGCGACTGCCGTGATTGCGAACGTGGACAAGAAGATCCAGGCGATCGCCACCGCCAACCCGGGGCTGAAAGGCAAGACCTTCGCGAGCACCTGGCTCGGTGGTCCCACCCAGCTGATGGTGCTGACCGACCCGAATGACGGCTCTGCCAAACTGTTCACCCAGCTGGGCATGGGCATCCCGAAGAACCTCACCGAGCTGCCGTCCACCGGCGGTCGCCTCGCGCTGTCACCCGAGCGAGCCGACCAGCTGACCGCCGACCTCCTGCTGGCCGGATACTCCCCTGGCCTGGAGGACGCCTACAAGCAGCTGCCCGGATACAACGACCTGCCCGCGGTGAAGAAGGGCTCGGTCGTGTTCCTGACCACCCTGGAGATCACCGCGATCAACCAGCCGACCGCGCTCTCGACGACGTACATCCTGGACAAGCTGACGCCCGCGTTCGCCGCCGCGGCGAAATAGCCGTCGCACCAGCAGCTCAACGAGATAGAGGTCCCAGCGCCTGGCGCTGGGACCTCTATCGCTATCTGGAGCTGGCTCGATCGCACCTTACGACTACTACTTCAGCCCTGCGCCGACCAGGAATCGCGCAGCGCGCGTAACGCGTCATCGTCGAGCCCGGATGCCGACATCGGTGCGTGATGGCGATCCGCGGGCGCTTGCTCCGCCGCCACCTCGGCGGGCGGATTCGCGATCCCGGCATCGATCGCGGCGGCCAATTCGGCGATCGTGAAGTACTCGAACACCAACTGCGGCTCCATCGGCAGACCGGCTTCCCCTGCCCTTGCTGCCCACTGAATCGCGATGACGCTGTCGCCGCCGAGCGCGAAGAACCCGTCCGCGCGATCGATATCGGTAATCTCGAGCAGTTCCTCCAGAATCGCCGCCAGGGTGCGTTCGGTATCGGTTTCCGGTGGCCCGCTTGCGACTTCGGTTCCAGCACTCGAACCCGTTGTGCCAGCAAGCCGCACCACGGATTTCGTGGGATCCCAACCCACCGGCAACACGTCGAGCTCGCTGACCGGCTGATCGGGCTCGATCGCGACGGCCCCGATCACTCGCGTCAGCACATCGGCGAACACCGCGGCGGTCTCCGGTCGGTAGAGGTCCGAATTGATCAAGAGCCGCGCGGTCAAGCCGCCGTCGAGCTCCACCGTGAAGTCGAAGTGGATGTCCACCAACGGAACCATCGGACTCACCGGAACCATGGCCACCGTCGTCGCGCCGTCCTCGGTGAATTCCGCAGGCCTGGTGCGATTCCAGAAGTGCATCATCACCTGGAACAACGGGTTGTGCGACAGACTCCGTGCTGGATTGAGCGTCTCGACCAACCGCTCGAACGGCACGCCCTGCCTGGTGATCGCGTCCAGCGTCGCATCGCGCACCCGGCCGAGCACGGTGTGCGGTGTCGGATCACCGGAGAGGTCGTTGCGCAGCACCGCGAGATCGGCGAACAACCCGATGACGTTGTCGGTCGCCTCGTCGAGGCGGTTGGCGACGGCAGCGCCGATGGCCAGGTCATCGCCGCCGCCGAGGGCGTGCAACGTGATAGCGCAGATGGCTTGGCACAACATGAAATCGGTGGCCCCGGCCTCCTCGGCCCGCGCTTTGGCCAGCTGCCAGGTGGCTGCCGGGATCACCCGGGTGGCGCCGACCCCGGAGCGCCCGAGCACCGGCGGACGCGGGAAATCGGGTGCGACAGCAATCTCGTCCGGCAGTCCGGCGAGGGCGTCGCGCCAGTAGTCGAACAGTTCCTGGCCGTAGTCGCTGACCGCGCCGCGACCGGGCGCCCGGTCGAACACCTCGCACTGCCACACCGCGAAATCGCTGAACTGGATGGGAAGTTCGGGCCAGTCCGGTGCCGCACCGTGCAACCGGGCCTGGTAGGCGGCACTGAGATCGTCGACGAAAATCTGGCAGGAGTGATGATCACCGATGATGTGATGCATCACGATCGACAGCACGTGTGTCTGCGGATCGAGTACCAGCAGCCGCAGCCGCAACTGCACCTCGGTCTGCAGATCGAAGACATAGGCGGCATCGGCCGTCAACTCTCGCTCCAACCGCAGCGCGATCGGATCAGCACCGGCGCCGAGCTCGACGACCGGCATCGGCACCCTCCCGGCCGGGTGCACCTGCTGGTACGGCGTCCCCTCGTGCTCAGGGAAGGTGGTCCGCAACGGTGCGTGCCTGGCAACGACATCCTCGACCGCCGCATGGAGGGCCTCGATGTCGAGCGGCCCGTCGAAACGAATCGGATAAGGGATCGTCTGGCCCTCGATCGTCCCCTTGAGTCGCCGCTGCAGCCAATGCGTTCGCTGCGAACACGACAGCGGCACCCGGTCGTGCGGCCCGGTGCGCACCAACTTCGGCCGACCGGACGTCCGCGCTTCGGCGCCTGTGCTCCCGTCGACTGTTCCTGCGATCGTGTCGTCCAGCACCTCGGCATCATCGATCGCCCTGCCGAACTGTTCGACGAACCGCTCGGCAAGGCGGGCCGCCAGTCCCGCAACGGTTGGGGTGTCGAACGGGATCCGCATATCGATCTCGACGCCGAACTCCGTGCGAATCATCGCGATCAGCCGGGCCGCGAGCAACGAGTGACCACCGAGTTCGAAGAACGAGTCGTCGGCCCCGACCCGATCGCGGTCGAACAGCTTGCCGTAGATGACGGCCAATCTGACTTCTGTCGGCGTTGTCGGCTCCCGATATGCGCGCACCGCAACCAATTCCGGCGCGGGTAGCGCCTGCCGATCGAGTTTGCCGTGCGCAGTGAGCGGAAGTTCGTCGATCGCGGTGAACGACATCGGCACCATGTACTCGGGCACCGTGCGGGTGAGATGCGCACGCACCGAGACAATATCGATCTCGGCACCCTGAGCGGGCACGAGGTAGGCGGCGAGAATCTGGCCTAGCGAAGCGTGCTCGGCCACCACGACAACGGAGTGTGCGACAGCAGGGTGATCGGTCAGCGCGGCTTCCACCTCGCCGAGCTCGATCCGGTGTCCACGCACCTTCACCTGTTCGTCTGCGCGGCCGACGAATTCGACGACACCGGCGGCGTCGCGGCGGGCAAGGTCGCCTGTGCGATAAAGCCGCCCGCCCGGCAGGAACGGGTCGGCGACGAAGCGTTCAGCGGTCAGCGAGGGCCGCTCCAGGTAGCCGCGGGCGAGCTGACGGCCGCCGAGGTAGATCTCACCGACCACACCGCTCGGCACCAGCTGCAATGCCTCGTCCAGGATGTACAGGTAGACATTGCGATTCGGGATACCGATCGGCACGATCCCGGTGCCTTGCGGCCCGTCGACCGTCATATGCGTCGAGGACACCACCGCCTCGGTGGGACCGTAGTGGTTGCGCAGTTCGGCATCGAATACCGTGGCGAACCGGTCGGCCACCTCCCCGGGTAGCGCCTCTCCACCGACCGGCACGTGTCGCAGCGTCCGCCAGTCATTGATTTCCGGCAGAAGCAGGAACGTCGCCAACATCGACGGCACCATGTGCAGCACCGAAATATCTTGGCGGGTAACCAGATCGGCGACGTACGGGATGTCGCGATAGGCGTTCGGCTTCGGGATGACCACCCGTGCGCCCGCGACGAAGGTGACGAAAATGTCGAGCAGCGATGCGTCGAAGCTGACCGAGGTCGATTGCAGCACCCGATCGTGCGCTGTGATATTCCACTGCGCGACAAAGCCGGAAAGGTGCTCGGCAATCGCGTCGTGCGGAACCGGCACACCCTTCGGTCTGCCGGTGGAGCCCGAGGTGTAGATGACATACGCAATATTCGACGGACGTAGTGGCCTGATCCGTTCGGTGTCAACAGGATTCGCATCGGGCTGCGCAACGGCCGCATCCTCTGCCGCTGTCAACTCCACGGCGTCGAGCACAAGTGCCGGCTGCGCGTCACTGAGTAGGTAGTCGATCCGATCGGCCGGGTAGGCGGGATCGATCGGCAGATAGGCCGCGCCCGCCTTCAATACCGCCAGGATGCCGACCACGAACTCTACGGACGTCGCCATCCGCAACGCGACGATGCCTTCCGGACCGACACCGCGGCCGATCAGCCAGTGCGCCAAGCGATTCGCGCGCTGGTTCAGCGCATGGAAGCTGAGCTCGATGTCGTCCGACGCCAGCGCGATCTGGTCGGGCGAGGCCACCACCTGCGCTTCGAACATGGCGACAACCGTGGTCGCCTGCTCTGTAATGAGCTCGCTGTGTGAGACCGCGAGCACATCGGCGCGACCGGCACCGAGAATGTCGACCGCGGACAGCCGCCGGTCCGGCTGCCGCAGTACGGTTTCGAGCAGCTGCACGTAGTGGTCGAGGAACTGACGGACCAGCTGTTCGTCCAGGGCGTCGACGAGATAGGTGGCCTCGATCCGGACGTCTGCGTTGTCGAGGACCACCATCAGGCCGAGCTCTTCCTGAGCGACCGCGCTGCCGAGCGCCAATTCGGTTGCCACGACACCGGGCAGCTCGAATCCATTTGCCGCACCGCGCATGCTGAAGCTCAGCTGCACAAGTTGCGCCATGGCGTCCTGCCCTGCCACCCGATTCGGGCTGATCGCGCGGATCACCTCGTCGATGCCTGCACCCTGATGGGCGAAACCACCGATGCACGCGTCCTTCGTCGCGTCGAGCAGCGTGGCGAACGTTTCCTCGCGTGCGCCGGCGGCACGGATCAGCACTGCGTTGCCGAAATAGCCGATCAACGCTGCGGCGCCGCGGCCGGTGCGGTTCGTCACCGGTACCGAGACCAGGAAATCCGTTGCCGTGGTGTATCGCCGGACCAGCGCTTCGAAGGCGGCGAGCAGCACCATGAACGGCGTCGCCGCATGCTCGCGGGCAACCGAGGTGATCAGCTCGTGCAGTTCCGGCGACAGGTGCCGGACGCAACGATCGGCGTTCTTCGACCCGTCTCGACCCGCGTGCCCACCCGGCAATTCCAGACGCTCGGGCAGCGGCGTCAACGCGGTCCGCCAGTAGTCCATATCGGCGACGATCTCCTGATCCGCTCGGGTCGCGTCGACGTCCACGTATTGGATCTGGAGTTCAGGAAGTGCGTCACCGCGGTAGGCGGCGTTGAGCTCGGCGAAGAACACCGGCCATGACTCGTCGTCCCACGCGATGTGGTGGACGACCAGAATCAGGACGTACTCGGTAGTTCCGGTGCGGACCAGCGTCAGACGTAACGGCGCATCCACCGAGAGATCGAAGGGCCTGGCGAACTCACGCCTGGCGAGCACCTCGGTGCGCCGCTCCGTGGCCGCCGCAGCCAGCTCGGTGAGATCATGCTCCTGCCAAGACAATTCACCGTCAGCGTGGCTGATCTGATAGGGCTCGCCAGCCTCGTCGATATGGTAAGTGGTGCGCAGGACCCCGTGCCTGGCGACTACCGTGGCACATGCCGCACGGAGTCGCTCGGAGTCGAGGGCGCCGTCGAGCCGATAGGCGACGCACACGTTCAGCGTGGTGTCCTCGGGGTCGAGCCGCTGCACGAACCACATGCGCCGCTGCGCGGCCGATAGCGGGCTCTGCGCTGCCCCCTGCCTGGTCGGCGGGGCGGATACCTGGAGGTTCTCCTGACGTAATCGCTGCTGCAGCAACTGCTTTCGACGCTCGAGAATATCGTCTGACATGGCCGTCCTTCGAATCAACTTGGAAGCTTGCTGAGCGACAACGCCCGTTCGAGCACCGCCGCGGCAGCACCCCAGATCTCGCCGAGCCGATGCACATCGGACTCAGTGAAAATGGCGTCGCTCCAGCGCAGGAGCGTCGCCAGCTGTGGGCCCGCCGGGGTCGAATGCACGCCTGCGATCACGTCCATCGCGTAGCGCAGCGGGAAGTCGGGCTCGGGAACGATCGGCAGGCTCGTGAGAAGCTCGATATCGGCTACCGGCGCCCACGACTCGTGCCTGTTGGCGAGGTCCAGCCTGCCGACATAGTCGAAGAGGACCTGCGGTTCCTGGGCACCGACAAGTTCGGGCGCGCGGTCGAGATAGCGCAGCACACCGAAATCGATGCCGTTGCCCGGTATCTCAGCAAGGTGCGCGGCGATGGCGTCGAGCAGCGCCTTGGCCTTGGACGGATCTTCTTGCGCGGCAGCAACATCCACCGGGTTCGGACCGGAACCGAAACGAGCGGGGAAGACGCTGGTGAACCAGCCGACGGTACGCGTCGTGTCGATGTCCGCGCCGAGCAGGCCGTCCTCTCGGCCGTGCGCCTCCATGGCGAGATACGCACCGCCCGTGGGATCGTCGCCGCGCTCCACCCGCCAGGTGGTCAGCGTCATCGTGAGGGTGGCGAGCAGGAACTCGCGCATACCGAGGTCGCCGGTCAGCCCATCCAGCACCGCGGCAGTGGTTTCCACCGAGGTCGGCACGACATGGACACGGGACGAGGACAGATTGTCGGTGGTGGGGTCGGGTCGCCGCTTGCCGAGCACCGGGTCAGGGCCGGTTGTCTCGTTCACCCAGTAGTCCTTCTGGGCAACCACTTCCGGCGATCCGCCGCGGGCACGCAGACGCTGCGCCCACGACCGGTAGCCGGTGTACTCGACCGGGGGTAGCGCGACGGCGGTCGTCGAGTTCGTCTCGACCACCTGTGCCCAGCTGTCCGCGAGATCGGCACAGATGATGTGACCGGAAACTGGGTCGACGGCGACGTGATGGATGCACAGCAACAGCAGATCCGGCCCGTCGGCGCGGGTGAACCAGACCGCGCGCACCATATTGCCGCTGCTCGGATCGATCTGCTCCGTAGCGGCCCGCGCATGCGTCGCGACGGTCGCGGCGAGGTCATGGCCGCAGTCGACCCGGGTGAGCAGATCCGCCGCTTGCACGCTGCCCGGCACCCTGGTGTGCAGCTCGTACCCGGCTACGGTATCGACGAAGCGCGATCGCAGCATGTCGTGACCGTCCAGCAGTGCCTGTAGCACCACCAGCAACCGCACCAGATCGACATCGGCGGGAAGTTCGAGCAGCGAAAGCAGCGCGAGTCGACGATATCGACCGTGTTCGTGCATCCACGACAGGGTCGGTACCGGACCGACGACGCCGTACTCGTCGACGGCGCTCACCCGCCGCGGCGTCGAACCCGCGTCGATCTGCGCGGCGAGCGCCGCGATGGTGCCTGCGGTGAGCACCATTCGTGGACTGGTCTCGATCTCTTTGCGGCGCAACGCGTTCACCAGCGATATCGCCACGATGCTGTCGAGGCCCAGTTCGACCAGATCGTCATGGACGCCGGGCTCGGCACCGCCGGTGAGCTCGGCGATCGCAGCGCACAGGCGGCGTTCGGTCTCGGTGCTCGGCGCCGCGGTCCCGCCTGCGGACAGCGCGTCCTGGGCCATCGCGTCCAACTGTCGGACATCGAGCTTGCCGTTGGTGGTCATCGGCAGGTGCTCGACCGCCAGAATGCGCTGCGGGATCATATATCCGGGCAAGCGGCGCACGATGTCTGCACGCACCTGGGCGCCATCGGCACCGACTACGAACGCGACCAGTACCGGACCGCTGGCCCTACGCACCGCGATCACTGCGGCCGCCGACACCGCGGGCACGGCAAGCAAAGCCGTTTCGATATCACCGAATTCGATCCGATAGCCCCGAATCTTCACCTGGCCGTCCGCGCGCCCCAGATAGGTCAGCGCGCGAGAAGCCGAGCGCCGCACCAGGTCTCCGGTGCGATACATCCGCTTGCCGCGGCGGAACGGGTCGGCAACGAATCGATCCGCGGTTCCGCCTGGTTTGCCGACATAACCACGGGCGAGCTGCGCGCCGGAAAGGTACAACTCGCCGACCACCCCGTCCGGCACTGCCCGCAATCCGGAATCGAGCACATATCCGGTCATGCCCGCGTTCGGTGTGCCGATGGTCGGCGATGCGTCCGCATCGTTCACCGCGGCGACCACCGCCTCGACCGTGGTTTCGGTGGGTCCGTAGCAGTTGAAGACCGCGGTGGTCGGCAAGGCGCACAGCTGTTTCCACAGTGGGGCACCGATGGCTTCGCCCCCGAGCGCAAGCACCGCGAGCGGGCTGCTGCCGCACTCATCGACCAGTCCGGCTGCAGCCAACTGGGCGAACATCGATGGGGTCGTGTCGATCATGTCCACTTCGTGCCGGACGATGCCGTCGACCAGCGCGTGCGCGTCGCGCATCTGCTCGGTGTCGAACAGATGGACCGCGTGGCCGTCGAGCAGTCCGATCAGCGGCTGCCACGAGGCGTCGAAGCTCAGCGACCACGCGTGGCCGATGCGCAGCGGCCTGCCGAGGCGGGCCACCGCGGGCCGGTAGATCCGGTCGCGGTGATCGGCGAAGTACGCGGCCAAGGCGGCGTGGGTGCCGATGACGCCCTTGGGTTCTCCGGTGGAACCCGACGTGAAGATCAGGTAAGCGGACTGCGCGGGCTGCATCGATGGTGCGAATATCGGTGCGGCGTCGTCCAGGTCACCCAGCGCAAGCACCGGCGGGTGATCCTCGACCGCGTCCAGCGCTGACGCGCTATCACCATCGACGAGCACCAGACGCGACTGTGATTGGCGCAGAATGGATTCGATGCGCGCCGCAGGCAACGCCAGGTCTACCGGAACGTAGGCGGCGCCTGCGGCGAGCACGGCGAGGATCGCGATGATCGACTGCGCCGAGCGCGGGAGTGCAAGGGCGACAACATCTTCCGCATGGATCCCCCGAGCTGCCAACGCCGCGGCCATGCGGTCGGTGGCGTCCGCGAGCTCACGATAGGTGTACCGATCGCGCTCGACGCTCAGCGCAAGAGCGTCCGGTGTCGCCGCGACCTGACGCGCGAAGAGTGCTGGCACCGATATCCCGACCACATCCGATGTGGGCAACGCGGGCAATTGCGGACGTTCGTTGGGCAGCAACACATCCAGTGCGTCCTGACCCGCATCACCGACGGCGACCATTTGATGCAGCACCGAAACCAGCCGGTCGGCCAGGTCGGCAACGGGCAGCTCACCGAGTAACTCCGGCACCGCCTCGACCACGACCGTCAGCTCGCCCTCGAGCAGATACGCCACCACGGCGAGGGGGTAATGAGTGAGGCCTTGCGATGCCGTCACCCGGAATTCGCTGCCGTCCGAGAGGGAGATAGGCCGCAGCATGTCGCCGACCGGAGCGTTCTCGAAGACGAAGAGCGTGTCGAACAGTTCGCCGCGGCCGGCCCGCTGCACGGCGGACAGACTGACGTAGCCGATGTCGCGCATCACCGCTGACTCGCGTTGCACCCGTGCGCAGTCGCGGACCACACTGCGCAACACCGTGTCCGGGTCGTCCAGTCGAACGCGCACCGGAACGGTGTTGATGAACAGGCCGATCATCGTCTCCACCCCGGCCAATTCTTTGGGGCGTCCCGAGACGGTGGTGCCGAACACCACATCGCGCCGGTCGGTGAGTCTGCCCAGAACCAGCGCCCAGGCGTACTGCACAGCGGTGTTCATGGTGAGTCCGTTGGCGCCCGCCCAGCGGCGCAGCTCGTCGGTGCCGGCCGCATCCATGGTGAGCTTGTGCACGCTCGGGGTTGTCGTGTTGATCCCGGAGATCGAACGGTCGCCGAGCATGAGTGGTTCGACGTCGCCCAGATACTCGGACCAGGTGCGCAGGATCGCCGCATGGTCGCGTTCGGCCAGCCAGCCGATGTAATCGCGGTATGGCCGCACCGCAGGAAGCCCCTCGGCGGAGCCGCCCGCTTCATAGGCCGCGTAGATCTCGCGGAAGAACACGCCGAGCGACCAACCGTCCAGCAGGATGTGATGCGCGGTCACAATCATCCGGCGCGACCCGTCCGGCAGCGTGACCAGCACAACCCGAAGCGAGGGACCGCGCGCGAGATCGAAGCCCGTTCGCCCCTCCTCCTCGGTGATGGCCTCGAATTCCGCTGCGTCGGCGGTGCGTTCTGACCATGGCAGTTCGGCGGAAGTCGGCACAATCTGCACCGGCTTCGGCAGGTCGCGATCCCAGAAGACCGCGCGCAGGTTGGCATGGCGGCCCATCGCGGCCTCGACGCTGCGTCGCAACACCGGCACGTCGATCGGACCCGTGATCTCGATGACGAACTGCATGAGGTAGAGATCGCCCGCTCCGGCCAGCTTGGCCAGCGAGAACAGGCCTTCCTGCAGCGGACTCAGCGCGAGCACGTCCTCGATTTCCGGCAGCGGCGCCGAATCCTGCTCGGCCGCAGGCACTTGCTTCTTCTCGGACATGAAGCGGACTCCTCAGCCGTCGATCTCGGACATCAGCGCGTCGAATCTGATGTCGCCAGGCTCGCTCAAAGTAGATACTTAGGTTAGCCTATGCATATCATAGGCGGCGGCGTACGGCGAGGTTGCAGACAACGACGACGTGGGTGATACTCCCGCCCGATCCAGACGTGAAGTTATGATAGCCTTACCTAATATCTGAGGCCTAGGTGCCCGCTGCGGCGACGTACTCGATCAGCCGAGGATTCGGGTCCTACTGCTCGACGCGCTCGTCCCACCCAGGTGCAGACCGTCGAGTGGGCGCAATTGAGATGCGGAGTAGTAGATGCAACATCGACCGATGTGGATCAGACAGTTCCACAAGCCGAATTCACCTGAGCTCCTTCCCCTTTTAATCTTTCCGCACGCGGGTGCAGGCGCATCGGCATACCGCGCGTTTTCCAAGGCGTTCAGTGCGAATTATGACGTCACGGTCGTGCAATACCCCGGACGACAGGACCGCGTGCGCGAGCCGGCACCGACCTCATTGCATGAGCTCGCCGCAGGCACATTCGCCGAGTTCCAGGCCTCGCCACAGCATCGAGGCCTGCCGATCACCACCTTCGGCCACAGCATGGGCGCACTCGTTTCCTTCGAGTTCGCCCGACTCGCCGAAGCTGCGGGAATCACTGTGCGGCAACTCACTATTTCGGCGGCGGTAGCCCCATCTCGTGCGGCGAATCAACCACGCACCCCCAAGGAAGACGACGAGCTGCTCGCGCACCTCACGAACCTGGAAGGCACGAATACCGCCATCTTCGGAAATCCGGAGGTGATGAAAATGACGCTCCCGGTTATCAAAAGCGATCATGCTGCGTCGGAAGCATATTCATGTGATGAATCGGTCAAGATTTCGGCGAGAATCCACGCAATCTGCGGTGACAACGACCCGATCGTCACGATGTCGGATCTGAACGCCTGGCGCTCGCACAGTGACGAGGTCAACGTCACCCTCTTCGACGGCGGGCACTTCTATCTGAACGATCACGTCGACGCGATCGCGGAATTGTTGGCCGCCAACGCCGAACGCGAGCAGACCGCATGAATCACAAGGATCAACAATGACATCGCCCGCGCAGGACCGGGATCACATCGTCATTTCCGGAATGGCCGTCGAGGCGCCGGGCGGCATCGACAGCCCGAGCGCCTACTGGTCCGCGCTCGCGGATGCCAGAGAACTGATCAACCCGTTCCCCAGGGATCGCGGCTGGCCGATCGACGACATCCTGACCCTGTCCCGGCGCGAAGGCTGGGGAAATGTCTGCGACGCAGGCGGATTCCTCGACAGTGCCGCCGACTTCGATCCGGCCTTCTTCGGCATCGGACAGCATGAAGCCACCGCGATGGACCCGCAGCAGCGAATCGGCATGCGGGTGGCCTGGCGGGCACTCGAGAACGCCGGAGTCAACCCTGGCGAGCTCGGCGGTGCGGATGTCGGCTGCTTCATCGGCGCGTCGCCGATGGAGTACGGTCCGCGCGGAACCGAGTTCAATCCCTATGTCGGGCACCGGATCGTCGGCAGCGGGCAGTTGGGCGTGGCAGGCCGGATCTCGCACAGCTTCGGCTTGGTCGGTCCGTCGATGTGCGTGGACGCCGCGTGCGCGTCGTCGCTGATCGCGGTGCACCTGGCCGCTTCGGCAGTGCGGAACGGCGAATGTGATTGGGCGATAGCCGGAGCCGTGTGCGTGATGGGCGGGCCAGGCGCGTTCTACGAGTTCTCGAAACTCAACGCACTGTCGACCGATGGGCATTGCCGGTCATACACCGACGACGCCAGCGGCACGCTCTGGGGCGAAGGTGCAGGCGCCCTGCTGATCGAACGGGAGTCGCGCGCAAGGAAACTCGGGCATCGCGTCTACGGCCGGATCCTCGCTACCCACACCAACCACAACGGGCGGGGCAAACCGATCCTGGTTCCGCGCGCGAACGCGCAGCAACAGTTGATCCGCAAGACCATCGAGAGCTCGGGGATCGACCCGGCCGATATCGAGATGATCGAGGGCCACGGCACCGCCACTCGGGCAGGCGATCCGGTTGAGCTCTTCGCCCTGCAGAACACCTATGGCGCAGCAGGTTCCGCGGCGCTGGTCGGCTCGGTGAAGTCCAACGCAGGACACGCGCAGGCTGCTGCGGGCATCCTCGGCCTGATCAAGGTGCTCCTCGCGGGCCAATACGGCCATATTCCACCGAGCTTGTTCGCGGACAACCCCACCACCCGGGTGGATTGGGAGCGTTCGAAGCTACGGATAGCCACGAAGTTGCAACCGTGGGAACCGAAGAACGGCGTCCGCCTCGGCGCCGTCTCCTCGTTCGGCGCAGGGGGATCCAACGCCCACGCCATCATCGCGATGCCCGTTCGTGAGGAGAACGACGATTTCTAGCTACCAGTTGCCCGACGGCACCGTTCCGGTTCTGCTGTCGGCGGATACACCCGGCCTGCTGCGCAAAGAAGCCGCCGCCCTGCTCGCCTATGCGGCGGATCGTCCCGAGGTTTCCCCGGAACGTATCGCCGACATGCTGTTTCGTACCCGGATCGCGCGCCGCACTCGGGCGCTGTCGATGGTCACCGACCGTGCGTCGCTACTCGACGCATTGCGTGCGATCGCCGACGACGACGAGCATCCCGCCGTGGTCCGCACGAGCGCACCCGCCACCACCCGCTCGGTTGCGTACATTTTTCCCGGGCAGGGCGGTCAGCGCCCCGGCATGGGCAGGCTCTACTACGAGTCGGCGCCCGCATTCCGTGCCGCAGTGGATCGATGCGACGCCGTTTTTCACGAGCTGTTCGGCGAATCACCGCTGAAATACCTACTCGACGAACATGTCCCGGCAGACGACAGCGCACAGATCGTCCAGCCCGCGCTGTTCATGCAGATGATCGGGCTCGCCGCGATGTGGCAGGCGATGGGGCTGGCGCCCGCCGCCGTCATCGGGCACAGCCAGGGCGAAATCGCCGCGGCCTACGTCTCGGGCACGATGTCGCTCACCGACGCGGCGCTCATCGTCGGCACCAGAGCTCGCGCCGTGGACAAGATCTCGTCCGACGACTACGCGATGGCGGTGGTCGCCGCCGACCGCGACACCTGCGAGGAGCTGCTCACCCGGCGATCGGGCTGGGCCCAGGTCTCGGTGATCAACGCGCCGAACATGATCGGGATCTCGGGCGAGCGAGACACGGTGCAGGACATCGTAGACACCCTTGCCGAACGCGGGACCTTCGCCAGGGTGATCCGGGTCCGGTACCCGGCACACACCAACCTCGTCAACGAGTTACACGCCGACGTCCGTGCGGCGGTGCGGCAACGACTCACCAACGAGTACTTCCTCGACAGCGACATCGCTTGCCTCGGAGCCACCCTCGGTGACGTGATCACCACGGACCTGCCGGTCGACGAATACTGGTTCTGGAATCTGCGCAACACCGTTCGGTTCGACAAGGCCGTCGGCGCCGCCGTAGCGCGCGAGATCGACACCTTCATCGAACTCGCCGAACACCCGACACTGCAGCTGTCGGTCCAGGAAAACCTGACCGCGGTCGCCCCGGAGTCGGACGCGCTGGTTTCGGGCACGTCGAGCCGAACCGCCACCGATCTCAGCGAGTTCACCAGGAACCTCGCAACCGTTGCGGTGCACGAGCTGAACTACCGATGGGACTGCTTGCGCACCGAATCACCTGGCCCTGTGCGTCTTCCCTTACGGGACTTTCCGAACGTCTTGATGAACGACGTGCCGCTGTGGTTGCCGTACACCACTGACGCGCCACAGCCTGCCGAACCGGCCGCCGTCGCCCCGACTGCTGTCGAAGCCGACACGGGTACGGACATCGTTCAGTTGGTTGCCGAGGACTGGGTCCGGCTGGTCCGGCGCTCGATGGTGTCGCCGCGCCGCATCGGCATCGTCGACCACACCGGCGACCGCGCCGAGCTCGCCGCAGCGCTGTGCGCCAAGGCACGGGACGTCGGCGCGAGTGCCCGCCTGATCGACGCCGAAAATGACAGCGACAGAGCAGATCTCGACACTATCGTGGTGCTGCTCCCGGAGCTTCCCGACATGGACGCGGCCACGTCCGCCGACGCGACGGCGGAATTCTTCGGCACCAGGCGCTGGTGGCCTGGGCTGACCGACGACGTGACCACCTGCTGGCTGGTGACAGTCGGCGGTGAAGCGGTGCGGTCCGACGACGATCCGCCACATCCCGTTGCCGCTGCCGCCGCCGCTGGATTCCGCAGTGTCGGTACCGAACACCTCGGCGTCGCGTTCAACCACTTGGATCTCGCTCCGGGACAAGCAGGTCCGGACGCAGCAGGAGCGATCGCGATGGCGCTGCACACCGCGGGGGAAACGGAGCTGGCACTGCGCGGTAACACGCTGTACGCCAAACGGCTCGTCGAGGCCGACCCGGCCGAGCTGCGCCCGCAGACCCCACGCAACATTGTCGTCCTCGGCGGTACCGGCACGCTCGGCCTCGAATTCTGTGCGCACTTCGCCGCGCAGGGTGCGCAACGGATCACGCTGGTGAGCCGGTCTGGTGCGACCTCGGCGGTGACCGAACGGTTGCGGCGGATTCGAGCGGGCAGTTCCACCGAAATCCGCGTGGTCGCCTGCGATGTCGGCGACAGCGCCGCCGTGCACCGGCTGGCCGTCGAAACCGAGGACGCACCAGCGGATCTGATCATCCACGCCGCGGTCGACTATGCGGACATGGCCGAAGTCGAGCTGTCCGGCATCACCCCCGATCTGGTGCGCAGTGCACTGCACGGGAAGTTCGTCGGCATCGCGAATGTGCTGGACGCGCCGCTGCGCGCCGACGACTGTCAGGTGGTGCTGTGCTCCTCGTTGGCCGCGACGCTCGGCGGCCGCGGCAGGCTTGTCTACGCGGTGGCCAACCGGATGCTCGACGCGTTCGCGCATCGGGCGCGCGCGGCCGGGATCGATTGCGTCTCCGTGCAATGGGGACTGTGGTCGGTCTCCGAGAGTCAGACATCGTCCGACGGTGTGTCGTGGGCAGCGGTCGGCTACCTGCCCATGTCCTCCTCGGCGGCCATCGCTCTCGGCTTCGGCGGCCTGCGCCGTAACGCGATCGTCGCGGCATTCGATTGGGCGCGTGGATATTCCGTGCTGGACGCCTTCGGGTACGGGCCCGTGCTTTCTGTACTCGCCACGGCGGCGCCGGCAGCGACGCAGGCCGCATCGATCAGCGTCGAACCCGTGCCCGCCGAGCAAGGGAACGTTTCGGACCGGATGACGCGACTGCTCGCCGCCGTCTTCGGCGCCGACGATATCGACACCATCGACACCACGCGGCCGTTGGTGGCCCTCGGGTTGGATTCCTTGCAGGCGTTGGAATTCCGTAGTCAGGTCAAGAAGGCGTTCGGTTACGAAATCCCGGTTGCCACGCTGCTCAGTGGCGCATCGATCGATGATGTCGTGCGTCAGATCGGTGCGGCATCGCGGGGCGCATCACCCGCCAATACCGCGCGGGGGACTGTCGCACCGCAGATTGCCCGTCCGGACGTTGCCGCGCCCTCCAGCGCCGACATCATCGAGCGGGCACGGCGTACGGCCGAGCAAGCGATGCCTGCCGATCTGGATGCCGATCGCATTCGTTCTGCCCGAACAGATCTGGATTTGTTCGGCATGCGCGCGATGATGCGCGCACTTGATCCGTTGCTCGGTGACGGCAAGGCGCACAACGTGGACGAGCTCGTATCGGGACTCGGTGTCGCACCCCGGCACCGCTGGCTGCTGAACCGGTGGCTCGGCGAACTCACCGCTCAGGGCTGCCTCACGCAGGACCAGGACCGTGGCTATCGAATCCTCGGCGCGGTGCCGGAGCCGACTCGCCCCGATCTCTTCGCGGTCTGTGCCGATCTCGGGTACTCCGCCGACATGGCGTCCTTCCTGCAACGCAGCGCGGACGAGCTGACAGCGCTGGTTCAGGATCGGATCCGGGTGCAGGACTTGTTGTTCCCCGACGGCGATGTGCGCACCGCCGCGGACGCGTATACCGAGAACGTCACCAGTCGGTACCTCAATCTCGCTGCCCGCGAGGTGGTTTCCGGCATTGCCGCACGGATCAGGCAGGACCGTGCACCGGTCCGCATCCTCGAACTCGGTGCCGGTTTCGGCGGCACAACTACCGAGGTGATCGCAGGCCTGCCCGGTTCGCCCGTCGACTATCACTTCACCGATCTGTCGCCCTACCTCCTCAGTGAGGCGGCGGAGCGGTACGCCGAGCATCCGTGGATGCGATACGGCATCGTGGACATCAACGAGGATTTCGCGCCCGACCAGCGCTATGACGTCGTAATCGGCGGCAACGTCCTACACATCGCGCAAGACATCGGCACACTGCTCCGCGCCGTGCACGACATGCTCGATCCTGGCGGCGCGGTCGTCTTCATCGAGGCGTGCCGGGCCAACTATTCGGTGCTGACGTCGATGAAGTTCCTCAGCTCGGCTGCCCCTGGACAGCCGCACCCCGGCCTGAACGATGTCCGGGCGGGTGCACGGATCCTGCTCACCGAAGACGAATGGCAAAGTCAGCTCGTCGAGGCCGGATTCGCCCCGATGCTTGTGCTGCCCACGGTGGATCATCCGCTGTACCCACTCGACCAGCGGATTTTTGCCGCCGTACGGGAGTGAAGTAGGTCACCCGCTCGACCGTGCCGAGCTGTCTGCGGAATCCTCCTCGGACAGCTCGGCATTCGACGTTCGCGGATAACAAGCCCATGTCGACAGGGACTAGGGGAATGAACTAGGCAACCGTGCGGCGCAGCGGCTCGGCCACGACCAGCCAACCGTCCGGCGTCCAGCTCGCCCGATCTCCGGTGCGGAACAGCCGAGCGGCCGGCTCGAACGGGTCGTCCACGAATCGATGTGCGGCATATGAGTTCTCGGCGCCGAGGGCGGCGCCACCGATGTAGACCTCACCGACCACGTTGGGCGACACCGGCATTCGTGAATCGTCCAGAACCAGTGTCCTGGCTCCTGGGATCGGGCGGGTGCGCCCGGTGTCGTCGAGCAGTCCGCGGGCCACTGCGCCTGCATACACCGGCGCGGTATAGGAGATGGTGGCCACCGAGCTGACCGAGGCGGCCAGAAGTTGCACGGAAAGGCCTGGGACCGTGGTGGTTCCGGTCATATCCCAGCGCCGCACGGTCGGCAAGACGCTTGCTGCGGTGACGATCCGAGAAACCGTGTCGGGCGCGGCGACGACGTGGGTGACCCGGTGGCTCTCGATGAGCTCGACGAGTGCGGTCGGCTCCGCGAGCTGCGCTGGGGTTGCGACGATCAATGTCGCACCGTCGGCGAGGGTGGCGAGCAGCTCGACCACGGTCTCGGTGGGGTCCCACTCGGCGGCGAGCAAGCGTACGTCGGCGGGGCGGAGCGCGGGATCTCTTGGTCGACAGCGCTGTTCGGCCGCTACCGCGCGGCGGTCGGCGATGGCTGCGGCCAAGGCGAAGCTGGGCAGCCGAGCCGTGCGGGTGCCCGCCATGGCATGTCCGGTTCCGGCCGTCGGATGCCCAGCGCCAACCACCGCATGCCCCACGCTGACAACCGCCTGGACGGCACTGACCACGGCCTGCCCAGCGCCGACGACCGCGTGCCCCGCGGCAATCACGGTGTGCATCGCGCTACCTGCGACATCCCGGTTTCCGAGCAATGGCGTCGCGCGGATCAGCTGATCGACCAGCGCACCGTGCGATGTCGCGTGCGGCGCCACCCGGTCCAGCTGCCCGAAAAGCTCACCGTAAGTGCGTGTCTCGGCGCCGTACCGGATCGCGGTGCGCATGCCGGGGATGCTGCGGCCGCGCCGGATCAGTTCGGCGATGCCTGGCACGTCCGACAATTCGACCCCGGTCGACCATTCGCCGAGTACTCGCCGCCGATCCTCGGCGGTCAACGCAAGTAACACCGATCCCCCTACTTACTCCGGCACGTCAGTGAGATATCCACCGCGCGTGAAGAACTCGGCGCCGGAATGCTCGGTCCCGTCCGCGGCGCGGACCCGGGTGATCACCAGCCCGTGGTTGTCTCCGCGAATCGGGTCTGGCCCGCACACCACTGCGCCACCGCCCTCCTGCACCACCACCCGCCCCGTGGTGCCGCCGTATCGTACGGTCGACACCTCGGCAGCCAAGATCTCGATCCGCTCGCCTCGGTAGTAGCTGAACGCGCGCGGATACGGCTCGGACAGCGCGCGCACGAAGCGCTCCAGATCAACGGCGCTCCAGGACAGGTCGATGCGGCTGTCCCGATCCGAACGCTTGTGGAAGTAGGTGCGCGCGGTCTTGTCCTGCGGACGCCAGTTCGCCGTGCCTGCTTCGAGCACGCTCAGCGCCTCGTGCAGCGCACCGGGAATCAGCGCCATGCCCGCCTCGACGAGCTCGGTGCCGGTCGCGGTCGGCCCGATCGGCAGCGAGCGTTGCACCAGGATGTCGCCGGTGTCCAGCTGCTCGTCCATCCGGTGCACGGTAAGGCCGAATTCGGGCGCGCCGCTGATCAACGCCCACAACACAGGTGAGAAGCCGGTGAATTTCGGCAGCAGCGAATCGTGCAGGTTCAACGTGCCGAACGGCGGCAGCTGATATAGCTCCGGCGGCATCCAGGTGTACCAGCTGTTGACCACGATGACGTCCGGCTCGGCCTGCTTGACCAGGTCGATCGTGGCGGCGTCGGCCCGCTCGGTGAGATGCACAGGAATGCCGTGCTCCTTGGCCAGTTCCTCGACCGAGTCGGCCCAGATCGCCTTGTAGGACTGCGCGCTCGCCGGATGGGTGACCGCGAGCACCACCTCGTGCTCCGAGTCGATCAGCGCCTGCAGGGTCTTGCGGCCCCAGGTCTGGAAACCGAACGAAACGATGCGCATGAACCGAGCCCCATCCTTGTCGAGAGTAAGGCTAGCCTAGCCTAGCTAGCTGCGGCCGTGGTGGTCGACCTCATTGCCGCCCGCGCACTGCTCGGCCCGGAGGCCAGCACCCGATCCGAAAGCTCGCCGAGGCAGCTGAGATTCGGAAATCCGGGCCCCTGCGCCAAGCCGGCCAGATTCGGCAGATAGAGCTTGGCGTCGAGCCCCGACACCGCGAGATCGTGACCGATCGACGCCTCGAGGCGATCCATGGTGATCGGCCCGCCGAGCGCGAGCTCGACCCGATCGGCCGCGTCCGCGTCGAACATCTCCAGAAACCACAGCGGTTCGCCACCGGTGGCGTCGACCACCAGGTCGAAGGCGTGCACCCGATCCGAGCGCTGCTCGTTGCGCAGAGTGAGTGCGACCCCCTCACCCTGCCCGGCGACCCGCACGACTCGGCCCTGGAGGTGATGCACGCGACTGTCGCCGAGCAGGCTCTCCTGCACCCGCACGGAGAAGACGCCGCGGTCGGTCCGCCGAACGACGTCACGCCGTTCCTGGAGACTGAGCGCGCGCCACTTGGCAGGATCGCTGTACATCGCGTTCTCGAAATAGCTTTCACCGCGGGTGTAGATCGTGGCGCCAGGCGAGATCACCGAGACGGTCAACACATCGTGGCGGACCAACTCGTCCATCGCCGAGCCCGCGGTTTCGCCGCCGCCGATCACCGCGGCGCGGGAGGAGACCGGCAATCGCCTGCGCGCGACCAGATCCCAGAACTTCGCGATGCTCAACACCTTCGGATGATCGGCCAGCGCGCGACCGCTCTGGCCGGGCCCGGTGATCATCAGCCGGTCGGTCGCGATCTCGGTCGCCGAGCCGTCCCCGTCGACCACCGAGACCAGCCAGCCGTCGGCCGCGCCGGAAATCGTACGCACCGAGCCGCGCACGAGCTCGACACCGGACTTCTTCGCGACCCACTGCAGATATTTGGCCCAGACGTGATGCTGCGGATGCGGACGGCCGCGGTCGACCCACTCGGCGTAGGTGCCCCGCTCGACCTGGAACGACGTCCAACTGAACGCCATCATCGCGCGGTCGATCGCGTGGCTGTTTCCGCGCGACCAGGTCGAGTGATACGGGAAGCCGACGTCCTTCTCCGGGCTGGTGCCGAGCCGATGCCTACCGTCGGTCCAGCCACCGCTCGGCAGCCAATTGCCGCCCACCGCATGCGGTTCCACGACGGTCACCTGCGGCGCGGGCAAACCCAGTTCGCGAAGCACGTGCGCCTTCGCCGCGACGGCCATCGCCTTCGGGCCCGCACCGACCACCAGAAGTCTGTCCACCGGTTCTCCTATCCAACTTCAGCCAGCGCACAGCCACCCCCCGTCGAATCGACGCCACCGCAAGACTTCCAACTATACTTAGGCTAACCTAATGGCATGGGCAAAGGAACCAACGGCGTCCTCCTGAAGGTGTGGCGCGCCGACGACTACCGGCTGCGCGTCACCTCGACGGCGACTATTACCGAGAAGTACCTGCGTATCGGCTTCGCCGCGGGCGGGCTGCTCGCCGACCATCCGGCCCACCCGACGCAGTTCGTCCGGCTCTGGATACCCGACGCGGTGACCGACAAGCTGCACCACCGTCCATACACGTTGGTGGATCAGGATGCCGAGAACGACCACTTCTACATCGAATTCGCGCTGCACGGCGGCCCTGCCAGTGCGTGGGCCCAGCGCGCTGCCGTCGGCGACGAACTCGAGGTCTCCGTGCTCGGCTCGGACTTCCAACTGCCCGAGACCGACCCGGCCGAGTATGTGATCTTCGGCGACACCGCCTCGCTGCCCGCGATCAACTCGCTGCTCGACGCGATCGGCGACATCCCGGCGCGGGTTTGGCTGGAATGGCAGCACGAATCCGACACCTCACTGCCGGTGCGCAACAAGCCGCACCACAAGGTGACCTGGTTGCAGCGCATCGACGACGGTCGATTGCTGCGCGAGCAGGCGCACGAGATCGACTGCGCACAGAATGTTTTCGCGTGGGCGTGCTGCGATGGCAACACCACCCGATCCATTGCGAAGACACTAAAGACGACGCACAAGCTGCCCAAATCCTCGCTGAAGTACCTGCCGTACTGGAAGTAGGTCGACGGCGCCTCGCACACCGGGGGACGAGGCGCCCATCCTGCTCCTAGGTCTGTGCCAGCACCTCGTCGTCGCTCAGCGCAGCGACCTCCAGATACATCTTGGCCACCTGTGGCAGCCGAGAGTCCTTGGCCTGCAGGCGTTGTGCGAGTCCCGCGATAGTCCTGGCCGCAAAGATATCCGCGACCAGCGCTTGCTCCACGTCCAGCCATTCGCGCACCCGGGCGATGACCGTGGTGGCCAGCACCGAATCGCCGCCGCGCTGGAAGAAATCGTCGTGCACCCCGATGGTGTCGACGTCGAGCACCCCACCGACGATATCGGCAAGCGCCGCTTCGACATCGGTGCGCGGCAGATTGTCGGTCGCCTCGGCCGCGCCGGGCGCAAGCAGTGCGAGCACAGCCCGCCGGTCCAGCTTTCCGTTGCCGGTCAACGGCATCTGATCGAGGACCTCGATGCGGGCCGGAATCATGTAGCCGGGCAACAGCTCCGACACCGTGTCGATGATGTCGGCCGCGGTTCCGGTCGCGCCGGTCACCGCCGCGACCAGTTGCGGCGCGCTCGCGCCGACGACGGCCGCGACAGCGTGGCGCACCCCTGGCGCCGTCCGCAGCGCGGTCTCGACCTCGCCGAGTTCCACTCGATAGCCACGGATCTGGACCTGATGGTCGGCTCGGCCGAGGAATTCGATGGTGCCGTCCGGCCAATAGCGCGCCATGTCGCCGGTCCGATACCAGCGCAGGCCTTCGTATTCGACGAATCGCTGTGCGGTGCGCTCCGGATCGTTGCGGTAGCCCGCGGCCACACTTGCCCCGCCCACCCACAACTCGCCGGGGACCCAGTCCGCGCAGTCCCGTCCGGCAGACGAGACGATCCGGCACCGCACGTTGCGCAGCGGAACGCCGAACGGCACCGTCGCCCAGTGCCCGGGCGGATCGGCGACCTCACAGATGGTGCTGTGGATGGCGGCTTCGGTCGCACCTCCCAGACCCGAGAATCGACAGCCCGGTACTTGGCGCGCGAGTCTGCGAGCCAAGTCGGCACCGACCCAATCGCCACCGAGGAGCACCGCGCGCAGCGAATCACCGAGCCGAGTGCCGCCGATCTCCAGTATCAGGTCGAGCAGCGCTGGAACGCAGTTGAGCAGTGAAACACGGTGCTGCCGAAGAAGTTCCACCCAGCGGGTGGCCTCAGAACGTTGCGCGTTTTCCAAGGTGACCACCGACGCGCCCACCGCGAACATCCCGAACATGTCATAGACCGAGAGATCGAATTCCAGCGCCGACAGGCCGAGCGCGCGATCGGTGGGGCCGACCTCGAACCAGTCGTTCAATGCGTCGATGGTGTTCATCGCGGCACGGTGCGAGACGTCGACACCCTTCGGCACACCGGTCGAACCGGAGGTGAACAAGACATAGGCGATGCTGTCGGTATCCGGAATCACCGGTTCGGGCAAAGGATTCGGGTAGTCGCGAGCGATATCGATCGCCACGCCGCGCACCTGGGGACCCAGCTCCGCGCCATCGACGGTGATCGCCGCGATCACATCACCGGTCCGCAGGATCTCTGCCCGGCGCGCAGTGGGCTGATCGAACCCGATGGGTACGTAGGCAGCGCCGGCAGCGAGAACTCCTAGGACTGCGACGATCTGGTCCGGGCCCTTGGGCAGCTGCACCGCCACCGCTGCGCCGGGCCCGACCCCGGTGTCGCGCAACAGACCCGCGACGGCCAGTGCCTGCGCGGCCAGTTGCCGATACGTCCAGCCGCCGCCGACACCGTCGCGGGTCCACAACACAGCAGGCACGTCAGGTGTCGTCCGCGCGTGCTCGAACAAACCCTGATGTAGACAACGCCCGCTGACCGGCGCATCGGTGGCGTTCACGGCCGCCCGCACTGCGGCCTGCGCCACCGGAAGGCGCACCGGCGCTTCGGCTTCCCAGCCCGCCGCCCCCTCGCCGAGCCGAGTGATCGCCTCGGTGTAGCTGGCGAACATGGCGTCGATCATGCCCGCGGGGAAGGCCGCTTCGCGAACATCCCAGTTGAGCAGCAGGCCGCCGCGGACCTCGGTCACCTGCGCATCGAGCAGCACTTGCGGGCCTTGCGAGATGATCCACACCGGCTCGCCGAAGGTGTCGGTGACCGACTCGGCAAACAGCTCGCCCAGGTTGAGCGCACTCGTGTACACGATCGGGGCCAGTACCGGCTCGCCGCGCTGCCTGCCGAGGTCGCGCAGCACCTGCAGCCCGGAATACGCCGCGTGCGCGCCATTGTCGTGCATGCTGCGCTGTAACGCCTTCGCCCGTTCGGCGACCGTCACGTTCTCGGTGACGTCCACGTCGAGCATGATCGACGAGGTGAAGTCGCCGACGACGCGATCGATCCCCGGATGCACCGGCTCGCGGTGGAACAGCGGCACATTCAATAAGAATCGACTCTGCGCCGACCAGCCGCCGATGGTCTCGGCGAACACCGCAGCCAGTGCCATCGCGGGCGTGATACCACGCTCGTGGGCGGCCGCGAGCAATCGCTGCTTCGACTCCGGCGCCAGCCAATGGTCGTAGCGGACAGTGCGATTCGGCTCGACTCGCTCGCCGACGGGAGTGGTCGGCAGCTCCGGAGCACCCGGCAACTCGGGCAGGCGGTGCTGCCACCACTGCCGGTCGCGCTCGTATGCGGCGGTGTCAACGGGACGCTCGGTGCGATACCGGCGATAGCTGTAGGTCTCGGTGGGCAGGGTTGCGCCGCTGTACAACTCAGCGAGATCGCCGACCAGCACCCGGTAACTCATCGCGTCGCCTGCCAGCATGTCGACGTCGAGATGGAGGCGGGTCCGGTCGGCGTCGAGCAGGGTGAGGGTCACATCGAAGACCTGTCCGTCCTCGATGACCAAGCGCTGGTGTGTCTTCTGCGCGCGCAGGTGCGCCAGCGCCTGCTCGACGGCGCCTGCGGTCTGCCCGCGCAAGTCGACAACGGCGAACGCGCTCCGGCCCGGCGCGGTCATCGTCTGCTGGGTGCCATCCGGCAGGAAGCGAGTGCGCAGCATCGGATGTGCCGCAACCAAGTCGGCCACCGCGCGTTCCAGCCGAACCGGATCGACCTGGCCACCATCGAATTCGACGTAGAGGTGCGCGGCGACCCCGCCGAGCTCCTGTTCGTCGGAACGGCCGATCCAGTAGGCGTGCTGCATGGCCGCGAGGGGGAACGGCGCGGAATCGTCCGGCGCGAGAGCGGCTTCGGACTCGATGGCCTCGGACGTGTCCTCGGCAGGAGGCTGCCCGGCCACCAGGAGGCTGCACCAGTCCGAGACCGTCGGCGCAGCGGCCAGTGCGGCGAAGTTGATGTCGTAGCCGCGCTTGCGCCACGCACCCGCCAGCTTCATGGTGCGGATGGAATCCAGGCCGAGCTGAATCAGGTCGGCCTCGTCGGCGATGTCGGCCGCGGCGATGCCGAGCTGCGTGGCAACCGCGTTGCGGACCTCGTCCGTAGTCACCGGCACGCCGGCAACCGCGTCGACCCCGCTCCCCCGCTGCCTTGACTCCGTCACTGTTGTCACTCCTCGATCCCGCGGAAAGCCCGCACTCGATCAGGGTAGCCCACCTAGATAGGGTTGCCTAACCTATGTACCGACGGCGGTGCCGAGGATCACGGCCATATTCCAGCAAACCTGTGATTGAGTTTGCATAGCCTTACCTTACAGTGAGGTGGTGCGTTCGCCCCGACTATGTGTGCGCATTACACGAATGATTGGAATGATCAGATGAACGGAACCAGCCGAAAGACCCTCGGTGCCTTCGCGGTAGCCGCCGCGATCCTGACCGGCACGCTCGGCACCGTCGCCACCAGCACGGTTGCCCAGGCCGCCCCGCTCGTCGCCCCACTGCACGCCAAGGCGCCGAGCACCGGCGAACTGCGCGCCAAAGTCGGCATCCTCCTCAACACGGGCGCTTCGCGTTCCGCCAGGGCCGCCGAGCTGGAGAACGGAGAGGCAGGCCTTCCCGTCTTCGATCGCGCCGTCGAGCTGATGTCGATCGCGCCTGCGAGCCTGCGCTGGGACATCGTCGACCCGGTTGCCGTCAGCAACAATCAGCTCAACGCCAAGCTGCGTATCACGACCGAAGGCTACGAGCCGTGGGTCTACGACGTGTCCTGGCGTCAGATCGACGGCACGTGGAAGCTGACCAAGGAGTCGGTCTGCACCGTCGGCAACATGCTCGGCGCGGGCTGCTGACCGTCAATTTTCCTCTGTACCAGTCGAAGTGCCCCGCCTCGCTGCGGGGCACTTCTGCGTTGACGACTGCCTCATCGAGCACCACCACTGCCGCCCGCTTCCGGAGAAAGCGGGCGGCAGTGTTATCGAGAATCGTCAGACCGCGGCGGGCTCCAGGCGCCAGCCGGACGCGCGGGAGCGCTCGTTCCAGAAGTCGGCATAGCGCCCGCCGAGTTCCAAAAGCTCAGCGTGCGTGCCTCGTTCGACAATCCGACCGCCGTCGAGGAACAGAATCTGGTCGGCGTGTGCGATGGTCGCCAGTCGATGGGCGACGACGATCACCGTCTTGTCCCTGGTGAGCTGGTGCACGCCACGCACGACCACCGCCTCGCTGTGCGGATCCAGCGCACTGGTCGCCTCGTCGAGCAACACGATCGGCGCGTCCTTGAGCAACGCGCGAGCGATCGAAACCCGTTGCCGCTCACCACCGGACAGCGCCGTCCCGCCCTCGCCGACCGCCGAGTCCAGCCCGTCGGGCAGTCGCTCGATGATTTCGTCGACACGCGCTGCCTGCGCCGCCTGCCACACCTCGGCATCGGTGGCCTCGGGCTTGCCGATCCGGATGTTTTCCGCCACAGAGCGATTGAAGAGATAGACGTTCTGAAAGACCAGCGACAGCTGGTCGAGCAGCGTCACCGACGGCTGGTCCCTGACGTCGTGTTCGCCGACCAGCACGCGACCCGAGTCGGTGTCGTAGAACCGCGCGGCCAGCCGCAACAGCGTGGTCTTGCCCGCGCCGCTCGGGCCGACTATCGCCGTGGTGGTGCCCGCAGGGACGCTGAAGGTCAACTCCGAAACCACCGGCTCGCCAGGGCGATAGCCGAAGGTCACGTTGTCGAACACCACGGCAGGAGCACCGGGGGTGACCGCAGCGGTCGCCTCCGGCAGCACCGGCTCGTCCAGCAATGCGGTGACCCGATCGATGGCGGCGCCGGCCGCGCGCAGGCCGGTGCCGAGCAGCGCGGCCTGATTCAACGGTTCGATGAATCGAGAGCTGACGGCGATCAACGCAATGGCCGCCGCTGCCGAAATCGCACCGCCGGTGGCCCTGCTCACCACGATGTAGGCGAGCACCAGGAAAACGGCCTGCACGAACAGCGAAAACACAATCAGGCCAGGCACAGCCGCGAACAGCATCCGTGAGGCCGCCGACCGCTGCCGGTGCAGCGCCGCCTCCAGCGCGCGATTGCCCGCACCGACCGCGCCGAACGCCCGGAGCACCGGCTGCGCCTGCGCGAATTCGACCACCCTGGTGTCCGCCTCGGCGGCCGCGGCGTGCACCCGTGCATCGGATCGGTGGTAAGCCAGGTTGGCCAGGTTGTTGACCACGAAAAGCACTGGCGCCGCGAGCAACATGGTGAGCGCGATCCGCCAGTCGATGAACAGCATGCCCACCGCGACGGCGAGCGGAACCAGGACGCTGCTGAGCAACTTGGCGATCAGATACGCCACGGCGCCCTGGATCTCGCGCACGTTCTCGACGGCGAGCCTGGACAGCGGTCCGGCACTGTGGGTTTCGAACCAGCCGAGTGGCAGCGCGTTGAGGTGATCGCCGATCCTGGTCTGCAGGCCGCGTTGCATGCCGACCGCCATCCGCAGCCCGGTCGATGCCTGCACGTAGCTGAAGATCGCGACGCCTGCGACGGCGGCGACCATCCACAGCGCCCACACCCCGGCCCGGCCGAGGTCGTCGTCGAAAAGCGCCTCCAGCACCGGGATCAGCAGGAGGTATGCGGCAGCCTGGCACAGCGCCTGCGCCGTGATCACCGCGAGCAGTCTCGGTGCCAGGGGGGCGAACTCGTCAGGGACGAGCCCGAGAACCTTGCGAATCATCGAACCCTTCACTCCGCCGCCTTCGTGTCGATGAGCGAGACCGCGCCGACCGCAGCCTCGTTGATTTCCCAGAGCCGCTGGTAGGTCCCGCCTGCGCGGTACAGGCTCTGGTGGTCACCCTGTTCGACCACGGTGCCGTTCTCCAGCACCAGGATTCGGTCGACACCGGTGATGGTGTGCAGGCGGTGCGCGATGACCAGCACCGTCCGCCCGGCGACGAGCACCGCGAGCGCGTCCTGCACCGCCGCCTCGGATTCCGGGTCGGCGAATGCGGTCGCCTCGTCGAGGACGAGCACCGGGGTATCCGCCAGCAATGCCCTGGCGACCGAGAGCCGTTGTGCCTCACCACCGGACAGGCTGGCGTCGACGCCGATCTCGGAGTCGTAGCCACGTGGCAGCGCCACGATCCGGTCGTGGATCTGGGCCGCGCGCGCCGCGCGCTCCAGTGTGGCGTCGTCGGCGTTCTCGTCGGCCAGGCGCAGGTTGTCCCGGATGGTGCCACGGATCAGGCGCACATCCTGGAAGACGAAACCGACCGTGCGATACAGCTCTTCGGTCGAGTAGTCGCGAATATCGCGTCCCGCGATGGTGATTCGACCGGAGTCGACGTCGTAGAAGCGGGGCAGCAGCTTTGCCAGGGTCGATTTGCCCGAGCCGCTCGGGCCGACCAGCGCGGTGAGCGTGCCCGGCGCCAGTTCGATATCGATGTCGTGCAGCACCTGACGGTTCGACCGATAACCGAAGGCCACCGACTCGAAGCGGACGACGCCCGCTTGCGTGTCGTCCCGTTCCGGCACGGCGTCGGAACCCGACACCAATTCGGGCGTCTGTTGCAGCTCGTGTAGCCGGACCGCGGCCGCACCGGCGGTCCGCAGTGTCTGCCCGCCGTAGCCGAGGCTCGTCAGCGCGCTGCCGAGCCCGAGCCCGACCAGCAGGAACGGCAGCACATCGAGCGGCGCGAGCCAGTCGAGTCCGACCGCGCCCAGGCCGGCGAGGACAATCACCAGCATCACGAACACCGGCATGATCACGATGTCGGACATCGATTGCAGCCGGATTATCGGCGTCTTCCACCGGTCGAGACTGCGCGCCTGGTTCTCCACCGCGTCCTGGAACACGCTGTGCGCCTTGCCCGCCTGTCCGAATGCGCGCACCACCTGGATGCCGTCGACGAACTCGACCGTCGCCTCCTGCACCCGCTTCTCCCAGCGGGTGTATATGGCGAGCCGATCTCGGTTGTCCTGATCCAGCATCTTGCTCAGCGCGACTGCGTAGGCAGCCAACGGGATAAGCAGCACGATGGTGAGCCGCCAGTCGACGGTGAACAGGTAGCCGAGAGTGACAATCGGCACGATCAACGCACCGACGAATTCCAGTCGTGCATGCGCAACCAAGTAGTGCAGTGCCTCGACATCGTCCTGAAGGAACCGCTTCACCTCACTGGAAGTGCGCTCGCCGAACCAGCCGAGTGGAACCCTGGTCAGCTTGGCAGCCAGTGCCCGGCGGACCGTCAGCTGGAAGCCTGCGTCGACCAAGTGCGCCCAGGTCAACGCCAAGGCCTGCAGGAGACCGCGCACCACGAGGATGATGACCGCGATCCAGACCAGCTGCCAGACCCGATCGGTGTCGACCTGCTCGGCGAGCAGTTCCCGGCAGGCCGCGACGATCAACACGAACGGCACGACGGTACACACCGATGCCACCGCGACGATGACGCTCGCAAGCGTCAGCATGCCCTGCACCGGCGCAAGGATCTCCTTGCGCGCCAATGCTTCCTGCTGTTTGAGCGCCTTGGCCGCCGCTTTGGTTGGGCGGTTCCCCGTCTCCGCCGCAGGCAGCGGCTCGACCTCCACCGTCATGTGTTGTCGCCTCTCGACCATCGTGGGATGCCTCGTCGGAATCGGGCCCATCCTCACACAGAACCGATCGAGAAGATAGGTTAGCCTAAGTTACTAAGGACTACGGCGGGTCATCCTGCTGGATGACGCAGTCGCGACCTGCTGTCGACGCGCGGGCGCCGGTCCATGCCGCACGCTGTACCTGGGTTCGGAGCAGGCAGCGCAGCCGAGGCGAACCGATCACGGAGCGGAGGTCAGCGGCGCATGTCGGTCATGGATGTTCTCCTGGCGCTCGGCGCCATCGCGTACGCGGTGACGGCGATAGCATCGCGGCGCCTCGCGCGCTGGGGCACCCTCGTGCTGCTGCCCGTGCTCGTCGTCGGAGGCGTGGCTCAGTGGATTGTCGAGGGGTTCTACTGGCAGTTCGTGCCGACGTATGTCCTGGTTTGCGCCGCCACCGGGCTCGTGGTCGCACAGCGTGATCGAGGTCCACAGACCCGCTGGCGGCGCAGAGCGGTCGTTGTCGCTCGCGGCGGCGTCGGGATCCTGGTGGTGGTTGCCGGGATCGCCTGGCTGCTGGTGCCGGTGCCGAACCTGCCGAGACCGACCGGCCCGTATGCGGTGGGCACCGAGGTCTTTCGCCTGGTCGATCCGCAACGGCCGGAGACCGCAACGGATTCGGCCGACGACCACCGCAATGTCGTTGTGCAAGCGTGGTATCCCGCCGACCCAGCGGTTTCCGGAACACCGTCGACCTACCTCGACGGCTTGGATCGACTACCCAAGCAGGTGCTGATATTGCCCGCATGCCTCATGCGCGGCTACGGGCGGATCGACACGCACGGGCAGACCGGGGTTCCGGTCAGCGCCGACCGGGCGCGCTGGCCCGTGGTGGTGTTCTCGCCCGGATACGGCGCTCCCCGCGGCTTTTACACCGGGTTGATCGCCGATCTGGCCAGCCGGGGTGTCGTGGTCCTTGCGGTGGATCACCCCTACGAGGTGGCGGTCACGGAACTGGCCGACGGCACGATCGCGACGCAACAGCAGCGCTTTCTCGACGACGATCCGGACCAATCCCGTTATATGAGTGCGCAACTCGATGTACGCACGGCGGATCTGCGCTTCGTGGTTGATCAGCTCGGGCGGCCGGGCGGGTTCGGCGCCCGACTGTCCGATCGCCTCGACACCGAACATGTTGCCGCCATCGGACATTCGTTCGGCGGTGCGGCCGCCGCCGCGGCACTCGCGAGCGATCCGCGTCTCACCGCAGCCGCGAATATAGATGGGACGCTGTACGGCACCCTCCCCCAGCAAGCGCTGACGAAACCGTTCCTGTTGCTGGAAAGCGATCATTCGGAAACCGGCCACTCCGCGCAGTACTTGGACGGCAACCGGGCGCTGCTGGATCGGCTGCGCGCGCCAGGCTTTCGCTACGAGATCGCCGAGGCCAACCACTACAGCTTCACCGACGCGCCGCGGTTTCTCGCCGACCCGGCCAGGCACCTGGTTGCCCAATTCATCGGCGGTTCTCGTGGGCCGAGGCAGACACAGCGCGCGACCAACGACATCCTGATGGCGTTTCTCCAGGACCCGCTCGGCATCGGCCACGGGGACATCGCGGCAGCGGCCGCCAAGTACCGGGATATTCACGGCGGGCCGGTCCGATAGCTGGGAAACCACTCGACAAATCCCCAGCGCCGCCGAATAGATTGTCGCACTGCGGACTTGTCCCGGACATCTGCGAAAACAATTCAGGGCTCGAGGATTTCAGCCGTCCATCACGTTGGGTAATGCTCTGTGAACGGCGAGGCAACCAGGCCCGATAGCGCCGAGACATAGCTAGATTTCCCACCGTACGGAAACACTGGCCATGGAGTCGTGAATATGTTTGTTACACAGATCATTTCCACAATTGCGCCCTGTTCGGTCGATCCCGGCGAACTGACGCCGGAACAAGCGCACCGCGCGATGCAAGTGCATTTGAGTTGCAGTGTCGACGCGTGCCGGATGCGCAGGCGGGCCAGGCGGACACTGGTCGAGGCCAGGCGGATGGTCCTCGACGAGCGGGCTACGCCGTAGACCGACAATGCACACCCCGAGGCAGTGCCGCGCAGCGGCGGCGCGGGCAGCGGCGGTCGAACACCAGGGATGGCGGATATTCGCGTATCGGAATCCGCCAGGGTGTCGTGGCGTTGTTCCAGCCATGACCACAACGGCATCCGAACGTTCCCTCGGCCCCGTCGTCGACCCGGACACCGATTTCGGTGCCAAGGTGATCGACCGCTTCCAGCGCGAAGAAGTGATCTGGCTGACCACCGTCGGCAGCTCCGGCACGCCGCAGCCCAACCCGGTCTGGTTCCAGTGGGGCAACGACGAAATCCTGCTGTTCAGCAAGCCCGACCAAGCCAAGCTGCGCAACCTGGTCCGCAATCCCAGGGTCTCGCTGAACCTGAACGCCACCGTGCACGGCGGTGATGTCGTCGTGCTCACCGGCACCGCGCGCATCGATGAAGCGGGCGCATCCCCCGACGAGATCGCCGCCTACACCGCGAAGTACGCCCGCGGACTGAAGAGCCTCTCGATGACCGCCGACCAGTTCTACGCTGAGTACTCCACCGTCGTCCGGATCAGTCCGGACCGCCTGCGCGGCTTCTGAATCGGACGCGATGTTCCAGCCGCCGCCCGCCACCGCCGCGTGGCAGCATCGCGACGCACGGGCCGGTTTCGAGACCGCGTTCCTGGCGGTGACTACGGCCGGGATCCAGATCGACGGATGGGTCACGGCGGTCGAGGACGGGCAGGCGTTCGCGGTGGGCTACGAGATCACGCTCGACCCGTCGTGGCATACCAGGCGGGCCAGGGTGACCAGCCGCACTCCCGGCCGCAAGCACGTGGTCGAACTCGTCACCGACGGAACGGGGACCTGGACGGTCGACGGCACCCGGTTCGACAGCCTCGACGGCTGCCTCGATGTCGATCTGGCCGCATCGGCGCTGACCAACGCCTTCCCGGTGCATCGGCTCGGGTGCGAGATCGGCGAGTGCGCAGACGCACCCGCGGCTTATGTCGACGTCGACACCTTGACGGTGACCCGACTGGAGCAGCGCTACCGCCGGATCGAGGACGACGGTGCGCGGCAGCGCTTCGCTTACGCCGCACCCGAATTCGACTTCACCAGCACGCTCACCTACGACGAGTCCGGGTTCGTCCTCGACTACCCTGGCATCGCCGTTCGCGCGTACTGACCGGGCGCTTCCTCGGCTCGAACAGGCCGACGACTAGGGTCGATGCCGATGAGAAGGCGGCAGCAACCGCCGTTGCCCAAGCGGCACGGCCTGGATCCGGCCCGGCTCCGGCTGCCGGAAGCCGGTGAGTGGGCGACGATCCGCGACCATCTCGTCGAGCGGCTGCCCAGGGTCGATCCGGCCCGAATCGACGAGCTGCTGCGCGACGGCGGGATCGTCGACCTCGACGGTCCGATCGCGCCGGACGCCCCGTACGCGCCGGGCGGTGCGGTGTGGTTCCACCGCGATCTGCCCACCGAGACGCCGGTGCCGTTCGACATCACCGTGGTGCACCGCGACGACGACCTGCTCGTAGTAGACAAGCCGCACTTTCTCGCGACCATTCCGCGCGGCCAGCACATTCTGCAGACAGCGCTGGTGCGGCTGCGCCAGGACCTCGAGCTACCCGACTTGATTCCAGCGCATCGGTTGGATCGGGTGACGGCAGGGCTGGTGCTGTTCATCGTCAATCCGGCGCGACGCGGGGCCTATCAGACGATGTTCCACAAGCGCACGGTCAGTAAGGAATACGAGGCGATCGCGCCGTTCGATCCCGAGCTGGAGTTGCCGCGCGTGGTGCGCAGCCGGATCGTGAAAGAGAAGCACATCTTGGCGGCGCAAGAGGTTGCGGGCGAACCCAATGCCGAGACCTCGATCGAACTGCTCGAGCAGCGGGGCGGGCTCGGCCGCTACCGGTTGCGGCCGGTGACCGGACGCACCCATCAGCTGCGGCTGCATATGAACAGCCTCGGCATTCCGATCCTCGGTGACGATTTCTATCCGGTGCTCACCGACAAGCCCGTCGACGATTTCACGCGGCCGCTGCAGTTGCTCGCGGCGTCGCTCGCGTTCACCGATCCGATCAGCGGGCAGCCGCGGCGTTTCGACACCACGCTCAGCCTGCAGGCCTGGCGCGACCCGGACGGGTGGGCCGGCTGACCGCACGGAAAGGTCAGCCGACCCGTTGTGCCCGCCGCGGTGGCTCAGGCCACGCCGGGCACGGCTCCTCCAGCTGAAACAAGTTCTAGTCAGATTAACGCGTCGCGTGCTGCGGCACGGCGAGACCGATAGATCCGACCAATTCGGGTACTACGGGAGCAAATGGACGATCAATCTGCGGCCTTGACGCCGGTCCGTACACTAGGCGGGATGCTCGCACAGGACCTCGAGGAAGCGACCCCGCCCCGCCACAAAATGCATGCGTATATCGATGTGGCCGTGGTCGTCGTGGTCTTGGCAGGCACCAATCTGATCGCCCATTTCACCACCGCGTGGGCCAGCATCGTGACCGTGCCCGTGGCGGCCATCGTGCTGCTCGCCCTGGTGCGTCGGCGTGGCCTGCACTGGCATGAGCTCGGCCTTTCACCGAGGCACTGGCGGCGCGGGACGCTCTACGCGCTCGGCGCCGTCGGCATTGTCCTCGCGGCGGTCGCGATCGGGGCGGTGCTGCCGATCACTCGGCCGTTCTTCCTCGCCGACCGCTACGCGACCATTTCCGGCGCGCTGATCGCCTCGATGATCGTGATCCCGTTGCAGACGGTGATACCGGAAGAGTTGGCGTTTCGCGGCGTGCTGCACGGCACGCTCGACCGGGTTTACGGAGTCCGTGGCGTCTTCGCGGCGGGATCACTGCTTTTCGGGCTGTGGCATATCGCCTCTTCGCTCGGCCTCACCAGTAGTAACCGCGGGCTCGCAGGCTTTGTGGGCGGCGGTGTCGCCGGTCAGGTCATCGGAATTCTGCTGGCGGTGGCCGCCACCGCAGGCGCAGGAGTCGTCTTCACCTGGCTGCGGCGGCGCAGCGGCAGCCTGCTCGCGCCGATAGCGCTGCACTGGTCGGTCAACGGCGCGGGCGCGCTCGCCGCCGCCATCGTGTGGCACACCACGCTGACCTGAATTCGTCGCCTTCCCAGCGGAATTCCTTCGGTTTTCGAGGCGCGCGCTCGGCGGCGTGTTGCCCGAATCGGCGTGTCACAAGATCACCCGAGGACAACCGAATATTCGCACGGGTTTTCGAGCGTCGGCATTGACCTCGGACTGCGGTCGGTCTAATCTCACTCCGATCACACATATGTTCGAGCAAGTAGGTCTGACTGACGATCTGCTCCGGGAAGGCTCGCGATGCGCGACGAACAATCGACCGGTAGTTCCGAGATCGCCGCGTTGGCGCAGCGGGTCGAGACAGCTCGCGGGAAATTGCCGCTGCAACATGATTCCGCACTTTTCGAAGTGATGTCCGAGGGCGAGATCGCGGCGGAACGTGAACTCGCGGAATGGGTTCGGGCCCAGCGGCGCAAGCAGCGGCGGCGGGCGGTCGAGGAAGAGCTGGCCGCCGAGAAGCGAGACCGGCAGAGCGCGGCGAACATTCGACGAGCCGACGAGGCAGACGCGCGCTGGCATCGGCGAGCGCTCGCGGCCCGGCGGCGGGTGTCCAGTGAGGATGCGCGGCTGGCGCAGCTGTACAAGCGGGCCGAATGGTCGTCGCGGGCACTGATCGCCGTCGTCGTGCTCGGCATGGTGTGGGCCGGCGTCAACGTGCAGCACAACCTGGTGCCGAGCGGCGACATGTCCGACCCGCTGTACTGGTTGAGCTACGGCATCGAAGCGATGATCTCGATCCCGATCATCACCATCATGGTCGCCGCGACCACCGCAGCGCGCTGGGGACGCGAACTGGCCCGCGGCAAGGTGATTTTCTTCGAAACCGCACTGCTCGGCACCACCATCGCACTCAACGCAGGCCCACACCTGACCTCCGGCGCCTACGGCCGCGCCGCCGAATACGCGATCGCCCCCGTGATGGTCGGCGTCGTGATCTGGTTGCACGCTTGGGTTTCCGCGCGCTACGCGCTGCTCATCGACGGAGCGCCGGTAGTCGACCATGAGCCGGTGCGCCGAGTCAGCACGGACCGCGACGCGCGCATCGGGATGACCCTCGACATGGCAACCAACCAGTGGGTGCTCGGCCATGCCGAGAACGATCGATTCTCGCCGACGTACGGCGACACGAGCCTGGGTATGCCCACGGCAGCAACGCGATCCGACCACCATCCGGGCGCGGTTGCGGCGGAACGCCTCGAGCACGCCGACTCTCCGGCCACCAACGGACACGCAGTGCCATCGTTCTCCACCAACACGACCGACCTCTCGCAGCTCCCCGCGTTCCCTCGCACCGCGTCGGAGCACGCCCACCCGGCAACGAACGGCCACACGGTGCACACGTTTTCGGACACCACCGTGCCCCAGCTGCCCGGCCAGCCGATAACTACCGACAACCTCACCACCAACGGACACGCCGGTCCGCCCTTCCCCCGTGACCTCATACACCAGCTGGCCGGCGAGCCGATGACTACCGGCAATGTCGCTACCAACGGACAAGCCGGTCCGCCTCTTGCACGTGACCTCGTGCACCAGCTGGCCGACGAGCCCGCGACCAACGCCGAAGCCGCCGCCAATGGCCGTGCCGGGCAGTCGTTCTCTGGCGACATCGCCCACCGGACCAACGGGCACTCGCCTCGCACCAGCCAGCCATCGGAAGACGCCCACCCGGCGACCAACGGGCATGCCGGGCGCTCGTTCCCGCGTGACACCGCGCAGCCGCTGCCCGACGGACCCACGACAAGCGACAAGATCGCGACCAACGGGCACGCAGGACAGTCGTTTTCGGACAGCGCCGCCCACCAGATCAACGGGCACTCGCACACCAACCAGCCAACAGAAGCTGCCCGCCCGACCACCAACGGGCATGCGGGACAGTCGTTCTCGGATAGTCGGGCGGCGGCGTCCGGGCATACCGCCCACCAGATCAACGGGCACTCGCCGCACACCAGCCAGCCGTCGGAAGACGCCCACTCGCCGACCAACGGTCACGCCGCACGTTTCGTACCGGGTGAAGGCCGTCGTCTCGCGGACGAGCTCATCGCCGTCGAGTCGGACCAGCGCACCACCAACGATCCAGTGGCTCAGCCGTTCTCGGCCGCCAACGGGCGTCCGGTGCCGATGGCTGCCCACGGCACGCAGCATGATGACGGCGCTTCCTCGACCAATGGGCATGCCGTTCAGTCCTTTCCGCTCGATCAGCCGAACGGCAGGGCGGACATGGACAGTGTGCAGACGCCGCTGAGCATGGCATTCGTGGTCGACGAAGCGTCGGCGACGCCCGATGCGCGCACCACACGGAACGGCGACGACGGGGCCGTGAGCGCCGCAACCAACAGTCACACCGGAGACGAGCGCGCCGCGACCAACGGTCACAACGGGGCGGGGCGCATCACAACCAACGGCCACCCTGGATACGAGCGCACTACAACGAACGATCACACCGGACACGAGCACGTCACGGCCAACGGCCACGACGGGGCGGGGCGCATCACGACCAACGGTCACAACGGGGCCGAGCGCACCGCAACCAACGGCCGCTCCGGAGACGAGCGCATCACAACGAACGCTCACGACGAGGACGATCGCGCCGCAACGAACGATCACACCGGAGATGAGCGGTCCACAACAAATGGCCACGCTGGGGTGGGGCGTGCAGCGGTCAACAGCCGTTGGAACAACGGGGGATCCGGTGACGGCGCGCCAAACAATGGCAACGCGGCGAATGGGCGGGCGCTGTCGACGAATGGGCATGCTGGGCCGAAAAGCAATGCTGTCCAGCAGTTTCCGCTGAGCGAGGCACCGCGCGAGCGGCAGCGGACCGAGCCGACCGCTGCGGCGGACGCCCCGCTCGGCGACGAGCCAGAAGAGCCTCACCCTGGCGACCCCATTCGCAAGGCTGCCGCGACGATCGCCGACACCGTAGCCCAGGCGATCTCGGGCGACACCGGCTCCCGGCCTGCCGGCTCGCGGGGCAAGTCGCCCGCCGCCAGTGCCGGTCGCATCAGCGACGCCGAGATCGAACAGCTGGTGTTCGAGGAGGTCCTCGCCCCGCCCGGACCCCGGCCGCACCTCGAGCCCGCCCGGCCTGCCGAGCCAGTCCGCGTGGCCGCGGCCACGCGCGTCGTCGCCGAACCACCCCCCGTCGCCGAACTCGACGATGAGGACCTGGATGACGAAGACGACGAGGACACCCTCGACGAGGACAACGAGATCTCGGCCATCGCCCGCGAAATCGTCCGCCGCCGGTGGTCGAACCTGCCGGTCGAGCAACTCGCCGAAATCCTGGTGCTCGCCGACGAATCCTGGCCCACCCCCGGCATCGCCAACGAAGTAGGCGTATCGCGGGCCGCCGTATCCCGCGCACTGGAAGCCGCCATCAAGGTCCGCAGGCCCTACGCGATCAGCGGATAGGTGAAATCGCCGAGATCCGTTGCAAGGCCAGCAGGCTCTCGAGACCTACCGTCTCGGCTGCACTTTCGGGTTTGGGACAGGCGGGCACGGCCAGGCGCCAACGGCCCGAAGGTCGGCCGAAGACGGCACCCGCCCTATGCCGCCGTCGATGAATAGGCCGAACCCTCCGTCGCGTCCCGCTCGGTGAGATGCGCTCTCGCGAGTGGTACATGGTGGAGGTGACACGCCGCAAACGCCTCCACCATGTACCACTCGTGAACCGCTACCCGCACGAACGGGACATGGCTGCACCGACTCTCGCGCCGAAACCAGTTTGAGACGGCAAGCCTCGCATCGGCGTGAGAGAAGTGGTTGCTGAGCCTGTCGGCGTGAGAGAAGTGGTTGCCGAGCCGCCTTGAGCGGTAGTCGAATGGTTGCCGAGCTTTAGTGGCGTGAGAGAAGTGGTTGCTGAACCTGATTGGCGTGAGTGAAGGGGTTGCGACGCGTGTCGCGACATGCGCCTTTTCTCTCACGTCAACGCTTCAAGATCGCTGTGAAGCTTGCTGAGCCGGACCACTGTCCGATGATCGGGGCGGTTGCCGCCCGTGTTGACGGGAGTGAAGTGGTTGTTGACCCGTTGACGGGAGTGAAATGGTTGCTGACCGTCGTTGGCGGGAGTCCTATGGTTGCCGTGCGCCTGAAAACGGCCACCATATGACTCCCGTCAACCTCCCTCGAGATCACTTCCCCGAAAAGATCTTTGGACCGGACCACAGCCAAGCAACCCGCCCTGGGACGAGAGAACGCGTGAGCGACTGCGGAGGTCAGCCGGGTACGGCACACGACGCCACCACGCTATCCAGTGCAAACCCCGAAACTGTCCCGCTCGCCAGGAAACCGTTCAACCCGCGGATAAACCACCACCCCAAACGCAACACGCCCTGACCAAAGCCGCACTCACCCAAAGCCGCGTCCGTCCGGGCTGAGTTGGTCTGACACCGCGCCGCTTTGGGCTCGGCGAAGGCAAAGATTTCCCCGACTCCACGGTCTCCTGTGAGTACGGCATCTCGGTGTGTGCACCGGATTAGCGTGGTCGCTTCGCCTGCCGTACCCGGCTGACCTCCGCAGTCGATCACCCGTCGTCTTGTCCCAGCCGGTTACTTGGCTGTGCTCCCGTTTCGAGAACTTTCAAGATCAAAGATGTCGAATGTTCAGGCACACCAATGGGTTCTGCCATCCGCTCGGTTCGTCCTGGCGCACTTGACGTACAGAACATGCACCTGACCCATGCCGCAGCGTGGGTCAAGAGCGCAATTCCTACGTCAAGTCACGTGCGAGCTCGGGGTTCACGGCTGACGGGCTCGAATCCGCACTGGTTCTGTGGATTCGCACTGGTTGTGGGCTGCCAGAACGGGTGTGGATCCACAGAACGAGTGCGGATGCACAGCAGGGGTGCGGATTTCGGTGTTGGGGCGGGGCTGGCCGCGGTTGCCGGCCTCAGGGGTACCTGCGATCCCGGTATGTGCGATCGCAGGGGGTGTTTGCTTGCCGAGTGGGAATTGGCGGCGGGGGCTTCGGGCGATGCCGCCGCCAGTTCCCAGCGATCAATCGACCAACTCCAGAACCGGTGCGGATCCACAGTAGGAGTGCGGATTTTCGGTGTTGGGGCACGGCTAGCCGCGCGCGCCGGTCTCGGAGAGACCTGCGATCCCGACATCTGGGATCAGAAGGTTGGTTTCGCGGTGAGAGGGCACTGGTGGCGGGGGCCTCTCGGGCGATGCCGCCATCAGTGCCTCGTGATCAGTCGACCAACTCGAGGCGTAGTGCAGGGTTGGGGCCGGGGGTGAATTTGAGGTAGTTGCGATCGCGTTCACCGGCTCCACCGCGACCGGCAAGCGGAGCATGGCCGCCGCGGCCGACACCTCACCCCGGTGCTGCTGGAATGTGGCGGCAAGGACGCGGTGATCATCGGCGCGATTTGTGGGCCGCGTAGGGCTGCGGTCGGTTGGCTCCAACAACCGCGGCTTGGTGGGCCGCGTAGGGCTGCGGTCGGTTGACTCCAACAACCGCGGCTTGGTGGGCCACGTGAAGCTGCGATCGGTTGACTCCAACAACCGCGGCTTGGTGGGCCACGCGAAGCTGCGATCGGTTGACTCCAACAACCGCGGCTTGGTGGGCCACGCGAAGCTGCGATCGGTTGACTCCAACAACCGCGGCTTGGTGGGCCGCGTAGGGCTGCGGTCGGTTGGCGCGAACGACCGTGGTTTGCACACGTCGCAGGTGACCGGGAGCTGGACGGCGGCTGCGGAGTGCAGCGGGATGTACGGCTGGGACCTGTCAGCCTCCGCCGCCGCAGCTGCTCCCGCCGCCGCAGCTACTTCCGCTGCTCGAGCCGCTGTCGCCGGAACCGCTGGAGCTACTGTCAGCGGCGGAGCTGCTCACATCACTTCCACTGCCGTGGTCGCTGAAATTTCCACCACCACAGCTGCTTCCGCTGCCGATGGTGTCTCCGAGAGAACTGCCGAGGTCAGCACTGGTGCCCGCATCCCAGGTGCGTCGACGGTCCGCGGCGGCCGTTCTCGAGCCGCCCCATCGGACGAACCCCACAATGACCGCGGCGATACCGATCACCACCACAAAGACTGTCATAGGCGCACCGTAACCCTTGATCGTCATCGAGGCGCGGTACTTATTGTGGCCAGCGGGTGAACAGCGAAAAGGCCGGCACTCCGAATAGTCCGGAGCGCCAGCCCTTTCCTAACTTAGGCCCGCATGCGAGCCATGCTCACGGAGCCGCTGTCGAATACTCGCCCTCGCGAACGGTTTTCGATCCATTCGACTTCTCATCTCCATGCCCGGGCCACCAGGCGCGGTGTCCGAGCAGCGCGGTCAGCGCCGGAGTGAAGAACATCGCCATGACGAATGCTGCGATGGCGATGCCGACCGAGATGGCGAAGCCCATCTGCGACAGCACGTTGTTGCCTGCCAACATCATCGAGGCGAAGGTGCCTGCGAGGATGACGCCCGCCGCCGCGACCGTCGGCCCGGTGTGCCGCAGGCTCAGTGCCGCAGCCTGCCTCGGGTTGTGGCCTTCTCGGGCTTCTTCCCGCAACCGCGCCACCATCAGGATGTTGTAGTCGGTGCCGAGCGCGACCACGAACAGGTACATGATCACCGGCAGTGTGAAGATCAGGCCGGAGTTCCCCTGAATGTGCTGGAACACCAGCACTGCGGCGCCGAGCGTCGCGACGAAGCCGAGGAACACCGACGCCATCAGGTACCACGGTGCGACCAGACTGCGCAGCAGCAAGCCGAGCACGATCATGATCAGGATCGCGGCCACCGGGAACACGATGCGGTAGTCGTGGTTCATCGCGTCTTGGAAGTCGACGAACACCGCGCTGATGCCGCCGACCACCGCCGTCGTGCCTGCGGGCGCTGCCCCGTGCACGGCGTCCCGCAGCGGGCCACGGACTGTCTCCAGTGCGGCGTCCGACTCCGGTACGGAGTTGAGCGTCACCTGGAACGCGGCAGTTGTCTTGTCCCCGGACAATATCGGCTCCGACACCTGCCCCACGCCGGGCACCTGCGTGAGCGTCGTACGGAACGCAGCCAACTGATCGCCTGCCAGCGCGCCCTCGGACGTACGGATCAGCACGTCGGTCGGCTGGGTGGCGCCTGCGGGCATGCCCTTCAGCAGTTCCTTGTTGTAGACAACCGATTCGGAACTGTCCGACGTCGAGCCCGAGGTGAGGTCGAAGGTCGGGTTGAAGCCGACCGCGACGATGCCGAGCGCGATCAGGATCCCACCGGAGACCACGGCAAACACGGCGGGACGCTTGCCGAGCGCGGCGCCGAGCGCGGTGAACCGTGCACCCTTCGGTTCCGACTGCCACGCTTTGGACGGCCAGAACACCTTGGTGCCCAACAGCGAAACGATGGCGGGGATCAGCGTGAGCCCGGCCAGCAGCGCCATCGCGACGGCGATCGCCAGCGCCGGGCCCAGCGCACGGAACATGCCGAGCGTCGAGAGCGTCAGCGCCATGAACGCGATGATCACCGCGCCCGCCGCGGACGTGATCGCCTCACCGACCCTGGTGACCGCGTTGACCATGGCGGTCTTCGGATCATCGCCTGCCCGCAGCCGTTCCCGGTAGCGGAACATCAGGAACAGGATGTAGTCGGTGCCGACGCCGTACAGCACGACGAGCAGGATGGCGTTCACCGAGGTGTCCACCTGGAGGTCGAATGCCTTGGCCACCATGGCGATAAGTCCGTTGACCACCATGGAGACCGCCCCGATAGTGAGGATCGGCAGCAGCGCGATCACCGGGCTGCGGAAGATGAGGAGCAGCAGCACGAGGATCAGCACGATGGTCGCGACGCCAACGATGGCAAGGCCTTTCGTGCTCGACTCCTGCTGATCCAGGAATTGCGCGGCCGAACCGGTGATGCCTGCCTTCAGGTCGGTGTCACGGACCTGATCTTTCAGCACGGTGCGCAGTTCCTTGACCGCGTCGGTCTGTTTGGTGTCGCCCGCGCTGGTCACCTTCGTCATCTGCACCGCGATGATCTGGATGAGCCGATTGTCCGACGGCGGCACCGGCTGTAGTCCGGTGACGTCCTTGATGTTCGCCGCGGCCAGCGTCGCGCCGACCTCGCCGATCTTCGCGGTATCGGAGCCGCTCAGTGGCGCGCCGTCGGCCCTGGCGAAGACGATGATCGCCGCCGGTGCCGCGCTCTGCGGAAATGCCTGCTGCTGCAGTTGCATTGCTTGAATCGACTCATAGTGCGAAGGCAGGAACTCGGCTTGGTCGGTGGTGGATTTGAGTTCCGGCGCGGCCGCCACCACGCCGATGATGATCAGCAGCCACAGGCCGATCACTTTCCACGGGTGGTGGACAACCAGTTGCCCCAGTCGAGCGAACATGTGGGAGAAGTCCTTTCGGTATCCGAGCCGTCCGGCTCAGATGTCGAGATCCTCGACGGACGGGTGCTCGGTCACGTCGACGACGGCGCGATATACCTTGGCCGGTACTCGTTCACGCAATTCGTCGAGCGAATCCACTACCTCCAGTGTGTAGTCGCCCCAACCCAGATCGTCCAGATCGAGCACATTGCGCCAGTTTTTCCAGTCCTTGATCAGGGTGGTGACCACCGAGTAGTCCGACCACTCCGCGGACTGCCGGTGCACCGCGTATTTCCCTTTCTTGCTGAGGTAGACGCGAAACGCTTCGAGCCCTTCCTTGGTGAACTGCCGCGACTCACCCACCAGCCGACCCGCGAACCGCTGCCTGCGCCGCCCGCCGGGCCCCACCTTCAGCTCGACCTCCGGGTACTCGTCCCCCTTCGTCAACTCGACCACCGCACCGACCTGTGTCGATTCGTTCTCCATGACAACTCCATCCATGAGCGAATGCGCATGCGCGCATAGATCTACTAGCGACGGGTCGCCTCTGCGTTCCCGCCGTCTCAGCCGATCTCCAGTTATCCGATACCCCCGAGCCACCACTCCGCAGCCCGTTGCAGTCACTATAAGTAGATGTATACGTATAACGCAAGACCCAGTTCCGGAGCGCTCGGCAGACCCGAACATCTCGACGTGCACAGCACAAAATGCCCGATCCGACCTCCCATTCGGCCGTATCGCAGCGTGCTCGATACCCGCCCGGTTGATTCAAGCCGCAGGAGTGGTCCGGTCGACTGGCCGGCGCAGGCCGCAGGGGCGGTCCGGTCGGTCCACTGGGCCACTACAGGCCGCAGGGCGGTCCGGTCGACTGGGCCGGTTCAGGCCGCAGGATGGTCCGGCCCGCTGGCCGGTTCAGGCCGCAGGATGGTCCGGCCCGCTGGCCGGTTCAGGCCGCAGGACGGTCCGGTCCGCTGGCCGGTTCAGGCTCCCTGCCAACTCAAAGCAACGGGTTCACGCTTGGGCAGCTCCCACCGGTTCCGGCACATCGGTCGGGTGGCGGCGGGATCGAAGCGCGAGAAGGAGGGGCAGTCCGAGGCCGACGCCCAGGCCTAGAGCCGCCGCAGCGCCGAAGCCCGCGGGAAAGCCGCCCGCATCGATCGCGACACCGGCGAGCGAGCTGCCGATACCGTTGCCGAGAGTGAGTGCGGCACTGTGCCAGCCGATCGCTTCGCCACGGCCGCCTTCGGGGACGATCCGGCTCATCTGATCGATGGACGCGGTAATCGTTGGGGCGCAAAACAATCCGGCGATGAGACCGGTGATCGCAAGGGAGATCGGGCCGACCGCGAAGGCCATCGGCAGGGTGACGACGCCAAGTCCGGCCAACAGCAGATAGGTGGAGATCTTGCGACGCAGGGCACCGTAGGTGAGGCCGCCGACGACCGACCCGAACCCCCACACGGCCAAGACCACCCCGAGCAAGGGCTGTGCCTCGAACTCGCGGATAGCGGAAACGAAGGTCAGTTCGGAGCCGGCGAGCACAGCGATGGCCGCGCTCGCACCGATGCACAGTGCGACGAACTCGAAGCGGAACCAGCTGCGCCGCGGGACGGAGTTCGCGCTGTCGGTGTGCTCAGCGGAGCGCAGCGGCGGGTTGTATATCCAGAGCAGGATGCCCGCGAGCACCAAAGTCATTTGCACGCAGAACAACACCGTCGTCGTCGACCAGATCCCCGCGGCGGCGACACCGACGATCGGGCCGATCATGAAGGCGCATTCGACGGACACCGCTTCCAACGCGAGCGCGGGCTGCCGGTTCTGCTCGGTCGTCGCGGCGATGACGGCCTGGCGCACCACGGTGAAGATCGGGACATCGAACAGTCCGGCGATCGCGGCCAGAATGAGCAGCGGAACGTAGTCGACGAACGGCGCGATCGACCAGCACACCGCGCCGATCAGGATGGACGGCGCGATCGTGCGGCGCAGACCGAATCGGTCGAGGAGCCGCCCGCGCCACGGACCGCTCAGCGCGATGCACACGGTGACGATCGTGCTCAGCGCACCGGCCTGCACGTACGAACCGTCCAGCGTCTGCACGACGTGCAGCGCGAGCAACACGGCCCCTGCGAAAAACGGAATGCGGACCAGCGCCCCGAGCAGAAGGATATTGCGCACTGCCGCGCTCGAGAGAACCACCCGGTATGACCGCACGATCCGAGCTTGTCACCCCGGACGCGCGGTCGCCACCGAATTTATCCCATGAATTCAGTGATCCAGACAATATTCCAATGAGCAAGCGGCTGTGCCGATTTCGACCACGATCAGTCGGCCACCGCTGCGACAATTGCCGCGACAACGACAAGTGCGAGAGCGACAAGGTCGACGTGCACGATGCGCCGAGACTTGGCGGTGAGACCGCTCATGCCCGACAGCATCGCGAACACGATGAACGACGTCATGCTGATGACCGCCGCGCCGATCACCACCGGCCGCACCGACGCCACGACGGCGCCGACGAGCAACCCGACGCCCACCGTGGCGAGCAGGATCGCCCGGTGCCGCAACAGCAAGGTCAGATCCGGTCCGGCAGCACGGGTTCCGTAGAACGCGCCCGCCCGCCGCGGCGACAACGCCACCACACCGGGCCAGATGTGGATCGCGCCCACGATCACCAGCAGCAGCCGCACGACGATGTCGATCAGCACGAGCACCCTCCTTCATCTCGATCTCCTGCCAGCATCGTGGCGAGAAGAGGGGTGGCGCTTCCGGAAACGTGCGGTCGCTAGGGGCTGGATCGTCGCCGGACGAGGCGCCGGAGGAGCCGATACCGGGTTGTATCGGCGACGACGACACGGCCGGGCCGCGATCCAGCCCCGGTGCCGGTTGGGCTTCAACACCGGCGCTAAGCGCCGAGCCCGGCCCGATCGAGGAGGAATTCGGTCATCGGCCCGTAGTACTCCGGCAGGACACCATCATCGATCGGCACCGTGACCAGAATCTTTCCTTCCGCCCGCCCGACGAACAGCGCGGGATCGTTGGAGTCGGCGAACCCGACAGTGTCGATGCCTGCCTCGCCCGCCGCACCGGCCCACCCGTGGTCGGCGATCACCAGATCCGGCCACTCGGTGCCGCCGCGCAGTTCGGCGAGCATGGCTCGCATCGCGTCCGGATCATGGGTGTGTTTCAGCCTGCCGCCGGTGCCGACCGCGGCGACGCCGGAGGTGTAGACGATCTCGCGGGTCCGCGGCCCGGTGTGCGTGACAACCGGATACGACCATCCGGCCGCAGGCGTGAGCACCGTGCACCCGGCAGTCCGCAACGCATCCTCGACGGTCCGGTACACGCCCATCAGTGCGCCGGGATGTCCGGTCGCCAACAGCACCTTTTCCCGGTTCCGCGCCGCCTGCCCGATCCGCTCCCCCATCGTTTCCAGCGCGTCGAGCGTCAGGTCCGCGTCGATGGTGTCCTGTCCGTGCGTGTACGCCGGATCGGGATTGACTCCGCACAGTCCGACCATCGTGTCCAGCGTCTCGCGGAACGTCCAGTCCCGTAGCACCAATCCGAATTGAAAACCGGGATCCTTGGCGACCATCCGTCGACAGTGCTCGAGATTTCCCTCCCGGGGTGTCGCCACGTCGCCGGCGATCCGGGTCTTCAACAAATGCTTCCGCAACAGCACCCGGTCATAAGACTGCCCAGGTCGCGAGACAAACCCCACGCGCCGACCTCCCGCCGTTCGCTACGCCACCGACCACCCAAGCCAACCAGACTTCGGCCTCGATCTCACCCCTCGAATTGCCGTCAGGCGCAACGCTGTCGGTGTTCGCCGATTTTGTGTCGCCGAATCAGCGCACTCCGGGGGGCTATCTCTGGACCGGGTAGTTGTACTCTTACGCAATCACACCTAGGACAGGCTTGCCTACTTCATAGTTGTCGTAGGTGACGCGCATAGAACGAGGTGATGTGGGAGTGTTTCTCGCGGTATCGACGCCCACAGTAGCGACGCAGCTGTTCGGCAGCGGGCTGATCGGCCTGCGCGAAGGTCTGGAAACCGGGATCGTGGTGATGATCCTCGCCGCCTTCCTGGTGAAATCCGACCGTCGCGACAGCCTCAAATGGCTGTGGCTCGGAGTCGGTGCGGCCGTGCTGATGGTGCTCGCGATCTTCGCCGGAATTCACTACGGCACCTCGACGGTCAGCGGCCTGGCCGCCGAAGCCGTCGCCGGTGTCGCCTCGCTCGTCGCGGTGGTCATCGTCACCGCCATGGTGCTGTGGATGCGCGGCGCCGCCACACACATCTCCAAAGATCTCCGCGCGGGAATGTCGCACGCCACCGAGGTGGGCGGGCTCGCGGTGCTGTCGCTGTCGTTCCTGGCCGTCGGCCGCGAAGGCGTCGAGACCGCGCTGCTGATGGTCGGATACGCCGAGAACACCTCCGGTAGCAGTTGGCCGTTGCTCGGCTTGCTGCTCGGCATCCTTGTCGCCGTCGTCGTGACCATTGCCTTGTACTTCGGCGCCGTCCGGGTGAATCTCGCCAAGTTCTTCACCTACACCGGAGCGCTGCTCGTGGTCGTGGCCGCGGGAATTCTCGCCTACGGTATTCGCGCAATTCAGACGGTCGGCTGGTTGCCCGGCGGCGCCAACGTCGCCTTCGATATCAGCGGCTTCTACGACCAATCATCTTGGTACGGCAGCACATTGGCCGGACTGTTCAATATCCGGCCCGACCCGACCGTCCTACAGGTCATCGCGTGGTCGGTGTATCTGGTGGTGGTGATGACGCTGTTCCTGCGTCCGCGCCGCACCGATTCCGCGGACTCGTCTCCCGCGCCGCACGATCGGATTCCGGCAGCGTGATCGCCGGCATGAAAGGAAAAACAGTGAGACCGAACATTTCCCGTCAGGCGGGCGCCGCCGTAAGCCTCCTGGTGTCGGTGCCGGTGCTGCTGGTCGCGTGCACGGCCAAAACCGACTCGAGCGGCGGTATCGGGGTGACTTCCACCGAGTCCGCGTGCGAATTGTCCACCAGCAAAGCCTCGACGGGAACGGTGACCTTCAACGTCACCAACAACGGGTCGAAGGTCACCGAGTTCTATGTCTTCGGCAAGAACAATCGAGTGCTCGGCGAGGTCGAGAACATCGGCCCCGGCGTCACCGGCAAGCTGGTCGTCGACATTACCGACCCGGGACAGTACGAGACGGCGTGCAAACCGGGCATGGTCGGCAACGGAATCCGCCAGACCCTCGAGGTGACCGGTGAGCAGAAGTCGAAGTCCGACGCCCCCGACGATGTCGAGCAGGCCAAACAGCGCTACCTCGAATACGTGCGTGGACAACTCGACGGCTTGGTCGCGCAGACCACCACCTTCACGACCGCGGTGAAATCCGGTGACCTGGCCGCGGCTCGCGCCCAGTTCGGGCTGACCCGCACCTTCTACGAACGCATCGAACCCGTGGCCGAATCGTTCGCCGACCTCGATCCAGCGCTCGATATGCGCTGGGACGACACCGAAAACGGCACGCAGCCGTTCACCGGATTCCATCGCATCGAGCGATTCCTGTGGACGCCGCAGCAAAGCCAGGTCGGCGAGAAGCCCGACAGCATCTCCCAGGCGGACCTGGACCACGCGAAGGCCGACACCAAGGCAGAGATCGACAAGGCCGCAGATGCGTTGCTGGCCAACGCGACCGCGCTGCGCGACGAGGTGAGCAAGCCCGACTTCACCTTCGAAACCCAGTCGTTCGTGAAGGGCCCGCAGGCGTTGGTCGACGAAGTCGCCGCGACCAAGGTCGGCGGCGAGGAAGACCGCTACTCCCGCACCGACCTGTGGGATTTCGCCGCCAACATCGACGGCTCGGAAACCTTGATCGCCGAACTGCAGCCGATGATCACCGCGAAGAACGCGGCGCTCATGGACAAGATCACCGCGCAGTTCCAGGCGGTCCGCGACAGCATCAACAAATACCGTCAAGGTGACGGCTATGTCTCCTACGACACGGTGACCGCACTGCAGCGCAAGGAGATGTCCGACAAGATCGACGCACTGTCCGCGAGCCTGAGCCAGGTTCCCGCCCTCGTGCTCGGTCAGCAGTAGTACCGCAAGAAAGAAGGTCTGGCGATGACCGAAGAATCCGTGGCTGCAGCCGAGCGTGAACCCCAATCGCGAAGAGTGTCACGTCGCGCCCTGCTCGGCGCGGCCGCGGGCGCCGGAGTGGTCGTCGGGGCCGCGGGCAGTGCCGCCGTCCAAGGATCGAGCCTGTCCTCGGACGGCAGCCTCGGCGACCTCGTCATCCCGTTCCGGGGTGCGCGGCAAGCAGGCATCACCACCGCCGTGCAAGACCGGCTGCACTTCGCCGCGTTCGACGTGATCACCCGATCCAAGAGCGAGCTCGTCGACCTGCTCAAGCGGTGGACGCTCGCCGCCGAACGGATGGTGCAGGGACAGGAGACCGTCGAGGGTGGCGCGGTCGGGCACGGAAAGCGGTTGCCGCCACCGGATACCGGTGAGGCACTTGGCTTGTCGCCGTCGTCGTTGACGCTGACAGTGGGATTCGGGCCAGGACTGTTCGGGCCGACCGCGGCCGTGCCGACCCGGGCCGACCGCTTCGGTTTGGCACGGCATCGGCCCGCCGGGCTCGAAGAGCTGCCGATCTTCGCCAAAGACGCCATCGAGCCGTCGCGCAGTGATGGTGATCTGTGCGTGCAAGCCTGTGCCGACGATCCGCAAGTGGCCGTGCACGCCATCCGCAACCTGGCGCGCATGGGTGTCGGCATCGTCAGCGTGCGCTGGTCGCAGCTCGGGTTCGGCCGCACCTCGAGCACCACCCGAGGGCAGCAGACGCCGCGAAACATGTTCGGGTTCAAGGACGGTACCGCCAACCTGAAAGCCGAGGACACCGGGCTACTCGACCGGTGGGTGTGGGTAAACGAAGCCGACAATCCGCCGGAAGCGCAGTGGCTCACCGGCGGAAGCTATCTGGTGGCACGGCGTATTCGCATGGACATCGAGCCATGGGATCGGGCCTCGCTGGTCGAGCAGGAAGACATCATCGGGCGCACGAAAGGCGTTGGGGCACCGCAAGGTAAGGACGCGGAGTTCGACACACCCGACTTCGTCATGACGTCGAGCGGGACCCCGATCATCGCCAAGGACGCACACGTGCGGCTCGCCCACCCCGACAACCTCGCCGGTGTCCAGCTGCTGCGACGCGGGTACAACTTCACCGACGGCTCCGACGGTTTCGGACATCTCGACGCAGGGTTGTTCTTCATCGCCTACTGCCGCAACGCCCACACCCAATTCGTGCCCATGCAGCGCGAATTGGCGAACAAGGACGCGATGATGGAGTACATCACCCACACCGGGTCCGCCCTGTTCGCCTGCCCGCCCGGGCTCGGCGGCGGCGAATGGTGGGGACAGCGGCTGTTCGAATCCTGACGGGTCGGTTGCCCGGCTGCCCGCGCACGCTGGCGGAAAGCGGTCGGATAGCGGAAGCTCGGCTCGCACACCGCGGCGATGTGGTGCGTATCGGCGGACCTGCCGGGCGACCAGAGCGTTGTCGTGGATCGGTCCACCGAACGAGCAACTGGCGACGCGCTGGGGGCTGGATCGACCGCTGGCACCTGACCTGATCACAGGGAAGTGCGCACATGAACGCGGTGGCGCCGCCGCATGCCGCTCCCTGTGGGGACGACGGGCGCATGACGGGGCGACCGTCCGCATCTGACCCGATCGTGGGAAAGTGCGCACGTGAATGCGGTGGCGACGCCAGGGGTTGGCCTGGCGATTCTGTGTGTGGCGTTGGTGGCCGCTGCGGCGGCGGTGTATTGGGTGGCGCAGCTCGGTCCGATCAGTGTCGCGCCGTGGGCGGCGACGCGGGCGGTCGTGCAGCTGGCAGTGGTCGCCTCGGTGCTCGCGGCGGCGTTGGCACATTTGTGGTCGTCGATGCTGGTGCTGCTGGTCATGTTCGCGGCTGCGGCGTTCACCGCGGCCCGCCGGGCCGGCGCGGGGTGGTCGGCGGCGTGGCTGACGCTGGGTCTCGGAGCCGGACTGGTCGCCACGATCCCGCCGATGATCCTCAGCGGTGTGGTTCCGTTGGCCGGGGTCGCCGTGGTTCCGGTCGGCGGAATCATCCTGGGCGGCACCATGACCGGGACCTCACTGGCCGCCCGGCGTGCCCTTGACGCACTGACCGAACGCCGCGGCGAAGTGGAGGCGGCGCTGAGCCTGGGTTTCACCGAGCGCGACGCTCGATTGGAGATCATCCGTGCGACCGCAACCGATGCGTTGCTGCCCGGCGTCGATCAGACCCGAACCGTCGGATTGGTAACGCTGCCAGGCGCTTTCGTCGGCGTCCTCGTCGCCAGCGGCTCCGCAGCCCAAGCCGCTGCCGTACAGGTACTGGTCCTGTTGGGCTTGCTCCTCGCCCAGTCCTGCGCAGTAGCAACCACGATCGAACTGGTCGCCCGCGGCCGAGTCGGCCGAACCCACCACCATCCCTAGAAACCGCCCGGCACACAGTAGGAACCACTGCCGTTACTCCACCACCTAGCGGCGCGACCGGATTCGCCACATTCTCCGTTCCTTAGCCGGTGGGCGACCTACTCAGGTTTCACTGCGGAACGGGTTGCGCACCTCGAGCTCACCGAAGCGTCTGCCGTGCTGAAGGTCTTCCGACAGTAGGTATTTCGCGCCGGACTGGGATGCCGCTTCGATGATCACTGCGTCCCACCAGGAGACCTTGTGTGTTTCCTGGAGGAAGGACGCGTTCATCACTATCAACGGATGCGTGTCCATCGAGCACCACTCGCTATACGCCGCGATAACAGAGCGGGCCCTCTTGATGCTCATCCGCGGCGAGAGCTTGCGGATTGCGACGTTGTAGAACTCGGCGAGCACCTGAGCGCTGAGCAAACCGGTCCCATTGGCCCACAGGTCACTCAGGACGGCTTGTGCCATCGCATGCCGTTCGCCCGCATCGGTGTCGAAGGCGTAGATGAGGATGTTGGTATCAATAAACGTGCGTTCCGTCGTCGCCATGAAAGGGCTCACTCCTAATCTTTGTAGATATCGGCGCGGCTCCACCGGCGGCCACCGTGCGGCTCGGCCTCAGCCATCAGCTGTAGCGCAAGACGTTTGGCGCGTTCGTAGCGCATGTCGTCGTAAGACAGCTCCACCAATTGCTGCGCTATGAGGGCACTGACCGACGTTCCCCGCTTGGCCGCAATCACCTTCGCATCGGTGATCACGTCCTCGTCGAGCTGGATCGTGATATTCCGCTTCGCCATGCACCACAGCATATGACGTGGACCACGCAAAAGTCACGAGATTTAGAGATTCGTGGCAAACAAGAAAAAGGGCCGTCCGCCGGGATAACCCGGGGGACGGCCCTTTTCGAGGGGTGAGCGGCCTACTTGGCCTTCTCCAGCACCTCGACCAGACGCCAGCGCTTGGTCGCCGACAGCGGTCGGGTCTCCATCAGCTGGACGCGGTCGCCGATGCCGGCGATCTCGTTCTCGTCATGCGCCTTCACCTTGGAGGTGGTGCGAATGATCTTGCCGTAGAGCGGGTGCCGGTTACGGTCTTCCAGCTCGACGACAATCGTCTTGTTCATCTTGTCCGAGACAACGTAGCCGACGCGTACTTTGCGGCTGTTGCGCTCTTCCACTTTCTGTTCGCTCATGCCGCATCTCCCTTGTCAGCGGGTCCGGTGGCCAGACCGAGCTCGCGCTCGCGCATGACCGTGTAGATGCGCGCGATTTCGTGACGGACCACGCGCAGCCGACGGTTGTTGTCCAGCTGACCCGTCGCCATCTGGAAGCGCAGGTTGAACAGCTCTTCCTTGGAGTCGCGCAGCTTCTGCACCAACTCCTCTTCGGTGAGCTCGCGGAGCTCTGCGGCCGGTGTTTCAGTAGCCATCAGAACTGCTCCTCCCTGGTCACGATCCGGCACTTCATCGGGAGCTTGTGCATCGCGCGGCGCAGGGCCTCACGAGCGATCTCCTCATTCGGGTAAGACATTTCGAACATCACGCGACCGGGCTTGACGTTCGCGATCCACCACTCCGGCGAACCCTTACCGGAACCCATGCGGGTCTCGGCAGGCTTCTTGGTGAGCGGGCGATCCGGGTAGATGTTGATCCAGATCTTGCCGCCACGCTTGATGTGGCGAGTCATCGCGATACGCGCCGACTCGATCTGCCGGTTGGTGACGTAGGCCGGCTCCAGCGCCTGGATGCCGAACTCGCCGAACGCCACCGAGGTGCCGCCCTTGGCCATGCCGGAACGACCCGGGTGATGCTGCTTGCGGTGCTTCACCTTACGAGGCATCAGCATGCGTCAGCCCTCCTGTGTCTCTGCCGGAGCGTCCACCACCGCAGTGGCGGCGCGCCCGGCCTCGGTGCTGGTCGCCGTGGTGCCGGCGGAACCGGACCGACGCGGACGGCTCGGACGCTCGCGGCGCGGACGATCACGATCGCCACCCGCCGGAGCGCTCACGGCGGCCAGCTCACGCTTGCCACCGACGATGTCGCCCTTGTAGATCCAGACCTTCACGCCGATGCGACCGAAGGTGGTCTTGGCCTCGTAGAGGCCGTAGTCGATGTCGGCGCGCAGCGTGTGCAGCGGCACCCGACCCTCGCGGTAGAACTCCGAGCGCGACATTTCGGCGCCACCGAGGCGGCCCGAGCACTGCACACGGATGCCCTTGACGTTCGGCGAACGCATGGCCGACTGGATGGCCTTACGCATCGCACGACGGAACGCCACGCGGTTGGAGAGCTGCTCGGCCACGGCCTGGGCAACCAGCTGCGCATCCGACTCGGGGTTCTTGACCTCGAGGATGTTCAGCTGCACCTGCTTCTTGGTGAGCTTCTCCAGCTCGGCCCTGATGCGATCGGCTTCGGCGCCACGGCGGCCGATGACGATGCCAGGACGAGCGGTGTGGATGTCGACGCGAACCCGGTCACGGGTGCGCTCGATCTCGACCTTGGAGATGCCTGCCCGCTCCATGCCAGTGGCGAGGAGCTTACGGATGGCGACATCTTCCTTCACGTAGTCCGCGTACTGCTTGTCCGCGTACCAACGCGACTTCCAGTCGGTGGTGATACCGAGGCGGAAGCCATGGGGGTTGATTTTCTGTCCCATTTACTTTGCCCCTCCCTTCCGGCGGTTGCGAGTTGCTCCACCGGCGGTGGGGATGCTCTCGACCTCGATGGTGATGTGGCTGGTGCGCTTGCGAATACGGAACGCACGGCCCTGGGCACGCGGCTGGAACCGCTTCATGGTCGCGCCCTCGTCGACGTAGGCAGTCGAGATCACCAGGGTCGACGGGTTCAGGCCGAGGTTGTTCTCGGCGTTCGCCGCAGCGCTGGCGACGACCTTGGCGACCGGCTCGCTCGCGGCCTGCGGCGCGAACTTCAGGATCGCGAGGGCGTCCTCGACACGCTTGCCGCGGACCAGGTCCACGACGCGGCGCGCCTTCATCGGGGTGACGCGAACGTGCTTCGCCGTTGCGCGTGCATGGGGGTTCTGAGCCTCAGTCGTCTGCTGCGCTGATTGGCTCTTCGCTTCGCTCATCGCCGCTTGCTCTTCCGGTCGTCCTTGACGTGGCTCTTGAACGTCCTGGTCGGCGCGAACTCACCGAGCTTGTGCCCAACCATGTTGTCCGAGACGAACACCGGCACGTGCTTGCGACCGTCGTGGACGGCGAAGGTGTGGCCGATGAAATCGGGGATGATGGTCGAACGACGCGACCAGGTCTTGATGACCTGCTTCGTGCCCTTTTCGTTCTGTACGTCCACCTTCGCGAGGAGGTGGTCGTCGACGAACGGGCCCTTCTTGAGGCTGCGTGGCATTTCTTACCTCCTCCTTCAGCGCTTGTTCTTGCCGGACTTGCGGCGGCGGACGATGAGCTTGTCGCTCGGACGGTTGGGCTTGCGGGTGCGGCCTTCCGGCTGACCCCACGGCGAGACCGGGTGGCGACCACCGGAGGTCTTGCCTTCACCACCACCATGCGGGTGGTCGACCGGGTTCATGACGACACCACGGACGGTGGGACGACGGCCCTTCCAGCGCATACGGCCGGCCTTGCCCCAGTTGATGTTCGACTGCTCGGCGTTGCCGACCTCGCCGACGGTGGCGCGGCAGCGCACGTCGACGCGACGGATTTCACCGGAGGGCATACGCAGGGTGGCGTAGGTGCCTTCCTTACCGAGCAGCTGGATGCTGGATCCGGCCGAGCGGGCCATCTTGGCGCCGCCGCCCGGACGCAGCTCCACCGCGTGGATGGTGGTACCGGTCGGGATGTTGCGCAACGGCAGGTTGTTGCCCGGCTTGATGTCGGCCGTCGGGCCGGACTCGATCGGGGTGCCCTGCACGATGCCCTTGGGCGCGATGATGTAGCGCTTCTCGCCGTCGACGAAGTGCAGCAGCGCGATGTTGGCGGTCCGGTTCGGGTCGTACTCGATGTGCGCGACCTTGGCCGGGATGCCGTCCTTGTCCAGCCGACGGAAGTCGATCAGACGGTAGGCACGCTTGTGGCCGCCACCGCGGTGCCGAGTGGTGATGCGACCGTGCGCATTACGACCACCCTTGCTGTGCAGCGGACGGATGAGCGACTTCTCGGGGGTCGACCGAGTGATCTCAGCGAAGTCCGAAACGGACGACCCGCGGCGACCCGGGGTAGTCGGCTTGTACTTACGAATTGCCATGAGTTCTTCTCTGCTTTCTGGATTCCCGTCCGCTTACGCGACCGGGCCTCCGAAGATCTCGATGGGCTTGCTGTCGGCCGAGATGGTCACGAGCGCGCGCTTGGTGTCCTTGCGCTTGCCGTAACCGAAGCGGGTCCGCTTGCGCTTGCCCTGACGGTTGGCGGTGTTGACGCTGGTGACCTTGACACCGAAGACCTTCTCGACGGCGATCTTGATCTGCGTCTTGTTGGAGTCCGGGTGCACCAGGAAGGTGTAGGTACCGTCCTCGATCAGTCCGTAGGACTTCTCGGAGATGACCGGCGCCAGCAGGATGTCGCGGGGGTCGGCGATCGTGGTCACTTGCTCTCCTCCTGTGCTGCCTCGGCCGGGCCGTGCACAAAGGTGTTCAAGGCCTCGACGCTGAACACCACTTCGTCGCTGTAGAGCACGTCGTAGGTGTTGAGCTGGTCCGGTGCGATGGGCTGCACGTGCTCCAGGTTCGCCACGCTCTTCCACGCGGCCAGGTCCTCGCGTCCGACGACGACCAGGAACTTCTTGCGGTCCGACAGTTCGGCCAGGAAGCTCTTGGCGGTCTTGGTCGACGGGGCCTGCCCGGAAACCAGTTCGGTGATCACGTGGATGCGTTCGTTGCGCGCCCGATCGGAGAGGGCACCGCGCAGGGCGGCGGCCTTCATCTTCTTCGGGGTGCGCTGGCTGTAGTCACGCGGCTGCGGGCCGTGCACGGTGCCACCGCCGGTGAACTGCGGTGCGCGGGTCGAACCCTGACGGGCGCGACCGGTGCCCTTCTGGCGGTACGGCTTCTTGCCACCACCGGACACCTCGCCACGCGTCTTGGTCGCGTGGGTGCCCTGACGGGCCGCGGCCAGCTGCGCGGTGACGACCTGATGCATCAGGGCGATGTTGGCGGTCACGTCGAAGATCTCCGCGGGGAGCTCGACGGTGCCGTTGGTCTTGCCGCCCGGCTCTTTCACCGGCAGCGTGAGGTTAGCCTTCTTCTCCAGGCTGGTCATGCGTGCGCACCACCCTTCACTGCGCTCTTGACGGTCACGACGCTGCCGCGACGACCGGGGATCGCTCCCTTGATCAGCAGCAAGCCGTTCTCGGCATCCACCTTGTGAACCGACAGGTTCTGGGTGGTGACGCGGTCGTTACCCATCCGACCCGACATCCGCATGCCCTTGAACACGCGGCCGGGGGTGGCGCAACCACCGATGGAACCCGGGCGACGGTGCACAGCCTGCGCACCGTGCGAGGCGCCCTGACCGGCGAAGCCGTGACGCTTCATGGTGCCGGCGAAGCCCTTGCCCTTGCTGGTACCCGTGACGTCGACGTAGGTGCCCTCTTCGAACACGTCGGCGTTGATCTCCTGGCCGACCTCGAAGGTGGACGCGTCCGCGACGCGGATCTCGGCGACGTGGCGGCGCGGGGTGACACCGGCCTTGGCGAACTGGCCGGAGACCGGCTTGTTCACCTTGCGCGGGTCGATGGCGCCGAAAGCGACCTGGACGGCGCTGTAGCCGTCGCGCTCCACGGTGCGGATCTGGGTGATGACGTTCGGTCCGGCCTTGATGACGGTCACGGGAACGACGCGGTTCTTGTCGTCGAACACCTGGGTCATGCCGAGCTTGGTGCCCAGAATGCCTGCCGCAGGCCTGTTCTTGTTATCAGTCATGTCTCGAGTCCCCGTCACTGAATGTTGACGTCGACGCTGGCCGGCAGGTCGATGCGCATGAGCGCGTCAACCGTCTTCGGCGTCGGGTCGAGGATGTCGATAAGCCGCTTGTGCGTACGCATCTCGAAGTGCTCGCGCGAGTCCTTGTACTTGTGCGGCGAACGGATGACGCAGTACACGTTCTTCTCGGTCGGCAACGGCACCGGCCCGACGACACGGGCCCCGGTGCGGGTCACCGTCTCCACGATCTTGCGCGCTGAGGCGTCGATCGCTTCGTGGTCGTAGGCCTTGAGCCTGATGCGGATCTTCTGTCCCGCCACGCTAAGTGTCCTTTTCTCCGCTTTAGTCCTTCGTGATCCGGAAGCTGGCTTCCGTACCACCCTCAATTTGCACAGCCCGAACACACGAAGACGTCTCACGTGAGACCGCGACCGAGCACGCATGCTCGACCCTCGCCGCTGTTCATCTGTCATGGTTCTCCGGTCCACGCGGTCGGGCGTGTCGCCCATCCGCTCATTCCTCGGCCCTGGATCGAACTTCATCTCAGGCCTGGAACACTGTCCCGGACGTACCCACACCGGTAGTCCGGCGAGGTACACGATTGGTACTGCTCGCCTCGCTCGGCCACTCCGTCTCACGCGGAAACAGGCACGGGCCGGTGCAAGGCAACCCGAACAGTATGCCCGACGGGCTCAACGACTACAAATCCGACCCCCCACTTCGGGTTCGGTGCGCCCCCGACCCAGGTCAGACCGCGGATCCCGGGCGCGCCGTCTACGTTACCCGCGCCGTCGCACCCCTCGCGAGTAGCGCGGCTCGACGTGAGTTGGGGCACGGCGAGCGGGCATAACTTACTCCGCAGTAAGATGCAGTCATGACGAAAGAGACCGCAACCTATCGCGGCTGGAAGAAGCTGCCGGACAACCGGCTCGGGCACACGCTGTTCTCCCTCGGGATGGTGGCGCGGGTGCCGTACTTCGGCACCGTGCTGCCGAACGTGGTGCGGCTGGAACCGGGGCTGTGCGAGGTGACCTCGCCGAAGTGGTTCGGCATCCACAACCACCTCGGCACGTTCCACGCCATCGCGGCATGCAACCTGGCCGAGGTGGCGATGGGCATGCTGAGCGAGGCGACCGTGCCGTCGACGCACCGCTGGATCCCGAAGGCGATGAACGTGCAGTACCTGGCCAAGGCCGAGACCAGCCTGCGGGCGGTCGCGAAGCTGGCGGACGTGCCGGACTTCACCACGATCACCGAGGGCCAGAACCTGATCGTCCCGGTCTCCATCTACGACAAGCACGGCCTGGAGGTCGTGCACGCCGACATCACCACCTGGGTCACCCCGAAGTAGGCAGCACTTCCGCAGGGCAGCGGCGGCCATCAGGTCGGCGATCCTCGCGGCCCGTCGACGGATCCACGCTGTGCGTGGACAGTTGCTTCGGGGCCGCCGCTGCGGATTGAATGCCCTCATGGGTGTCAGCGCGGTCCCGAATGTCGATGTATGCGTGGTCGGGCTCGGACCGACCGGCCGGGCGCTCGCGCATCGCGCGATGCGTGCCGGATTGCGGGTGACCGCCATCGATCCGCGGCCGGACCGGCTGTGGGCGCCGACCTACTCCTGCTGGGTCGACGAGCTGCCGCAGTGGCTGCCGTCGAGCGCGATCGCCACCACCATCCCGGCACCCACCGTCTGGACAAAGGTCGAGCACCGCATCGACCGCCCCTACTGCGTGCTGTCCAAACCCGGTCTGCACGAGGCACTCCCGCTCGACGACGCAACGGTGCTCGCACAGCGCGCGAGGACGGTCGGCGCACACACGGTGGAACTCGGCGACGGCACAACGATTTCCGCGGCAACGGTGTTCGACACGCGCGGCCTGCCTGCGCTCGGCAAGCGCAGGGCCGCAAGCGCGCACGGCATCTTCGTCGCCGAGGAAACCGCCGCGCCCATGGTCGCCGCGCACGAAGGCTTACTGCTGGACTGGCGCCCGGAGAACGGCGCTGGCCCCGACGAACCGCCCTCGTTCCTCTACTCGGTGCCGCTCGGCGACGGCACGGTGATCTTCGAGGAAACCAGCCTCGGCTTGCGCGGCGGGATGCCGCAACACGAATTGCGCAAGCGCACGCTGAATCGCCTTGCCGCGCACGGCATCCGGCTCACCGGCGACGAGCCGAGCGAGGCAGCGCACTATCCGCTCGATCAGCCGCCGCCGAAAAAGGGCGTGGCGCAAGCCGTTCCGTTCGGATCACGCGGCGGCATGATGCACCCCTGCACCGGCTACAGCGTCGCCGACTCGCTGGCACTGGTCGACACCGCGATCACCGCGGTGCTGCACGGCCGCGATCCGGTCGCCGAACTCTGGCCGCGCCAGGCCCGATTGGTGTACTGGATGCGGATGCGCGGCCTCTGGGGTCTCGGCAGGCTGACCACCGAACAGTCGATCGCCATGTTCGACGCGTTCTTCAGTGCCTCGCCGCGCGGACAGCGCGCTCTGCTGTCCGCCCACGACGACTACACCGCACTCGGCGCGGTGCTGTTCAACACCGTCGCGCACACCTGGCCGTTCCGCTGGCGCTACGACCTGGTCGGCTGGACCCATCGCAATCGCTGGCTCGACTACGACTTCGATCAGGCGCCGGTCTCCGCTGCCCGCCGGTAGCCGCGGACCGCGGGGTAAGCGCACACGGCGACGATCCCGACCGTCCAGAGCACCGTCAGCAGCAGGGGCTTCGCGACCGGACCGCCGTAGGACAACCCACGGATGGCATCGATCGCACAACTCATCGGCTGGTATTCGACCGTGCCCTGCAACCACTTCGGGTAGGCAAAGGCGGGCGCGAAGCCGGTGTTGAAGAACATCAGCAACGTGTTCACGACGCCGATGACGTTCAACAGCACCACGCCCTCGAAGCGGGTGGCCAAGGCGGTGACCAACACGGCGAAAGCAGTACCGAAGAGCACCGGTACGCCGATCAGGGCGAGCCCGGCCAGCGCCCCCTGCTGGAACCGGAACCCGAGCAACAGTCCGACCCCGATCACGAACACCGTGGTGATCAGCACGCGCACCGCCTCGGCGAGCAACCGGCCGGTCAAGCCCGCGGCCCGATGAATCGGCATGGTCCAGAACCGGCCGAGCAGCCCGGTCGCCTTCTCGCGCCCGAATCCGAGCGCGCTCACGACCGCGCCGGACATCGCCGCCACCAGCGAGAGCAAACCCACCTGGCCGAAGATGCTCGGCTGGCCGGTGAACGCGGTGACCGGATTGCCGAGCACGATCTGGAACATCACCAGCGTCAATGCCGGAAAGACCAGCGTCTGAATGGTTGTCGCGGGATCGCGGGTCCACACCAACAGCAGTCGCTTGCACTGGATCAGGCTGTGCTCGACCCAGGTGCTCAGCGCGCTCTCCGGCTTCGCCGTCACCTCGGGCAGCGGCGTCTTCCAGCCGAGGGTCTCGCCTGCGTCGATGGGCGCTTCCGTAGTACTCATGACCGCCTCACGCTCGCCCACACCGCGAGCGGGACGAAGGCGAGCGTCAGCCCGACCACCCAGACCAGCGGCACCCACAACACCTGCCACGTAACCCCGTCCGCCGCCATATCGCGCAGCGCGAAGGAGAACTGCGAGATCGGCTGGTTGCGCACGAACCCGCGAATCCACGCCGGGAAGCTGTGTTCCGGCACGAAGCCGCACGACAGCATGCCGAAGATGAGCGTCGGCAGCGTCAGCGCCTGGCTCAGGGCTTCCGGACTCTTGGTCAGGCTGCCGAGTGCGTCGGCGCCGATCGCGAGCGCCGTGCCGACCGCAAGGGAGAACAGACAGAACAGGACGGCCTGTACGAAGCCCGCAGAGAACCGGAAGCCGATCACGTAGCCGAACACCAGCGCCGCGGCCAACGCGACGACCGAGCGAACCAACCCGGCCGCGATCCGAGCGGACAGCGGAACCAGCAGGCCGATCGGCATGGTCTGCAACCGGGTACTCAGCCCGGTCAGCGCCTCGAACGCGGCACGCTGCGCATTCGACATCATCGTGAAGGACATGGTCTGCAGCACGATGATCGGCATGACGTACTGCTCATAGTGGACGCCCTGGAAATTCATCACCAGACGCAGCGGCAAATAGAACCCGACGGTGAACACCAGCGGCACCACGACCGCGAAGATCAGCTCACCCTTGGTGGCCATGGTCCAGACGATGCGGCCGGTCAGCGCTCGCCACTGGGCGAACGAGGACAGGCGCGCCTCGGGTAGTGCTTCGAACAGCGCGGGCGCAGTGGAGGTGGTGGTCGCGGCGGTCACGAATTACCGCCCGAGTGACCGGTGATGGACAGGAAGACGTCGTCGAGCGAGGGCCTGCGCAGCGCGATGTCGGCCAGCTTGACGCCGGCGGAGTCGAGCCTGCGCAGCGCCTCGGTCAGCGTGGCAGCGCCCTCCGGCGCCGGAATCGACAGGCGGTCACTGCCGTTGACGGCGGCCAGCACCGCGGCGGGCACCAGATCACCGAGCGCGTACGCCGCGGTGAGCACCTGCGCCGGATGCAGCGGAACCACCTCGCAGTAGCTGCCGCCGGTCTTCTCCTTGAGCTCGTCGGCGGTGCCTTCGGCGATCACCGTGCCCTTGTCGATGACGATGATGTTGTCGCTCAGCACATCGGCTTCCTCGAGATACTGCGTGGTGAGCAGCACCGTGATGCCCTGCGCCTTCAGCTGGTTCACCAGATCCCAGACGCCTTGGCGGCTGCGCGGATCGAGGCCGGTGGTCGGCTCGTCGAGGAACACCACCTCGGGCCGAACCACCAGCCCGCACGCGATATCGACGCGGCGGCGCATGCCGCCCGAATACTGGGCCACCATGCGACGGCCCGCACTGGCCAGATCGAATTCCTCGAGCAGGGTGTCGGCCCGTTTGCGGGCCGCGGACTTGCTGAGGCCCATCAGCCTGCCGAACAGTTCGAGGTTCTCCCGGCCGGAGAGGTTCTCGTCGAGTGCGGCGTACTGGCCGGTCATCATGATCGAGCGGCGCACCCCGGCCGCGTCCTTCAACACGTCGTGCCCCGCGACGATGGCGGTGCCGGAGTCGGGGCGCAGCAGCGTCGACAGGATCTTCACCATCGTCGTCTTGCCTGCGCCGTTCGGGCCGAGGATGCCGAGGACGCTGGCGCGGTCGGCCGTGAAGCTGACCCCCTGCAGTGCATGCACATCGCCGAATGACTTCCGAACATCCGTTACCCGGACCGCTGGTTCACTCGCATGCAGGTCTGCTTGGTTCAAGCTCGGCATCAACTCTCCACTATCGGCGATTGCGGCGACATGGCATCGCCGGAGCGCGCATCCACGTTCCCACTAGTGATCCGTAGCGCTTGGCGTGATGTTACCGGCATGTGCGGGGTGCACCGGGTGCCGCGATCGGTACCCAACTGGACGACAAACTAATTGTGTCCTTACTCACACCCACCGCGCGCGACGGGACCCGGTGCAGATCGGCGTGGGTTGACACTGTCAAGGGCAGCGCGGTGGCGGCAAAGGAACCTTGTCGGCCGGTCGTGGCGACCATAGTCTGCTATTCGGGGGAACACTCACTCGTCCGCGGCGGCGGCTGTTGGTAAGTGGTCCGCACGCCGATTTCGACACTGCGAGAGGTGATCATGGCCGAGTCCGCGCAGCCACGCGTGGCGGCGCAGCCGGGAGGTTCGGGCCGATCGAACGTGTTGACGTCCTACGACCCACGCACGGGCGAGGTCGTCGGCAACTACGCGGTGATGGGCGCAGGCGAGATCAACCGCACGGTACGCAGCGCACGAGCCGCCGAAAGATGGTGGGCCGACCTGGGTTTCAGCGGACGCAAACGGTGGCTGCTCGACTGGAAGCGCGACATCACCCGCCGGGCAGGCGAATTGGTGGAGATCCTGTCCGAGGAGACCGGTAAACCGGAGGCGGACGCGACAATCGAGGTGATGCTCGCGGTCGAGAACCTCGATTGGGCGGCCAGGAACGCGAGCCGCGCGCTCGGCAGGCACCGGGTCGGCTCCAGCTGGCTGACCCGCAATCAGCGTGCCTCGGTCGGCTACCTGCCGCTCGGCGTCATCGGGGTGCTCGGCCCGTGGAACAACCCGGTCTTCACACCGATGGGCTCGATCGCGTACGCGATGGCCGCGGGCAACACGGTGGTGTTCAAGCCGCACGAGCTCACCACCGGCGTCGGCGTCTGGCTGGCCGACAGCTGGACTCGGCTCGCGCCGAATCAGCCGGTGCTGCAAGTGGTTACCGGCGACAACGGGACGGGCCGTTCGCTGTGCCGGGCGAAGGTCGACAAGATCGCCTACGCCGGTTCGGAATCGGGCGCGCGCGAGGTGATCGAGCTGTGTACGCACACGATGACGCCGGTCGTTGTCGAGCGCAGCGGCAAGGGCAGCATGATCGTGCACGTCGACGCGCGGCTCGATGACGCCGCGGAGGCCGCGGTCTTCGGGGCGATGGCCAATGCTGGCCAGAACGCCACCGGGATCCAGCGGGCCTACGTCGCGGAGTCGGTGTACGAACCGTTCCTCGCGCTCGTGGTCGAACAGGCCGGTCGACTACGGCCCGGCGCCGACAAGCGGGCGTCCTACGGCCCGATGATCCTGGAGTCGCAGGTCGAGGTGGTGCGCAAGCAGATTCGGGACGCGCTGGCCCGCGGCGGACGCGCGGTGGTCGGCGGGCTCGATTCGATTCGCGAACCCTACGTCGAGCCGGTGGTGCTCACCGAGGTGCCCGAGGAAAGCCTGGCGATCACCGGCGAGGGCATCGGGCCCGTGTTGATCGTGAACAAGGTGACCGACATGGCCGACGCGGCGCGGCGCATCAATGCCGTCGGCAACGATGTCGCGGTCTCGGTGTTCACCAGGGACGTGCACGAGATCGAGTCGTTCGCCGAACAGCTGCGGGTCGGCGTGGTCACCATCAATTCCGCGACGGCCTACGCGGGCATCCCCGCGCTGCCGTTCGGTGGCGTCGGCGAATACGGGCAGGGCCACAGCCATGGCGATCAGGGCCTGCGGGAGTTCAGCCACACGCTGGCCATCGCGCGCAAGCGCTATCAGGCGCCGGTGAATCTCTCCACCTTCGACCGGCATCCCCGGCATCTCCGGTTGGCCAGGACCATCTTCCGGATCCGGCACGGACGCCACACCTAGGGTCCCAGCCACTTCGGCACCAGGCTCGGGTCACCGATCGGTTGGGTCACCAAGTAGCACGGCCTCCGGCGACTTCGACACCGGGCTCGGGTCACCGATCGGCGGCGGGACCAAGCAGCACGGCCTCCATCAGCGCGGTGACCCGAGCCAATTGCGCTGGGCGGGAATCGAATCGGAGCAACCGCCCGACATCGATGACCTGGCCGATGGCGGCGTGCACCCGGAAGCGCGCCTCGACGGGATCGCCGTCGAGCAGGTTGGCCCATTCCAGGACGTTCTGTCGTTGGATCGCGCGCAGCTTGTGCTGTTCGGCCTGGGGCAGATTGCTGAATTCGGCGTAGTAGACGGGCATGATCTCCGGCATCGCGAAGGTCAGCCTGGCTTGGCGTTCGGCGATGCGGCGCACCGCGTCCTCGCGGCTGGTCGCCTCGGCCAGTGCCTCGGTGATCGCCAGCGCGACCCGGTCGCCGGTGCGATAGAAGGCGGCGGCGAGCAGATCGGACTTGCTGGCGAAGTAGCGGTACACGCTCGACGCGTTGATGCCGACGGCCGCGCCGATCTCCTCGATGCTCGCCTCGTGATAGCCCTGCCTGCCGAATATCCGGATGGCCTCGGTGAGCAGCTGTTCGCGTTTCGACGACACCGGCAGCCCCTTGGTCACCGGGCCAGGATCGGGTTCCGGTGGCGCGGGCGGCAACTCGGCGCGCAGGATGGCCCATGCCATGTCGTGCAACAGCGGAAGCAGTTTGGCACCGGACAGCGCGCTGCGGTGCGCGGAAATGCTCGCGATCGCGCTCAGCACCGCGGCCGCCGCGATCGCCACATCGGCGGGCGGCGCCGTTGGCCGCAGCTGCGCGATCGGCCCGGCGAGGGTCGCGTTCAGGTCGTCGTAGATGGCCCGGATCCGGAGGCGATCTTCGCGTTCCAGATAGCGCCGCTCCCAGCGGTACAGCCCGGCCTCGCGGCGGATCTCGATGGTGTGTTCGCTGATTGCCTTGATCAACGCGTCCAGCCGCCGCTCGGGTGCCAGCTGCGGATCGTCCGCGGCGCGTGCCACCGTCAGCAGGTGCCTGGCGCCTTCTTCGGCGGCCGCGACGAGCAGTGCGTATTTGTTCGTGAAATGCCGGTACAGCGCGGGGCCGGAGATCCCGACCTCGGCGGCGATCTCGTCCACCCCGACCGGGTAATACCCGCGATCGCTGAACGCGCGCGCGGCCGCCCTGATGATCTGCACCTTGCGATCCTTGGGCCTGCGACGCACCGGACCACCTGGCGCCTGACCACCGCCCCCCGCGGGATCGCTGCGCATCGCCTGACCGCCTGCATCAGGCCGCGCGGAAGCGAGACCGACCTCGCTGCGATCCGCGACCATGCACCTTCTCCGTTCTCCGGCGGCGCTGGTTGACAGCGCCCGACAATGGAACCTAAGTTAACCACAATTCGCAAAGTTAACCGCGATTCCGGATAAAGCAGCCGCCGAGTCCCAGCGTAGGAGTAGACATGAGCATTCCCGATTCCGCGGCTTCAGCCGCGTCCGCCGCGCCTGCGGCCGGCTTCTCCGCGGTGCACGACGGCAAGGTGCTCCGGGTGACGATCACCAATCCGAAGCGCAAGAACGCCGTCGACTACGACACGATGCAGGCGCTCGGCGGCACCTTCGTCGCCGCGGCCACGGATCCATCGATCCGGGTGATCGTGCTGACCGGCGCGGGCGGCGACTTCTGCACCGGCGCCGACCTGTCCGCCAGTGCGGGCGAGGCACAACGCGGCATCACCTCCGAGATGGTGATGGATGTGGCGAACCGCCTGGTGAAGTCGATCGTCGATGCCCCCGTCCCGGTGATCGCCAGGATCAAGGGCGCCGCAGCGGGCGTCGGCGTCGGCATCGCGCTCGCCGCCGATCTCGTCTACGCCAGCGAAGACTCCTACCTGCTGCTCGCCTTCATCAACATCGGCCTGATGCCCGACGGCGGCGCCGCCGCCATGGTCGCCGCCGCGGCCGGTCGTCCCCTCGCCGCCGAAATGGCGCTGCTCGGCGAGCGCCTGCCCGCCCCCGCCGCCAAACAAGCAGGCTTGTTCACTGCGGTCCTGCCCGACGACGAACTCGACGCCAAGGTGGAAGCCGCCGCCGCCAAGCTCGCCGCGGGCCCCCGCCGCGCTCTCGAACTCACCAAACAGGCACTCAACCAAGCCACCCTGACCGCCCTCGACACCGCCCTTGCCGCCGAAAAGACCGGCCAGAGTGAACTATTGAAGTCCCCCGACTTCTTCGAAGGCGCCACCGCCATGCTCACCAAACGCAAGCCGATCTTCGCGGATTGAATACGCTCTTCCTACTTCACCTACACACCAACTGATTTCGCAGGCACATGGGTAACTCACCGGGCACCGGCTAACTGGCTAACTGGCTAACTGGCTAACTGGCTAACTGGCTAACTGGCCCAACCAACTCACCACCGGCCGCCAACGCGACTCGCCACGCGCCTCGATCTGGCCAGAAGTCCGGGAGAGGCGGGACAGCCGGGGGAGCTATGCTCTCTTGCTATGGCTTACCTGGTTAGCGGGGCAACTGGGTTTATCGGTCGGTTTCTCATCCCCGAGCTGCTGAAACGCGAGGGTGATATCCATGTGCTGGTGCGGCCGGGCGCCGAGTCCGCCGACCGGTTCACCTGCTGTGCCCGGGAGTGGGCGGGCGGGGATCGGGTGCGCCCGGTGCGCGGTGACCTCGGCGCGCCCGGGCTAGGTATCGATCCGAGTTGGCTTGCCGAGCATCGCGGCTCGATCGACCATGTCTTCCATCTGGCGTCCAGTTATGACAGCGCCGAACGTGGCGATGGGACCCGACATCTGGTCGAGGTCGCGGAGCAGGTGAATGCCGGTCTGCTGCATCATGTCTCGACGGTGGAGGTGGCGGGCACGACGGAGGGCCTGTTCACCGAGGGCATGTTCGACGAGGGCCAGACGCTTGCCACACCGGTCCAGCGGGCCAAGTTCGAGGCGGAGCGGATCGTGCGCAAGGCCGGGCTGCCGTGGCGCATCTACCGGCCTTCGATCGTGATCGGCCATTCGCGGACCGGTGAGATCGATCGGATCGACGGGCCGTACTACTTCTTCCGACTGCTTCGGATGGGTGCGCAGCTGCCGAGGATCCTGCCGGTGCTTGTCCCCAAGCTCGGTGAAACCAACATGGTGCCTGTCGATTTCGTGGCTCGCGCGCTGAATCATCTCGCGCACCTGCCCGGCCCGAACGAGATGACCTACCATCTGGTCGATCCGCGCCGCCAGAGTGTCGCCGAGGCGATGAACCTGTTCGCCGACGAGGCGGGCGCGCCGCACCTGGTCGAGGTGATGCCGAAACGCACGCTCGACATGATGTTGCAGGTGCCCGGTGCGAGCTGGGTCCTCCCCCGCATCGGTGTGCCCCGAGATGTCTTGGAGCACAGCGAGTTCACCTGCTGGTTCGACTGCCGCAACACCACCGCCGCGCTCGCGGACACCGATATCAAGGTGCCGCCGCTGGCGGGCTATGCCCCACTGATCTGGAAGTACTGGATCGAGAACTGGGCCTGAACCCGACGTCCTCGACGAATGAAGGCCCCGCTGTTCGGCTTTCAGGCGCCGGTGATCGTCAGGTAGATCAGGGCAATGTTGAGCGCCGAGATGATGACGGCGATCAGCCAGGCCAGTGCGGTGGTGACGCGGTGGTTCACGTCGTCGCCCATCAGCATGCGATCACTGGTGAATCGGACCAGCGGTATCAACGCGAACGGGATGCCGAAGGACAGCACCACCTGCGAAATGATCAGTGCGCGAGTGGGATCGATGCCGGCGGCGAGGATGACCAGTGCCGGGATCAATGTGACCAGGCGGCGCAGCATCAGTGGAATGTGGCGGCGCAACAGGCCCTGCATGATCATCGCGCCCGCGTAGGCGCCGACCGAGGTCGATGCGAGGCCGGAGGCGAGCAGGCCGATGGCGAGCAGCAGCGCCGCCACCGGGCCGAGCGCGGTGCCGACCGCGGCGTGCGCGTCCTGCAACGTCTCGATTTCCTGATCCCGCAACGTGTTCGCGGCCATCAGCAGCATCGCCAGGTTCACCGTGCCTGCCAGCAACATGGCCAGCACGACGTCGACCTTGGTGATCTTCAGCAGCCTGCGCCGGGCCGGCCCGACCTCGGGATGCCCGTGCCGGTCCCTGGCCAGGCCGGAGTGCAGGTACACCGCGTGCGGCATGACCGTCGCGCCGATCATGGCCGCGGCGAGCAGCACGCTCTCGGTGCCTTGGAAGCGCGGCACCAGGCCGCCGATGGTGCCGCCGACCGAGGGCGGTGAGATGAACACGCTGGCGAGGAAGCCGATCGCGATGATCGCGAGCAGGCCGGTGATCACCCGCTCGAACGGTTTCTGTCCGCGCCGGTCCTGCACGAGCAGCAGACCCATCGACACCACGCCGGTGATCACGCCGCCGACCAGCAGCGGAAGCTGGAACAGCAGGTTGAGTGCGATCGCGCCGCCGACCACTTCGGCGAGATCGGTGGCCATCGCAACGGTCTCCGCCTGCCCCCAGTAGGCCAGCCTGGTCGAGCGGTTCGACTTCTCCCGCACGGCCTCGGGGAGCGACATCCCGGTCACCAAACCCAGCTTGGCCGAGAGGAATTGGACCAGCCCGGCCATCACGTTGGCCATCACGATGACCCACACGAGTAGATATCCGTACTGCGCGCCCGCGCTGATGTTCGAGGCGACGTTGCCGGGATCGACATAGGCGATGGCCGCGACGAACGCGGGTCCGAGCAGCAGGGTCGCGGCGCGGGCCCGCGTGGTGGCAGTTTTAGCGGACTCCGCCAAGGTGGTACTCACAGAACAGAATTTTACGGGTTCCCGAACTTTTTCGTTAGTACTGGCCGTAAAAAGCAACCGCCTGGTCATACCCGAGGGTAAAACCAGGCGGTTGGTTGGTGCTCAGTGGGTTGCTAGATGCCGAGTCCGCGGGCGAGCACCGGCCAGGACTGCAGGAACTCCTCGCGCCAGTAGCCCCACGAGTGGGTGCCGCTCGGCCGGAAGTTGAAGGTCGCGGGGATGCCGAGCGAATCGAGCTTGTTCTTCAAGTTGTTGGTGCAGAAGTTCGTGCCCGCCTCGATGATGCCGCCGATGATGATCTGGTTGGCCAGGCCGTAGGCGCCGGGCAGGGCGTACGGACCGTTCAACGTGTCGTACTGGCCGGGCAGCCCGTTGCCGGTCGAGATGTAGAGGCCGACGCCGCGCAGACCCTCGGCGTGCACATAGGGATCGTTGGCCGCCCAGTCCGGCGAACCCGGCGGGCCCCACATGTTCTCGGTCTTGCCGCCGCCCCAGGTCTCGACGGTGAGCCGGACGAACTCCGAGCCGACCGGATCACTGGTCTGTGCGCATCCGCTGTAGGCCGCGGCCGCCTTGTACAGGCCAGGCTTGGCGATCGGCAGCGCGAGCACGGTGGTGCCCGAGGTGGACAGGCCCGCGATCGCGTTCACGCCGTTGGTGCCGAGCGCGCCGTCGACCAGCGGCGGCAGCTCCTCGGTGAAGAAGGTCTTCCACTTGTTGCGGCCGAGCGCCGGGTCGTCCTTGATCCAGTCGGTGTAGTAGCTCCACTTGCCGCCGATCGGCTGGATCACGTTGACGTTCTTGTCCAGCAAGAACTTCAGCGTGTCGGTCTTGGCCTGCCAGGACGCGTCGTCCTGGCCGCCGCCCGCGCCGTTGAGCAGGTACAGGGACGGCCGTGGCACCGAGGCATCGGCCGGGCGCTGCACGTCGATGATGACCTTCTGGTCCATCGCCGCCGAGTACACGTACAACCGGATGTTGCGGTCGTCCTTGTATTCGGCCTTGGTGATACGCGAGCCGTCCGGTGCGGTCGGGTTGGCGAGCAGAGCCTTGGAATCGAAGATCGGGTCAGCCGAAGCAGGTGCCGCGCCGAGCCCGGTCATCATTCCCGCGAGGACCGCCGTTGCCGCGATCGCCGCCGCGGTACGCAGGCCGCCGCGCCGGGTCTGTCGACGTATCAATTCCGCACCTTCGCTTCGTCTCGAGATTCCATTGCCTTCACCACGGGGCCGACGGTGGATCCTGGACCACACCACGCCAGACCCTACGGGCTCTGTGGTCGCGACAAAAGGGGACACTCCTACCACAGCGCTGCCCCATCATGCCCGAGCGCCCTCGCTCGGATCACGCCAGACCCACCGTCCGATTCAGCTGCCGTTGCCGAGGATCCAGCAGCTCCGCCAGCATCGGCCCGATCTCGGCCAGTGCTTCCGGTGTAGTCATCTGATCATGCGTAACACCAATAGGACGGTCTTCGACACGGCCTTCGACGAACGTTTGCCAACTATGTGCCGCGTTGTCATGTCCGGTAGCACTGAAGTAATCGAGCCGGCCACGGAACACGTCGGGCCGGTGTTCGGCGATCAACTCCGCCGAACGCACCGCGCTGCGGTAGATCCGGCGCACCCGCTCCGGCGTGAGCACCGCCATGCCGGGCGGAATGGTCGCGTGCAGCGCGGCGAGCGCGTCATCGCCGAGGTCGTGGATGTCGCCGTCGCCGGGAATCAGCGCATCGGCGCCGATGCCGAGTTCGGCGAGCGCCTCGCGGACCGCCGCCCGCAAGTCGGTGACATCGATGTCGTGGTGGCTGTCCAGCATGACGAGCAGCGCGATCTCCTCACCGGCGGCCTGCAACTGGGTCGCGACGGCATGCGCGAGCACGCCACCGAGCGACCAGCCGAGCAGCCGGTACGGGCCGACCGGCTGCACCGCTTTGATCTCCGCGACGTACCGCCCGGCCAGCTCGACCAGTGAGGTCGGCAGGTAGCCGTCCTCCGAGAGCGCGGGCGACTGCAGGCCGAAGACCGGCGTGCTGGCGGGCACGTAGCGGGCCAGACCCGCATAGCACCAGGACAATCCGTACATCGGATGGAGGCAGAACAGCGGCTCGGCGGCGGGCATGTCGTGCGGCACCCTGGTCCGGATCGGCAGCAGCACGCCGAGCGCGGCGTTGGAGTCGATGTCGTAGTCGGGGTCGTCGGCGAGCGCAGCCGTGATGCGGGCCGACAGTGCCGCCGGGGTGGTGTCGGTGAAGAACCACTGCACCCGCACCGCGCTGTCGGTGAGCGTGCGCAACCGGTTGACCACCCGGGTCGCGGACAACGAGTTGCCGCCGAGATCGAAGAAGTCGTCGTCGACGCCGACCTGGTCGACGGCGAGCACGTCGGCGAAGACCTCGGTGATGGTCCGCTCCAGCGGCGTGCCCGGCGCACGGTACGCGCGGGGCACCGGCCCGGCGCCGTGCGGCGGCACCCGGAAGTCACTGCGGCCCACGTACTCCAGCACGCCGTCGTGCCAGCGGACGATGTCGCCCGTGCGGTAGAGCCGCTCGCCGCCCGTGTGCGCGATGAAGCGCTCTGCGGTGCGCGCGGGTGCTCCGAGATAGCCACGCGCCAGCTGTATGCCCGCGACGTACAGCTCGCCCGCGGCGCCGAGCGGGACCGGACGCAGCTGCCGGTCGAGCACGTGCACCCTGGTGTTGGCGACCGGCGTGCCGATCGGCACCATCGCGGTGGGGTGGTCGACGGGGTAGTCGGTGACCACGGTTGCCTCGGCGAGCCCGTACCAATTGATCAGCCGCGCACCGGGAATCGCGGCGGCGAAGCGCGCCGCGGTGTCGCCGGACAGTGCCTCGCCCGCGGCGAACACCCGCCGCAGCGTCGGCTGCGTGGTCGTGGTCGACGACTCGAGGAAGGCGTCCAGCATCGACGGCACGAAATGCACCGTGCTGACGCCGTATTCGCCGATGGTCCGCGCCAGATAGTCGGGGTCGCGATGGCCGTCCGGCGCGGCGACGACGATCGAGGCACCGGTCTGCAAGGGCCAGAACAGTTCCCACGCGGCGCTGTCGAAGGTGGTCGGGGTCTTGTGCAACACCACGTCGGTGCTGTCGAGCGGGTAGATCCACTGCGCCCAGCGGAACTGGTTGACCAGCTGACGGTGCGTGATCAGCACGCCGTTCGGGCGACCGCTGGCCTCGACCGAGTAGCTGACGTAGGCGACGCTGTCGGGATGCATGCTGTTGTTCAGCAACGGAACCGCCGACAACGGAAGGTACAGCGTGTCGGTCGCGACGACCTGGATGCCGGTCTCGGTGCCGAACGCGTCGGCGGTGGTGGTCAGCACACACGCGGGAACCGCGGTGGCCAGCAGGTATTCGCTGTGCTCGGCCGGGTGATCAGGATCGATCGGCAGGTAGCCCGCGCCGGTCCGCAACACCGCGTAGACCGTCACCACCAGATCGACGCTGCGCCGCATCGCCACGGCCACCAGCGATTCCGAGTCGATGCCCCAGCGCATGAGCTCAACGGCCAGCGCCCTGGAGCGCAGCTCGAGCTCGGCGTAGCTGAGCGTGCCGTCGGCCGACCGCACCGCGACCGCCTCCGGCGTGCGCGCCACCTGGGCATCGAACAGGGAAAGCAGCGTCGCCTCGTCCAGCAGATCCGGCACGTCGGTGGCGTTGCGGGCGGCCAGTTCGGCACGATCGCTGTCGAGCAGCACGTCGATATCGGCGATGCGCGCCTGCGGGTTGGTCACGAATCGGCGGATGAGTGCCGAAAGTCGTTGTGCGAGTGCCTGTGCCGCCGTCTCGTCGAACAGATCCCGCAGGTACTTCACCGAAACCCTGAGCTGGCTGTCCAGCGCGACCGTCACGGTCAGCGGGTAGTGTGTGCCGACGGTCGCGTGGACGCCGGTGACGCGCATGTCGTCGATATCGCAGGCCTTGTCCAAGCCTTCCCGATCGACCGGGAAGGACTCGAACACCACCAGGGAGTCGAAAAGCCCTGCCACGCCGATGGTTTCCTGGATATCACTCAGGCCGAGATAGTGGTGGTCGAGCAGCCCGGCCTGCTCGCCTTGCAGCTGCCGTAGCAGCCCGTCGAGGGTGTCGGTGGCGCCGAGGCGCACCCGCACCGGGATCGCGTTGAGGAACAGGCCGACCATGCTCTCGACGCCGTCCAACTCCGGCGGCCTGCCGGAGACGGTGGCGCCGAAGACGACGTCGTCGCGGTCGACGCTGCGGCCGATCAGCAAACCCCAGGCCGCCTGCACCACGGTGTTGACTGTGACGCCGAGACCGGCGGCGAGCCTGGTGAGCGCGGTGGTGTCGGCAGGCGCCAGCTCGAAGGCGACTTCGCCGATGCCCCTGGCGATTTCGCGGCCCGGATCGACCGGGGCCAGCGGTGTCGGCTCGGTGATGCCCGCCAGTGCGGTGCGCCACGCCGCGCGCGCCGAGTCCGGCTCCTTGGCCTGCAGCCAGGCCAGGTAGCCGCGATAGGACGGCACCTTCGGCAGCTTTCTGGCGGCACCGCCGAGCGCGTACAGCGTCAGCAGGTCCTTCATCAGCAGCGACATCGACCAGCCGTCGACCAGGATGTGATGGCTGGTCACCAGCAGGTGGTAGGCGCCGGTTTCGCCCGCGGACGAGCGGATCAGCGCGAATCGCAGCAGCGGCGCGGTGCGCATGTCGAAGTGCTCGGCGAGGTCGGCCGCCTTGATGACGGCCAGCTCCGCGCGCGCGGCCCCGGGTTCGAGCTGGGCCAGATCGATCAACCGCCACGGCACCTCGACCGAATCCTGCACGATCTGCACGGGATTGCCGTCGGTGTCCTCGGCGAAGGCGACGCGCAGGTTGTCGTGCCGGTCGAGCACGGCCTGTGCGGCCGCGTGCATTCTGGCCGCGTCCACCGAGCCACCGAGGTCGAGGGCGAACTGGGTGAGGTAGACGTCGACCGAGGACTCGGCGAGCAGGGCGTGGAAGAGCAGGCCCGACTGCAGCGGGGTCACCGGCCACACATCGGCCAGCTTCGGGTAGGCAGCGCCGAGCCGGTCGATATCGGCCTGCTTCAGCGGGACCAGGGCGAAGTCCGACGGCGTGAATGCGCCTGCGTCTTGGCGAAGGCCGTGCTCGGCAAGCCCGCCGAGGGCCCGGATCCAGTGCTCGGCAAAGGTTTTCACCTGATCGCCGGTGCAGGCCGCCACCGCGTAGTCGAAGCGGGCGAGCAGGCCGTCGTCGCTGGCCTCGACGGTGAGGTCGAGCAGCAGGTCGTCGGCCGTGGTGTCGGTGTGCACCCTGGCCGGGCGCACGTCGCGGTATCGCAACGAGAAACGGGCGCGGGCAAGCGCGCTCAAGTCGGCGGCGGTGTCGGCGTTCAGGTAGCGCAGCAGCCCGTAACCGACGCCGCCGGACGGCACCGCCCTGCGCTGCTCCTTGACCTGCGCGAGCGCCGCACCGGCGGCCGGGCCGCCGACCAGCGCGTCGGTGACATCGATCCTGGTGAGCCGCAACGGCAGCGGGTACTCGGTGGTGAAACCGCCGACCATGCTTTCGTCGGCGTCGGTCGCGGAACGCTCGTCGGCCGACAGCCGGATCACCGAACCGAGTGCGCGCGTGATGGATTCATCGGCCGAGGTCTGCAATGCCAGCGCGACGGCGGTGAGCAGGACGTCCTCGACGACGGTGTGGTACGCGGCGGCAACGGCGGCCACCGCCGCGGCGCCTTCGGCGGTGATGGCCAGCGAGACCCGGCTGCGGGCCCGCAGATCCCGGTGGTCGGGCTCGGCACCTTCCGCAACGGCGCCGAGTGTCCGCTCCCACCAGCCGAGTTCGCCGACGGTCCGCGGGTCGTTGGCCCGTGCCGACAGGGCGCGGATGAGCACGCCGAGGCCGTGTTCCGGCGCCGCGGGAGCGGCATGCCTGCCGCGGCTCCACGCCGCGGTCAGCTGATCCACGATGGTTCGCCAGGAAATGTCGTCCACGACAAGGCCGTTGGCGACGACGATCAAGGTGGAGCGGCCTTCCGGGCCACCGGTCAGCACGAAGTGGATATTGCGTCCCTGCTCGGGATCCAGTGCCGCGGCCGCGGCCCGCACCACATCGTCGACGGGCAACGAGGTTTCACCGTGCGTGGCGTCGAGCTGCCGGAACGCCTCGCCGGTGCGCTCGTCGACCGGGGGAATCCGCAACACCGGGGCGGTGCCGGTCCGGTCGAGCAGCACCCACAGCATCGGGTGCTGCTCGAGCACCTTGCCGACGGCGTCGTGTACCGCGTCGACCGGGCAGCTGTCCGGAACATCGAGCGCGATGGCCCTGACTTCGACGCCGGATTCCAGCAGCCGCGCCGCGTGCGGCGTGAGCGGCAGGTCGCCCGACTCGTCCCCCGGCCCGTTCTCGATCACCGCGACCCTGGCCAACGCGCCGACCGTGCCCGACTCGAAAACATCACGGGGCGTGAGGATCACGCCTCGGGTGCGGCAGCGCGACACCACCTGGATGGCGACGGTGCTGTCGCCGCCGAGCGCGAAGAAGTCGTCGTCGAGCCCGACCCGGTCGAGGTCGAGTACTTCGGCGATCACGGCGGCGATGGCCAGTTCCGCCTCGGTCTGCGGCGCCCGGAACGCGGTGGGCTCCAGTACCGCGTCGGGCAGCGCGCGCCGGTCCAGCTTGCCCACCGGTGTCAGCGGGATCTCGTCGAGCACCACGATCGCCGTCGGCACCATGTAGTCCGGCAGTGTCGCGCCGAGCTGTTCGGTCAGGGCTGCGACATCGAGGGTCACCCCTGATTCGGGCAACACATAGGAGACGAGCGTTGTTGCGCCGGAAGCCGACTCGCGGCCGACGGTGACGGCGAACTCCACACCTGGTCTGGCGACGAGCGTGGCGTCGATCTCGCCGAGCTCCACCCGGTGGCCGCGCACCTTCACCTGGAAGTCGTTGCGGCCCACGTACTCCAGCGTGTGATCGGGGCGTGGCCCGCCGGTCTCCCGAGCGCCACCCCGCAGCGCATCGCCGCGTGCGGCAGGCACCCATCTGACCACATCGCCGGTGCGGTACAGCCGCTCCCCCGGCAGTCCATAGGGGTCGGCGACGAACCGGGCTGCGGTGCGGCCAGGCCTGGCGTGGTAGCCGCGAGCCAGCTGGATGCCGCCCAGATACAGCTCGCCCGCAACGCCTTCCGGCACCGGGCGCAACCTGCTGTCGAGCACCAGCGACCGCATGCCGCGGACCGGGCCGCCGATGGTGACCGGCTCGCCCGGCCGCAACGGGTCGCTGATAGTGGTCATGATGGTGGTCTCGGTGGGGCCGTACCCGTTGTGGAAGTCCCGGTCTTTCGCACCCGCCCAGGTGGCGACCAGGTCGGCGGAAACCACCTCGCCGCCTGCCACGATCGCGCGCAGCCCGGACAGCGCCTCCTGATCGAGCGAGGCGAGCACGGACGGGGTGAGGAAGGCGTGGGTGACCTTGTTGGTCTGGATCAGCTCGGACAGTTCGGCGCCGCCGTCGATGCCGGACGGCACGACAACGAGCGCACCCGCCGAGCCGAGCGCGAGCAGCAGCTCGAGCATCGACGCGTCGAACGACGGCGACGCGAAAGCCAGCGCACGAGTGGACTGGTCGAGCTGATAGCGCTCCACCTGTTCGGCGCTGAAGTTGGCGAGGCCCGCATGGGTGACCACGACGCCTTGGGGCAGACCCGTCGAACCCGAGGTGTAGCTCACGTACGCGGCATTGGTGCTGCGGATAGGCCCGAATCGTTCGCCGATGCTGATCGGGCGGTCCGGCCGGGCCGCGACGTCGTAGGTGAAGGCGCGATCGTCGAGCACCAGCCACTTCCGCCCGCCCGCCATCGGCGGCAGGCCGCCGACCTCGGCGGTCAACGTGATGCCGAGTCCCGCATTCGAATCGGTGACCATGTGCGCGATCCGGTCGGCCGGATAGGTCGGGTCGATCGAGACGATCGCCGCACCGGTCTTGGCCACCGCCCACAGCGCGAGCACGGATTCGACCGAGCGCCGGATGGCAACGGCAACAAGCACATCCGGTCCGGCACCATAACCGATCAGCGTGCGCGCCAATTGTGAGGACGCGGCGTCGAGTTCGACGTAGCTGAAGGGCCTGCCGCCGCCGAACAGGGCGATGCCGGTGGGGTTTCTGGTGACGGCCGAGGCCATCAACTCCGTGAGGGTGCGCGGCGGCACCGCCTCACCGCCCGTGCGGGAGAGCAGGTCGACGCGCTCGGAGTCGTCCAGGATCTCCAGGTCACCGACCGCGACGCCGGGATCCTGCGCGACGGTGGCCAGGATGCCGCGGAAACGGCGGCCGAAGTCGACCACCGTCTGTTCGTCGAAGAGTTCACGGGCAAAAGTGAATTCGGCGGCGAGTCCGGCTTCGGCGCCTGCTTCGGTGCGCTGCTCGCGCACGGTGAGCAGCAGGTCGAACTTTGCCGTGTCGGCGGCCGGGTCGAGCGCGGCGAAACCGAGACCGGGCAACTCGAAGCTGGTGTTCGCCAGGTTCTCGAAGGACAGCGCCACCTGGAACAGCGGGTGCCTGCCCACCGAGCGCGCCGGGTCGAGGATCTCGACCAGCCGCTCGAACGGGGTGTCGGAGTTCGCGAAGGCCCGCAGGTCGGTCTCCCGGTTGGCGGCGAGCAGCTCGGTGAAGCCGAGGTGCGGCGCGACCCGGGTCCGCAACACCAGTGTGTTGACGAACATGCCGATCAGATCGTCGAGTTCGGCCTCGCCGCGCCCCGCGATCGGGGTGCCGATGGCGATGTCCTCGGTGCCCGACATCCGCGCGAGGAACACCGCGAGCGCGGTGTGCACGACCATGAACAGGGTCGCGTTGTGCTGCTTGGCCAAGGCGGCCAGCGCGGCGTGTACGTCGGCGTCGACCGTGAAGTTCGTCTTGCCGCCTGCGAAGCTCTGCGCGGCGGGCCGCGGCCGGTCGGCAGGCAGTGTCAGCTCGTCCGGCAGATCGGCGAGTTCGGTTGCCCAATAGGCCAGTTGGGTGCCTGCGGCGGATTCCGGGTCGTCGTCGGCGCCGAGCATGTCACGCTGCCAGAGCGCGTAGTCAGCGTATTGGATGGGCAGCGGCGCCATGGCAGGCGCCTCGCCGCTGCTGCGTGCGGCGTAGGCCAGCATCAGGTCACGAGTCAGTGGGCCCATCGACCATCCGTCGGCGCTGATGTGGTGTGCGACGACCACCAGCACGTATTCGCTGCCCGCGAGCTGGAACAACCTGGCGCGGAACGGCACTTCCTTGGTGACGTCGAACCCGGCGGCCACGACGCGTTGCACCTCGTGCGCCACGCGCTCCTCGCCGATCTGCGCGGGCGCCAGCTCGACCGGCACCTCGTGCGGCGCGAGGATCCGCTGCTCCGGTCCGTCCGGTGTCTCCGGGTAGCGGGTGCGCAGGATTTCGTGCCGCGCGACCAGGTCGGCGACGGCCTGCTGCAGTGCGTCGACATCCAGATCGCCGGAGAGGCGAATGGTCATCGGGATGTTGTATACCGCTGCGGTGGGGTCGAATTGGTTGAGGAACCACATCCGCTGCTGGGCGAACGAGAGCGGAATGCGGTCGGGGCGCGGCTGGGCCGCCAGCGGAACGCGGGTGCTCTCGCCCTCGGTGCGTTCGACCTTGACCGCGAGCCCGGCCACCGTGGACGCCTCGAACAGCGCACGCACCGGCACGCGGGCATCCAGTGCGGCACCGATGCGCGCCGCGACCTGAGTGGCCAGCAGCGAGTTGCCGCCGAGCGCGAAGAAGTCGTCGTCGGCACCGACGCGTTCGACGCCGAGCACGTCGGCGTAGACGGACGCGACGATCTCCTCGATCGGCGTCGCGGGTGCACGGAAGGCCAGCGCCTCGAACTCAGGCTCCGGCAATGCCTTTCGATCCACTTTGCCGTGTGCAGTGCGGGGCAACGCGTCGAGCACGACGAACGCCGACGGCACCATGTAGGACGGCAAGCCGGTCGTCAACGCGGACTTCACCTGTGCGACATCGAGCCCCGCCTCCGACTGCGCGGCCTCGGCGGCCTGCGCGGCGAACGAGGCCGCCTGCACGGCAAAGGAGATGGCGGGGACCGCCGAGGCCGGCCGATCCGAGTGGGCGGCAACCAGATAGGCCACGAGACGATCGCCGGTCTTGGGATCCGACTTGGCGATCACCACGGCCTCGGCGACCTCGGGCAACGCGAGCAGCGCGGCCTCGATCTCGCCCAGCTCGATGCGGAAGCCGCGGATCTGCACCTGGAAGTCGGTGCGGCCCAGGTACTCCAGTTCGCCGAGGCGGTTCCAGGCGACCAGGTCGCCGGTGCGGTACATCCGCGCACCGGACTGGAAGGGGTTGGCCACGAACCGATCCGCGGTCAGGTCCGCGCGATCGACGTAGCCGCGCGCCAGCTGACTGCCCGCCAGATACAGCTCACCCGTGACACCGACGGGCACCGGCCGCAGCCTGCCGTCGAGCACGTACGCCTGGCTGTTCCACACCGGTGCACCGATGGCGACCGTGGTCTGGTCGGCCTCGGTGACCCGGTGGTCGGTGATCGAGACCGCGGCCTCGGCCGGGCCGTAGAGGTTGTGCAGCGCCACATCTGGGTGTGCCGCCAGGAAACGCTGTGCCAGTGCGGCGGGCAGCGCCTCGCCGATGGCGAGCACGCGCCGCAGCGGCGACGCCGCAGGCTCGGTGTCGGTGCCGGTGTGCACGAGCAGCGCGTCCAGCATGGACGGCACGGCGTGCAGCATCGTCACCGTTTCCCGGCTGATCAGGTCGTTCAGGTAGGCCGGGTCCCGGTGCCCGTCCGGCAGCGCGATCACCAGCTTGCCCGCGCAGACCACCGTCGACCAGAACTCCCACACCGAGAGGTCGAAGGTCGCTGCCGTCTTCAGCAGCACCGTGTCGTGCCCGGACAGGCCGAATGCGGCGATCTTCCACTGCAATTGGTTGGCGATGGCGGCATGCGAGACCGCGACACCCTTCGGCCGACCGGTCGATCCGGACGTGAAGATCACGTAGGCGGTGTGCTCCGGCCGCAGCGGCGCCACCCGCTCCCGGTCCGCGAGCGGACCGCTCGGGAACGAGCCGAGCACCAGTTCATCGAGCAGCACCACCGGTGCGACCTCGGTGTGGAAGCCCGCGGCCGCGTCGGTCAGCACGCAGACCGGCGCCGCGGTCGCGAGGATGTAGTCGGTGCGCTCGGCGGCCTGATCCGGGTCGACCGGCACCGCCGCGCCACCGGATTTGGCGACCGCGTACATCGCGACGACCAGATCGACCGAACGCCGGAACGCAAGCGCGACCCGCGATTCCGGCCCGACGCCGCGCGAGATCAGGTACCTGGTCAGACGATTCACCTGCGCGTCGAGTTCGACGTAGGTGAGCTCGCGGCGCGCGCCATCGGGCAGGTCGGCGACCACGGCGATGGCCTCAGGGGCCGCCGCCATCACCGAGCGCTGCAGGAACGAGGGCAGGGTCGCGGCCTCGTCGACATGGTGTGCCGTGTCGTTCCACGTCGCTAGGACCGAGCTGCGTTCGTCGGCTGCGAGCAGGTCGATGTCGCCGACCGCCGTCGTGGCGTCGGCGACGACCGCGGCGAGGATCCGCGACAGCCGGTCGGCGAAGCCGCGCACCGTCGCCGCATCGAAAAGATCGGTGGCGTAGGTGAAGTGCGCGTCGATGCCGGTAGGCGCACCGGACTCGTCGTAGTTGTCCGCAACGCGCACCTGCAGATCGAACGGCGCGACATCGAGATCCGCGTCGATACCCGTTACGGCGAGTCCTGGGAGTTCGAGGGTCGGGTGTGCGCTGTTCTCGAAGGACAGGCCGACCTGGAACAGCGGGTGCCGCGCCGTCGAGCGTGGCGGGTCGAGCACCTCGACCAGCCGCGCGAACGGAAGGTCAGCGTGCGCGAACGCGTGCAGGACGGTCTCACGTTGCCGCGCAAGCACTTCGGTGAACGGCTCGCCGCCGTCGAAGGTGGCCCTGACGACAACCGTGTTGCCGAACAAGCCGATCAGGTCGTCGAGCGCACGCTCGCCGCGGCCGGCCACCGGCGTGCCGATGGCGATGTCACCGGTGCCGGACAGCCTGGCAAGCAGCACGGCCAGCGCGGTGTGCACCACCATGAACAGCGTCGCACCGTTGGCGCGCGCGAGCTCCGCGAGTCCGGCATGCGTTGCCGCGTCGATCCGCACCGCCACGCGCCCGCCCGCCAACGAGGCGAGCGCGGGCCGCGGCCGATCCGTCGGCAACTCCAGCAGATCGGGCAGGTCGGCGAGCTGCCTGCGCCAGAAGCTGATCTGCTGCGCGGCAATGGATTCGGGATCGGCTTCGGGGCCGAGCACGGCGTACTGCCACAGTGCGTAATCGGCGTACTGCACCGGCAGCGGATCCCACCCCGGCGTCGCGCCTGCGGTCCGCGCGGTGTAGGCAACCAGCAGGTCACGCACCAGCGCACTCATCGACGACGCGTCCGCCGCGATGTGATGGACGACCACGGCGAGCACGTACTCCGGTGCGTCAGAGGCATTTTCGGGTCCGTCGGTGACCTCGAACAACCGCACCCGCACCGGCACCTCGGCGGTGACGTCGAACGGCGTGGCCGCCAACGCGTACACCGCCTCCGGCACATCGGCCGCGGCCACCGAGCGGGCGGTGACGTCCAGCGCCACCCGGCTCGCGGGCAGCACGACCTGCACCGGACCCGCCGTGGTCTCCGGGTACACCGTCCGCAGCACCTCGTGCCTGCTCACCACGTCGTCGAGTGCGGCGCCGAGGGCCCAGACGTTCAACGCGCCGGTCAGCCGCAGCGCGAACGGCACGTGGAACGCGGCCTCGCGCATTCGCGCCTCGCCAGTACTCTTTTCGGCGCCGCCGACCGCCGCGTCGTCGGACTGGTCGAAGCGATTGAGGAACCACATCCGCCGCTGCGCCAACGACAACGGCACCTCGGCGGGACGCACGATGCTGCCGAGCGCCACCCGCTCCGCGTGTGTCTTGGATTCGATCGCGGCGGCAAGTCCGCGCACCGTCGGCGCCTCGAACACCGTGCGCACCGGGACCTTGGCCTCGACCGCCGCGCCCAACCGCGCCACCAATTGCATGGCGAGCAGCGAGTTGCCGCCGAGGGCGAAGAAGTCGTCATCGGTGCCGACCCGGCCGAGACCGAGCACCGCGCCGAATACCCCGGCGATGATCTCCTCGACCGGCGTTGCGGGGGTGCGGAATTCGCGCGCGGCGAAGGTGGGCTCAGGCAACTCCGTCCGGTCGAGCTTGCCGCCATGTGCGAGCGGGAACTCGTCCAGCACCGTGATCGCCGTCGGAACCATGACGGCCGGAAGCGTTTCCGCGATCGAGTCGACCAACCCGGCGGGCACGACGGTGGCGCCTGGCGCGGGCACGACATAGGCAACCAGCTGGTCGCCGAGGGTAGACCCGCTCACTACAGCCACCGCCTGGTGCACCGAAGGGTGGGCGAGCAGTGCGGTCTCGATCTCGCCGAGCTCGATGGGCTGGCCGCGGAACGTGACCTGGAAGTCGGTGCGACCGAGGTAGTCCAGCCGGTGCGATCGACCGGCGCCCGCGTCCCGCCAGACGACCAGGTCGCCGGTGCGATACATGCGCTCGCCGAAGCCGAACGGATTGGCCACGAATCGATCCGAGGTCAGCGCGGGCCGCCCGAAGTATCCGCGCGCGAGCTGGGCACCGGCGACATAGAGCTCACCGGGCACGCCTGCGGGCACCGGGCGCAGCCGGGCGTCGAGCACGTACACCTGGGTGTTCCACTGCGGCAACCCGATCGGCACCGAGCGGGTGTCCGCACCGTCGGCGGTCCAGTAGGTGACCGATACCGCGGCCTCGGTCGGTCCGTACAGGTTGTGCACCCGCGCGTTCGATACCGCACGGAACGCGCCGACGGTCTCCGGCGGCAGCGCCTCGCCGATCACGAAGACGTCCCGCAGGGTCGGGCAGGAGCCGGGGGCGGTGTAGGCGGCGAACACCGTCAGCATCGACGGCGCGAAATCCGTGACGGTCACCGATTGCGCGGTAATGGTTTCCGCGACGTAGACGGCATCACGATGCCCGTCGGGGGTGGCGATGACCAGTTTCGCCCCGGCCCGCAGCGGCAGGAAGAAGCCCCACAGGGACACGTCGAAGGTCGTCGCGGTCTTCTGCAGATACACGTCGTCGACGCCGAGCGGGTATTCCGCGAGCATCCACTCGAGCTGGTTGTCGATGGCGGCGTGCGAGACCGCGACACCCGTTGAACCCGAAGTGAACAGGACATACGCCGGATGCAGTGGCAGCACCGCCCGGAGCAGTTCGTCCTTGCGCACCGGCGCACCGTCGAATGCGCTGGTGTCGACGGTGTCCAGGGTCAGCTCCGCGATACCGGCAGGCACCGTGATCGCGGCGCCCGACGTGGTGAGCACGCAGGTCGGCTGCGTGGTGTCGAGGATGTGCGCGATCCGCTCGGCCGGATGATCGGGATCGAGCGGCACGAACGCACCACCCGCGGTCACGATCGCATACATCCCGACCACAAGATCGACCGAACGACGAACCGCCAACCCCACCAACGACTCCGCACCAACACCACGCGAAATCAACAACCGAGCAAGACGATTGACCCGCGCATCGAACTCCCGATACGACAGCTCCACACCCTCGAACGCCAACGCGACCGCATCCGGACGCGCCACAGCGGCCCGCTGGTACCCGTCCAGCAACAGCTCGGGGGTGACGGCATGCCTGGTTTCGTTCCAGCCGAGCAGAATCCGCGCCCGCTCGGCGGGGTCGAGCAGGTCGATGTCACCGACCGGGTGCTCGGGATGCGTGACGACCGCGACGAGCAACCGTTCGAAGCGGCGGGCGAATTCCGCGATCGTCGCCTCGTCGAAGAGCTCGGTGGCGTAGGTGAATTGCGCGGTGAATCCGTCGTCCGCGGCGGGGACCATGGTCAGCTGCAGATCGAAGGTCGCCACCGCGCGGTCGACGTCGATCGCATGCGCGGAGAGCCCCGGTAGCTCGATGCGCGTCTTGGCCGTGTGCTGAACGAGCAGCGCCACCTGGACCAGCGGATGATGCGCCGGCGAGCGCACCGGATCGAGCACCTCGACCACCCGCTCGAACGGCAGCTCCGCATGCGAGAACGCCGCGAGATCAGCCGCTTTCGTCGCCGCGAGCAGCGCGCGGAACGATGCGCCGGGATCGATGACGGTCCGTAGCACGAGCAGGTTGGCGAACAGGCCGATCAATCCGTCGAGCGCCGACTCGCCGCGACCCGTGACCTGGGTGCCGACGGTGATGTCGGCACTGCCGGACAGCCTGGCAAGTAGCGCCGCGAACGCGGCGTGTACCGCGATGAACTCCGAAGCGCCTGTCTCCTCGGCCAGTTCGCCGAGTGCGCGTCGCACCTCTGCGGCGATCTGGACGGTGTATTCCGCACCGGCACGGGACGCGACGGCCGGGCGCGGCCGATCCGTCGGCAGCGCGAGCCGGTCCGGGATGCCCGCCAAAGTCCTACGCCAGTAACCGATCTGGGCGGCGGCCAGCGAATCCGGGTCGTTGTCGTCGCCGAGCACCTCGCGCTGCCACAGCGCGTAGTCCGCGTACTGCACCGACAGTGGCGGCAGCGCCAGCCGGGCTCCGTTGCGCCGGGAGAGGAACGCGCCGAGCAGATCCTGCAGGAACGGCGCGACCGAGGCGTCGTCGGCGGCGATCTGGTGCACCACCACCATCACGACGTGATCGCTGGGCGGACGGTGGCCTGCGGACTCCGGAGCCAGCTCGGCGAGTGCGATGCGCAGCGGCACCTCCGCGGTGACATCGAAGCCAACGGTGGCGAAGTCGCGCGACCAGTCGACCAGTTCGTGCTCGGCGAGCGGCTTCGGCGCCAGGTCGGGAACCGCCTGCGCCGTGGGCAAGACGACCTGGTGGCCGGTGCCGTCGCTGGCCGGATACACCGTGCGCAGCGTCTCGTGTCGTTCGACCACATCGGTGATCGCCGCCTGCAACGCCGACACGTCGAGCGCGCCGGACAGCCGGATCGCGAACGGGATGTTGTGCGCCGCCGATGCGGTGTCGAACTGGTTGAGGAACCACATCCGCTGCTGCGCCAGCGACAGCGGAATGCGCTCCGGTCGCTCCATCGGCGCGAGCGCACGCCGATCGCCCGCGCGGGTGAACGGCGCCAACCGTTCGGCAAGCCCTGCGACCGTTGGCGTTTCGAAGATCAGCCGAGCGGGCACCGGCGTACCGACCACCTCGCTGAGCCGGGTGGACACCTGCGTCGCAATCAGCGGGGTGCCGCCGAGCACGAAGAAGTCGTCGGCAGCGCCGACCGGAGCCCCCGGCCCGAGCACCTCCGCGAAGACATCGGCGACCAGCTCCTCGAGCGGGCCGAACGGCGGCCGAAACGGCGTGGTCCGCAATCGCGGTGTCGGCAGCGCGGCCCGGTCCACGATGCCTGCGGGCGTCAGCGGGATCGCCGCGAGCACCATGACCACCGTCGGCACCATGTGCGCGGGCAGGTGCTGCTCGGCCACCGCGGCCAATGCGGCGGCGTCGGCTTCCATTCCGGGCGCGGAGTGCACGTAGGAGACGAGAATCGTCGGGCCGTTGTCCGGCGTGTGGGCGAGGGTCGCCGCGAAGTCCACGGTCTCGTGCGCGGCAAGCACCGCGTCGATCTCGCCGAGTTCGATCAGGACGCCGCGGATGGTCACCCGGGAATCAGTGCGGCCCAGGTACTCCAGCGCACCGTCCTGATCCCGGCGCACCGAATCACCGGTGCGGTAGAGCCGAGAACCGCTGGTGTCGAACGGGTTCGCGACGAATCGGGCTGCGGTCAACCCCGCCCGATCGTGATATCCCCGCGCGAGTTGCGCGCCGGTGATGTACAGCTCGCCCACTGTCCCGTCGGGCACCGGGGCCAGTCGGTCGTCGAGCACGTATTCGGTGACCGCGCGGATCGGGGCACCGATAGTCACCGGTGCGTCCGCCGTCAGCGGCGCACTGATATTCGTCATGATCGTGGCCTCGGTGGGCCCGTAGCCGGTGAAGAACTCGCGCTCCGGTCCCCCGACCTCCGCGATGTCCCAGCGGCGCACCAGTTCCGGCGAGACCGCCGCGCCGCCTGCGACCACCACCCGCAGTTCGTCGAGCCCGGCCGGGTCCACCGAGGCCAACGCGGCGGGCGTGAGGAACGCGTGCGTCACACCCTCCCTGCGCAGCAGCGCCGCGAGCTCCTCGCCGCCGGACACCGTCGGCGCCACCGCCACCATGGTGGCCGCGCCGCCGATCGCGAGCAGCAACTCCAGCACCGCGGCGTCGTACGACGGCGAGGCGAAATGCAAAGTCCGTGCATCGCTGGTCACCTGGTAGCGCTCGCGCTGTTCGTCGCAGAAGCCAGAAAGCCCGGCCTGGGTGACGACGACACCGTTGGGTCGCCCAGTGGATCCGGAGGTGTAGAGGACATAGGCCGGGTTTTCGCCACGCAGCGGCCGCACCCGATCGATATAGGTCACCGGGTCGGCGGGGAACTCGGCGAGCAACGCGTCGGCATCGGGGCCATCGATCGGCAGCCAGTCGACCTGGTCCGGCAGGTCGCCGCGCACAGCCGACACGGTCAGCCCGAAGACCACACCGGAGTCGGTGATCATGTGCGCCACCCGGTCGGCGGGATGATTCGGATCAACCGGCACAAATCCGGCGCCCGCCTTGGCCACCGCCCAGACGGCGACCACCGATTCGATCGAGCGCGGAATGCCGACGGCGACCAGGTCTTCCGGCCCGATGCCTCGGCCGATCAGCAGCCGCGCCAGCCTGGTCGAATGCTCATCGAGCTCGGCATAGCTCAGCTGTGCCACCGTGCCGGTGGCGTCGGCCAAGGCGACGCCGATGCCGCCCGGATTCGCCTCGACGGCCATCGCCATCAGCTGCGGCAGTGTGGTGACTCTCGGCCGCCTGGTCCGGGTGGGCCGGACGCGGGTCGGGCGGGTCATGCGCACACCGTTTCACGCGCTCCAACACACCGCTGCCCAACCGCCCGAACCATGGAGATGCCTCATCCTGCCTGTTGTTGCCGCATACACGCCTCACCGGCTCTCGATCCACTGATCATCGAACGCACGCACGCGCACCGTTACCGATCACGCCTGCTCACGCCGAACACGACCGTGCGCGATCCGTCGAAACAGATCGCAAACCCGACCGCGCGGAACGAGCGCCGGGGACGATTATTCCCTGCCGAACCGTGATTGGTGTGGTCACCGGAACTGGGCAGCTCAGCGCACGAAAATCGCGCAGAACGCAGTCGTCCGGGGCTGCGGGCGAGGTCATTCGGGGGTGGCACGGCGATCGGTCGATCGACCAGTTCGGCAGGCACCGGGGGTGTCCAGCCGGTCGAAGTGGCGCGAACCACAGGCGCGGGGTCGGCCGCGCGGCGCTGTGGAAGTCCGGCGAGATCATCGCGTCCACCGTGGCGTCGCGCTGTCTTCCCTGCGAATCGGCAGCGCGGCGTGCAATGCCTGATCGGCGCCGGCGGCCCCCGGCTCCCTGATCTGCGGCACGGCCGAACCCAAGGCATGGAAGCTGGCCGCGCTGACGAACTCCGGTTCGGGAACGGCCGTTCGGTCCAGCAAGCCGCGCGGTCGCGCCGGTTCTGCGTAGTTGCCCAGGTACTCGAGCACCTCGTTGTCGCCCGCACCGTGCCAGCGGCCGATGTCGCCGGTGCGGTACATCCGAGAACCGGGTGTCCCGAACGGGTTTGCCACGAATCGGGTGGCGGTCAGGCCCGGCTTGCCCAGGTAGCCGCGGGCGAGTTGGGCGCCTGCGACATGGATCTCGCCGGGGACCTCGAGCGGGGTCGGGTGCAAGCGCGGGTCCAGCACGTAGCCGTCCAGGCCGGGGATGGCCCGGCCGATGGCATTGGCCGAGGTGTGCGCACCGAGCGGCAGGAACGACACGTGCACCGTCGCTTCGGTGCTGCCGTACATGGTCACCAAACGAGTTGTCTCGCCGTGCCGTTCATACCAGCGCTCGAGCTTGCGCGGGTCGAGTGCCGCACCACCGAGCACCACATAGCGCAACGCGAGCGAGCCCTCGGTCGCGGACCGGTCGGCCTCCACCAATTGACCGAAGGCGGACGGGGTTTGGTTCAGCACCGTCACCCGCTCACGAACGAGCAACTCGCGGAACTGGCCCGGCGCGCGCGACGTCAGATCGTCGACCACCACGACCGAGCCGCCGTGCACGAGCGCGCACCACAGCTCCCACACCGAGAGGTCGAACGCGCACGAATGGAACAGCGTCCACACGTCGTGCTCGTCGAATCGGAAGAGCGGCTGGGTGTTCGCGATCAGCTCGACGACATTGCGGTGCGCGATGCCGACTCCCTTCGGCGCACCGGTCGGGGTGGACGGGTAGGTGACGTAGGCCAGATTGTCCGGACGCAGGGGCGCGTGCCGGTCGGCGTCGGTGAGCGCCGCGTCCGGGTATGTCGTTGTGTCTTCGAACAAGACGACGGGCAGTGCACCGCTCGGGACCGCATCGCGTTCTGCCGCGGTGGTCAGCAGGCAGACCGCACGGGGACGGCTGCCCGCCGGGTGGGCATGCACAGCGGAATCGGCGAGCACGAAGCCAAGCAGCTGCGCCGGATCGGTCGAATCGATCGGCAGGTAGGCGGCACCGGTGGCAAGCACGCCGAGCAGTGCGATCGGCAGCTCCTCGGTGCGCGGCATCGCCACGGCCACCAGCGATTCCGGGCCTGCGCCGTTGGCGATCAGCGCACGGGCGACCTGGTTGGCGCGCCGTTGCAACTCAGCGAAGGTGATCGTGCGGTTGTGGTAACGGATCGCGACCTTGTCCCGGCGTCGCCACACCTGCTCCGCGATCAGGTCGGGAAGCGTGCTGCCCGGCACCCATGCGCCGAGCGAGTTGACCTCGCGCAGTACGTGTTCGCGCTCACCGGCCGTGAGCAGAGCGATATCACCGACGATCACCGCGGCATCGGTGGTGATCGCGATCAGGGTGCGGCGGAAGCGATCGGCGAAGCTCTGCACCGTTGCGGCATCGAACAGGTCCGTCGCGTAGCTGAAGGCCGCCGAGATGCCTTGCCTGTCTGCCTGTTCCGCGAGGGCGAGTTCGAGATCGTAGGTGGCAGGCGCGACCTGCGGATCGATGCCCGCCGTGCGTGACAGCTCGGGCGCGTTCATGTGCTGGACCGCCAGCATCACCGGGAACAGCGGATGCTGCGCGGTCGGGCGAACCGGATCCAGCAGTTCGACCAGTCGCTCGAACGGCAGGTCGGCGTGCTCGAACGCCGCGAGGTCGGTGCGGCGCACGTCGGCGAGCAAGGCGTGGAAGGGGACGCCTGGTTCGATCCCGTTGCGCAGCGCCAGCGTGTTGACGACCACTCCGGTCAGCGTGGCCGCACCGCGATCGGCGACCTGGGTGCCGATCACGATGTCCGTACTGCCGGACAACCGTGCGAGGAGCACCGCGAGTGCGGCGTGCACCACCATGAACAGGGTTGAATTATGTTGCACGGCAAGATTATCGAGGGCGGCATGCAGCTCCGCGTCGATCTCGAAGGCCAGCGTTGCCCCCTGATACGAGGCATGCTCGGGGCGTGGCCGGTCCGCGGGTAGCACCAGTTCGTCGGGCAGCGCGGCCAGCGCGGTGCGCCAGTATTCGGTGTGCTCGGCGCTCGCCTGAGCTCCGAACTCCTGCTCCGGCAACGCCTTCCGCGCCAGCTCGCCGTCGGCGTTCCGGGCCGCCAGCTCGCCGGTGCGATACATCCGCGCACCCGGCTGGTACGGATCGGCGACAAACCGCGCCGCGGTCAGCCCCGCACGACCGAGGTAACCGCGCGCCAACTGTGCTCCAGCGAGATAGAGCTCGCCGGAAACATCGTCTGGAGTCGGCTGCAACAGCGAATCCAGCACGTATATCTGGTTGTTCCCGTCCGGTGCGCCAACCGGCACCGATACCTGGTCATGCTGCGTGACCCGGTGGCTGGTGATCGAGCCTGCGGCCTCGGTGGGGCCGTACTTGGTGAACAGCTCGACGCGCGGATAGTCGCGCAGGAACCGTTGTGCCAGTGCGCTCGGCAAGGCTTCGCCGAGGACCAGGACCCGCCACAGCGAGTTCGGGAACGCACCAGCGGTCAACGCTTCCAGCATCGACGCCTCTACGTGCAGCGTGGTGATCCACTCGGTAGCCATCAACTCGTTGAGATATCCCGGATCCCGATGACCATCCGGACCGGCGATGACCAAACGGCCACCACATACCGCCGCCGACCAGAGTTCCCACACCGAAATATCCGCCGTCGCAGCGGTCTTCAACACGAACGCATCAGCGGCATCGACCCCGAACTCGGTCACCTGCCACTGCAACTGATTCACGATCGCAGCATGCGAAACCGCGACACCCCGCGGCCGACCCGACGCGAACAACACATACGCCGTATTCGAAGCCCGCAGCGGCGCGACCCGCTCCACGTCGATGATCGGCGCCGGGTTCAACCCGGCCAGATCCAGCTCATCGACCAGCAGCACCGGCGCGACATCGGTGTCGAACACCGCATCCGCGTTGGTCAGCACACACACCGGTGCCACGGTTTCGAGGATGTAGTTCGTGCGCTCGACAGCCTGATCCGGATCCACCGGCACATACGCACCACCAGATTTGACCACCGCATACATGGCAACGATCAGATCCACCGACCGCCGCAACGCAAGAACTACCCGCGACTCCGGGCCAACACCCAACGAGATCAAATGCCGCGCAAGACGATTCACCCGCGCATCGAGTTCACCGTAGGTCAGCTTGGCGTACGCCCCTGCTGGCTGATCGAGCACGAGCGCCTCGGCACGCGGATCGGCGGCCACGGTTGCGTCCAGCAGCGACGCCAGCGTCGCGGAGCGGTCGACGTGCTGCTCGGTGCCGTTCCATCGGGTCACCACATCGCGACGTTCGACCGCGGCGGGCATCTCGATGTCCTCGACCGGGCTCGGCGCATCGGCCGGCACCTCGGCACTTGCCGGCGCGAGCACCGGTCGTAGCCGATCTGTCGGGAATTCCATCGGGTCAGGCGGGCTATCCAGGCGCGCACGCCCGAGGTAGTCGAGGACGCCCTCGTCGTCCGCGCCGGAAGCCCGGCGCCAGCGCACCAGGTCGCCGGTGCGGTACATGCGCTCACCGGGGCCGAACGGGTTGGCCACGAACCGGTTCGAGGTCAGGCCCGGTCGCCGGACATAGCCGCGGGCCAGCTGATCACCCGCCAGATACAACTCACCGGGCACCCCGTCCGGCACCGGGCGCAGGCGGGCGTCGAGCACATAGGCGCGGGTGTTCCACTGCGGCAACCCGATCGGCACCGAGATGGCGTCCGAACCATCTGCCAGCCAATACGTCACCGACACCGCGGTTTCGGTTGGCCCGTAGAGGTTGTGCACGTCCGCGTCGAGCACCGCATGCACGGCGGTGACCGTCTCCGGCGGCAGTGCCGCACCGATCACGAAGACCTGGGCGAGTGTCGGGCACGCACCCTCGGCGGTGTGCGCGGCGAACGTCGCCAGCATCGCGGGTTCGAAGTCTGTGACGGTCACCGACTGTGCCGCAATGGTTTCCGCGAGATACGCCGGATCGCGTTGGCCGTCCGGCGTGGCGATCACCAGCTTGGCCCCGGCCCGCATCGGCAGGAACAAGCCCCACAGCGATGCGTCGGCTGTGGCGTCGGTGTGCTGCAGGTAGACGTCGTCGGGACCGAGCGGGTACTCCGCGAGCATCCATTCGAGGTGATTGTTGATCGCCGCGTGCGAGACCGCGACAGCCTCGGGTCGGCCTGTCTCACCCGGGAAGAGAACGTAGGCGGGGTTCAGCGGCGACACCAGGCGGACCAACTCGCTCGCGCGTACCGGTGTGTCGGGGTAACTGGTCAGGTCGGCAGTGTCTATTGCCACGGTCGCCACGCCGTCGGGCAGTGCGACCGAGTCGGCGGTGGTGGTCAGGACACACAGAGGTTGCGTGGTGTCGATGATGTGCGCGATCCGCTCGGCCGGATGATCGGGATCGAGCGGCACGAACGCACCACCCGCGGTCACGATCGCATACATCCCGACCACAAGATCGACCGAACGACGAACCGCCAACCCCACCAACGACTCCGCACCAACACCACGCGAAATCAACAACCGAGCAAGACGATTGACCCGCGCATCGAACTCCCGATACGACAGCTCCACACCCTCGAACGCCAACGCGACCGCATCCGGGCGGGCGGCCGCCGCCTGCCGATACCCGTCGAGCAGCAGCTTCGGCGTCACCCGGTGCCGGGTGTCGTTCCATTCGAACAGGATTCGGTCACGCTCGACCAGCGACAGCAGTTCGGCATCGCCCACCGCACGGTCGGGATCGGCCGTGACCGCACGGAACAGTCGGCGCAGTCGCGCCGCGAACCCCTTGACCGAGGCTGCGTCGAACAGATCGGTCGCGTAGGTGAACGTTGCCGACAGACCGGCGTTTTCGCCGTCGTGCCTGGCGATCGTCAGCTGGAGGTCGAGCGCGGTTGCCGCGCCGTTGAGATCGAGGGCCATCGTGGACAACCCGGGCAGTTCCCGCGCGGGCTCGTCTATGCCCTGGCAGACAAGCGCTACCTGGACCAGCGGGTGATGCGCCGGCGAACGCACCGGATCGAGCACCTCGACCACCCGCTCGAACGGCAGCTCCGTGTGCGAGAACGCCGCGAGATCAGCCGCTTTCGTCACCGCAAGCAGCGCGCGGAACGAGGTGCCCGAGCCGACCTCGGTGCGCAGCACGATCAGATTGGGGCCTGCCACTGGTGTGCCGATGGTGATGTCGCTGCTGCCGGAAAGGCGGGCGAGCAGCACGGCAAAGGCGGTGTGCACCACCGTGAACAGCGAAGCGCCTGCCTCGTGCGTGATTGCGTCGAGCCTGGCCGTGACCGCCGCGTCCACTTCGAAGGTGTAGACGCCGACGCGACCGGACGCCGTGATCGGCCGCGGACGATCCGTCGGCAGTTCCAGCCGATCCGGGACGTCCGCCAAAGCGTCACGCCAGTAACCGATTTGCGCATCTTCGGCCGAATTCGGCGCGTAGTCGTCGCTCGCGTCGATCGGCTCCCTGGCGACGAGCGGCTCGGCGGAAACCGCCGCGACCGACTCCTCCGGCACTCCGATCTGCCCTCCGGCACCGACCAGCTCCGCGAAGACCGTCGCTACCGGCTCGTCCAGCCCGCCGAACGACTCATCGGTACCGGTCGGCACGGCGAAGGCCGTCGCTACCGGCTCCTCCGGCACACCGACCGACTCCTCAGAACCGAACGACTCGGCAGGAACCGCTGCCGCCGGCTCCTCCAGCACGCCGAACGACTCCTCGGTGCCGATCGGCACGGCGAAGGCCGTCGCTACCGGCTCCTCCGGCACACCGACCGACTCCTCAGGACCGACCGACTCGGCAGTGGCCGGCACCGCCGACTCCTTCTCCAGCACGGAGATCGGCTCATCGATGCCGATCGGCACGGCGAAGACCTCCGTGACCGGCTCTGCCAGCGCCCACAGCTCCTGAGTCGGCAGTTCCGAATCGAGCAGCGCCTGGCGATCGAGCTTGTCGTCCTGGAAATCGTTGCGGCCCAGGTATTCCAGTTCGTCGTTCGCCGTCCAGCGCACCAGGTCACCGGTGCGGTACAGCCGGACTCCGTTGGCGTCGAACGGGTTGGCAACGAAGCGTGTCGCGGTGTGCGCGGGCATACCGAGGTAGCCGCGGGCCAGTTGCGTTCCACTGATGTACAACTCGCCGACCACGCCGACCGGTACGGGCGTCAACCGTGCATCGAGCACGAACTCGCTGACAGTGACCATCGGCGCACCGATGGTCACCGGAGCGTCAGGCAACAACGGCGCACTGGCGTTGGTCATGATCGTGGCCTCGCTCGGCCCGTATCCGTGGAAGACCTCGCGGCGGCTGCCGTCACCGAGCGGAATCGCCCAGTGCCGCACCAGTTCCGGCGGGCAGGTCGGGCCGGTGACCAGCATGACGCGCAACGCATCAAGCCCGTCAGGGTCCACCCCGGCGAGCGCGGCCGGAGTGACCACGACGTGGGTCACGCGCTCGCGGTGCAGCAGCGCGGCCAGCTCGGCACCGCCGGACACGGTCGGCGCGACTACGACCATGGTGGCCGCACCGCTGATCGCCATCAGCATCTCGAACACCGCAGCATCGAACGACGGTGCGGCGAAATGCAATACGCGCGCATCGTCGGTGACGCGATAGCGCGCCCGCTGCTCCGCGTAGAGGCCGGCCAGCCCCGCCTGGGTGACCACCACGCCCCTCGGCGTATCGGACGGGTAGACCACATACGCCGGATGCTCGGCACGCAGTGGCCGCACCCGATCGGCGTTGGTCACCGGATCGGTCGGGTAATCCGCGAGCGACAGGCCGCCGTCATCGATGGGCAGCCAGCCGATCCCGGCGGGCAGCATCGCCTGCGCAGCGGCGTTCGTCAGCCCCAGCACCACCCCTGAGTCCGAGACGATGTGTGTGCTGCGCTCGACCGGATCGTTCGGGTCGACAGCGACAAAGCCCGCGCCGGTCTTGGCGATCGCCCAGACCGCGACGACGGCATCGATCGACCGCGGAATGCCGACGGCCACCAGGTTTTCCGGGCCGACGCCGTGATCGATGAGCAGCCGCGCCAGCCTGGTCGACCGTGCGTCGAGCTCGGCGTAGCTCACCCGCTCCGTCGAAGCCGCTGTGGCAGCGAAGACAACGGCGATGCCGTCGGGGTTCGCCTCGGCAGCCGTCGCCATCAGCTGCGGCAAGGTGACGACCCGTGGTCGCCGAGTCCGAGCGGGCCGAACCCTGGCTGGACGCGTCATGCGGTCACCGGTGCCGCAGCCCTGCCATCCCGTCGCACGTGCACTGCTAAACGAACCATGAAGCTTTGCTCATCCTGACTGTCGAACACGTTCACACCGCGCGTCCAAGGGCCGCGCTCTAGGGCACATGGGGTATCGAGAGACCATAGCCATGTTCTTAGGGGCCTGCACCCGATACGTATCCGGTTTTACCCCGCCCGAAGCAGATCCGCGACACCGACTACGGCGCTCACCTGCGTCCATGCCGCGCCGACATGGGTACCGTCGGCGAGCACCACGGCCTGCAGATCCGGCAAGGCCGCCGGATCGAGCCCGTCCAGGCTCGCTCGATCGATCAGCAGATGGCTGACCCACTCGTCGCCGAGCGCCGCCGCCAAGTCGGCATCGTCGGGCACCAGCACCACGGAGGCGCCGCAGGAGCCAGCGGCCACCGCCTCGATCAGCGCCAGCTCGGCTGGACCGCCCAGGTGGAAGGTCCGCGATTCGAAGGTGAGCTCGGTCCGGGTCCGCAGCCGGTCCGCGGCAACGGCGAGCTCGCGGTAGCTGAATGTGCAGTCCCCGACGAACACTGGGTCGCTCCCCCGCAATACCCGGGTGCGATGCGCGTAGGTCATCGGGCGCGGCGACTCGGCCGCAATCTGCGCGACGACCGTGGGATCGTCGAGCACCAGCCAGTCGAGGTCGGCACCCGTTGGCGCCGCACCGGCGGTGAGCCCGATCTTGACCTCGGGTCCGGCCGGAAGCAGCGCACGAACCGACGAGACCGGAACCACCGCGGCGCCCGCCTTGAGCACGGCCCAGGTCGCCACGACCGCGTCGACACCGCGGTCGAACCGCACGGCAACGCCCTCGCCGGGGCCACAGCCCCTGGCGGCGAGCACCCTGGCCAGGCGCGAGGAGCGCGCGTCGAGTTCCTGGTACGACACCGAGTCCTCGCCGGAAACCAGTGCGGGACCGTCCGGATCGTCCTCGACGATGGCGGTCAGCGCCTGGGTCAGCGCAGTAGCGGTGATCGTCGTCCCACGCTCGTCGACGGGGCCGAACGCCGGCTCGGCCTGCACCTGCTGGCCCAGCTCAGGTATCGGATCCGCCGCGACCTGCCTCTGCTGGCCGAGCTCAGGTATCGGATCCGCCGCGACCTGCCTCTGCTGGCCGAGCTCAGGCATCGGCTCGGCTGCGACCTGTGCCTGCCGGCCGGACTCCAGCTCCGGCCCGGCCATAACCTGCACCTGCGCACCGAGCATCGGCTCGGCTGCGACATCGACCTGCTCGTGCTCTTCGGGATCGAGCAGATCGATATCGCCGACCCTGATCTGCGGATCGGCGACAACGGCCGCCAGGATCCGCGCCAGCCCGCGATTGAGCGCCTGCACCGTCGACTCGTCGAAAAGATCTGTCGCATAGGTGATCACGGCGACCAACTCGTCGAACGTGCCGTCCGCGTGATGCCGCGGGTCGACATTGACCTGCAGGTCAACCTTCGCCGCGATCACGTCGCTGTCCAATCCGGTGACCGTCAGGCCGGGCAGCTGCACCGTCGGCTGTTCGTCGTTCTGGAACGACAGCACCACGCCGAACAAAGGTTGCTGCGCGGCAGCGGAACCCGCGGCGACCGCCTCGGCCACCCGCTCGAACGGGATGTCCGCGTTGGCGAAGGCGCCGAGATCAGTGATGCGGCACTGGTCGACCAGCGCCGCGAAGCTCGCGCTCGGATCGACGGTGGTGCGCAGCGTCAGCGTGTTGTCCAACATGCCGACCAGGTCCTCCAGCGCGGGTTCGCCGCGGCCTGCGATCGCGGTGCCGATGGCGATGTCGGTGCTGCCCGACTCCAGGGCGAGCAACACGGCGAGCGCGGCGTGCACCACCGTGAACAGCGTCGAATTGTGTTCCCGCGCAAGCTGGACCAGCGCCTCGTGCACCTCGGGCGGCATCGCGAAGCCCGTGGTGGCGCCGCGCATCGACCCGACGGCGGGCCGCGGCCGATCCAGCGGCAGGTCGATCTCGCCGCTGAGCCCGTCGAGCTGCGCCCGCCAGTACGCGAGTTGCTTTGCCGCGAGCGAGTTCTCATCGTCGTCGGCGCCGATGACCGCGCGCTGCCAGATCGCGAAGTCCGCGTACTGCACCTCGAGCGGCGACCAGCGCGGCGAATTACCGCCGACCCGCGCCAGATACGCGGTCATCAGATCTCGGGCCAGCGGTGTCATCGACGCGCTGTCGGCCGCTATGTGATGTACGACAAGCGCGAGCAGGTGATCGTCCGAGCCGCCGGACAGCAGCAGGGCACGCACCGGAACCTGGCGTGTGACATCGAATCCGGTGGCCAGCAGCTCGGCGATGCGGCCGAGTGGATCCGCCGTGGTCGACACCTCGAGCCCGCCGGGCAGCGTCTCGGTGACCGAGAGGATCTCCTGATAGGCCTGTCCGGACGGGTCGGTCGGGTAGCGGGTGCGCAGGGTCTCGTGGCGCTCGAGCACGTCGGCGACGGCATGCCGCAGTGCAGGCACGTCGAGTCCGCCGGTCAACCGGATCGCCAACGGGATGTTGTACGCCGACGATTCCGTGTCCGCCTGGTTGAGCACCCACATCCGTTGCTGGGCAAGCGACAACGGCACCCGATCGACATGGGGCGCGCGGGCCAGCGGCGGGCGCGGCGCCTCGGTCGCGCCCGGCACCACGCGGGCCGCCAGCGCAACAACGGTCGGCGACTCGAACAGCTCGCGCACCGCCAGGTTGGCGTCCAGCGCCGCATTGATCCGGGCGACCACCCTGGTGGCGAGCAGCGAATTGCCGCCGAGGGTGAAGAAGTCGTCGTCCAGCCCGACCTCGCCCGCGCCGAGCAGTCCGCCGAACACCTCGGCCACCGCCTGCTCGACCGGCGAGCTCGGAGCGCGGAACATCGCCGCGCCGATGAATTCCGGTGCGGGCAGCGCCTTTCGATCCAGCTTGCCGTTCGGGGTCAGCGGCAACTGGTCGAGCACCACGAGCGCGTCGGGGACCATCTGGCCGGTGAGGAACTCGGCGACGCTGCCGCGCAGCGCATCCGGGTCGAGCGTGGTGCCGGTGTCCGCAACCACGTAGCCGACGAGCCGGTCGCCCGCGTGTTCGTCGGCATGTACGAGCACCACCGCCTGGCTGACGCCCTGGCAGCGCAGCAGCGCCGACTCGATCTCGCCGAGCTCGATGCGGAAGCCGCGCAGCTGCACCTGCTGGTCGCCGCGACCGGCGTACTCGAGCGCGGCCTGGCCGCCGAAGCCGACCCAGCGGCCGATATCGCCGGTGCGATACATCCGAGATCCCGGCGCGCCGAACGGATTCGCGACGAATCTGGCCGCCGTGAGCGCGGGACGGCCGAGGTAGCCCCTGGACAGCTGGGCACCGGCGACATACATCTCACCGGCCACCCCGACCGGGGACGGGTGCAATCGGTCGTCGAGCACAGCGGCGTCGAGGCCGGGTAACGCACGACCGATGACGCTGGCCGCGTTGTCTACCAGCTGCTCGTCCAACGACAGGAACGACACGTGCACCGTGGTTTCGGTGATCCCGTACATATTGACCAGCCACGGCGCATCCGCCGCGTGCCGGTCGTACCAGCGTGGCAGCTGGCGGAGGTCGAGTGCCTCGCCGCCGCACACCACATAGCGCAGCGCGAGCTCGGCCTCATCGGTGTGCGCCGCCCGGTCGGCCTCGGCGAGCCGATAGAACGCCGAGGGGGTTTGGTTGAGCACGGTGACCTGCTCGCGAATCAGCAACTCGCGCAGCAGCTCCGGCGACCGGCAGGTCGGCTGGTCGACCACGACGACGGTGCCGCCGTTGGCCAGCGCGCACCACAGTTCCCACACCGAGAAGTCGAAGGCGAACGAGTGGAACAACGTCCACACATCGGTCTCGTCGAACTCGAACAGCGTCTGGGTGTTCGCGAACAGCTGCACCACATTGCGGTGCGTGACGCCGACGCCCTTGGGCACGCCGGTGGAGCCGGAGGTGTAGATGACGCAGGCCAGGTTGTCCGGCCGCAGCGGTGCGGTCCGCTCGCCCGGTCGGATCGGGGTGTCGGCGTACTCGGCCGTGTCCGCTAGCACGATGACCGGAATATTGCCGGCGGGAACGGATTCCAGCTCGCTCACGGTGGTCAGGATGCATACGGGCGCGGCGTCGGCGAGCAGGAAATCGCGCCGCTGTTCGGGGTAGGTCGTGTCGATCGGCAGGTACCCGGCACCGGCGGCGAGCACCGCGAGCAGGGCGACCGGCAGCTCATCGGTGCGCGGGACCGCAACGGCCACCAGGGATTCCGGGCCTGCGCCCCGCGCGATCAGCGCCCTGGCAACTTGGTTGGCCCGCCCGTACAGTTCGCCGAAAGTCAACGTGGTGTTGCCGAAGCGGATGGCGGCCGCGTGCGGTCGCCTGCGTGCCTGTGCGGCAATGAGATCGACCAGCGTCACCTCGGGCACCATGGCGCCTGGGCTGTTCCACTCGTGCAGCACCAGTTCACGCTCGCCGGGCGCAAGCACGTCGATATCGCCGACGGTCACGGCGGAATCGGCCGCCACCGCAGCGAGGATGCGGCCGAAGCGGTCCGCGAAGTCTTGGATCGTCGCCTCGTCGAACAGGTCGGTGGCATAGCTGAAGATCGCCGAAATGCCTGCTGCCGCATCGTCTCTATCGATCCGCTCCGCGAGTTCGAGCTGCAGATCGACCGCGCGGAGCGGGGTCGCGATATCCATCGCCGAGACCGAGAGCCCCGGCAGTTCCAGTTCGGTGCCCGCCAGGTTCTGGAAGGTCAGCAGCACCTGGAACAGCGGATGCCGCGCCGTCGAGCGCGCAGGCGCCAACAACTCGACCAACCGCGCGAACGGCACATCGGCATGGCCGAGTGCCTCGGTGTCGACCCGGCGCGCCTCGCGCAGCAGGTCGTCGAAGGAAGCATCGGAGTCGACCTCGGTACGCAGGACAAGCGTGTTGACGAACGTGCCGATCAAGCCGTCGAGCGCGGCCTCGTCCCGCCCGGCGACCTGGGTGCCGATGGCGATGTCCCTGGTCCCCGACAGCCGGGCGAGCAGCACCGCGAGCGCCGCGTGCAGCACCACGAACAGCGTCGAATCGTGGCTGTGCGCAAGGCGGTTCAGTGCAGCGTGCACGTCGGCATCGATCTCGAAGCCGAGCGTGGCGCCGCGATGGGATGCCACGGTCGGTCGCGGGCGATCCGCGGGCAGCTCCATTTGTTCTGGCAGCCCGGCCAATACGGTCCGCCAATACGCGAGCTGCTCGGCCAGCACCGATTCCGGGTCGTCCGCGGCGCCGAGCACCTCACGCTGCCAGATCGCGTAGTCGGCGTACTGCACCTCGAGCGCAGGCCATTCCGGCGCGCTGCCGCACACCCGGTCCAGGTACGCGGCCATCAGGTCGCGGATGAGCGGCACCATCGAGAAGCCGTCCCCTGCGATGTTGTGCACCACGCAGATCAGCACCCGGTCGTTCTCGCTCAGCTCGAGCAGCCGCAGGCGCACCGGGGGCGCGGCGGTCACGTCGAAGCCCGTCGTCACCGCCGCCGCGATCAGTCCAGGCACCTCGGACGCACTGGCTTGCGCGACAACGAATTCCGGGACGGCAGCGGGGTCGCCGTGCGGCAGCACCTGCTGGTGGCCTGCGCCGTCGACCTCGGGGTAGCGCGTGCGCAGCACCTCGTGCCGCGCCACGACATCGTCGATGGCGGCGCGCAACGCGTCCAGATCGAGCAGGCCGGTCAACCGCATGGCGGCCGGAATGTTGTCGACGGCACTGGCCGGGTCGAACCGGTTCAGGAACCACATGCGCTGCTGCGCATAGGACATCGGCACCCTGGCTTGGCGCGGCCTGGCCTGCAGCACCTGTCCCGCGGCCGAACTCGCATGCTGCTCAACCCGTTCGGCCAGCGCGGCCACCGTGGTCGCCGCGAACACCAGCCGCGCAGGCACCCGGACCCGCAGCGCCGCACCGATCCGGTCCGCGGCCTGCGCGGCGAGTAGCGAGGTGCCGCCCAATGCGAAGAAGTCGTCGTCGACACCGATGCGTGCCTGGTCCCCCGCCGTCAGCAGCGCCGCGAACACGTCGGCGACGACCTGCTCCACCGGCGTCGACGGCGCACGAAAGGCCTTGGCGGCGAACACCGGCACCGGCAGTGCCGCCCGCTCCGGCAGGCCTGCCGAGGTCAGCGGGATCTCGTCGAGCACCCGAATGAAGGCATCGCCGCCCAAGGCCGACGGCATGCGACGCACCAGGTCTCCGGTGCGGAACAGCCGTGCGCCGGGATGGCCGGTGTCGGCGCCGTACGGGCTGGCCACGAAGCGTTCCGCGGTCGACCCCGGGCGGCCGAGATAGCCCTGTGCAAGGGCAGTACCCGAGAGATACAACTCGCCGACCACACCGAGCGGCACCGGCCGCAGCCGCGAATCCAGCACGAACGCACCGACTCCCGGGATCGCCGAGCCGATCGTGATCGCTTCGTCCGGCATGAGCTGCCCGGTGCTGGTGGCCAGGATGGTGGCCTCGGTCGGCCCGTAGCCGTGGAAGAGCTCGCGATCGGCCGCCCAGCGGCCGAGCAGTTCCTGATCGAACTTCTCGCCGGCCACCACCACGACCCGCAGGTCGTCAAGGCCTGCCGGATCGACCGAGGCCAGGGCGCCCGGTGTGCTCAGCAGATGCGTGACCCGTTCGCGCCGCAGCAGATCGGCGAGTTCGCCGCCGCCGACGACCGACGGCGGCGCGATCACCAGCGTCGCCCCCGACGAGAACGCGAGCAGCAACTCGAGCACCGAGAGATCGACGTTCGGCGAGCACCCGTGCAGCACCCGCGAATCGGCGCTCACGTCGTAGTGCTCACGCTCCGCGGCCACCAAGCCGGCCAGGCCGGTGTGCGTGACCACCACGCCCGTCGGCCGCCCCGTCGCATCGCCGGTGTAGAGGACATAGGCGGGATGCCGCTCGTCCAGCGGACGCACCCGGTCGGTGTAGGAGATCGGATGCTCAGGCCTGGCGGCGATCCGCGCGGACTGCACCGGGTCGTCGAGCTCGATCCAGTACACCCCGGTGCCGAGCACCGGGCGATGCGCCGAGGTGGTCAGCCCGAACACAGCGCCGGAGTCGGCAAGGACGTGATTGATCCGCTCGGTCGGGTGGGCCGGATCCACCGGGACAAAAGCGGCACCCGTCTTGGCGATCGCCCACACGGCGACCACCGACTGCAGGCTGCGGGCGATGCCGAGGGCGACCACGTCGCCCGGACCGACACCGCGATCGATCAGTTCCCGGGCCAGACGCGACGAAGCCGTGTCCAGCTGGGCGTAGGTGAGCTGCCGGTCGTCGTCGATATCGCCCGACGGGTTGAAGCGGATGGCGACCTCGGCGGCCGCGGATTCGACGGCCGCGGTGAGCAACTGCCCGAACAACGGGCTGCCCGACCTACGGCGACGGCTACCACGAGCGGAACGGCGGGCAGTTTCCATCCGAGTGCATTCACCTCTCGCGTCGAGCAAGGACCCGACCCTACCCATATCAGGAGCGCATCGTTCCGGGCCAGCGCGGTCCGAGCGATCATATAAGGACTGTTCGGTGTCCACACCTGCTGTGTTCGGATTGATCCGGCCGCCGCAGCAGTCCGGATCAATGCATCAGCATCGCGCAGCGATCGCGCAAGGGGTAGTGGTTGGGCGACGGTTGGGTCAGGTCACAACCAGCCGCGCCGAGTTGCCTGCACCCCGGCCTGGAATCGAGTGCTCGCACCGAGCCGCTCCAGTAGTCGCGCGGTCCGGCGGACGACAGTACGCCGTGACATGCCGAGCCTGCGCGCGATGGTGTCGTCGGTGGCGCCGAGACCCATCAGGGTCAGGATCGCGCGGTCGCGTTCATCGAGAGCCTCCGCCGTCGGGTTCACCGAAATCGGCGCGGCCAACGACCACAACACGTCGAACGTCTTGATCAACAGGTCGAGGGCGGGCGAGTCGGTGATCCGCAGCCCCATCGGATCCGGGCGACGCTCGTCGACGTGCAGCACCAGGCTGGCGCGCTCGTCGTCGCTGATGATCATCTTGAACGGCGGCTCCGGCAGCGTGCGGGCCTGCGCCCCACTGGCGTTGGTGGACAGCGCGTGCCGCAACCGGTCCGGGTCCTGATAAATCGTGTCCTGGTACAGCGTTTGGTAGCGGATGCCTTCGCTGAGCCGAGCGCGCTTGAGCTGGAACAGTTGTCGCTCGCGGTCGGCGTCGCTGAGATAGGGCCCGCGCTCGATGACCTTGACGCCGGTGCGCGCGGCGGTCTGCATCTCCTCGAAATCGGCCAGCATCTCGAGGCGCTCGAAAACCGGAACCACGGCGCCGTTGCTGCGCGGCGAGCGGCGCACCGAACGGAACGTCTCGCTGAGCCGCGCTGCGGCGGTATGCATCTGGTTGATCTGTTGTTGTCGCCGCCGCGCCTCGGCCTCCGACAACGATTCCGGGGCATGGGCATCCCACACCACCGGTCCACCGTCCGGCGACGGCACCCGCACCGCGGCATGCAAGTCACACAACACGTCCAAAGAAGCCGCCGCGGTCTCCTCCGAAACGCTCAGATACTGCGCAATATCGGTGAGACTCGACCGCGGATGATGCACCAGCACGGCATAGGTACGGCCGTGCGGTGATCCAGGCTCGAAGATGTCGCCCAGGTCTGTCACGTACCGAGCCTAACGACCGACCGGTCCTGGCGGGGAACCTTGCACGCCAGAGAGTGGCGTGATCGCTGGAATCGCAAGCCCGGCAGTGGAATCAGTGCGCCGACGGTCCCCACTGCAGCGGCACGCCCTTTGCTGCCAGATACGGCATCGGGTCGATCTTGCTGCCGCCGTTGTCCCAGATCTCCAGGTGCAGATGGGGGCCGGTGGAGTTGCCTCGGTTGCCGACGGTGGCGATGACGTCGCCCGCGTTCACCCGCTGACCGACGTTCACGAGCATCTCGTTCACGTGGCCGTAGACGGCGGTGGTGCCGTCGTCCTGCTGCACGCGCACCCACAGGCCGAAGCCGGACGCGGGGCCCGCCTCGATCACGGTGCCGTTGCTGACGGAGTGGATGGGGGCGCCGATGCGGTCGGCGAAGTCGAGGCCGTAGTGGAATTCGCCCCAGCGGCTACCGAATCCGGAGCTGATCTCGCCCGCGACCGGTCGCACCGCACCCGCCTGGGGGATCTGCGGGATGGCGGGGGCCACCTGCTGCTGCACGCCCTTGAGGATCTGCTCGGCCTGCGCCAGCGGGCCGGCGACCTCCGGCGGCAGGTTCTGCAGGCCGAACGGAGCGGCGACGGGCGCGACGTTCTGGGCGGCGATCGGCGCCGCCTCGGGAACGGCGGCGTCTTCGATCGGCATGGTCGCCTTGGGCGTGACCATCGGCAGAATTCCGGTGCCGCGCACGGTCATCGGGGCTTCGGGCGCCTTGGCTTCGTCGGCATCGTGCGAGCCGGGCAGCAGCGGGCTGGCGACGGCAGGGGCGATCTGCGCGGCCGTGCCGATCAGTGCGCCTGCGGCGACCGCGACTCCGGCGGCGACCTTCACGCGATCGGCCGACGTAGACTCGACGCGATGCCGCGTCGGCCGACCCGAAATATCATCGCCGATAAGGCTCATGACGGTTATGGAACTGGGGCCTACCCGATGGTGCGACAAAGCAGCGTCCTTGCGTCCGAAGAGCAATTGGTTCAGCGGATGCCTGGCCTGCTCACACACCGGCTTCTGTAACGATCTAGTGAAGCTATGCGGTGTAACGGTTTGGCATCCGTTGTGATGGGAACTCTACCCCGTCGTGACCATTTCGCAACCTAATGCGGCATAAACGCAGGTAGATACAGAGTCAGGCGTCCAGTAGGTCACACTGGGGCCGTGATCATCGATGGCTTGAATGTCCCGATCGTGCTCGCGCCCATGGCGGGCGGACCCTCCACACCCGAGCTGACCGTCGCGGTCACCGAAGCCGGCGGCTTCGGTGTGCTTGCCGCCGGATATCTCAGCGCCGCCGACACCGCGGCGCGGATCACCACCACCCGCCTCGCGACGGCCGCGCCCTTCGGCGTGAATCTGTTCGTGCCAGGTCCGGCCACACCGCCCGCCGCATTCGCCGACTATCTGGCCGAGCTCGCCCGCGACCACACGGTCGGCGCGGCCACGTACGACACCGACGACTGGGACGCCAAACTCGATCTGCTCGTCGCCGAACCGGTCGCGGTCGTGTCCTTCACCTTCGGCTGCCCGTCGGCCGCCGAGATCGATCGGCTGCACGCCGTCGGCTCCGAGATCTGGGTGACGGTGACCTCGCCGAGCGAGGCGCACATCGCGGTGGAGCGCGGCGCCGACGTGCTCATCGCGCAAGGCGCGGAGGCGGGCGGGCATCGCGCCACCTTCGTCGACCGCGTCGAGGACGACGCCACCGATCCGCTCGGCCTGCTCGCGCTGTTGCAGTTGGTGACCGCGGTGACCGACCGACCAGTAGTGGCCACCGGCGGCATCAGCACCGGCGCAGGCATCGCCGCAGCACTCGCGGCGGGCGCGGCGGCCGTGCAACTCGGCACGGTGTTCCTGCGCTGCCCGGAGGCGGGCACCAACGCGACCCATCGCGGCGCGCTCGGCGCGGCAACGCCGACCATGCTGACCCGCGCCTTCACCGGCCGCAGGGCGCGTGGCCTGCGCAATCAATTCATGATCGAGCACAGCGCGACCGCACCGGCGGCGTACCCGGAGATCCATTACGCCACCGCGCCTTTGCGGGCCGAGGCCAGGACAACGGGCAACCACGACGATGTGAACATGTGGGCGGGGCAGACCCACACCTTGACCACGGAGCTACCGGCCGGCGAACTGGTGCGCACGCTGGCCGCCGACACGAAAGCCGCACTGAAAGCAGCACTTTCGCGGCGAATCCAGGATTGTTGACAACGACTTTCGATTAGAATCGAGACGCATCGCATCGGCCATCCATCCTTGGAGGAGAGCGCTATGTCCCTCGATGTCCCCACCGCACTGCTCGAACGCGCCGAACGCGGCGAAGTCGACGACGCCGACTTCGTCGAAGTCGTCCGCAACTCGTTGCCATACGCCTGGGAAGTGGTCAGCCGGGTCGCCGGTGAACTGCACTCCGGCACAGCGGAATACGCCGACAACGTGGTGCCGCCGCCGGACGAGGTGGCACGCGGACAGCTGCTGCGCGCGATGGCCTCCGACGCGATCCGCGGCGGGCTGGAACGGCACTTCGGCGTGAAACTCGCCTTCCAGAACTGCCATCGGGTGGCCGCTTTCCCGATCTCCGCCGTCGGCGGCGACACCTACAGCACGTTCATCGGCACCAGGGCCCAGCTGTTGAATCAGAGCCCGGAGCTGCGTAACTGCTGATCGACAGTCGCAGTGGCCCGGCGCGGCAAGCGATTTCGCCGCGCCGGGCCAACTGTGCTCACCCACCCCGCCGGCTCCGCCGGCTGCCGTCCCCGTGTGGTCAGCTCAGGGTGGTGACCGTCAGATCGCCATCGGCGTACTGCGCACGCAGCCGCTTCTTGTCGAACTTGCCGACGCTGGTCTTCGGCACCTCGGCGATGAACGTCCAGCGTTCCGGCAGTTGCCATTTCGCGAACTTGTCGGCCAGGAAGTCACGCAGTTCGTCGGCCTTGGCCGCCGCGCCCTCGGCGAGCACGATCGCCACCAGCGGGCGCTCGTCCCACTTCTCGTCCGGCACGCCGATGACGGCCGCCTCGGCCACCGCGGGATGGCCCATCACGGCGTTCTCCAGGTCTACCGACGAAATCCATTCGCCGCCGGACTTGATCACGTCCTTGGACCGGTCGACCAGGGTCAGATAGCCGTCCCTGCTGATCTTGCCGACGTCACCGGTGCGCAGCCAGCCGTCGTCGAACTTGTCCGGATCGACCTCGACACCGTCCGGGGAGTAATAGGAGCCGGTGATCCACGGGCCACGAACTTCCAACTCGCCGAGCGACTCTCCGTCGTTCGGCAGCACGGTGCCGTCGTCGCCGACCAGTCGCGCCTGCACGGTGGCCGGGAAACGGCCCTGGGTATAGCGGAAGGCCCACTCGTCCTCGCCCGTCACACCCACCGGCGGGTGCGCGACGCTGCCGAGCGGCGAGGTCTCGGTCATGCCCCAGGCGTGCAGGACGCGCACGCCGTGCTTTTCCTGGAACGTGTGCATCATCGACGGCGGCACCGCCGAGCCACCGACCACCACCGTGCGCAGGTGCGTGATGTCCTGCGGGTGCGCGGACAGGCCCGCCAGCACGCCGCCCCAGATGGTCGGCACCGCGGCCGCGAACGACGGCTGCTGCGCCGCCATCATCTCCAGCAGCGGGCCCGGCTGCAGGAACCGATCGGGCATCAGCACATTCGCGCCGGACATCAACGCCGCGTACGGGATACCCCAGGCGTTCGCGTGGAACAGCGGAACGATGGCGAGCACGGTGTCGCGACCGGAGAAGGCCATGCCGCTCGGCGAACACACCTGCATCGCGTGCAGCCAGTTGGAGCGGTGCGAATACACAACGCCTTTCGGATCACCGGTGGTGCCCGAGGTGTAACACATTGCCGCGGCGGACCGTTCGTCGAGCACCGGGAAGTCGTAGGTGTCCGGCTGCCCGGCAAGGAGTTCGGTGTAGGAGTGCACCTGCACGCCCTCGGGCGCGGTCAGCGTGGACGCGTCGCCGTTGACCACGATGACATGCTGGACCGTCCGCAGATTCGGCAGATACTGGCCGAACATCGGCAGCAGCGTGCCGTCGACGAGCACCACCTTGTCCTCGGCGTGGTTGGCCACGTAGACGAGCTGGTCCGGGAACAGCCGGATGTTGAGCGCGTGTAGCACCGCACCCATCGCGGGCGCCGCGATGTAGGCGACCATGTGCTCGTTGTTGTTCCACATGAAGGTGCCGACCCGGTCACCGATGCCGATCCCCAACCCACGCAACGCGTTCGCCAACCGCGCCGCGTCCGCGCCGAGCTCACGGTAGGTCATGGTGCGCACGCCGGTACCGGTCCAGGTGGACACGGTCGCATCGCCGACAAACGTCGATGCGTAGCGCAGCAACGTCGCCAGCGACAACGGCTCGTCCTGCATAGTGCTCAACATCGGAACTCCTTTTTCTTCAGTGACTTCCAGTCAGAAAGCCAAGTCTGTTTCGGCCACCTTCGGTGTCTCCGCGGTGATCCCGTACAGCAGACCGATCCAGCGGATCAGCTCGGGATACAACACCGGTTTGCCGCTGGTGAGCACGGCGCACGAGAGCGCACGCTCCGGGTCGGCCCATGCGGCGTTGTTGGTGAAACCGAGATGCCCGAAGGCGCGGCGGGTGTCGGGGCCGTACAGGCTGACCACGCGGCCGCCGAGCATCGGGCCGTAGCCGAAGCCGAAGTTCATCCCGAGGGCGAGGTCGGGTTCGATCCTGGACTGTGGAACCAATGCGGCCGCAATGGTTTCCGGACGCATCACCCGGACGCCGTCGAGTTCGCCGCCGCGCCGGAAGATGTCGTAGAAGCGGGACAGTTCGTTCGCGGTGCTGATCACGTTCGCGGCGGGCGCGATGACCCCGAGATAGGCCGGGTCGTTGCCGGTTTCGACGGCCTCGGCGAAGGAGACGCCGAGCAGCCGGTCCATCGCAAGTGACAGCGGCGGCAGCGGGGTGATGCCGGTGCGGTAGTTCCTGGCCAGGGCGGGGATATCCTGCGGCGCCGCACCGTAATTGGTCCAGCGGAAACCGAGCGGGCCGAGGATCTCCTCGTGCAGCACGGTGCGAATGTCCTTGCCGGTGACGCGATGCACCACCTCGCCGAGGATGAAGCCGCCGGACAACGCGTGATAGGACTGGAAGCGGCCCGGCGGCATGGACGGGCGCACCGCGCACAAATTCCGTACCAGCAGTTCACGATCCGCGACCGCCTCGGCGGTCAGCGCCTCCCTCGGCAAGTTCGCGACGCCGGAGCGGTGCGCGAGCACCTGACCGATGGTGATGGATTCCTTGCCGTGGCAACCGTATTCAGGGATGTATCGGCTGACAGGTGCGTGCAGATCGATCAGGCCGCGGTCGACGAGCAGATGCACGACGAAGGCCGTGACGCCCTTGGACGCGGAATAGGTGACGAACGGTGTGCTCGGCGTGGCGAGCACCTTCGGGGTTTCCTGGCTGTCGTCCGGGCCGTTGCCGAGTGCGTGTCCCAGCGCGCGGTCGAAGACGACGACCCCGTGCCTGCGGACGCAGACCTGAACGGCGGGATGCACACCGCTGCGATACACCAGCACCATCCGCCGCCAGATCCGGTCGGCGTAGTCGGCGGGCAGGCCGAGCTCGACGGGATCGGCCTCGGCGCCGATGGTCGCGACAGACTCGACATCCTCGGGAATCCAGCTCCGATGGAGCAGGTCAGGCAGTTTCGACAGGTTCCTGACGCGCGTCAACATGGTTCCCACACCTCAACCATGAGCCACATCACAGGCTAGTCCGCCTCTCCGAGTATCTTGGCCAGACTCATGTGTCACGGTAGTCCCGTTGGCGGCCGCCGGTATCGACTGCGGCAAGTCAGCCGGTGCCCAGGGAGTTACCCATGTTCTGACGAAATCAGTTGTCGAGATGTTAGGCGATCAGTGCCGCTTCTCTTGATCAGGCGTAGTGCGCCGGATACGCGTGGACGACGGCGGTATTCAGCTTCGGGACGACGTGGGTGAGCGTGTGCTCGGCATGATGGGCGACCCGGTGCGCCTCGGCGAGGGTGATCGTCGGGGCGACATCCAGTTCGACGTCGGCGTGCAGCCGGTGGCCGATCCAGCGCATGCGCAGGCTGCGCACGCGCTGCACGTCCGGCTCGGCGGCGAGCGCGTGCTCGGCGGCGGTCACCAGTCCCGGCTCGACCGCGTCCATGAGGCGCCGCAACACATCCCTGGCCGCGGTCCGCAGCACCGCGAGAATGGCGACGGTGATCAGCAGGCCGATGATCGGGTCCGCCAGCGGGACACCGAGCGCCACCCCGCCGGCGCCGAACAGCACGGCCAGCGAGGCGAAGCCGTCGGTGCGCGCGTGCAGGCCGTCGGCGACCAGCGCGGCCGAGCCGATGCGCCTGCCGACGCGGATGCGATACAGCGCGACGGTCTCGTTGCCGAGAAAGCCGATCACCCCGGCGGCGGCCACCCAACCGAGGTGTTCGATGGGCACCGGGTCGATCAGCCTGCGCACCGCCTGATAGCCGGCGATCAACGCCGACAGCGCGATCATCCCGACGACAAAGAGCCCGGCGAGATCCTCCGCACGGCCGAACCCATAGGTATAGCGTCGCGTCGCCGCCCGGCGACCCAGCGCGAACGCGATCCACAGCGGCACCGCGGTCAGCGCGTCCGAGAAGTTGTGCACCGTGTCCGCCGCCAGCGCCACCGACCCGGACGCCGCAACCACCAGCAGTTGCGCAATCGCCGTCACCCCGAGGACAACCAGGCTGATCTTCACCGCACGGATGCCGACCGTGCTCGCCGCCAACGCGTCGTCGACGCTGTCCGCCGCGTCGTGACTGTGCGGGACGAAGATTTCCCGCAACACCCCGCGCCAGCCTGCTGGATGCGTGTGCGTGTGTGGTCCGTCGCCGTGATCGTGCACATGCGCGTTGCTGTTGCCGTGTTCTGCCATGTTCACGCCGTCACGCTCCGAAATACTTTGTCCAGTCAGATGTTTCGTGCAGGTCGCTATTGCGCGGCGCGGTCGCTGGGCAACGCGCGCACGGTGCTGTCGCCGCGATGATGCGGCGGGACGCCGGGTCCCGCGTGTTCGGCGTTGTAGACCGCGTCGACCACCAGCTGGCGGACGTGTTCGTTCTCCAGGCTGTAGAAGATCGTTGTGCCTGCGCGGCGCGTGTTGACCAGGCGTGCCATCCGCAGCTTCGCCAGGTGCTGGGAGACCGAGGGAGCGGGTTTGCCGATGTAGCCTGCGAGGTCGTTCACCGAGAGTTCGCGATCGACGAGCGCCCACAGCAGCCGAACCCTGGTCGCGTCGGCCAGCATCCGGAAGACCTCGACGACCAGATCCACCTGGTCATCGGCCGGTAAGGGCCGACCTTCCTGGCTATCTGCATTCATACGCAGATAATAGACCAACGAAAGAGGTTGCGGCGATGTCCAAGTCCCCCACGGACCGGAATGGCGGCGACACCCCCTGCGTGGCCGCCGACATGCCGGTCCGTCCCGATCGCACCACCCACCGTCTTAGTCGCCACGGCGTTGCTGCGCCACACGACCGGCCGATTAACACCCTAATGAGACACAACGTGCCACCCGCCCGCGTTCGGGCCCGCGGCACTATCAGCTGTGACCTGCGCGAATTCGACCGTGGCGCAGCAAACTACGCGCTCGGGGCGTGTGTTCACATTTGCACGTGCATCGCGTGCCGACCGGTCGTCTACGTCCGTTTTGGGCTACTACTCAGCCACAGGCCTGACGTGCGCCGCCGAGGCGATGTGCCAGCAGGAAATTCATCATGGCGCGTTGCAGGTCGATGCCCTGCGCGGATTGCATCAGCAGGCCACCACCGAGGTGATCGGGCCCGATCGGCGTCCGAAACTCGGCGAGCGCGCAGCCGCCGACATCGTAGCGCTCGACCGTGGTCGGCACCGGTGCGGCGGTGGCGGTGACCGAACTCGGCGCCGCGGGCACCCCGTCATCCCCCGCGAGTCGGTATGCGCCGAGCCACTGCACCAGATTCGTGCGCCCGATCGGATACAGGCTCGTCTGATCCGCCAAGTCCTGCAGGAAGAACCCGGGCACCGGACGCGCAAGCGAGCCCATCGCCTCGACAATCGACGCACCGGTCAGATCGGCCGAAAACGTCTGCGGATTCAGCTGATACGGCCCGCCTGCCATCGGCGCGATCGCGGCATACCGGTCGGGGTAGGTCGCGGCCATGACCGTCGACATCGCACCACCCGCCGAATATCCGCCGACGTAAACTCGCGTGCGATCCAACCCGAACTCACCGATCAGCGTCGTGGTGAGGTCCGCGATGATCGACGCCTCCCCCTGTCCGCGGTGCTGATCGGACGGAGCGAACCAGTTCCAGCAGTTCCGCTCGTTCGCCGTCGCCGGTTGGATCGGATAGGCGAGCACGAAGCCGAGCTCGTCCGCGACCTTCGTCAGCGAGAACCCGGTGTCCACCAACTGCCGCTGCGGATCGGTGCACCCGTGCAGATAGATCATCAACGGCTTGCCCGCCGGATCACCGGGCGGCACATGCAGGTAGTAGTCCCGCGCGCCCGCCGAGTTGGCGAAAGTCCGCTCGACCACCAGCGCGTCCGACGGTGCCGCCTGCGCGACTTGCGCACCTGCCATCAAGAACTGAACCCCCGACGCCAACAACGCAAGCACAACGAACGCCGCACGAGAGAAACCGCGCATCATCGACTTCCTTCCCGCCGGTTCCCGCTCGAATCTACCGACTACCGGATAGAGCACGCGCACAGCATGTTCCGTACCACCGCACCTTTTGCGGCAGGCGCCCGACGAGTGGCACACCATGGAGTGGTCTTCTCGCGATTCGCCGCAGCCATGTACCACTCGTGCCTCGTCCGGGGCCGCCGGGAAGCGTGCCGAACTTCCTGGACGGGGCACTAGCGTAGGGGGCATGCCAGTGGATCGAATGCTGCCGACGGCCGAGGCCAGGGACCTGCTCGAGTTGACTCGCGATATCGCCGACAAGGTGTTGGAGCCGCGGGTGGTCGAGTGCGAGAAGACGGGGACGTTTCCCGACGGTGTGTTTCCCGCGCTCGGTGCGGCGGGGTTGCTGAGCCTGCCGTATCCCGAGGAATTCGGCGGCGGTGCGCAGCCGTACGAGGTGTATCTGCAGGTGCTGGAGGAGCTGGCGGCGCGGTGGGCCGCGGTCGCGGTGGCCGTCAGCGTGCACAGCCTGTCCTGCCACCCGCTGTTCACCTTCGGCACCGGCGAACAGCAGCAGCGCTGGCTCGCGGACATGCTGTCCGGCGAGACCATCGGCGCGTACAGCCTGTCCGAGCCGCACGCCGGTTCCGACGCGGCCGCGCTGCGCTGCCGGGCGACCAAGGTCGACGGCGGCTACCGCGTCACCGGGGCGAAGGCGTGGATCACCAACGGCGGCCGTGCCGATTTCTACACCCTGTTCGCGCGCACCGGCGAAGGCTCGCGCGGCATCTCGTGCTTCCTGGTGCCCCGCGACACCGAGGGCCTGAGCTTCGGCAAGCCCGAGGAGAAGATGGGCCTGCGCGCCGTGCCGACCACCACCGCCGCCTACGACGACGCGTTCCTGCCCGACGAACGGCTGATCGGTGAAGAGGGCCAAGGACTTTCGATCGCCTTCAGTGCGTTGGATTCCGGTCGTCTCGGCATCGCCGCCGTCGCAACGGGTTTGGCACAGCGCGCGCTCGACGACGCGGTCGCCTACGCCAAGGAGCGAGAAACCTTCGGCCGCCACATCATCGACCATCAGGGGCTCGGCTTCGTGCTCGCCGACATGGCGGCGGCGGTCGACTCGGCGCGCGCCACCTACCTCGACGCGGCCCGCCGCCGCGACGCGGGGCTTCCCTACTCGCGCCAGGCCAGCGTCGCGAAGCTGATCGCGACCGACGCTGCCATGAAGGTCACCACCGACGCCGTCCAGGTCCTCGGCGGCTACGGCTACACCCAGGTCTTCCCGGTGGAGCGCTACATGCGCGAGGCCAAGGTGATGCAGATCTTCGAGGGCACCAACCAGATCCAACGCCTCGTCATCGCCCGCCAGCTCGCCGGACACTGACCGCACCGCTGCTGCGGATCCGCACTGGCTCTGACGGCCCAGAGCCAGTGCCGATCCACGGAAAGGGTGCGGATCCACCGGTGCGGCGTGGCCGAAAATGTTGATTCTATGACCGGGGATCTCTTCGGACCTGCGGGTTCAGGTTCTACGCTCGGATCATGACGACCCCGTCCATCATCATCATCGGCGCCGGATTCGCCGGGCTCGGCATCGCGCTGGAGCTGCGGCGGGCCGGGCTGGACACCTTCACCATCCTGGAACGCGCCGAGGATCTGGGCGGCGTATGGCGGGAGAACACCTACCCCGGCGCGGCGTGCGATGTGCCCTCGCCGCTGTACTCGTGGTCGTTCGAGCCCAAAACCGATTGGCCACGGCGGTTTTCGGAGCAGCGCGATATCCACGAGTACATGCGCGGGGTCGCCGAGAAACACGAGCTGCCGCGCTTCATCCGGTTCGGCACCGAGGTGACCGACGCCGAGTTCGACGAGCAGACCGGCCAGTGGACCGTGACCACGGCCGACGGCGCCCAGCTCACCGCGGACATTCTGGTGCCTGCGGTCGGGCAGCTGTCGCGGCCTGCCATGCCCAACATTCCTGGCATCGATACCTTCGCGGGACCCGCCTTCCACTCCGCCGAGTGGGACCACAGCGTCGAGCTGACCGGCAAGCGCATCGCCTGCATCGGCACCGGAGCCAGTGCGATCCAATACATTCCGCGCATCCAGCCGACGGCCGCGCACCTCACGCTGTTCCAGCGGTCGGCGGCCTGGGTGCTCCCGAAGTTCGACACCGAATACAGCGACATGCACAAGGCGGTGTTCAAGTACCTGCCGCCGACCCGGCTCGCCGAGCGGTTCGCGATCTGGTCGATCTTCGAGGTGCTCGCGCTGGCGTTGACCGACATTCCGGCGATGAAGACCCCGGTGATCGCACTCGCCGACCGCCATCGCGCCAAGCAGGTTCCCGATACCGGTCTACGGGCGAAGCTGACCCCCGATTACGCGGCGGGCTGCAAGCGCGGCCTGTTCTCCAACGAGTACTTCCCTGCGTTGGCCCAGCCGAACGTCACGGTGGAAACCACCGCGATCGAGGCGATCACCCCGACCGGCATCCGCACCGCCGACGGCGTCGACCACGAGGTCGACGTGATCGTCTACGGCACCGGATTCAAGGGCACCGAGTTCCTCGCGCCGATGAACATCTACGGCATCGGCGGCCGCAAGCTCGCCGACGTCTGGGGCGAGGAAGGGGCGCGCGCCTTCCTCGGCCTGTCCGTGCCGAACTTTCCGAACCTGTTCATGATGTACGGCCCGAACACCAACGTCGGCTCCGGTTCGATCATCTACATGCTCGAAGCGCAGGCCCGCTACATCCGCCAGGTCGCGCAGTACCTCACCGACCGGCCCGGCCGCCATCTCGCCGCCCGCGCGGGCACCGAGCAGCAGTGGGACGACTGGCTGCAGCGGCGGCTGAAAGATACGCCGTGGAACTTCTGCTCCAGCTGGTATCGCAACGCCGCAGGCCGCATCACCAACAATTGGCCAGGGGCCACGGTGCTCTACCGTTGGAAGACAAGGGCTTTCGACCCGGCAGACTACGCAGAGGCGCAGGCCGCCACCCCGTAATCCACGCAATGCCACCGGTGTGGCGGTGCCCTCGTTTCAGCGGAGTCTCAGCAAGCGCCCAGTAAACTGGACGGTATCTGGACTCGGCGACGGAAGAGGTATCCGCGGTGTTGTGGCTAGTGATCATCGTGCTGATCGTGGCGATTGCCGCCGTCACCCTCGTGTTGTCCCGGCAGAACAAGCAACGGACGGCGACCCAGCTCGCCGACGCGCTTGCCGACGCCCGCCAAGTCAACGAGCGGCTCGGCGGCCAGGTCTACAACCTCAGCGGCAGCAACGACGCCGCCAAGCAGGCGCTGGTCGACGCGTCCGAGCGGCATCTGGCCGCCGGGTCGCAGCTCGACCAGGCACGCACGCCCGCCCAGGCGAGACTGGCGAAACAGACTGCGCTGGAAGGGCTTTACTACATTCGTGCCGCGCGCGAGGCGATGGGCATGGACCCAGGTCCCGCCGTCCCCGCGCTCGACGGGCAGGATGCCGCAGGCAAGGTCACCGAGGACAGGGTCGTCGAACACGACGGCCGGGAGATCGCGGCCTCGCCGAACCCCTCGCCGGCGACGCCCAACTACTACCCCGGCGGGCGGGTCGCGGGCCGCCCGGTGCCCGCGGGCTGGTACTCCGAGCCGTGGTGGAAGCCGGCCCTGGTCGCCGGGGCCTGGGGTCTCGGTTCTGCGCTGCTGTTCTCCTCGCTGTTCTCCGGGATGTCCGGCGTCGGATACGACGTGCAGGGGTTCGAGAGCGGGTACGGCGACGGGTACCAGGACGGGCTGGCCGCCGGCGACAACGGCGGGTTCGACGGCGGCGGTTACGAATCCGGCGCCGAGCCCGCCGGGTACGACCCCGGTTCGGACGCGGGCGGCTACCAATCCGGCGGCGACGCAGGCGGATTCGACGACGGCGGGCTCGATGGTTTCGACGGCGGCGGATTCGACGGCGGCGGTGGATTCGACGGCGGGTTCTGAGGAACCCGCGCGGTAGCCGTTGGAGGCTGAGACATCCGTGTAGTACGGCTAGCCACACCACGCACTCGCGTGCCCACACGGTTGCCGTGACCGGCGGCTGTGTTGGACCTTTGACGAATGCCTATGCTGCGCAACAGAACCGCGGCCATCGTCGCCGCACTCATTGCGGTCGGTGCGCTCACCACCGCCTGCGGTCGACCCGCCGAGCGTCCGGCCGACGTCGACTTTCCGGCCGGATTCTGGCAGGTGGACGACTACGGGACCGCACTCGCGTTGCACGGCGACACGATGCAGACCTTTCAGCTGACCGCACTCAGCTGTCTAAAGGACACCACGGCGACCCGCGCCGGGAGTCCGGGCAGGTACGTGACAGAGGACAAGGACGTCTCCACCCTCCGCCGTGGCGACAATCCGGATCGGGCGACGCTGCACATCGATGGATCCCCCGGCGATCGTGCGCTCCATCGAATCCCTGGACTGCCAGCGCCGTGCGCCGACACGGCCGAACCGTCCACATTCGACGTCTTCTGGCAGACGTTCCAGGAGAACTACCCGTTCTTCACGGCGAAAGGTATTGATTGGCAACAGGTTCGAGAGACCTTCCGCGACCGTGCTCGCGGCGCCGATGAGCGCGGCGACGACGTCGAACTCTTTGCCGTGCTGCGCGACATGGTCGCACCGTTGCACGACATGCATGTGCCGGTATCGGCGGGGGACACCGGGTTTTTCGGCATGACCCGGCCAGGAACCACCATGCCCAGTCCCCAATTCGACCAGCAGGTCCGGGAATTCGTCCAACGCCGCGACCTCCAGCAGCCGCTCATCGAGTACGCCAACGGCCGCATCGGCTACGCGGACCTGCCCGGACAGCAGGGGTACCTGCGGGTGTCCGCGTTCAGCGGATACACCACCGAGCGCACCTTCGCCGCCGACAGCGCCGAACTCGACCGCGCCCTCGATGCGATCTTCACCACCGACCGACTGGCCAGGCTGCGCGGACTGGTGCTGGATCTACGCGTCAACGGCGGCGGCTCGGACAGCCTCGGCCTGCAGTTGGCGGCTCGGCTCACCGATCGCCCCTACTTCGCCTACGCGAAGAAGACCCGTACCAGCGGTCCGCAGCCACAGCGCGTCGTGCCTGCCCGTACCGCGTTCACCGGTCCCGTCGCGTTGCTGACCGGCGGCTCCACCGTCAGCGCCGGCGAGACCTTCACCCAGGCCATGCTCGAACGCCCTTGGCCGACAACACGAATCGGCCAGCCGACGCAGGGCGTGTACTCCGACGTGATGGAGCGCAAGCTGCCAGGCGCCCGGCACGCGGACTGGTGGTTCGGCGTGCCGAACGAGGAATTCCTGACCTCCGACGGACACACCTTCGACAGCACCGGAATACCGCCCGAACTGATCGAGCCGGTCTTCACCGACACTGAGTTCAGCGCGGACCACGACGCCGCTTTCGATCGCGCGGTGCGCTGGCTTCTCACCGGCGGCGAGTGACACGCTCCGGCAGCAACCGGCAGGATGGCACAGCATGAGCGATACTGCCCGCATTCGCGTGACGACCGCGGATCCCGACGAAGTCATCGACGACCCCTCCGAGACGGCGTTGCACGATCTGCTCGCAGACATGAACTTCAGCTGTCCGTTCGCCATCGTGGAACGCTTGGATCTGACACCGGTGGGACAGCACTACATTCAGGTGCACCTCGATGAGGAGATACGGCCAGAGGACGGCCACGGCTATTCCATCGAGTATCGAGAGGGCGGGCCAGACAAGCACTTCGGCGCCACCATCCGTGATCAAGAGCCATGGGACATGGCCCATTCACCTGCCTTCGAGCAGATGGTCCGGATCCTCAACGACTGGGTGGCGGAGCGCGACGGCTGGCGCGAAGCGTTGCCATGGGAGCGGGTCGACCTCTGACAACCGGCTGACCAGCGGCTCTTGACGGCAGCCCGAAACTGTCTGAGACTGTCAGCATCTCGATACCGGATTGGCTGGCGGCAACCGGGCGAGAGCTGAGCGCTGGAGGTCTCATGACGCTGACCACTGCCGACATCCCGGTCGAGGATCTGCGCCACCGATCGCTGCGCTGGGCCCGCGAATGCTACGAATGGGCGAAGGTGCCGCTCCTGCCGTCCGGTGAACGAGTCGGCCGGGCCTACGACGTAGTCGGACCGCAGAACCTCTTCGGCGAAGACTCGCTGTTCATCAATCTCGGCTATTGGCGCGACAATCCGGCCACCCTCGACGAAGCGAGCAGAGACCTGGCGCGGCTGGTCGGCCGCGAAGCCGAACTCGGCCCGGGTGACACCCAACTCGATGTCGGCTTCGGCTATGGCGACCAAGACTTCCTGTGGGCCAAGGAATTCGGGCCCGCACAGATCGTCGGCGTGAACATCGCCGTCGAACAAATCGAGATCGCCAGCAAGCGCGCCGACGAACTCGGACTCAGCGACCGCATTCGCTACGAATACGGCTCCGCGATCGCACTCCCCCGACCGGCCGAATCGTGCACGAAAGTCACCGCACTCGAGTCGGCCTTCCACTTCCCTTCCTACCCAAGATTTTTCGCCGAAGCACACCGCGTCCTCCAGCCCGGCGGCATGCTGGTCACCGCCGACATCGTGCCGCGCACGAACAACGCGGCCAAGGCCATGGTCCAGCTCACCGACCGGCCCGGCGTCCGCCGCATGCCCGGCGCCGTACGCGACCGCGACTTCTTCGACATCCACCGCTACCGCCAGGCCCTCGTCGCCGCAGGCTTCACCGACGTCACCGTCTACTCGATCCGCCGCCACGTCTACGCGCCACTCGCCGACTATCTCAGCAAGCGCCTCCGCGACCCCGACATGCGCCGCGTCAACCCCGCCCTCCGCCTCGCCTTCAGCCGCCCCGGCCTCACCCTCTGGGGCCCATGGGCCGACTACATCATCGCCAAGGGGACCAAGCCCGAAGGAATCGATGCGGCCTCAACGACACCGACCCGGTAGACTCCCCGGAAGTCCCGGCGGGCACCCCATCGCCCCCAGGTCAGCCCTCGTAGCTCAGGGGATAGAGCACCGCTCTCCTAAAGCGGGTGTCGCAGGTTCGAATCCTGCCGAGGGCACAGTTGCGCCGCAGGTCAGGCCGTTTTCGTACCCAGGTCTATGACCACCGCGCCCGGTTTGGTACGCAGAGAGTACGCAGTAGCGAAATCGGTGCGTGCGCTGTCCAGCTTCGCGGCCACGTCATCAAGAGCGCACCGACGGCGCTACGCGCCGGAGCGCATATGGACCTGTTCGCGTGTTCTGGCATCCGCTTCGGCGACGTGGCATCACGCGGACTCCTCAGAACTGGCCGCTTTTTCATTCACCGAGCAGTGCTGGGCACTTCGTGAGCCGTCCCCGACCTACCTCCCGCAGCTGCCCACTGAATCCGCCGGCACTCGTTCGTGGGGCCTGGCTGTGGTCCGGTCGCAGGAACTTCGAAACCGAGCTGACCTGCGCGGATGAATTGCTGAACGAAATCCGATGCCGAACAGTCGCACACGACACCTTATCGACGGGGCTCTGTCTCAAGGCCCGGTATCCTCAGCTTCTAAGTCTGATTCGTGTGAGCAGGGGAGCGACATGGGCACAAGCTCGGATATCTCCGGGAAAACTTATGCTTCATTGTTTCAACAAAACGGCATGAACGGGCACGACCTTGAAAAGTTGTCCCTGCCCGAGCTGCGTGCCGCCTATGACCTGGTATTGGACTTCCCTGAAGGGTGGGTTGCCCCCGACGGTAGTCCGCTGTCGGCGAGTCCGAGCTTCGAGATTCTAAAAGATGACATCCGACCAAGACTGAGAAACCTCAAATCTTTCATTCGTGACCTAGTGTCAAGACTTGAGGCAAAAGAGCAGGTCGTCGCGCTGCAAGGTGCGGTCAAAGCCAAAGTTCAGGATCCCGAGCTGCGTGCAGACCTCACAAGCCTCATCGCTGACTTCGCACGCGAACAGCAACGAACCGCCCTTGAAGCGAAATCGACCGAAGCGGCCGAAAAGATGCGACAGGCCGTCCATGAAGCCGAGATCAAAGAGCGCAACTGGCAGCGGTGGAAACTCATGCTTGAACGGGAACCCGTCGCAGTTCTTGTAGGTGCTGTTCTACTCGGTGTTCTGACTCTAGCCCTGGTCGTTGCAATGTTCATCCACACGGATGTCCCGGAAATCTTGGCCAGTGGCTTCTTGCTGATCCTGGGCTTCTTCTTCGGGCAGGCGGCCGGAAGCGGACGGTCGGAGTGATACCCGCATAGCCAAGGTTCCCAGCTTCCCCGGTGGCCAAAGTATCTGACTTCACTACGGGCGAGTAAAGGGCGCTGCGCGTCGCTACGCGATGGCCGAGGCCACCCTTGACTAGCCCTCCTTCAGCACAGGACAGCCAGTATGAGGAAGCAGGGGGAAGAGAAGTCGCTGAAACGGATGAATTGCTGAACGAGTCTAGTGACAGACTCCGCACGTGGAGCCTCGGCCAGACACGACGAAGTCGCGGAGCATCACACCCCCGCGACTTTCGTACGCAGTTCGTACGCAGCGCCGCCACACACGACCGATCGTCACCAACGAACCCATCACCAAATCCGCAGGTGGAGCCATCCTGACCAACGATGCCCACTACACCAATACCCAGCAAATCGGATACAAGCCGCTCTCCTAAAGCGGGTGTCGCAGGTTCGAATCCTGCCGAGGGCACAGCGAACATGGGAACGTCCGCGACGTTGGATGCGTGGTGCCGCTGGCGTTTTCCTGTGATGGCGGTTTTGGCGGTGCGTTGCGCGGCGGCCAGTGTCAGGCCCGAGAGGGTGATGCGGTAGGTCGCCCGGTGCTGGCTCTTGTTGTAGCGGATTTCGAGGCGTAGGGCTTCGAACAAGGTCCGGGCGAGTTGTTCGGGCATCTGCTCGACACGGACGTGGCCGGTGGGAAGTGATTCGATCAGCTCCGGGTTGGGCACGAGTTGGTGCTCGTCTTCCAACTCTTTGAGCCGTTCGCGTAGTTGTGATTGTTGATCGCGCAGTTCGTGACGGCGGTCGTTGATGTCGCGGATGAGTTCCTGGTCGGGTTCATCGACGAGTTCCAGGCTGCGGACGAGGCGTTTGGCTTTGCGGTCGATGTCGGCAATATCGCGCCGCACAGCGGCGAGCTGTTCTGCGTGGTTGCGGGCGGCGGCGATGCCGAGATCATGGCTGGCGAGAAGGGTGCGGCGATAGTCGCTGAAGACGTGGTGGTTGAGAAATCGTTGAGGTGGTCGATCAGGTGGCCTTCGGGCGATGCTCGCTGCGCTTCCAGCTCACCGGCGTCCGTTGATAGATACGACTTATAGCGCCAGCCAGCCGTAGTCCGCATACGACGCGGCCGCCAGTTCAGACCCATCAGCTCTGGGAAGTCATGTTCGACCGAGCACAATTATCGCCATGATGGAGCCTGCTTGCAGAATTATAGATGGCCACCGGTAGGTGATCGGCAAAGCTTGGCAGAAGTTTCGCGATTATCTGTCAGTAACAACAGGAGATGCTGGCCGGGTTGCATCAGACGCTCATCGAGGGACAGGTAGTAAGCCGGTTCGGAACGCGGCTCATGCAGTTGAAATTAAGGATGAAGGGGCCGCGAAACTGGTCGCCAATTTCAGCAAGGAAGCGGCCGAGAGATCCGTTACGAGACCGGAAATGCCAACTCAGGAACGCGGGCTGAACGCATCGAGCCTGAACGAGGAATTTCCCGACAGAAACGTACCATTGGTCGAGCACCTGAGCCCTGAGATCGATACGATCATCAGGAGGTACGAACCTGTCTTGGCGCAGAGAATACTCGATCTCACCACCGGTCATGATGCGTGGGAAATCAGGTATGGCGAGCGAGGAAGTGGGACCTGGACCAAACGGGAAGACCGTGTCATAAACATAGACGGTGGTCGTCGAGGACAAACGCTGGCGACGTTAAGCCACCTGATTCACGAGGTCAAATCACGCCCATCCAGATGGCTACAAACCCCAGCTTATGAAGCCCGAGGACAAACTCGGTGAGCTGATGGAAGCCCAAGAGGCAGCCCTCGAAGCGCATCGAGTGCACGGATCCATGGATGTCTTGACTGCACAGCTGAACGAAGCGCACACAAAGGCGCGAGTAGACTATATCGGTCATAATTCGATGGAATCATTCAAGGACGAAGGTGACGCAAATATTGAAGTGTGTGAATCTCAGAGGAGGATGTCGGCCCGGAATGGCCCGGACATCGGTGTAAAGTTCGCCACGCCGGAGATGATCGCCGCTTACCATGAATACGCTCGAATTAGGGACGAAGCAGCTCGAGACGCCGCCCGAACAAAAATCGGGCAGGAATTGGCTCAGCAGAAATGCACCTGGGGAGAAAAGCAGGGAACATACAACTATCGGGATTATTATGCGGAAGCCCATGGTAAAACCTGGGACGACGCCGTGCGACGGTGGACAACTCCGTAGCCGACAAAATGCCATGAAGGGACCGCCCCCTCGGCGACAATCGGTCTCGCGATCGGCGGTCAAATCTTCCAACTCCGGTCGGCAAGTACGGGATTCGAAGTCGTCCGCCTCACCAACAGCGGCAACGCCGACAACGGCAGACCCGAAGCATCGCGTAATCGGCTACTTATCGGATGTTCTGACCCGCTGTGCATCTCGGTCAACGACCGCGCGCGCCCAGTGGCAAATGGTGCGTTCGAAGATATTCGTGGCTGACGCACATCTCCCTTATGCGACCACAGATCAGGGACGTTCCGACAATCGTGCGCAACTTTTTACACAGTCCAAGACGATTGGATGACGCTTTCGGGGTCATGGCACGGTCCACTGACGCCGAGCCCAGAGCGCTTCGAGCCTGCTCGAGACCGACTCTGTGCCGGGCGGCAGGGGGATCGAGTGCGCGGCGTCCCAAACGTTGGCCATGACGGAGCGGACCGTGCCTTGCGCGATTCGCGGCGCCAGCCCCCACGAACGGGCTTCGGCCACAAGGTCGGCTTCGTCGACAGAGTCGATGTTGGTGCGACCGTTGATGATGTGGCCTGTGCCTTTGAATCTAGGATCCAGGTACATGACCGGTGCGCAGTCATACATCGGCGCCAGCGACACTTCGCCGCTACGACCGAGTAGCAGTGAATAGTTCTTCGAATGCGCGTCACCATTGCCCATGATGACGTTGAAGGTCACCGCCGACAGCAGGTCGACGCGGAACGCCTGGGGATCCATCGCACGGTCAGCCGCCACGGACGCGAGGCGGCGCAGCCTGGATCCGAGCTGTTCGGACTCGGCTGTACTTTCATACTTTGCGTCGGGGTCCAGACCGAGCGATTGACAGAAATCTTCCTGGTGCAGTCTATCCCCGTCTCTAGTCCGGTCATAACGGGTGACGACGAGAGCGCTACGTCCGTCGAAGGATTCCACAGTGGTCTGTGCAGCACTAAGGCCCGCGGCGCCGGCTACCGACAACGCCCAATGTTCGGCCTGAATGAGATGCGGCACGGTCGCGCCACCCAACGGCTCAGGTTTGATGATGTGTGATGACACCGCGCCGCCTTCGGGCCATCCCCAGGATCCGTCCGGTCGCGCAACCAACAGCACCTTGTCCTGAATTCCCGCAAGCGACGCTTGTGGAACGGCCCCTTCGGGGAGGTGGTAAGTGGGGAGATCAGCAACGAGCCGGTTCACTTCGTCATCGGCAAGCGCCCTGATCGCCCCCGTGGACGGCACTTCGCCTTCGGGGACGAACTGCACCGCACCCGCGCATTCGGCGCCCACTGCTCGTAGCAGCTCCAGTTTGTCGATGGAGGTAACCCCGAGACTCGCGGCGAGATGGCGGCGAAGATTCCCTTCGGGGAGGAGTCCTTCCAGGAACGCGGCCACAGGCCGACCACCCACCCCCTTTGCGTCAGCGACCGCCTTGGTATCGAAAGGCAGTGCAAGCGACAGCACCCTCACTCCCTGACCGAAAACATCTAGCGCCTCGTCGGTGAACTCGAGCTTGTATCGGTAGGTGCTGGGCTCGGTGAGGTGGGCGACGCGATGTCCGTACAACCACACATCCAAACCGGGGACCTTTTTGCGGGCCATCGAGCTACCGCTCCTCGACGGTGACCCGGCTGAACTTGGGTACTACAACGGTTTCGTAGCCGCACTCGGACAGCGCACGAATGGCGGTTTCCATACTGACCGCGCCTCCTCTTTCCAACCGCGACACAGTCATCCTCGTGACGCCGAGCCGCTCGGCAAGATCTACTTGGTGCAGGCCAAGCCGCTCCCGAGCGCGGCGCACTGCGTGGCCGAACTCGACTGAAGTCACAGCCCTAGCATGATCCATATATTGATCATAACACGCATATCCCGAAAAGATTCATATATCGATCACCTTCAAGGAAGACGCCTAAAGATCGGTATATGAATCATCATCTATCAGCCACCTGCACGACTTCGCTGCCCAGCGCTCGCTCTTCGGCCGCCTGGACTGCCACACAGGCGAAGGGAACGTGGATGGAGAGCGAGACGGCGTCCGCTGATGCCCATGACAATCGCCTGATCCGGCCCGTAGATCGACGACGCGATACCTGCGGCGGCGGCTTCGAGCCCAGGCAGCCAGGTACGGCCGACGTAGTCCGGCGGGACGATGATGTGTAGCCGTTGGCAACGCGGTGCAGCACACCTCGATCGACCAGCCGCGCGACCTCGGGCCACGGTTGGGCGTAGATGCCAGCCAAGTCCTGCGGCCGCACGGTTCGAAGCGGCGTCCGCCAGAGCTCACTGGGCAACAAGGTGCTACGACGGTCAGCCACGAGCACCACCTCCCGAGAGTATGCATTTCCTTGGCTATTAACCAATGAAGTGCATACCACTGGACCCGCTGAGCGGATCGGGGTCGAATCCGCAGTGGTCGTAGTGCGGGAAGCATTCAGGTTCGAGGCCGAAGCGGAGGCTCGAGCAGTCGCCGCCACCACAGGTGCCGCGCCGCCAACAGCAGATCATCTACGTGCCGGACAGCAAGTCCGACGAGGCGGCCTGGATTTGCGCACAAGACGAGGGCGTTGGGTTCCACTCTCGACCGGGGGCGAATAGCTGTCGCCGCCGATTCCTTGTCCCGCGGGCGTCGTCGCAGGCTTGCCTAGTGACCGAGCAGGTGCCCCACCTGATCAGTCCAGGGCTTCGCAGAGGTGGGTGGTCAATGTTGCGGCGGTGGGGTATTCGAAGACGACGGTGGTTGGGACGGGGATGCCTAGTGCGGACCGTAGGCGATTGCGGAACTCGACCGAGCTGAGGGAGTCGAAGCCGAGTTCTTTGAAGGATCGGTCGGGTCCGATTGCGGATGGGCCGTCGTAGCCGAGCACTGCGGCGGCGGTGGACTGGACAAGGGCAAGGACCTGGTCGTGTCGTTGTGCAGGGTCGAGTCCAGCTAGACGGTCGGCCGCTGGCATGCCAGGCGTGCTGCGTGGCTTCGGCGCTGCTCGCACCAGGCCGCGGACCAGTGCGGGGAGAACCTCCCCTGACTGCATGGCGGCGATGTCGAGTCGGGCGGGCAGGACGAACGGGCGGCCGAGGCTGATCGCCTCGTCGAAGAGGTCGAGGGCCTCGGCGGAGGACATGGCGATGGATCCGGTTCGCTCCAGGCGAGCCCGATCCTGTTCGCGGAGATGGCCGGTCATGCCGGTGGCAGCTGACCAGAAGCCCCAGCCGAGCGAGACGGCGGGCAGGCCGAGTTGGTTGCGGTGCGCGGCCAGTGCATCGACGAACGTGTTGGCCGCGGCATAGTTTGCCTGACCGACGGCACCGGATATGCCTGCGATCGAGGAGAAGAGGACGAACATCGACAGGTCGGATTCGGCCGTCAACTCGTGCAGGTGCCAGGCGGCGTCGACTTTCGGCCGGAGTACCGTCTCGAGGTGCTCCGGGGTCATCGAGTCGATCACTGCGTCGTCGAGCACGCCTGCCGCGTGGATCACGCCGACCAGCGGCGGGTCGATCCGCGCGATCACCGCCCCGAGCGAATCACGGTGCGCGGCATCGCATGCCACCACCTGTACGGCCGCCCCGAGTGCGCTGAGTTCGCCGTGCAGCTCGGTCGCACCCGGTGCGTCCATGCCACGACGACTGAGCAGCACGAGGTTTCGGACACCGTGGCGACGCACGAGATGCTGCGCGAGCGTCGCGCCGAGGACGCCGGTGCCGCCGGTGATCAGGACGGTGCCCGCCGACCGCTGTTGCTCGGGGATCGTGAGCGCCAACTTGCCGACATGTCGCGCCTGACCGAGGTAGCGCAGGGCTTCCGGCGCACGACGAATGTCCCAGCACCCGACCGGCAACGGCCGGAGCACACCGGATTCGAACATCGCCGCAATGTCGGCCAGCCGCTGCTGGATCTGGTCGGGGCCGACGTCGAGCACGGTGAACGTCTGATACGCCACGCCGGGATGTGCCGCTGCGACCGTGGCCGGGTCGCGAACATCGGTCTTGCCCAGCTCGACGAACCGGCCGCCGCGGCGCAGCAGGCGCAGTGACGCATCGACGAAATCGCCTGCGAGCGAGTCGAGTACGACGTCGACGCCGGCGCCGTCGGTGGTCGCGAGAAATGCCTGCTCGAACTCGACGGTGCGGGAGTTGGCGATATGGTCGTCGGCGAATCCGAGCGCTCGCAGTAGGTGTTGCTTGCCGGGGCTCGCCGTGACGAACAGTTCTGCACCCCAATGCCGAGCCAGCGCAATCGCCGCCAAGCCGACGCCGCCGGTCGCCGCGTGCACCAGCAACCGCTCACCCGGTGCCAGCTGCGTCAGGTCATGCAGGGCGATGTAGGCGGTCAGGAACACCGCAGGCGTCGTGGCCGCTTCCGCGAAGGACAAGCTGGCCGGAATCGGCACCACCAACCGGTGATCGACGATCACCGTCGACGCGATCGGACCGAGCAGACCCATCACCCGGTCCCCCGGCGCCACCGTCGTGACGTCGGCGGCCACCTCGACAACGACACCCGCACCGTCAGCACCGATTTCGGCGTGGACGTCGTTGTACCCGCCGAAGTCGACCCCGAAATCGGCGCTGGCTTCGGTGTCTACGACGAGCGCGATCATGACGTCGCGGAAGTTCAGCCCCGCCGCACGGACCGCGATCCGGATTTCGCCGTCCCGCAACGCTCGTTCCGGCTCCGGCAGCGCCTCCAGACGCAGATTGGTCGACTGCAGCGTTCCGGTACCTGCGGTCCGCAACTGCCAAGATCCGGCCTCGACCAGCTCGGGATTGCCGACCAAGTCGGTGCGGGCACGAACAAGCCTTGGCGCGTAGGCGATTCCGCGCCGGAACGCGAGCTGCGGTTCGTCGCAGGCCAGTGCCGCCGCTATCGCAACGCGACGGTTTACCCAGTCGTCGATATCTACGAGCGTGATTCGCCCAGGGTGCTCGTTCTGCGCACTCCGCAGCAGCCCCCACACCGGTGCGTGCACGAGATCTTCCACGTCCTCGCCGCTGTGCACCGCGACGGCACGACGAGTGACGACCACGAGCGTGCTGTCGTCGTCTCGTTGCCGCCACCGCTGGATCTGATCGAGGATCTCGGCCAGTCGCGCGCGCACTGCCTGTGGGAGATCACCGTCGGTGATCGGCGTTGCCTGGCAACGTAATACGTTGGGCGCCTGGCCGCTTCGGCCCTCCCGGTGCTCCGGAATCGCGACAGGCATCCAATCGATGCCGAACACTGAATCGCCCGCCAACTGCCGTCGGTCGATCGGCCGCGTCACCAGCGACTCGATCGTGGCGACGACGGACCCGGCGGTGTCGGACAGTGTCAACGCGGCGCGGTCGTCGGCCGTTATCGTTGCGTGCACACGCAGCGCTGTCGCACCTGAGGAATACAGCTCGACGCCCTCCCAGGCGAACGGCATGCTCACTGTCGCGGCGTCACGACTGGCGAACTGCTCGATCAGCACGTGCAACGCCGCGTCGAGCAGCGCAGGGTGTATCCCGAATCCCGCTGCGCTGGCAGGGAGTGGGGCAACGACCTCCGCGAACAGCTCCCTGTCCGCAGCCGAAGTCCCCTTCACCCAAACGGCGCGCAGCCCGCGGAACACCGGGCCGTATTCGTAGCCCCTGGCCGCGGATCGTTCGTAGAAGTCGGAAACGTCAACCGGCGTTGCGTCTTCCGGCGGCCATGCCGCGACGACCGGCGGCGTACTGGTGGCGCGGGTGGATACCGCGCCAGAGGCATGCAGCGTCCACTGCGCCGATTCGTCGGTTCGCATGTAGCACCGGACCGATCGCCTGCCCGAAGTCTCGGGCGTGCCGACGACTGTTTGCAGCTGCACCGCACCGGATTCGGGAACAGTGAGCGGCGCATGCAGCACGAGCTCGGACAGCACGGGGCACCCGACCCGCGTGCCTGCCGACTGGACAAGCTCGGCCGTCGCGGCACCCGGCAACAGCACCGTTCCGGCGACGGCGTGGTCGGCGAGCCAGGGCTGGCGGTCGACGGACACCGCACCGGCGAACGTCACTTCACCCGATTCGGGATGTTCGACTATCGCGTCGATGAACGGGTGCACAGCGCCCGCGCCGCCTTCGTCGGGCGCGAGCCAGAACCGGTTGTGCTGGAACGGGTAAACCGGCAGGTCGACCCGCTGTGGTTGCCGCGCTTGGAGATAGGTCCGCCACGAGGCGGTCACGCGCGCCGCGGAAAGCAGGAAGCGTCGCAGGTTGCCCTGGTCGCGCCGCACCGTTTCGACAACCGTGACGTCGTCGGTGTCGAGCGTTTCCTCGATGCCGACGGTCAGCACCGGATGCGGGCTCACCTCGACGAAGCCACGGTACCCGTGCTCATAGGCGGCTCGTATCGCCGACTCGAATCGCACCGGCTGCCGGAGGTTTTGGAACCAGTACCCGGCGTCCATCGAGGTCGGTTCGAGCAGACCGCCGGTGACCGTCGAGAAGAGCGGGACGCTCGGCTTGGCGGTTTCGATATCGGCCAGTGCCGACTGCAACTCGGCGCCGATCAAATCGACCTGTGCCGAATGCGCGGCGTAGTTCACCGGAATCCGTTTGGCACGAAGATCATTGGCGTCGCTGTGCGCGAGAAGTTCCGCGACGGCGTCCGCTTCGCCGGACACCACGATCGAACGCGGGCCGTTGATCGCAGCGACACCCAGTCGACCGGGCCACTTTTCGACAAGCACGCCGACCTCGTCGACCGGTTGCGGCACCGAGACCATGCCGCCGTCGCCTGCGATCGCGACGAGTGCACGGCTACGAACGACGACGACGCGTGCGGCGTCGGCAAGCGACAGTGCCCCTGCGACGTAGGCGGCGGCGATCTCGCCCTGCGAATGACCAACCACCGCGGCCGGTTCGACACCGATCGACTGCCACAGCCGGGCCAGCGAGGTCATGACGGCGAACAGCACCGGCTGCACCACATCGACTCGTTCGAGTCTTGGCGCATCCGGCTCGTCCCGCAGCACATCGAGCAGCGACCAGTCGACCAGGTCGGCGAACACCGCAGCGCATTGGTCGATGTGCGCGGCGAATGCCGGTGCAGTGTCGAGCAATTCGGCCGCCATCCGCACCCACTGCGACCCTTGGCCGGGGAACACGAACACGGTGTCGCCGGGCGGGACACCGGTCGCGACGACGTTCTCGGCAGCTCGCCCCTCGGCAACCGCGGTCAGACCCGCACGCAGTTCGTCGCGGTCCGTGCCGACGACGACGGCTCGGCAGGCGAAGCTCGCTCGTCCGGTCGCCAACGACCACGCGACGTCCACCGGTTCGTGATCGAGCACCGCAAGCAGCCGGGAGGCGTACTCCGACAATGCCTGTCCCGTCTTCGCCGACAGCGCGAGTGGAACGACGACAGGCGGCCTCGCTGTGGCGGCCGTTGACTCGGCGGGCGCCTGTTCCAGGATCACGTGAGCGTTGGTGCCGCTGATGCCGAACGCCGAGACACCCGCGCGACGAACCTGCGACTCCGCAGGCCATGCGGTCGGCTCGGCCACCACCCGCACGGGGCTGGTGGACCAGTCGACCGCGGTGGTCAATCGATCGGCATACAGTGTCGGCGGGACCGTCCCGCGCCGGATGGCCTCGACCATCTTGATCACCCCGGCGACGCCGGCGGCGGCCTGCGCGTGACCGATGTTCGATTTCACCGACCCGACCAGCAGCGGCATTGCGTCCGAGCGCTTTTCGCCGTAGGTCGCGATCAGGGCGGCTGCCTCGATCGGATCGCCGACCGTCGTTCCGGTGCCGTGCGCCTCCACGACGTCGACGTCGGCAGGCGTGAGCCCGGCGTCGGCGAGCGCCTTGCGGATGACCCGTTCCTGCGCGGGGCCGCTCGGTACCGTCAGCCCGTTCGACGCGCCGTCTTGACCGGTCGCCGAGCCGCGAAGCAGGGCGAGCACCGGATGACCGTGCCGACGAGCGTCGGAAAGTCGTTCCAGGAGAAGCACGCCGACGCCTTCACCGATCCCGAACCCGTCGGCGGCGGCCGAGAACGGCTTGCTCCGGCCGTCTTCGGCGAGCGCGCCGAGCTCGGCCAGCCCGATGATGGCACTCGGCGAGCTCAGCACCGTCGCGCCGCCGGCCAGCGCGAGCGTGCAGTCACCGGTCCGCAATGCCTGCGCCGCAAGGTGCATCGCGACGAGCGAGGAGGAACATGCGGTGTCCACGGTGATCGCCGGACCCGCCAGCCCGAGCGAGTACGCGATGCGCCCGGATGCGACAGCGGCCGAGATGCCGGTGGCGAGGTGCCCGGCCAGGCCCATGCGCTCGGAGGCGACCCGACCGCCGTAATCCTGTGCGACGACGCCGAAATAGACGCCGGTTTCCGTCCCGGCGAGCGACAACGGATCGATGCCGCTGCGCTCCAAGGCTTCCCACGAGGTCTCGAGCAGCATCCGCTGCTGCGGGTCCATCGCCACCGCCTCGCGCGGGCTGATGCCGAAGAACGCCGCGTCGAACGCGTCCGCCGCATCGAGGAAGTTCCCGCGCCCGGAATTGACCGAGGTCTGCAGCCTGGCCCGATCCCAACCCCGATCGGTCGGAAATGCCGAAGTGGCGCTGCGCCCTTCGGCGGCGAACCGCCAGAGATCCGCCGACGAGGCGATACCGCCCGGATACCGGCACCCGATGCCGACGATCGCGATCGGATCGGTTGACGCGCCGGCCTGCTCAGCCATCGACGAACCTGGGGTAGAGCGCCCGCACGAGCTCGAGCGCGATCTCCATGCTGATGGCGTCGACGTTCGCCGACACGTTGGTCACGACCGCGACCGACGCATCCTCTGCGGGATAGCGATACACCGCGCAGGACGCACCGGGCATGATGCCGTTGTGGCCGACCAGCGCGCCGAGGCGCTGCACGCCGAGCCCGTACCGATGGAACGCCCGCCTGCGGTCCAGGTGCGTCGACATCAAGCGCGCACGCTGCAAGTCCGCGGACAGCAGCGTGCCGTCGGCGAGCTCACGCACCCAGATCATGAGGTCGTCGACCGTCGAGGTCATCGCGCCGGTCGCCCACAGGGCATTGGGGTTCATGTCGCCGAGCCTGCGCAATGTTCGACCGTCGGGCATGAGCGCGTAGGACGTCGGATGAGGGTCGGGAAGCTTTGCGACCGAAGGGAATTCGGTGCTGGCCAAGCCGGGCACCGACGCGACGACAGCACCGTTGATCACGTCGGCGACGGGCTTGCCGGTCACCTGCTCGAGCACGAGGCCGAGCAGAATGTAATTGCTGTCGCAGTAGTCAGCCTTGGCCCCCGGCTCGAAAGCCGCAGGCCTGCTTCGCATCAGGTCGACTTTGCGCTCCTGCGGCCAGTCCGCGTCCGGGGTGTCGAAGGACAGTTCGTCGCGCGTCGGCAGCCAGTCCGGCACACCGACAAAGTTGGCGACACCGGACGTCATGTTCAGCAGGTGCCTGATCGTGATGCGCGCACCGTTCGGGATGCCGGGGACGAACGATTCGAGCGTGTCATCGAAACCGAGACGGCCACAGTCGATCTGCTGCAGCACGGCCGTCGCGGTGAACGACTTCGTGACACATCCGACGCGGTAGTGGTCGCCGAGGCGAAACGGTTCGCCGGTGGCCAGGTCGGAGACGCCGAGCGCAAGCTCCCAGCGCTGATCGCCCACTTCGACTACCGCGCCGAGACCGGGCAGGCGCTGCTCGTAGAACTTCGTCTCGAGCAGGAACTCGAGCGTGTCACGCGCCATCTCGTCGAGCATCACACTACCTCTGCGTACCCATGATCAGAGGACTCGGAAGTCGCGTTCCGCAGGCCGGTTCTCCCGGATCCGCTGGACCAATTCGACGACTCGCTGATTGACGAACTGCTCGAATGCCTTGTCGTCCACCGGAATGGCGATCGGGTTCGGCTTGGGTTCGATCAGGTAGCGGCCGTCGTCGACGAGATCGCGCCAGCGAACGAGATAGCCACGGCGGTCCTGGATCCAGTGCGCCCCGCTGCCCGGCTCGACCTTCAGTTCGCCGATCTGGGTCGCCTGCGCGTTGCGCCAGCGATCGGAGCGCGTCTGCGGCGGGTCGTTCGCCTCGAGCACCTGCGAGGAGCCGTAGCTGTAGTCCATGTCGTCCGACTGCGCAGCGGTTGCGTCCGCCTGTTCCGACAGGATCGGAATTTCGCCCTGCTTACCGCGCCCGACCTTCGGCAGCTGGCCGATCACCGCCTTGGCCAGCCCGGCGACGTCGGTCTCGTAGACGTCGATATCGCCACCGCGGTCGATACTCTCGCCGGGTTCCTGGACCAAGACCACCGCGTAGCCTTCGCGCCGCAGGCCGACGACACGGGTCATCGCCGACGAGTCCGTCTCGTCGTCCGGCGGCTCGCCCGCCGCCCAGATGACGATGTCCGGGTTCACCGCAGCCTCCCACAGCTGCTGTGCGTCGGGCGGCAGCCGCCGCAGCAGCTGTTCTGCCGTCTCCCTTTTCGCGCGGTAGTAGTCCTCCTCGTACTGGTGCGTCGGCCAATGCGTCAGCGGGAACGGCAGTTTGTCGTTCGACATCAGCTCCCACAGCACCACCAGCTCGAGCGAGGTCAGCCGCCCACGGTGCGCGGTCATCCTTCGACGACGGGCTTCGAAGTCACCGGTGCGTCACCGAGCGCCTCCTCGATGTGCTCGGTGGAGTCGAGATAGTCCGCCCGCTTGTGCTCCTTGTTCTGACCGTGGGCACCACCGGGTGAGCCTGCGGCGCCTGGTGAACCTGGCATACCCGGAGTGGCGGCCAGGCCTGCCCGGCCGATCGCCGACGCAGCCGTTCCGGCGACCGACGCCCGCGGAAACAGCTTCGAAGCCTCCGTGCCGAGCGCGCTGTTCGGCCCACCGGGCCCGCCGAGCTTGCCGGGGCCGGGGCCAGGGCCGCCTGCCTTCTTGTTCAGCTCTTTGCTCAATTCCTTGCTCAGCTCAGGGTTCAGACCGGCCAGCGAGCCGGGCAAACCTGCCGCGCTTGCTGTCTGCAGACCCTTCTCTGCCGCTTGCTGCAAACCCTGGAGGCCCTGCTGCGCCGCCTGCTGGATCCCCTGTTGTGCGGCCTGCTGAGCTGCCTGCGCCTTCTGATCCGCCGCCCGCTGCTGGGCTTCCAGGTTCTGCTTGGCGATCTCCGCCGACCGGTCCCTGGCGTCCTGCTCCGCCCGCTTGCGTGCATCGTCGAGTTGTTGCTGCTGCTGTTTGAGCGCGGCCGTGTTCAACCCGGGTCCTGGCTGCCCGAGTTTCACACCCGGCCCGGGGGGCCCGGGAGGTCCGGGAGGACCAGGAGGACCGGGGTTGCCGAGCTGGGTCGGGTCCGGCAGCCCCGTCGTCACCGGCTGCGGCAGCGGGAATACCGGCATGGCCGCGTCCACGGACTTGCCGCCGGGAACGAAGACCTGGTTCATGACGTCGTTGGCCCGCTGCGTGAGCAGTTGTCGCAGATGCGCACGGGTCTTGTCGTTGTCGTACTGGCCGGAGCTCGTCACGATCGACTTGCCGTTGGCCAGGTTGCCCTTGCCGTCCGGGATATTGTTTCGCGTGGTGTCGAGGAAATCCGCCGAGTAATCCAGACTGTTCGCGACCGCGTTGATGACGGTGGGGAGCGCCGCCAGCTGATCGGCGTAGCGCTGCACCGCCGCCGACGCGATGCGACCGCCTTCCGAATCCCAAGAATCGACGATCGTCGCTTTCACTGCGTTCGAGAATTTGCCGACGAGCGCGTTCAGATTGTTGCCGTGCCCGCGCCAATTGTTCGCCATGCCGCGTACCGACCCGGAATTGATCGAATCGCGGAATGCGACAAGGGTGTCCAGGTCCTTACCGTAAGTCTCCCAGGCGATTTGGCCGGTCTCGGTCCCGACCGACTTGTCACCGAGCACCGTAGTTTTGTCGGTGCCTCCGGTCTTCGGCTTGAACTCGTTCAGGTTGTACGACCTCGGATTGTTCGGTGCTGAGTCACCCATTTGTCACCTCCATGGCGCAAGGACGGCGGAATCCTACGACTTCGGCCGGAGATCCTTGATCGCCGTGTCGTATTTGGAAAGCTCTGCGGCAGAGGCGTGTTCGTTCTCCAGGTACGCACGGCCGGAAGCGATGAAGGTCTCCATCATGTCGTTGACGACGTCGCGGTGCTTGGTCAGCGCGTGCTCAAGCGAGGAGTCGCCGGTGGTCGCGCGGTCGTTGTAGCGCTTGGCGAGCGCGGACGCGTTCGTGATGTTGCTGCCGAAACCCTGGGTGTTGGCGAGCTTGTTGGCGTTGCCGATCGCACTGTTCAGCTCGGTGATCATGTCACTGCACAGCTTGGCGCAGTCCTGCGCGGCTTGCGGCTTCAGCCGGATGTGGCGTCCCTTCGCGGCCTTGGTGAGGCCGTCGAATTCGCTGTCGTCTGCCATCGGTCGGTCCTTCTACGACGGAGTACTCGGAAAGATGGGGTCGGCCCAACCCTGCGCGGACTGGCACAGGTGGCTGTCGAAGTGATTGTTGAGCGCGCTATCGCTCCGGGTGCGCACCAGACCGGCGGTGACCCCCTGCCCGGCCTCGCATGTGCTGGCGTCGATATACGACGTCACCAGCAAGATCGCACCCACGCCGTTCATCCTATCGGACAACCCCTACCGCAGACCCGTCCAGCGATCGAGCTTTGGAAACCGTTAACATTCCTCGAATCCCTATACATCATCTGCTGGGTCGACGAAACCCAGAACATTTCTCGGCTTGACGACATGGGCCGAACGAGCATGGCCTAGTGCGCGTTTCGCGCGGTCGAATCGTGGCCACCCAAGGGCTGCCTTCTCGCTCAGAACATTTCGCGCAGGTCGGCTCGGTTACTCGCTTCGGGTGCTACGGCGGTATTCAGGACTGAGCTTGTCCACTGTCATGGTAGTGACGATTCGGTCATCGACGATCATCCAGATCAGCAGCTGTTCGCCGTCGCGGCGCCGTCGAACGATCACCTCGGCTCCTGGCGCGATCGGGCGCAGGTAATCGATGACGGCGCGATGCGGGGCACCGAGAATATCTGGGTGCTCGACCAATTCGTCCTCGACGACTACCCAGTAGGCCGCATTGTTCAGATGCTTGAACGGGTCGAAGTCCGCGGTGCGGAGGATATGGATGCGGTCAGCGGGCATACCGGGATCGCGGTCAGGCACTGCTCGCGGACTCGTCGGCATCCGCAACCGATGGTTGTCGTTCATCGAACTCAGCCACGCGAACCCGCCGTCGCTGATTCGCGTCGGCATGCCGTTCTCGTTCACATTGATCCAGAAGGCCTCGGTTTCCACGAGGCCGTCGGGGCGCTGCGCCGGATTGAGGCGGTTCGTTTCATGGGTCGCGGTCAGTCGCACGCGCATGCTCGCCCACCGCGTCGACAGCGCGGAGCACCATCGCTGCAAGATAACCGTGGCGGGCCAGGAGATCGGCTCGAGCACATCGATGACGGTGCGCCTGACCACCCAGAAGGGGTCGGTGTTCACGAAGTCCGTGGCCTCGAGATTGTCGTTGGCGACATCCTGGAGGTAGCGAGCGACGCCGTCCAACCGCAAACGCATCTCTTGATCGATGTCGCCCGCGCGAACGCGGTAGTTCGCCTCGAAGTACTGCGCCCCCGGCAAGCGTTCGGCCAGCGGTTCGTGCACTACTTCCAGACGCGCCTGCTCGAGCATCGTGCTCCTCTCGCTTGTGCGGACAAACGCTGCGCTGGGCAGGATGAAGCTCGCCGATCGCGATTGCCGAAGAGTAGCTCATGCGGCAACACTCAACGGTTGTAGGGCGTCTCCTGGACCCAGCTGAAGCCGCGTTCGAGCAGCGGGAAGGACTGCGGCTCGAGTTCGGTGAACCAGGCGTGGATGCGGTGCCCGGCATAGTCGTCGGCGTCGATGACCATCCGGCCGGGGTCGGGCCACCAGTAGGTGAGCCGTACCCGGATCGGGGTTTCTTCGAAGGTGCCGAGGGCGATGCGGTGGCGCAGGTCGATGTGATGGCGTTTCGGGTCGATGGTGCCGCCGTACACCTCGAAGGAGGCGTCCATGTGCTGGATGGTGACCATCATCGGGTCGGAGACGTGGAAGGGGCGATCGATAATGACTCGGCGCCACCGTAATTCGTCGGTCAGCAGCGGGTCGCGGGCATAGCCCTCGGAGGAGAAGCCGTCCACTCGGTAGATGCCGTACAGCTCGGGGGTCTCCTTCGACCACTGCCGCCAGTTCTGCGCACCGATCACGCCGAGCAAGAGCAGGCCGGCCACCACCTGGGCCACGAGCGCTATCCGGTTGGCCCGCGCGGAACCGAACAGCGGCACGGGCCGGACCGCAGGCGTGGGACGACCAGCGAACAGGGCCGCCAGCAACCGGTGCCCATACGGTGCGAGCAGGAACAGGCTCAGCAGCAGAAACTGCGACGAGACTGTTTTCAGGCGGACGTCATAGGTCATGTTCAGCAGGAACACCTGCGTCATGTCCACCGCGCACAGCAGCGCACCCGCAGCAGTGGCCCGCGGCACGAGCAACAGCAGGCCCGCCAGCAATTCCGCTGCGCCGAGGGCGATTTCATACGGCTGCGACACACTGATCTGCGACCACAGCACGCCTTCTGGGCTGAAATTGCCGTAGGGCTCGACCAACCGGTTCAGCACGAACGGCATCTGGGTCGGAATCGCCTTGGCCATCCCGAAATAGAACATCGCCAGCACCAGCACGAACCGCAGCGACAGCTGAGTCCAGGCGAACAGCCGGGTGTAGCGGACCCGTCGGCGATCCAGCACCGACCACGCCGCCGTGACCACCGCGGAGAGCACCGCCAGGAGGAACAGCCCGGTCCACTGGAACGCGCTGTCGCTGCCTACCTGCGTGCTGGTCACCCGAAGGCCGAGCACATGCGTAGCGGTCCATTCGATCGGCGGGCGCGCGAGAGTGACCACGTGCAGCACCGAGCCCGCTTCGATCCCCAAGCCCGCCAACAGAATCGGGATCAGCCCGAGCACGCCGGCCAGGCCGATCGCCCCGAAATAGCACACGCCGAAACGAAACCCGATGCGCGTCAGCGGATGCCAGTGTTCCTCGACCTCGCCCTCGTCGTCCTGTGGCACCGAACCCTCCCCACGTCGAGCAAACTACGCCGCGACAGTAGGGAGGGCACCTTAACGAGGACCGGTAACTCCGCTTAAGACGCCTGTGCCCGCTCCTCGCGGTCTGCCAGCACACCGTCACGATTCTTCGCCATTTCGGCCAGGACGTCGGCGCGCTCCGCCTCGGTGAGGTGATCGATGTAGAGCGTGCCTGCCAGATGGTCGGTCTCGTGCTGCAAGCATCGGGCGAACAGTCCGGTGCCCTCGATCGTGACGTCGTTTCCGTGCATGTCCTTGCCCCGCACGATGGTGTGGGCGGCGCGGGCGAGCTGCGCCACCGGGCCCGGTACCGACAGGCACCCTTCCCTGCCGACGATCTGCGGCTCGGTGGTGACGTTCTCGATGACCGGGTTGCAGATGTGGCCGACGTTGCGTCGGCTCTCGTCCTCGGCGGTGTCGTAGTCATCCGGGCAGTCGTAGACGAAGACCTGCAGATCGACGCCGATTTGGTTGGCGGCCAAGCCGACTCCACGAGCGACGTACATGGTGTGGAACATGTCGTCGACGAGCCGAGCCAACGCGTCGGTCCCGAATTCGGTGACATCGCGACAGCGCCGGTGCAGGACGGGATTGCCGACCTCGGTGATCGCGTGGTACGAGCCGCGGGTCGGGGCCTGGTTGGTGTCGGGCGTAGTCATGCCATCCTTCATACGATGTCCGAACACTTTCGCGCGCAATACTATTAGTCATCGATCAACGACACGTCATGCGCCGATCATCGGGTGGCCTGATCTTGTCCACCGCGGTTGCTCAGAACATGCCGTGCGGGTTGGCCGCGGTTTCCGGGACCGGCTGGACCACATCCCAGTGCTCGACGACGCGGCCGTCGAGGATGCGGAGGATGTCGACAATCGCCATCGTCGATCCGTCGGGGCGGGTGAGGCTGCTGTGCACTGCGGCGAGATCGCCGTCGGCGAGGACGCGGCGGGTGCTGGATTCGGCGTGCATCATTGCCTGGCCCTGCGGCGAAGCGAGGAAGTCGAGGAAGGCTTCGCGGCCGGTCTTTACTGCGGGATCGTGCGGGACAGCAGGGTTATGCGAGACGAACTCGTCGTGCAGGAGGGCCGAAGCGGCGGCCAGGTCGTGGTTGTCGAACATGAGGTGCAGCAGTTTTTCGACGATCATTCGGTTGCTCATATAGGACAGACGGATTCGGGCGGCCCCGCGTCACGCGCTGGTACGTTCGGGTTGGATGGCAGAGGATCCGTTCGAGTTAGACCGTGCCGCGTTGTTCGGCGTCGCCTACCGCATGCTCGGCACCCGAAGCGATGCCGAGGACGTGGTGCAGGAGGCGTGGCTGCGCTGGCATCGCGTCGATCGCAGCACCGTCGACAACCCGCGTGCCTATGTGTTTCGGCTGGTCGCCAACGAGTCCATCGACCACTTGCGCCGGGCGCGGGCGCGGCGGGAAGACTATGTCGGCCCGTGGCTGCCGGAACCGCTCGTCGGCGATCATGCGGAGGCGGTCGCGTTGCGCGAGTCCGCCTCGGTGGGGCTGCTGCTGTTGCTCGAGACACTCGCGCCAGATGAGCGAGCGGTATTCGTGCTGCACGAGGCATTCGATTTCACGCACGCCGAGATCGCCGAGTTGCTCGGTCGCAGCGAGCGCGGGGTGCGGCAATTGGCGTATCGCGCCCGCCAGCGCGTCAAAGCCCGCCGACCGCGCCATGAGCCAGACAACGGCGATCACCGCGAACTCGTCGCGGGGTTCATGACCGCCGCCATGCACGGCGATATCGAGGTGCTGGTGAAACTCCTTGCGCCCGATGCCGAGTTCCGCGCCGATGCCGACGGCCGGCGCGAGACACCACGGGCGCCGATGTACGGCGCGGTCGCCATCGCCGAGTGGTTCCGCCTCGCGGCGCCGTTCTGGCCCGCGGCATTGCGCGTCGACATCACCTCGGTGAACGGTGGCCCCGGCGCGCTGGTCACCGGTGACGGTGTGCCGTTCCTGGTCGCGGCATTCGAGGTCGACAGCGCAGAGCGCGTCGCGGCGCTGTACGCGGTGCTCAACTCCGCGAAGCTTGCTGCCGTCAGCGCGTCATAACGTGCAGCGCCGCGCATAGGCGGCGGCATTTCCAGGGTGACGCGGCAATTCATCCGCAAAAGAGTTGAACGCTGCTTTACGTAGATCAGAAACGGTCCGTGAATTCGTGAAGAAATCAGCGCGAACCAGTAACTCGGTCCCGTGTCATAGCTCACCGCGAGCGCTTTGCATCGTGCCGCCGTGATTTTAGCGAGATAAACTTGTACTGCACGGTTTCCAGCTTTATTGATCGTTGTTCAGCAAGGGGAGTCCGAGCGAATGGAACGCCGGGACAGGGGGCTGAGCCGGCGCACCCTCTTGTATGCCGCCGGTACCGGGATCGCCGTCACCGTGCTGGCGCGGCCGATACAGGCAGCACCGATCACCCGGCAGGTGTCCGCCGGGCCCGATACCTGCGGGCAACGGGTGGACTTGGCGGAACAGGCCATTGTGACGCGGCACGTGCGCAGTCTCTGGGGTCTACCCGGGGTGCGGCTCGGTGTGTCCGATTGGCCACGCCCCTTGGCGGAACAGTCCTTCCTGCAATGGAATTACTGGTGGCAAGCCCACCTGCTCGACTGTGCGGTGGACGCCGCGCACCGTGACCGCACCGCAGCGCGCATCGATCGGGTCGCCGCCCTCGCGCGCGGCATCCGCACCCGCAATATCACCGGCTGGACCAACCGGTACTACGACGACATGGCCTGGTTGGCGCTGGCGCTCGAACGCGCCGACCGACTGCTCGGTGTCCGGTTCGGCGACGCTGTCGGAGATCTGCGCACCGCCCTCATGGGCGGATGGAACCCGGATGTCGGCGCGGTGCCGTGGCGGATCGGCGACGACTACTACAACACTCCCTCGATCGGTCCGACCGGCATCGCGTTGGCCCGATTGGGCGAGCTGACCTGCGCCGGTCACCTCGCCGAATTCCTGCACACCCGATTGCGCGACACCGACACCGGACTGATCCTGGACGGCGTCCACGAGCCAGGCGGCCGCGTGAACCGGGCTCTCACCACCTACTCGCAGGGCGTCGCCATCGGACTCGAAACCGAACTTGCCCTGCGCACAGGGGAATCCGAGCATCGACGGCGCGCCGCCACGCTCGTCGCCGCAGTCGAGGCCAAGCTCACCAAGAACGGCGTGATCACCGGCGCCGCCGGGGACGACAGCGGGCTGTTCATGGGCATCCTCGCCAGGTATCTCACCGTTGCCGCCTTGTCGCTCGGCGACACCACCGCCGCGCACATCGTGCACACGTCGGCGCGGGCGGCCTGGGAGCATCGCGCCGAGGTGGACGGTCTGCCGCTGTTCGGCGCCGACTGGACCCGCGCCGTCACGGTTCCGGCGCACGGCGGAATCTTCCCCCAGCTCTCGAATGCGTTCACCCCGCCGCCCGCCAACCAGAGCCGCGATCTGTCGATCCAGCTGAGCGGGTGGATGCTGCTCGAAGCCGACTACCAACTCACCGCCGCGGGATGTTGAACTCCTTGCCGCAGAAGCAGATTCGCCGCACAAACAGAAAGGCCCGCCCACTGACCGAAAGGTTCAGTGGGCGGGCCTTGTCCTCAGAGGCAGGAACGGACCGCCTCGGCCAGACCGGTCGCACGCGGATCGTCCGGCGGGAAGCTCCAGTGGTTGGTGACGTAGCCGAAGCCGACACCGGCGTCCGGGTCCGCGAAACCGATCGATCCGCCGGAGCCTGGGTGACCGAACGAACCCGGCCCGACCATCGGCAGTATCACGCTGGACCGCATGAAGCCGAGTGACATGTAGAAGGAACGGTCGGCGGGGATGTCCAATCCCGGTGGCAGCCCGTACATCCGCGTCTTGTCGGTCTGGACGGCGGTCATCCGCTCGACAGTGGACGGATCGAGCAGCCGCACCCCGTCGACCTCGCTCACCGTTGCCGCATACATCCGTGCCACCGACTGTGCGTCGGCGACCATGTTCGCGGCCGGGAATTCGGCTGCGCGCCAAGGACGCTGGGTGAAGTAGTCGGACGCGTTGTCGATGGCGCCGCCGAGTTCGGCCGCGCGTATCTGGATCGAGCCAGGACTGAACATGGTGGCGATCCATGCGGTGACCGTCTCCTCGTCGAGCCCGGACGTCGCGACCATTCCCGCGGTCAGCTCCTCCACGCTGAACGGCGCGGCGAATTCGAGCTTGGCCAGCCGTGATTCGTGTTGCTCAGGCAGCCCGATCCAGGCGCTCAGTCCGAGCGGAGCCGCCACCTCGTCGGCGAAGAACGTGCCGAGCGACTTCCCGGAAATACGGCGCACGACCTCACCGACCAGGAACCCGAAAGTCATAGCGTGGTAGACGTGTTCGGTCCCCGGCTGCCAGAGCGGCTTTTGCGCCTCGAGCGCGCGGATGACCGGATGCCAGTCGAGCGCCTGCTCGTAGGTCAGCGGTCCGTCGACCACCGGCAGGCCTGCCTGGTGGGAAAGCAACCAGCGCACCGGAATTCGTTCCTTGCCCGCGGCGCCGAACTCCGGCCAGTACTCGACCACCGGTGCGTCGAGATCCAGCTGACCGCGCTGCGCAAGCAGATGGGCACAGATCGCGGTGGCGCCCTTGGTCGTCGAGGCGACCTGGACGATGGTGTCCGCGGTCCACGGCCGGTTCGCCGCACGATCGGCCTGACCTTCCCACAGGTCGACGACTTTGCGGCCACCGACGTAGACGCAGCACGCCGCGCCCACCTCGCCGGGTTTGCCCGCGAAGTTCGCGCGGAACGCGTCGGCGACCTTTCCCCAGCCGTCCTCGACACCGGATGTCCTGCTTGCAGCGCTTGTCATGACGTAGTCCTTCTTCAGAGTCTCGGTAGCTTCAGATCGGTTCAGACCAGGGCGGCGTGGCGGATGATGATGTTGCCGAAGGAGTTACGGGCGTGGACGCGGACGGTTTCGGCGTTGGTCGGGTCGACCGGTTGCATCAGGTTCTGCACGGTGCCGCTGGTGGCATTGACCTCCAGCTGCACGGCGCTGCCCGCGGCGATGCCGATCTCGAGCTCGCCGTAGGAGGTTTCCAGCCGCAGCTCGCCTGCGGAGGCCTCGTGAATGTGGATGTCGCCCTTGGCGACCTTGGCGCTGACCGCACCGCGGGGGCGTTCGACGGTGATGTCGCCCGCCGCGACTTCGAGATCGGTGTCGGCGAATTCGCCGATGGCCACCAGATGGCCGACGCCGGAGCCTGCGGTGAGCCGTGAGCCGGTGGGGACCTCGATGAGCACCTCGATCGAGGGGTTGCCGCCGAAGGGGGTGTGGGTGCGCCAGTCCTTGGGTGCTTTGACCGTCAGGATGCCGCCGGTGAAATCGACACGCGTCTGCTCGGCGGCACGCACATCGGCCTTCTTCGAAGGATCCGCGGGGTTGACCTGCACGACGGTGTCGGTGCGGTCCGAGGCCCGCACGGTGAGCTCACCGGAGAGGATGTCGGCGATGACGGTGATCGGAGCCACGGTCTGGAAAGTAGGCATTGCAGTACTCCTTGCTGTGACAGCCCCTGCGGCCGGTGTGGCCGTGAGTGCTGCGTTGTCGATGTGAGTACTTTCGCCAGACCGGCTGATACCGACCTGACAGCGATCTGACACGCCGACTGACACGGAAGGGGGCCAGCAGACCTCGCATAGTTGCGACCGACCGCAAGGTCGGGGACGACTCAGGCGGGACGGCGGCAGTAGACGAACACGTGCGGCTCGGGGGTGGCGCCCTCGAGGTCCGGGGTGAAGGTGGTTTCCCGTGCTTCGAGGACTTCGAGGCCTGCGCTGCGGAGGCGGTCGAGGAGGTCGGGCGTCGCATAGCTGCTCACCACGGCGGGGTGGCCCATGAAGACGATGTCGACCTGTTCGAGGTCGGCGGGGACGGTGGCGAAGATCAGGTAGCCGCCCGGGCGCAGCCAGCTCGCCATGCGAGCAAGGGAGGCGTCGATGTCCGCGCGAGTCATTTGCAGCAGCGGGAAGAACGCGCAGACCGCGGCCAGACTCGAAGGCTCGATCGAGTATTCGCGCACGTCCGCCTGATGGAAGGTGGCACAGGGGACCTGCCGCTTGGCGGCATCGATCATGACAGGGGACACGTCGATGCCCACCACCCGAAACCCGTTGTCGGACAGGGTACGTGCGGTGGGCACCCCAGTGCCGCTGCCGACGTCCAGCACCTGCGCGCCCGCAGGTAAGCGCGCAGACAACCACTCGAGTGCGGCGCGCTGCTCGGGAAGGTCCCGGTAGGACCGTTCGTACTCGGCGCCGAGGAGGTCGAAGAGGCGAGCCGCAGGCAGCGGAGCATCGGACGTCATGGATCTCAGACTCCCAGAATCCTCCGTGCCGAGCAGACGGTTACGCGGAAGCCGGAGCGGATCGCGGTCGGCCCGGCTATGCGCCGGGGTCGCTCGTATCGATGCGGAGCGGGTGTAAGCCCCAGGAGGCGGCGACCTTTGTTGCTTGATTTGCTAATTCCGTTGCGGAACGGGACATCTCCGGTTTGAGGCTTTCCAGGTTCCAGTGGATTCGTTCGCCGGCTTCCGAGAGCCAGGTCGCCAGTGCGACAGGCTGTTTGGTGGCAGTGGGGAGATCGAGGCCTTGAACCACTGCGCGCTTCATGTGCAGTAGCGGGGTGGACTCGCGGAGTTCTGGGGCGACGAAGTCGTCGAGAACACCCATGTTGGAACACATTCCGATGGTGATCGGTGGGGTCTCCAGCAGCCGGTGCACGACACCCTCCGGCAGGAAGTCGATCAGGTCAGGCGGCATCTGACGCGGGCGTGAGAGAACGCCACCACCCACCGTGTCGGCGGCGGCGAACGCGCCCTTGCTCGCCGCCCGCAGCGCGGTCAAGTTGTGGTTGTCCAGCCAGTCGCGCTGCACCACCACCGGCACCCTGGTGAAGGAGTTCGCGTCACTTTGGTTGTGCTCGCGCAGGATTCGGACAGCGGGCGTGAGCACCGGCGGAATGCCGTCGATGAGCGGGCAGTTGCGCAGCAGGTCAGCGGTGAGCGCAAGGTACAGCGTGTTGGCGGTGCCGCCGTCGCGCGCCGCGATCGCCCGCCACTGTGCCGCGTCGAAGGTGAGCACCGCCGACTGCTCCTGCCATTCGGCGGAACCCGGCGCGGCCTTGGGTTCCCGGGTGGTCAACGCGGTGAGGATGGCCTTGCGATGCAGTGGATCCTGGTTTGCCCGCCGCATCTCCGAAAAGACCTGCCTGGCAATGGCAGTGGCGCGGTGCATACCATCGGCAACTTCATCGCGGAAGCCGACAGCGGTGGCCAGCGCACCCTTGGTGGCCCGTCCCGGATCGACAAGCCCGGCCTCGGCCATCAGGCCCGCATGACCATCGGCGACCGCGTGCGACTTGCTGAGGCAGACGATCATCCCACCGGAGGTGGTCGGCACGGCCGACAACCGCCAGCCGTAGCCTGCGTCGGGATCGAGCGGGAACTGCGCCTGACGGTTCGCCCACGCCATGGCGTCGGCCTCCGGTATCGCCACCGATTCCACCGACAGTGGCAGCGCCGAATCGGTCGGCACCCAGCGCGCGCGGGCGAACGGCACCGCAGGGCGGCGCACGCGGCGCGTCAGCGGCCCCGCCTTCAGCAGTGTGTACATCGCATTCAACTGCGCATCGGAAAGCCTGTGCTCGACCAAAGTCAGCGTCTGAGTAATGACGGGCAGTCCATAACCGTGATGCAGCCGCAAGAACGCCTTGTCGGTGAGATTGACGTAAACCGGGCTGGCTCCGCCATTTCGGAGAGCAGTTTTTCGTCCGGTCTGCTTGCTGTCGCGAGAGATGGTCGCCATCGTCGCTCCTGGTGAGATGCTGCCCGCTTCCGATCAATCGCCCCGGGCCGTGGATTACTGACATACACGCAGGTGGAGCCGCATCCGCGGCGCTCGACCGCTGCGTCGATCTTGCCTCCGCCATTCCTGCGGCCGATACGGACAACATTGTCATCGGCGCCGCACAATTACGGACAAACCACCGGTAGAAGCGGAGAGGATTCCTCGACTACAGGTGCTCGTCGCCAATGTACAACCACCACTCGGAGAATTGGCGAGTGATGATTACCACATCAATATCGCGTCAACATTTCGGCCGGATATTCGGCTCGTCGCGACGAAATCCGTCAACGCGCGAGCAATGCGCGCACGGCATCGGTGACGGTGGCAGGCGACTCCTCCGCCATGAAGTGACCACAGCTGACGGTGTGGTGCTTCAAGTCGGGTGCCCAAGCGCGCCAGCGACTTTCGGCATCGAAGCCGAGGACGGCGCCCCAATCCTGTTGCAGGACGGTGACCGGCATGCGGAACTGGTTGCCCGCGGCGCGATCGGCCTTGTCGTGCTCGAGGTCGATGCCTGCGGACGCGCGGAAATCGGCGACGATGCTCGGCACCGCGGCGGCACTGGCGTGCAGATAGGCAGCGCGCACCTCGACCGGGATCGCGGCGGGGTCGGCGGACCAGCCGTCGAGAAAGTGGCCGAAGAAGGCGTCGGGAGCGGCGGCGATCAGCTGCTCGGGCAGGCCGGGCGGCTGCGCCATCAGGTACAGGTGGAAGCCGACGGCCGCCGTGACACCGCGCAGCACCTCCCACATGTCGAGGGTGGGCAGCGTGTCGAGGGAGGCGAGGTGGGTGACGGCGTCGGGATGGTCGAGTCCGGCGCGGATCGCGACCAGGGCGCCCCGATCGTGCCCGGCGAGCGCGAACCGCTCGTGCCCGAGGGCGCGGGCGACGGCCACGGTATCCGCGGCCATGGTTCGCTTCGAGTAGACACCGCTGTCGGTCGCCACCGGCTTGTCGCTGTCGCCGTAGCCGCGCAGGTCAGGGCAGATGACGGTGTGATCGGCGGCCAGGTCGGCCGCGACGTGCCGCCACATCAGATGGGTCTGCGGGAACCCGTGCAGCAGCACGATCGGGCTGCCTGCCCCACCCACCGCAACGTTGAGCTCGACGCCGTCGGCGACGGCGATTCGCTGGTAGTCGAATCCGGTAATCTTCGATGTCATCGGGTGTCCTTCCAGTGTTCGTCGGTGACACCGGACAGTCTTTTCCGTGGCACTCAGCATCCGGTCAGCAGCGACTGAGTACGGCTGCTCGCATCGAAAGGATCGGACCCGTCGCGTGGCGCAGCTGAGCTTCGGGGTGCTCGGTCCCCTTCGCGCCGAACGGGCCGGGTCGACTCTGGCGTTGAAAGGACCCCGGCATCGTGCGGTGCTCGCGCGCCTGCTCGTCGCGCGCGGCCACGTGGTCTCGGTGGACCAGCTGATCGGCGACCTGTGGGAACAACCGCCGCGCGGTGCGGTCGGCGCGATCCAGACCTTCGTCGCCGATCTGCGCAGAGCACTCGAGCCGGAGCGCCAGGCCAGGACCCCGGCCGAGATCCTGGTGACGGCCGCGCCAGGCTACGCACTGCGCACCGCGCCGGATGCCGTGGACGCGGACCGCTTCGCCGCCGCCGTCCGCCACACCACCGAGCTGCTGGCTGCCGGGCAGCCCGACGGCGCGTTGTCGACGATCGATGCGGCGCTCGACCTGTGGCAAGGACCTGCCTACGCGGAGTTTGCCGAACAGGGTTGGGCGCGTGGCGAAGTCGACCGGCTCGACAACCTGCAACAGCTCGCCGTCGAACAGCGCGCCGCCGCGCTGGTCGAGCTCGCGCGTCCTGCCGAGGCCATCTCGGGACTGGAAGCCCTCGTCGCCGAGCACCCGTTGCGCGAACACGCTTGGCAACTGCTCGCCGTCGCCATGTACCGATCCGGCAGGCAGAGCGACGCTTTAGCCGCACTGCGGCGCATCCGCGAGCTGTTGCGCACCGAGTTGGGCGCCGACCCTGGTCCCGAGCTGCGACAAGTGGAAGCCGACATCCTGGCGCAGGCACCCCATCTGCTGCCGACGACCAAGACCACTCGAACCGCCGTGCGTGGAACGGGTTTCGTCGGTCGGAGCTCGGAGTTGGCGGCGCTCCACCGTGCCGCCGACCACGTCGTCCGGCACGGTCACGCACAGTTGGTGTTGCTGACCGGCGAGGCAGGTGCCGGGAAAACCGCACTGGCAGAGGAACTCTCGACCGCATTGGCGGCCGACGGCTGGATCACCGCACGGGGTGAGAGCCCAGCCGACCTCGGCGTGCCGCCGGGCTGGCCGTGGAACAGGATCGTCGCCGCGCTGACCGCCGCAGGAGTCGCATCACCCCCGGCGAATCCGGCAGGTGCACCGCCCCTAGCGGATACACCGGCTCCAGCAGGTGCACCGCTCCCCGCGGATACATCGATCTCGGTAGACGCACCGCCCCTGGCGGATACACCGTCCCCCACCGACGCGCCGTCTCCGACGGGAGCACTGACCCCAGATACGCCCGCCTCGATGGATCCGGCCGAGGCACGGTTTCTGTTCCACCGCAACGCAGCCGAGCAACTGGCCGCAGTGGCACGCCGTGCACCTGTGCTGCTGGTATTCGACGACGTGCACAACGCGGGTGCCGAAACCCTCGACCTACTCACCGCGCTGATCGTCGGCGGCATCGCGGGCCCGGTGCTGGTGCTTGCGACCTACCGCAGCACGGAGATCGGTGGCGAATTGACCGCGGCGCTGGGCAAAATGGCGAGAACCGAACCGGTCCGGGTGTATCTGACCGGACTGTCCGAGGCCGATACCGATGCCCTCGTGCGTGCGATCGCCGGACCCGACCTCGCGGCGGCCGCCGCGGCGGGAATCCACCAGCGCAGCAACGGCAATCCGTTCTTCGTCCGGGAGTTGTCCAGGCTGCTCCGCGACGAGGGAGCGGCGGCGCTCGACACCATTCCGGCCGGTGTGCGCGAGGTCATCCGGCATCGCCTGGCACTGTTGCCGCAGCCCGCCCAGACCGTGGTCGCCCAGGCTTCCGTGCTCGGCGAGGATGTCGATCGCGAGATCCTCTTCGAGCTGGCCGACGACGCAGAACGCACTATGGACAGCCTCGAAACTTCGCTGGCAGCAGGTCTGTTCACCGAGCGCCCCGACGGCACGCTGCACTTCACCCACACCCTGGTGCGCGACACCGTCTACCGCGACATCAGCGGACCACGCCGCGCACAGTGGCACGGCCAGATCGCCGCACTGCTCGAAAGAACAGGCACCGCAGAGGTTTCCGTGCTCGCGCACCATTTCACTCGCGCGCACAGCCGAGCCACCGCGGCCGCCGCCGCTCGATACGCGCGCGCCGCCGCGCTCGACGCCGAGCAGAAATTCGCCATCGCCGAGGCTGCACGCCAATGGCGAGCCGCCCTGGACGCTTTCGACCGGATGCCGGAGCCCGACCTGTCCGCACAGCTCGAGGCCACCACCGGACTCGCCAGGGCACTGGCGGTGACGGGTGGGCTCGCCGAGGCCCGCCACTACCGCGGACTAGCCGTCATTCGGGCTGAGCGGCAGGGTGATCCGACGCTGACCGCCCGCGTCATCAGCGCGTTCGACATCCCCGGCGTGTGGACAACCAACGACGATCCCGAGCTGGCAGGCCGACTCGTCGCGGCTGCCGAACGCACCATCGCCGTGCTGCCCGCCGACCACCGCGAGCTGCGCGCACGGTTGTGCACGACCGTGGCGATGGAACTGCGCGGCGCCGCCGACGACCGCGGCCTGCACGCCGCCGCGGAGGCCGAGACGATCGCCAGGGGGCTCGGCGATCCAGCGCTGCTGGCGTTCGCGCTCAACGGCCGTTTCATGCACACCTTCCAGCGAGCCGGACTGAGCGCGGACCGCGCCCGCATCGGCGCCGAACTCATCGCGCTCGGACAGCAGCACCGGCTACCCACCTTCGCGGTGCTCGGCCATCTCATCGGCATCCAAACAGACTGCGCAACAGGTGCTCTCCCCGCGGCGGCGGCCAACGCGACCGCCGCGGACCGGCTCGGCGCCGAGTACGAGTTGCCGATGGTCGGGATCTTCACCCGCTGGTTCAGCGCGCTGCGCACCGCGATCACCGGCGCTCACGACGAAGCGGCAGCCGCTTACCGGTCTGCGGCCACCGGGCTCGCGGGCAGCGGCATGCCGGGCGTCGAACATGGCCTACTCCCCCTCGCCCTCCTCTGCCTGCGCCTACGGCACGGACTGGCCCTCCGCGACGACTTCGCCACCGCCGCATGGGGACCACACGAGCCATGGGTCCGGCCGATCCTCCTGCTGGACAAGGGCCTTCGCGACGAAGCAACCGTAGCCCTGCGCGCGACACCGGAATCCCCGCGAGACCTGCTGCTCGAGCTGCGCACCTGCCTCACCGCCCGTGCCGCCGAAGCGCTCGGCGACGAACCCTTGATGCGCCGCTGCTACGACCAATTACTCCCTGCCGCGCAGGAACTCGCCGGGGCGGGCACCGGGCTACTCACGCTGGATCCCGTCGCCACCTACCTCGCCGAACTTGCCACGGCCCTCGGCGACTCCGCAGCCGCAGCGCGGCATCGTCGGCAAGCGGACACGCTCATCCGTCGCGCACGCTGACCCGGCATCCGGACACTCACGGGACAAGCAATCGCTCTTGCTCGCCCACCTCCCCGTTCCACGCACCGATGCGGCCGCCAGGACCGCCACAGCCTTCCGAACAGCAGAGATCGAACTGGACACGGTCCGCCAGCCCCTGGCGCGCGGCAGCAAAGCCGCGCGTAACGTGTGGTTGCTTACAATTTGCTGCGCCGCGATGTGGTAGCTACACAACCGACCTAGTCTGACGTTAGCTGGACGATCGTCCAGTACGAAGGAGAAGGCTTCGATGCGGGTAACTCGTGGGTGGAAGGGCGCGGTGGCAGTGGCCACGGTGTCGGCTGGCGTCGCACTCGGATTGCAGGCCGCGCCTGCGCTCGCCGCCTCTCCCGGGACGTTGATCGACGCGATTCCGCAGGCCGACGGCTGGCGTGGCATGTCGGGCGGGTCGGTGGTCACCTACTGGATGACCGGGTCGGACGGGACGGCACGGCAGGCAAGCGGGGCGATGTTCGTCCCCTCAGGCACGCCACCCGCGAACGGCTGGCCGATCATCGCGTTCGACCACGGCACCTCCGGGCTCGGCGCAGGCTGCGGCGGCCAGTCCGATCCGAGCACGGCCCCGGACACCCACTTCCACAACGAAGAAGACGGCATCATGCAGCACCTGCTCGCGCAGGGCTTCGCCGTGGTGGCGCCGGACTATCTCGGGCTCGGCTTGTTCAACACCGGACCGCACCCGTACTTGGAGTTGCAGACCGAGGCCACCGCCACCATCGACCTCGTCCGCGCCGCGCGCGCGGCCCGGCCCGAACTCTCCAAGACCTGGGGCGTGTTCGGCCTGTCGCAGGGCGGGCAGGCGGCGCTCGGCGCCGGCCACCTGCAGGCGACCTACGCTCCCGAGCTGGACTTCCGCGGCACCATCGCGGTGGACCCCGCGTCCGACATCGAAAAGGTGCTTCCCGCAGTGGGACCCGACTTTCCCAGCTTCCCCGACTCGGACGAGTTCGTCGGGTTCTCCTCGATGATCATGACCGGACTGCGCAGCACCCACCCCGAGGTCGATTTCGATCAGTACCTGACCCCGCTCGGCCGCGCCGTGCTCGACGACATCGCCACGCTCTGCAAGCCGCAGATCGAGGCGCGGGTGCACAACATCGGCCTCGGCCAGCTGATCTCGAAACGGTTGTCCGACAGCGGGCTTCGTGCCGCATACAACTCCTACCTGACCGTGCCGACCAGCGGCTACGACGCCCCGATCCTGTTGCTGGTCAACGCAACCGACAGCACGGTGCCCTCCCCGCTGCACGCCACGCTGGCGAGCGAGTTCGCCGCCAACGGCGTCGACTTCCAGACCGTTGCCGGCACCGGGACGCACACCCAACTCGATCCGCAGATGTGGTCGTCCATCGACACATTCGTGGCCCGCATTCAGGCGACACCCACGCAATCCTGATACGGGCAGTGCCGCGCACTGTGAGCTCACCCAATCGCGGCGGTGTCCGCACCGGACGGTCCGCCGGTGGTCGTAAGGTACGGGAATGGTGCCCACCGAGAAGTCCGAGCAGGTGCAGGCGATCGTCGAGGCCTATCTGCTCGACGGACCACGGAAGTACAGCCGCACCGAGGTCGCCGAACGGTCGAAGACCAGCACGGCAATCACCAAGCGGCTGTGGACGGCCCTCGGCTTCCCCGCGGGCCTGGACGACGACGCCGTCGACTACGCCGAGGCCGATATCGCGGCCGTCCGGAATTTCCGCTCGCTGAACATCCTGTCCGCCGCCGATTCCCGGCAGCAGGCGGCGACCGCGCGCACCCTCGGCCAGGGCATGGCGCGACTGGCCGAATGGCAGGTCGACCTGGTGCTCGCCGAGATCGGTGCCCGCATCGCCGCCGCGGATCCCGACGCCGACCCCGAGGAAACCGTGCGCAGCGCGGCCGAGGGCACCCTCACGACGCTCGAACACCTCAACACCTATGCCTGGCGCCGCCACCTCGCCGCGGCGCTGTCGCGCTCGCTCGACCCGGGCACCTCGGCGGGCGAGACGGTGCGCGACCTCGCGGTCGGCTTCGCGGACATGGTCGGCTACACGCGGCTGACCAGGCACCTGCACCCGGACGAGCTCGCGCTGCTGCTCGAGTCGTTCGAATCGACCACCACCGCCGCGATCACCGAGAACAGCGGCTGGGTGGTCAAGAACGTCGGCGACGAGGTCATGTTCGCCGCGACCAACGCCGTCGCCGCGGCTCGCATCGCGCTGGCCATCCAGGAGTCGACGATGATGGTCGGCGGCACCCCCGAACTGCGTGTCGCCGTCGCCTACGGGCCGGTGCTGCAACGATTCGGCGACCTGTACGGCTCGGTGGTGAACATCGCGTCCCGCCTCACCGGTGTCGCCAGGCCGGGCACGGTGCTCGTCGACGACGAGGAAGCGGCCGCCCTCGCCGGCGAAGCGGAGTTCGAGATCAAGAACCTGCGCAGTGTCCGCGTGCGCGGCTTCAACCGCCTGCGCCCGCATGTGCTGCGCCGCAAGGGCAACGGCTAGGACAGGGCACCACATTCGCGGCACAGCCGAGCCGCACTTTAGGCTCGTGCCAGTGGAAATGGACTGGTCCGAGCTGCGCGCGCGATTCCTCGTCGAAGAGGACGCGGCGATTCTGGCGCTGCACAAACCCGCTGGCATCTCGGTCACCGGGGAACGGCACGACACCGACCTGGTCGAGCTGGCGGCCGCGGCGGGCGAGACGCTCTACCCGGTGCACCGGATCGACAAGGTGACCTCCGGCCTGGTGCTGCTCGCCAAGGAGCTCGGCGCGCACGGCCAGCTGACCAGGCAGTTCAACAAGCAGACCGCGGACAAGGCGTACCTGGCGATCGTCGAGTCCACCGAGCTGCCCGACGCAGGCGTGCTCGAGCTGCCACTGAGCGTCGGGCGGAAGAACCGTGTTCGCATCGCGGCGCCGCGCGAGAGCATCCGCCGGGTGGCCGACCGCTGGTTCGTCGAGGACGCCGACCTGCTCGACACCAAGAACTACCCGTCGCGGACCGACTTCGTGACGGTGCTGCGCCGGGCCGGGCACTCGGTGCTCGCGCTGCGCCCGATCACCGGCCGCCGCCACCAGATCCGGGTGCAGCTGGCGTGGATCGGCGCGCCCATCGTCGGCGATCCGCTCTTCGACAAGTCGGGGGCCAACGCGCGGACCTACCTGCATTCGTGGCGGCTCGGCCTCGCGGCGCCGTGGCGGACGCCGCCGGAGCTCGCGCTCGCGGCGACGCCCGACGCGGACTTCTGGCGGCCGATCGACGCGGCGCCGCACGAGTCCGACGAATTGCTCAGTCGCGCAACCGAACTGCTTGGGGCTGGCTAGCGCGACCACTCCGGCGACCGGCCGAGCATCGCGACGATCCGGTCGAGCCGATCCGCGCTCGACCACGTCACCTCAGGACCGAACGCGGCACCGGGAGCCAGGCGAATCTCGCCACCGGGTACGGCGCTCGCGACTGGATACGCGGCATCGATCAGCTCGTCGTCGAACTGCACCGGAACGCCCAAAGTCTTTGCCACGTCCCAGGAATGGACGACGTAGTCGATGAAGTGGAAGCTCAGCACCTGCGCACCGGAGAACCGAAAGTCAGTGGTGAATTCCGGGAGCAGGATCTGCCGTTCGACAACGCCCGGCTCGGCGAACGCCGCGACGACCTCAGCCGCGGCGTCCCGATAGTCGCGCACCGGGTCCGGCCCGAGCGGGCGGGTCTTCCATGACGCCAGGTCCTCGGCACCGCGGACCGCCGCGGCGAAGCCGCGGTGCTGGGCGATCATGTGCGTCAGCAGGCCGTGCAGCGTCCAGTCGGCGCACGGCGTCGGTCTGCGCAGGTCAGCACCGGTGAGCTGGGCGACAAGGTCAACACTCACCTGCACCGCCCTTGCGTCCAGCGTGACGAGATCTACGTCGTTGCCCAATGAGTCGAGGGTGCGCAGTTCGGTACGAGTATCCGGATCAATGGCCATCGCGCTGCTCCTAGTTATTTGATAAGTATGAGCTTATCGTAAGCGTGAGCTTATTAAGTAGCAACCAGTATTTTCTACCCATGCCAGAAGCACGCCGCCCGGACCTCGCCGCGATGATCGCGCCACTCGGCCGCGCGCTGATGACGGCGGAACTACCTGTGCTGGAACGACATGGGCTATCGATGTGGGCATACGCCGTGCTCCTCGGACTCGGCAAAGAACCCGTCTACACCCAGGCGGCACTGGCCAAGGCGATCGGCGCGGACAAGACGCGCATCATCGGCGTGCTCGACGAACTGCAGCGGCGCGAACTCATTCGGCGCGAACCGGATCCGGCCGACCGGCGGGTGAACCTGCTGTCGCTCACCCACACCGGACGGACCCTGCGCGACCGAGCGCAGAGCGATATCCAGGAGCAAGAGAACCGCCTGCTCGCCCACTTGCCCGCCGCGGATCGACGGTCATTCCTGCGGTCGTTGCAGACGTTGACCGCCCTCGTCACCGAGCAGAGCGAATGACGCCGCTATGACCGCGAACACAAACCGCAGCACACGTTTCCGCCGGTGGCGAGCCTCATGGCGACGCACAACACGCAGGTCAACTAGTCTTGTTGGGTGCCGCGCGCGGGAGGCGGGCACACTCTGACGCAACGGAGCGATCCCCCAGAGAAAGCGAACGCCGATGATCCTGGTGGCTCAGGTCAGCGACACACATTTCGATCTCGGCTCGCGCAATGCCGAACGAGTCGAGGCGGTGCTGGCGTTCCTCACCGGCCTGCGGCGCACGCCGGACGCGATCCTGCTGACCGGTGACGTCACCGACGCGGGCAAGCCCGAGCAGTACGCGCAAGCCAAGCTCGCACTGGCGACCGACATTCCGGTGTACGCGATCCCCGGCAACCACGACGATCGGGCGGCGTTCCGCACCACCCTGCTCGGCGAAGCCGCCTCGGACGCACCGATCAATCACGCTCACCGGATCGGCGATCTGACCGTCGCACTGCTGGATTCGAGCATTCCAGGGGAACCGAGCGGCAGGCTGTCCGAGGAGACCTACGCCTGGCTGCACGACGTGCTCGCCACCGCCCCGGCCGACAAGCCGGTGCTGCTCGCGCTGCATCACCCGCCCGCGCACCTGTTCAGCCCGGTCGTCGACGAGATCGCACTGGCGGAATCGGAGAAGCTCGCCGAGGTGGTGGCGAACGACCAGCGCATCGTCGCGGTGCTCACCGGCCACGCACACTCCTCGGCGACAACGACTTTCGCGGGCAAGCCGCTGCTGGTCGCGCCGAGCACCGCGTCGGTGCTCGGCGCCGACTGGGAACTCGAGCTGCCCGACCACGTGATGGACTACGCGCCGGATCCCGCCGTCGCACTGCACGTCATCGATGAGACACACAGCCTGACAACGCATTTCCGCAGCGTCCCGATGAGCGGCTGGCTCGGCGTCCCGCCTGCCTGACCGTCGCCTCAGCGACGGACCGCGCGCTCGCGGCGGTAGGCCGCAGGCGTGGCCCCGGTCCAGCGCTTGAACGCGTAGATGAAGGTCGAGGATTCAGCGTAGCCGAGGCGGATCGCCACATCGCTCACCGAAAGCGGTGTGGTGGTGAGCATTTCCTCGGCCAGCGCTCGGCGCACCTCGTCGAGCAGGGCGCGGTAGCTGGTGCCCGCCGCGTCGAGGTGGCGGCGCAGGGTGCGCGTGCTCATGTTGAGACCGCGTGCGACGGAGTCGATTCCGGGTGGCGCGGTGAATCCCTCGGCGCCGCCGGGCACGAGCAGCTCGCGCACGTCGGCGGCGATGCCGGTGCGGGCGCGGCGGCGATGCACCAGATCCCGGCACTGGGCAAGGCACATCGCCCAGGTCTGCTCGTTCGCCTGTGGCAGCGGCTGATCCAGCACCGCGGGATCAATGGCGAACAGGTTGCGCGGCTGGCCGAAACGCGGCGCCACCACGGTGACCTCTTCGATCCGATCGGCGTAATCCGGTTCGGGGAAACAGAACTCGGCCCTGGCCAACGGTAGATGCCTGCCGAGCAGGTCGCTCATCACCTGATGCATGGCAGTGACGTCCCGCTCGACCAGGAACTGGCGCACATCGGCCGGAATCAACTCGTCGTGCACCCAGGCGACGAACTCCCCCGCCCGCCATTCGGCGACCGGCAGGCAGAAGGTGAAGCTCAGCTCCAGATACCGCAGCGCGAACGAGATCGCCTCGCCGAGGGTCGGGCTGCTGACGCAGGCAAAGCCGAAGATGCCGAACGTGGTGATCCGGTAGCGGCGACCGATCTCGACCCCGAGTGCGGGCCGGTCGGCGAGCTCGCGCACCAGATTGCGGATCACTGCGAGCTCGATCTGCGCGTCGATTTGGGCGTCCGGATCGCGCAACAGCGGCTCGGTCAGGCCGGTGCCTGCGAGCATGCGCGTGACGGGCACGCCGTGCTCACCGGCGTAGCCGACCATCAGCGCCACGCTGGCGATGCCGCGTGGAAAGTTCCAATCGCGGATTCCCGGATCCTGCACCCGTCCCACCCGCCCAGTATGGCCGGATTTGTCGATCGGTTTTCCGGACGCCCCCTAGAGTGGAACTATCTGCAGTGCTGTGAGGAGTGTCACATGACAACCGGCAACCGGCCATCGGTCCTCATCATCGGCGCGGGCTTCGGCGGCATCGGCATGGCGATCGAGCTGCGCCGCAACGGTTTCCACGACATCACCATCCTGGAACGGGCCGACGATCTCGGCGGGGTCTGGCGGGAGAACACCTATCCCGGCGCCGCATGTGACGTGCCGTCCCCGCTTTACTCCTATTCGTTCGAGGCGAAACCGGACTGGCCGCAGCGCTACTCCGGGCGTGACGCCATCCACGCCTATCTGCGCGGCGTCGCGGAGCGCAACGGGGTGCTCGACGCGATCCGGTTCGGCGTCGAGGTGACCGATGCCGAATTCGACGACGCGGCCGGGCATTGGACGGTCCGCTCCGCGGACGGGAACGCCAGGACGGTGGACATCCTGATCTCGGCGGTCGGCCAGCTGTCGCGGCCCGCGCTGCCGCAGATCCCCGGCATCGACACCTTCGCGGGCCAGGCGTTCCACTCCGCCGAATGGGCGCACGCCGTCGAGCTGACCGGCAAGCGCGTCGCCTGCATCGGCACCGGCGCCAGCGCCATCCAGTACATCCCGGAGATCCAGCCGAAGGTCGCCGAGCTCACGCTGTTCCAGCGCACACCGGCCTGGGTGATCCCCAAATTCGACACCGACTACTCGCCGATCCAGCACAAGCTCTTCGCCAAGCTGCCCGGCGCGCTGCTCGCCGAACGCTTCGGCTGGTGGGCGATTGCCGAGTTCGTCTCGCTCGGCCTCGTCGAATTCCCGGCCATCACCAAGCTGGTGTCCGGCATCGCCGAGCGGCATCTGCGCAAGCAGGTGGCGGATCCGGAGCTGCGGGCCAAGCTCACCCCCGACTATCCGATCGGCTGCAAGCGCGGGCTGTTCTCCAACGACTACTACCCCGCGCTGACGCAGCCGAACGTCACGCTGGAGACCACCGCGATCACCGAGGTCGTGCCCGAAGGGGTGCGCACCGCCGACGGCACCGTGCACGCGGCGGACGTGATCATCTACGGCACCGGGTTCAAAGGCACCGAATTCCTCTGGCCGATGAACATCTACGGGCGCGCGGGCCGCAAACTGTCCGACGCGTGGGCCGCGGGCGCGCACGCCTACTACGGAATCACGGTGCCGGACTTCCCGAATCTGTTCCTGGTCTACGGGCCGAACACCAATCTCGGTGTCGGCTCGATCATTTACATGATCGAATCGCAGACCCGCTATATCCGGCAGGCGGTGCAGTTGCTCGCCGACCGGCCAGGGCACTGTCTCGAAGTGCGCGCCGACCAGGAACAGCAGTTCAACACGGCCCTGCAGCAGCGGCTGGCGCGCACACCATGGAACTTCTGCTCGAGCTGGTATCGCAACGCCGCAGGCCGCATCACCAACAATTGGCCGGGCTCGCAGACCAGCTACCGCCGCCGCATCCGCACCCTCGACCCCGCCGACTACACCCTCACTCCGGCCGCCTGAGCGTCATCGTGACACGCCGAGCGCGGCCCCTGGCAGACTTGTGCCGTGAATGGACAGCCGATAGCTGACGGACCGGCCGAACGTGGGCCGCTACGACCGATCGAGCTGGCCACCGGCGCCGTGCTCGGCGGCGCCACCGTCGGATTGGTGACGATCGGCTCCGTCATCCCGGTCGCTGGCGCGCTGAACCTGGTCGCCGCAGTGCCGATGGGGCTGATCGCGCATCGCTATCGGCTGCGCGCACTCGTCACCGCCGCGGTCGCGTCGGCGCTGGTCGCCTTCGTCGCGACCGGGCTGGTCGCCACGGTCGGGCTGATGGCGACGGCGACGGTCGCAGGCATCATCGGCACCGCGAAACGCCGAGGTGGCGGGTTCCTCGCGATGTTCGGCCTCTCGATCCTGGCGAGCGCGCTGTGGGCGGGCTTCGCCGTCGGCATGTTGCAGTTGTTCTCCTCGGGGCGAAACCTGCTGTTCGACAACGTCCGCAACGCCTCGCGCGGCATCCAGAACCTGGCGGCGCGGCAGCCGCAACTCGAGCCGCTCGGGCGGACGGCCGCCGATCTCACCGATTCGGTGCTGCGCTGGTGGTGGGCCTGGGTCGGCGGCAGCGTCGCGACCGGCATGCTCGCGACCGCGATCTTCTCCTGGTTCGTGCTCGGTTCGGTGCTCGATCGCCTGGCCTGGCTGCCCGGCAGCGACCGGCTCGACGCGCCGCCGGACGAGCGGCCGATCGCGCCGTTGCCGGTCACGTTGCGCGGCGCCAGTTTCCGCTACCCCGGTGCGGTGCGTGAGGCACTGCGCGATATCGACCTCACCGTCGCGGTCGGCGAGTTCGTCGCCATCGTCGGGCACAACGGATCAGGGAAGTCGACGCTCACCAGGCTGCTGGCCGGGCTGCCACCGACCTCGGGAGCCGTGCAGCGGCCCGGCTCCGCGGGGCTCGGGCATCTCGGCGGCACGACGCTGGTGTTGCAGCGACCCGAAAGCCAGACGCTCGGCGTCCTCGTCGCCGACGATGTGGTGTGGGGGTTGCCGCCGGAACAGGCCGCCGAGGTCGAGGTCGACGCGCTGCTCGGCGAGGTCGGCCTGAATGGCATGGGCGAGAAGGAAACCGCGACCCTGTCCGGTGGGCAGCAGCAGCGGCTCGCGGTGGCCGCGGCGCTGGCCAGGAAGCCCGCGCTGCTCATCGCCGACGAGGCCACCTCGATGATCGATCCGGACGGTCGCCGCGAACTCGTCGAACTGCTTGCGGCACTGCCGAAGCGGCATGCGATGGCAGTGGTGCTCGTCACGCACCACGAAGCCGATGCCGCCGCGGCCGATCGAGTGATTCATCTCTCCGAGGGGCGGTCGGTCGAATTCCTGCCCACCTGGCCCAAGCCGGTACGGGACGCGCGACGCAGGCCGATGGGCGACACGATCCTCGAACTGCGCGGCATCGCGCACACCTACAACCGCGGAACCCCGTGGGAGGCACCGGCATTGCACGCCGTCGACCTGTCCGTGCGGCGCGGGGAGGCACTGCTCGTTGTCGGCGGCAACGGATCGGGCAAGTCCACCCTCGCCTGGATCATGGCGGGTTTGATCGCACCGAGTTCCGGCCGTTGCGAACTCGCGGGCAAGCCGATCGCCAAGCAGATCGGCCGAGTCGAGTTGGCCTTCCAGCATTCTCGGCTGCAACTGCAGAAACAGACCGTCGGGGCGGAGATCGCGGATTGGGGCGGGCGCGCGACCGGGTCCGGTGCGGTCGGGCGGGCGCTGGACGCCGTCGGTCTCGATCGCTCGCTCGCGGCACGCTCGATCGAGGAACTCAGTGGCGGACAAGCGAAACGGGTGGTGCTCGCCGCGATCGTGGCGAGTCACCCGCAGGTTGTCGTGCTCGACGAGCCGTTGGCCGGACTCGATCCGGCAGGCAGGGCCGATATCGTGGAACTGCTTGCGCGGCTGCGGGACTCCGGGCTGACGCTGATCATCATCTCGCACGACGTGGCGGACATGTCGGCGGTGTGCGATCGAACGGTGCACCTGATCGACGGGCGGATTCCGGCAGCAGACTCGGTGTCCGCGATCGCGGCGGTCACCGATCAGGTGGCCAGGCCGCACGATGCCCGGCCGGCGCCGCTGCGCTATCCGGGCGATGCCGCGCAGCACATCGAGCACGGAGGTCGCTGATGAGCACGGTGTTGTTTCGTCAGGTTCCGGTGGCCAGCCCCGTGCACAGCCTGTGGGCAGGCACCAAGATGATCGGCGCATTCCTGATCAGCCTGCTGCTGATGTTCCTGCCGACCTGGCCGGTGCTCGGCATCATGATCGCGTTCCTGGTGCTGATCGGCCTGCTCGCCCGGTTGCCGCTCGGCACGCTGCCGCGGCTGCCGTGGTGGTTCTGGGCCTTGCTCGTCGCGGGCGGACTGATCAATGTTCCGGTCGGCGGCCATGCCGTCCTGCGGTACGCACAGGTGGTGGTCTTCGGCCTCATCATGGTCGCCGCATCGTTGCTGGTTGCCTGGACGACGCCGATGAGCGATATCGCGCCCGCGCTGGCCAGACTCGGTGCGCCATTGCGCAAAATCCGTGTGCCGGTTGATGAATGGGCGGTCGTCGTGGCGCTCACGTTGCGCGGTCTTCCGCTGTTGATGGACGAGATTCGCGTGCTGCGCGCCGCGCGCAAGCTTCGTCCGAAAGACGGCGTTCTCTACCTCGCGACCGAGAACGCGCTAATCGATATTCTCACCGCGGCGATGGCCGTATCCACCCGGCGCGCAGGCGAACTCGGTGAGGCGATCACCGCGCGCGGCGGCACCGGCGAACTCACCGCCCACCCGGGTGCGCCGGGGCGTCGCGATGCCGTGGCGCTGATCGTCGTCACGGTGGTGTGTGCGGGCTCCTACGCCATGGGGATGTCCCTGACATAGCCCCGAACTGGGCAGACGGTATGTAAATAGCCTATTGCTATAACAGAATTCGCGGTTTCTTAAAAAGGAAAACTACCCAATAATTTTGGGTGCAAACCGCGGCCGGGGCGGTAGAGTTCTCTGCGGAGTAGCTGATCTTTTGATCACATCATTGGCTGCGCACCGTAGTGGGGGAAGGAATCGGACGTGCGTGGTGTTCTCCATTGCTTGAAACCTGATGAGGATAGGAACAACCCGGATGATTCTCCGCAAACTCACTGCGGCCGCCGTGCCCCTTGTCGCCGCGGTCGCGGTCGGCGCGGGCACCTCCTACGCACAGCCTGACGCCGCACCGGCAGCCGAGATCGGTTACGAGGCAAAGCTGGTGGGCGACAAGATCATTACCACGCTGACCGGTGGATCGTTCGAACTGGCAGGCAGCACCGTCAACGTCAACGACGCGGCGGGCAAGACCGTGGTCACGCTGCCACTAGCCTTCCGGCAGGACGGGCTGGAATACCCGCTACCGCATGCGGTCCGCGACGCGGGCCGCGTACTGGAGCTGACCGTGGTCAAGGACCAGGCCGCCGCACGTCCGGCGCCCGCGGCCGCGATCGCCTCGCCGTACGAGAACCAGCGAGCGCAGGATGCGTTCCTGTCGCAGTTCGGCATCGCCACTGCGGTCGGTGGTTTCATCGGCACCATCATCGGCGCGCTGGTCGGGCTGACCGGCATCGTCTCCGGGCCGGGCGTGATCGCCAGCGTGATCGCGGGTGCGGCCGTCGGCGGCATCATCGGCACCATCATCGTTGGCGGGCCGACGCTGCTCATCGCGGGCATCGACCTGATCAGCACCCTGGCCGCACCGCCGGGATCCACCAAGTGGATGGACGACACGGGCCGCTCGCGGAACTGATCACCGACGTTCCGACGCGCACCCGACACGGCGCGCACCACGATGTGGTGCGCGCCGTGTTGTTTTCGGGGAACCCCGTGCGCCGAGATTCGCACCCCTTCCGTGGATCCGCACTGCTTCTAGCAGCCCGCAAGCAGTGCGGATGCACAGAGAGGGTGCGGATTTCGTAGCGGAGGTGGGCGTTCGCCTATCGGGGGTGACAGCCGGGGGCGACAGGGACGCCTGCTACCCGGTCGGACAGGTAGCCCATGGCGCCGAGTGCTTCGCCTGCGGCGGCGGGGTTGTGGCCGGGCAGGGCGGAATGCACAAAAGTGACGTCGGGGCCCTGCGCGCAGTAGCGGCCGAGGAGATCGGTGAAGCCCGCCGCGGGGATCACGTCGTCGCTGGTGCTGTGGTACAGGTACATCGGAACCCTCGGGGCAGGGGCGCCGAGTTCTTGGGGGTCGGTGGCGGCGCGAAAGCTGGGGTGGGACAGCAGGTTCGGGACCGACGAGAAGTCGTCGACCCTGGCGTTCACATATTTCGAAACCAGGTCGGGGCCGCAGGCCGCGCCGTCGGCGGCCAGCATCGCGCGGCCACGATCGTTGAGCAGGTCCGCGATGCCCGCGCTCGGGTGGTCCCTGGTCGCCGCGATCAGGATGAGCATGGCCAGGCCTGCCTGCGGCGTGCCATCCACGTGCTGGGCGATGGCAGGCCAGTTGGCGGGGAGACCACCCGCGGCGATGCCGGCGAATCGGACGTCCGGCGCATACTCCGGCTGCATCTGGGCCGCCCAGAGGGTGGCGAAGGCGCCGCCCGAATAGCCCCACGCGACAAGGGGTGTCGTCGGACCGAGACCCGCGGCAGGCAGGTCACGGGCGGCGCGAATGCCGTCGAGCACGCCGCGTCCCGAGTTGACACCGTCCAGGAACCTGGCGTGCGGGCCCTCGTAGTCACTGGTCACCACGGCCCAACCGCGGCGCAGCGCATCGGCCATGAACGGGGTGTCGATCAATGCCTGCGCACCGCCGAGATCGCCGCCGCCCGCCAACGCATACGACGGCGCACAGCGGGTGCCGAGGCTGTCCTCGGCGATCTGATAGGACAGCAGCGGCCGCGGACCGGGACCGAACCAGGGCAGCATCGGCACCATGACGGTGGCCACATCGGCAATCGCCGCGCCGCCCGCGTCGGTGGATCGATACTTCACCTGCCACGTCGAAACCGGCAGCGGCAGACCGAACAACGCGGTCTGCCGCGACGCAACGATCGCGCCGTCGGGATAGGCGGCGATATCGGCGGGCGCGGCATAGAACGGATCCGCATCGGGCGGCGGCACCTGGGCGCGGGCCGTGCTGTGCGTCGTCAGCAGCGTCGACGCCAGCACCAGCAGCGTGGCGGCGGCCGCCGAGGATCCGACGCGGGCGAGCATCGCAGCGACGCGCCTGCCCGGCGTCCGGGGTAGCACGGGCGGTGTCGAGCTGTCGATTGCCGCTGTCCCACTACCGATTCCACCCGGAGTCGCCATGGCACGCAACCTACCTTGCTCCCGGCCGAACTCGGCGGCACACGTGTGCCGTTTCGCGGATGCCTGGGATTTGTTGCCGGAACGAGCTATTCGGCCGAGCCACGCCGAGCGCATCGGCCTGCCGCCGTCGGACGCTTCGCGATTCGCGCGCAGGGGATGGATCGTGCGCATGGTGGCCTCCGCTGTCCGGCGAGGCGCGATGCTGACGCGCCGGCGACTGGCCTGCACCGGCGCCTGCTGGCCTCGGGTCACTCACGGTACTGGCAGATCAGAGCCCCAGCAATGGGTGAAACAAGGTCAGTACCTCCGCCGCGGATGTCCGGCCCGATCGGCCGAAAGCGCCATGGGCACAATCGAATCGCGGCCAGATCCCGCTGCGGTGTCGAGCACGCATCGACGAGGAGTAGCTGAGCACGCGACCCGCCACCACCGTCGCACCGGAACCTCCCCGAAAATCCGCACCCCTTCTGCGGATCCGCACCCCTTCCGTGCGCCCAGAGCCAGTGCGAATCCACCGAAGGGGTGCGGATTTTCGGTGTGCCCGGCGAGGGCAGCGAGAATTCGACATCTTTGATCTCGACTGCGGGGCCCAAGTTTTTGCGGGCACAGCTTGGGGCAGTTCACGCGTTACGATTTGTCTATGAATGGCACCGGGGGGCCGGAGCCGGAGCGCAGTGTTTTCGTTGTTCCGGACGAGGTCAGTGCATTTGGCCGCAAAGTGTATGGCATCGCGAATACCCTGAATTCAGCTCTGGGTTCGACAGCCAAGGATGTCGATGAGTTGTTGGCGCAAGGGTGGTCCGGTGCTGCGGCAAGCGAATTCGCGGAAGGCTGGCACGATACTCGCGAAGGCGGGCTGCGGATCGCGCAGGCGTTGACCGACATGGCCGCGAAGCTCGGCATCGGTGCGGACAACTACCGCGACGGCGACGGCGACAGCGCGGGCGAGTTCACGGGGCTGCGATTATGAGTTCGGAATTCAAGGTCGACCTCGATCATCTCGACAATGTTGTCAGCAGGCTCAACGCCCTCGCCGGGTTCGTCCACGAAGAACTGGACCACCTCGATGAGGGGGTCGCCGCGCTGCCCGGCATCTGGGAGAGCATCGGTTCGCAGGCCTACACCGAGGCCCACGGCAAATGGGCTTCCGGCGCAAGGGAATTCGCCGAAGGTGTGGCCGAGATGCGGGCCGCCGCCCAGGCCGCCCACCGCCGGTACTCCGCCGCGCTGCAGACCAACCGTCGCATGCTGCGTGGCGGATAGACGATGGCGCCGCAGAACGAAACACTGATTGTCGATGCCAAGGTGTACTACGCGGTTGCCAAAGACCTAGCCACACTGCGAGATCAAGTACGGCAAGTGGTTACCGGCACTCTGGTTCCCGGACTGAGTTCGACAGGAGGAATGGCTGGGGCATTTCCGGCCGTCGGCCCATGGTCTACGGAATACAAGACCTCGAGTGGTGACGTTCGCGACGCGACAATTGCTTGCGCGACGGCCCTCGACCGTTTCTCCGATGTGCTGAAGATCGCCGGATACAACTGGGAGATGGCCGAATACAACAACACCAGCCCCGGCCAGCGAGCGGCGCAGCCGCCGGTCAAGCCGGTGCCGTCCGCAGCGCCACCGATCAGCGCAAACGACTTTCCAGCGCTGCCTGATCCGAATCGCGACAACGGGCCCGGTATTCTGCTTGCGCCGAGCCGAGGAGGAATCCCGACATCGGTACCGAACGGCCGGACCGACCTACTGGCGACGGCCGCTAAAACCTGGACCGCTTTCTCGAATTCCGAGATCGCCCAAGCGGGATTGGTCACGCTGCGGCAGGCGTCCGAAAAGTTCGACGCCATCACAGCTCCCGAGGTGCCCGACATCGTCGAAGGATTGGCTGCGCTGCGCGAAGGCATCAGCGATACCTTCCGGGTCGCAGGCACACTCGGCGACGCGGTCCAGCGCTACCACGACGGCCTCGTCACTCTCCGAACCGCGCTCGCCAACGCCGGGCCCCACGCCTTTCCCATGGCGAGCCGGGTCAGTGCCACCGTCGAGAGCGGAGCGGTGAACTTCTCGGTCGACTTGGTCACGATGCTCGATCTGTACAGGGCGATAGAGGTTTTCAACGGTGTCTTCGCGAGCAGCCCGTTGACCGGTGTGCTCGCGAGCACCAAATTCCTCGGGCTCCTAGGCCTTGAAGGCATCCCCAAAATGAAGGCGCTGGCCAAGTTGCCGCTGCTCCTCGAATCCGGGAATCCGAGCGACAACACCGCGCTCCAAGGAGATTTGGACAGGATGGCCACCTGGGAGGGGCCTGCGCCAACTCTGACAACCATGGATCTCGCCGCACTGGACAAATATGGCCCGCAGATGAAGCACTGGGCTCTGCTTGCCGTGAAATACGGCAGGGAAGCCGGAGTGGATCCGCGCCTGGTGCTCGCCATGGTGCTCCAGGAGGGCGCGCCCCTGCGGACCGGCCTGGACACGGGCATGTTCAACGCACTGAAAGATCCGTCGACCTATCGCCCCGACCCGAGAGGCCCCGCGGCGGGGGTGATGTATGACACGGCACGTTATTTGTCGTCACAGCCCTTTGTGGACAAGCGGGGTGTCCATTTGGACGGGTCGGGTGTAGGGAACTCGATCGGCTTGACCAATCAGAAAGAGGACCCATTCAACGCGGTCAAGGCCAAATATCCGGACAAGTTCAACGGCCAGGAATGGTCTGACCTGGTCGGGAACGACGATCTGGCGGTCAAAGCTGCTGCCTACAATTTGCGGATGCTCAGGGACGACGCGGCATCTCACGCCACGCCGGAAGTACGCGCAGGTCAACCGTTGAACCAGTTCCTCGGATCCGGTTACAACGCAGGCGGATTGGTGGCGCGGTCGCATGGCGTCGCCGCCGGGCAGTCCACATTCCAGGACACGGAGGTAGAGCACGGTCAGAGCACACTCAACGTAGTCAACCTCGCAAACGACATCTTGGTCGGCAGCGGAGCCTTCAGCAACGGGGGCTTTTAACGAGCACCACCTCCACCAGTCAGTCGGTGGTGCCGAGCCAGGCGGGGTGCCAGAGGCGGCCGGTTTCGGTCCAGTTCATGAAACGGACGGTGCCGTGGATTTTGGGCGTCACCCAGACCGCTTCCTTGCGTTCCTCGGCGGTCAGCTCGTTGTCGAACGGGGTGGTTTTGCGGTCGAGTTTGTTGAGGCGCTTGGCCAGTTCCTGCATGGTCTGATCGTTGAATCCGGTGCCGACTCGGCCGACGTAGATGAGCCGGTCCTCGTAGGGGATGCCGACGAGGAGGGACTTGAAGTTCCGCGCGTCGCTGCGCCGCCAGCCGCCGATGACGACCTCCTGGGTGCGCCAGTTGCGGTGCTTGACCCACGAATGTCCGCGCTTGCCAGGCAGGTACACCGAATCCTTGCGTTTGGCGACGACGCCTTCCATGCCGTGTTCCTGGCTGTAGCGCACGGCGTCGGCACCGGAGCCGTCCAGTCGCGGCGGCACCATCAGCGACGGCGCGGTGCCTGCCAGTGCCTCCAGCACCCGGCGCCGATCCGAATAGCGTTTGCGGACAAGCGAGGTGCCGTCGAGGTACAGGACATCGAAGGCGACGAAGACCGCGCGCGCCGCATCCGCCTGCAGCAGGCCGAGATTGGCGACACCGTGGTCGTCGAACACCACGGCTTCGCCGTCGAGGACGACACTGTGGCCGGCCAATTCCGCGGCGAGCCCGGCGATCCCGGAATATCGACCGGTCACCACATTGCCGACCCGGCTGCGCAAGGTCAGCGTGCCCGCGTCGACCTCGGCGATGAGCCGGAACCCGTCCCATTTCGTTTCGAAGCACCACTCGTCGGGCGTCAGATCGGCGACATCGCCAGGCGTGGCGAGCATCGGCGCGAGACCACGCGGAAAGGTCGACGGCCCGCTCGGCACCCGGATGATCCGGCCGGACGATCCGCTCGGCTCGGCACCGACCGCGCCGTTCGGATCGGCCCGCTGCTCGCGCATCCGATGCATCAGCCACTGGTTGCCGTTGGTCTGGATCAATGCGTAGCGACCGTTGAGCCGCTGCCCGTGGAATTCGACGATGACCTCGTCGTCGCGCCACTTCTCCGTCTCGTAGGTGCCGGAATCCCAGATCGTCATCTCGCCCGCGCCGTACTCCCCCTTCGGGATGGCGCCGTGAAAGTCCAGGTACTCCAGCGGATGATCCTCGGTGTGCACGGCGAGCCGGTTCTGGTCCGATGAGGTCGGCGGGCCCTTCGGCACCGCCCACGACACCAGCACCCCGCCACGTTCCAGCCGCACATCCCAATGCAGCCGCCGCGCATGGTGTTCCTGCACGACGTAGCGGTTGCCGTCGGTCGGCACCGGCCGGTCGGCGGGCACCGGCTCGGGTGTCCGCGCCGGGTCGCGCATCGATCGGTACTTCGCGAGCGCGTCGGCGCCGGATTCGGGCGAGGCCTTGCTGCCCGCCGCCACCGGCGGGTCGAGCTCGGCGAGTAAATCGCCATCGGCCAGCCATCGAGCAAGCACCTCGTCGAACCGTAAGTGCCGCAACTTCTTCCGGTTTTCGATTTCCTTCCAGGTGCGTGGCGCTGCCGCATTGGGCTGCTCGCGCCCGCGCATCGAGTACGGCGCGATCGTCGTCTTGGCCGGATTGTTCTGGCTCCAGTCGAGGAAGATCTTGCCCTTGCGCACCACCTTCGCCATGGTCGCGGTCACCAGATCCGGGTGCAGCTTCTCCAGATTCGTCGCCACCTGCTTGGCAACGGTGGACGCACCGCCGGAGCTCAGCTCCCGATCCAGCGGGACGTAGAGATGAATTCCCTTGCTACCGCTGGTGACCGGGAACGCACGCAGTCCGATGCCCTCGACCATGTCGCGCACCGCGAGCGCCACCCGCGCACAGTCGGCAAGCCCCGCGCCTGGCCCTGGGTCGAGGTCGAACACCAGCCTGGTCGCCGGGCCCATCTCGTCGCCGTCGAAACGCCATTGCGGCACATGGACTTCCAGCGACGCCTGCTGCCCGAGCCAGGCCAGGCCGGCCTCGTTGTCGATCACCGGATAGGTGACCTTGCGGTCGGCGTGCTGAATGGTGTGCCGCGCGAGCCACGACGGCGCGTGCGCGGCGAGATTCTTTTCGAAGAAGGACGGCTCGTCGACCCCGTTGGGCCATCGCTTCCTGGTGACCGGGCGCTGCACGATATGCGGGAGCATCGCGGGCGCGATCGCCGAATAGTAGGCGATGACCTCGCCTTTGGTGGTGCCGGTGGCCGGATACAGCACTTTGTCGAGGTTGCTCAGTTCAACCTCGATACCCCCGAAGCTCCGGCGGGCTGCCATATCAGCAATTTTAGAGGCGGGGACCGACAGAAACCGGGCCCCGCCGCTCGTCAGCCCTGCGGGCCCGGCTGCTCGGGGGCGCCGGGCTGCTCCGGCGGAACCACCTTCTTGGCGGCTTCCTTACCCTTGGCGATCTTGTCCGAGTACTTGCCCTGCGTCTTCTGGTCGATGAAGTCGCCGCCCTTGTCGATGGCGTCGTTGATCTTGTCGGCGTTCTTGGCCGCAGCGTCTTTGCCCTTGCCGACGAGGCCCTTCAAGGTATCCGCGAAGCTCATAGCATTCGATCCTTCCTGTAGCCCACTAGCACGAGTGTTCACCCGACATCTTCCCACCACGAATCCCGTGGTGGTGCGCCTATGGGGTCGACCCGCTGGCCAGGCATGGGCACCGCGATCTTCGTACCAGCGGTTTCGGCCGCCGACACCATCCGCCGCACCGGCTCGGACCAACCGTGGAAGGCCAGATTGAACGTCGCCCAGTGAATCGGCACCAGCAGCCCGTGCCCGGCGTCACCGACACACAGATCGGCGTGCGCGCGAACCGCCTCCTCAGGATTCATGTGCACGTCGCGCCAGCGCTCGTCGTAGGCGCCGATCGGCAGCAGCGTCAGATCGAACGGGCCAAGCGCCGCACCGGCTTCCGCGAATGCCTTGGTGTACCCGGTGTCGCCGCCGAAGTAGACCCGCTTGGTCGGTCCGACGATCGACCACGAGGCCCAGAGCGTGGTGTTGCGAATCAGCCCGCGCCCGGAGAAGTGCCGCGCCTCGGTACAGGTGAGCACCAGATCGGCGCCCGCGCGCCCCCGGCCGAGCGCCGAGAGCGATATCGAACCGCCCCAATCCAATTCGATGATCCGATGCTCAGGAACACCCCAGTGCCGCAGGTGCGCGCCGATGCCGATCGGCACCAGGAACGGCGCGGTCTGACGCAGCACCAATTCGCGGACGGTCTCCTTGTCCAGGTGGTCGTAGTGATCGTGCGAGATGATCACCGCGTCCAGCGCGGGCAGCTCGGACAGCGGAGTCGGCACCGGATGCATGCGGGTCGGGCCGACCAGCGCGGACGGCGAAACCCGTTCGCTCCATACGGGATCGGTGAGCACCCGGTAGCCGTCGACCTCGATGAGCGCGGTGGCGTGCCCGTACCAGGTGACGGCGAGATCGGCGGCGGACGCGGGCAATTGCGGCGTCTGCAGCGGGATCACCCCGCTCGGCCGACCGGCATTGCGCTTGGTGAGCGCCGAAATCAGCAGGGACGGTGCGGATCCCGCCGCGAGCTGACTACTCGGCTCGGTGTTGTGGAACTGGCGGTTGCGATAGGTGGCCGCGCCGGTCGCGTACGGCTGGATGGCCGAGATCGAGGCGCCCATCGCCGAGGGGATGCCCCACGCCGCGCGCACCACCCAGCTGAGCCCGAGCGCGCCCGCCGCGGTGCCTGCCATGCGTCGAATACCCATCATCGCCCCACAAATTTCGCGGCACGCTTCTCTTGCCTGGCCAGCAGCCCCTCTTGGGCGTCGGCGCTCGACCACGTCGCCGCGAAGGCGGCGCGCTGCTGGGCGTTGTCCGGTTCACGGGTGCCGTCGTCGTTGAATACCAGCTTCATGTAGCGCAACGACAGCGGCGCGAGCTCGGCGATCTGCTTGGCCCACGCCTGCGCATCGGCCAAGGTGCCGAGCTTGTTGGCGAAGCCGAAGTTGTAGGCGTCGACGGCCGAGACAGGCTCGGCGCCGAGCAGGATGGTCCTGGCAGGCCCGCCGCCGATCAACGAGGCCAGCCTGCGTACCGTCCAGCGGTCCACCGAGATGCCGAGCTTGGCCGCCGGAATCGCGATATAGGCGTCCGGCGCGATCACCCGCAGGTCCGAGGCGATCGCCAGCTGCACACCCGCGCCGAGCGCGCCGCCGTTGATCGCCGAGATCACCGGCACCGGGGCGGACTCGATGAGATGCAGCATCTCCATCAAGCTGTTGAGGAACTCCTCGGAATACACGCCGGTCAGATCCGCGCCCGCGCTGAAGATCGGGCCATGCCCGGTCAGCACGATCACCCGCGCCTCGTCGGCGATGGCGGCGAGCACGGCCTCGCGCAACAGCGTGATGAGTTCGAGGTTGAGCGCGTTGCGGCGCTCCGCGCGCTGAAGTTCGATGGTCACTACGTCACCGTCTCGGCTAACTCCGAGCATGCGACCTCCCCAACTGAGCGATCCGTCTGGTTACATTCACTGTGCCACAGCAGACGGCTCACTTCGTTGAAGCCGATACGATCTTCGGCTGTGCCGACAGACTTCGATATCTTGGTGATCGGCGCTGGTCAGGCGGGACTGTCGGCCGGTTATCACCTCCAGCGCCTCGGGTTGCGCCCCGAGCAGGACTTTCTCATCGTCGACCACGCGCCGGGACCGGGTGGCGCCTGGCAATTCCGCTGGCCCTCGCTCACGCTGACCACGGTCAACAGAGTCCATGATCTTCCTGGCATGTCATTCGCGGAAACGTTGCCGCCCGGCTCCGAGTCGGCGCCCGCTGCCACCGCGGTGCCGCACTACTACGAGCTCTACGAGAAGCGGTTCGAGCTGCGGGTGCGCCGACAGGTTTCGGTCACCGTCGTCTGCGACCGCGCCGAAGACGGCAGCCCCGCCGAGCACGGCCCTGTCCTCAACGCGGAAACCGATTCGGCAGGCACGATTCGGGTGCGCGGTCTGATCAACGGCACCGGCACCTGGGAACACCCCTTCATCCCGCGCTATCGCGGCGCGGAGACCTTCGCCGGGCGGCAGCTGCACACCCGCGACTACCGCACGGCCGCCGAATTCGCGGGCAAGCACGTCGTGGTGGTCGGCGGCGGCATCTCCGCGGTGCAGCTGCTCGACGAGATCTCCCAGGTCACCTCGACGACCTGGGTGACGCGGACCGAACCGATCTTCCGCGAAGCGTCGTTCGGCCCCGAGGACGGCCGCGCAGCGGTCGCCAAGGTCGAAGATCGGGTGCGCCGCGGTCTGCCGCCAGGATCGGTGGTTTCGGTCACCGGGCTGCGGCTCGACGACCGGCTGCGGGCGGCCAAGGAACGCGGCGCACTGCACCGGCTGCCGATGTTCGACCACATCGAACCGGACGGGGTGCGCTGGACCGACGGCACCTTCCAGCACGCGGACGTGATCCTGTGGGCCACCGGATTCCGCAGTGCGCTCGACCATTTGGCGCCGCTGCGACTACGCGGACCCGGGGGCGGCATCACGATGACCGGGCGGCTGGCCACCCAGGTGGCTGCGGATCCGCGCATTCATCTGATCGGCTACGGGCCGTCGGCGAGCACCATCGGCGCCAACCGCGCTGGGCGGGCGGCGGCCGTGGAGCTGACCAGCTACCTGGGTCTTGGTTAGACGTCCAGGCCCTGGCTGAAGGTGTTCGGGTCGTCGCCGACGCGGGTGCCGGTGTCGAGCGCGTTGATCGCGGCCATCTGGTCGCGGCTGAGCTCGAAGCCGAAGACGTCGAAGTTCTCGGCGATCCGGGACGGCGTGACCGACTTGGGGATCACGATGTTGCCGAGCTGCAAATGCCAGCGGATGATCACCTGCGCGGGCGTGCGGTCGACGGCGGCGGCGATCGAGGCGATGGTCCGATCGTCGAGCAGCGTCCCCTGGCCGAGCGGTCCCCACGCCTCGGTGGCGATGGCGTGACCCGCGTGGAACTCGCGCAGCTCGCGCTGCGCCAGCCGCGGATGCAGTTCGATCTGGTTCACCGCGGGAATCTCGCCGGTCTCAGCGATCACGCGGGATAGGTGCTCCGCCGTGAAGTTCGATACGCCGATGGAGCGGACCCTGCCCTGCGTCTTCAGCGCCTGCAATGCCCGGAATGTGTCCACGTAGCGGTCGGCGGCGGGCACCGGCCAGTGCACCAGGTACAGGTCGAGGTAGTCCAGGCCGAGGCGCGCCATGCTGGCGTCGAAGGCGCGGAGGGTGGAATCGAAGCCCTGCTCGGAATTCCACACTTTGGATGTGACGTAGACCTCGTCGCGGGGCAGCCCGGATTCCCGGATCGCGCGGCCGGTGCCCTCTTCGTTGCCGTAGATCGCGGCGGTGTCGATGCTGCGGTAGCCAGCCTCCAGCGCGGCGGTGACGACCGGGAAAGCCTCGTCGTCGGGCACCAAGAAGACGCCGAAACCGAGTTGCGGGATCACGTTCCCGTCGTTCAAGACGATCGAGGGGATGGCAGAGGTCTCGCTTCTGAAGGTCACATCCCGACCGTAGAAGCGTGTCGGCGAGCCGTCAACGCTGCCCCCTGGCGTGTTGGCTCCAGGTTTGCCGTCCGACCTGCGATTTCTTGCCGACGCGCAGTGACGCGTCCGACTCACTCTCTCCCGTGGCGTCAGGGGCCGTTTCGGCTCGGTCGCCCGGTTGTCATATCCGGGTTACCGTCGCGGCATGGCTCTTCGATTCGGGATCTATCCGGGTGGACTCGGCGCAGATGAACAGGGCGTGATCACGCCGGGTCCGCCGGAGCAGGCCGAGCGGATCGGCGTCGCGCTCGACGAATTGCACGGCGCTCATCCGTTTCTGGTCCGCGGGTATCGGCTGTACGGCGATGGGGCGGGCGCGGTGCGGGAGGCGCCACCGAAGGTCGCCCAGTATGTGCTGGCGCACCGAAAGATTGATCTCGTCGTGTGCTTTCGGGACTCGGGGAACGACCTGACCGGGTGGCTGGACTTTCTGCGCGCGCAATTGCGCGAGTTCGGGCCGCAGCTGGCTTCGCTGCAGGTTGCCGAGGAAGCCAATCACTCGGGTCCCGGTGGTGACGGCGGCTTTCCCGCGGTGCGGCAGGCGATCGTCGATGGTGTGCTCGCGGCCAGGGACGAGGTCGATCGGCTCGGCATCGACGTGCTGATCGGTTGCAATGCAACGCCGATCTTCGATCCAGCCCAGGAGTTTTGGACCGATCTCGGCCGCCGCGGCGGGTCGGAGTTCGTGGCCGCGCTGGACTATGTGGGATTGGACTTCTTTCCCGACGTGTTCCGCCCCATCGCGGCGGGACAATTGGCCGACGCCGTCGGTGGGGTGCTGACCGGCTTCCGCGAGCAGAGCCTCACCGCGGCGGGCATCCCGGACACCACGCCCATGCATGTCGCCGAAAACGGTTGGCCGACCGGACCGGATCGCTCCTATGCCCGGCAGTCGGAGGTGCTGGACACGGTCGTCCGCACCGTCGATGCGTTGGCCGCCGCGCTCAACATCACCACCTACGAGCATTTCGCCCTGCGCGACGCGGACAGCGACCGGCAGGATCTGAACTTCGAATTCGGGCTGCTGCGTTCGGATTACACACCGAAACCGGCGTTCGCGCGGTATCGCGAGCTGATCGCGGAGCTGAGCGCGCCCCAGGGTCTGCGCAGCGACACGCTCCCCGAGTGAATCAGTCAGTGCTGCTTGGCAAGCCGAGGCGGCGGTAGCGGGCCTTGCGCAGAGCGCGGAGGTCCGCGTCAGGATGGGCGCGGAGCTGGGCGAGTTCGGCGCCGATGGCGGCGACCATGCGGCGGGCGAACTCGACCGGCTCGTCGGCCGCATCGGGGAACTCCGGCACGATGCGGTCGACCACGCCGTCGGCATGCAAGTCGGCCGCGCGAATGCGTTGCGCGCGAGCCAGCTCCGGCGCGTGCGCGATGTCTCGGTAGACGATCGCGCTGGCGCCCTCCGGCGGCAGCGGGGCCAGCCAGGCGTTGGTGGCGGCGAGGACACGGTCCGCGGGCAGCAGGGCCAGCGCGCCGCCGCCGGTGCCCTGGCCGAGCAGCACCGAGACCGTCGGCGTGTCCAAAGTCACCAAATCCGCGATGCAGCGCGCGATTTCGGGAGCCAATCCGCGCTCTTCGGCCTCCTTCGACAAGGACGCACCCACCGTGTCGATGACCAGCACGAGCGGTATCCGCAACTCTTCAGCAAGCGCCATGCTGCGTCGTGCTTCCCGGAGTGCGGCGGGTCCCATGGCGTCGTCCTGCTGCCCGGATCGGTCGTGGCCGAACACCACACACGGCTGCCCACGGAAGCGGGCCAGCGCGTGCACCACGGTCCGATCGGACTCCCCCTGACCGGTGCCGCTGAGTGGAACCCGTTGTGTCACATGTCGTAGTAGATCGCGGATACCGGGCCGGTCCGGCCGTCGCGAGATCAGAACAGACTCCCAGGCAGAGACCCCCGCCGAAGCCATCGCAGGCACCGGAGCCGACGTGCGCCCGAAGGATCGTCGATCTTGTTCCGCGACAACTGAATCCGGCACCCCGCTGAACACACTCAGCGCGCGATGGGCGATGCGGCGAAAGAGCGGGACGGTGCCCACGCCATCGATAACGCCACGGCGGTAAAGGTTTTCGGCGATCTGCACGCCCTCGGGAAACGGCTGACCATAGAGCGCGTGGTAGACCCGAGGCCCGAGAAACCCGATCAACGCGCCGGGCTCGGCAAAAGTCATGTGCCCCAGGGAACCCCACGACGCGAAGACCCCGCCCATGGTCGGGTTGCGCAAATACACCAGATAGGGATGGCCTGCGGCCTTGTGCGCGGCGACGGCACCGGCGATCTTCACCATCTGCACGAAGGCGACGGTGCCCTCCTGCATGCGGGTGCCGCCGGAGGTCGGCGAAGCGACCAGGGGCAGCCCGAGTTCGGTGGCGCGCTCGACCGCCGAGACGATCCGCTCCGCCGCGGCAACACCGATCGAACCAGCCAAAAAGCCGAACTCACAGGCGATAACGGCCACCCGATGCCCGCGGAGCAGCCCTTCGCCGGTGAGCACCGATTCATCGGTGCCCGCCGCGACTGCCGCTTTCTGTAAGACCTCGCGATACCGCATGGTGGCGGCCACCGTGATCGGTGGCCGGTCCCAGCTGACAAACGAGTCGGTATCGAGCAATTGCCCGAGCAGCTCGCGCGCCGAAATTCTCACCGAGTGAGCTTAGCCACTCGGTTCCTGACGAACGTAGCGCCGCGCGAACGGCTAGTAACCCTGCATCACCTTCCGCAGGGCGTACTCGGTGAGCGCGACCAAGGCCTGCTTGGCCGGCTCACGACGCCGTGCGTCGATGGACAGGATCGGTACGTCCGCAGGCACGGCGAGTGCCTGCCGGATGTCCTCGATCGGGTACCGCGGCGCGTCGTCGAATTCGTTGAGCGCCACCAGGAACGGCAGGCCCCGCGCTTCGAAGTAGTCGACAGCCGCGAAGCTGTCCTCGAGCCTGCGGGTGTCGACGAGCACCACGGCGCCGATGGCGCCGCGGATCAGGTCGTCCCACATGAACCAGAATCGATACTGGCCCGGCGTACCGAAGAGGTACAGCACCAGATCGTCGGCGAGGCTGATCCGGCCGAAGTCCATCGCCACGGTGGTGGTCGACTTCATCGGGATGCCTGTCAGATTATCGATACCGGTACTGGCATTGGTCACCAATGCCTCGGTGCGCAGCGGAACGATCTCCGAGACAGCACCGACCATCGTGGTCTTACCGACACCGAAGCCACCCGCGACCACGATCTTCGCCGACGTTGGCTTGCTGGTACGGGTGTCGACCTGCGCCGTCGAATCAAATACGCCGGAGTCCACTGAGAACCCTTTCGATCAGCTCGCGACGTTCATCGTCGCTGGAATCGTCTTTCAAAGTTGCCGAAACGCGGACGTGGCCGGCCTCGATCAGGTCGGCAACCAGCACGCGTGCCACCCCGATGGGGATACCCAGTCGGGCTGCTACCTCGGCAACGGACGGCGATTCTCTGCACAACTCCACGATTGACGTCTCGATGTTGGTCAGTTCGAACTGCCGCTCCAGGGCGACCGGATGCGATGCGACGAGGGCCTCCAACGCCAACTCGACCGCGGGCCTCGTTCGGCCTGCGGTCAACGAGTATGGGCGGACGAGGCTCGGCTCGGCGCTCCCCACGCGGTGATCTTCTATGTCCATCCCACCATCAGGAACCCATCGTGACGCGTGGCGTGGCCTGGACAGTCTGGCCCACACGCTCGACCAACAACGCCATCTCGTAGCCGACCTGACCGATGTCGCACGAGGTGTTGGTCAGCACTGCCAGGTACGAGCCGTCGCCGACGGCCATGAGTAGCAGGTAGCCGTGTTCCATCTCGACGACGGACTGCAGCACGGTGCCGCCCTCGAACAGGTTCGAGACGCCGACCGAGAGGCTGGCGAGCCCGGCGGTGACGGCCGAGAGCTGCTCGGCACGGTCGACAGGCAGCTGCGCGCTCGCGGCCATCAGTAGGCCGTCAGCCGAGACCAGGACGGCATGGGCTACGCCAGGAACCTCGTTGGCGAAGTTCGAAACCAGCCAATCCAGCTGACGATTCGTACCACCTAGATCGGGGTTCATCGGTCTCCTTTATCTCCGGTTAGGTTCATTGCTCTCATTGCGCGGCCATCCCGGACGCCTTGCTGGTGACGACTCAAGCTGGACCTGATCGTTTCCGGGTCACGGCTCGGTGCCCTATCCACCGCACCGTTGACGGCGCCCGGGACCAGCCTTCCGCCCGGATTGCGTTGCGGCAACCCGGCCGCCGTCTTTGTCTCGGTTTGCGCCTCGCTGGCCCGGCGAGCCGCTTGCCAGCCTTCGTCACCCGGCGACTCGAACGAAGCAGCCACTTGTGACCGGTCCATATTCGGGTCTGAGAGCCACGCAGACATCATTTCCGCGAAAATTGGTGTCCCGCCCATGACGGAATCGCCGGTATCGACCGCGGGTTGCAGCCTGGTTTGGAAGAACGAGGCGGTTCTGGTCGGGTTCGCGCGGTAGCTGTGGCGACCGGGATCGGCGCCCGCTTCCGCGTCGTTGCGCGGCTCGTCGGCGTCCGGCCGTGCGGCCCGACCGCGTTGCGGCAGTGCGACTCCCGGTGCAGACTCCCGCGGCGCCAGACCTTCGGCGCCCGGTTCGCGTTGTGGCAGGTTCGGCGGTACCTGGGACCCAGGCTGACGCTGTGGCAGCCCGGTCGGTGTCGCGTCCCGCTGCGGCAGGCTCGCCGCCGCGTGACGCGACGGTAGGCCACCGGAACTCGGATCGCGCTGCGGCAGCCCCACACTCGGCTCACGCGGCGGCACACCGCCTGCACTCGGCTCACGCTGGGGCAGGCCGCCCTGGCTCGGCTCACGCTGAGGCAAGCCACCCGAGGCGGATTCCCGCTGCGGCAAACCACCGGAGCTCGGTTCACGCTGCGGCAGCCCCACACTCGGCTCACGCGGCGGCACACCGCCTGCACTCGGCTCACGCTGCGGCAGACCACCGGACGCGGATTCCCGCTGCGGCAGGCCGTTTTCGCCACGTTGACGCTGCGGCAGACCACCGGCATTCGGATCACGTTGCGGCAGACCATTCGGTCCTACCTGCCGTTGCGGCAGCCCGGTCGCACCGCTGTCACGCTGCGGCAGGCCGCCCGCGTTCGGATCGCGCTGCGGCAGGCCGGAGCTCGGATCACGAGGTGGCACACCGTTCTCGCCACGCTGACGCTGCGGCAGGCCGCCCGGGGGCTGAGCGAGACCACTGATGCTCGGTTGCGGCACCCCGTTGCTGCCCGGCTGCCGTTTCGGCAGCTCACCCGAATTCGGGTCCCGCGGCGGCAGACCCGTCACGGTGGGCTCGGCCGGCGGGCCCGGCTGCCGCGGCGGCGGACCGCCGGGGGTGACGTTGCGCTTGGGCAGGTTCGCCGCGGCGAGCTTGCCGCGCTGCGGCCCGTTCGACTGCTGGCCGGGGGCCGGGCGCAGGGTCGGACCTGCCTGCTGCGCGTTCATGCCTGCTGCCATCGCGTTGCCCGGCTGCCGCTGTGGCAGCCCGCCTGCCGCGAGCGGCGTACTCGGCGAGGTATTGGGCTTGCTGACCGGAATCGGCCCGCTCACCCCTGGATCGACGGTCACCATGACATTGCCGCCCGGCGTCCGGGTGATCGCCCGCATCTGCATCGACGACGGGCCTGCCGGCCTCGGCCGTTCCTGCGCCTGCGGCGACGGCGTGACCGGCTGCGCCGTGATCGGCTTACCCGCCACGATCAGCCCACCGGGCACATGCACGGTGACGGTGACACCAGGATCGCGGGCGGTGTCGAAGGTGGGGCGCAGCCGCACGGTGAGACCGTGCCGCTCGGCCAGCCTGCCGACCACGAAGAGACCCATGTGGCGCGCGGTGTCCGGACCCGGCTCCGCGGTCTGCTCCAGTCGCCGGTTGATATCGGCCATCTCCGGCGGCGGCATACCGATGCCGCGGTCGGCCACCTCGATGAGCATGCCCTGATCATGTGCCTGCGCGAAGGTGAACTTCACGTCGGTCTCCGGCGGGGAGGCACGCAGCGCGTTGTCCAGCAGCTCGGCGAACAGATGCGCCATATCGGAGGCGGCGGGCTCGACCAGCGAACCACGCGGTGTGGCACCCAGTTTCACCCGCTCGTAGTCCTCGACCTCGGAGATCGCGGCGCGCAGCACGTCGGCGATCTCGACCGGCGCGGACTTCGCGCGGCGCTGCCTGGTGCCTGCGAGGATCAGCAGGTTGTCACCATTACGGCGCATACGCGCCGCGAGATGGTCCAGCCGGAACAGGTTTTCCAGCAGGCGCGGGTCCTTCTCGTCGTACTCCATCGCCTCGATCAAGCTGAGCTGATGGTCGACGAGGGACTTGGAGCGCCGGGCTAGGGTCTCGAACATGTCGTTGACCTGGGAACGCATCTGCGCCTGGTCGCTCGCGAGGCGCAGCGCCTGGCCGTGGATGTCGTCGACGGCGCGAGCCAGCTGGCCGATCTCCTCGGTGCTGCGCACCGGCATCGGTTCCAGCGGAACCTCTTCCGGCGAGGCGCCGTTGCGGAGCTGGGACACCTCGTGCGGCAGGTCACTCTCGGCGACCCGCAGCGCAGCGAGGCGCAGCCGGTGCAGCGGCACGATCATCGACCGCGCGACGAACACCGCGAGCAACAGCGCGGCGAGGATGGTGGCAACGACGACCGCGGTGTAGGTCCACGCGTCGCGCTGCGAGGTGGACACCAGCGAGCTCATCGCGACGTCGATGTCCTTGGTGGCCTTGCTCACCACGAGCTCGTAGACCGCGAGGCTGTCGGTCAGCGACTTCTTCAATTCGCCGACCGGCTGCTGCCCGGCCTTCGCCTGCGGGCTGGTCAGCAACCGCACGCGGGTGTCGATGCCGACCTTGAGGTCGTTGATCGAGGTGTCCCCGTCGGGGAACCGGTGCGACAGCACGTTGAGCAGCGAGCGTTCGGTGCTTGCCGCGATGAGGAAGCCCTGGACGCCGTCGGGCTCGTTGGCCAGCACGGCAGGGAACGCGGCGACTTCACCGACCAGCGTGGCACGGGTGTTGAGCGAGTCGACGAGGCGCAGCTTGGCAGTGTCGACCGCGGTGTCGCTCACCTGGCCGACGGTCGACTCGACGATCCGCACACTGTCGTTGCGGACGCGGTCGATCAGACCGATGGCGTCGGAACTCGGCGGTGGCCGCACCGCCTTGCCCTGCTCGCGCACGGCGCGAGCCTGGGTGAGCATGCTCTCCAGCGCCGCGCGGGCGCCTGGCACACCGTTGAGACGATCGGTCGCCTTCTCCGCGTTACTGATCGCCTTGTCGAGGTCGGCAAGGTTCTGATCGGTCACCACAGACACATTCGGCACGACGGAAACCATCTGCGAACCGACTGTTGTCGCCGTCTGTGCGCTCAGCGCGGTGACGGCCGGGATGGCCCCGACGTTCTCCGCGACGGCGGCAAGCCGACTCGAGCCGGTGAACTCCGAGGAAATCCTGGACACGCCGAGCCCCACCGCGACTGCCAGCGGAACGGCAAGCACTGCCGTTACCTTCCAGCGCAGGTCCCAGTTGCCGAGCGCCCAGCGCCTTCTGCCGGACCTAGCGGCGTCACGCATCTCCCACTCACTTTCCAAACTGGCCCCAACCACGCGCCATCAGCGAACCTCCACACGCATTACTGGCTCGACAGGCGGAGCTGGCCGAGAACTGCGGCTGGCCGAGAAATTGCGTCTACGACGGCCCAAATAAGTGACATCAGATTCTAACGGATCAATAACTTCTTGGGTGACTCCGAGTAAGCCTGCGCCCCTTGACCTGCCAGTTCCAGGCAAAACCAATGGTCACAACACCCACCCGGGCGTCGCGTGAAGTCTGCCACAATCAACCAGATCTATCGAGGCGGGCATCGAGGCGAGGCTAGGGAGTCACGGGATTGAACGTGCGGCACGAGTACCGACCGGTCTATCAGACCAGCTTGGTCGATCCCGCCGAGTTCTGGGCCGGCGCGGCTGAAGCGATCGACTGGGACGTGCCACCAACCCAGATCGTCGACGCCACCGCTCGTCCAGTGGCCAGGTGGTTCCCGGACGCTCGCCTCAACACCTCCTTCAACGCCCTCGACCGGCATGTGCACGGCGGCGCTGGCGGTGAGGGGGGCCTAGCGAATCAGCCCGCCTTAATATACGACTCCGCTATGACGGGCACCAGAGGCGTTTTCACCTACGCCGAACTGCTCGAAAAGGTTGCTGGATTCGCGGGAGCGATGCTCCGCCTTGGCGTCTCGGCGGGCGATCGCGTCATCATCTACCTGCCGATGATCCCCGAAGCGGTGATCGCGATGCTGGCCTGCGCGCGCATCGGCGCGGTGCACTCGGTGGTGTTCGGCGGCTTCGCCGCGCCCGAGCTCGCGGCACGCATCGACGATGCCGAGCCAGTGTTGATCATCACAGCATCCGGCGGCCTCGAACCGGGCAAACAGCTCGACTATCCGCCGATTGTGTTGCAGGCCTTGGATCTCGCCGAGACCACCGCGCCGCGGACGGTGATCGTCAAGCAGCGGCCGCAGTTCCCGACGATCCACTTCTCCGCGCCGCAGGCCGCCACCGCATCGATGCCGAGTTCCGCGCACACCGTCGCGGCCCAGTGGCTTGATTGGGACGATGCTGTCCGCGATGCGCCACCGGCCGATCCGGTTCCGGTTGCCGCGACCGATCCCCTCTACATCCTCTACACCTCCGGCACCACCGGGAAGCCCAAGGGCGTCGTTCGGGACAACGGAGGACACGCGGTTGCCCTCGCTTGGTCCATGCGCAATATCTACGACGTAGGTCCCGGCCAGGTGATGTGGACGGCCTCCGATGTCGGCTGGGTCGTCGGGCACTCTTACATCGTCTACGCGCCATTGCTGGTCGGCGCGACCACGCTGCTGTACGAAGGCAAGCCGGTCGGCACCCCGGACGCGGGCGCCTACTGGCGGGTGGTCGCCGAACACAACGTTCGCGTGCTGTTCACCGCCCCGACCGCGCTGCGCGCGATCCGCAAGGCCGACCCGGACGCCGCGCTCGCCCACGGCTACGACCTGTCGTCGTTACGTGCGCTGTTCTGCGCGGGCGAACGACTAGATCCGGCCACCTACGCATGGGCCGACGAGGTGCTGCTCGCAGGCCGGACCGACTGCCCCGTCGTCGACCACTGGTGGCAGACCGAGACCGGCTGGCCGATCTGCGCTAATCCGCTTGGCCTGCAACAGCTTCCGATCAAAGCAGGCTCGGCGTCGGTGCCGGTGCCCGGTTACCGGATCCGGGTGCTCGACTCCGAGGGCAACCCGGTGGCGCCGAATGTCGAGGGCAACATCGTGATCGGGCTGCCGCTGCCGCCAGGCACGCTCACCGGACTGTGGAACGACGACGAGCGCTACCAGCGCTCGTATCTGGCCGCCTACCCCGGGCACTACCTCACCGGCGACTCCGGCTACTTCGACGACGACGGCTATCTCTTCGTGCTCGGCCGCAGTGACGACGTGATCAACATGGCCGGGCACCGGCTGTCCGCGGGCAGCATCGAGGCGGCTATCGCAGGCCACGAGGCGGTCGCCGAGTGCGCGGTGGTCGGCCTGCCCGACGAGCTCAAGGGCCACCGGCCGCTGGCCTATGTGGTGCTGAAGTCCGGGGTCGAGGTCGATCCGGCCCAGCTGCGCGAGGAACTGATCGGGCGGGTGCGCACGCAGATCGGCGCGATCGCCACGCTGCACGACGCCATCATCGTGTCCGCGCTGCCCAAGACCAGATCCGGCAAGATCCTGCGCAAGACCATCCGGCAGATCACCGCAGGCGATCCGTACGACGTGCCGTCCACCATCGAGGATCCCACCGTGCTCGACGCGCTGGAGGTGCAGATCCGGGCCGCGATGCCCGCGGTGGTGCCGGAGCGCACCGAGCAGGTGGTCGTCCCGGACGTCGGCTCCCCCGCGTAGACGCGAAAACTACCGCCGCACTGTGCGATTCCCACCTGCTTAGAGATTCCTCAGAGAACGCTCACGCGGGTGCCAGTGCGGCGGCCTAGCGTCGAGGGCGCACGCAAACCCCTCGATGATCGGGAGAATCACCATGAAGCGTTCCGTTGGCCGTCCCACCGTCGCCGTGCTCGCCGCGGGCGGACTGGCCACAGTTGCCATGATGCTCAGCCCCGCGATCGCCGCCGCAGGCCCGATGGAGTTCGCAGCCCCGCTGCTCGAGTCGGACTGTTCCTTCGCCCAAGTCGACGCCGCCCTGCACGCCAAGGCCCCCCAGCTCGCCTCGATGCTCGACGCGAACCCGACCCAGAAGGCCGAACTGCAGCGCAAGTTCGACCAGCCGGTCGAAAAGCGCCGCGCTGACCTCCAGCAGGCGATCAACGAGAACCCGGATGCCGTCCGCCAGGCCGAAAACGACCCACGCACGGCTCAACTCCGCGAGACCATCCAGGCGGTAGCCAACTCCTGCCACAATTACTGATAATTTGCGAACTGATCTCGCGAGGACATGGGTAACTCGCCGGGGACGGGCTGACCGGCCCGTCCCCGGACCGCCAGCCGCCAACGCCCGGCGACCAAGCACACGAATCTGGCTAGAAATCCCGGAGAGGCGGGAAAGCGACGTGACTGTCAATCCCACGGTTCTTGTTGTCGACGACGACGAGGATGTGCTCGCGTCGGTCGAGCGTGGGTTGCGGCTGTCCGGGTTCCGGGTGCTCGTCGCCAGGGACGGCGCGCAGGCGCTGCGCAGCGTGAGCGAGTTCGCGCCGGACGCGATCGTGCTCGATATGAACATGCCGGTGCTCGACGGCGCCGGGGTGGTGACCGCGCTGCGCGCGATGGGCAACGAGGTGCCGATCTGTGTGCTCAGCGCGCGGGCCTCCGTGGACGATCGCATCTCCGGGCTGGAGTCGGGCGCCGACGACTATCTGGTCAAACCGTTCGTCCTCGCCGAGCTCGTCGCCAGGATCAAAGCGCTGCTGCGCAGGCGCACCGACACCCAGGTGCCCGCGACGCCTGGCGCGATCACCGTCGGCCCGCTCGAGGTGGATGTCGCTGGCTATCGCGCGCTGCTCAGCGGCGTCGAAATCGAGCTCACCAAAAGAGAATTCGAGCTGCTGTCCACGCTGGCGCGCAATGTCGGCGTTGTCCTGAGCCGGGAGCGGCTGCTGGAACTGGTGTGGGGCTACGACTTCGCGGCCGACACCAATGTGGTGGACGTCTTCGTCGGCTACCTGCGGCGCAAGCTGGAAGTGGACGGCGCACCCCGGCTGCTGCACACGATCCGCGGGGTCGGGTTCGTGCTGCGGGCGCCCAAGTGACCGAGCGTCCCGCGAAACCCCGTCGGCGACGGACGTTTTCGCTGCGCACCCGGGTCGCGGGCGCGGCGGCGGCCGGGGCGATCGTGATCGTCACCGCGATCAGTGCGATCAGCGTGCAGCTGATCGAACGCAACAACGTGCGCCAATCCGATCAGCAGCTGACCACCGCCTCGCGCATCGCGCTGATCGAACCGGTCATCGCGGTGCGGCTGCTCAGCCTGACCGGGCTCGGCAAGGACATCTCGATGACCGTGCGCGACAACGGCACCGTCACCGCGAGCAGTCCCACCGAATTGCCTGCCCTGCCACCGGGTTCGCGCACCGTGACCATCGATGACGCGTCCTACCGGGTGCTCACCACCACGGAGAACCAGCCCGCGGGCCGGGTGGTGTCGATCGGGCTGCCCGCGGCAGAATCGACCAGGATCACCACCGAGCAGCAGCAATGGGTGCTCGCGGGTGGCCTGCTCGCCATCACCGCGGCGGCCGCGCTCGGCTGGCTGCTCGCCGGGCGCGCGGTCCGGCCGATCGTGCGGCTCACCAAGCAGGTCAGTGCGCGCAGCGCGCTGCCGGATCCGGCCAATCCGCAAGCGCCGGTGGATGGTTCGGGCGTGCGGGAGGCGGAGAAGCTGGCCGAGGCGGTGAATACGATGTTGCAGCGGGTCGATCGGGCGCAGGCCGAAACCGCGGCCGCGCTCGAGACCGCGCGCGACTTCGCGGCCGTCTCCGCGCACGAACTGCGCACACCGCTCACCGCCATGCGCACGGACCTCGAGGTGCTGCGCACCCTGGACCTGGACGAGGCGCAGCGCGCGGAGATCCTCAGCGATCTGCAACGGAGCCAAGGCCGGGTGGAGACCACGCTCGCGGCGTTGGAGCGGCTGGCCACCGGCGATCTGCTCAACGAGCGTGATCACGTCACCACCGATGTCGGCGAGCTCTGCGACCAGGCGGCGCACGACGCCATGCGCAGCTTCCCCGGACTCACGGTGCGCATCGACGCCGGCACCGAGCTGGTGACCCGCGGCCTGCCCGCCGGGCTACGCCTCGCGGTCGACAACGCGCTGGCCAACTCCGTCAAACACGGCCGCGCCACCGAGGCACTGGTGTCCGCGCACCGGGCCCCAAACGGCCACATCGTGATCGCCATCGACGACAACGGCCGCGGCATCCCGATGGACGAGCGCCAGATCGTATTCGACCGATTCTTTCGCGGCAGCCAGGCCAGCAAAGGCGGATCCGGGCTCGGCCTCGCGCTCGTCGCGCAGCAGGCCCAATTGCACGGCGGCCGAGCCTACTTCGACGACGGCACACTCGGCGGCATCCGGCTGGTCCTCGACCTGCCCGATCGCACCGCGCCCGGACCTCAGTGACCTGAACAGATCTACGGCCTTACTGAACTCTCAGAGAAACGCCAGCGCAGCGGTTATGCACGGCAACTACCGTCGGGGCCATGATCGAAAAACGCGCCCGCCTGGCACTTCTCGCCGTTGCTCTGGTTGCCGCTGGCGCCGTCGGTGCCGGGGTGACCGCGTGTAGTCGCTCGGCGAGTCCGACGGGAATTGCGCTGGTCAACGCCGATAAGGGGCCAACGGGCGAGCGGGTGGTGCAGGCGCTGACGCAGGCGGGCGGATACGAGTGGACCGCGGCCAAGCCTGGCGAGGCCAGCACCGCCGACTACGCCGCGGTGATCACGCTGCCCGAGGACCTGACCGAATCCCTCGGCAGCCTGGCAGGCACGCAGCCGCACCGGGCCAAGCTCACCGTGAGCTCGGCAAAGAACGCCGACACCGCGCTGGTCAACGGCGCCGCCGACGCGGTGTCGCGGCGGATCGGCGCGGTCGGCGTCGATGCCGCGCTCGCCGCGGTCGGACAGGCACGCACGCAGATGTCGCAGGTGCAGTTCACCGCCCAGCTGTTGAAGGCGGGGGTGAACGCGGCCGCGTCGGGCGCCGATCAGTTCAGTTCAGGCGCCGACCAAATGCTCGGGTTCCTCAACTTCGCCAAAGAAGGCTCCGCACAGTTGACCTCGGCCATCGCGCTGCTGAACTCGACCGTCGACGGCGCGGCCAAACAGGCGAACGAGCTTGCCTCCGCACTGGATTCGACCGGGATCACGATCGCGCAGGTGGAACAGACGGCGAACACGGTGAGCTCCGGCCTCGATCAGATCCTGCCGCCGCTGCGCGCCTTGCCCTTCGCCAACGACCCGGCCGTGGTCGACATCATCAAGAAACTCGAAGCCCTGCAAAATATTTCGGGCCAGGCCGGGTCACAGCTCACCGGTATCGGCGCGCTGGTCGGCGGCGCGGTCGACCCGAACACCGATCTCGGCACGCTGCTCCGCACCGTCGTCGACCGATTACAAAGCGCCAGTGCGCAACTCAACCAGGGCGCCAAGCTGGCCGAGGGCCTCCCGCAGCTGGCCGACCAGGGCGGCGCCCAACTGATCGGCGCCATGAACCAGCTCACCGGCGGCGTCACCCAGCTGCAGACCATCGTCGGCAACCTGAGCACGCAAACCGACAAGGCCGTCGCCGCACTCCCCCAACGCAGTAGTACTCAGCAATCGGCCCTCGCCGTCGCTCTCACCGACCCCGTCGAGGTGGTGCACGAGTAGCAACGACTGCGGCCCATGTTCCAGCTGGAACATGGGCCGCAGTAAGCATTTTCGCCGTCTAGTTCGCGTCGACCAGGTCGATCACGAAGACCAGGGTCTTGCCGGCGAGGGGGTGGCCTGCGCCGGCCGGGCCGTAGGCGAGGGCAGGCGGGATGGTGAGCTGGCGACGGCCGCCGACCTTCATGCCGGGGATGCCGTCCTGCCAGCCCTGGATCAGGCCGCGCAGCGGGAACTGGATCGATTCGCCGCGGTTCCAGGAGGAGTCGAACTCTTCACCGGTGTCGAACTCGACGCCCACGTAGTGGACCTCGACGTTGCCGCCGGGCACGGCTTCCTTGCCTTCGCCCTCGACGATGTCCTTGATCACCAGCTCGGAAGGCGCGGGGCCGCCCTGAAACTCGATCTCCGGCTTGGTCATTCGGGTTATCCCCTTCGATAGATGATGGTGGGTGACAGGGAAATCAACGATTGTTGAGCTCGCGGTAGTCGCGGGCGCCGTAGCCGGTGTAGATCTGCCGCGGCCGGCCGATCTTCAGTGGCTCACTGTGCATTTCACGCCAGTGCGCGATCCAGCCCGGCAGCCTGCCCATCGCGAACAGCACGGTGAACATGCGGGTCGGGAAGCCCATGGCCTTGTAGATGACGCCGGTGTAGAAGTCGACGTTCGGGTACAGCTGGCGCGAGATGAAGTACTCGTCGGTGAGCGCGGCCTCTTCGAGCGTCTTGGCGATGTCGAAGAGTTCGTCGTCGCCGCCGAGCTTGCCGAGAATCGAGTCGGCGTGCTTCTTGGCGATCGAGGCGCGCGGGTCGTAGTTGCGGTAGACGCGGTGCCCGAAGCCCATGAGCTTCACGCCGTCTTCCTTGTTCTTGACCTTGCGGATGAACTCCTTGACGTCGCCGCCCTGAGCCTTGATGCCGTCCAGCATCTCGAGCACGGCCTGGTTCGCGCCGCCGTGCAGCGGACCCCACAGCGCGTTGATGCCGCCGGATACCGAGGTGAACAGGTTGGCGTCGGAGGAGCCGACGAGCCGGACCGTCGAGGTCGAGCAGTTCTGCTCGTGGTCGGCGTGCAGGATCAGCAGCATGTCCAGCGCCGCGGCGACCTCGGGGTCCACCTCGTAGGGCTCGGCCGGGAAGCCGAAGGTCATCCGCAGGAAGTTCTCCACCAGGCTCAGCGAGTTGTCCGGGTAGAGGAACGGCTGGCCGACCGACTTCTTGTACGAGTACGCCGCGATCGTCGGCAACTTGGCCAATAGTCGGATGGTGGACAGCTCGACCTGCTCGGGGTCGCGCGGGTCCAGCGAGTCCTGGTAGTACGCCGAGAGCGCGTTGACCGCGGACGACAGCACCGGCATCGGGTGCGCGTTGCGCGGGAAGCCGTCGAAGAACCGCTTCAGATCCTCGTGCAGCAGCGTGTGCCGCCGGATCCGGTCGGTGAAGTCCTCCAGCTGGGTCTTCGAGGGCAGCTCGCCGTAGATCAGCAGGTAGCTGACCTCGATGAAGGTCGAGGAGGCCGCGAGCTGATCGATCGGGTATCCGCGGTAGCGCAGGATGCCCGCGTCACCGTCGATGTAGGTGATGGCCGACTTGGTGGGGGCCGTGTTCATGAAGCCCGGGTCGTAGGTGACGTACCCGGTGTTGGCGAGCAGCTTTCCCAGCTCGATACCGTCGTTACCTTCGGCGGCCTTGGCAACCGTCATCGGGAATTCCCCGCCGGGATACGAAAGGACCGGCTTGGCGTCTTCGTCGACGTTGATGATGTTCTCAGCGGGCACGGAAGGATCCCTCTCAGGCTAGAACCGTAGGCACCGGGCGCGGTCGGCGCACGATGCGCTTGCCTCAACGCTAGCCGTTCACCGGCACGGACAACCACGGAGGGTAGTCCTGCCACGGCTCACAAACTGCGCGTGGCCAAGTGAGGTCAGCATCGCTCATCCGACCACAGTTGCCAACAATTCGCAGGACACCTCACATCACCATTTCCGCATGTGCACGGCCCACTCGGTAGCGCACGAATGCCGGGAACGCGATGGCCGCGATCACCACACCGATCACGACAAGACCACCACCACCCGCCGCGGCAACAGCGGTACCCAGACTGGCCGCCGCGAAACCGTGGGCAACATCACCGATACGGGGCCCACCTGCGACGACCACGATGAATACACCCTGTAACCGCCCACGCATCTCGTCGGTGGCGACCTGCTGCAGCATCGTCACCCGGAGCGCGGCCGAAATCATATCCACGGCGCCGCCGAAGGCGGAGCAGAACAGCGCGATCCACAGCCCTAATCCGAGGCCCAAGCCGTGTCCGGTGAAACCGACCGCGAGCCCGAAACCGACCATGGCCAGACCCCACAGCACGATGCAGACGATCACCGCCAGGCCCTGGCGCCGGATCCGCGGGATCCACCCGGAGAACACGCCGCCGAGCACCGCGCCCACCGACATGGACGCGAACAGCAGGCCGAGCGCGACACCGCCGGTGGTCGGGTCGCCGAAGGTCTCGTGCGCGATCTGCGGGAACAGCGCCCTCGGCATGCCGAACACCATCGCGATCACATCCACCGCGAAGGACGCGAGCAACACCCGCTGCGTCGCTAGATAGCCGAAACCGTCCAGCACCGTGCGGAATCCGGCCTTGCGCACCGAACCGGTCGGCGGCAGCGCCGGCAACCGCCACACCGCCCACAGCGTGGCAAGCAGGGCGACGGAGTCGATCAGATAGAGCGTGGCGAGCCCGATCACCGGGATCAGCGCACCGGCGAGCACCGGCCCCGCGATGGCGCCGAACTGCATCACCGTCATGCTCAGCGAATTGGCCGCGGCCAGGTGCTCCTCCGGCAGCAGGCGCGGAATGGTCGCGCTGCGGGTCGGCTGATTGACCGCGAAGAACGCCTGCTGCACCGCGAAAAGGCCGAGCACGACCCACACGTTGTCGAGGCCTGCGGCGGCCTGGATCCAGAACGCCAGTGCGGTGAGCCCGGTGCCCGTGTTGGTGATGAGCAGCAGCTTGCGCCGGTCCATCACGTCCGCGAGCGCGCCGCCCCACAGCCCGAACACCACCAGCGGCACCAGGCCGAACAGGCCGGCCAGGCCGACATAGCCGGAGCTGCCGGTGATCTGGAAGATCTGCTGCGGCACCGCGACAATGGACAGCTGCGCGCCGATCATGGTGACGACGCCGGACGCCCACAGCCGCCGGAAATCGTCATGCCGCAGGGGCGCCGTGTCGGCCAGCAGTTTCACCGGGCGCAGACTATCGAGTCCAACCCGCTTGTCTCGACGCGATATTCATCACCGGCCGACCGGGAATAATTCACGGCTGTAGTCGTTCGACCTTCATCGCGGGTCCTTCGATCAGCACCCGAATCCGGTTGTGCAGCCTGCCGCGCCTGCCCTGCCAGAACTCCACCTCGTCGGGTCGCAGCAGGAAACCGCCCCAGTGCGGCGGCACCGGGATCTCGTCGACGGCGTCGAAGCGCTCGACCGTCTCGGCCATGATCCGGTCGAGCTCGGCACGCGAGCCGATCGGCGTCGACTGGTGCGAGGCCCAGGCGCCGAGCTGGGAATCACGCGGGCGTGAGCGCCAATAGACCGCGGTCGTCTCCGGGGCGACCTTCTCGATCGCGCCGCGCACATGGACCTGCCTGCCGAGCGCAGGCCAGACGAAGGTGACCGCGGCGAACGGCACCGCGGACAGCTGGGTGCCCTTGGCCGAGTCGTAGTTGGTGTAAAAAGTCACACCCTCGGGCGAAAGGCCTTTACAGAGCACGGTCCGCGCGACCGGTCTCGGGATGCCGTCCGCCATGTTCACGGTGGCGAGCACCATGGCGTTCGGCTCCGCGACACCGACCGCGGTCGCCTGCTCGATCCAGTGCCGCAGCAACGGTTCCCAGCCGCCAGCCAGCCAGGTTTCGTCCAGATCGACGTCCTCGCCGCTGCCGAAGGGGGCACCGCCGTACTCGGCGCGCATGCCCGCGAGATCGGTGTTCGGGTGGTATTCGGCCGTTTCCTGGCCGGCGGATGAATTGTCCAGGTCACGCATGGGCCAGACGTTACTCCGCGGTAGCAAGGAGCTAAGGTTTTGATGATCGGCATGTGCTCGGCGAGCCGTACACCTCCCGCCGACCTTTTCGAGCGACCTGCAAGCCGTCGCCGCGAAAACCATGCGAACCGAAGTGCAAGGAGAGTCGCAACATGACTACCAGCCCCGCGGTGCCTACCGGGCAGACCGCCGTACCCAGCGATTTCGTCAGCGGCCTGGAGGGCGTGGTGGCTTTCACCACCGATATCGCCGAACCCGACAAGGACGGTGGCGCACTGCGCTACCGAGGGGTCGATATCGAAGACCTGGTCGAGGGCAAGGTGACCTTCGGTGACGTCTGGGCGCTGCTGGTCGATGGCGAATTCGGCCGCGGACTGCCGCCCGCCGAGCCGTTCCCGCTCCCGGTGCACACCGGTGATGTGCGGGTCGACGTGCAGGCCGGCCTGGCCATGCTCGCGCCGATCTGGGGCTACCAGCCGCTGCTCGACATCGACAACGAGACCGCGCGGGACAACCTGGCTCGCGCCTCGGTGATGGCGCTGTCCTACGTCGCGCAGTCCGCGCGCGGCATCTACCAGCCCGCCGTCCCGCAGAAGAAGATCGACGAGTGCACCACGGTCACCGAACGATTCATGACCCGATGGAAGGGCGACCCGGACCCGAGGCACACCGAGGCGATCGACGCCTACTGGGTCTCCGCCGCCGAGCACGGCATGAACGCCTCCACCTTCACCGCCAGGGTGATCGCCTCCACCGGCGCCGACGTGGCCGCCGCGCTGTCCGGCGCGATCGGCGCGATGTCGGGCCCGCTGCACGGCGGTGCGCCCGCTCGCGTGCTTCCGATGATCGAGGGCGTCGAAAAGACTGGTGACGCAAGGGCTCTGGTCAAGGGCATCCTGGACCGCAAGGAAAAGCTGATGGGCTTCGGGCACCGGGTGTACCGGGCCGAGGACCCGCGGGCCCGCGTGCTGCGCGCCACCGCCAAGCGCCTGAACGCGCCGCGCTACGAGGTGGCCGCGGCGCTGGAGCAGGCCGCGCTCGCCGAGCTGCGTGAGCGCCGCCCCGACCGGGCCATCGAGACCAACGTGGAGTTCTGGGCCGCGGTGATCCTCGACTTCGCCGAGGTGCCCGCGCACATGATGCCCGCCATGTTCACCTGTGGCCGCACCGCAGGCTGGTGTGCGCACATCCTGGAGCAGAAGCAGCTCGGCAAGCTGGTCCGTCCCGCCGCCATCTACACCGGCCCCGGCCCGCGCAGGCCGGAAGAGGTCGGCGGCTGGACTTCCGTGCGGCACGTATAAGAACCTGATAACGATCCACCCGCGAGCCGAATGCCCTGAAGCAGTGGGGCGTTCGGCTCGCGTAACATCCGGGTGACCTTGAAAGGGTGGGCGCACGGATGTTGGAACGAGGAATGTCGCGGCGGCGAGTGTTCGGCCTCGGCGCCACGCTTGCCGCCGGGTTCGCCGCCACCGCGTGCGGCGCCGCGCAGTCCGATACCGTGCCCGCGCAACCGAGTTCGACGATCGACCCGGCCTCGGCGCTGGGGAATTGGGAGGCCCTCGCGGTCTCCAAAGCCGCACCGCCACCGCAGGTCGGCTCCCCGTCGGCGGTGGCCGCCAAGCACGCCGGTCGACAGCCCCAGCAGTGGGGCGTTGCGATGCAAGGCATCACCAGCACCTTCGAGGCCACCGGCAAGCAGATGGCGCTGACCTTCGATGCCTGCGGCGGTCCCGGCGGCACCGACATCGACGAATCGTTGCTGAGTTTCCTGATCGCCCAGCGGATTCCGGCCACGCTTTTCCTGAACAAGCGGTGGATCGACGCGAACCATGGCCGCGCCGCCCAGCTCGCCGCGAATCCGCTGTTCGAGCTGGCCAATCACGGCACCTCGCACAAGCCGATGTCGGTGCGCGGCCAGGCCGCCTACGGGATCGCGGGCACCGGCTCGGCACAGGAGGCGGCCGACGAGGTGTGGGGCAATCACGAACGACTAACCGAGTTGGTCGGCAGGCCGCCGCGGTTCTTCCGGGCGGGCACCGCGCACTACGACGACGTCGCGGTCTCGATCGTGCACGAATTGGGAGAAACCCCAGTGGGATTCAGCATCAACGCCGACTACGGCGCGACCGCCAACCCGGCCAAGGTCCAGGCCGCGATGAATGCCGCTGCGCCGGGCGCGATTTCGCTGGCACACCTGCACCGCCCACAATCCGGCACCGGCGCGGGGATGATCGCGGTACTGCCAACCATCCGCGCGATGGGTTTCACCTTCGTGCATCTCTGATCCGCCGATACTCGGTGCGCCCCTGACTCGTTCGCGCACCCGGCCGCTCAGTCCTCGCCGAGCGAGGCGGCCCAGTCGACCGCGACGGATTCGCCGTGATCGACGGCGAAGAAGGCGACCTCGAGGTGCTGGCCGAGATCGACCAGGCTGATCGCGGCCAACGGCACCGGCTGGACCAGCCGAACCAGCCACGGCGTCGGTTCGTCCCATGCGCGCAACTCGAGGTCGAGCCGAAGCACCGGATCGTCGCGGCCGGTGTAGTCCGCCGCGACCGGAGTGGCGGCGAGCACCGTGGCATCGGCGCGGCGGCCGTCGGCGAGGATCTTCGAGATGCTGGCCCGGCCGGTCTCCGCGAAGTCGGGCACGTAGAGCACCAACCGATCCCGGTCGCCCGGATCGATCCGGCAGCTGACGACATCGCCGGGCTGCATCCATTCCAGCGTCGCCTCGGACACCCGCTGGCGCACCCTGGTCTCGTACGGCGTCATCCCGTCGACCTGCACCCGGACCCAGAACACCGGCCCGTACTCGGCGCGGCCGTTGCCGTCGTCATCGACCATGCCCCTCGAGCTCGGCCGCACCCCGAGGATCGTTGCCGAACCGAAGGTCCCGCGCATCAGCAACTCGCGCCTGGCCGCATCCGAGATCGTGCCGACGCGAAGTCCGAAGGTGCCAGGGCGACGGCCACGCAACCGCCACAAGTTTGCTGACGCCATGCTCATGGGCGCAAAGGTTAGCTGGCATGTGCGCCGAGACACAGCGGTACCACCGTGATCCGCCGCGTTCTTGCGCGTGTCCTGCGCCGATGGCACGGACGGCGGGTGATAGCTGGCTGCGCGGAGGCCGACCCGAACGTACCGAGCGGCCCTACCACGCTCTACCCTGTTCGGCATGACCACTGCGTTCCCGACGATTCCCGCCGACCTCAAGCCCGCCGACGGACGTTTCGGCTGTGGCCCCTCCAAGGTGCGACCGGAGCAGTTGCAATCCCTGGTGGACGTCGGCGCCTCGGTGTTCGGGACCAGTCATCGGCAGAAGCCGGTGAAAGACGTGGTCGCGCGGGTGCGTTCGGGCCTACGCGAGCTGTTCGCGCTGCCCGACGGCTACGAGGTGGTGCTCGGCAACGGTGGCACAACGGCCTTCTGGGATGCCGCCGCGTTCGGCCTCATCCGCGAGCGTTCGCTGCACCTGACCAACGGCGAGTTCAGCTCGAAGTTCGCCACCGTGGCCAAGGGCAACCCGTTCATCGGCGACCCGATCGTCGTCTCGGCCGAACCGGGCAGCGCGCCGGAGCCGGTGTCGGATCCGGCGGCCGACCTGATCGGCTGGGCGCACAACGAAACCTCCACCGGTGTCGCCATTCCGGTGCAGCGTCCCGCGGGCTCGGAGCACGCATTGATCGCCATCGACGCCACCTCGGGCGCGGGCGGCCTCCCGGTGAACATCGCCGATTCCGACGTGTACTACTTCGCACCGCAGAAGTGCTTCGCCGCCGACGGTGGTCTGTGGGTCGCGCTGATGAGCCCGGCCGCGCTGGCCAGGGTCGAGGAGATCAAGGCGTCGGGTCGGTGGACCCCGGAGTTCCTCTCGCTGCCGATCGCGATCGACAACAGCACCAAGGATCAGACCTACAACACCCCGGCGCTGGCCACACTCCTGTTGTTCGCCAACCAGATCGAATGGCTCAACGGCAACGGCGGCCTGGACTGGGCGGTCAAGCGGACGCTGGATTCCTCGTCGCGCCTGTACAACTGGGCCGAGTCGAGCGAATACGCCACCCCGTACGTCACCGATCCCGCACACCGCTCGCAGGTGGTCGGCACCATCGACTTCGCCGATTCGGTCGACGCGGCCGCGGTCGCCAAGGTGCTGCGCGCCAACGGAATCGTGGACACTGAGCCCTACCGCAAGCTCGGCCGCAACCAGTTGCGCGTTGGCATGTTCCCCGCGATCGACCCGGAAGACGTCACCCAGCTCACTCGTAGCATCGATTGGGTCGTGCAGAACCTGGGCTGAGGTCAGCGACACGCCGTGCACGACACGCAAGATTTCTGACGAGCTCGACACACCGGAGCGCGAATCTTGCCAGTGCCGTGCACGGCCCGTCACCCCCGGCGGGCGGCCGAAGCGGATGCGCCGCAGGCGCGAATCTCGGCTGCTCGGAGGGTAAAGCCGAGGGGGCGGCGAACACTCGGCGCCACCGGCGCTCAAAAACCAACACAGCAGATTAGCGGGGTGTGGAGGTCTCCACAGAGATTTCCGCCGTGCGTGTCTTGCCCCACGGATCCCAGAAGTGCACTACTGTTTCGGAAAGTGGGCGGTGTCGCGAGTCGACGCGGTAAGGAGGTAACGGTGCGTGAACTTCGAGTGATCGGGGTGACGCCCGACTCCACGCACATCGTGTGTATCGACACCGAGTCCGGAGCAAAATACCGGCTTCCCGCCGACGACAAGCTACGAGCCGCAGCACGCGGAGACCTTGCCCGATTCGGCCAGATAGAGATCGAAATGGAAGCAACTATGCGTCCTCGCGATATCCAGGCTCGTGTCCGTGCAGGTGCGTCCGTCGAACAGGTCACCGAAGAGTCCGGCATGCCTGCCAGCCGCGTCGAGCGGTTCGCCTACCCGGTATTGCTGGAACGGGCCCGTGCCGCCGAGCTCGCACAGAAGGCCCACCCCGTCCGCCCCGACGGCCCTGCCGTCGAGATCCTCATCGATGTCGTCACCGCAGCCTTCACCGAGCGTGGCCACAACATCGAGGGCGCCGAATGGGACGCCTGGAAGGACGAGAAGGGCTTCTGGGTCGCCCAATTGCAGTGGCAGAACGGGCGATCCGAGATCGCCGCGCACTGGCGCTACCAGCCGGACGCGCACGGCGGCTCGGTCTCCCCGCTCGACGACCCCGCATCCGACCTGATCGACCCCGACTTCGGGCGTGCGCTACGCGGCCTGGCAACCATCCTGCCCGCCGAGGCACCGGCGCCCGAGCCGGAGCCCGTGGTCGAGCCGCAGCCCGCGCCCGCAGCGCCGCCTGCCCGCACCACCGCACGGCAGCAAGGCCAGCCCACGCTGGACGAGTACTACGAGCAGCGTGCCGTCGCCGCAGGCGGCGCAAGCACGCCCGCGATCACCGCAGGCACGACCGCGACGCCGGCCGCCACGTCCACTGCGACGCCCACCGCAGCGAACCCGGCACCCGCGCCCGCCGCACCTGCGCCCGCCGCGAGCACCCCCACGGAGACCGCTCCCGCGGCCCCCGCCACGCCGAAGGCGCCTGCCGCCGAGGAAACCACCAAGAAGCCCGCCCCCGCCAAGGCACCGGCGAAGTCGACCCGCACCAAGCGCGGCAAGGCGCCCATGCCGTCCTGGGAGGACGTGCTGCTCGGAGTGCGCAGCTCCGGCCACTGAGCGTGTTTGGCGCACAGCCGATTTCAACGCTCCGCAGGGGCTGAGCGAACGCAGGGAGGCCGCGCGCCGCGCGCGAGTTCGCCTGCGGGACAGCGAGCGACCAGATGCAGGGCATTCCGGCGCTATTCTGGTACCCGTTGGCGTGTTCTGGAGTCGAAGGGACGCCGACGGCAGTGCAGGGCGAGTAGATTTTTCGGTGTGTTGTCGACTGCGCGCGACGGCGTCGGGCGGTTCACGAAGACGGTGAATTGTTCGAAACCACCGTGCGTTGCTCGAAGTTCGCGGAGCTGATTCGTGCAACCATCGGGAGGTGCCGGAAATGCTATCGAAGGCTTCGTCTCTCTGGTATGTCGACGCACCCGACCCGCTGACGGTACTGCGGGCCAATCATGACCCGGATCCCGATGCCGCACTGGCCCTTGCGAAACAGCTGCACGGCGACCGCGACGTGCTGCCGATCATGGTCGGCACCCTCGCAGGCTGCGCGGGCCCGGACACCGACGAGGTGTACATCGGTTGCTATCCCGGCGTGACGGTGGTGTGTTCGGCGCAGGCCTCGCGCGTCCATCCGACCGAGATCCCGGAAATGCTGGTGCGCCCGCTCGCTTCGGAGCACACCTATCTGGTCTCGTTCGACACCGCACACGGCTGGGGCGCGTTCGCCCATTGGGAGCGCGGCGAATTCCGCAGGGCGTTCAGTTCGAGCCGGGTGAACATTCTCGAGGACGAGGGCCTGCCGCTGGTGTGGGAGCGTCCGTACTGGGCCGGTGAGCATCCGGTGCGCTGGCAGGCCGGCGAGCTGCCCGACCCGCAGACGCTGCCGTTCGACCCGCCCGACTTCGCCGACGCCGCCAACAATGAGTGGCTCGGCTTCCACTACCGCGCGCAGGCCGCGGCCGGTGCGCTCGTTCCCGGCGATATCGCGGTGTGCGGGTTCACGCTGTATCCGAAAGGTCATGCGCCAGACCCGGCCACCCTCATCCCGCCGGTGGCGGACGATCCGGACACCGTGCGCCCCAAACGCGGCCTGTTCGGCTGGCTGCGCGGCCACGACCGGGTCTCCTGATCAGCCCAACCCGCTCAGCAGCAACACGACCCAGCCGACGAGCACGCCCGCGGCGCCGCCGCCGACCACCCACCTGGTCACCGGCGCCCACCGCAATCGCCACGCGGTCGGCGCGGCGCCGCCGGCCGCCACCAGATTCACGCCGACCGCGAGCAGCGGGTGCACCTCGGCCAGCGCCCGCCCGAACGCGTACACGGCGACCGCGGTCAGCACGGCCACCGCGATCGAGACGGTGAGCCCCGAGCCCCACGGTGCCGGCCCCTGCGCGGGCGGATAGTTCACAACCGCACCCGCTCGTAGAACGCCATCGCGGCCGCGGTCGCCACGTTGAGCGAGTCGGTGCCCGGCGACATCGGGATGCGCGCACGCACGTCGGTGGCGCGCATCGCATCCTCGGTCAGACCGGGTCCCTCGGCGCCGAGCAACAATGCCACGCGCTCCCCTGTCATTGCTGTGGCCAGCTGCGCCGCCGCCGGGTTCGGCGTGAGCGCGATGATCTGGAACTGCTTGCGGCGCAGTATATCCAGGCCGTGCGGCCAATCAGGTACCGAAGCGAACGGGACACGGAGCACGTGGCCCATCGAGACTCGGACCGCGCGCCGGTAGAGCGGGTCGGCGCAGCGATCGCCGAACAGGATCGCCGACGCGCCGAGCCCGGCCGCGTTGCGAAACATCGAGCCGAGATTCTCGTGGTCGTTCACGCCCTCCAGCACGGCCACCGTCCGCGCCGTGTCGACCACCTCGTCCATGGTGAGCAGCGCGGGCCGCGGCGCGACCGCGAGCACGCCGCGGTTGAGATGGAACCCGACCACCTCCGCCATCACCTCGGCGGACGCCCGGTAGTACGGCACCTCGACAGTGGCCAGGTCGTCGGCCAGCTCCACGCGACGCTTCTCCACCCCGAGCAATGCCGTCGGCGCGAACCGCGAATCCAGCATCCGCTGCACGACCACCACGCCCTCGGCGATCACCAGCCCCTTCCGTCCCGGCAAGTCCGGGCGGCGGTCGGCGGAGTTCAGGTCGCGAAAGTCATCGACCCGCGGGTCAGCGGGATCGTCGATATCGATCACTTCGGCCACGGGCTACATCCTGCCGGGGCGGCCAGGCGAGACCACCACCGGTGCTGGTCAGCATGCGGCGGCCGGCCCGCCGATATTCGAATGCGGCGTGGTGAGTTGGCGTGGCAAGGTCGAATCATGACGCTGACGAACGGCATCACCCTCCGCTCTGCCACCGACGACGACGCGAGCGCGATCCAGACCCTCACGGCGACCGCGTTCGGTGCCCGGTCCGACGAGGAGACCCGCAGGCAGAGCCTGCAGCTGTTTCCGCAGCAGGACCCGCTGTACGCGCGGCAGGACGCGATCGTCGCCGTCGACCGAGGGCGGATCGTCGGACACGTGAAATCGCGCACGATGACGCTGACCGTGCCCGGCGAACGAACGGTCGATGCCTGCGGAATCGCGGCGGTCGCCGTCGCGCCGACGCATCGACGCCGCGGGATCCTGCGGGCGATGTACACCGAGCAGCATCGGCGCACCGAGGCCGACGCCTTCCCGCTGACCATCTTCACGGCCAGCCAGGGCAGCATCTACGGGCGATTCGGCTACGGCCCGACGGTGCGCGAGAACTCGGTCACGATCGATCGGCGCTTTGCCGAATTCCTGCCGACCACACCGAATCCGGGCGGGGTCGAGCTGGTCGAGCCCGGCGCGGTCATCGAACAGGTCAAGACGATCTACGACCGCTGGCGCCGAGGCACGCCCGGCGTGCAGGTACGCCCGGATGCCTCGTGGGGCCCGCTGTTCGCCGATACGCCGGCGATGCGTGGCGGTGGCACAGAGCTTTACGCGTTCCTGCACCCCGACGGCTATGCGCTGTACCGGTATCACCGCAGGGAGCAGGGGTTGCAGGTCGATGTGGTGGAGCTGCGGGCGGTGACGTCCGAAGCCCATGCGGCACTGTGGCGTTCGCTGCTCGGCCTGGATCTGGTCAAGCAGGTGAACGCGACGCTCAGCGACAACGACCCGCTGCCCTATCTGCTCACCGATCCCCGCCTGGTGCGCACCGAAGGACGCTTCGACGGACTCTGGTTGCGGGTCATGGACGTTCCCGCCGCGCTGAGCGCCCGCGCGTACCAGTGCGACCTGGATCTGGTGCTCGCAGTGACCGATCCGTTCCGCGACGCGGGCGGCACCTTCGCGCTCATCGTCCGCGACGGCGTCGCCGAGTGCGCACCGACCACCCGCACTCCCGATGTCGAACTCGGCATCGATGTCCTCGGCAGTCTCTACCTCGGCGCCTACCCCGCCCGTGCCTTCGCCGCCGCCAACCGCCTGCAGGTCAAAGACCCAACCCACCTGCATCCCATGACCGAGGCCTTCGGCACCGACCGCGACGCGGTGCTCGGCTGGTTCTTCTGATCGAGCCTGCGGGTGGCGCCTTGCCCGAGCACGGTCGGCGCCACTCTCCGGGATTACCCTGAGCGCGGTTTCATACCCGAGGGGTGATGCCGGAATGTCCGGTTGCTGGCATCCTTGGCGCATGAAGCCGATTCAGCTCATCCTCAATGTGCTCTGGCTCGTGATCGTCGGGTTCTGGATGGCGCTCGGCTACATCCTGGCCGGCGTCATCTGCTGCATCCTGATCATCACGATCCCGTGGGGGATCGCCTCGTTCCGGATCGCGGCCTACGTGCTGTGGCCGTTCGGGCGGACCACGGTCGAGAAGCCGTCGGCGGGGGTCGGGTCGCTGCTCGGCAACGTCATCTGGTTCATCTTCGCGGGCTGGTGGCTCGCGCTCGGCCACCTGCTGACCAGCATCCCGCTGTTCGTCTCGATCATCGGAATCCCGTTCGGCTGGGCCAACTTGAAGCTCATCCCGGTGTCGCTGTTCCCGCTCGGTCGCGACATCGTCGACAGCGACCAGCCTTTCGGCGCGCGGTAACCAGCACCGCGCCGGACGCTCACTCCGATTCGGCGACGATCTGTTTCATGATGGCGACGGCGCGGGTGAGGGTGACGATCTGATCCTCGGTGAGGTTGGAGAGCTGGTCGGTCATCCAGGCTTCGCGCGCGTGGGTTTCGTCGGCGATGAGCGCGCTGCCCGCCTCCGACAGCGAGACGATGATCTGGCGGCCGTCGGTGGGGTGCGGCTTGCGCTCGACCAAACCGAGGTCGGTGAGCGAGGCGATCACCCGAGTCATCGACGGCGGCTGCACGCGCTCCTTCGCCGCCAGCGCCCCCGGGGTCATCGCGCCGTCGCGAGACAGGGTCGCGAGGGCCGAAAGCTGAGTCAGCGAAATCTGGGCGTCGGCACGGCGCCCGCGCAGATGACGCGTGAGTCGAACCACCGCCAGTGAGAGCTCACCAGCGAGGGCTCGGACATCGGATGGCGTTGTCACAGAGGTGAACGATACGGGACCGCTGCCCAGCGGACGCGCGTTCTCGCTACTCGGCGACGCGTGGTCGGCGTGCCAAGTCCGGTCGGCGACAGGACTAAGCTTGCGTGCGTGAGTCAGCAAGTGCCCCAGATCCCGCCGCGGCTGACCGATCCGCGCCCGGTGCTCGCTGTCGGCAGCACGCTGTGGCTGATCGCCACCCTGGTGGTGCTCGCAGGCGGTGACCGGTGGGCATCGGTGCTGCCGGTCTGCCTGATGGGCCTGGTGGTCGGCGTGCTCGCGCTCGGCATCTACCTGATCCAGCGGCGCGGGGCGCGGCGCGGCGACAAGGGCGCGCAGACGGGGCTGTAAGGCCCCGTGACGTCAGCTCAGCTCGAACTCGTTGGTAGTTCCGGTGAATGGGTGCAACGCGCCGTCCTGGCTCAGGCTGTCGGCGTAGTGCTGCATGCGGTAGCGCCCCGGCGCGGCGTCGCCGGGGATGTCCCAGGTGAACCGGGCAACGGATTCGGCGACACCCCGTTTGCTCCAGTAGAACCGCACCGCCCACTCCCCCTCATTGGCCACCCGCATCCACTCCCCTGACGCGGTGCGGCGCTGCACCTCGAGGAAGGTGCTGTTGCGGCGCGTGTTGTGTTTCGGATGGGCGGAAACGAATTCGGCCGCGACCTGGGTGCCGACGGCGTAGGCCGCGGCAGGCTGGGTCAGCACGTCACCGAAGGCGCGGCCCGGCGGCGTGGTGTCCGGGCCAGCGCCCGGTTGGAAGTTCGGCTGCAGGTTCGAAACGTCACGCGGGGCCGGGCCGCGCGCGACGAGTTGGCGCGCGGCGAATGCCGTTGCCAGCCGGGTGAACTCCTGCTGATAGGCGCAGAGGGTGTAGCGGCCGAACAGGGTCGAGGCTCCCTCGTACTGCTGGGAGTCGTATTCCTCAGGGGTGGTGACGTATTCGTGGTAGGCGTTCGCGTAGCCCTGCATGAGCACCTGCTCCAGCGGCACGCCGAGAGCGGCCGCGACGGCGCGGCGCACCCGCAGCCCCGACGTGATGGTGAATTCGCCACCGGCAGCGGCCAAGTAGAGCTCGCCGAGCCGAACCAGCTGAATCGGCAGCACATTCGGCACCCACGGCACCGGCGGCATCAGGCCGAGCGGCGCCGCGATTGCCTTGGGCGCCTGCGCATCCGCGAGCCACGCGGGCGCAGGTGCGTTCGGGCCGCCCAGCGAGGTCAGGAACGGGTTGCGCACGCCCTCCGGGATGGGCGCACCAGGGAAGCCCGGTCCGTCCTCGACGCTGCCCGCGGCCAACGAAACGCCCGCGGCCGCGGGGGCGGTGTGCCGCGGCTGTCCGTCCGGCGTGAACCGGCCGTCGACGGCGATATCGGCCAGGTCGACATAACAGAGCATCGCGTCGATCGGGCCGCCCATCGGCTGTGCCTGGGCCAGAGCCGCTTTCGACGCCTGGTACTGGCGCTCGCCGATGATGCGGGTGTTCTCGAACTCGTCCTCGGTGGGTCCGGAGCCGGGGCGCAGGTTCAGGTTCGGCGACATGTCGCCGGTATTGGTCTGCGGGAAGGCGGCGACGAAATCCGGTGCGCCGTCGAGATAGCGGACGCCGTGTTCGGTGTGCTCGTAGGCGAACGCGGCGTAACCCTTGTTGTCCCCGCTGATCAGCCGGTTCTCGTTGGTCATCGAGGTGGCGTGGGTGGCGAACCAGGTGATGGCGCCGACCTGCCGACCGCCCTTGACGAGCGAGAGCGCGGTCACCGCAGGGTCGATGGCCGCGGGGAAATGTGCTTTGTCGGCAACCGGATTGAGCTCCCATGCCACCCGGGACCGGTTGACGCTCGCGTCGTGCAGCTCGCCGCGGCCCACCGTGATGGTGCCGGGACCGACGTCGTCGTGCGCCGCCGCGATGGCCTCGACGATGCCGTTGACCTCCGCGTCGTAGACCTGTTGCTGAAAACCGAGGATGGACAGGTTGTATGCGTAATCGTTGCTGGAGCCGCCGCAGGTCGCATGCGAGTGCGTCGAGGTGAGCAGCACGTTCTGTTCGGTGTACCGATCGCCGAAGCGGCGGGCCAGTTCGGCGAGCACGCCACGGTGGACGGACTGGAAAATCATGCCGTTGTCGGTGACGACGAAGACCACCCGCCGGCCTGCGCTGCCGAGAATGAACGCGCGCGCCCTCGGGCGCAGGTGGATGCCCGCGGTCTGCTGTTCGAGCTGGGAATAGCCCATCATTCCGCATTCGGCGGCCGGACCCGTGATGTCGGAAATTCCGACGCCGATCTCGTAGCCGCCGGAGCCGGGCGCGGCGGTCGCGGACGCGCCTAGCTCGTCGGACATCGCGGGCAGTGCCGCCGCGGCGGCGAGCCCCGCGGAACCGACAACGGTCCGAGCAAGAACAGTTCTGCGCGACACCGGCATACGCGTCTCCTAACGATCTGAAGGCACTGAACCATAGAACTGGTCATCCGTCCAGTCCAGATTTTTCTACCCGCGAATTGACTGCACGCTCCCAGGAGGCTTAACTCCCTGAGGTGTCCTCCCGATTGAGCGTCGAAGAAAGACGGGCCCACCTTATCGAGGCCGCGATCGGTCTTGCCGAAAAAAAGGGCGTTGCGGGCGTGACCACGCGCGATGTCGCCCAGGCGGCGGGCGTCTCGCTTGGTGTGGTCCATTACTGTTTCGAAAACAAGGACGCGCTGATGACCGAGCTGGTCAAGGCGTTGTCGATGGAATTACGTGATTCCGTCGATGCCAATGAAACGGTATGGCAAGACGTCGGAAGTGGAAAAGAAGCGCTTCAAAAATTGATCCGCGCGGGACTGGAACTCATGTGGCTCAACATAGAAGCAACTCCGGAACGTCAACTGCTCACATACGAAACCACGACTTACGCACTGCGCGAGGGTGAGCAAACTCCCGCGAAACTCGCAATCGCCCGCGAGCAGTACAACTTCAACGACTCCACCGTCGCCGACATCATCGAACACGCGCGGGATGCGACCTCGAATCAGTGGAGTGTTCCACTGCCGACGCTGAGCCGGTTCATGCTCAACGCCATCGACGGGATCGTGTTGCGCTGGCTGGTGGACAACGACAGCGAGGCCGTTCGGTCACAGCTGGATCTGCTCAGCCAGATGATCTCGGAGTACGCCGCCTAGATTCCCGGTGCGGCACAGTTCGATTCGCCGGTCGGCTGCGGCATGTCCAGCCGCGGTACGCCGATCGGCGCTACTGCTGTGCCTGAGATGCCCTGAAGTGCACCGTATTTCCCTCGCGCCACCACGGGACGGACACGGTGAGCTCGACCGGGCCGGACAGGTGGACGCGCACGTCGTCGTGCACCACCAGCTCGCCGTCCTGCGGCGGCAAGGAAAAGAGCTGGCGCAGGACCACTCCGAGCGGCTCGGCCGACCAGGTGCTGCGGCGACCCTCGCTCAACACCGTCGCGGTGACGGCGTTCGACACCAGCGGCAGGTCGAGCAGGTTCGCCAAGGCCGATGCGGTCTCGGTGTCGCCGACGACCAGGCGATCCGGCGGCATGGCCAAGCCGAACCACGGCTGATCCAGCACCAGCGCGTCAGCGGGATCGACGACTGCGCCGGACAGGGCGCGCACCCTGGCGGGCAGATCCAGGTCGGACAGGTCGAGCACGCCTGCGGCGACGGCCGCGGCCAGCCGCGCGTGCGTGTGCGAAACCACCTCGGGAGTAGGGGTTTTCGATGGATCGGCAAGTGCATCGAGCAGCGCGGCAGCCAACTCCGCAGTGATCACCGCCGGGTCGGCGAGAATCCCGCGCATCGCGGCGGCGTCGTCGGCGAGACCGGGAACGGTGAACGTCGGCAGTAGGCCGGCGAATTCGGTGTCCGAAGGGTGGCGGAGCAAGCCGAGCGGGATGCCGTCGATGCGCGCGTTCGTGCGCAACCACCAGGCCGTGTACCCGTCGCGATCGGTGAGCAGGCGGCGGGTGTGCGGCGCGGAAGCCAACTGCCACAACGCCTCCGGCCATGCGGCATCGTCGATCAGATCCAAGTCGCGGATCGCGGCGATTTCGTGCGGGTCCTGCGCCAGCGTCAACCACCAGCGCTCTTCGTCGTCCAGGTCGTGGTCGGGGCCCGTCGGATCGGCCTCGACCAGCATGCTGAAATCCCAGCCGACGCCGATAGCCCGCAGCGCGCGCGAGTCATAACGGTGCAGCAGTTCGGGATCGAGCGTGCTGAACGGTGAATCCTCGACCAGCAGTTCACTCAGTGGGGCATCCGGCAACAGCAACTCGTCGGCGGGCCGCGATTCGCCGTCGACATCCGGCAATTCGAGCAAGCCGAGCCAGGTCGGCAGCCGCTTCGGATCCGCGTGCACGGCCAAGCGGAGCACGGCATCGACGGTGTCCGGGTCGTCCGGATGGTCCTCGAGCTCGGCGCGTAAAGCAGGCTCGCTCAACAGATCCTCGGCCGTCGCCGACCGCGCCCCGAGCCTGGCCAGCAGCGGATGCCGCGCCTCGGGATGCACCAGCCGGGCCCAATGCACCGGGATCGCGACCTCGAGCTGGTCGTCGAGGACGACCGTGCGCGGGCCCGTGACCAGCCGCCCGTCCGTCAGCGGAACCGCAAGCGCCCCCAGCTCTTCCGCCGACAGCGGATCGAGCACGAACGGCTCCAACGCCGAATACAGCGCGTACCACCACCCCGGTGCGCGCTCCAGGCCGCCCGACAGCTCGGCGAGGCGCGCCAGCCCGAGTCGATGCACATCCAGTACACCCAACGCCTCGAGGTGTCCCTGTCCCGACAGCTCGGGAATCACCAACTGCCCGACCACATCATCGAGCAGCCGCGCCAATTCCTCAGTCAAGCCGGTGAATACGCTCGCCCGGGTCGGCACCGCGACCTCAGCGCCTGCCTGCGCTTCCGAGGCTGCCTCGAGCAGGTCTACGTCCAACGATTCGGCACGTGTCTGCGTGGTGGTCTTGCGGTCGCCGGACTCGGTGTCCGGCAACGCGTCGAACAAGGTTGGGTTGCCTTGTGATTCGGCGCCTTCGTGATCGAACGGGCCTCTAGGGGCTTGCGCATCCGACGTCGACCACGCCGAGTCGGTGGCGGTCAATGAGTCTGCGGCGGCCGGTGAGTCGGTGGCGGCCGGTGAGTCGGCAGCAGCCCATGAGTCGGCAGCGGTCGGAGCACCTGTTGCGGTGCCCGGCACAGCTGTCGAGGCATCCGCACCGCCCGCAGGGGCGGAGTAGGTGGCGACGATGGGCAGCCAGGGGTGGGTGCGGAGTTCACGGACGACGGCTTCGCGGAGGAGGGCATCGGCCTCGCTGCGGGCGAACGCCGGAGCGGGGACCAGGACCAGCCGGTCGCGAGGTGGGAGCGCAGCGGCGAAATCGGCGTAGCCGGTGGCCAGTTCGGCGAGGCGGGCGCCGGGCAGCAGGCGGCGCCGGTCCGGCTGCATCGGGATGTCGGCGATCAGCACGGCAGGCAGGGACAGCTCCTCGTCGGAGCGGGTCGGTGCGCGCAGGACATCCGGGGCGGCGGCGGTCGGCCTGCCCTTGCGGAGCGGGAGCAGCCAGCGGGCGCGTGGCGTGCGGTACTGCCACCAGACGCGGCGCTCGATGCCGGGGCCGTCGACGTGCACTTCCTGCAGGCCGTCGGCAAGGTCGATGGTGGTGCTGGTGAACTCCGCGGCATCGATTGTGATGCTCTGCAGTGCGGGCAGTTCCAGCAGCAGGTCGATCGCCTCCGCGGCCATCCCGGCGAGCAATGCGTCGGCATCGATGTCCGCGCGCAGCCGCAGCACGACCTCGGTGTCGAAGCCGTTCGTCGGCGCGGCCTCGATCGGCCAAGCCATCCGCAACACCGGCGGCACGAACGCATCGGCAGGACCATCCGCTGAGCTGTCGGGGATACGAATACCCTGCTGATGCAGGGCATCCCACGTCTGCGCGCGCGAAAACCGCAGCGATCCGGTACTGGAAAGCAGCTCGATCTCGTCGCTGACCGACAGCACCGCAGTAAAGCCGACGCCGAACTTGCCGACAGCGACATCCGACTTCGCCGACGCCCGCAGCGCGGTCAGCGCGTGCACGCCCGAGACATCCAACGGCGCACCGGTATTGGCGACCCGCAGCGCATCGCCGTCCCGCCGCACAACCAGTCGGCCAGGGACACCGGCCTTGGCCGCCGCGTCGCCGGCATTCTGCGCAAGCTCGGTCAGCAGCCGATCCCGATACCCGGCCCGGACCAGGTCCGCCTCGGTCGCCGCGTCCTCGCGCAACCGAGTCGGCGAATCACGCCACGCGGCAAGGACGCCCGCCCGCAACCCCGAGGTGCCGAAAGGATCGGCCGCCTCGTTCAGTTCTCCGGCGATGACTCGACCGCCCGGCTCTCAGTCACACCTTCGACCGACACGTCAGCAGGCGCCTGAGCCGCATCCTCGGCCGCCTGCTCGACATCCGCCGACACAGCGACATCCGACCCGTCCACGCCCGCACTCGCCGCACTGTCCACCGCAGGCGCACCCGCCTCGGTCGACTCATCGACAGGCGCAGCACCGAAACCCGAAGCAGTCACCGAATCACTCGACTCGGCACCAGCACTCAGCACCGCAGCGGCATCAGCCGAATCACCACCGGGAACAGGAGCATCCGCAGCCTGTGCGTCGTCAGCATCAACCCCAACCGACGACTCGACTGCCGAGGCATCGAAATCCGCCACAGCCAACTCAGCAACGACCGCAGGCTCTGCCGCAGCATCTGGTGCAGCCACCGATTCGGTCACCTCAGCATCGGCAACAGGTGCAGCGTCCGCACCCGCAACAACCGCGCCATCGACGTCCGACACCGATTCCGCCGCAACGACAGACTCTTCCGCAGCAGGCGCTACCTCGACCGGCGCGGCAACTTCCGCCACAGCCACCTCAGGAGCCTCGACCGAAACCACATCAGCCGACACCTCACCGACAGGCGCAGCCGAACCAGCATCTGTCACAGGCACCTCAGCGGCTGCGGCATCCGCGACCACTTCGGCGACAGGCGTTGTCGAACCAGCTTCCGCCACAGTCGCTTCAGCGGCTTCGGGTGCGACCTCCGCGACGGCGTCGGCGGACTTCACTTCGGCGACAGGCGCTCCCGCGTCCGATGCGGCATCGGTGGCCGCCGCTTCCGCAGCGTCGACCTTGGGTTCCGGCGCGGTGATGTCGGCGGTGGGGATGAACTCGACTGCGGCGTCGTCGAAGGCTTCGTAGAGCGGGGAGCCGCCGCCGGTCGGGGCGACGGTGTCGGAGTGGGCTCCGCATCCGTAGGCGGCGTGGACGACGCGGCCGTCGGCGCCCATGGCGTTGCCGCAGACACCGAAGGCGGCGCGCAGGGAGCCTGCGAGGGGGAGGTAGAAGCCGCAGAGGCCGCAGGTGGACGGTGCCGCCTTCGCCATCTCGGTCTCGGGACCGTACTCGGCGTGCCAGCGTTCGGCGGCTTCCTCGCGTCCTTCGAGGCTCAGCACCTGGGTGCGGCCGAGGCCGACCTCGTAGGCGACCTCGTCGACAACCGGATCACCGGTGGCGATATAGCCGGGCACCAGGCGCGGATCGTTGGGCGGCGGGGCGAGCAGGTCGCCCGGCGCGAGATCACCGGGGCGGACCCGCTGATCCCACGGCACGAAGTCGGGGGCGACCAGGGCATCGGGACCGGGCAGCAGTGCCGATTCGCTCACCGTCGCGTAGTCGGCCTCCGGCGGCGCCGCCACGACGACCGCCCACTGCCAGCCGCGATACCCGGCGAGGGTGGCCTCGAAGCGATGGGTCGCCGCGCTGTCGTCCTCGGCAGCCACGCCGAGATGCGCCCCGACACCAGCTGGTTCCAACTCCAGGAGCGCACGGCGGGCCAGATCGACGGCATCGGCCAGCAACGGCCTGACACCGGACTCAGAAACAGAAACTGCGCTCACGGCCTACATTTTGCCGTATGAAACGCAATCGGCGTCCGTTGGCTGTCGCTATCCTGCTCGGTCTGGTCGTCTGGGCCGGATGTGCGGCGGCCGATGAGCAGGCGCCCACGATGAACATCGAGCTGGTGGGGACCAGATGGCATGATCCGCGGGCCTTCACCGAGGGTCTGGAAATCCACGGCGATGTGCTCTATGAAGGCACGGGCCTGTCGGGTGCATCGGCGGTGCGGGCGTCGAACTTCGCCACGGGCGCCGAACTGGCCAGAGTCGACCTGCCCGCGCCGTTCTTCGGCGAGGGGCTCACCGTGACCGGCGACACGCTGTGGCAACTGACCTGGAAGGACCACACCGCGTTCGCCAGGGATCCGCACACGCTGGCCGAGGTTCGCCGGGTGCCGTTCGAGGGCGAGGGTTGGGGCCTGTGCACCCGGGCCGGGCGCTTGGTGATGAGCGACGGCACCGACAAGCTGACGTTCCGCGATCCGGTCACCTTCGAGCCGACCGGCTCCGTCCAACTCACCAGCCACCACAATGTGCGGCTCAACGAACTCGATTGCGCCGAGGACGGTTCGGTGTACGCCAACAGCTGGCCGACCGACACCATCCTGCGCATCGATCCCGATACCGGCCGCGTGCTCGCGACGATCGACGCGAGCGCCCTGCTCTCGCCGGTCGACAGGATCGGCGCCGAAGCATTGAACGGCATCGCGCAAATCCCCGGCACCGACCGGTTTCTGCTGGCACGCAAGAACTGGCCGATCCTCTTCGAGGTGCGTTTCGTGCCTGCCTGATCGCGCCGCGCACGGTGCTGCCCGCACGAGCGCGGCCAGGCAGGCGTGCGCCGCGGTCGGCGGCATCATGAAAGTGACCATCGGCCGACACCTTCGACAGCGAGTGAACGCCCCGCGCGGAAGTACGACAGAATTGAGGACGTGACGACTCCCCGCGAACCTTCCGGTCCCGACCGTGATCGGTGGGACGGCGAGGAGTATCCGCCGATCGAACGGCATCCCGGTTTCGATCGCTATCCCCCGCCGAACGCGCCGACCAGGCGCGGACCGCTGCCGCCGTTGGATCCCAATCGCACCGCGCTGCCCGACTACGACACGCCCGACCCGTCGAATGCCGAAACTCGCCGACACCCGACTCCACGCGCAGAGTCCCGGCACCCCTCCGACGAATCGGACGCCGCGCGCACACCGCGCCGGGTCTTCCCGCACCGCCCGCAGCCGCCGCACCACGCCGAACCGCCACCCGCCGAGCCGGAGCACGCGGGCCCACCGCCGACCAAGCCCTTCCCCGAGCAGCCGGAGATCGGCGCAACCGCGGCCGATTCCCCCACTCCGCCTGGTACGCCACGCATTCCGCGCAAACTGACGGTGACCAGGGTCGCCGCCATGCGCGGCCGCCAGCTGACCGAGAAGGGCATCGCCACCTTCCAGCGCGCGGCGAAGGCGGACGGCGCCGACAAGTCCGGCCTCACCGCACTCACCTACGCGACGATGGCGAACTTCGCCCTCGACGCCGCGGTCGGCGTCGCCTTGGCCAACACGCTCTTCTTCGCCAGCGCCACCGCGGAGAGCAAGACGAATGTCGCGCTGTACCTGCTGATCACGATCGCCCCGTTCGCGGTCATCGCGCCGCTGATCGGCCCGCTGCTCGACCGACTACAACACGGCCGCAGGGTGGCGCTGGCGACCTCGTTCGCGTTGCGGGCGCTGGTCGCGGTCGCGCTCATCCTCGAATTCGACAGCTGGGGACTGTATCCGCTCGCGCTGTGCATGATGGTCGGCAGCAAATCGTTCTCGGTGCTCAAGAGCGCGGTCACGCCGCGCGTGCTGCCTCCCGATATCGACTTGGTGCGTACCAACTCTCGGCTCACCGTGTTCGGCCTGGTCGGCGGCACCCTGGGCGCGGGAGGGATGGCAGGCATCGCCGCGCTCATCGCGGGCTCGGACGGCGCGCTGATTTTCGCCGCGCTGATCGCCTGTGCAGGCACCTTCCTCAGCCTGCGCATCCCGTCCTGGGTCGAGGTCACCGAGGGTGAGGTGCCTGCGACGCTGAGCTATCACGGCTCGGACGCGCACACCGAAGTCCTTCCGCCGGACAAGGAATCCGCGGTACCGCCGCGCAAGCGCAGGCAGCCGCTCGGCCGCTCGGTGGTGACGGGGTTGTGGGGCAACAGCGCGGTCCGCGTGTTGACCGGGTTCCTTACCTTCTATGTCGCGTTCGTCGCGAAGTCCACCGAGCACGAGGCCGTGAAGCAGGCCGCGATGCTCGGCGTGGTCGGCGCTGCCGCGGCGATCGGCAATTTCACGGGCAACGCGACCGGTGCCCGGCTCAAGCTCGGCAGGCCGACGCTGATCGTGCTCGGCTGCGTCGCGGCCTGCGCGCTGGTCTCGCTCTTCGCGACCTTCACCAACAATCTGCTCGGCGCGGCGCTGGCCACCCTGGTCGCGGCGGGGACGAGCGCGCTGGCGAAGGTGTCGCTCGACGCGTTGATCCAGGACGACCTGCCGCCGGAGTCGATCGCGTCCGGCTTCGGTCGTTCGGAAACCGTGCTGCAGCTCAGCTGGGTTGTCGGCGGCGCGGCGGGTGTGCTGTTGCCCACCGAGTATTGGAAGGGCTTCGCGGTCATCACCGCGATCCTCGTTGTCGGCCTGGTGCAGACCTTCGTCAGTTACCGCGGTCACTCGCTGCTGCCCGGCCTCGGCGGAAATCGACCGCAACACGCGGAGCAGGAAGTGCCAGCGACCCGGCCGATGCCACACACTTCCAACGCGTACCGCCGACCGGGAACCGGCGGCGCGACACCACCCATATCCAACGAGGGATAGGAGATCCAAGCCAGTGAACCGAGGACACCGCGCGCCCTCGCGTACGACGGAGCCGAGCGGCAGCGAGGTCGTGGCGTGAAGCGGCCGGGCACCCGGACGATCGTGGCGTTGATCGTCGCCGCTGGGCTGGTGTTCACCGTTGCCTTCGTCGCTGTGCTCGTCACGCTGATCGGCGACGCGAAAGAACGCGACCCGGAGATCACCGCCTACGCCCACGGCCGGACGGTCACCGTCGCGCCCTACGTGTATTGCACAGTGCGCCTGGAGGACTGCCGCTTCGGCAAGACCGTCGAGCTCGAGGTGCCGCCGGACTACCCGCTGCAGCTTTCACTGCCGAAGAAGATCGCGGACGCGCCGTGGATGGCCAGGCTGGTCTACGTGCTGCCCAACGGCGATCGGGTGGACCGAGTGGTCAGCCACAATGATTTCCCGGCAGGCGCGCTGGCCATCACCATCGAATCGCGTCCGGAGCCGGACCTGCGGCTGGCCGGAGTCGAACTGCAGCTGCCGATTCTCACCAGGGACATCGACACCGGCGAGGAGTCCTACCGGCCGCACGCGGCCTGGTCGATCAGCACCGAACCGTAAGGCGTGGCGCAGGCCCGCGCTGCACAGCGCGGGCCACGCGGCCGAAACTCAGTGGTCGAGTTCGCGCGCTACCGCGCGGACTACCTCTGAGATGCGTTGTGCCGTCTTGCGATCGGGGTACTTGCCCTTGCGCAGGTCCGGCTGCACCGTCGCCTCGAGCAGGGTGATCATGTCCTCGACCATCCCGTGCAGCTCGTCCGGCGTGTGCCTGCGCGGGACCGGCTCCTTGCGGGCGCGCTCGCGCTCCTGCCCCTGACGCACCGACGGCGGGGCCTCCAGCAGCTTCAGGCTCAGCGCCTGCGGACCACGACGGCCCGCGGCCATGCCGAACTCGACGCGCTGCCCCGGCTTGAGTCCCTCGACGCCATCGGGCAACGCGGACGACCGGACATAGACGTCCTCACCCTCGTCCTGGGAAAGGAAGCCGAAGCCCTTTTCGACGTCGTACCACTTCACCCTGCCGGTCGGCACTGCGCTCACCCGTTCATCATCGAAAACTCGGAACCGCACCGGCCCGAGCACATCTGTTCCACGGACCCGCAGCGGCAGACCGCCGCGTACGAGCCCTTTTCTGTTAGCGAAAAGAAGCGCGCCCAGCAAGGGATGCGGGACGCGTGTGACTTCGAGTCTACCCCGATGCGAATAACGCAAGCACATCAGTTTTACGGTCGTGGGGTGACGAACCCTTCCGCTGCTCCACCGTCCGGCGGCGCACCGCGCCGCAAAGGTGACTGGTTGCTGCAGCTCGCGCTCGGCCTGTTCGCGCTGGGATTGCTGGCGATCATCGCGATCTTCCTGACGCCGGTGGTGTCCGACGGCGCACCGGGACTCTGGCTCTACTTCGGGGCACTGCTCGCGCCACTCGGGTTTCTGCTCGGGGTGGTCTTCGCCCTTCGTTCGGGTCGCAGGTCACGCTGACGCCGCCGTGGCTGAACCAACGGCCACCGGCACGGTGCGAACCGGTTACCCGCGTCTGTCGTTACCGAATCTCGGATGTGATCCTGGTCACATAACGAGAAGGTCACGGGCCGGTGACGGCGAAGCACTCACCCGACCGCACCGCTTCTAGCTGCGCAGAAGGCCGCGCGCACGCGTTGATATCGCACCGAGACCGGCCCGTACACGCCGGTTATCAAATGGTGATTTTTCGCGGCGATCGTCGTACGGTCTTAACCGAGCCGGGACAACCGGCAACCACCGGACCGCCGCACCGAACCTCGCCCCGCGGATACCGGAAACCCGACGTAAACGTAGGGGCGAGGGCGGGCATGACGACCTCTCAGTCCAGCCCGAAAGATGACCTCGCAGGTGCGTCGAGAGGAAGACGAACCCGATATGAGTGGACGCCATCGCAAGCCAAGCTCCACCGGGCGCACGGTAGCCAAGGTTGCCGTCACCGGCGCGATCATCGGCACCGCAGGTGTGGCCCTCGCAGGCAACGCCAGCGCGGCTCCCGACTCCGACTGGGATCGCCTCGCACAGTGTGAGGCCGGCGGTAACTGGGGCATCGACACCGGCAATGGATTCCAAGGCGGACTTCAGTTCTCCCCGAGCACCTGGCGTGCGCACGGCGGCGGCGAGTATGCCGCTTCCGCCAGCCAGGCCACCAAAGAGCAGCAGATCGCTGTCGCCGAGAAGGTCCTCGCCTCTCAGGGCTGGGGCGCCTGGCCGAGTTGCTCGGCAAACCTCGGCCTGAGCAGCAAGCCGACCCCGCGTTCGGCGCCGACCACCCCCGACACCCCGCGCTGGAACCCCGAGCCCGCGCCGCAGGCCACTCAGGCCGCGCCGGACAGCACCCAGCAGATCTACACGGCCGTCGACCGCGCGCTCGAGGTTGTGCAGAACCAGGGCGTCCAGGTGCCCAAGGAAGCCTTCGATTTCTTCAACGCCGCCAAGTCGAGTGGCGCCAAGCTGGATCCGACCATCGTGAACTTCTACGAGGCCAACAAGGGTCTGCTGCCTTCCTCCTGATCACACACACAAACGACTAAGGCCCCGCATCCTCGGATGCGGGGCCTTAGTCGTATCTTCGGACGTCTCCGTCCGGAAATCAGCGGTTGATCACCGTGTTCGGGTGCATGTAGGGCAGCTGATCTGCCGGGACCGGAAACTCGGTGTCCTCACCGTACGGCGAGAGCCCACCGGAACGGGTCGACGAGAGCTCGGTGACCGCATGGTCACCCTCGGCCACCTTCGGCCAGCCGTTGTCGACATAAGGTTTCTTCGATTTGTTCACCACGCTGCCATTGTGGCATGCGCGCCGCGCCTAGCAACTTCACCGCTGCTGTACCACTCCGGACGAGCAGCATCGTCGCCACGCGGCGGCCAGCGGCCTGCGTCTATTAGGCTCAAAGGATCGAATTGACACGGAACGACTGATCTCGGGAGCACATGGGTAACTCGTCGGGTACGCCCGAAACCAGGCCAGCTACCAAGCCGCCAGCCCGCAGCGGAAGTCTCGAGGCACCCACGACCGGCAAGAATCGCGGAGAGGCGGGGGAGCCCGCGACCTCCTCTTTGGCGGGATGGCTCGGGGCACGGAGCGATGCCGAGTTGGTGACGCTGCTCGAACTCCGGCCCGATCTGGCTGTGCCGCTGCCCTCCTCGATGGCGGTGCTCGCCGCGCGCGCCGAGCAGCGCGCCTCGGTGCTGCGCGCCACCGATGACCTCGACACGCTCGACTTCGCCATCCTGGAAACGCTTGCGGTGCACGGCGTGACGCGCACCGACAGCAACGGCGCCCCGCTGCGCCGCGACGAGTTGCACGTGCAGCTGCGCGAACGCGTGTCGACCGCCGCGATCGATGCCGCGCTGGCGCGTTTGTCCGCCCGCGCGCTGGTCTGGACCGACGGCGACCAGCTGCACTTGGTCGCGGCCGCCGTCGAGGCGCTGCCATGGCCGATCGGCAGCACCACCGAGATCCCCGACGCGCTCACCGAGCCGGAGGTGCGCGCCGCACTGCCCGAACTGTCGGCCGCCGCGACCGCGCTGCTGGACAAGCTGGCCACCACCGGCCCGCGCGGCCGCACCAGAGACGCCGCGCCAGGCACCCCGGCCGACCGCCCGGTGCAGCAACTCCTCACCCGCAGGCTGTTGCACCGGATTGACGACGAGACCGTGGAACTGCCCGTCACCGTCGGCCAGATCCTGCGCAACGAGCCGGTGACCCATCCGCACGCGCTGACCCCGCCGAAACCCAAGCCGAAGAAACAAACCTCCGCCGACGTGAACGCCGTCGCGGCGGGCGAGGTCGGCGAACTGCTGCGGCACTGCACGGCCGTCCTGGAGCTGCTCGGCCAGGCGCCCGCGCCCGCCCTGCGCGCAGGAGGGCTCGGTGTGCGGGAGATTCGCCGGATCGCCAAACACGCCGGTGTCGAGGAGCCGCGCGCGGGTTTGCTGGTCGAACTGCTTGCCGCCGCACGCCTCATCGAAAAAGGTTTGCCGGACCCGCCGCCCGAGGTCGATTCGACCGACGATTTCTGGGCGCCGACCCCGGCCGTCGACGCCTGGCTGGAGGCGCCGCTCGCCAGGCGCTGGGTCGCATTGGCCATGGCCTGGCTCGAATTGGACAGGGCGCCATGGATGATCGGCATGCGCGACGCCAATGACAAGCCGCTGGCGGCCCTTTCGATCGAGCTGCGCAGCCCGCACGCGCCGCGCGACCGGCACACCATCCTCGGCCTGCTCGCCGAGTATCCGTCCGGCAGCGCCTTGACACCCGCCGACATCGGTCGCGTGCTCGCGTGGCGGCAACCGCGATGGCGCAGGCACTTTCGCTTGGAGGCGGTGCAGCACACGCTGGCCGAGGCCGCGGCGCTCGGCTTCATCGGACGCGACGCGCTCGGCTCGCCGGCGCGGGCGCTGCTGCACGGCACCCCGACCAGCGCCGCCGACGCCGAGGCGGCGATGGAGACGGCGCTGCCTGCCCCGGTGGATCACGTGCTGGTCCAGGCGGATCTGACGGTGATCGCGCCGGGCCCGCTCACCGCCGACCTCCAGCACCGCGTCGCCTTGGTTGCCGACGTCGAATCCGCGGGCGCCGCAACGGTCTACCGGATCAGCGAAGGGTCGGTGCGGCGCGCGCTCGACGCCGGGCTCACCGCGGCCGAACTGCACGCGCTGTTCACGAAGCACTCGCGGACCCCGATTCCGCAGGCCTTGACCTATCTGATCGACGATGTCGCCCGGCGGCACGGCCAGCTGCGCGCGGGGATGGCGCAGTCGTTCCTGCGCAGCGACGATCCAGCGCTGCTCGCCCAGGTGCTCGCGGCACCGGTGGCGAGCGCGCTGGCGCTGCGGGCCATCGCGCCGACGGTGGCCATCGCCCAGGCCCCGCTCGGCGAGGTGCTCGAACAACTCCGCGCGGCCGGTTTCGCACCGGCAGGCGAGGATTCGGCGGGGGTCATCGTGGATCTGCGGGTCCGTGGCGCCCGGATTTCGGTGCGGCCCAATGCCAGGCAGCCGTGGCGGCCGACGCCGCCGAGCGCCGAACAGCTGCAACTGCTGGTCACCGAGCTCCGCGCGGCCGAGCGCGCGACCAGCGCCCGTTCCGGACAGTCGGTGCGCACCGACGGCACCCGCACCAATACCGCGGCGACCCTGGCGCTGCTACAGCTGGCGGCGCGGGTGCGGCGCTCGGTCAATATCGGCTACGTCGACGCCCAAGGCGTCGCGACGCAGCGCGTGGTGGAGCCGGTGAAGGTCGGCAACGGTCAGCTCGACGCGGTCGACCCGGTGACGGGCGCGATCCGGCATTTCACGCTGCACCGGATCGCCTCCGTCGCCCTCCTCGATTGATCAAGCCTTGGGCTTGGCCAGACAGTAGGTGGCCTTCGGCGCCGCGGCGATCAGCCGGAAGCTGTCGGCGTCCTGTCCACACAGCAGCTCGTCTGCCTCACCGTCGACCCGCTTCACCACGCGGAACGTGGCCTCGGCGGCACCGCAGGCCACCGGCTTGAAGCCGCTGGCCGGGTTTTCGCTGTAGCAGCTGCCCTGTTTGAAATTGGGCACCAAGCACAGGAACGCGCTGCCACCCGCGACACCGGCCTCGGTGTAATCCGTCGAGCAAGCGCCCTTCTTGTCGGCCGTCTGCGCGATCTTGTATACGGCCTTGTCGGACGAGCAGTCGACCGACCCGGCCTGCACATCGACCGTTGCGCCCTTGATGCCGTCGAGGCAGCCGCCGACCTTGGCCGAGTCGGCCGTGTTGCCGCTGCTCTCGGAGGACGAACAACCGACCATCGCGACCACCACCGCGGCCACCGCTACGAGGGCAAACACCACGCGTGCCAGCAGCCTCGCTCCTGGAAAATTCACCGGAAAACCTCTCTCACCGAAACACATTCACGCAGCTCGCGAACGCGGTGAGGATACCCGGAGGCACGGACGGGCCGCATCAGCTCTACGGGTGATGTCGGCGAGCGCGGACGAGACTAGTGCAGCCCGGTGCCCAACAGGCCGAGCAGCGAGAGCGCGAGAATGTTCGGGAGCATACGGCCGAGCAATTGAAATCCAAACGTGTTCACTAGCAATGCCTTTCGCGTTCCGCCCAATATGTGGACACAAGTCCAATACTTGGGTTGTTTCGCTCGCCGCCGCCATGTCGTTACGCTTGGTCAGTATGACCCTGGACGACATCGCCGTCGACCTGTACGGACTCGCGCCGAGCGAGTTCGTCACGGCCCGCACGGCCAGGGTCAAAGCGGCCAGGGACGCGGGCGACAAAGAACTCGCCGCCGCGATCGGCAAGCTGCGCAAACCCACCGTCACCGCGTGGACGGTGAACCTGCTCGCCCGCGAGGCGCCCGACGACGTGGCGGCGCTGCTCCAGCTCGGCGCGGCACTGCGCACCGCGCAGCAGCGGCTGTCCGGTGCCGAACTACGCAGCCTGACCGGACAGCGACAGCAGGCAGTGACCGCGTTGGCGAAGAAGGCCGGGGCACTGGCCGCCGAGCACGGGCATCCGGTGAACGAGAGCGTGCTGCGCGAGATCGGACAGACGCTGACGGCGGCGCTGGCCGACCCTGCGGTCGCCGAGCACGTGCACACGGGCACCTTGGCCACCGCGACGACCTATTCGGGATTCGGCCCCGCAGGCCCAGGCCTCGTCGCGGTCGAGACACCAGCGGCCACGGCAGACACCGAACCCGCGGACAACCCGCGCGAGGAGCTCGACGAAGCGCTGGAAGCACTTGAATCCGCCCGTGCGGCAAGGGATACCGCCCGCGACGAGGCCGAGCAGGCGACATCCCGGCTCGGCGACATCGAGGCCAGGATCGCCGAGCTGAAGGACGAGCTCGATCGCGCCGAGCAGGAGCGGCAGTTCACCCGCAGCACCGAACGCACGGCGCAGGACCAATTACGTTCGGCTCAGCGACAACTCGACCGGATGGAGCGCTGGGTGGAACGGGCCCGCGATCGAGTCGACGGTGAGTGAGCCTGCTCAGGCGCGCAGGCTGCCCGGGTAGAGGTATTCGTCCGCGGGCGGCGTCGTCTGATTGAGCCAGGCGGTGAAGAAGCCGGTCAGATCCGTCGGCGACTTGGACTGGACGAACTTGCGGAAGTCGGGGATGGAGGCGTTGCCGAAGGCGTGTGCCGCGTTGAATTCCCGTACCGCGGCGAAGAATACGGCGTCGCCGAGCTGCTTGCGCAGTGCGTGCAGGAACAGCGGGCCCCGGTAGTAGACCGAGGTGAATTCCGATCCGGCACCGGGGTTTTCCAACGGGATCTGCCAGAACTCGGTGTTGTCCAGATACTGTGCGATGGTCTTGCGGTACTCCGCGTCGACATCGAGGCCGTCCATGCGTTCCGGCCACAGATAGTCGGCGGTGTAGCTGGCGAAGCATTCGTTCAGGCAGACGTCGGACCAGTGACGCACCGAGACTGAGTCGCCCCACCACTGGTGCGCGATCTCGTGCACCGCGGTCTGCAGGTCCGTCCACGGCGCGTAGATCGGGCGGGTCTGGGTCTCCAGCGAGAACTGGATGTCGGCGTCCACATAGATGCCGCCGGACGCTTCGAACGGGTAAGGGCCGTAGACGGATTCGATGAAGTCGAGGATCTCCGGCAGGCGCTGCTCGGTCTCCCTGTTCCGTTCCGCGTTCGGGGCGAAGGCACTGATCAGCGGAGTCCCGTTGGCACGCCGCTGTTCCAGGAAGCTGAACTTGTCGATCGCGACGGTGGTCAGGTAGCCGATCACCGGCTGATGCGCCTCCCAGCTCACCACCCGGCGGTCGCCGCGCACCTCGTCCTGGGTGCGGACGCCGATCGAGACCACCTCCCATTCCGCGGGAACGGTCGCGTGCAGCGCGAAAGTCGCCTTGTCCAACGGGGTGTCGTTGAGCGGGTACCACGAGGTCGCGGAATGCGGCTCGCCCGCGGCGAACGCGCCGCCGCTCGGCGCGAACGTCCAACCGTTGCCCTCGGTGTTCTCCGCCTGGCCCGAGTACTCCACGGTGACGGTGAACGGCAGGCCCGGCAGCAACGGGATCAGCGGCGTCACGGTGAGTTCGTGCTCGCCGTTGCGGTTGAACGCGGCGGGCATGTTGTTCACCGTGACCGTGCGCACCGCGGGTCCCGCGAAGTCCAGGTTGAACGCGCGCAATGCCTGGGTCGCGACCGCGTCGATGCGGGTGGTCGCGGTGAGCCGGTGACTCGGCGGGTCGTAGTCGAGGGTGACGTCGTAGTGGCCTGCGTCGTAGCCGCCGTTGCCGTCCTCCGGGTAGTACGGGTCGCCGAGCCCGGACGACCCGGTGAACGGATCGGCGGCCGCGGGCGCCGCGGTGGCGACGATCGCACCCGCGACCGCGGCACATATCAAGCCGGACAACCTCATTCGACCACCACCCCTAATCGCCTCCGTCGGCACAGACATGCCGACCGCTGGATCGTAGTCGGTTCAGTCGGCGGTGCCGGTGAGGGCCACCGACGCGCCGAGACCGACGATCATTATCCCGCCTGCCCCGCCGACCGCCTCCAGCCTGCGCGGCGAGCGGGCGAACCAGGCGCGCGCGGAGGCGGCGAGCAGCGCCCATGCACTGTCGGAGACCACCGCGACCGCGAGGAAGACCGACCCGAGGATCAGGAACTGCAGCGGCAGCGACCCGGCGGCGGGATCGGCGAAGTGCGGCAGGATCGCCGCGAAGAAGACGGTCGCCTTCGGGTTGGTGATCCCGACAATGATGCTCTGCCGCAATATCTTCGAGTTCGGCGTCGGCGCGATCTCCGCCCCCAGCGCCGCACGCAACGACTTTCGTTCCCGGATCGCCTGGATGCCGAGGTAGATCAGATACAGCGCGCCGGCGAACTTGATCGCGGTGAGCGCGAACGACGAGGCCATCAGCAGCGTGCCGAGGCCGACCGCGACCAGCAGCAGCACGACGAAGACGCCGAGGCAGTGCCCGGCCACCGACAGCAACGCGGCGCGCCTGCCGAGGGTGAGCGCCCGCCCGATGGTGAACAACACACCGGGGCCGGGAACGATGATGATCACGACCGCCGCCGCGAGGAAGGTCAGCAGATTGGACAAGGGGACCATCTTCGGAGTCTATGGCCCGGCGCAACCGAGTTTCCGACGATCGTCGGTTCAGGAGCCGAGGTCGTCCGGGAGCTGGTCCGGATCGAGCAGCAGGCGGCGCGCGGAGGTGCGCCTGACCTTGTCGGTGAGCGCGAGATTGTCGGTGAGCAAACGCCATTCGGCCTCGCTGATGGCGGAGCGGGCGCGGTCGATGACCGCCGCGTCGGTGGTGCCCCATGCGATCGGCATCGCGCTGACCGACTGCCAGCGCTCGCCAACCTGGCGCGGTGCCCGATCGGTGCGCACCGCGACGGAGGGCACCCGCTCGCCCTGCCGCGCCTCGTGGCCGGGTAGGGCGCGGACCTTTCTGATCACCAACGCGTAGTGCGTGTCCTTGGCGCCTGGCTTGGCCACGTCGACCATCGCGAGCAGCACCACACCCGACGGATAGGTCTCCGAGACCACCGCGGGCACCAGCTCACCGTCGGCGTACAGCTTGTCGATGCTGGCGTGCCGCGCGGTCCAGAAGGCCACCCACAGCGCCACCACCGCGCCGAGCACGAAGGCAACGGCCAGCAGGTAGGCCCACGGATGGTCCAACCAGATCAAGTAGGCCGCGCCGGTCGTGGCGATGACCGCGGCGGCAAGCGCCATCACACGGAGTCGACGCTGGTCGGCGAAGACTTCGTTGACCGCGTGCGCATGCCTGCGGTCCACCGGGAATTCGAAGCGTCGCACGTACCCATTCCTAGCACAGTTTGCGGAGGAATTGCCTCCGCTTATCCGATGGTCGGTCCGAGCAGGTCGTCGGCATCGGTGATGCGATAGGCATACCCCTGTTCGGCGAGAAAACGCTGCCGGTGCGCGGCATATTCGGCATCGAGGGTGTCCCTGGCCACCACCGAGTAGAAATGCGCCTGGCCGCCATCGTGTTTCGGCCGCAGCAGCCTGCCGAGGCGTTGCGCCTCCTCCTGCCTGGAGCCGAAGGTACCCGAAACCTGCACCGCGACCGAGGCTTCCGGCAGGTCGATGGAGAAGTTCGCCACCTTGCTGACGACGAGCACCGGGATCTCGCCGCGCCGGAACGCGTCGAAGAGTTCCTCGCGCTCTTTGGTTTTCGTCGAACCCTGGATCACCGGCGCCTGCAACGCGGCGCCGAGCTCGTCGAGCTGGTCGAGGTAGGCGCCGATCACCAGCGTCGGCGCGTCCGCATGCTTGGCCAGGATCGACTGCACCACCGGAATTTTCGTGCGTGCGGTCGAGCACAGCTTGTAGCGCTCCTCCGGCTCGGCGGTCGCGTAGGACATCCGCTCGGCATCGGTAAGCGTCACCCTGACCTCGATGCATTCCGCGGGCGCGATCCAGCCCTGCGCCTCGATGTCCTTCCACGGCGCGTCATAGCGCTTCGGACCGATCAGCGAGAACACGTCGCCCTCGCGGCCGTCCTCGCGGACCAGGGTCGCGGTGAGCCCGAGCCGCCTGCGCGACTGCAGATCGGCGGTCATCCGGAAGACCGGCGCGGGCAGCAGGTGCACCTCGTCGTAGATGACCAGGCCCCAGTCGCGGCTGTCGAACAGTTCGAGATGCTTGTACTCGCCCTTGGTGCGGCGGGTGATCACCTGGTAGGTCGCGATGGTGACCGGGCGGATCTCCTTGCGCTCACCGGAGTACTCGCCGATCTCGTCCTCGGTCAGCGAGGTCCGGGCCAGCAGTTCGCGCCGCCACTGCCTACCCGCCACGGTATTGGTGACCAGGATCAACGTGGTCGCCTTCGCCTTGGCCATGGCGGCGGCGCCGACCATCGTCTTGCCAGCGCCACACGGCAGCACCACCACGCCGGAGCCACCCGCCCAGAACGAGTCCGCCGCCATCTCCTGGTAATCGCGCAGATGCCACTTGTCGTCGGTGTAGTCCAGGTCGATCGGATGCGCCTCACCGTCGACGTAGCCGGCCAGGTCCTCGGCGGGCCAGCCGATCTTCAACAGCATCTGCTTGATCCGGCCGCGCTCGGAGCCGTGCACCACCACGGTGTCGTCGTCGAGGCGGGCACCGAGCATCGGGGCGATCTTCTTGTGCCTGAGCACCTCCTCCAGCACCGCGCGATCCAGGCTGACCAGCGTCAGCCCGTGCGCCGGATGCTTGACCAGCTGCAGCCGCCCGTACCGGGCCATTGTGTCGACGATGTCGACAAGCAGCGGCTGCGGCACCGCATACCGCGAGAAGCTGACCAGCGCGTCCACCACCTGCTCGGCATCGTGGCCCGCCGCGCGCGCGTTCCACAGCGCCAGCGGCGTCACCCGATAGGTGTGCACGTGCTCGGGCGCCCGCTCCAACTCGGCAAAGGGCGCGATAGCCTGCCGCGCCGCGTTGGCCAACTCATGGTCGACCTCCAACAGCAGCGTCTTGTCGCTCTGCACAATCAGCGGACCGTCCGTCACAGCCCCTCCTCGCCTCGGTTCGCTCCATTCTTCCTGAGTCCACCGACACCCGCGCACGGCCGGTCCGCTCACCACGACAAATCGGGGAAATCCCGGACGGACAGACGATCCGTTGGGAACTGGCGGCGGCCACCACCAGTTCCCAGAACTGCGCTAGTAAGTGACCCGGTAGCTGAGCTGAGCGAACTGGCCGTACTGCGTGACGTCGAAGAGATTCAGCTGGGTAGAGAGGATTCGCCGAGGCAGCAGCGGCGCCCCGGAACCAAGGGTGACCGGGGCGACGCCCGCAATGATCTCGTCGAGGAGGGCGGCGTCGGCGAATTGACCGACGAGATCGCCGCCGCCGATGACCCAAATGTTCTTGTCACCTGCGGCTTTCGCCATTTCTTTGTGGACGGGTTCGACGGGGTCGGCGACGAAGTGCAGGTTGGCGCCCGGGATTGCGGGGAGGTCGCGGTGGGTGAAGATCCAGCAGGGGATATCGCCGTAATTGGTGCGCCAGTTTTCGGCGGGCTCATTGGCGAGAATCCACTCGTAGGTGGTCGAACCCATGCACATGGCGCCGACATTCGCGAAGAAGCCTGCGAGCACCGATTGCGCTTCCCCACCGTCGTCTACGGCGAAAAGCCAACTGAGCGAGTTGTTTTCGTCGGCGAGATAACCGTCGAGGCTGGTCGCTGTGAAGTATTGGGTAACCATGTTCTCGACCCTGTCAGGCAAACCTGACAGAACACGTCAAGGTTTCCGCAGCGCCGCGAATTCAGTGCGTCCGCGGCGTCCGCTCCAGCTCGCGGTCGAATTCCGCAGGCCAGCCGTCGGCGACGCCGGGCGGATCGGTGGGCAGCCTGGCCGCGAGCCAATGGTCGCGGCTGACGCCGCGGTGCAGGCTGCCGAGGCGCGCCATGCCCTCGTAGCGGAAACCGCAGCGGCGGGCGACCGCGGCGGACCGATAGTTGCCTACGAAGGCGCGCCAGCTGATGCGGCGCAGGCCGAGACCGTCGGGGCGGAAGCCGAAGTCACAGACCAGGTTCACGGCCTGGGTCATCAGGCCGCGGGAGCGTTCGTCCGGAATGAGCCAGTAGCCGATCTCGGCGGCGGACTCGTCGCGGGCGCCGAGGCCGATCATGCCGACCACCGGGCCGCCCTCGTAGGTGCGCAACGCCCAGGTCGGGCTGTGGCCCGCCCAGCCAGGTCCGACGATGTCCTCGATGAACGTGCGCGCGTTGTCCCTGGTGTACGGCACCGGGATAGTCACCCACTGCCCGATCGACGGATGCTGGCAACACTGGGTGATCACGTCGATATCGTCCGAGGTGGGAATCGACAGAAAGATCGTTCCGTTCGACAGCGCGTGTGCGTCCATCGAGTCATGTTGTCATGAATCGTCAGGCCGGTTCATCGGTTGGTCGGGCGACACCGCAGTGCAGGACGAAAACCGGGAGATCGTAGAATCTTCCCGATGGTTGCCGCTCTGCTTGCCGGATTGTTCGAATCACATCGAGCGCATCTGCTCTCGGTCGCGTATCGGCTGACGGGCAGCGTCGGCGACGCCGAGGACGCGGTGCAGGAGAGCTGGCTACGCCTGACCGGCACCCATCAATCCGAGATCGACGACATGCGCCCCTGGCTGACGGCGGTGCTGAGCCGAATCTGCCTGGACCGCATGCACAGTATCGCCGTGCGCCGGGAAAGCTATGTGGGGCAATGGCTGCCGGAGCCGGTGGTCACCGGCCGGACGCCGTCGAGCACACCCGATGCCATGGCCGCGATGGCCCGCACACCGGAGTGCCGTCTCGCGGCGATGGTGATGCTTGACCGCCTGACTCCGCCGCAGCGGGTGGCTTTCGTGCTGCACGAAGGACTTTCGATGTCGCTCGACGATATCGCCGGAATCCTGGATGTTTCGGTCGATGCCGCACGGCAGCTGGTGGCCGCCGCGACCGAGGCCGTTGCGCACACCCCACCGCCGGTATCGGATACCGAGCACGAGGTCGCGGTGCAGCGGTTCCTGGCGGCATTGCGCTCCGGGGAGGTGGACGCGGTTACCGCTGCGCTGCATCCGGATTCGGTGGTCATCGGTGATGCGGACGGAACAACGACGCACAACCTGCGCGGCGCGGACGCGATCGCCGACTTCTATCTCGGCCTGGTACGCAGATACGGCGCGCACGATCCCGCAACGGTTCCGGCGTACACCTACGAATTCGCTACGGTCAACGGACAATTGGGCCTGGTGGTCAGCGTCGAGCACAGCGGGCGCCCGGCCAGGGTGCTCGGGTTCGCCGTCCGCGACGGCCTGGTCTGGGGCACCTACGATCTCACGAACCCGGCGAAGCTGACCGGCATTCATCTCGGCTGAGCACCCGGCGGTGACCTGCCCGGCGGGCGCGGCATCATGGCGTTGTCCAAACCGGCGACCTCCGGCGTGGCCGGATTCACAACAAGGTCACGAAAGGCGGGCAGCTAGTCTCCGGATATGCCTTCGCAACCCGCCACTGTCGCTCGTCTGCGTCCCTTCGCGTCTACCATCTTCGCCGAGATGACCGAGCTCGCCGTCCGGCACGACGCGGTCAACCTCGGCCAAGGCTTCCCGGACACCGACGGCCCCGCCGACATGCTGGAGGTTGCCAGGCAGTCCATCGCCGACGGTCTGAACCAGTACCCGCCGGGACGCGGCATGCCGGTGCTGCGCCGCGCGATCGCCGACGACCGCCGCCGCCGCTACGGCACCGACTACGACCCCGACACCCAGGTGCTGGTCACCGTCGGCGCGACCGAGGCGATCAGTGCCGCCATTCTCGGCTTGGTCGAGCCGGGCGCCGAGGTGGTGCTGATCGAGCCGTACTACGACTCCTACGCCGCCGCGGTTGCCCTGGCAGGCGCGCAGCGGCGCACCGCACGACTGGTCGCCGACGGTGATCGCTTCGTGCTCGACCTGGACAGCCTGCGCGCCGCGATCACGCCGGCGACCAGGATGCTGGTGGTCAACTCGCCGCACAACCCGACCGGCACCGTGCTCGACCGGGCCGACCTGCAGGCCATCGCCGAAATCGCCTGCGAGCACGACATTCTGGTGCTCACCGACGAGGTCTACGAGCATCTGGTCTACGACGGCACCGAACACATCAGCCTGGCAACCCTGCCCGGCATGGCCGAACGCACCGTCGTGGTGTCCAGTGCGGCAAAGACATTCAGCGTGACCGGCTGGAAGACCGGCTGGGCGTGCGGTCCGGCCGACTTGATCGACGGGGTGCTCGCCGCCAAACAGTTCCTGACCTTCGTCGCGGGTGGGCCGTTCCAGCCCGCCGTCGCGCACGCGTTGAACCACGAGCTGGACTGGGTCGCGAATCTGCGAGACACCTTGTCCGCCAAGCGACTCAACCTCGCCGCCGCGCTCGCCGACACCGGCTTCGGGGTGAAGTCGAGCGCGGGCGGCTACTTCGTCTGCGGCGACATCACCCCGCTCGGCGGGTCCGACGGCCTCGCCTTCTGCCGCGAACTGCCCAAGCGGCTCGGCGTCGCCGCCGTGCCGGTCAGCGTCTTCGCCGACGATGCCGCGGCATGGAATCACCTGGTGCGCTTCACCTTCTGCAAGAAGGACGAGACCTTGGACGAGGGCGTGCGCCGCCTGCGTGCCGGGGCGCACTGACCCGGCACCCGCCGCTTACGACGGTGACGTCGGGCCCGCCGGTGGCCGGGGATACCGGCGGGCTTGCGGCGCATGCCAACCGAAGCGCAGCGCGAGCAGCCGGAAGGCGATCGCGCCCGACGCCGCGAGCAGGCCGGTCCACGCCTGATAGACGCCGAAGTGCAACAGCGTGGCGGTGGTGATCGCGCCGACCAGGGCGGGCACCGCGTAGATCTGTTCGGGCCGAAGCACATCCGGGGTCTGCCCGCCGAGCAGGTCCCTGATCACGCCGCCGCCGATCGCGGTGACCACGCCCAGCAGTGCCGCCGACGGGGCGCCGAGTCCGCGCGAGTAGGCGATCACCGTCCCTGTCACGCAGAACAATCCGAGACCGAAGGCGTCGGCGACCTCGAGCGGCCCACGGGTCAGCCGGTGGGGCGGATGCCAGAAGAAGATCAGCACGGCGGCCAGCAGTGCCGTCCACAGATAGGTGAGATCGACGAACGCCGCAGGCGGCGTCCGGCCGATCAGCAGATCCCGGATGATCCCACCGCCGAGCGCGGTGCCCGCAGCAAGCACCACGATGCCGAAGATGTCGAAATTCCGCCGCACCGCGAGCAACGCACCCGAGCACGCGAACGCGAACACCCCGAACAACTCCCCGACGTGCTGCGCCGCGTCGACCGCCGACCCGAAGTGGCCGGCCACCCCCACAAAATCCACCATGCGGATCACCACACCACATGCGAGGGCACCGGTGGCACCTGGCTGCGGCAAACATCGAGAAACCTCCTCGACGGTGCGCCACTCGTCAGGCGGGCATCGGCCGCGCGCGGTCGGTGGCCACCAGGAAGGCGATGGTGGCGAGTGCCGTGCCCATGAGGTAGCGCTGGATGCGCAGCCAGCTGGGGCGGGCGGTGAGGAAGGTCGCGATACCGCCTGCGCCGAGCACGATCAGGCCGTTCACCGTGAGCGCCACCGCGATCTGGACCGCGCCGAGGCACAGGCTCTGCAACCAGACGTGCCCGTGATCGGGCGTGACGAACTGCGGGATCAACGCCATGTACATGATCGCGATCTTCGGATTGAGCAGGTTGGTGACCAGGCCCATCGTGAACAGCCGTCGCGTCCGGTCCACCGGCAGCTCCGCAGGCGCGAAAACCGAAGTCCCGCCGGGACGCAACGCCTGCCAGGCCAACCACAGCAGGTAGGCCGCACCGGCCAGCTTCACCGCCAGATACAGCCCAGGCACCACCGCGAACACCGCCGTGATGCCTGCCGCGGCCGCCACCAGGTACACCCCGAACCCGGCGGCGACGCCGCTGAGCGACACCAACCCGGCCCGCCGCCCCTGTGTCACGGTGCGCGACACCAAATACATCATGTTCGGCCCCGGCGTCAGCACCATGCCCAACGCCACGGCCGCGACCCCGAGTACCGCCGCCATCTCGATCACACCGTCGATCCTCACCCAGGCCCTCCGCGCCCGTCTCGGTCCACTTTCACAGTGCTGGACCTGCGGCGCGCGTACCGCCGAACAACCGCCGATGTTCAGCTTCCCGCCCGATCCCCCGTGCGGGAAGCTGAAACCGGCTCGGCAGTCAGGGATTACGACGACGGTGGATGGCGTCGGCCAGCCGGTCGAGCTGGACGGCGGTGGTCTCCCAGTCGAGGCAGGCGTCGGTGATGGATTGCCCGTAGGTCAGCTCGTCGGCATGACCGAGGGTCAGATCCTGGCGGCCGGCGACGAGGAAGCTCTCCAGCATCACCCCGACCACGCCCTGCTCACCAGCGGCCAGCCTGCCCGCGATATCGGTGACCACGTCGACCTGCCTGTTGTGGTCCTTGTTGCTGTTGCCGTGGCTGGCATCGACGACGACCCGCTGCGGCAGCGACGCCTTCTCCAGCCGGATGCAGGCCTCGGCGACCGACTCGGCGTCGTAGTTCGTCCCCGACGTACCGCCGCGCAGGATGACGTGGCAGTCGGGGTTGCCTGTGGTGCGGATCAGCGCGGCGCGACCGTCCAGGTCGGTGCCCGGGAACACGTGACTGGCCGCCGCGGCACGCACACCGTCGACCGCGACCTGCACGTCGCCGTCGGTGCCGTTCTTGATGCCGACCGGCATGGACAGCGCGCTGCTCAACTGGCGATGCACCTGGCTTGCCGCCGTGCGCGCGCCGATCGCGCCGTAGGACACCAGGTCCGCGATGTACTGCGGCGTGATCGGATCGAGGAACTCACACGCCACCGGCAGGCCGAGCGCGGTGATGTCGGCGAGCAACTTGCGCCCGAAGCCGAGCCCGGTGTTGACGTCGAACGAGCCGTCCAGGTGCGGATCGTTGATCAGCCCCTTCCAGCCGAGGGTGGTGCGCGGCTTCTCGAAGTACACCCGCATCACCACGTGCAGCCGGTCGTCGAGCTCGGCGGCCTTGGCGGCCAGGCGACGCGCGTAGTCGAGGGCGGCGGCGGGATCGTGCACGGAGCAGGGGCCGACGATCACCATCAGGCGGTCGTCGACGCCGTTGAGCACGTCGACGGTGGCCGTGCGGCCCGTGCGGACGGTGTCGGCGAGCGCATCGGTGATCGGATGCACGCGGCGCACCTCGGCGGGCGAACGCAGCGGGCTGACGCTCAACGTGCGCTGATCATCGAGATCGAACAGCATCGCGGAGCGATTCGATGAGGGGTGGTGGTCGGGTGACGGGTGGGCATGCCGAGGATCGACGTCGGCGGCGGTAGTCATGTCGTGGGTTCCTTTTCTTCGGCCGACCCACGGACGAGAATCCCCGTTGAGCCGGTCCATAATCCGGCTCGGGGGTGAATGTTGTCAGCGCAGGCGGTTGCCGCAGACCTGCCCACCCGGGGCCGGCTTGCTAAACCAGAAATACGCGCGCTGCACGTTTGCGACTGTAGCAGGAGGATTTCCTCGGGTGGTCGGGCCGTGCCCCATCGCACAGCGCGGGCGTGCGCACATCGCCCGTACACGCGGGCGGTGTGCCCGTGATTCAGTGCTGCCGGAACGCAGAACGAGCCGAGTGTCACCCGGGTTTCCCGGCGTGACTCTCGGCTCGGCGGTCGTCGCGATGTGGTCGGCTCAGCCCCACTGGCCCGGCACATAGTCGCCGGCCGGGCGGCGCGCGATGACGTTCATCCGGTTCCATGCGTTGATGTTCGCGATGGCGGCGATCAGCGCGGCGATCTGGTCGTCGTCGTAGTGCTTGCGCACGTCCTGCCACACGGCGTCGCTGACCACGCGGCCGTCGCCGATCCTGGTGCCCTCCTCGGTGAGCGCGAGCGCGGCGCGCTCGGCCTCGGTGAACACGGTCGCTTCCTGCCACGCAGCGATCAGGTTCAGTCGCACCGACTCCTCACCGGCGTGCGCGGCGTCCTTGGTGTGCATGTCGACGCAGTACCCGCAGCCGTTGATCTGGCTGGCGCGAATCTTGACCAGCTCGTAAGTGGCGGCGGGGAGGGTGGAGTCGTTGACGATCTTGCCTGCGGTGGTGAGTCGCTTGATGTAGCTGGTCCCGACACGGTTGGCGAAGAGGTCGATGCGGGCTTCCATGAGGTGCCTTCTTTCGATTCGGGGTGCTTGCTGCGTTCACTGAGTCGACGATGCGCCACCACGATGTGTGACATCCGCGCCGAAGTGATCTGGGCCACCTACCCGTTCGACGGCATCGCCGCGACTCGAGCCCCGGAATTCCAGACGGACGACGGCATATTCAGCGTAAGGTCCGCCCGCATCGGACATGTTCGACTTCACCGACTGCGCCGGATATCCCATGCGCCGTGTCGCCCGGTGCACCGCGACGGCCGTCGTGAACGACCGACTAGGCAGTGTTTCGAAGTGGTGAGGGCGGGCCGGTTGGCCCGCCCTCATTGGTGTCGTAGCCATTGGTTGATTGCGGCGATGTGGATGGTG
>NZ_JBICTD010000006.1:0-1724 GCF_043197455.1 Nocardia sp. NPDC049149
GGTTGAGCCGGGGCTGCCGGTCTCGCAGGTGCCAGTGATCCCGGTATGTGGGATCGAAAGGGGTGGCTTCGGGCCGAGGGGGTAATGGTGCAGGTTGCTTCTCGGGCGATGCCTACACCAGTACTCCCTGATCAACCGACCAACTCCACAACCCGTGCGCATGCACGGTAGGTGTGCGGATTTCGGTCTGAGGCACCCCTAGCCCACGGTTGCGGGTCTCGGGTAGGTCCGCGATTTCGATATGTGGGATCACAAGGTTGGTTTCGCGGTGAGAAGGCATTGGTGGCGGGGGCTTCTCGGGTGATGCCGCCACAAGTTCTCAGCAGCAGCTGTCCGAGCGCGTCGACGACGTCCTCGCCGCATCCTCCGTGATCGCAGCCCGCACTGGTTCCACCATGCTGCGGGGAGCCGAGGCCGCCCATGCGACGAAGTCCCGGACGTTGTCCCGGGTTGGCGGCACCCGGCCCGAATATCCAGCGATCGCCGTACTCGTTTATCGACGGCAATCGCCTGTTCGGAACCGTTGGCTTGGGACCGCTGTGCGGTTCTGCATGTCAGGCGACGCTGAGTACGAGCCCTGCGCCAACGATCTCGACGACGCAGTAGAACCAGATCGGATAGAAATGCATCCCACGATCGACCAGCCACGACACGATGCGCCCGCCCGCCATCCCCGCCAACGCGAACCCAACGGTCAGCGCGGCTCCGGTCCGCAAGTCACCGCCGCCGAACGCAGACCAGAACAACACCCCGGCGACCGCTATCCCGAACCCGCCGTACACCGCGCGAATCTCCGCCCGGCTCACCGCCGTTGCCGCCGACAGCCCGAACGGCCGCGCCAGCGCAGCAGGCACACACAGCGCATACAGCCCCATCCCCGCAAACAACACCGCAACAACGCCGAGCGCGACGGTCCTCATCGCCGCCCCGCATCCAACCGCTGCCGCACCTCGCCGTGCACGTCCGGCAGTACCGCACGCACCGCCGCCGTGCCGTGAGCCGCGCGTGCACTGTGTGTGATGAGCGCGTACCGCGTTGCCGGGCGGTGGGCTGTGTGCACGCCGTGTGAGGTGAGTGCGCGCTCCGCCACCAGGTCGTGGGCGGCACGTGCGCCGTGGGAGGTGACCGCGTGCCGTGCCGCTGGGATGTCGGCCACGTGCACGCCGCGATCCGCAACTAGGTTGTCGGCCGCGCGTGCGTTGTGTGAGGTCAGTGCGCGCTGGGTCGCTGGGCGTTGGGGCGCGTGTACACCGTGTGATGCTGGTGCGCGCTGTGTCGCGAGGTCGTGGACTGCCCTTATCGTGGAACGCCTCGGTGACCGCGACGCCACGATCGGTGAGCTTGGCGTCGCCGAATTGCTCGCCGCGCCGGGCCGCTTCGATGTCGGCGGCCCCCAACCGCAAGTCGTCGACCGAACCGGGTTCGGATGCACTGACTTCCGTGCTGCGTGCACGCCCTGTGATGCGCTCGGGCCGCCTGCATCCGTGGTTTCGGCCGCCCTCGGACGTGTCGGATGGACCATCCCCGCGCGTGTCGGATCGACTGACCCCGCGTGTGCCGGATCGACTGACCCCGCGTGTGCCGGATCGACTGACCCCGCGTGTGCCGGATGGACCGATCCCGTATGTGCCGGATGGACCGATCCCGTATGTGCCGGATGGACCGATCCCGTATGTGCCGGATGGACCGATCCCGTATGTGCCGGATGGACCGATCCCGCGTGT
>NZ_JBICTD010000006.1:1820-365067 GCF_043197455.1 Nocardia sp. NPDC049149
AGTGCCGGATGGACCGATCCCGTATGTGCCGGATGGACCGATCCCGTATGTGCCGGATGGACCGATCCCGTATGTGCCGGATGGACCGATCCCGCGCGTGCCGGATCGACCGATCCCGCGCGTGCCGGATCGACCGATCCCGCGCGTGCCGAATGGATCTCCCTCGCACGTGCCGAATGGACCACCCTCGCGCGCGTCGGATCGGCCAACCCCGCGATGGCCGACGAGACCCGTCCGATGCGTTCTTGCATGAACTCTCCTCCGAACGATGTCCGGTGATCGTCACACTCGGCGCGTGGGCTGCGCTTCCAGAAACCTGCGGTCGGCGAGGTGCTGCTCGCCGTCAGGTGATCGAATCTGTGCGGGGCGGCAGGCTCGGGACCGCGCAGCCCTCATTTTCTGCGCGGCCCCGAGCACTACCCGGCGGCGTTGCCGTGCGAAAGGCCAGGGGCACCACGGTCGGCGGGCGTTGCCGCCGCCCCGGAAGGGAGGCGGGCGGCGGCAACACCCCTCGGCGCGCGGTCGGGTAGCGGCGCCGTATCGGGCGGTTCCCGGTGCGGGTAATCCGTTGGGGTACCAGGGAACCGGGGTGTGGGATTGTCGGGGCCTGCGCCCAGGGGAGGCGTCGACTACAGGTCTTCCAGGCCGACGAGACCGTCCTGCAGGGCTCGAACCACCAGTGCCGCTTTGGTGTTGGCGGTGCGGCCGACGGCGGCGTACTTTCCGCGGATGCGGGTGATGTGGGTGTTGACGGTGCCTAGCGAGAGGTACAGGCGCTGCGCCACATCGGTTTTGGAATCGCAGACCACCCAGGTGATCAGCACTTCACGTTCGCGTTGCGAGAGGCCCGCGTCGGGCCAGTGATGGGCCGGTACCGCCGCTAGCGGGGAGGGGTGCATCGGCTGGGGGAGCGAGTGCGAAACTGCGGCTATCATTATTACATTCCTTGCGTTTGACACCGGCGGGTCTCGTTCGAGGGCAATCGCCCCGGGAATCCGGCGGCCGGACATCGTGGATCGACTCTATGCCTCGGCAAACAATCAGGAAATTCGCTACTACTCAGCCCTTAGTTTCGGGGGCTCCGTTCGTCGCGCTAACGGAACTCTGGTGATCCAGGTCGGATCGCACGACCCCCGCCGCGCTCACATCGATCCGGAGTTCTTCCTTGTCACGCAACAGAATCGATACCACGGTGGCCCGTCCCGGCGGAAGTACCCGCGCGGTCATTTCTCCGCCGTCGGCGTAGTCGAGCGCGTCACGTAACACCGTACGCACCATGTCTCTAACCTGATCGTCGGCGTCGTCGAGCCCTCCGCCATCATCGAGCACCACTCGCACACCGCGTTGTCTGGCGAATCTGGCAGCCGCCGTGACCGCCTCGTCGACCATCAGCCCACCGATGATCTCGTCACGCAACTGCGCTTCGACGAGCCGGCACTCCTGTTGTTCCTCGAAGGTCAATGGTCTTCCAAGCGCGATGATTTCGAGCAACGGCCGCGCCGCGCCGTCCAGCCGGGCGATGCGCGCGTCCCGTTCCGACTGTGCGGCAAGCGCTGCCGCCTCCGCCGCGGCGCGCTCGGTCTCCTGCCTGCGCAGGCTGAGGATCGAACGGGCAATGGGGCGAACGACTTTGGCGAAGAAGGTGGCCATCAGCAGCGGCGTCGCATTGATGAAGGAGAACCCTGCGCCGAGCAACGCCCCCTGCCCGGTGGCCGCCGTCCACCAGGTGCAGGCGATGATCTGGCCGAACAGCGCGAGCCACGCCAACAGCCCAGCGCCTCGAATGCACAGAAAGTTGAGATACGCCGAAGCTGCACCGAGGAACCAGATCTGGGTCGAATTCACCATCGGCACCGGCAGCTGCCACAGGGCGAGCACCGTGCCGAGCGGCGCTGCCGCGGCCAGCGGAATCGCCACGCGCAGCGGTATTTTGTCGCCGGAGGCAAGGATGGTGCCGACTCCGGCACCGAGGATGATCGTCGCCGCCAACCCGGTGATCCAGAGATGACGAATCCCATCGTCGGCCGCGAACGCCATCGAGTAGATCGCGACCGTGAACAACCCGCACAGCACCCACGCCGTCGGCGTGCGCATGCCGAGAATGTCGCGCACGTCCGCGGGTTCGTCCCGCTGCGCCGCGATCCCCAGAAACCCGCGCCGCACCGCAACACTGAACGCACCGCGCTGCGCCGCCGCAGCGCGGATACTCCGCAACGCCGTCATGTCACCCACTCGTCATCGACGTCGGCACCGCGTTCACCGCTGGCTTGCCTGCACCATCGTGCCGCACCGCGACATCGGCCCGCGCCCTCATGCCGCACTCCAACACCGGTCCGCGCCCTCATGCCGCACCGCGACACCGGTCCGCGCCCTCATGCCGCACTCCAACACCGGTCCGTACCTTCATGCCGCACCACGACACCGGCCCGCACCCTCATGCCGCCCACCCCACGCTGACCCGGCTGCCGCGTCCCGGCGCGGACTCGATGGCGGACCACCCGCCGGGCAGTTGGGCGATGCGGTCGACGATGCTGGCGCGTAGCCCGAGGCGGTCGGGGGGAACGGCTTTCGGGTCGAACCCGATGCCGTCGTCCACCACGTCGATCCGGATGTCGGCGGCGCCCGCGGTCACGGTCACCTCGCAGGCGGCGTCGTGCACGGGCGAGGCGTGCTTCTTCCAGTTGCGCAGCGCCTCGCCGGTGGCCGCCGCCAGCGCGGTGGCCACATCGGGCGGCACGGTGAGTTCGGTGCCTGCCGCCGGTTCGACGCGCAGCGGAATCGAGTCGTCGATCTCGGCGGCCGCAGCCCGGATGCCCGCGACGACCAGTTCCAGATCGAGATCGTCCTGGGCGGGCAGCCCGGAGCGCAACCTGCCGAGGTTGCGCAGTGTCGTCTGCGCGTAGTGCGCGAGGATCGGCGAGTTCGGCGCGCGTGAGGCCTCGAGCAGTGTCGCGATGACACCGTCGTGGGTGAGCGCGTCGAAGCGGCGCCGTTCGAAGCGACGAGCTTCGGCCGCGGCGGCCGACGTCGCGGTCGCCAGCGCGGAGGAGGAGGTCTGGTCGAGCATTCGCCCGAGCCGCACGAAGACCACGCACGCGGCGCACGGGAACGCGGAATAGGCGAAGGCGAACAGGATTTCGGGCAGCAACGGATTGTGCACGTCGGGCCCGCGGGCGAGCATGCCGTCGACTTGCGCGACGATCCCCGCACAGGCCAGATAGGCGAACGGCACCCGACGCCAGAACAGGCACAGCGCCACCGCGGGCAACCCGGGAATCCACACCAACCACAGCGACGCTTCGGGTTCGAGCAGCTCTCCGGTGCGAACCAGCGGCCAGCTCAATGCGGCGAATGCGTAGCCGAAGGCGAAGGCCGCCACCGCTTTCCGCACCAGGTCCATCTGCCACCTCGCGGCCGCGACGATGATCAGGACCGGCGGCAGATAGGTCGTGAGGAACGCGACCGGCGTCCACCATGCCGCGGTGAAGTGCGCCTGGGTGAATGCGGTCGGCGCGGTGAGCGCCGCATAGAACAGCCCACCCGAACCGACGAAAAGGCTTGCGCCTCTGACCAGTTTGGCTTCGGCGCCGCGTGGTGCGTCGGTAACGGCAGGCTGCTGCGTGCCGGTCATCGATCCCGCGGCTCCTCGCCGATGATGCCGTCGCGGGCCGCTTCTCGGTACAGGTCCACTCTGGTGCGCACCGGCCTGCCTGCTTCGGCGTAGCGGCGACGGATGCGCGCGAGGTAGTCGTTGACGGTGTGTTCGGACAACTCGAGTTTGCGCGCGACGGAGGCCGCGGTCTCGCCGTTGGCGTAGAGCTCGAGCACTTGGCGTTGCCGCGGCGGCAGGTCGATGTTGGTCAGTGCCGGGTCGCTGTCGATGGCCGAGGCCCACACCGTCGTCGCCACTTGGCGTCCGGAGGCGGCGGCTCTGACCATCGCGGTGGTCTTCTCGGCCGGGTCACTCTTCAATGCCACCCCGAGCACGCCGGCCTGGGCCGCGGAGCGGATCAGGTCACGCCAGTCGCCGGTGGTGTACACGAGGACGTCGATGCCGTGTTCGCGGAGCAGTTCGACGTTGGCGCGCGGGCTCGACCCGTCCGGCAGGCGCAGGTCGAGGATCGCCAGGTCGAGATCCTTGGTTTGCTGGAGGAGCGCCGGAACTGTCGGCGCCATCGCGACCACGGTCAGATCCGGTTGCTCGGACAGGATCGCGGCGAGTCCGACCGCGACGGCCTGGTGGTCCTCGACGCAACCGATCCGGCGAACTTGGCCAGGTACCGCGTAGGCGCCTGGTAGGTCGGTGACGGCGACACCTGCCATGGCAAGTAGGCGGCGAATCCCCATGAACCGGATTGAAGCATCAAGAGACCTTGCCTGCCAAGGAAATTCGGCAATTGTGTACCTGATGGAAATATCCTGCGCGAAATTCGAGACCGGCCAGTACCTTTGCGATTGCTGCCGGATTGCAAGTGGTCAATTGACCTGATGGTTAAGCACTTCCGCGACATCGGTGGCGAACCCGCCGCCACCGATGCCCGGCGAATCAGCTGAGACGGTCCTTGCGGCGTAGTTCTTCGGCCCTGGCGCGCAGTGCGGCACCGACCAGTTCACGGCCTTCGGCCATCAGGTCGAGCACTTCCCAGGACGCCTTGCGGGCGGCTCCGCCGACAATGCCTGCGATGGCACCACCGTGGCGGCGGGCGGCCGCGGCGAGCTCTTGAGCGAGTTCGTTTTCCATCAGTCACCGACCGTTACGTGGGATTCAGTGAATAACTGTGTGCTGAGCGTGGTGTGTACATAGGCCGACCATCCCTTCCTGACTGCCGCTAACCGCAACGCTACGCAAGAGTTCAGAGTACAACCGTACACTGATCTTGAGCAGGCTCGGCAGCGCACAAGATCGATAGCTCCGCGAAGCATAGTCGGAAGATTGTCCGGTTGGAACCAGGCGTCTGAGCAGCGGCGGCCGGTCGATCGCCCATTTCGACGGCGAGGTGTTTGGTGCCGACAGCGTCGGGTAGTTGCCACTTTGTAGCTGATCGGCCCGATCTCGAAGCGGGATCGGGAACTCTCACCTACTGGGCAGGAGCAGACCGATGCTTGACATTGCCTACCGAAAATCCGTGATCGATCAGGACACGCAACGGCTCGACGTCCGTCGATATCTGGCCATGGACGCCGCCGACGATCCAGCGCGCCGGGCCCGGCGCGCGCGACGGATCGCCGACGAGCTCGAGCATCTCGACCAAAAGGCAAGCGCCTGAAGATCTTTCATCCCACGCGGTAGCCGGGCCGCACCCGTGGCCCGTGCATCGCGCCGAATCGGAACACGGAGGAAATCATGACCGGAATGCTGGAAGAACTCATCGGCAGCGCCGTCTACGACCCCGAGGGCGACAAGATCGGCAAGGTCAAACGGATCTACATCGACAACTCCTCGGGCTCGCCCACCTGGGTCGCCGTCTCCACCGGACTGTTCAGCGGCGATTCGCTGGTGCCGTTGGCGGGCGCTCAGCTGCGCCACGATCCGGAGGCACTGCAAGTGCGGGTCGAGAAGGAAGAAGTGAAGACCGCGCCACATCTCGATCGGGACGGCCTGATCAGTCCGCAAGCCGAGCGCGAACTGTTCGAGCACTATCACATCGACCCGAGCCAGGCCGCCTGGGACATGGGCGGTAAGCAGCAGATGCGCGGCGGCACCAAGCCCTCGGATGCCGGACTGGTGCGGTCCGAGGAGCGACTCGCGGTCGACAAGCAGACCGAGGCGGCAGGCACCGCCCGCCTGCACAAGTACGTGGAGACCGAGGAGCAGTCCGTCACGGTGCCGACGATGCACGAGGAAGTCCGGATCGAACGCGAGCCGATCACCGACCCGTCCGCCGTCCGCCGCGCCGACATCGGCGAGCAGGAACGCGAGGTCACCTTGCATGAGGAGCGAGTGACAGCGCGCAAGGAGACCGTGCCCGTCGAACGGGTCCGCCTCGCCGTCGACCAGGTCCAGGACTCGCAGACCGTGTCCGACACCGTGCGCAAGGAGCGGATCGAGACCGAGGGCGTCGACCGCGACCGCAATCGCGGGCGTCGATAACCAGTCCTGCGGCGGATCGATAGTGCCGGGTGCGGCTCAGGGTTCACCCTGATCTTCACCCGGATATCGGTTTTGACCTGGTGATTTCTCGTCGCGCAGCTGCCAGCATGGAACATGTCGGGTCGTCGAGGGGCGGTTCGCGAAGACATCGGAGGCTGGCAAATGTTGTGGAAGATTATCGGAATCGTCGCGGTCGTCTGGATCGCGCTGGCCATCATCGGTGCGCTGATCAAGGGACTGTTCCCGATCCTGGTGATCAGCGCCATCGTGTTCGGGCTGTACCTGCTGTACAAGGCGGTGTCGAGCTCGGACAACTCCCCGGTGAGCAAGCTGTAGGTTTCCGCACGCGAAGCGGCTTCAGCGCGCACGGGTAGCGCTGCGAAGCCGGATCGTGAGCGGGGGGTCGGGCGGTTTTTCCAGGTGTGGCCGGGATGCCACCAGGTAGTGCGAGCGAAGTCGCACACCGTCCGGCGCGGGGCCGTGCGTGAGTCGTCGGGACAGCGCACGGCCCTTGTTCGTGTCTGAGACTCTGTTTGAATGACACGTGTGGAGCAGTTTCCGGAGGACTGGCAGCGCGGGGTGGTGATTGTCGCCCACCCCGACGACATCGAGTACGGGGCGGCAGCGGCGGTGGCCCGCTGGACGGGGCAGGGCAAGGACATTCGCTATGTCCTGGTCACCAGTGGCGAGGCCGGGATCGCCGGACTGCCGCCCGCCGAATCCGGGCCGCTGCGTGAGGCCGAGGAGATCGCGGCCGCCAAAGCCGTTGGCGTGCAGCAGGTGGAGTTCCTCGGCCATCCGGATGGCCGGGTGGTGGAGTCGCTGGAGTTGCGCCGCGACCTTGCCGCCGCGATTCGCCGCCATCGGCCGGAACTGGTGGTGCTCTTCAACTTCGGCGATACCTGGGCGCCCGGCTTCGCCAACAGCGCCGACCATCGTGCGGTCGGCCGCGCCACGCTCGACGCCATCTCGGATGCGGGGAACGAGTGGATCTTCCCCGAGCTCACAGATAAGCCGTGCTCGCCCCGCTGGGGTGCGGTGGTCGGTCCGACGGCTACCCATGCCGTCGATGTCACCGAGGTGATCGATCAGGCAACGGCGTCGTTGGCCGCGCATCGCCGGTATCTGGAGGTGCTCAGCGATGAGCCGGTCGAGGACCAGGTGCGCGCCATCGTGGACCGGGCGACCGGGCCGATAGAAGGTTTCGCCGCGGAACGTGCGGTTGGGTTCGAGCTCTACTACTTCGGCGGCTGATCATCGTCGAAACAGGCTGCGATGCAGGCGGTATCGGTGTGGTTCCGCGTGGTCGCCGACCGATGCGTCGGATGGAATCTCTGGTGTAGGGGATGGAATCTGTTGTGGTGTAGCCGGTCCGAGCCTGCGGTCACGGTGTAGACACTGACGCCGTTTGTGCGGCAACACGTTCGATGACCGGCCGCCACTCGTCCAGTGGGGCGACGGTGAGGCCGACCACCTTGCCCGCGTCGTCGGCGTGCCGTAGCGCGATGGCGGCGTCGAAGTCGGGGTCGGTGCGGAATTCGGCGATTTCCGCCGCGCTCATCGGACCACCCTGTGCGATGAGGGTGCGCGCGCTGGAGGGGGACAGGGTGTGCGCCGAATCCGTCGCTGCCAGATAGCGTTTGGCGACAACGTGCAGCTCGACCAGGCGAGCGACTCTGGCACCGAGCAGCGCGCGGATCGCGTCGGCGCCGTGCCTGCCGTGCCCCGCGTCGTCGCCGGGGAAGAGTTGGTGGCCTACGTCGTGCACCAGCCCGGCGACCTGGAGTTCCTCGTCGTGCGGGTAACGCTGCCGGAGCAGTTCGGCGCACTGCCGGTCGTGGTCGAGGATGTCGACCGGATCGCCGCTGCGGTCCGGCATGTCCCAGACGTCCTCGCCGTTGGCCAACAGCACCATCAATTCGTCCACGGTGGACACCCGCACGATCGCTCCCTCGCTCATCCTTATTGGTCTAGACCATATCGCTGCGCGCGGTCGAGGTCACGTGAAGTTCTGTTGTCCACCAGGTGAAGACGCGGGTCGAGGGGGCGGCCCGGCCGGAATCGGGTGTGGCAGGCTAGGCGGATGCGAGTTGCCGTAGTCGCGGGGCCCGATCCGGGGCATGCCTTTCCCGCCATCGCGTTGTGCTTGCGTTTCCTGGCCGCCGGAGACGAGCCGGTGCTGTTCACCGGGCCGCGCTGGTTCGATGCGGCCCGCGACGCCGGGATCGGCGTGCGCAGGCTCAAGGGCCTGGCTCCGCGCCCTGCCGACGACGACGCCGACGCGGGCCAGCGCATCCACGAACGTGCCGCGCACATCTCCACCGAGATCCTGCCCGACCTCAGCGCCATGCTGCCCGAGCTGGTCGTCTCCGATGTGCTGACCGCGGGCGGCGGTCTGGCCGCCGAGCGGCTCGGCGTGCCGTGGCTCGAGCTGTCGCCGCATCCGTTGTATCTGCCGTCGAAAGCCTTGCCGCCCATCGGGAGTGGGCTGGCGCCGGGCGAGGGGCTGCGCGGGCGCATGCGTGACGGGGTGTTGCGCACGATGACGGCTCGCGATATCAAGCACGGTCTGCGGCAGCGGGAACAGGCGCGCGAGAGCGTCGGCCTGCCTGCCACCGATCCTGGTCCTGCCGCGCGCTTGATTGCCACCTTGCCCGCTCTCGAGGTGCCGCGGCCGGACTGGCCCGATAACGCCCACGTCATCGGGCCGCTCTTCTGGGAACCGACCGACGCGACCCTGGCGTTGCCGCCCGGCGACGGGCCATTGGTGATGGTCGCGCCCTCGACCGCGCACACCGGCGTGCACGGGATGGTCGAGACGGTGCTCGAAGCGCTCGACAACACCGGTGTGCGCGTGGCGATCTCGTCGCTCGACCCGCCACCCGCCGACTTACCCTCCTGGGCCACTGCGGGTTTGGGGCGCCAGGACGAACTGCTGACCCACGCGTCGGTGGTGGTCGGTGGCGGCGGACACGGGCTGCTGGCGAAGTCGCTGTCCGCTGCCGTGCCGGTGGTCACGGTGCCCGGCGGCGGCGATCAATGGGAGCTGGCCAATCGCGCTGTCCGGCAGGGGAGTTCCCTGCTCGTCCGGCCCATGACCGCCGAGGCGGTGCGCGCCGCCGTCCTCGAGATCCTGTCCGAACCGCGGTTCACCGCCGCGGCCGAGCAGGCGGCCGCGAGCGCGGCCGCGGTCGCCGATCCGCTCGAGTTGTGTCACGCCGTGCGCGATTCGGTCAACGCGGGATAGGTCGGGCGGAGCCGTCCGATGGTCCGCGCAGCGCGCTCCTCGCCGGCTGTTGCCCGGCGCAAATGTCCTGATAGCCGGGGATAAGGCAGGTTCGCGGGCCGTCACGCGAAACGAGTATCTTGGGCACGGTGCGATTGACGGAGTTTCAGGAGCTGTTGCATACCGAGTTCGGGACGGCACGCGGAGACGCCCTGCTGACCGATCACGTGATCCCCTCGCTGGGCCGAACGGGCTCCGCCGCCATCGAAGCGGGCGTCGATCCGCGCGACGTGTGGCGAGCGCTGTGCTCGGAGTTCGACGTGCCGCGGGGCCGGTGGTGAGCACGCCGGGGCGGGCCGTTGACGCGGACGGACTATTCCGCTTCGACGAGCGGCACCGGATGATCCCGGTCGATCCCGAACGGCTGGCCGCGCGGCTGGCGGCGGCCGATCCGGTTGATTTCGCCGGGTACCGGCAGACCGGGATCGAGGCGATGCTGCTCGGACATTACGACGAAGCACTCGACCTGCTCGATCGGGCGCTGGAGCTGGTGGACACCGAGGAGCGCCGGATCACGGTGTGGATCAACCTCGGTGACGTGTACCGCTATCACGGCGAGGGACCCACCGCGGAGATCCTGTACCGGCGGGCGGTCGAGCACGCGCGGGTCGCCGCGCCGGATGTGCTGTCGTTCGCCGTGCAGCATCTGGGAAAGGCGCTGGCCGAACAGGATCGGCTGACCGAGGCGCACGACCTGCTGCGGGAAGCGCTCGATCTGCGCATCGCCGAGGGCGATCCCGAGTTGATCGAATCCACCAGGGTCGCTTTGGAGACGCTGCCGTCGTTGCCGATTCCGTTGCCGCAGCGGGTGGCCGCGCTGCTCGGGCCCGCGCCGACCTGGTCGGCGGAGCACGAGGGCATGAGCGGTGGCGTCGCGCTCGTCAACGACAGGTATTGGCTGAAGCGGGGTCCCAAAGCGGTTGCCGAAGAGCAGCGGCTGAACTGGTTGCGGGACCACGGAATTCGGGTGCCGGAGATCGCCGTGTTCGACGGTGATGTGCTGGTCCTTGCCGACGCGGGTGCGCCGAGTTTGGCCGCGCGAGCCGAGGCCGGGACAGGCGCGGACTCGGTCGGCGCGATCATGGGTGCGCTGTTGCGCAGGCTGCACAGCCTGCCGATCGCGGAGTGCCCGTTCGATGGGCGACTCGACGGCGTGCTGGCCCAGGCGCGCAGGCAGGTGGTCGAGGATCTGGTCGATCCCGACGACTTCGATGACGACAACCAGGATTCCGGCCCCGACGAGGTGCTGGCGCGGCTGCTCGCCGAACGCCCGGACGGCGAGGATCTGGTGGTGGCGCACGGTGATTTCACCCCGCCCAACGTGCTGGAGGGCGCGATCTTGCTCGACGTCGGTGCCCTCGGGGTGGCGGATCGCTACCGTGACCTGGCGTTGGCCGTGCGGGATCTGCGGGAGGATTTCGGTGCGGACGAAGTGGCTGTGTTTTTCGCCGCGTACGGCCTCGACGATCCGGATGAGCAGCGCTTGGAGTACTACCGTCTGCTCGACGAATTGTTCTGAGCTCGAAGGGTGCTGACGACTCGAAGGGCGCAGCACGCCGAATGTGCTGCGGCTCAGACCTTTTTCGCGTAGTGGCGGGCCGCCTTGGTGCGGTTGCCGCACGTCGACATCGAATGCCAGCGGCGGGTGCCGTTTTTCGAGGTGTCGTAGAAGAAGAGCACGCAGTCGGGGTGGGCGCATTGCCGGATGCGATCCGGCGCTTCGGCCAGTAGATCGAGCAGATTGGCCGCCGCCAACCAGGCGGGCAGCCAGGTGGTATCGGGTACGTCGATGACCTGCGATGGCCCAGTGTCGGTGAGCGCGCGCCGGATTCGGCCTCGGTCGAGTACTTCGTTCAATGCGGCGGGGGCGGCGTGCCGCACGACGTCGTAGATGGCCGAGCGGGCGGACAGTACCGCGTTCAGCGTCGCCTCGTCGGCGTTCGCGCGATCGGTCAGCCCGGCCGAGGACAGCCAGACGCCGAGGCCTGTCACATCGGTGAGCAGGTCCTGCGGCTGTCCGTGCGCGTTCCACCGCGTGTCCAGCAGGTCGAGTGCCAGCGGTTCGCCGAGGTGGGGGCGTGGATCGTGCATGCCTGAGGGTATCGACCTCCTTCTGGTCACCTCGATCATCACGGTCATCTAACCGTCTATATGCACTTTACAGGTTGACCGCACTGGCCCGTTGTCGTTATTGTCTAACCAGTTAAACCACTTAAGACGGTTTGACCCGTCGAGGAGGATCACATGACCGCAGTTGCCGCACCCCAGCTCGTCACCGGGCACATCGGGCTGAACGTCGCGGACCTGAACCGTTCGGTGGAGTTCTATCGCAGCGCGCTCGGCTTCGAACCGCTCGGCGCGAGCACCGACGGCGACAAGAAGTGGGCGTTCCTCGGCGTGGACGGCAAGCTGCTCGTGACGCTGTGGGAGCAGAGTGCGGGCACGTTCTCCACGGAAACGCCGGGCCTGCACCACCTTTCGTTCCAGGTCGACACCATCGAGCAGGTGCGGGCGATCGAGGCGGTGCTGCGCGCACAGTCGGTGCCCTTCGCCTACGACGGCGTCGTCGCGCACGGCGAAGGCGCGGCCTCGGGTGGCATCTTCTTCACCGACCCCGACGGCATCCGGCTGGAGATCTACGCGCCGACCGGCGCTGAAGGGGCGTCGGCGCCGAGCGGTGGCGCACCGACCTGTGGATTCTTCTGACCCGCTCGGCTGTTGACCATGCCGATGAGCCTCTCTTCGTGACAAGGAGCCCGCTGATGACGCCCTTTCATTCCGGCGAACTCGAGGTCCAACGACGGATGGGTCAGGCGGAGATCGCCGGCCGGGTCGGCAGGGGCATCCGGGCCGACATTCCGGATGTTGCCGCGGCGTTCCTCGCCGAGCAGCCGATGATCGTGATCGCGGCCGCCGATGCCGCTGGCCGGTTGTGGGCGAGTGAGCTGGTCGGTCCCGCGGGCTTCGTGCACGCGGTCGACGCGGACACCATCGCCGTCGACGCCCGGCCCGCCGAGGGGGATCCGTTGCGGGAGGCGCTGACTCATCCGGCTCGGGTCGGCATGATCGCCCTGCAACCACAGCGGCGCAGGCGAATGCGCGTCAACGGCAGTGCCACCGCGGTGGGTGCCGGGTTGCGCATCAGTACCGACCAGGTCTATGCGAACTGTCCGAAGTACATCTCCCGCAGGCAGGTCGAGTCCTATCGGCCGGATGTGATGCCGCCACCGCCGCGCCGCACAACCGAGCTCGACGCGGCTCAGCAGGCGGCGATCAGGGCGGCCGACGCGTTCTTCGTCGCGACCTCTGACGCCGACGGCAATGCCGACGCCTCCCACCGCGGCGGGAATCCCGGCTTCCTGCAGGTGCTTTCGCCGACCAGGCTGCGCTGGCCGGACTACCGCGGCAACTCGATGTTCATGACCCTCGGCAACATCGCGGTGCAGCCGCGCTGCGGAATCCTCGTCCCCGACTGGACGACCGGCGGCACCCTCCAGCTCACCGGCACCGCCGAACTGCGCTGGGAGCACGAGACGTTCGCCGTCGGCGCCCAATGTTCGATCGACTTCACCATCACCGAGATCGTCGAGCGATCCGGTGCGGGCCCGCTGCACTGGGGCCCGCCCGAACTCTCGCCCGTCAACCCTTGAAAGGATCGTTTCATGCGACCCCCACTGCCGCCGTTCGACCTGGAATCGGCCAAGACCAAGGTGCTCGCCGCCGAAAACGCCTGGAACACCCGCGATCCCGAGCGGGTCGCCGCCGCCTACACCGAGGACTCGGTCTGGCGTAACCGGGACGAGTTCTTCACCGGCCGCGCCGCCATCGTCGAATTCCTCACCCGCAAATGGTCTGTCGAGAACGGGTACGCGCTGCGCAAAGACCTCTGGGCGTTCGACAGCAATCGCATCGCCGTGCGCTTCCAGTACGAATGGCACGACGAGACAGGCCAATGGTGGCGCAGCTACGGCAACGAGCAGTGGGAGTTCGCGCCCGACGGGCTGATGTCGCGCCGCGAGGCCAGCATCAACGACGTCCGGATCGCCGAAGCCGATCGCCGCATCTTCGGCCCGCGCGAGGCAGGGGACACCTCGATTCAGCCGCAGCAGTAGGGATCTCCCGCCGCCCCTATGACCGCCGGCACGCCGCGCACCTGATCTGGTGCGCGGCGTGCCGATAGTCGTGGCGGAGCACGTCAAGCGGCGACGACTTGCTGCTCCTCCTTGGCGGATTCGGCCTGCGGACGCCGGTGGAACAGGCCGAAGGCGATCGCGCCGAACACGATGCCGACCGCGGCGGCGACCGCGAATGCCGCGTCGAGGCCGGCGACGAAGTGCGGCAACGTCATCGGGTGACTTGCATCCGCCACCCCGCGAAACACCGTGCCGAGCACCGCGACACCCAGCGCGAGGCCGAGCTGCCGCGCGGTGTTCACCGCACCCGCCGCGGTGCCGCCCTGGTGTGGCGGCACCGCGGCCATGCCCACCGACACCAGCGCCGGCGCGTTGATGCCGATGCCTGCGCCGATCACCACCAAACCGGGAACCAGTGCCACCCAGGACGATCCGGCATCGACCACGGTCAGCAGCCCGCTGCCGACGCCGACCACCACCAGGCCTGCACCGATCGTCCACTTCGGCGCCGCGTTGTGCGCGAGCCGTCCGAACGCGCCGGCCACCACGAACGCGGTCACCGCCATGGGCAGCAGTGCGAGACCTGCGTGCAGCGGCGACATCCGCAGCTGTTGCTGCAACCACAGTGACACCAGGGGAGTGCACGCGAACGCCGCAAAGGTCTGCCCGCTCGCTCCAAGCAGCGTCGCCCCGAAATTCCGGTTGCGCAGCAGCGTCAGCGGGAACATCGGTGCGGCACTGCGCGATTCGACGGCGACGAAGACCGCCACCGCGAGCGCGCCGACCACCAGCGCGATCACCGTGCGGCCGTCGGTCCAGCCGTGCTCACCGCCGCGAATGACACCGTAGGTGAGCCCGGTGGCCGCGGTGGCGAAGGAGAGCATGCCCGCGATATCCACGGAACGGTTCGCGTGGCGGGCCGACGCCGGAAAGACGAAGGCGGTCAACACGATTGCCAGCACCGCGATGGGTAGGTTGACGAAGAAGATCCACCGCCACGACAGCGCTTCGGTCAGCACGCCGCCGAGCACGACACCGATGCCCGCCGCCGCACCGGCCACCGCACCCCAGATGCCGAAGGCGGTGCCGCGGTCACGGCCGAGGTAGGTCGCGTGCAGCAGCGAGAGCGTTGTCGCGAACATCGCCGCGCCGCCGATGCCCTGAAGCACCCGTGCCGCAATGAGATTCGTCGCGGTATCGGCGATGCCGCAGCCGAGCGAGGCGAGGGCGAACAGGACGAGCCCGGCGAGATAGGTGTGTTTGGCGCCGATCCGGTCGGCGAGGGAACCGAGCACGAGCAGCAGCGCGGCCAATGCCAGCGCGTAGCCGTCCACCACCCATTGCAGGCCGGCCAGTCCGGCGTGCAGATCGGTGGCGATGTCGGGCAGTGCGACGTTCACGATGGTGACGTCGATGAGCAGCATGAGCGTGCCGAGGCACGCGGCGAACAGGGGGAGCCATTTCTTCACTGGAGCCTCCATGGCGGAATCGAACGATATCGACGCCAAGCGTGCGATAATCGAACGTATCTACCTAGCCAGATGGCCTTCTGCGTTAGATTCCTCCTATGCAGTCCGAAGAGCCCTCGGAATCCTCCGCACTGGACGTTCTCGACAAGCAGATCCTGTACGCGCTGGTCTACGACGCCAGGATTCCGTTCGCGAAGCTCGGCGGCCTCCTCGACGTCTCCGAGCAGACGGTCGCGCGTCGCTACCGTTCGCTGCGCCAGCGCGGCATCATGCACGTGTCCGGGCAGGTGAACGCGGTGCCGCTCGGACACGCGCGCTGGGTGCTGCGAATCAGGACCGCCCCGGACAAAGCGCTGCGCTTGGCCGAATCCCTGGCCAGATTCCCGGATTTGAGCTGGGTCAGCCTGCTGTCCACCGGATCTGAGGTGACCTGTGTGAGCAGGCCGCGCTCCATCGAACAACGCGACGCCTTGCTGCTGCACACGCTGCCGAAGGCGAGTCAAGTGCTCGGGGTGAGCGCGCACGAGGTGATGCATCGGTTCGTGGCCGACGAGGAATGGCCGCGGTTCAGTCGCCTCTTCACTGAGCAGCAGCTGTGCGAACTGGGGCAGCGCTCGGGTTGTGCGTTCGGCTCGCCGCCGGACAGTGCCGGTCCGGATGCGCCGGTGGATCTGTCCGCTGAGGACGAGGCCATGCTCGCGTTGCTCGGGCGGGACGGGCGGGCGCCGTATGCGCAGATAGCCGCCGAAATCGGTTGGACCGCACCACGAGTCGCGCGGCGGATGGCCGAGCTCGAGCAGGCGGGGGTGCTGTACTTCGACCTCGACTTCGCGGTCGAGCGGATGGGATACGCGGTGCGTGGTGCGCTGTGGTTGCGGGTGCGCCCGTCCGATCTGGACGCGGTGGGCCGGGCGATGGTGACCCATCCCGAGATCGTTTTCGTGGCTGCGACCACCGGGTCGACCAATCTGTTCGCATCGTTCCTCTGCCGCGACACGCCCCACCTCTACCGCTACATCACCGAGCGTTTGGGTGCGCTCGATGGCATCACCGACCTGGAGGCGACACCGTCGTTGCGGGTGCTGAAACAAGCCCAGACGCTGCTGACCAGCGCTCGCGTCGCACCGCTTCGGTGATCGCGCCGCGTTTGCCGAGGACAGCGAAGTCCGTTCGCGTGTTGCTGGGCGCGTCGCTTGACTCGAACACCTGTTCGTCTACTCTTGGCGCCAGAACTTGTCGGTGCCGCCCTCTAATGTTGGCGCCAACCACGGAAGAGACTTACCCGTCGAAAAGGGGATCAGGACATGGCACCACAGGCGTACGACCGCGACAAGGCTCTCGAACTCGCGCTGTCCCAGGTCGAGAAGAGCTTCGGCAAGGGTGCGGTCATGCGCCTCGGCGAAGAGGTGCGTCAGCCTCTTGCGGTGATCCCGACCGGCTCCATCGCGCTGGACGTCGCGCTCGGCATCGGCGGCCTGCCGCGCGGCCGCATCATCGAGGTCTACGGTCCGGAATCCTCGGGTAAGACCACGGTCGCGCTGCACGCGGTGGCGAATGCGCAGGCGCAGGGCGGTATTGCGGCGTTCATCGACGCGGAGCACGCGCTCGACCCGGAATACGCCAAGAAGCTCGGTGTCGACACCGATGCCCTGCTCGTCTCGCAGCCGGACACCGGTGAGCAGGCGCTGGAGATCGCGGACATGCTCGTTCGCTCGGGCGCCATCGACATCATCGTCATCGACTCGGTGGCCGCGCTGGTGCCGCGCGCCGAGATCGAAGGCGAGATGGGTGACAGCCACGTCGGTCTGCAGGCCCGGTTGATGAGCCAGGCGCTGCGCAAGATGACCGGTGCGCTGAGCAACTCCAACACCACCGCGATCTTCATCAACCAGCTGCGCGAGAAGATCGGCGTGATGTTCGGTTCTCCCGAAACCACAACGGGTGGTAAGGCGTTGAAGTTCTACGCCTCGGTCCGTCTCGACGTGCGCCGCATCGAGACGCTGAAGGACGGCACCGACGCGGTCGGCAACCGTACCCGGGTCAAGGTCGTGAAGAACAAGGTCAGCCCGCCGTTCAAGCAGGCCGAGTTCGACATCCTCTACGGCCACGGCATCTCCAAGGAAGGCTCGCTCATCGACATGGGTGTCGAGCACGGCTTCGTGCGCAAGTCCGGCTCCTGGTACACCTACGAGGGCGACCAGCTCGGTCAGGGCAAGGAGAACGCCCGAAAGTTCCTGCTGGAGAACACCGATGTGCGGGACGAGATCGAGAAGAAGATCAAGGAGAAGCTCGGCATCGGCGCCGATGTGACCGCGCCTGCTGCCGAGGTCCCCGCCGATTTCTGATTCGACGAACAGCCGGCGCTCGCCCCAACCGCGCCGGACCGCGCCCGATGAGTCGCGGTCCGAATCGGTGCAGGAGATGCGGCGCCGGCTCCAAGAACTCCTGTCTGCCCACGGTGCCGCCACCGATCCTGTCGGATCTTGGCCCGGCGGACAGGAACCCGGACGAGTCCGGTCGGCCGAAGGTGGTTCGGCTGCACAGGACACCATGGGAACTCGGTCGAGCGCGCCCGATCCGCAGCGGGCGCGTTCGACTGGGTCCCGCGCGGGGTCGTCCCGTCGTGGACGTCGAAAGACGTTCCAGCCCACAGACTCCCATTCGGCTGACGCTGAACGTTCCGAAGGCCGATGGGCGGATCCGGTGGCGGCCGGATCCGAGCGGGATGCGCGCTCCTCGGAGTCCGCTCCGCAAGGCGGGACGGTCGAGCAGGCGAAAGAGGCGTGTCTTCGTCTGCTCGCCGTCCGCGCCCGCAGCCGAGCCGAACTTGCCCAACGCCTGGCCGCCAAGGGCTACACCTCCGACGTCACCGACCGCGCCCTGGATCGGCTCACCGAAGTCGGCCTCATCGACGACGCCGCCTTCGCCGAACAATGGGTCCACTCCCGCCACACCTTCTCGGGCAAAGGCAAACAGGCTCTGGCGCAAGAACTCCGCCGGAAAGGGGTAGACCCCGCCGACGCCGCGCCCGCCCTGGAAGCCATCAGCTCCGACGACGAAGAGTCCCGCGCCCGCGAACTGGTCCGCCGCAAACTCCGCACCATCCCCGCGAGTCTCGACCGCGACAAAACAATCCGTCGTTTGGTCGGCATGCTCGCTCGGCGCGGATACAGTCAGTCCACTGCGTACGCGGTGGTCAAATCTGAACTGTCCCAAGGTGATGCCGACCTGTCCGATCCTGAGCTGGATTGACATCGCGCTGGACGGGTCGCTGCGGGGGATGGTGAAACAAGATGGGTGGTTCCTGACAGGGCCTTCTGCCCTGGGGCGGAGTCGGGTGGCACACGCAGATCTCTGTCCCTTGCCAGGTGGATGGGTTCTGGCGCAAACAAGCCCTCGACGAGGCCGCTCGCAGGGGCGCGAGATCAGCCTTTTTCCCGGCCCGGCAGGGACGCACCCGCCAGGAAGGCGTGATAGGTCTCGACAGTGTCCGGCTCGATTTCGGGGTTGAAGGGGCCGTAGCGGGTGTCGGTGCGATCCCGCTTCGGCCCGGAGACCCAGAACCTCTCGTAGGTCTGCACGTCGTAGAAGTTCGCATCGAACATCCCCCCGAACCGGCGCAGTGTCCTCCCGTGAAAATACGCAGTACTCCAGGTCTTCGAGAAGTCCACCCACCCGATCCACGAGGGTCCGCGGTCGGTGTTGTAACCAGTCTTCAACTGCACGAACATGAGACGTCGAGGCATAGGCTCAGGGTCCTATGCAGACCGCATCCATGACCAGCCATTTTTGTGGGCCCCAACCTCGACCTTTCGTGACGTTCAGTCGGCGCGACAGCACCTTGCCCAGATCGTGCTGCCGGTTGCCATCGCTAAAGTCCTTGCCAGATACTGTGTTTCGTCCGTGTGCAGGGTATCGGGGTCACGCATGATCCAGCCGGTCACCACGCGGATCTTCGGTTTCGGCGGTGGGACGGTTACTGGCCGAGTCGATGTCGGGCCGACGCGGTAAGGCCGCAGGAACCGGTAGACGTTGTTGGGGCTGCCGCGATAGCCCAGTTCGTGCAGTTCGGCGCTCACGGCCGCGATGGCGCGGATGGGTGGATAGATCAGACTTGAGTCTCCATCAGGGGGAGACAGCAGGGTTGAGGCATGGATGACGCGACGCTCTTCACGATCGGGGCACTGGCCGAGCGGACCGGTTTGACGGTCAAAACGATTCGGTTCTACTCCGACAAGGAAATCGTCCCGCCGACCTGTCACAGCCCGGTCGGCTACCGCCTCTACGACGTCGATGCTCTCGCACGTCTGGAATTGGTCCGGACGTTGCGCGAGCTGGATATCGACCTGCCCACCGTCCGGCGGATCCTGGCCGGTGAGACCTCATTGGCCGATGTCGCCGCGGCGCATGCTGCCGCGCTCGACGCGCAGATCCGTGTGCTGCGCCTGCGGCGCGTGGTGCTGCAGGCGGTCGCCGCCCGGGAATCGAACCCCCAGGAGATGGATCTGATGCACAAACTGGTGAACCTGACCCAGTCCGAACGACACCGCTACATCCACGAGTTCATCGATGACACCTTCGGCGGCGTCGACGCCAACCCGGCCATGGTGGAGCTGCTGCGCACGAGCATGCCCGACCTACCGGAGGACCCCACCGCCGCGCAGGTCGAGGCATGGATGGAACTCGTACAATTGGTGCAGGACAACGACTTTCGGCTTGCGGTTCGGCAGATGGCCGAATATCAGGAGCGGCAGCGCGCCGAAGGCGACAACACCGGCCTGCACCATGACTTGACCGAGACGGTGCGCGAGCAGGTCGGCCGAGCCCTGGCCGCAGGCACCGCACCGGATAGCCCCGGTGCCGCGGCCATCGTCGACACGTTGACCGCGCGCTACGCCGAAACATTCGACCGGCCCGACGACACCGACCTTCGACGCTGGGTGCTCGAGCGCTTGGAGATCGCCAATGACACTCGGGTCACCCGCTACTGGCAGTTGGTGGCGACGATCAACGAGTGGCCGCCGATGGCTGATCTGGAACCGGTGTTCACCTGGTTCGGCCAAGCCTTGCGCAGCCACCCCACCAAGTAACAGCCGAGTCGGGGCCGAGCCGGGCGGATAACGGGCCGTGGTCATCGACGGCACCCACCCCTGAGTCGGCAACACGGCCAGCCTCGCCCCAACGCCGAAATCCGCACCCCTTCTGTGTATCCGCACCCTTTCTAGGTGTCCAGAGCTAGTGCGGATCCACGGAACGAGTGCGGATTTTTGAATCCCGAACTTCGTCATTTCGTATGGTCTGGAGGCTCTTTGACGCGAGTGGTCGCCGCGAATGTGTGCATCGTCACATGAGTGCGTGTGTGGGATTTTTCGATATTGCGCGACCCAAAGGTTGTCTCTACAGTTGCGAATTCGCACAGGAGTAGTACGCGTTCTTATTGGTTCATCTCTGACTAGAGACGGGTGCCGGTATGGATGACATTACGAGGCGGACGTTGTTCGGTGCGGGGGCGGTCGGGGCCGGACTGGGCCTTGCCGGTTTGTCGGGGTTGATGGCTCCGCGTGCCGCTGCGGCCGATATCTCTGTTGGGCCGCTGCCGATGCCATTCGGTGCTGATGCGGCGGGCCCGAATCGCCTGCTTGTTCCCGTTTTTCATCAGGTCGCCTGGATCGTCGACGATATCGAAGCCGCGGAGCAGTACTTTCTGCACAAGGTGGGGACGACACCGTTCGTGCGGATGCGGAACGTGCGCGCCGAGGACACCAACGGGACGTATCTCGGCCAGCCGGGGCAATGGTCGGCGGACCTCTACAACGGGTTTCATGGTGACCTCAACGTCGAACTTATTCGGCCACTTTCGGGCGAAAGCATCTACTCGACCTGGTTACGGGATCGTGGGCCGTCGATCCAGCATGTGGCGTATCTCAGTAGCGATCTGGCCGGAGACCGAGACAACATGGTGGCCAACGGTTTCCCCATGGTGCAAAGTTTCTGTCTGCCCAGCGCGCAACTTCCGCTGATGACGATCAACTATTTCGACACCACCAAGCTGCTCGGCCACATCACCGAGCTGATCGGTCTGGATCCCAATGGCGGCGCGGAGTTTCTGTACAAGGCCAAGCAGCTGTGATGGCGGTGCGCATCACCGAAGCGTTGAAATCCCCAGCAGCCGAGACGGATCCAGCTCGACCTCGCTGAGGACGACCCTGCTGCGGAGTTGGCGCGCGCCGTGTCCACGCTTGAGGATTTCCACGACTTGCTCGAGCTCGCCCGGGTCGGTGCACGCTATCCGGAGCTGGTAGTCGTACTCGCCGGTGGTGTGTGCGGCGGAGACTACCTGCGGCACGGCATGCAGACTCTTTTCGAAGTCCCGGCCGGAGACATCGTCGCGCAGCCGCACATCGGTGAGCGCGACCAGGGTGCGGCCGAGCACCCGAAGATCGAGCTCGGCATGGTAGCCGCGCAACAACCCGCTGTGCTTGAGGCGTCGGATCCGCTCCGCAACAGCGTTGGCGCTCAACCGAACTGCACGAGCGAGCTCCTGGTAGGTCATTCGACCGTCGCGCACGAGGGCGCCGAGCAGGTCTCGATCGATGTCGTCCATAGCGAGCCACTCTATCTGCGGCATTCTCGGTAGATCAACTGAAATACTGCGGATCTACCAAGTCATCGAGGCAATTTGCCGCAAACTCAGTGACAATCTCAGCGGTTTTGCTGAGAAAGTCGAGGTCGTGGTTGTTCTGCTACTGAAACTCCTGCTCAGTCCACTCTTGATCGTCGCGGTGACGCTTGCTGTGCGCCGGTTCGATCCCCTCGTCGGGGCGTTGCTGGTCGCGCTGCCGTTGACGGCGGGCCCGGCGCTGGTAGCCGTGCGATTCGCCTACGGGTCGGAGTTCGCCGCCGAGGTCGCGCGCGGTGCCTTCGCCGGTTTGCTCGCCTACGTCGGCTTCACCGTCGCCTATGCCGTCACGGCACGAAACTGGTCCTGGCCTGTCTCGCTCGCGATGGCCCTGGGGTGCTACGCCGGTCTGGCGACCGTGCTGCACTGGTGGGCGCCGTCACCGCTGTTCGCCGCGTTCACGGTGCTGGTCGGGATCGGCGTGCTGCTGTCCTGCTGGCCCGAGCGACAGCCCGTCGCCGGTGCCGCACCGGTCGACCCGAAACCTTGGGAATTGCCGGTGCGCTGCGCGACCGCGGTCGCCGTCACCGCCGTAACCACCACGACCGCCGGCGAAATCGGCAGCTACGGAACCGCTTTGATCGGCCAACTGCCCCTCTTCGGCGTCCTCATGACGGTCTGCACCCATCGGCGTACCGGCGGCACAGACGTAGTGCGCTCCCTGCGCCGCGCGATCATCAGCGCACTGTCCTGCGCGGCCTTCTATGCCTGCCTCGCATCGACTTTGCTCGACTGGGGACCAGCCGCCGCCTTCACATGCGCGACACTCACCGCCCTCGCCGTCACTACCTCGAGCTACCTGACACGAATCCGTCTCGACAGCATCCAGCGCACGTGCCGAGCGATACTGGCCCCAGCCCGCCAGCTTCCGCGATTGGGGCCCGACTGGGCTGGCCGCGCCGACTCTCGGTGGTGACGGGAGGTCCCTGGTGTTGGACCCATCCGGGCTTATGTTCGGTGGCGAATGTCGTTCGTCAGTTGTTCCCCTGCCGAAGAAGGAACACGAATGCCTAGTAGGCCCGGCTTTTCTGCGGCGGTTGCTGCTCTGGCGGCGGTGGCGGCAGTAGCTACCGCACCGACAGCAGCCGCGGCCGGAGCGACGATCACGGTTGACAAAACCGGCACTACATCCGGAGACGGCACGGCGACCGTCACCGGCACCGCCTCGTGCAGCGGCGGCGGTAAAGGTGCAGTACAAGTTCGCGTGAGTGTGCAGGGTTCCTCCTATCGAGGGAATTCCGACAAGTACATTCCGTGCGATGGCGAAACCCTCGCGTGGGAAGCTCGGGTGTACCTCGACCCCCACGGCGAGGCGGACCAGCATCACAAGGTCCAGCCTGGCGAAACCGGGACAGCACAGGCCTCGATATCCTGGGACCTCAAGGACTTCGCCCTCGCCTCGAATGTGACGGTCGAGTTCGAGAAGGCGTGACGCGCAACAAAACCAGCAGCCTGCGTCTGGCTATGGAATCACCGACCGGAAGTCGTCGAGGATGGGCTGATGCCATCGCCTACCTCGCCGAACAAGGAACCGGGCACAGAAACCCATCGCGGTGACGGTTTCGTCATCCGCCGCCTGAACGCGGCCGAGCAACTGCGTGCTGGGCGGAAGCTGCGCAGGTTCCCGCAGTTGCTCATCGGCCTGGTTGGTTACGGTGCGTCGGTGATGGTGCTCGTCACCTCCGGTCTGGGCGCGGCAAGTTGGAGCGTTCTCACGGATGGCTTAGCCAAGACGGTCGGCATTTCTTTCGGTACAGCAACGAATCTCATCGCGGTGATCGTGCTTGTCGCGTGGATCCCGATGCGAGAGCTGCCCGGTGTGGGCACGCTGCTCAACGTTGTCCTCGTCGGGGTGGCTGCCGACGCGACGGCGCTGATCCTCCCCACGCCGACCGGTCTCGGCGCCCAAGCATTCTTCTTGGTCGCCGGAATTGTCGGGCTCGCGTTCTTCGACTCGGTCTATCTCGGTGCGCAGTTCGGCGCCGGCCCCCGGGACGGACTCATGACCGGCTTGGTCCGGCTCACCCGGCAACCGGTCGCGGTGGTGCGTACCTGCATCGAGGTCACCGTCGCCACGATCGGCTGGGCGCTCGGCGGCATCGCGGGCATCGGGACCGTGCTCATCGCGGTGACGATGGGCCCGCTGGTCGGCTACTTCCTTCCGAAGGTGGCCGTCGAAATCTCCTACGGCAGGGGTGAATTCGGAGCCGCTCGGCAAGAGTCGTCCGACTGACGCTCAGAGCCCGGGGATGGTGCGGAAGACGGCGGCGGTGCTGTCTTGACGGAGGAAGACGTCGGGAGGTGGCGAGAGGGCGAGGCCGGCGTCGGAGAGCCAGGTGTAGTCGACGAGGTGCAGGGGACCTGCGGGGGACGTGACCTGCACTTCGATGCCTTCAGACGGAGGTGCGTTGAAGAGGATGCCCTTCGCGGGGACAGGAGTCAGATCGCGGCCTGCCACGGTGAGAGAGCTGGGCGCGGTGTCGTAGCGGAGGGCGATGCTGGTGGCGTCGCGGGTGCTGCGGAGGCGGAGGTGGACGGTGCGTTGGTTCGATTCGGTGGTGTCGGAAAGGATTTCGGCGGTGGGTGGTGAGAGGGGCTGGGTGGCGGCCGGTCCGCTGGAGACGGCGTTCGACCACAACTGAGCGAATGGTGTTGTCGGGGTGGTTTTGTCGACGAGCGTGTGGGTCCAGCGGTTGGGTGCGTCGCGAGAGAGCCATTGTGCGGCATTGTGATCCGCATCGAGGGCGTAGACGAGTTGGGAACCGAGCGGATGGTTGTCGTCGCTGCGGTCGACGGCCAGTCCTACCGTGGCGAGTGCAATCGCGAGGACGAACGCGGCGGCGGGGATGGTCCAAGCGCGATGCGTGGGCCAGGCTCGGGTGAGCGTCAGGGCGAGGAGCCCGCCGAACAGCAGCACCGCAGGAGCCACCAGGAACGGTGCAGTGGTGATTCCGGTCTGGAGCAGCGGCCAGGTCGCGGTGCCGAGGAATACTGCTGCGGGCGTGAGGAATACGGTGAGCACCGGCAGCCGCCATCGTTCGGGCAGGACGAAGGTCGCCGCTACGCCCAGTGCGGCCGCGCACGCGGGCACGATCAAAAGGTGTGCGGTCGTGGGGAGTAGGGCCGCGCACACCGCGCCGATCACCGTCGAGGTGCCGAGCATGCCTGCCGCCGCCGCTGCGGTGTCGAAAAGGCGTCGCGCCAGCAGGTACCAGGCCGCGAGCACGCTGGTGGACAGCACGAGGATCGCGAGGTAGTAGAACTCCGGCCGGTAGGGGTCGACGACGAGGGGCCTGTAGTCGGGGCGGATCAGTTTGATCACCTCCCACAACCCGTAGGCGGCGCCCGCCGCGATCGGTGCGGCGACGAGAACGGTTGCGGCAGCACCGAGTACGCGCGCCAGGCTGGTGTCGCCCGCCCGGATGAGGTGCCGGATGATCCAAGTCACCGCGAGGACCGTGGCGACCGCGAGGGCGATGATCACCCACACCGGCAGCACCACGAGGATGCCGAACGGCAGCTGGAAGTACGTGCGATCGACCGCGTCTTCGGCGGTGAGGTCTTGCCCGCCGAATGCTTCGGCCAGACCGAGGCTGTTGTCGCCCAGCTCCTGCACGGTCGGCAGATCGACGTGGGCCGGGTCGTCGAGCCGGTTGTGGTAGTACGCGCTGCGGCCGACGTAAGCCCAATCCAGCACCCGCAATCCGCTCGGGTCGAATGCGGAGTAGTCGGTGCTGCTGGACGTCCGAGCACTGGCCACCATGGTGGCCACCGAGTCGGTGTTCGGGCGGGGCGCCGCGTCGGCGACGGTGCGGATGAGCGCGCCGTCGGGCCTGCTGGTCCGCCACAGCAGCAGCGGTCCGCCTGCACCACGCGCCTCGTGGTTGATGACGACGCCGGTGTCTCTGCCGTCCTTGCCCGCGGTGACGAACGCTTCCGCGCCGAGCAATCCGGCTTCCTCGCCGTCGGTCAGCAGGACGACCACGTCGTTGCGCAGCGGCTGTGCGCTCGCGCGCAGCGCCCGCACGGTTTCCAGCACCGCCGCGACACCGACACCGTCGTCATTGGCGCCGGGCCCGGACGGGACGGAATCGTAGTGCGCGGTCAGGAATACCGTGCCCTTCGACTGCGTACCCGGCAGTCGGGCAACGATATTCGCGACCCGCCCCATCGACAGCACGTCGCGTTCGATCGCCGCAGGAGCCCGCCCGACTCCGGTCTGCACTTCGGTGTCGAGCCCCAGCGTCCGCAGTTGCTCGACGAGGTAATCACGGACCCGGTCGTGTTCGGCGGTACCGATCGGATGCGGCCGTTGCGCGATGGCCGTCACGGTCCGCATCGCGCGTCCGGCACTGAACTCCGTTGCGGGCGCGGATTCCGTGCGATACCCGTGCGGCTGCCGATCCCACGCGGTCACGACCACCACGGTCAGCAGCACCAGAAAGGCAAGCAACCCGGAAATCTTCCGCACGGTGCGATGGTAGTCGGCCGCTATGGACCAATCGCCGTGCTCGCGCAGATCCGTGGCAGACGGGCTTGCGAGTACAGAAACGCCGGTGCGCTGGAGCGGAGTACCGCATCCAGCGCACCGGCGCTCAATCGTGTTGTCCCGGAGGAGAACTACTTTTTGGTGAGGTCCATCCCCGGCGCTGCGTCGGTGAGGATCGAATCGGCCGTGACCACCGCGCCCCGACCCTTCTTCCGCGCACGCAACCTCGCTTCCAGCTTGGTCGCCACGAAGGTCAACGCGCTGTTGAGCGAGATCATCACGATCGCGATCACGAACAGCGAGGGGATCGTGTTCTGCTCCGCCGCGCCGAGCTGCTGACCGGACCGGACGATCTCGGTGTAGGTGATCTGGTAGCCGAGCGCCGAATCCTTCAGCGCGACAACCATTTGCGAGACCAGCGCGGGCAGCATCGCGGTGACCGCCTGCGGCAGCAGGATCAACCGCATCAGCTGGTTCTTGCGCATCCCGAGCGCGACGGCCGCCTCGGTTTGCCCCTTCGGCAACGAACGAATGCCCGCACGCACGATTTCGGCGATGACCGATCCGTTGTAGACGGTCAGCGCGGTCACCACCGCGGCAAGTGCCAGATCGTCGGAGGGGAAGATCTGGTTCTTGGAGAACAGCCCGAACAGGAAGATCATCAGGATCAGCACCGGAATGGCCCGTGCCACTTCGACGATCGTGCCGGCAACCCAGCGCACGGCCCGATGATCCGACAGCCGGAGGATGCCGAAGATCATGCCGAGCACGAGCGCGAACACGATCGACAGCAACGCCGCGACGACGGTGCCCTTCAGACCGGGCAGCAGGTAGGTCTCCCAGACCTCGGCGTCGAGGAACGGCTTCCACTTGGCCGCCGTGAACTGTCCCGTCTTGTCGAATCCGCGGTACAGCACCCACAGAAACGCCGCGACGGCGGCGACGACCACGACCGTGTAGATGTGGTGCCTGATCCGTCCGCGGGGTCCTGGTGCGTCGAACAGCACCGAAGCTGAACTCATCGGGCGACCTCGAATCGCTTGGCGAGCCAACCGAAGAGCAGGCCGGTCGGCAGGGTCAGGATGACGAACCCGAGGGCGAAGATGGCGCCGACGGCGATCACATTCGCCTCGTTCTCATTGACGTTGGCCATCAGGAACGCGGCCTCGACAACGCCGATGGCCGAGGCGATCGTGGTGTTCTTGGTGAGCGCGATCAGCACGCTGCCCAGCGGCGCGATGGTCGCGCGAAAGGCCTGCGGCAGCACGATGAGTCGCAGATTCTGCGCGAAGGTCAGGCCGAGCGAACGGCCCGCTTCGGACTGGCCCATCGCGACGGTGTTGATGCCGGACCGCAGCGACTCACACACGAAACTGCCGGTGTAGATGCTGAGGCCGATGATGGCGTAGCGGAAGTTGTTCTGGGCCACCGAATCCGGGCCCTCGCCCGCCAGCTTCCAGCCCATCGTGGTGTACAGGCCGAGCGACATGAAGACGATGATCAGCGTGAGTGGGGTGTTGCGGAAAATGGTGACGTAGGCGGTGCCGACCGCGCGGGCGATCGGCACGGGGGACACGCGCAGCGCGGCGACGAAAGTGCCCAGGATCAGCGCTCCGACCGCCGAGAGCACGGTCAGTTGGATGGTCACCCAGAAGGCGTCGAGGATTTGATCGTCATACCTCGAGATCAGGTCGAACACGGCGTACGCGTCCCTCCCATCGGGTCTCGATGTTCATTGGTCATCAGCGGAGCTCTGCGTGGTTACACAAGCTGCCGCCTCCGGGCTTGACCCGCTCATGCGGGCGTCAGGGGAAAAGTGCGGCGGGTGGCTCGACCCGGTGGGGTCGAGCCACCCGTGCGTGGGGAATCTCAGTACCGGTCGACCTTCGGCGGCGTCGGCGCCTGGTAGCCGGACGCACCGACGGTCGCGTCGAACGCCTTCTTCCAGGAGCCGTCCGAGATCATTTCCTCGATCGCGCTGTTCACCTTGTCGCGGAGTTCCTTGTCGCCCTTCTTCAGGCCGATGCCGTAGTTCTCCGTGGTGAACGGCTTGCCGACGACCTTGAACGCGCCGGTGCTCTGCGAGGCGTAGCCGGCCAGGATGATGTCATCGGTGGTCACCGCATCCCAGGAGCCCGCGCGCAGGCCCTCGAGGCACACCGAGTAGGTGTCGTTGGCCTGCAGCTGGGTGTCCTTGAAGTTCTTCTCGATGTTCTGGGCCGGGGTGGAGCCCTTGACCGAGCAGACCTTCTTGCCCTTGATGCTGTCCGGGCCGGTGATGTCGGTGTTGTCGGCGCGCACCAGGAACGACTGACCCGCAACGTAGTACGGGCCTGCGAAGTCGACCTTCTGCTTGCGGCTGTCGGTGATCGAGTAGGTGGCCACGATGTAGTCGACCTGGCCGTTCTCGATCAGCGTCTCGCGCTGGCCGGACGGCGATTCCTTCCAGGTGATGCCGTCGGGCTTCACGCCGAGCTTGCCCGCCACATACTTGGCGACCTCGACGTCGAAGCCCGTGTAGGAGCCGTCCTTGGTCCGCAGGCCGAGGCCCGGCTGGTCGTACTTGATGCCGATGGTGAGCTTGCCGTCCTTGGCGTGATCCAGGGCGGACTTGGAGTCGCCGCCACCACACGCGGTGGCGAGGGCGGCGGTCAGGGTCAGAGCGACGGCTCCGACACCGAGCCGAAGGGCACGGTTGATCCTCATCGAGTTTCCTTCTCTTTCTCGTCGGTTTGTTGGTTTGTGGTGAGCCGGACCCAATGGCTCAGTGGCTCAATATCTTGCCGAGGAAGTCCTTCGCACGGTCGGACTTCGGCGCGGTGAAGAACGCTTCCGGTTCGGCGTCCTCGACCACCTGTCCGTCGGCCATGAACAGGACCCGGTTGCCCGCACGCCGGGCGAAGCCCATCTCGTGCGTGACGACCAGCATGGTCATCCCGTCCTTGGCCAGCGACACCATCACGTCGAGCACTTCCTGGACCATCTCCGGGTCCAGCGCCGAGGTCGGTTCGTCGAACAGCATCACCTTGGGGTTCATGGCGAGCGCGCGGGCGATCGCGACGCGCTGCTGCTGACCGCCGGAGAGCTGGGCGGGGTACTTGTCGGCCTGGTTGGCGATGCCGACGCGGGTCAGCAGCTCCATGGCGTGCGTGCGCGCCGCGTCCTTCTTGATCTTGCGCACCTTCATCGGCGCGAGCATGACGTTCTCCACGATCGTCTTGTGCGCGAAGAGGTTGAACGACTGGAACACCATGCCGACGTCGGCGCGCAACGCGGCCAGGCTGCGGCCCTCCGCGGGCAGCGGCACGCCGTCGATGGCGATGTCACCGGAGTCGATGGGTTCCAGGCGGTTGATGGTGCGGCACAGCGTCGACTTTCCCGACCCCGAGGGGCCGAGAACAATGACGACCTGTCCTTTGGGGACTTCGAGGTCGATATCGCGCAGCACATGCAGGTCACCGAAGTGTTTTTGCACATTGCGCATCGAGATCATCGGCGCGCTGGTGGCGGCGCTGGCGTCCCCGGTTGAAGCGTCCCCCGTTGTATCGGGCGCGGCGGCGTCGTCGGTCATGGTCAAAGACCTTAAGCGGAAAACGTGGATTTGCCCGAGTTTCTGCGACACACCGTCGCGCCGCGCCGTATTGACATGTGTCTGTAATCCTCCCGAAAGGTGCATCGTGGGCGGTCGGAGCGTCGTCACGTGACCGGGTGACCGGATCCCGCCACTGGAGTGCGGCGGGCGCTGAGTCCTGCGCCGATGCCCGCGAAACTCGCGTTGCCCGTCCCCGTACCCTTGATGGGTGGATTCGATCGGACAGGACGTGCTGACTCTCGCTCAACTCCCTGTGGACGGCATGCGCAGTTACGAGGTCCGCACCTTCGGTTGCCAGATGAACGTGCACGATTCCGAACGCTTGTCCGGCCTGCTGGAGGACGCGGGTTATGTGAAGGCCGCGCCGGGGGCGTCGGCCGACCTGGTCGTACTCAATACCTGCGCGGTGCGCGAGAACGCCGACAACAAGCTCTACGGCACCCTCGGCCACCTCGCGTCGATCAAGGCCGACCAGCCCGGCATGCAGATCGCGGTGGGCGGCTGCCTGGCGCAGAAGGACCGCGGCACCGTGGTGCGCAAGGCGCCGTGGGTGGACGTGGTGTTCGGCACCCACAACATCGGCTCGCTGCCGGTGCTGCTGGAGCGGGCACGGCACAACGCCGAAGCGCAGGTGGAGATCCTGGAGTCGCTGGAGGCGTTCCCGTCGAGCCTGCCCGCCAAGCGCGAGTCCGCCTACGCGGGCTGGGTGTCGATCTCGGTGGGCTGCAACAACACCTGCACGTTCTGCATCGTGCCGTCGCTGCGCGGCAAGGAGGTCGACCGCCGCCCCGGTGACGTGCTCGCCGAGGTGCAGGCGCTGGTGGACCAGGGCGTGCTCGAGGTGACGCTGCTCGGACAGAACGTGAACTCCTACGGCGCCTCGTTCGCCGACCCGGACGAGCCGCGCGATCGTGGCGCGTTCGCCAAGCTGCTGCGTGCCTGCGGGACCATCGACGGCTTGGAGCGCGTGCGCTTCACCTCGCCGCATCCGGCCGAGTTCACCGACGACGTGATCGAGGCGATGGCCGACACCCCGAACATCTGCCCGCAGCTGCACATGCCGCTGCAATCCGGTTCGGACAAGGTGCTCAAGGCGATGCGGCGCTCCTACCGCAAGGCGCGCTACCTGGGCATCATCGAGAAGGTGCGTGCCGCGATGCCGCACGCGGCGATCACCACCGACATCATCGTCGGCTTCCCCGGCGAGACCGAGGAAGACTTCCAGGAGACCCTGGACGTGGTCCGCCAGGCGCGCTTCACCAGTGCGTTCACCTTCCAGTACTCCAAGCGCCCAGGCACCCCCGCCGCAGAGATGGCCGACCAGCTGCCGAAAGCCGTTGTGCAGGAACGGTATGAGCGGCTCATCGCGTTGCAGGAGGAAGTCTCGCTCGCGGCGAACCGGGCGCTCATCGGCACCGAGGTCGAGCTGCTGGTGGCCGAGGGCGCAGGCAAGAAGAACGCCGCGACCGCACGCATGAGCGGGCGCGCCCGCGACGGCAGGCTGGTGCATTTCCGGCCGGGCGGGACCGCCGAGACGATCCGTCCCGGCGACATCATCACCGTCGATCTCACCGAGGCGGCGCCGCATCATCTGATCGCGGATGCGCCGATCACATCGCACCGGCGGACCGCGGCCGGTGACGCGCACGAGCAGGGGATCACCCCGAAGACCCAGCCGATCGGGGTCGGGCTCGGCCTGCCGCGTATCGGTGCACCCGCGCCGGAACCGGCTGCCGCCGCGGGATGCTCGACCGGTTGTGGTGCGTGAGCAACTCCGTTGCGGCCGTGGACGTTCCAGTCACAGTGAGGTGGGGGCATGAGTGAGCGACCGGCTGACGGGCACGCGGACCGCACGCCCGACGGCGAAAAGCCGGAAACATCCGAACCTACTACCGACGGTAGTGGGTCGGCCGCGGGAACCGAACCCGGAGATGGCACAGTGGACGCGGGCAGTGCAGCGAACCACGAACAAGCCGAACGAAACGAGGGTTCCGTGAACGCGGTCGAGAGCAGCAACTTCGAACAGTTCCGTGACGACCTGGACGCGGTGGAACGCCGCATCGCCGGCGAGATCGATCCCGGGGTGCGCGCCATGGTGGTCGCGGGCGCGGTGTTCGTCCTGCTGCTCTCGCTGGTGCTGCCGCACGCGGGCGGCGCCCGCGGTTTCGATGTGCTGCTCGGCACCGACGCCGCCCGGCTGGAGCACATCGGGCTGCCGTCGCGGATCTTCGTCTGGTTCCTGGTGATCTTCGGCGTCGGCTTCTCGACGCTGGCGCTGATGACCCGGCGCTGGTTCCTCGCCTGGATCGCCGTCGCAGGCACCGCGATCACCAGCGTGTTCGGCGTCTTCTCGATCTGGCACCGCCAGACACCCGGCATCGGCAACTACCACGGCGCAGGCCCGGCCATCGGCCTCATTCTCGGCACCCTCGCCGCAATCGTGTTGACCTTCCACTGGGTTCGCGTCGTCTGGAGCCGCACCGCCCTGCAACTGGCCGCGGAAGAGCAGCGCCGCAACGCCTCCGCCGTCGCCGAGGAACGCGACCGCCGCCGCCTCACCGGCGAGTAACTCCGACCGCGCGGAGTCACCGAATAAGATCATCAGCACCGATCAGGAATCGAGAAGCGCTCGTCACAGAGTTCTCACTACCGTCTGCGTCACCGAACCACGTTCCGGCAGATCGCCGGGTTGCTCGGATTGCACAGGAGGACGCGATGAACTGGAACAAGCGAATCCGGCAGTTCCACCGATGGGTGGCGATCGTCTTCACGGTGACGGTCGTGCTCACCGTTGTCGTCTTGGCGGTGCAGGGACCGGAATGGGTGTCCTACGTGCCGTTGCTCCCGCTGGCCCTGCTCGCCTTCTCCGGGATCTACCTGCTGGTGCGGTGGTATCGGACGAGCAGGCGGTCCAGCAGTAGCCCACCGGCCGGTGCGGGCCGGGCCGCCTGGGTTCGGCCGTTGCACCGCTGGTCGGCCGTCACCTTCCTGGCGACCGTCCTCGTCACGTTCGTCGCGCTGTCGCTGCCGGATCCGATCATCTGGGTGTCCTACATCCCGCTGCTCCCGCTTGCGGCGCTGCTGATTTCAGGGCTCACCATGTTCACCCAGGTGGCAATGGCGCGGCGGCGCACCGGCCGAGCGCTGCCCGCGTAGCTCTGGCTCGCGAGGCCGCTGCTGCATTGAGGCCGCGGCGACGTCACTCGGCCGCTGATTCACCCTGCGCCACACCACGAGTCGCGGTTGGGCGCAGCGCACCCGGCGGCGCTCAGCGGTTGGTGACCGCGCCTTCCGCGGCCTCGGCCCACTCGCGCCACTGCTTGGCCTGTTCCAGTGCCTTCTCGGCGTCCCGAGCCTTGCCTGCGGCCTGCGCCTTGGCGGCCTGCTCCTCGAATTGCGCTACCCGCTCACGGAATTGGGCGGCGCGCGCCATCGCCTCCGGATCGGTGCGCCGCCACTGGTCGTCGGCCGCGTCGCGGACCCGCTTCTCGATGGCGCGCAGCTTGCCTTCCAGTTCCTGGATGCGTTCGCGCGGCACCTTGCCGATGGCGTCCCACTTGTCTTGCAGCTCACGCAAAGACGCGCGGGCGGCTTCCAGGCCGTTGGCCGGGTCGATGTGGTCGTAGGAATGCAGGAGCTCTTCCTTGGCGGTGGCGTTGTGCTCGAACTCGGCGTCGCGCTCGGTGACGGCGGCGTTGCGGGCGGCGAAGAACACGTCCTGCGCGCTCTTGAAGCGCCGCCACAGCGCCTCGTCGGCCTCGCGCGGCGCCCGGCCCGCGGCCTTCCACTCGGCGAGCAGATCACGGAAGACACTCGCGGTGCCGACCCAGTCGGTGGAGCCGGACAGTTCCTCGGCGCGCACGCACAGCTCTTCCTTGCGCGTCTTCGCCGCGGCCCGTTCCCGGTCGAGCTCGGCGAAATGCGCGCCGCGCCTGCGGTTGAACGCCTCGCGCGCCTTCGAGTACCGCTTCCACAGCGCGTCGTCGACCTTGCGGTCGACGCCGCGGATCGACTTCCACTCGTCGAGGATCTCGCGTAACCGGTCGCCCGCTGACTTCCACTGGGTGGATTCGGCGGCGATCTTCTCGGCCTCGGCGCACAGCGCTTCCTTGCGCTCGGTGTGCTCGTGCCGAGCCCGGTCCTTCTCCTCCTTGGCGTGCGCGGCCGCCTCTTCGGAGTGTTCGGCGATCGCGTCGAGGCGCTTGGCGAGCCCGTCGATATCGCCGATGACGGCGGCGGTGGGCAGCGATTCGGCGAGGGCGACCGCGGCGGCCTTCGTCTTGCGCGCGTCCGCGCCCGCGGCGAGGCGGGCTTCCAGTAGCGCGACCTCGGTGGCCAAGTCGTCGAACCGGCGGCCGAAGTGGGCGAGCCCCTCGGCGGCGTCGCCCGCCTGCCAGGAGCCGACCTGGCGTTCGCCCTCGGCGGTTTTCACCCAGGCGGTGCCGTCGTCGTCGACGCGACCCCACGCACTGGGGTCGGTGACGGTCGGCACCACGACGGGATGCGGGTGCTGCTGAGCCGGGCCCGGGGTCGCGTGCGGCTTGGGGGGTTGGATCGAGCCGCCGGGTTTCGGGGCACCGGAAGAGCGCGGCATCTTGCCGGGGCTGGCTTTCGCGGTTCCGTTGCTGTCGGTCATAGCTCCTCGTCCCTGCCGCGCGTCACGGCTGCCTGGTTACGCTCTAGCTCATCCCATTGAACCCGGTCCGAGCCCTTGTGACCATCGACCCACGCCTTCACTCGGAGGAATCACGGGATTGCAACCCCTGATGACCTGGGTTGTAGCTCTTCGAACAGTATCAATCCCGACCACCTTTGCGGCAGAGACACTCGAAGCCGGGCCGCTACCCGCGGTGCACAGCGGCGGTCGGGGCAACAGATACGGTTACGACGTGTTCTCGATTGCCGCGCTGGTCCCGTCGCCACCGATCCTGGTGCCCGAGCTCTGCGGCGGCGCGACCGGCCCGATCCCCGGTCATCAGGACGATCCACGGGTGGCGTTGCGGGCCGAGGTGCTTGCCGCCGCGACCGCCATGGCCGCGGTGTCAGACCGGTGGACGGTCGTCGGTGTCGGCGCCGCCGACCAGGCATTCGGTCCGGGAACGGTCGGCACGTTCCGTGGGTTCGGCGCCGATGTGCGGGTGGCGCTGTCCGCGATCGCGTCGGCGACGCCGGATCCGCGGCTTCCGTTGCCCGTGTTGATCGCTGGATGGTTGCGAGAACAGGTCGCACCGGCCGTTGCCGCCGATGTCCACATTGTTGCCGAGGACACCGATCCGGACGATTGCCGCGCGCTCGGCATGAAACTTCGTGCCGAAGCGGACGGTTCGGACGCGCGGCACGGTGTGCTGGTGATCGCCGACGGCGCCGCGACTCTGACGCTGAAGGCGCCCGGCTACCTCGACGAGCGCGCCGCCGCGGTGCAAGCGGACCTCGATCGGATGCTGCGCACCGGTGATCTCGCGGGACTGCGCGCGCTCGACCCCGTGCTGTGCGCCGAGCTTGTGCTGTCCGGCCGCGCCGCGTATCAAGTGCTGACGGGGTTGTTCGATACCGCTCCGAGCGTCGAGACCCGGTACCAGGCCGCACCATTCGGCGTCGGCTATCACGTGGGCCTGTGGCGGGCCGCGGAGGCGCAGTCGTGACCGACCCGATCACCCCGATCGCCGTCGTCGGCCCCACCGCCACCGGCAAATCGAACCTCGGCCTCGACCTCGCCGAACGGCTCGGCGGCGAGATCGTCAACATCGACGCGATGCAGCTCTACCGCGGCATGGACGTCGGCACCGCGAAACTCACCGTCGCCGAGCGCCGCGGCATCCCGCATCACCAGCTCGACGTGCTCGACGTGACCGAAACCGCGACCGTCGCCGTCTATCAAGCCGCGGCAAGTGCCGACGTCGAGGCGATCATGGCGCGCGGTCGGGTGCCGGTGATCGTCGGCGGCTCGATGATGTATGTCCAAGCGCTGCTGGATGAATGGGCGTTCCCGGCCACCGATCCTGCCGTGCGTGCGCGCTGGGAGGCGGTGCTCGCCGACGGCGGTGTCGACGCGGTGCACGCGGCGCTGCGGCAGGCCGATCCGGCCGCGGCGGCCACCATCCTGCCCACCGACGGCAGGCGGATGGTGCGCGCACTCGAGGTCGTCGAACTCACCGGAAAACCTTTTGCCGCCTCCGCGCCCGAAATCGGCACGCCGCGTTGGGGAACCGTCATCATTGGGGTCGACCGCGAGACAACCGAACTCGACGAACGGATCGAACTGCGCACCGAGCTGATGTTCGAACAGGGGCTCGTCGACGAAGTGCGCGCCCTGATCGAACTCGGTCTGCGCGACGGTGTCACCGCCCGGCGTGCCATCGGTTACGCACAAGTCCTCGCGTACCTGGACAACGAATATGACTTTGAGCATGCGCGGGAACGCACCCTGATCGGCACTCGGCGCTACGTCCGACGGCAGCGCTCGTGGTTCCGCCGCGATCCACGGGTGCGCTGGGTGGACGGCGCCGCCGCCGATCTGGTGCCGACCGCGCTCGCCCTGCTCGACGAGAAGGAACGGAGTCCCCAGTGACCCGACGTGTGAGCACCCGCAATGCCTCCGTGCAGGTGTGGCAGGCGTACTTGAACAACCGGACCAAACGCCATCGCGACGGGCGCTTCCTGGTGCAGGGCGTCCGGCCGATCAGCCAGGCGGTCGCCAACGACTGGCCCTTGGAGACGCTGCTCTATCGCCTCGGCACTCCCGACCTGTCGAACTGGGCCAGGGAACTGTTGGACGCCAGCGATGTTCCGCAGGTCGGCCTGGTGCCGGAATTGATGGCCGAACTCGGCGAAAAGGCAGGCGGCATACCGGAAGTGGTGGCCGTTGCGGTGTCGCGGCAGGACGAGCTCGACACCTTCGCGCCGGGGGAGCCCGGCGAGGACGCGCCCGTGGTCGTGGTGTTCGACCGACCGAATTCGCCGGGCAACCTCGGCACGCTGATCCGTTCAGCCGACGCGTTCGGCGCCAGCGGCGTGATCGTCACCGGGCACGGGGCCGACCAGTACGACCCGCAGGCGGTGCGCGCGTCGACCGGATCGCTGTTCGCCATGCCGGTGCTGCGCGCGGCCGGGCCCGCGCAGGTGAGCGAATTCCGGGATCGGCAGGTGCGGCGCGGAATTCCGACGCGGATCGTCGGCACCGACGAGCACGGTCCGCGCGCGGCCTACGACTACGACTTCACCGAGGCGACGATCCTCGTCATCGGCAACGAAACCAGCGGCATGAGCGCGGCCTGGCAGCAGGCGTGCGACGCCATGGTGCACATCCCGATGGGCGGCACCGCGAGCTCGCTGGGCGCGCCGTCGGCGGCGGCCGTGGCGCTGTACGAAATTTCCCGGCAGCGCCGGACGTTTGCCAAGTGACAACCGAGTAGGGAGAAACACGCACGTGTCGGATATCGAGTTCGCCAAGGGCCACGGCACCCAGAACGATTTCGTGGTGCTGCCCGACCTCGAGGTACGCCTCGACCTGACGCCGGAGCGGGTCAGCGCGCTGTGCGACCGGCAGCGCGGACTCGGCGCCGACGGGGTGCTGCGGGTGGCGCGCGCCGGCGCGTTGCACGCCGCAGGGGTGCTCGCGGAGATTCCGGCGGGGGTGGCTGCCGACGATTGGTTCATGGACTACCGCAACGCCGATGGGTCCATCGCCGAGATGTGCGGCAACGGGGTGCGGGTGTTCGCGCATTACCTGGTGGCGTCCGGGCTGGAGACCAGCAGTGAGTTCGTTGTCGGCAGTCGCGCGGGTTCCGGGCCGGTCACCGAGTTCGTCGTCGGCAGCAGGGCAGGCGCTCGGCCGGTCAAGGTGCACGCCGCGACCGCGGTCGACGGTGACGTCACTGTCGACATGGGCCAGGTCCGTCAGCTGGGTGAATCGACGGCGACCGTCGCGGGATGGGCCTACTCCGGCCTCGGCACCGACGTCGGCAACCCGCACCTGGCCTGCGTCGACCCCGGGCTGTCCGCGGAAGGGCTCGCCAAGCTCGACCTGACCGTGCCGCCCGGCTACGACCCGGATCTGTTCCCGCACGGCGTCAACGTGGAAATCGTGACCGCGCTCGATGCCGACGGTTCCGTCGATATGCGGGTGTACGAGCGCGGCGTCGGCGAAACCCGTTCCTGCGGAACAGGAACCGTTGCCGCGGCGGCAGCGGCTTTGGCAGACAAGGGTTTCGATCTCGCCACCGACAGCGGTGAAGTGCGCGTTCGTATTCCGGGTGGCGAAGTCACCGTCGGCATCGCGAACGGTGCTGCCTGGTTGCGGGGGCCCTCGGTCCTCGTTGCCAAAGGGCACCTGGCGCAGGACTGGTGGCACGCGATCTCGAGTTAGCTCGAACGGTGGAACCAGTCGAAACTCGCTTGACCTCGCGCACCGGGTCGAGGACGCTGAGGGGCGTAATCTGGGAGGAAGTCGGCACAAACCTTGTGCCAAAGAATATGTCGATATGCTCCCCCGCCGCGCAGGTCTCCTGCAGGTCAGGACAGCGATCGATGAGGTTGAATGACGAAATCTAAGACGTTTGAATTCACGCCAGCCGACGAGTTCGAGGCGGCCGAGGACAGCACACAGCCGACGGACGATCAGTCCGAGGGTGACGTGGTGGCCGAGCATGCCGCGCGGATGAAGCGGTCCGGCGGTTGGACGGCCGCCGAGCCGACGGTCGGCGAGATGCAGCTCGACGAACGCAGCTCGCTGCGTCGCGTGGCCGGGCTTTCCACCGAACTCACCGACATCACCGAGGTCGAGTACCGGCAGCTGCGCCTGGAACGCGTTGTGCTGGTTGGTGTCTGGACCACCGGCAGCGCGGCGCAGGCCGACGCGAGCATGACCGAACTTGCCGCGCTCGCCGAGACCGCAGGCTCGGAGGTGCTCGAAGGGCTGATCCAGCGCAGGGACAAGCCGGACCCGGCCACCTACATCGGCTCGGGTAAGGCCGACGAGCTGCGCGCTGTCGTGCTCGAAACCGGCGCCGACACCGTGATCTGTGACGGTGAACTCACCCCTGCGCAGCTGACCGCGCTGGAAAAGGTCGTCAAGGTCAAGGTGATCGACCGGACCGCACTGATCCTCGATATCTTCGCCCAGCACGCCACCTCCCGTGAGGGCAAGGCGCAGGTCGCGCTCGCGCAGATGGAATACATGCTGCCGCGACTGCGCGGCTGGGGTGAGTCGATGTCCCGGCAGGCCGGTGGCCGCGCGGGCAGCAACGGCGGCGTCGGTCTGCGTGGTCCCGGTGAAACGAAGATCGAGACCGATCGTCGCCGAATCCGCGAACGAATGGCCAAGCTGCGCCGCGAGATCCGGGAGATGAAGACCGCCCGCGACACCATGCGGGCCCGCCGCAACTCCAGCGGCATCCCGTCGGTCGCGATCGTCGGCTACACCAACGCGGGCAAGTCCAGCCTGATGAACGCGCTGACCGGGGCGGGCCTGCTGGTGCAGGACGCGCTGTTCGCCACCTTGGATCCGACCACCCGTCGCGCCGATCTCGACGACGGCCGCGAGGTCGTGTTCACCGATACCGTCGGTTTCGTGCGGCACCTGCCGACTCAGCTGGTCGAGGCGTTTCGCTCCACCCTCGAAGAGGTGACCGGCGCCGACCTGCTGCTGCATGTGGTCGACGGTTCCGACGCACTGCCCGCCGAACAGATCAAGGCGGTCCGCGAGGTGATCACCGACGTGATCAAGGAGCAGGGCACCTCGGCCCCGCCGGAACTGCTGGTGGTCAACAAGATCGATGCCCTCGATCCGATGGCGCTCACCCGCCTGCGCGGTCAGCTCCCCGATGCGGCGTTCGTCTCCGCCAACACCGGTCTCGGCATCGACGCCCTGCGCGATCGCCTCGCCGAGGTGCTCGGCGGCCTCGACGTCGAAATCGGCGTGCTGCTCCCGTACACCCGCGGCGACCTGCTCGCCCGCATCCACGCCGACGGCCGCATCATCTCCGCCACCCACGAGGAAGGTGGCACCCGGGTCCGCGCCCGCGTCCCGCACTCGCTGGCCGCGGCCCTGTCGGAATACGCCCACGCAGGCGGCACCCCGGAATCCAACGGCCACGCCCCAAGCTGACCCGCCCTTTCCGGGCGTCCGGAACGAGTGCGAATCCCAAGAAAGGGTGCGAACCCGCACCCTCAGGAGTTCGTCGACTGATCATGGGAACTGGTGCAGGCATCGCCCGAGAAGCCACCTGCACCAGTTCCCCTCGACCCGAAACCACGCTTACGCAACCGAGCAATTGACTGGCGAATGTTGGTGTGGGGGAGTGCTCGTGGGTTGCGCGGGGGGTAGATCTGGGTCACGTGGGTGGGGGGCGTAGTGATTGCTGCCACATTTCGTGGTGATCAACTATGTCGGAATTGTGGTTGGTGGCGGTGAATCATGCTGTGCATCAAAGGGTTTGGTAATCGTCCTGGTGCTGTATGGCGTGCCACACAGTCTATTTTGTTGCGATATCGTGTCGAATCGACATCAGGAGGGTTCTATGTCGAACGATCGTTCAGGCTCGGCCGGTTCCGGAGACCGGTCATCAGGTGTTCAGCTACTCGACCGGCCGACGCTCAGTGATGGTGCGCCGCTGTCGGTTTCGCTGACCGATACCGACGTGCGGGTGATCGAGGCGCTGCTCGCACCCCTGCGTGCCTGGACGAGCCCGCGCTTCTACGGACTCGACAACATCCCGACCGACGGACCGGTTCTGCTGGTCGGCAACCACAACCTGATGGGCGGCATCGACGCTCCGCTGCTGCTCCCCGAGGTCCTGCGCCGTCGCGGACGGCTGATCCGCGGCCTCGCCGAGAACGTGCTGATCGCGGTCCCCGGCCTGCGCCACTTCCTGCATCGCTACGGCGCGGTCCGCGGCACCCGCGGCAACTGCCTGGCATTGCTGAAGCGCGGCGACGCCGTCATCGTGTTCCCCGGCGGTGGTCGAGAAGCCGTGCGCCGCAAGAACGAGAAGTACGCCCTCAAATGGGAGGGCCGCACCGGCTTCGCTCGGATGGCGATCGAGGCAGGCGCCCCGATCGTGCCGATCGCCATGATCGGCGTCGACGACGCCTACGACATCGTGGTCGACGGCGACCATCCTGTGCTGCGCCCGCTGCGCTGGACCGTCGAGGCGCTCGGCCTGAACCGTGAGCTGACGCCTCCGCTGCTGCGTGGCCTCGGCCCGACCCTCATCCCGCGCCCTGAACGCTTCTACTTCTCCGCAGGCGCCCCGATCGACCCGGCGCCATGGCGCGACGCGGACGACATCGCCGCTGCGGCAAAGGAACTGCGTGACGTGGTTCGCAAAGCCCTCGAGGAGGAACTGAAGTTCCTCTTCACCGAACGTGACCGCGACTCCGGCCGCACGCTTGCCGGCCGGGTGCAGGGCTGGTTCCGCCGCTGATCGGCGCGCGCATCCGCGGTGGGTTGTCCACGTCGGCTGCGGGTGTGTCCGCCGACAACGTCTGACCGTGATAGTGACTTCGGGCGAAGACTGCGGCCGTAGTTAGCTGGGCGGTCGGCTGGATTCAGTTCGGGTGTTCGGTCAGGTCGTAGACGGCGATATTGCCGATGCGGGTGGCGGGGTAGTGATCGGCTACCCACGTCGCGATCTCGGGGCTGCCGGTCACCTGCCATGGTTTGTCCTTGGGCGTCGTGGCGCCGGGCTGGCCCGGGACGCGCCACGATGCGGGGAGCGGCATTTCCTGCACCAGATAGTAGGTGAGCTCGTGCTTGGCGAGGATCTGCTGGAACTGGGGCAGGGTGGGGACCGGATCGTCGGCCGCGAACCCGCCGATCGCCATGACCGGTGTGCGGCTGGCCAATTCGAGTGCGGCCGCGATCGAACCGCGATCGACGGCAGCCGACCAGCGCGTGGTCGAGTTCATCAGCATGGCCACGAGCTGCGGCTTGAGGAATGCACCGCCGTCCGCGAAATTCTGGGTCTGCCGGTGGATCAGCGCCTCGATGCCGGTGTCGACCGGCTTGGCCGGTCCGACGACGGGACTGCGGCCGGTGTGGGCTTGCGGAATCGTGGCCGCCGCGTAGGCGGTCGAGCCGCCGAGCCCGGCGAGCACGCCGATGACCACCAGCACCGCGGCCACCCGGCTGCGCGCCACCCGCAATCCTGCCGGGGTCGGGATCGCGGCGAGTAACAGCCCGAGGGCTGCGACGCCTGCCGTCGCCGCGATGGTCCAGCGCAGCCAGGGCAGCCAGTCCGAATTACGTTGCAGCACAATAAATGACCACGCGCCCATGCTGAGGATCAGTGCGGCGGCACCGATCCGGCCGACCGCATGATCGCGGCGCTGCCACAGCTGGTGCAGGCCGATGGCGAGCATTCCGGCGACGGCAGGCGCGAGAGTCAGTGTGTAGTAGGCGTGTTCGGCCGCGGCCATGACACTGAAGGCGCCGCCCAGCGTGATCAACCACAGCCCGAAGATCAGCGTGGTCCCGCGCACCAGATCGGTGCGCGGCGCCCGCCGCAGCGCCAACACCAGCAGGAACGCCACCAGTGCGGCGGGAAGCAGCCAGGAGATCTCGAATCCGCTCTCGCCGGCGAACAGTCGGCCGGGGCCGGGGGAGCCGAAATCGTTGAAGCTCTGCAGCAGGCCGTTCGGCGCCTGATACCCCTCGGGCAGTGCGATCCGTTCGGCTGGCGGGGTGTGACCGAGGAATCGGCCGAAACCGTTGAAGCCGAACACCGCATCCATGAAGGTGTTGTCATCGGATCCGGCCAGATACGGCCGGGACGAGGCGGGCCAGAGCGCGGTGAGCAGCACATACCAGCCGGACGAGACGATCAATGCGGCGGCGGCACCGACCAAGTGCAACAACCGGTTTCGCAATGACGTGGGTGCCACGATGAGGTAGGTGACCGCCAGCGCGGGCAACACCATGAGTCCTTCGAGCAGCTTGGCCAGAAAGGCGAAGCCGAGCGCCGCACCGGCCAGCATCAGCCAGCGCCCGCTGGCCCGTTCCAGCGCGCGGACCGTCCCGTAGGCGGCCGCGGTCATCAGCAGCACCATCACCGCGTCGGGATTGTTGAACCGAAACATCAAGGCCGCCACCGGAGTTGCCGCCAGGATCGCACCGGCGAGCAGTCCGGCGCCGCGACTACCCGTCGTGCGCGCGACCGTCGCATACAGCAGCGCCACCGCGGCGACCGCCATCAACGCCTGCGGGACGAGCATGCTCGCGCTGCTGAACCCGAACAGCTGACCGGACAGCCCCATCACCCACTGCGACGCGGGCGGCTTGTCGACGGTGATGAAGTTGCCCGGATCGAGCGACCCGAAGAGCAGCGCCTTCCAGCTGCGCGATCCGGCCCAGGCCGCGCCCGCGTAGAAGTTGTTCGCCATACCGTTGACGGTGATATTCCACAGGTACGCGGTCGCGGTACCGAGCAGCAGCAGGATCAACCCGACGCGTTCCACGGGCCGGGCCGATGATTGGTCTGTCGGGTCTGCGGGGGAGGCGACGGAGCCGGTCGGAGCCGTCGCGATGAGGGTCGCCGCCATGCGGTTCACGGTCGCATGCTGATGTTCACCAAAAGTTGTACAGCGGGTTAACACGGCGTCGAACTTGTGTGGGCCACGACACCGCCGTTCGCCGTGGGTTTGTCGAGAATCTCGCCGTTCTTCCGCAGACCTCGCCGCCGTACCTGGTGAGGCAACAATTCCAGGACGGAAGTGAACTGAGATTCTCGTTCCGGGTACCGTGTGTGACAACGACGGGTCGGTGTGGACCGGCCAGGGTTGTCACTAGGAGGTTGGTGTGGAGCGCACACTGTTCGAACCCGAACACGACTTGTTCCGGGAGTCGTTCCGCAAGTTTCTCGACCAGCATGTCGCGCCGAACCACGCGAAGTGGGAAGAGCAGGGGATCGTCGACCGCTCGGTCTGGCTGGAAGCGGGTAAGCAGGGCTTCCTCGGCATGGCCATGCCGGAGGAGTACGGCGGCGGTGGGGTCAAGGACTTCCGCTACAACGCGATCGTCGCCGAGGAGTCGGTGCGCGGCCAGTACTCCGGTCTCGGTTTCGCGCTGCACAACGATGTGATCGCCCCCTACCTGCTGGAACTGGCCAACGACGAGCAGAAGCAGCGCTGGCTGCCCGGCTTCTGTTCCGGCGAGATCATCACCGCGATCGCCATGACCGAACCCGGCACCGGCTCCGATCTGCAGGGCATCAAGACCCGCGCGGTCCGTGACGGCGACGATTGGGTGCTCAACGGCTCGAAGACCTTCATCACCAACGGCATCAACTCCGACATCGTCATCGTGGTCGCGCAGACCGACCCCGACAAGGGCGCGATGGGCTTCAGCCTGCTGGTCGTCGAGCGTGGCATGCCTGGCTTCGAGCGTGGCCGCAACCTCGACAAGCTCGGCCTGAAGGCGCAGGACACCGCCGAGCTCAGCTTCACCGACGTGCGGGTGCCCGGGGCCAACCTGCTCGGTCAGGAAGGCGCGGGCTTCATCCACCTGATGCAGAACCTCCCGCAGGAGCGCCTGTCGATCGCCGTGATGGCGGCCGCCGCCATGGAGGCCTGCCTGGACATGACCGTCCAATACGTGCGCGATCGCAAGGCGTTCGGCAAGCCGATCGGCACCTTCCAGAACACCCGCTTCGTCCTCGCCGAACTGGCCACCAAGACCACCGCGGTGCGGGTGCTGGTCGACCGCTTCATCGAGGACCTCAACGCGGGCCGCCTGTCCGTCGAAGACGCCGCGATGGCCAAGTGGTGGAGCACCGAGGAGCAGGTCGAGCTCATCGACCGCTGCCTGCAGCTGCACGGCGGGTACGGCTACATGAAGGAATACCCGATCGCCAAGGCGTACATGGATGCTCGCGTCCAGACCATCTACGGCGGCACCACCGAAATCATGAAGGAGATCATCGGTCGCTCCCTGAAACTGTCCTGATACCAGGCGGTTTCGCCGGAGTAGCGGGTGGCACTCGGCCGAGTGCCACCCGCGTCGGCCCGGTTACCTCCCGGCTCCGAGGGGTTGGCCGAGCATGGCGAGCAATGCGGCGCCGATACTGCCGCCGAGGGCGTTGATCGCGGCGGGATCGAGCAGGGTCGAGGCGACGGTGCGGATATCGCAACCGGGTTGTGGCGCTTGGCCGTCGAGACGATCGGCGAGCCAGTTGAGTGCGTCGGGTGCGCCCATGACGGCGAAGTTGACGTGCGGGCTGACCACGGGCGGGAACTGATCGCGCCGATAGGTGACCGAAGTGCCTTGCGAGCAATAGGAATTCGCGAGCGCGTCGGAACCTGCGACGGTGCTGACTTCGTCGCTGACGCTGTTGTAGAGGTAGACAGGCGTTGTCGGGGCGCGTTGACCCAGCGTGCGCTCATCGATGGCCGCTTTGATGACCGGATCTCGGAACAGCTCGTCGAACGAGACGTTCAGGTACCGCGTGAGGTCGGGCAGTCCGTAATGCCGGATCAGTTCGTGCAGTGTCGTATTGAGGGCGGTCTGGCTGGTGCACCGCCCGATGACGTCCGCGACGAGCGCCTTTCCTTCGGGGGAGATGTAGCGGTCGACGGCGGCGGCGAACTCGGGTGAGTCCTTGGAGATTGCCGCCACAGCGATCGGGATGAGTCCGCCGAGCAAGCCGCCGTTCACCGCTCGCAACCCGCCGTAGAGGTCGGCGACGGGCGCGCCGACCGCAGCGCCGACGATATTCAGTTCCGGCGCGTACGCGGGCTGCATCTCGGCCGTCCAGGCGGTGGCGATGCCGCCGCCGGAGTACCCCCACAGCGCCACCGGCGTCCGCGCGCCGTCGAGCCCGAGCGGAGCGAAGCGTTCTGCGGCGCGGATGCCGTCGAGCGCCACATAGCCGGGTTCGCGCGGCGTGGCGAAGCGGTTGTCCACGCCGCCTTGATCGGGTATCGACACCGCCCAGCCGCGAGCGAGACCGCTTGCTGCCAAGAGGATTTCGATAGCACCGTTGCCTGCGGTCAGCGGGCCCGCCGGATTGGTGAAGTCGATCGGCGAGCCTTGCCGCAGCGAATAGGAGGCGCTGCACATTCCCGAGATCGCATCGACCGCGGTGTGATACGACAACAGCGGGCGTGGCCTGACCGGTCCTTCCGGCATCATCACGGTGGTCACGGAGGTGTACGGCTGGTTGTTGAAGTCTGTTGTGCGGTAGAGCAGTTGCCACGCCTGCACCCGGACGGGCAGCAGGTTGAGCGCAGCGACGGTCACCGGACGTGAGCGCAGAATGGTGCCGGGTTCGGTGCTCTCGTAGCCGAGGGGCGCTGCATAGAACGGATCATCCTGCGGCAGTGGTGGCGCCGCACTCGCCGTCGCGCTTACCAGCGTCGTGAGTCCGAAGATCAGACAGGCAATCATGCCGAGAACGAGGCTGTGCGTGCGGATCCTCATCGGGATGGCCCTCCCCAGTCGCGAACCTCTGCCCGGCCGCCGTCACCAGCGCTCGCAGAAAGAGAACTATAGTTTCCTTAATGTAAGGTGGCGGTGATCACAATGTCAACGAGGTGTTCTTCGCTGTGCGGCATGCGTTCTCGGGGGTACGCGGTTTCGCGTCCGGCGGGCGAAGACAGCTGTTGTCGCCCACCGGGCGCGCGGGCGTGACTATCCGTCGACCAGCTGGAGTCGGCGGGCCAGGTCGGAGACGAAGATCCGATTCGGGTCGACCGCGTCGCGAATCCGCCGCCACTCGTTCAGCCGTGGGTACATGGCGCGGACCATATCCGGTGTGGTGCGAGAGTCTTTCGCGAAGTACAGGCGCCCGCCTGCGGCGAGCACCTGTCGGTCGAGTTCGTCGCAGAACTCGCCGAGTCCCGGTTTGAGCGGAAAGTCGAGGCTGAGCATGAATCCTGGGTGCGGCCACGACAAGGGGGCCGGGTTGCCTGCGCCCATGCGCTTGAACACGTTCAGGAACGACCGATGGCCCGAGTGTGCGATCGCTCGAACCGCCTCGGCGAGTTGCTGTTCGGCGCCGAAAGGCATCGAGAATTGATATTGCATGAAACCGCGGCGGCCGTAGGCGCGATTCCATTCGCCGAGCAGATCCAGCGGGTGATAGAACTGGGTGAGGTTCTGGATCTGGCCGCGAGCGTGTTTCGGATAGAAACGGTAGGCCGCCGCACCGGCGATTCGGGTGGTCAGATTGTTGACCATGCCGTTGGGGAAGATATCGGGCACGGTGAACAATTGCGGCGCATCGAATTTCAAGGGATCGCGCCGAAGTTTGGCGGGCAGTTGGTCGCGGGTGGCGAGCGAGCCGCGGCTGAAGGCGGCGCGGCCGAGATGCGGCCCGGTGCTGATCGTGTCCGGCACCGACATCGAGTACTCGTAGCCGTCGTCGGAACCGTTGGTCAGCAGCTCCATCGTCTCGTCGAGGTTGTCGGTGCGGTCGTTGTCGACGACGAAGTAGGCGGTTTCGGTGTGCTTCATCCGAATTCGCGCCCGCACCACGATCCCGGTGAGCCCCATGCCGCCGACCGTGGCCCAGAACAGTTCGGCCTGCGGCCCTTCCGGGGTGAGCGTGCGCACCGAGCCGTCGGCGGTCAGCAGCTCGAGCGAGAGCACGTGGTTGCCGAAACTGCCGTGCGAGTGGTGATTCTTGCCGTGGATGTCGGAGGCGATCGCGCCGCCGACGGTGACCTGACGCGTGCCTGGCAGCACCGGAACCCACAATCCGTGCGGTAGAGCGGCCCGCACCAAGGTATCCAGGCTGACGCCCGCGTCGACATCGACGACGCCATTGTCGGGATCGATCGAATGGATGCGATCGAACACGGTCATGTCGACGACGAGACCGCCGCTGTTCTGCGCCGGATCGCCGTAGCTTCGCCCGAGCCCGCGCGCGATGACGCCGCGCGGTCCCGCGGTGCCGACAGCCTGTGCGACCGTGTCGATGTCGGGTATGGAAAGCACCCGGGCGACGGTCGGTGCGGTACGACTCCAGCCGGTCAGCCTGCGTTGCTCGATCACCGATTCCCCTGTCCTGGAATTCACCCCGTCACCGTAGTCGCCGATTGCGCGGCGGTGTCGAGCTGTGTCGAAGGGATCTCCGACGTCAATGCCCGACACGACGCCGCCCGCCTGGCGCGGGCCAGGCGGGCGACGGGCGACACTGCTTCAGTCGAACTTTCCTGTGGCATGCGAACTAGCAGATCATTATTCGCTTGCCGCTGCCTCGATTTCTTCGATGGTCGGGATCTTCTCGGTAGCCGGGCTGCCGTTGAAGGCTTTCTGGCAGGCTGCGAGGGCTTCGTTCTCCATCTCCGCGGCCACGTCGGCGAGTTTGATATTGGTGGGATCGTCTGCCGCTTCGTCGGCCGCCAGTGCCGCGTTGGCAGAGGCCACGAGAGCCGCGGCGATATTGTCGCCGACCTTTGCGTTGTTAGTGGCGACGGCACCTGCGGCGGCAGCGGCCTTGTTGAGGTCTTCGTCGGTGATGCCGGCACGTGCGGCTTTCGCGGCGGCAGTGGCGGCCGTCTTCGGTGTACTTGCTTTGTCCGCTTCGTCAGCGGCGGCAGTGGCGGCCTTCGAGGCTTCGTTGGCCGCCTGGGAGGCCAGGGCGGCCGCGGCGGAGAACTGCTCGACACCGGACGCGATCACCTCGAGGCGATCGGCGGCACTGCGCGCCCTTGCCTGCGACTGGGTGATCAACGCCTTGGTGGTGGCATCGGAGGTGGTGGTGGTATTGGAGTCGGATTTGGTCTCCGGATCGGATTTGGTCTCCGGGTCGGCGACGGTGTGAATGCCGAGGGGCGACGCGATATCGGCGACGGCCGGCGCGGCCACACCGATGACGGTGAGCAGTGCGGTCGCCGCAGTGGCGGTAATGAGTGCGGAACGGGGAACGAGCACGGGTCCTCCAGTAATGGTCATGGATCAATGCCAGAACAAATGAGAGACTGCCCATGGTGCGCCGCTGCCCGAAGGTAGCGGACTTATTTATTGGACCGGGTAGCTACTTTAGGGCAATGATTTGTCCGATTCAGGTGCGCGGACGTTGTGACCGGTCGGCTCGGCGTGCCGACAACTCGCATTCGGTGAACATCGTGGAATTCGAAGACCTCGATTACGCCGCGGCAAAAATGAGATCGGTGCCGCGGATTGCCCAGCTGCCCCCGGTCTCGGTAGCGCCGCGCAGCCCGTCCAGGACGTCGGGCCCGGCCAATGCGCCGCATCGTGGATCAGCGAGCGCCGCGAAGCCGAACGTCCGTCGCGCGGTCCAGCGGGTGGAATACACGAGTCGCCTGCTCAATTGCACGAAGCCGGGGACTGCCGCGGCGATCACCCACGCATCGGGGTCTCCTGCGGTGAGACGTTGTGCCTGTCGAAGCCAGGATGCCGCGTCCTCGGGCCAGTCGACCACGGCCGACACGCGATATCCGTGATCGCGCCACGCCGAGACGAATGCTGTTGCCGCAGCGCGCGAATGGACATCCCGGCTGTGCCCGACGGCGACGGTGCCGCCGCGCGGACGCGGTTGCTGCACCATCGCCAGCAACCGCGCCAGCTCGGCGTCGGTGTGTGCTTCCGGTGGCGGACCCGAGACGTGCAGGCCACGCAGTCGTGGCGAGAGGCTCATGCCAGGTAGACGACGCGCACTCGCCATTCGTGAGATTCCGTCCGCTAGTCGGTGCCGAACCAGGTGCTCAGCGCTTCGGTGAGGCCGGTGTCGTCGGAATGGGCGGCCGCCCAGGCCACATACCCGTCGGGGCGAATGAGAACTGCTGCGGGCACGGGGATTTCGCCGAGCCCGGGGACGGACCAGCGCTGGGTGCTGTTGGCATCGATGACATCCACCCGCGATCCGGCGGCCGAGCCGAGCTGGTGTCCGTTGAGGCGCAACAGGATCGGCCGCCCGCTGCGCAGCAGTTCGGCGATGCGGGTCGCACCGTGTTCGGTGCTGAGATCGGCATCGGGTACTCGACGCCCGGCCAGCGGGTGATCACCCTTGGTGTCGTAGCGGATATCCAAGGCGGTGATCATGAGCCCGAGCCGCTGCCGGACCACGTCCATGTCGATCAGGTCGCCCATGGTTTCGCGCAGTGCGTCCATGTGCGGACCGGGTCGTTGCAGCGCGGTCTGTGCCCGCGTGTTCTGCAGGACGCGCGCACCGATCGGCCACCGCTCGGACTCGTAGGTGTCGAGCAGCTCGTCGGAGACGTTGCCGCGCAGGGCAATCGCCAACTTCCATCCGAGATTCACCGCGTCCTGGACGCCGAGGTTGAGTCCCTGCCCGCCTGCGGGGTAGTGGATGTGGGCGGCATCGCCTGCGAGGAACACCCGGCGGTCCCGGTAGCGGTCGGCCTGTCGCGCGGCATCGCCGTAGTGGGTGACCCAGCGAGGGCTGTGCATGCCGAAGTCGGTGCCCGCGATCTCGCGGTAGCTCGCACGGAAGTCGTCGAAACTCAGTGTCGCGCCGCGTGGCAGCACGAGATCGTGCCGTTGCACGATCAGTCGGTACCACCCCGGCTCGAACTGCACCGCCGAATAGTCACCGGCCCCGCGGCGGTGGCCGAAGAACGGTCCGTCCGGCGGATCGGCCAGCTCCACGTCGGCGAGCATGCCGGTCACGGTCGCGTCGGTTCCAGAGAATCCGATGCTGGCCAGTTTGCGTACGGCACTGCGCCCGCCGTCGCAGCCGACCAGATAGGACGCACGGATCTTGCGGGGACCCGCCTGCCCGCCGATCTCGACCTCGATACCTGTTGCGTCTTGGGCGAAGCCGACCACCGGTGCACCCCACCGCACCGTCGTCCCCAATTCGGTGACCCGCTGGTCGAGTTCGCGTTCGACGACCGACTGCAGCACCGCGAGCATGTACGGGTGGCGCGTGTCGAAGTCGCTGAAATCCAAGGGCAGCGCGCCGAAATGCCCTGCCTGCATCCGACGGCCTTGGGGCCGTAGGTGTTCCAGCAGCCCGCGCTGATCGAAGAGCTCCATCGTGCGGGCATGGACGCCGCCGGCGCGCGACTCCCCGGTGCGCGCGGCAAGGCCGTCGACGAGCACCACATCGATGCCTGCGAGCCGCAGTTCGCAGGCCAGCATCAGCCCGGTCGGCCCGGCGCCTGCGACGACCACCTCGGTCTTTTCCATGACCGTCTCCTTAACAACGTTAAGCGATTTAACGTTGTTAAGGAAACCTCGAACGCTGTTAGTCTGTCAAGAGATTCCCCACAGGAGGCGGCAGTGAAGCTCGACACCCAGGTCATCGCGCAGGCAGCGCTGGATCTGCTGGACGACAACGGCCTCGACGGACTGACCATGCGCAAGGTCGCGTCCGCGCTCGATGTGCAAGCGCCCGCGCTCTACTGGCACGTCAAGAACAAGCGCGAACTGCTCGACGCGATGGCCAGAACCGTCTTCGTCGCCGCCGTCGACGGGGTCGAGGCGCCGCGGCACGGGGTGGACTGGCAGGACTGGATGGTCGAGCTCGCAGGCAGGCTGCGCACGTCGATGCTGCGGTATCGGGACGGCGCGAAGGTCTTCGCCGGCACCTACATCAACGACGAAGCCATGTGGCGCACAGTGGAATTAGCGCTGCGCACGCTGGAGGACGCGGACTTCTCGGTTGCCGACGGCGGCCGCGTGTTCGCGATCATGCTGCACTACACCGTCGGCTTCGTCATCGAGGAACAGGCGCGCACCGGCGCGGACTACGACACCAACCCGTACCGCAGCGAACGCGTGGCCGACGGCATCGATACGGTTCGGTACCCGCGGACCGCCCACCTGGTCGTCGACCTGACCGAGGTCGACTACGACGCCGAATTCGAGCTCGGCCTGCGCGTCATCCTGGCCGGAATCCGTGCTGTCCGAACCGAACAGGAGCGCTGATTCGCCGCGACGATCGCGGGCGCGGAGGTAGCCTCGAAAGGGGTCCTACTCGATGATCCGAGACCGCGATGCACGAAATGGCCATCACCCAGAGCGTCATCGACGCCGTGTGTGAGCATGCGGCGGGTCGGACCGTACACAGCGTCACCGTCGAGGTCGGCGCACTGTGTGCGGTGGTGCCCGACGCAATGCAATTCTGCTTCGAACTCGCTGCCGAAGGGACGGTCGCCGCAGGCGCGCGACTTGTCATCCAGCAAATACCCGGCGCCGCCGAGTGTCGGTCCTGTGGCGCCGAATTCGCGCTGGCCGATCAGATTGTGCTGTGTCGTTGTGGGAGCGCTGACATCGAGATCCTTTCCGGACGCGACCTCCGCATCCGGTCGATGGAAGTGAGCGAAGCATGTGCGCAACCTGTGGATGTGGCGACGACGCAGCGGCCGTGATCCGTATTCCACACGGACACAGTCACGAGCACGGCGACCATCAGCACGACCATCAGCACGGCGAGCATCATGATCACCACCACGGTCCAGGCGCCGATCATGTGCACCTGCCGCCCACCGAGACGGTGACGCTGGAACTGAAGGTGCTCGCGAAGAACGATCAACTGGCACAACGTAATCGGCAGTGGCTGGCCGAGCGCGACATCCTCGCGTTGAACATGATGAGCTCGCCGGGCGCGGGCAAGACCTCGCTGCTGGAGCGGACGATCCGTGAGCTGGGCGACGATCTTGTTGTCTCGGTGATCGAGGGCGACCAGGCCACGCTGTTGGACGCCGAGCGCATCCACGCGACCGGATGCAAAGTGGTGCAGATCAATACCGGCGCAGGTTGTCATCTGGACGCCGAAATGATGTATCGCGCATTGGAAACTCTCCAGCCCGCACCGGGATCGCTGCTGTTCGTCGAGAATGTCGGGAATTTGGTGTGCCCTGCTCTTTTCGATCTTGGTGAAAAAGGCAAAGTGGTGGTTATCTCGGTGACCGAGGGCACCGACAAGCCGCTGAAGTATCCGCACATGTTCGCGGCCGCGGAATTGGTGCTGGTCAACAAGATCGATCTGTTGCCGTACGTCGACTTCGATCTGGACAAGTGCGGAAAATTTGCTGCTTCCGTCAACCCCGGCATACAGCTTCTGCCACTGTCGGTTTCGACGGGTGAAGGCGTAGATCATTGGTACAACTGGCTTTTCGAGCAACGAAATCCTCTGAAATCGTCAACTCTTGAGGGTGCCGTCAAGCAAGGCTTAGACTGACGTGATCAGGATCACAGTAGGGTGACGTTCTTCAAGCCCAGAGAGACCCACCCCTGATCCGCTGTGGAAGGTGGCAGCCCGATGCCAACTCAGGAAGCAGTGCGAGCCGAAGAGACTCTGATTCATGTGCTCTGGATCAATGCTGGTCTCAGTTGTGACGGCGACTCGGTGGCGTTGACTGCCGCCACCCAACCAAGTATCGAAGAAATTGCCCTCGGCGCGCTGCCAGGGTTACCCAAAATCGCGGTGCATTGGCCGCTTATCGATTTCGAGTGCGGCCCGACCGGCGGCGCCGATGACTTCTTGGAGTGGTTCTTCAAGGCGGACAGAGGCGAGCTCGAGCCCTTCGTGCTCGTCGTGGAAGGCTCGATTCCGAACGAGAACCTGCATGACGAAGGCTACTGGTGCGGGTTCGGCAACAACCCGGACACCAATCAGCCGATGACCACCAGTGAATGGCTGGATCGGTTGGCGCCCAAGGCAACTGCGATTGTCGCGGTCGGCACCTGCGCCACCTACGGCGGCATCCACGCGATGGCGGGTAACCCGACCGGAGCGATGGGCGTGCCCGACTATCTCGGCTGGGACTGGAAGAGCAAGGCAGGCATCCCGATCGTCTGCGTGCCCGGTTGCCCGATCCAGCCGGACAACCTCTCGGAGACCCTCACCTACCTGCTCTACATGGCCACCGGCCAGGCTCCGATGATCCCGCTCGACGAGGCACTTCGGCCCAAGTGGCTCTTCGGCGCGACGGTGCACGAAGGATGCGACCGCGCAGGCTATTACGAGCAGGGCGATTTCGCGACCGAGTACGGGTCACCGAAATGCATTGTGAAACTGGGTTGTTGGGGCCCGGTCGTCAAATGCAATGTGCCCAAGCGGGGTTGGATCAACGGAGTCGGTGGCTGCCCGAACGTCGGCGGCATCTGCATCGGCTGCACCATGCCCGGATTCCCCGACAAGTTCATGCCTTTCATGGATGAACCGCCCGGCGGGAAGTTGTCTTCCGCCGCATCAGGACTTTACGGATCGATGATCCGCAGTCTCCGACACATCACCGGCCGCACGGTCGACAAAGAGCCGCGCTGGCGGCACAAGGGCGAGCAGCTGACCACGGGAGCCACTCGCACCTGGTAGGAGGATCTTCGATGACTGCCATCGTCCCCGAGCCGTCGCACAAGAAGATCGAACCCAACAGCCTCGTCGAGATGGCCTGGGATCCGATCACGCGCATTGTCGGCAGCCTGGGTATCTACACCAAGATCGACTTCGAGAACCGCGAGGTGGTCGAGTGCCACAGCACCTCGTCCATCTTCCGCGGCTACTCGATCTTCATGAAGGGCAAGGACCCGCGCGACGCGCACTTCATCACCAGCCGCATCTGCGGCATCTGTGGTGACAACCACGCGACGTGCTCGTGCTACTGCCAGAACATGGCCTACGGTGTGAAGCCGCCGCATCTCGGTGAGTGGATCGTCAACCTCGGTGAGGCCGCCGAGTACATGTTCGACCACAACATCTTCCAGGAGAACCTGGTCGGGGTCGACTTCTGCGAAAAGATGGTCGCCGAGACCAATCCCGGTGTGCTGGCCCAGGCGGAGAAGACGCTCGCGCCACATTCGAACGAGCACGGCTACCGGACCGTCGCCGACATCATGCGGGCACTCAACCCGTTCACCGGTGAGTTCTACCGGGAGGCACTGCAAGTCAGCCGGTACACGCGCGAGATGTTCTGTCTGATGGAGGGCAGGCATGTGCATCCGTCGACGCTGTACCCCGGCGGTGTCGGCACCGTCGCGACCATTCAGCTGATGACCGATTACATGTCGCGGCTGATGCGTTATGTCGAGTTCATGAAGAAGGTCGTGCCGATGCACGACGATCTGTTCGACTTCTTCTACGAGGCGCTGCCCGGCTACGAGCAGGTCGGCCTGCGCCGCACCCTGCTCGGCTGCTGGGGGTCGTTCCAGGATCCCGACGTCTGCAACTTCGCCTACAAGGACATGGAGGAGTGGGGTCGCAAGATGTTCGTGACCCCCGGCGTTGTCGTCGACGGCAAGCTGGTGACCACGTCACTGGTCGACATCAACCTCGGCATCCGAATCCTTTTGGGCAGTTCGTATTACGACGACTGGACCGATCAGGAGATGTTCGTCAAGGCCGATCCGCTCGGCAACCCGGTGGACCGGCGCCATCCGTGGAATCAGCACACCAACCCGAAGCCGCAGAAGCGCGACATGGACGACAAGTACAGCTGGGTCATGTCGCCGCGCTGGTTCGACGGCAAGGATCATCTGGCCCTCGACACCGGCGGCGGCCCGCTCGCCCGGCTGTGGTCGACCGCGCTGGCTCGGCTCGTCGACATCGGTTACGTGAAGTCGACCGGCCACAGCGTGCAGATCAACCTGCCGAAGACCGCGCTGAAGGGCCCGGCCAGCTTCGAATGGAAGATTCCGGTGCACGGCAGCAACACCATTGAACGCAACCGCGCCCGCACCTACTTCCAGGCGTACGCGGCGGGCTGCGCGCTGCACTTCGCCGAGAAGGCCCTCGAAGAGATCCGGGCAGGCCACACCAAGACCTGGGAGAAGTTCGAGGTGCCCGACGAGGGCATCGGCTGCGGCTTCACCGAGGCGGTGCGCGGCGTGCTGTCGCATCACATGGTGATCAGGGACGGGAAGATCGCGAACTACCACCCGTATCCGCCGACACCGTGGAATGCCAACCCGCGGGACAGCTTTGGTACACCGGGCCCGTACGAGGACGCGGTGCAGGGTCAGCCGATTTTCGAAGAGAACGACCGCGAGCACTTCAAGGGCATCGACATCATGCGCACCGTGCGCAGCTTCGATCCCTGCCTGCCGTGCGGCGTGCACATGTATCTCGGCAACGGCAAGACGCTGGAGAAACTGCACTCGCCGACCCAAACGCTGACCGGCGAGTGAAGGCGGGTCGAGCGAGGCGGCGGAGCGATGACAGTGGACGATCGCCAGGGAGACCACGAAGACACAGCGAGCACCGACACCGCCCTTGATGACGAGAACCGTTGGCGCACAGCGGGTGAACGGATCGAGACGCTGCTGGACGCGAGTGCGGCGGGCGGTGCCGTTGCCCGCGAGCGGGCCGAGCAGCTGGTGCGCGAGGTCGCGGAGCTGTACGGCGCCGGGCTGCAGCGGGTGTTGCGGCTGCTCGACGCCGACAGCGCCGCGATTGATCGGCTCGCGCGCGACGATCTGGTGGCGAGCCTGCTGCTCGTGCACGGGCTGCATCCGCACGATGTGCACACCAGGGTGCGGACCGCGTTGGACACTGTGCGGCCCTATCTCGGGTCGCACGGCGGCGACGTGGCGTTGCTCGGTGTCGCCGACGGCGTTGTCCGGCTGGAGCTTTCGGGCAGCTGCAAGACATGTCCCTCGTCGTCGGTGACGCTGGAGCTGGCCGTCGAGGACGCGGTGCGAGCGGCCGCGCCGGAAATCGTGTCCATCGAAGTGGCTGCGGCCCAGGCGGAGTCGGCGAGTCTGTTCTCCACCGACTCGCTGTTCTCCCGCGTGCATGCCACACCGCCGGACCAGCCCGCGGGCAGCTGGGTGGCGGTGCCGGAGTTGGCCGAACTGCAACCCGGTGAGGTGGGCGGTTTCTCGATCGCCGGGCTGGTGGTGCTGGCGTGCCGCGTCGGCGACAACCTGTTCGCCTACCGGGATCACTGTCCGGCGTGCGACAACTCGCTCGCGGGCGCCGTGCTGCACCGGCGCATGGGCCATCCGATCGGGGACGCGGTGCTGCGCTGCCCGACCTGCCATGCGCATTTCGACGCGGTGCATGCCGGCGCGCGGGTCGACGGTGACGGACACCTGGAACCACTGCCCGTGCTGGTGCGTTCGGGTGAACTGTCGGTCGCGGTGCCGGTGGGGGTGCGTGGATGACGTCGCCGTTCCGTGCGTTGCAACGGATCACCGCAACCCGCTCGCCTGCCGCGCCGGTCGGCGAGCGCTGCGAGATGTGTGCGGAGCCGATCGGCGACGAGCACCAGCATGTGGTGAATGTCGAAGGCAGGCAGCTGATGTGCACCTGCCGCGGCTGCTATCTGTTGTTCATCGACCAGCGTGCCGAGCTCCGCTACCGCGCGGTGCCCGACCGGTATCTGTCCTTCCCCGACTTCACCATCAGTCAGGGGGAGTGGGACGCGCTGGAGATCCCGGTGGGGTTGGCGTTCTTCTTTCACAACTCGACCCTCGGCCGGACCGTGGCGTTCTATCCGGGACCGGCGGGCGCCACCGAATCCGAACTGCCGCTGGCCGAGTGGCAGGTGATCCTGGATCGGCATCCCGAGTTGACCGTGCTCGCAGCCGATGTCGAAGCCTTGCTGATCCGGATCCCCGAGCGGGGTACCGGGGCGGCGGTGTGCCTGTTGCTGCCGATCGACGCCTGCTACGAGTTCGTCGGCAGGATGCGCTTGCTGTGGCGCGGCTTCGACGGCGGGCAGGACGTGCACGACTATCTCGACGAGTTCTTCACCGCCGTGTCCGCTCGCGCGCGACCTGGCGGTGTGCCGTGAGCCCGGTCTACTCGATGACCTTCGCGGTCCTCGACGTCCGGCCCGAACCCTATGCCGTTGCCCCGAATCTGACCGCGCGCATCGGCATCGCCTCGCTCTCCGAGGAGCCCGTGCACGCGGTCGCGTTGCGCGCGCAGGTGCGGATCGAGCCGCACCGCAGGCGCTATTCCGACGAGGAAGGGGAGGGGCTGGCCGATCTCTTCGGCCCTCGCGAGCGCTGGCGCGACACCCAGCGGACCTTCCTCTGGATGCATTGCGCCACCATGATTCAGGGCTTTCAGGGTGGGGCGGAGATCGATCTGCCGATGCCGGTCACCTACGACTTCGAAGTGACCGGTTCCAAGTACCTGCATGCGCTGCGCGAAGGAACCGTGCCACTGCTGTTTCTGTTCAGTGGAACGGTATTCCTCAAAGGGACAACAGGTTTCGGCGTGCAGCAGATCCCCTGGGATCGCGACGACAAGTTCGACATGCCGGTCTCGGTCTGGCGCGACGTGATGGCCGCGCACTTCCCCAACTCCGGGTGGCTGCGCCTCACCAGGGAGACCCTCGACGCGCTCGCCGCCTACAAGTCCAGGCACGGCATGCTCGGCTTCGACGACGCGGTGACCCGGCTGCTGGCGCAGTGCCCCGAGCAGACCCCCTCGACCGGAAGCGAGGCGTCGTGATGAATGCGCAGACCATGGCAAGGGCGCGCGCCGTCGCCGATGCCGTGCTGTACGAGGGATACCTGCTCTATCCGTACCGGGCCAGTTCGCGAAAGAACCAGTCGCGCTGGCAGTTCGGCGTGCTCGGCCCCGACGGGGCGGCAGCCGCCGGGGTCGGCGAGGAATCCAGCCTGTCGGCGGACTGCCTGCTCGAGGCGACCGCGGCGACCACCCTCACCGTGAGCGTTCGATTCCTGCAGTTGCAGCGGCGTGCGGTCGAGGACCGGGATGGTGTCCGGATCGCCGAGTTGAAGGCGGGTGGTCGCTCGTACCTCACCTGGGACGAAGCGGTGGAGCGCGAATGTGTGTTCGGCCCACTGCCGCTCGCCGCGGCGACGCATCCGCTGCCTGCGCCGGGTGGGAGCGAGGTCGAGGAGATCGCCACGGCATCGGGCAAGTCCGCGGGGCGGTTGGTGCGCACGAGGCTCCCGTTGGCGGGAGAGCTCGAGCTCGCTGTCGCCGACGACGACGGGTACGTCCGGCTCACGGTGCTTGTCCGCAATACCGGCGCCGCTGCCACGGATCAGCGTGACGCCATCGCCCGCTCGATGATCGGCGCGCACGTCATTCTGGAAGTCGTTGATGGCCAGTTCATTTCGCTGCTGGAGCCGCCGGACGAGGCGGCCGCCGCCGTCTCCCGGTGCGTCAGGGACCGGTGCTTCCCGGTGCTCGCCGGACCGTCCGGCGACCACAGCCTGCTGTTGATCTCGCCGATCATCCTCTACGACCACCCCGAAATCGCCGAGCAGAGCGAGGGACCGCTGTTCGACTCCACCGAGATCGACGAGATCCTCACCCTGCGGGTGATGACAATGACCGACGAGGAAAAGGCGCAGGCCCGGGCCACCGATCCACGCGCGGGCGAGATCATCGACCGCTGCGACGCCATGACACCGGAGGCCATGCAGCAGTTGCACGGAGTGCTGCGCGACCCGAACGCCGGGCAGCCGCCGCTGATCCCGCCGGTGCCCGAGGGTGTCGACTGGTGGGATCCGCTGGCCGACAATGCCGTTCAGCCGCAGTCGGACGCGGTGTCGATCGCCGGGGTGCGGGTAAGTCGAGGCAGCCTGGTGCGGCTGCGCCCGTCGCGCCGTGCCGATGCGCAGGACCTGTTCTATGACGGCAAAATCGCACGGGTGACCTCCGTCCACGAAGACGTCGAGGGGCACGCCCATGTCGGTGTGGTGATCGAGGACGACCCGGCGGCGGATTTGCACGACTGGTATGGGCGCTACCTGTATTTCGCGCCCGACGAGATCGAACCCCTTGCCAGTCCAGAGGAATAGCACCAAACCCTTGTCAGCCCCAAGGAATAAGAAAGAAGGTCCGCTATGGAAACGGTAGGAGTGATCGCGACCGGTGTTGTCGCGGTGATCGTGCTCGGCGCCGCCTACATCGGCGTGCGGTCGATCCCGGATTTGCGGCGCTACCTCAAGATTCGCCATATGTAGCCGCGCCGGAACCCCATTCGGAACGGAGGTGGTCTGACGACCACCGTGCTGGTCGCCGGGATCGGCAATGTCTTCCTCGGTGACGACGGATTCGGCCCCGAGGTGGTGCGGCGACTGCCGCCCCACCCCGATCCCGCGGTGCGCGTGGTCGACTACGGCATCCGCGGCATGCACCTGGCCTACGACCTGCTCGACGGATGGGACGCGCTGGTGCTCATCGACGCGGTGCCGAATCGTGGTGTGGCAGGGCGCCTTCAGGTGTTCCGCGCCGAACCGGACGGCACGGGCGCCGCGAACCTCGACGCGCACGCCATGAACCCGGAAGCGGTGTTCGCCGGCGTCCGTGCGCTCGGTGGCACGGTGCCGCCGACCGTGGTGGTCGGCTGCGAAGTCGAAACCGTCGATGAGCGAATGGGTTTGTCCGCGCCGGTCGCGGCGGCCGTGGCTGCGGCTGTTGTCGCGGTGGGTCGCGTGCTCACCGACCTGACCGCCGCGGGTCCCGATCAGTCCCGACCACCGCCGGAGTAGAGGAGTAACCGATGTGCCTCGGCATACCTGGTCGCGTCGTCGAGATCCTCGACGGCTACCACAATCAGATTGCGCTGGTCGATGTCTCCGGCGAGCGGCGCAAAGTGAATATCGGCCTGCTGGAAGATGATCCGGCCCGGCCCGGTGACTGGGTGATCATTCACATGGGCTTTGTCGTGGAGAAGACCGACGAAGCCGGGGCGACGGCGGCGCTGGCGGGTTTGCGGCTGCTCGGCAGCGGTGAGGAACCGTGACCACGGGCCGGGCGCGCCGCCGGATCGTGGTGCGCGGTGTGGTGCAAGGCGTCGGTTTCCGGCCGTTCGTCTACACCACCGCTGCGGAACTCGCCCTGTCCGGCAGCGTGTCGAACGACAGCTCCGGCGTGCTCATCGAAATCGAAGGTGCACCAGCGGATCTGGACGCGTTCGCGCAGCGGCTCCATGATCGGCCGCCCCCACTGGCGGTGGTCGAATCGGTCGAGGTGCAGTCCGTCGCACTGCGCGGCGGCACCGGCTTCCATATCGCCGACACCACGCGTAGCAGCGTCGGACGCACCTTGGCCTCACCCGATGTCGCGCTCTGTGCCGACTGCGCACGCGAACTTCGCGACCCAGGCAACCGCCGCTACCGGCACCCCTTCATCAACTGCACCAACTGCGGCCCGCGCTTCACGATCATCGCGAGTCTGCCGTACGACCGCGACCGCACCTCCATGGCCGACTTCACCATGTGCGACCGGTGTGCGAGCGAATACGGCGACCCGGCCGACCGCCGCTTCCATGCCCAGCCGATCGCCTGCCCCGACTGCGGACCTGTCCTCGCGTATCACGAACGGGGAGTCGATGAGTCGCTCGCGCAGGCTGGAGCGGCATTGGCGGCCGCCCGAAAGGTGTTGCGCGACGGCGGCATCCTGGCGGTGAAGGGCATCGGCGGTTACCACCTCGCCTGCGATGCCGGGCACGAGGCGGCCGTCGCGGAGTTGCGCAGGCGAAAGCAGCGCGGCGACAAGCCTTTCGCGCTGATGGTTCCGGATCTCGCGGTGGCTCGCTCGATAGTCGAGGTGGATGCCACGGCCGCCGCACTTCTGACGAGCCCGGCGCGGCCGATCGTGCTGCTGGCGCGTCACGTTGCCGGTGCACCTGAGGTGCTCAGCGTGGCGGCTCCGTCGCCGAGCACTAGCACGGACCAGGTGTCGCACGCCATGCCCCCCGCCGGGTCGGTGGCTCCAGACAACCCCGATTTGGGCGTGATGATCGCCTACGCGCCGCTGCATCTGCTGCTCTTCGGCCTGCCCGGCGATCCACCCGGCCCGCAGGTGCTCGTGATGACGTCGGGCAATCTCGGCGGCGAGCCGATCTGCTACGACGACAACGACGCTCGTGCCAGACTCGTCGGCCTCGCGGACGGCTGGCTCTCGCACAATCGCCGCATTCTCGTGCCGTGCGATGACTCGGTGGTGCGCTTGGTCGACGGCCTCGAACTGCCGGTGCGCCGGTCTCGCGGCTACGCGCCGCTGCCGCTGGTGCTGCCGATCCCGATGTCGCCGACGCTGGCCGTCGGCGCCGACCTGAAGAACACCTGCGCGGTCGCCGAAGGGCGCTATGCCTGGCTCAGCCAGCACATCGGCGACATGGATGATCTGGCCACGCTGCGTGCCTTCGACGACGCGGAACACCATCTGGAGCAGCTCACCGGCGTCGCACCGGAACACCTTGTTGCCGACGCCCATCCCGGCTACCGATCCACCGCGTGGGCGCGCCGGAACGCAGGCGCACGACCGGTGCGCCTGGTGCAGCATCACCACGCGCACATCGCCGCTGTCATGGGCGAGCACGGAGTGGACCCGGCGGCAACGGTTCTCGGCATCGCGTTCGACGGCACCGGCTTCGGCCCGGACGGCGCCGTGTGGGGCGGCGAGGTGCTCGCGGCGGGCTACAAGGATTTTCGGCGGCTCGCGCACCTCAAGTACGTGCCGCTGGCGGGCGGAGACGTGAGCGTGCACCGCCCGTACCGGATGGCGCTGGCCCACCTGTGGGCCGCCGGACTCGACTGGTCGGCAGCGATCCCCGCGGTGCAGGCCTGCCCCGATGCCGAACGTGCCGTGCTGAAGCACCAATTCGCGACCGGCCTCGGCTGCGTGCCGACCTCGAGCATGGGCCGCTTGTTCGACGCGGTGGCCTCGCTGGCCGGCGTCCGGCATGTGGTGGATTACGAGGCGCAGGCGGCGATCGAACTCGAGGGTCTGTCGCGTGGGGTAGTCGACGACACGAGGGGCTATCGGTTCGCGATCGGCGACGCCGAGAACCTCGGCGCCGAACCCGCAGTGATCGACCCGACACCCGTTGTGGCTGCTGTGATCCGGGATGCGGCGCAGGGTGTTCCGGCCGCGGTGCTCGGCGCCCGCTTCCACGAGGCGGTAGCGCGCCTGATTCTCCAACTGGCGCAGGACTTCGCGCCTTCGCCGACACCTGTTGCCCTCTCCGGCGGCGTCTTCCAGAACGCCCTCCTGCTGGCGCGCACCCGCCGCCTGTTGCAGGACAACGACTTCCCTGTCATCTCCCATCGCCGACTACCGCCCAACGACGGTGGTCTGGCGTTCGGGCAACTACTCGCCGTCAGCGCGGGATGAGGAAAGGAGCGCACGATGTGCCTGGCAGTCCCAGGAAAGGTGCTCAACCTGCAGGAGCGGGACGGCACTCTGATGTCCGTTGTCGACTTCGGCGGTGTGCACAAAGACGTATGTCTGGAATACATCCCGGACGCCGCGGTGGGCGACTACGTGGTGGTCCATGTCGGGTTCGCGATCCAGCGACTCGACGAGGAGTCGGCGCTGAAAACGCTGGCCGAGTTCGAACGCCTCGGCGTGCTCAACGAGGAATTCGGCGACGGTTTCGCGCTTGCCGCCAAGCAGGCCGGATTGGCCGACCCCACCCGCTCAGCCCCAACGGCCTCGGCAGCCGAACCTGCTCGGCCGCAACCCGATACAGAGGTGACGTCATGAAGTATCTCGACGAGTTCAGCAATCCGGAACTGGCGAAGAAGCTGCTCGACCAGATCCACGCCGCGACGAACCGCCGCTGGTCCATCATGGAAGTCTGTGGCGGGCAAACCCATTCGATCATTCGGCACGGCATCGATCAGCTGTTGCCGAACGAGATCGAAATGATCCACGGCCCCGGCTGCCCGGTCTGCGTGACCCCGCTCGAAGTGATCGACAAGGCATTGGAGATCGCCGCCAGGCCAGGGGTGATCTTCTGTTCGTTCGGCGACATGCTGCGCGTGCCCGGCAGCAAGAACGACCTGTTCCGGGTGAAGAGCGAGGGCGGCGACGTGCGCGTGGTCTACTCGCCGCTGGACGCGCTGAACATCGCCAGGCAGCACCCGGACCGCCAGGTGGTGTTCTTCGGCATTGGTTTCGAGACCACCGCGCCCGCCAATGCGATGACCGTGTATCAGGCGAAACGCCTTGGTATCGAGAACTTCTCGCTGCTGGTCTCGCATGTGCTCGTCCCGCCCGCGATCGCGGCGATCATGGAGTCGCCGAGCTGCCGGGTGCAGGGGTTCCTCGCCGCCGGACACGTCTGCAGCGTGATGGGCACCGAGGAGTATCCGCCGCTGGCCGAGAAGTACAAGGTGCCGATGGTGGTGACCGGGTTCGAGCCGCTCGACATCCTGGAAGGCATCCGCCGCACGGTGATTCAGCTCGAGGAAGGCCGCCACGAACTGGAGAACGCCTATCCGCGCGCGGTCCGCGCGGGCGGCAACCCGGCCGCGCGGGCGATGCTGCGCGATGTCTTCGACGTGACCGACCGCGCCTGGCGGGGGATCGGCGTGATTCCGCAGAGCGGCTGGCAGCTCTCGGAGCGCTACCGGGACTACGACGCGGAACTCCGCTTCTCGGTCACCGACATCCACACCGACGAGTCGTCGATCTGCCGCTCCGGCGAGGTGCTGCAAGGCCTGATCAAGCCGCACGAATGCGCCGCGTTCGGCAAGGAGTGCACGCCGCGAAACCCGTTGGGCGCCACCATGGTGTCGTCCGAGGGCGCCTGCGCGGCCTACTACCTGTACCGCCGCCTCGATCTGCCTGCGGAGGTTGCTCATGCCTGACGAAACGGTCGTCGCAGGGGCGACCATCGACATGGAGGGCTGGGTGTGCCCGATGCCCCTGCGGGACTCCCCGAACATCGTGATGGGCCACGGCGGTGGCGGCGCGATGTCCGGCGAGCTGATCGAGCACCTGTTCCTGCCCGCCTTCGGCGCGGCCGCCGACGCGGGGCTCGGCGATTCCGCGGTGATCACGCTCGGCGGCGTCCGGCTGGCCTTCTCCACCGACTCGTTCGTGGTGAAGCCGCTGATGTTCCCCGGCGGGTCCATCGGTGATCTCGCGGTCAACGGCACGGTCAACGATCTCGCGATGTCCGGGGCGCGCCCGATGGTGCTGTCCACCGCGTTCATCCTGGAGGAGGGCACCGCACTCGCCGAGATAGCCCAGGTCGCGAAGGCGGTCGGCACGGCGGCGTTGGCGGCCGGGGTCACCCTCGTCACCGGCGACACCAAGGTGGTCGACGCCGGGCACGGCGACGGCATCTTCATCAACACCGCGGGGATCGGCCTGGTCGATGCCGGGGTCGACATCCGCCCGCAGCGGGCACGGCCGGGCGATGTCGTGCTGGTCAGCGGCGATATCGGGGTGCACGGCGTCGCGGTGATGAGCTGTCGGGAGGGCTTGGAGTTCGGCACAACGGTGTGCAGCGACACCGCGCCGCTCAACGGTCTGGTGGCCGCGATGCTGGCGACCGGCGCCGACCTGCACGTGCTGCGCGACCCCACCCGCGGCGGGGTGTCGGCGACCCTCAACGAGATCGCACGCGCCGCGAAAGTCGGTGTGGCACTGGATGAACGCAAGTTGCCGGTACCCGCAGCGGTGCGCGACGCCTGCGGCCTGCTCGGCCTCGACCCGATGTATGTGGCCAACGAGGGCAAGCTCGTCGCCTTCGTCGCGCCGGAGGAGGCGGATCAGGTGCTTGCCGCGATGCACGAGCATCCGCTCGGTGCGCGTGCCGCCGCGATCGGTGTCTGCGTCGAGGAGCATCCCGGCATGGTTGTCGCGCGCACCGCGCTCGGCGGCACCAGGGTCGTCGATCTCCCCGCGGGCGAGCAGTTGCCCCGGATCTGTTGAGGCACAAGGTGTTCGATCCGTCGACACAGTGAGGAGCCCGCCATCACCCAGGTGACCAACGGCACCGAGATCTTCGCCAGGTACGCCTACGCCCCGAATCGGCTCGGCTTCTGCGGGCCGCCGGAGGCCGTCGCCTTGCGCGGCGGCTCCGACGCGGACGTGCGGGCGGTGGCCAGGCAGTTTTCCGGCGCATGGCCGTATCTGTGGGCGATGTCCCGGCTGACGGGGATCAGCGACCCGCTGGATTACCGTCTGGTGGAGTCGTATTGGCTCGGCGGCGGGGTCGGCGCGCGGCTCGACCCCGCCGCGTTCGCGGCCGAACTGCTCGCCGTCATCGGCCCGCTCGCCGGGCACTACTGGTCCCATCTGACCGAGGATCTCGCCGCCGAGGCCGCCGCCAATCACTGCTTCCACGTGTTCGGCGTCTATCCGTGGACGCGGCTGCTCGGCAGGGATGCCCGCGACCAGCCGCGCCAGGTGCTCGACGGCTGCCGCATCTCCTGGGGCACCGTGCTCGACTGCACGCCAACCGATATCACGCTCAGCTCGCGCCGCCTGCGCTGGGACGGCCGCGAGCTGAGCCTGTCCGATCCGGAGCCGAGGCGCGCTGAGATCTGGACCGACGGCTACTCCGCCGTCCCCGATGTGACGCCTGGCGACCAGGTTGCCGTGCACTGGAATCGCCTCTGCGGCCATCTGACGTCTGCACAGGTCAACGACCTCGAGTTGAGCACCCTGCGCCAGCTGCACGTGACCAACCGCAGGCTCACGGCCGCACGCTGAGCCGACCGGTCTGGCGGCCGGACCGAAACCTTCCTCGCCCGCCGAATCGACTCCACGATGATTCGGCGGGCCGCCCAGCTACTGGCTTGCCTTGATGCGAGCCGCCCGGCTCGGGAGTAACGGTGTGTCGACGAGGTAGCGCCAGCGGCCGTCGGTGGCCGTGCACGGTGATGGTCGCCGCCGTCGGGAGCGGCGCCTTCGATGCGCCAGCCGACGATGAGCAGTGCGATGGTGTCAGCGGCGTTTGGTGACGTGCACGCCGTGCCCTGGTCGCCACAGCTCGACGATCAGGAGTTCCTGCTCTTGGTCGACGCTGGTGAGGACGGCGTCGGTGAGGTCGAGGCGGAAGGCGTGCGAGGTATCGGCCGGGTCGGCGCCTGCCGCCTCGCGCGCGGCCGGGTCGGTGAGTTCGACGGCCGTGCCGGACACTTTGGCGTCACCGTCGGGGGCCGGATGCGCATGGATCGCGCAGCGGCCGTCGCGTTGCAGGTCGTGGGCCTTGCGTGCGTCGGGCATCGAGCCGAAGGTCAGATCAGGGCCGTGGAAGGCCACTTCGGAGCCGCTCACGCGCGGGGCGCCGTCGGCGCGGAGGGTCGCGAGCACGTGACTCTCGTGCTGCTGGAACCGCCGCTTCACCGCCGCCGCCAATTCCGGGGCCTCGTTCTCGAAATCAAGCCAGGTAGCCACGGCCTCCAGCATCGCACCGCCCACCGACACATTCGGGCCGTTCGCTCGGTCCGGAGCTCACGAGCGGGACATGGTGGAGGTGTTCACGGCGTGTCGCCTCCGCAATGTCCCGCTCGTCAGAAGGTCTCACCTGGTGTGAGGTGGGAGTCTGGTCGGTGTTCAGTGTGGTGGGTCGGTGAGGTTGTATACGGCGACGTTGCCGTAATAGGTCGGGGTGTAGTGGGCGGCAACCCAATTCGCGATGTCCTTGTTGCCGGAGGGGCGCCAGCGGCCGGGAGTCGATGGTGACTGTTGACCGGCGGAAGGTGTTTGCTGGCCGGGGTCCGAGGACGGGGTTTGACCGGGATCGGCGGGCTGCTGCCCGGGCGTGGGTGGTTGCTGGCCCGAGTTCGCCTGACGCTGTTGGCGACGGGCGGCTGGTTGTTGACCGGGGTCGGTGAGGACTCCCGGTTGGTCGGTGACCCTCCAGGAGTCGGGCAGCTGGACTTCTTGCGCGAGGTAGTAGGTCACCTGATGGGTGCGGACGAGGTTCTCGAAATCGGCGAGGGTCGGCACCGGGTCGTCGGAGGTGAAGCCACCGATGGCGATCACCGGTGTGCGGCTTGCCAATTCGAGGCTCGCGGCGACCGAGGACCGGTCCACCGCCGCCGACCAAGTCGTGGTCGTTTCGCGGAGCAGCGCGGCCACTTGCGGTTCGGTCGAGCCGTCCATGAACGCGGTGACGGCGCGGCGGAATTGATTTGCGGTGCCCGGTCTATCAGGCTTCGCGGGACCGACGGACGGACCTCCGCCGACATGCTCCTGTGGCAGGGTGGCTGCCGCGTAGGCGGAAGTGCCGCCGAGTCCGGCCAGGACACCCGCGACCACCAGCACCGAGACCGCCCGGGTCGGCACCCGGCGCGACATCGCAGGGAACGCGGCGGCAAGCAGCCCCAGCGCCGCGAGCACAGCGACGACGAGCAGCGTCCAGCGCAGCCAGGGCAACCATTCGGCGTTGCGTTGCAACAGCACGAAGGCCCAGCCACCGGTCGCGAGAACCAGTGCAGCAGCACCGATCCGGCCGAATGCTTCGTCGCGCCGTCGCCATGCCTCGTACACGCCGAGCGCGAACATCCCCGCCACCGCAGGCCCGATCGCCAACGTGTAGTACGCGTGCATGCCACCCTGCATAGTGGTGAACGCCACACCGTCGATCACCAGCCACAGGCCGAAAACCAGTGTCGCACCGCGCAGTTGATCGGTGCGCGGCGCCCGCCATCGGGATACCAACACGAAGGCGAAGGCAAGCAGCGCGGCAGGCAGCAGCCAGGAAATCTCGAATCCGATTTCCCCGGTGAACATCCGATCCGGACCCGACCCACCGAACCCGCCGAAACCACCGAAGCCCGCGCCGGCCGCATGCGGCATTTCATACCCGGGTGGCAGCTCGAAATGGTTGCCGCCCCGGTGATTTTGTCCGAGGAAGCGTGCGAATCCGTTATAGCCGAGCACCAGATCCATGAAGGTGTTGTTGGTCGAGCCTGCCAGATAGGGGCGCGACGACGCGGGCCACAGCATGGTCAGCAGCACATACCAGCCGGACGACACGATCAGTGCCGCAGCAGCGCCGAGCAAGTGCCACAACCGATCCCGCAGCGATGTCGGCGCGACGAGCAGGTAGGCGATGGCCAACGCGGGCAGCACCATGAGTCCTTCGAGCATCTTGGCGAGGAAGGCGAAGCCGAGCGCGACCCCGGCCAACATCAGCCACCGTGCACTGGCGTGGCGCAGCGCCCGGATCGTGCAGTAGGCGCCCGCGGTCATCAGCAGCACCATCACCGCGTCCGGGTTGTTGAACCGGAACATCAACGCCACTACCGGAGTCGCCGCGAGCACCGCGCCTGCGAGCAGCCCGGCGCCCCGGTTGTCGGTTGCCCGGGTCACCGCCGCATAGAGCAGCGCCACCGCGGCGACCGCCATCAAGGCCTGCGGGACGAGCATGCTCGCACTGCTGAACCCGAACAGCTGCCCGGACAGGCCCATCACCCATTGCGATACCGGTGGCTTGTCGACGGTGATGAAGTTGCCGGGGTCGAGCGACCCGAACAGCAGCGCTTCCCAATTCCGCGACCCTGCCCAGGCGGCAGCGGCGTAGAAGTTGTTGCCCATGCCGTTCACGGTGATGTGCCATAGGTAGGCCGCCGCGGTGCCGATCAGGAGCGCGACCAGTCCCACTCGCTCCCAGCGCCGAGCCGGTAGCAGGCCCGCCGGTGGGGGAGCGGTGGTGGTGTCGGTCGCATCGGGCAGGGCCGGTTCGGCGCTGATCGTGGTCACCGCAGGAAGCATGACCGGCGCACCGGTGAGGATCCTGGGTGCTGTCTGGCAATGTGCTGTGAGCTCGGCGCGGAAGCGCAAACGACAACGGCCGCACGGATCTCCGCGCGGCCGTTCGTGTGTCGTGCCTGCGGTCAGATCTTGCGAATGACCGTGACGACCTTGCCGAGAACCTGCGCGTCGTTGCCGGGGATCGGTTCGAACACCGGGTTGTGCGGCATCAGCCAGACATCCTTGCCGGTGCGCTTGAACGTCTTCACCGTCGCCTCGCCGTCGATCATGGCGGCGACGATGTCACCGTTGTCGGCGACGTTCTGCTGGCGCACCACCACCCAGTCGCCGTCGCAGATCGCCGCGTCGATCATCGACTGACCGACGACCTTCAGCAGGAACAGCGAGCCTTCACCGACCAGCTCGCGAGGCAGCGGGAACACGTCCTCCACCGCCTGCTCGGCCAGGATCGGGCCACCGGCGGCGATCCGGCCGAGGACCGGAACGAACGTCGGTGTCGGCCTGCCGGAATCGCCGACGCCGCTTTCGGTGTCGTCGACGGCGGCGACGTGCAGGCTGGTGACCGCGCGCCCCACTTCGTCGAGGCCTCGGACGTCAACGGCGCGTGGACGATTCGGGTCGCGCCGCAGGAATCCCTTGCGCTCCAAGGCGCGTAGCTGATGGGCCACCGAGGAGGTGGACGTCAGTCCGACGGCGTCGCCGATTTCCCTGATGCTCGGCGGGTAGCCACGTTCGCTCACCGAGGATCGGATCACCTCCAGCACTTTGCGCTGACGCACGGTGAGATCCGCCCCGGTTACCGCCGAGTCGGCGCCGCCTTCGCTCTCGTCGCCCGTGTCGTCTGTGTGCCTCACCACAACCGCCCTTCCTTGCTGTGTCCGGGCTGATCCGCCGCCCGGCATATCTGTGCGAGCTCTGTCCTGAATTTCGTCTCTCGAATCTAGTCCGGTCGCGCCGATGTTTCAAACATCTGTTCGAGGAGTGTCGGGCGTTTCTGCTGACTTTGTCGGTGGGCCGTGGTAGAAATCGAACATCAGTTCTTCGAACACCTGATCGAATAGCAAGACGAAAATGACACCACCGAAGAACCCCCAGCTCGACCGGCCCAGCTCGAACACAGACGGAGCACCCACCACGGAGGTTTGTCCGATGAGCACTGCGATCAGCGACATCGACACGGACATCGACACGCCGATTCACCCCGCCCGCGCGACGCTCGCACCGCGCCCGCTCGACACCGCCGACGTCGCCGCCGCGGACGATCTCGGCTTCGACACCGTCCCGCGCGTGCACCGCGGCACCGCGCGGTCGCGCACCATGGACGTGGCGCATCGATCCGTCGTCGACCGGCGCCCGCGTGGCGCGCGACCCGCCGGTGCGCTCGTCGCATACGACCGTGGCACAAGGACTTCGGTGCGCCGCCCGGTGCGTGGCGCGCATCCCGGCGAGCTGGTCGAGCAGGCGCAGGTCGGATTCGCCGTGCTCGCCGTTGCGGCGCTGCTGAGTGCGCTCGTGGTTGCTGCGCTCATCACGCTCGCGCACTTGCGGGCGGGGGACTGGGGTGGGTCGACGACCACCGGCACCGTGCCCGCAGTGGTCGATGGACAGTCGCTGACCGACGACTCGGTCCCGGCAGGCTCGTGGACCGGCGGAGCTGTGGCGCCGCGCTGACCGTGGGAAACGGCCAGGAGCGTGGCCGAATTTGTTGATCACAAGATATAACCCGTTGCTATTGTGCTGAAAACGTGACCTGGGCAACACCTTTGCCCGCGAACGAAATTCAGGACATTTCGCACATGACACACCTAGTCACCGTCGGACGCTCCCTCCGATCGCTCGCCCAGATCGCCTGTCTCTGTTTGTGTCTCGTCATCGGTTTCGGCGCGATGCCCGCCGCCCAGGCGGCGCCCACCTACGCCGCGTACCTGGATCTGCCCGCTGTCAACGGCGACGGCGCGGGTGGTGGTGGCCTGAATCCGGCACTGCCACTGGACGAATCGGAGTTGTTCGCGGCGCTCGAGCAGGCGCGGGCCGACGGGGTGGCGCCGCGACGGTACGCGACACTGCTGCATCAGTACTGGCTGGTCGTCTCGACGCGCAACGCGGGCATCGACCTCGCGACCTGGGATCCCGCGCGCGGGGTGCGGGCCAACGAGCGCACCTTCAACCAGGTGTACGTCAACTATCTGCGGCTCACCACCTCGCGCCCCGACTTCTACTGGACCGGGCTGGCAGGCCTCGCGGGCGGCTCCTTCGCCTCCGGGTTCTTCGACATGAGCGACGTGGGCGTGGTGCTCGACGTGCCGGGCATCAACCAACTCGGCAACGCGGTGGCCGATCTGCTACGCAACACGCCCGAGGAATTGGTGCGCGTGTTGCCCGACGACATCCGGTTGCTCGCCACCGAAGGCTCCCGGCTCAGCACCGAGGATGTCGCCTGGTACCAGACCCGGCTGATGATCATGCAGAAGCACATCTTCACCGACCTGGTCCCGATGCACGAAGCCTATGTCGCACTGGGGATACGCGGCATCGACGAGATGTACCAGGCGGGAGTGCTCGACGACGACATCCACACCGCGTGGCAGGGTATCGCGAGCGGCACCCGGGACGGCCTCATCGACGCACTGATCCGGATGACCGACCGCGAACAGAACCGCGTGATCGCCGACCAGTGGGACGTGACCGCGGCGGGCCGGGCGCCGATCGGCCGGGTCCTCACGTATGTGAGCACGGTCGCAGGCAAAGCCGCGGTCCCTGGTGTGCTCGCGCCCGGCGTCTTCGCCCCGACCACTGTCCGCGCCGAGGTCGGCGGCCGCACCCTGACGCTGCGCACCCCGCTGCCCAACTTCAATTGGGCCGACCGCGACCCACGCTGGACCTACCTCATCGGCGACCTCGTCCCGCGCCACGTCGACCTGGAACTGAACCCAGCGCTCGGCCCGGCCGTGCTTGGTGAGCCGTTCTGGAACAAGCTCGCTCGTGGCCGACTGGTCCCTCGGCTGCCCGAGCTCATCGCCGACCTGACCTCACAGTGGCAGATCGGCGAATAGCCGTGCGCCGGCCGGGGAATGCGCCCGACATAGCGTGATCTATGCCGGGAGTTTCCGGTGGGCGAAGCCCGTGGTCCAGGGTGAGTGAGACAACCTGAGTATCCGGACAGGTATCCTCGAAGGGCTATGCAGGTATTCCGCGTATCGCCTGAGGTCTACCTGGTGCCGGGGTCTAGGCCCCTGTACACGTGCTCGCCGGGACGGTCACCTCGATCGGTTGCCGGGCCGGCCGCGAGCGCGCGCATCGACGAAGGACTTTTCGGATGCATTGCCCGTACTGCCGACACCCCGACTCCCGGGTCGTGGACTCGCGCGAGGCCGACGAAGGTGCGGCCATCCGCCGCCGCCGCGCCTGCCCGCACTGCGGGCGGCGGTTCAGCACGGTGGAAACCGCGATCCTGTCCGTGGTCAAACGCAGCGGCGTCACCGAACCGTTCAGCAGGGAGAAGGTAATTCGTGGTGTCCGCCGCGCTTGCCAAGGACGCGAAGTCGACGACGACGCCCTGAACCTGCTCGCACAGAAGGTGGAAGACGCCGTGCGCGCCAAGGGATCTCCGGAGGTGCCGAGTCACGAGGTCGGCCTGGCAATCCTCGGCCCGCTGCGCGATCTCGACGAGGTCGCCTACCTCCGCTTCGCCTCGGTCTACCGATCCTTCACCTCCGCAGCGGATTTCGAACGCGAGATTCAAGAGATGCGCCAGGCGCGCGCCGACGCGGCAGCGATGGTGCCCGCCGAGTAGTCAGCTGGTCGATATGCGCCAACAACCATGTGGCCCAACGTAGTCCGATCCGAGCTGGTCACCACGGCTGGGAGGTGCCGGAGGCGGTCGTCAGTGAGGCACTCGTCCGGGACAAGCGGCCCGCCACCGCACGGCGCGTCTATCTACGGATCGCGGCGATGGCGCGTTCTATCCGCTTGACGGACACCGGGAATGGGGTGCCGAGCTTCTGCGCGAACAGGCTGATCCGGAATTCTTCGATCATCCACCAGATTTCGGCTACCGCGGCGGCGTGGCGGCGGTTCTCGGGCAGGGAGTTCACCAGACGGTCGTAGGCGGCGATGGCGCGGTCGAGTTCGATCATGCTCTGGCGGTCGCGCACGGCGGAACCGGGGAGGGTTTCCAGACGGGCGACGGCGCCTTGGAGATAGCGGGGGAGTTCGCGCAGTCTGGTGCTGCCCCATTCGGAGACGAAGCCGGGGAAGACCAGGTTGTCCACCTGGTCGCGGACGTCGTCGGCGATGTCGCGCTCGGCGGTGTTCGCCAGTGCCGCCGAAACCCGGTGTGCGTCGGCCAGAATCGGGACGACGAGGCGAACCAGCTGCGCGACGGCGGAGGTCAGGTCGGGGCGGATCTTCGCGACCAACGCGGCGAAGTCGTCCGGATTGTGCACAGGTCCGCCCGCGGCGGCGATGAGCTCGTCGGCGGCAGCGGTGCGGCAATCCTCGACCAGTGCCTCCAACGATCCGTACGGATTCTGGCTCAGCGCAAGACGTTCCGTGGGTCGCAGGCCTGCGGTGACCGTGCGGGCCGAGGTCGGTAACGCGTTCAGAACGAGGGCGCGGGTCCCGGCGCGCATCGCGGCGGTCTGGGCGGCGGGCGAGCTGAGCACTCGCACGGCGACCCCCTCGCCCTCCGGAACCAGGGCGGGATATCCGGTGACGGTCTGCCCGGCGACCTCGCGCCGGACCGTCGGCGCAACGGTGCCGAGCGATTCCGACGTCCAGACCGCGGCGGGGGCACGTTCCGCCCCCGCGGTCGCCCGCGCGACGGACGCGGAAACCTGGTCGGCCAGCTGGGTTTTCAATGCGGCCAGACTCTTGCCGCGCGCCAGGGTCGTTCCCGCGGCGTCGATGGCGGCGAAGGTCATGCGCAGGTGATCGGGTAAGGCCGCCGGATCCAGGTCACCGGGGTCGATCGTGATCGATCCGAGTCGCGACAACTCCCGCGCCAACCCGGTGCGCAGCGGTTCGGCACGCGGCGTCAGCGCGGCCAGCGCCGCCGCCGCGAAATCCGGTGCGGGAACAACGCTGCGCCGCAACGCCTTCGGGAGGGTCTTGATCAGTGCGGCGGCCAGCTCGTCCCGCATGCCTGGCACCAGCCAGTCGAAGCCGACGGCCCGCACATGGGCCAGCTGCTCGACCGGGATGCGGACGGTGACACCGTCTTCCTCATTACCGGGCTCGAATTGATAGGTGAGCGGGAAACTCAGCTCGCCCTGCCGCCACGCGTCGGGGAAGGCTGCCGGGTCAAGCACTGCCGCGCCCTCGTTGACCACGGTCGAGGTCGAGAAGTCGAGCAGCGCGGGGTCTTTGCGCTTCGCGGATTTCCACCAGCTGTCGAAGTGGCGCACCGAGACGATGTCGGCAGGCAGGCGCTTGTCGTAGAACTCGAACAGAACCTCGTCGTCGACGAGGATGTCGCGGCGGCGGGCACGATGCTCCAGGTCGGCGACATCGTCGATCAATTCGCGGTTGCGGTGGAAGAACTCGTGGCGGGTCTGCCATTCGCCCTGCACCAGTGCGTGCCGGATGAACAGTTCGCGCGACAGCTCGGGATCTATCCGGCCGTAGTCGACCTGCCTGCCGGTCACCAGAGGGATGCCGTACAGCGTGACACGTTCGTAGGCGCTCGCGGCGCCGCGCTTGGTCGACCAATGCGGCTCGGAATAGGTGCGTTTCACCAGATCGCCCGCGAGGCGCTCGGCCCACTCCGGCTCCACCTTGGCGGCGATCCGACCCCACAGCCGGGACGTCTCCACCAATTCGGCGGCCATCACCCAGCGCGGCGCCTTCTTCGCCAGCGACGAGCCGGGGAAGATCATGAACTTCGCGTTGCGGGCGCCGAGGAATTCCCGCGACTCCGCCTCGCGCACCCCGATGTGGGACAGCATGCCCGCCAGCAGTGCCTGGTGAATGCCGACGGAATCCCATGGCATGCCGTCGGATTCGAGCGCCGATCCGTCCGCCGCCTGCGGTGCGTTGCCGCGTCCGCGCTTCGGACCGGACTGTTCGCCGGCACGGCCGCGAGAGGTGTTGGCGCCCTTCTGGTTCGGGGATCCGCTCGGCGCTTCGCCGCCCGCCGACCGTCCACGGGGCGAACCGCTCTCGTGCTGCCTGCCGGTCTGATCGCTCGCGCCACCCTTGCCGCGGGAGCGCCCGCGGCGCGAACGGCCCGCTGCCTGCTCGGAGGTAGCGGCGTCGTCCTCGGCGCTGCCGGGCGTGGCCTCGGCTGACCAGCCGAGGCCCTTGGTGATGGTGCGCAGCTGCCCGTGTAGGTCCTGCCACTCCCTGATGCGCAGGTAATGCAGGAACTCGTCGCGGCACATCCGCCGGAACTGGTTGGACGACAGGGACTTCCGCTGCTCGGTCAGGTAGTCCCACAGCCGGAGATAGGCGAGGAAGTCCGAACCCTCGACAATGAACCTGGCGTGCTTGGTGTCGGCGGCCTGCTGGTTGTCGGCGGGACGCTCGCGCACATCCTGGATCGACAATGCCGCAACGATGATCAGCACCTCCGCGAGGCAGCCGGTGCGGTGCGCCTCGACGAGCATGCGCGCCATCCGCGGATCGACGGGCAACTGCGCCATGTCCCGGCCGATCGGCGTCAGCGTGAGTCCGGTGTCGTCGGACCGAGCTGCTTCTGCCGTCCGCCGCCCCAGCGCGCCGAGTTCTTCCAGCAGTGCGATGCCGTCGCGGATCGCACGCTTGTCCGGCGCCTCCACGAACGGGAAGTTCTCGATATCGCCGAGGCCGAGCGCGGTCATCTGCAGGATGACGGCGGCAAGGTTGGTGCGCAGGATCTCCGGTTCGGTGAACGCGGGCCGGGAATCGAAGTCGTCCTCGGAGTACAACCGGATGCAAATACCGTCGGCGACGCGTCCGCAGCGGCCCGCGCGCTGCCGGGCCGACGCCTGGGAGACCGGCTCGATCGGCAGCCGCTGCACCTTGGTGCGCATTGAATACCGCGAGATGCGCGCGGTTCCCGGGTCGACCACGTACCGGATGCCCGGCACCGTCAGCGAGGTCTCGGCGACATTGGTGGCCAGCACGACCCGGCGGCCGGGATGCGGCGCGAACACCCGATGCTGCTCGGCGGTGGACAGCCGCGCGTACAGCGGAAGGATCTCGGTGCGCGGCAGCTTCAGGTCGCGCAAAGCGTCTGCGGCGTCCCGGATTTCGCGTTCGCCCGACAGGAAGACCAGCACATCGCCGTCCCCCTCGGCGAACAGTTCGGTGACCGCGTCGCCGATGGCGTCGACCGGGTCGCGGTCGACCACCCTGGTGTCCTCGTCGTCTTCGTCCGCGGCGCCGGGCAGCTCCAGCGACAGCGGGCGATACCGCAACTCCACCGGATAGGACCGGCCCGACACCTCGACAATCGGTGCGGGAGTGCCCTTTTCGTCGGCGAAGTGCCTGGCGAACAGCTCCGGGTCGATGGTCGCCGAGGTGATGATCACCTTGAGATCGGGGCGGCGCGGCAACAGCTGTTTGAGATAGCCCAGCAGGAAGTCGATATTGAGACTGCGTTCGTGCGCCTCGTCGATGATGATCGTGTCGTAGCGGCGCAGCAGCCGGTCGCGCTGGATCTCGGCGAGCAGGATGCCGTCGGTCATCAGCTTGATCAGCGTCCGGTCCGAGGCGTGATCGGTGAAACGGACCGTATAGCCGACGACGTCACCGAGTTCGGTGTCGAGCTCCTCGGCGATGCGTTCGGCGACCGTGCGCGCGGCCAGCCTGCGCGGCTGGGTGTGACCGATGGTGCCGCGGATGCCGCGGCCGAGTTCCAGGCAGATCTTGGGGATCTGGGTGGTCTTACCCGAACCGGTCTCGCCGGCCACGATCACCACCTGATGTGCGGCGATGGCGGCGGCGATGTCGTCGCGGCGCTGCGTGACCGGCAGTTGCTCGGGGTAGCGGATCTGCGGCACCGCGGCACGACGTGCGTCGATGCGCAGTTCCGCGGTGGCGATCTCGCTCGCGACCGCGTCGAGGTCGTCGCCGCGGGCCCGGTCGAGTCGGCGTCGCAGCCGGTACTCGTCGCGGAGGGAGAGATTCGCCAGGCGGGTGCGGAGCTCGCGGGGTCCGGTGTCAGCTGTCCTGGTCATTGCAGTGATAAGCGTAGCGAAGGGCGGCAACTGGGTTTTCCGTCAGGCGGTGCTGTCCGGTAGCCACCAGTGTGCCGCCAATCTTGTCATCCCAGGTCAATGGGTATTGATATGCGAGGATCGGGCCATGAACCCCGATTCGGGCACGGCTTGGGTGTATCGCGGCCTTCGGGTCGCCTTCGGTGTGCTCGGCATCGTCGCGCTGGCCTGGATCCCGCTGCGCAACCTGCACGAGTCCGCGTTCTCCCCGGGAAATTACTTCAGCTACTTCACGATTCAATCGAACGTGCTCGGCGTCCTGGTGCTGCTGCTCGGCGGCCTCGCCGACCCGCAGGGGCGTCGCTGGCAGGCGATACGCGGCGCGAGCACGCTCTATCTGCTCATCACCGGCGTCGTCTACGCGGTGCTGCTGGCCAATATCGACGTGATGCTCACCGATCGCTGGATCAACGACATCCTGCACCGGGTGCTGCCGATCGTGCTGGTGGCCGACTGGGTGCTCGTCCCGGCTCGCGCGCGGGTGGAGCTCTCGCCACGGCTCGTCACCAGCTGGTTGGTGTATCCGGTGATCTATGGCGTCTACACGCTGGTCCGTGGGCCGATGGTCGACTGGTATCCGTATCCCTTCATGGATCCGCGGATCAACGGCTGGATCTCGCTGGCGATCGGACTGATCGTGCTGCTCGGTGTCTTCACGCTGCTCGCCATCGCGATCGCCGCGGTCGGCGGCCTGGCCCGGCGCCGGACGCCATGAGCGGCATCGATCGGCCCGGAGCACAGTCGGACACCCGCATCGCTGTCGAAGGGAGCGGTCCTGAGGGGGCTCCGACCAGGCCTCATTCGACGGCGACGCAGGAGTGTCGCTGGCCATACCCGGTGGCGTGGACGACTGGGTTTGGGCTGGTTGGGTCGGAATCCGTCGGGGACAGGGGTGGGGCCGATTCGGAGGAGGACACTTTCCTCCGGTAAAGGTGGACACATGAACTCGCTATGGCACGGATTTGCCGACATGGGTGCGGTCGAGCGGGACGGCGCGTTCGTCGTCGCCCGTGGCGAGGGCGCCTACATCTACGACGCCGCTGGCAACCGCTACCTGGACGCGACCGCGGGCCTGTGGTTCACCAACGTCGGCCACGGCCGCGGCGAGATCGCCGACGCGGTCGCCGCGCAGCTGCGCCAGATCGCGCACTACTCCAACTTCGGTGACTTCACCGAACCGGCCACCCAGCAGCTCGCCGAGCGGCTGTCCGCGCTGGCGCCGGTGCCAGGCAGCAAGATCTTCTTCACCTCCGGCGGCTCGGACTCGGTGGACACCGCCGCCAAGCTGGCCCGCCGCTACTGGCACGAGCTCGGCAGACCGGACAAGACGATCGTGGTCGGGCGACAGAAGGCCTATCACGGCATGCACGTCGCCGGTACCGCGCTGGCAGGCATCCCGGTGAACCGTGAGGGCTACGGCGAGCTGATGGCCGACGCGCGCACCATCGAATGGGACAACCCGAAGGCGCTGCTCACGCTGATCGAGGAGCTCGGCGCCGAGCGGATCGCCGCGTTCTTCTGCGAACCCATCATCGGCGCGGGCGGCATCTACCTGCCGCCGGACGGCTACCTCGCCGAGGTCAGGCAGATCTGCCGCGATCACGACATCCTGTTCGTCGCCGACGAGGTGGTGACCGGCTTCGGGCGCATCGGTGGATCCTGGTTCGCCTCTTCGCGATTCGGCCTCGAGCCGGACCTGATGACCACCGCCAAGGGACTCACCTCCGGCTACCTGCCGATGGGTGCGGTCTTCATCGCGCCGCACATCGCCGAGCCGTTCTTCAGTGGCGGCGTGTGGTGGCGGCACGGGTACACCTACGGCGGGCACGCGGGTGCGGCCGCCGCGGCGCTGGCCAACCTCGACATTGTCGAGCGGGAGAATCTGCTCGCCGAGTCGGCGCGGCTGGAGCGGACCCTGCACGAGCGGCTCGCGCCGCTGGCCGAGCATCCTCGGGTCGCCGAGGTGCGCAGTGGGCTCGGTGCCGTGGCTGCGGTCCAGCTCGTCGATCCCGCCGAAGGGTTGCCGTTCGTGAAAACCTTGCGGGCGCACGGTATTTCGGGGCGTGCGGCGGGACAGGGTGCGATGCAGATCTCGCCGTCGTTCGTGATGACGGACGATCAGGTCGGTGAGTTGGTCGACGGATTCACCCGCGCGCTGGGCTGAGGCTCTCGTGCAGGGCTGACCGTCCGCGTCGGGCTGAGCCTCGCGTGCTGGGCTGAGCACCACGGGTCCTGGGTACTCGTGTTGGGCGGACCGCTTCTGTTGGACCGACCGCCTGCTTCCTGGGCCGATCAGACGCTGTTGTCCCGCACTGCAATCGGTGCGGGACAACCGTCGAGATGCCGCGAGCCAAGGGCCGTGCGCCGGCCTGCTCGCCGGGCATCGCTCAGAGGGTGCGGGTCATGAAGGTGCAGTACGGGTCGAGCTGGTAGTCGCCGAAGGGCGGGCAGTACTCGAAACCGTGTGCGGCGTAGAGCTTCTGGGCGGGGGCGAAGAACTCGACCGTCCCGGTCTCCAGGCTCAATTGCCGGTATCCGCGGTGGCGTGCTTCCGCGATCAGGTGGCGCAACAACATCGCGGCGATGCCACGGCGGCGGTGGGTCGCGGCGGTGCGCATGGACTTGATCTCGGCGTGCTCGTCATCGAGCTGTTTGAGCGCGGCGCAGCCTGCCAGGGTGTCGCCGTCCCAGCCGCTCCAGAAGGTGATCTCCGGACGGCGCAGGGCCGTCAGGTCGAGTGCGTGCATGCTCTCGGCGGGGGACTGCGCGGCCATGTCGGTCAAATGATCGGTGAGCAGGGCCGCGATCTCCGGCCCCGACAGATCGTCGACCGTGATGCGCAGGGTGAGAAGGGCGCCGGTGACGAGTGTTTCCGAGATAACCGACTGGTCGGTGTTGCTAGACATTCGATCATCATGCACTGAATTCATCCCACGTGTGGTCTCAGGTGGGAACCGTCACCAACCGCATGCAGCACGACTTATGGTGAAGGTACTCGCCCGCAACGCTCGGTGGACTTCGCCGTCCCGCCAGGGGGTACGAATCATGAAGCTGGCCAAGGTCGCAACGCTGGCGGCCGCGGTGCCGCGCCGCGTGCTCGACGAAACCTATTACGCCGCACTGGCGGTCCGCGCCGGACTGGTCACGCCGGAACGGCCGGACCGCCTCGCCCGAATGGGCGTCGCGGTGCTGCGCTCCGGCATGATCGGCGGACTCGTCTCGGTCGGCGCCCTGCGCTACCGGGACCGGGCCGCCCTCATCGACGAACGCGGGCCGGTCACCTTCCGCGAACTCGACGACCGCACCAGCGCGCTCGCCAACGCGTGGCGGGCGCGCGGTCTGCGGGACGGAGAAACCGTGGCCGTCCTCGTCCGCAACCATCGCGGGTTCCACTACGCGGTGTTCGCTGCGGCCAAGTGCGGTGCGCGAATTCTCTTGCTCAACACCGATTTCGCCGGTCCGCAGCTGCGCGAGGTGGTCGGTCGTGAGGGCGCGGACCTGCTGGTCTACGACGAGGAATACACCGAGATCCTCGGCGACCTCGACGCGCCGCGCGGCCGCTACCGTGCCTGGGCCGAGGAACCCGGCGTCGACACCTTGGACAATCTGATCGCCGGTGCGGCGCGCACCACGCCGAAGCGGCCGACCACGACCGCGAAGATCATCCTGCTGACCAGCGGGACCACCGGCACCCCGAAGGGCGCCTCGCGTAGTGAACCGACCTCGCTGGCGCCACTGGGCGCCATCCTCGACAAGGTGCCGTTCCGGGCTCGCGAGGTGATCGAATGCGCGGCGCCGCTGTTCCATACGCTCGGCTTCGCGTTCTCGACCCTCGCGCTCGGTTTCGGATCAACGCTGGTGATCCGCCGCCGCTTCGACCCGCAGGCGGTGCTCGACAGCATGGACCGGCATCGGGCCACCGCGGTGATCGCGGTACCGGTGATGCTGCGGCGCATCATCGACCTCGGTCCGGACGCCCGTGCGGGGCACGACTTTTCCGCGCTCCGCATCATCTTCGTCGCCGGTTCGCAACTCGGCGCCGACCTGTGCACCAAGGTGCTCGACGTGTTCGGGCCGGTGCTCTACAACCTGTACGGCTCCACCGAGGTCGCCTACGCGACCATCGCGACCCCCGCCGACCTGGCGGTCGAGCCGGGCTGCGTCGGCAGCCCGGTGCCGAGCGCCACCGTCAGGATTCTCGACGAGAACGGCGCGGAACTGCCCGCAGGCGAGACCGGACGCATCTTCGTCGGCAACACCTACCAATTCGAGGGCTACACCGACGGCCGTGACAAGGATCGCATCGGCACGCTGATGTCGAGCGGCGATGTCGGCCACTTCGACAGTGCAGGCAGGCTTTTCATCGACGGACGCGACGACGACATGATCGTCTCCGGCGGCGAGAACGTCTTCCCCGGCGAGGTCGAGGAGCTGCTTGCCGCGCACCCCGCGGTGGCGGAGGTGAGTGCCTTCGGCGTGGACGACGATCGGTACGGGCAGCGGTTGCGCGCGGTGATTGTGGTGCGCGACGGGCACACCCTCGCGGAGGACGACGTGCGTGCGCACGTCAAGGAGCATCTGGCCCGGTTCAAGGTGCCGCGCGATGTGCTGTTCGTCGACGAGCTGCCGCGCAATCCGACAGGCAAGGTGCTCAAACGGGAACTGCGCGAGCTGTAATCGGATTCGGGGTGACTCAGCGGAGCTGACCGTTGCGGGCGAACAGGCGACGCAGGATGCCGCCTGAGGGTCCCAACGCGGTGCGAAGTCCGTGCGAGGCAGGCACGCTGATCAAACCGCCGCGCTGCCGCACCACACACTCGACAACGGCATCGGCGACCGCCTCCGGATCCTCGACCGAGCCGGAGGCGACCGTGCTCACGGTGACGCCGAGTTCGCCGAGTTCCTGATCGAGCGCGGCGCCGAGCCCGACCACGCCGTGCTTGGTCGCGCAATACACGGCAACCCCCAGCGCCGCGGTCACCCCGGCCGCGGTGCCGATGTTCACGATCTGCCCCTGCCCTTGCGTGGCGAATCGTTCTGCGGCAAGGCGGGTTCCGATGATCACGGCCCGCAGATTGATGTCGATCTGGCGGTCCGTCTCGGCCTCCGACTCCGCAAGGAACGGTCCGGCAGGCATCACGTCGGCGGCGTTCACCACGACATCGAGCCCACCGAGCTTGCGTTCGGCCGAGGTGAGGAAGCTCGCGAACCTGGCGCTGTCGGTGACATCGAGCGGCAGCCCGACCACCGTGCCCCCGTGGCTTCTGGCGAGCTGATCGGCGACCGCGCGCACCGATCCGGTGTCGATGTCACCGATCGCCACATCGGCCCCCTCCGCCAGGAAGGCCAGCGCGGTCTCACGTCCGATTCCGTGCGCACCTCCGGTGATCGCGATGCGTTTGCCAGCGAGTGTCTTCCGAGACATATGGTTTCGCCTGCCTTCGACTCCCTTAAACGCTAGATGGTCGCTGGCGCTTCGTTCCATGCGATATCGGGTCATGAATTTGCGCAATCCGGCCAGCGGAAACAGGGGTGAATCATGGGTACGGGGAAGGGTTTGCTGTCCATGCCGACTCCGGCCAAGAACCTTGCGTAGATCGGCCATCGGGGTTGGTTGCTCTGCGGGACTGCTTTGCGTAGTTCGGCCACGTGGAGGTCCGAGTCGGCCGCTCGGATGGGGCGGCGATTCGTGAGGGGTGCGCGAAGTGGGCGTGCGGATCGGTAGGGCGTGCCAAGCTGGGGTGAGGCGGGTGCGCGCAGGTGGTTGTGCGGAACCGGGCGGACGGTTTGCTCGGGCGACTCGAACCCCTTGAAGCAGTAGAACTTACGATCTCCGGCCAAAAACCTTGCGCGTTCCGGCCATAGCAGGCAACGATGGGAGCGTGGCCTCATGGGAGTGGCGGCGGTCGGTGACTAACGCGGCGATCCTCGTCGAACTCGCGGACGATCACGGCCTCACCCAGAATCAGTGTCTGCACAGCACCGACATCGACCCGCGCGTGCTCAAGACGCCGGGCGCGGAGATCACCGCGGCGCAGGAACTGGCGATCGTCCGCAATATCGTCACCCTGCTCGGCGACCCGCCGGGACTGGGCGTCGAAGCGGGCACGCGCACGCACATCACCACCCACGGCGTGTTCGCCCTCGCCGTGCTCAGCAGCCCGACGATGCGTCAAGCCATCGAAGTCGCCATGCGCTACTTCAGCCTGATGACCTCGTTCGCCCGCGCCTGGCACGTCTACCGCGGCGAAGAGATCTACCTCTACGGCGACGACCGTGACCTGCCGGACGACCTGCGCGCGTTCCTCGCCGAACGCGATGTGTCGGCGCTGCTGACCAACTGGTTCATGGTCTTCGGTACCCCGCCGCCGGTGCTGCGCGTCGAGATCGCCGGCGGACTGCGCCCGCGGCTGAAGCCGCTCTTCGACGACTTCGGGATTCCCAGCACCGAATCGACCGAGCTCCAAGTCGCCGTGTTCGACGCCATCGGCATCGATGAGCCGATGCCGCAGGCCAGCCCGCTCACCGCCCAGCTGTTCGAGGAACAGTGCGACGACCTGCTGCAGCGCCGGGGCCTGCGGCAGGGCGTGGCAGGCTCGGTCCGGGAAATGTTGATGCACCGGATGAACGGCAGGCTCAGTCAGGAAGAAGTCGCCGCCGGACTGCACATGAGCCTGCGCACCATGCGTCGCAGGCTGTCCGACGAAGGCACCTCCTACCGTCAGCTCTGCGCCGAAACCTTCGGCGCCCTCGCCGAAGAACTCCTCTCCACCGGCCTGACCGTCGAGGACGTCGCCTACCGCATGGGATATTCAGGCGCACCGAGCTTTTCGAACGCGTTCAAGCAATGGCGCGGTGTTTCGCCGGGCCGATTCGCCCGCACCGCCGTAGACAGATACCGGCAGTCCGTGCCGCGCTGACCGCACACCGCCGAACAGGGCATCCTTGGTGGTACCCGATGCGGGCACGAAAGAACCACGATCGCCGCGACGAGAGGTGGTGGGCGGTGACGCATTTCGTACAGGAGTACGCCGCACTACGCTGGTCCGCGATCGCCGCCTTCCTGATCGCCGCCGCCATCGTGCTCGCCCGCCTAGCCCCACCACGAGCGATCGCAGGACGGAATCGAACCGGGTCCGCTGTGCTGTCGGAACATGTTTCACCCCAACCAGACCCAACCCACGACCCGACTGTGCCAGCTGGCCACATCGTCGCGTGCGAGGGCTCGGGTCCTGAACACGGTGCGGGGGTAGGGGAGCAGGCAGCTGAGTATCACGAGTCCGATGCGGCGCATCTCGCTATGTGCCTGGTCATGTTGGCGATGCTGATCTTTCCGGCCGCGGCGAGTCCGGCGGCGGTGCATGGTGTGCTCACCGCGATGGTCGTCGTCTTCGCGGGGCTGTTGGTGAGTCGGGTCGTGCAGTGGCGTGCCGATTCGCACGCGATGCCGGGGGAGCGGCTGGTGCCGCTCGGGTATCACACGGCGACGGCCGCGGCGATGCTGTACGCGATGTCCGGACATACGCCAACCGGACATACCGGCGGGCCCGCTGCCGTGCCCGCACTGATCATCGCGGGGCTTTTCGCCGCCGACGCGCTGCTCGTCACGCTCGCGGGCGCGACCGGGCGCGAGGCGGTGAACACGCCGGGCGGCCTGGGGATTGTGCGATGCGCGGGTGGGTGTGTCGTGGCATGGACCGGGCCGCGAAAGCGGTCCGCGATGGTGCCGCATGTGGTGATGGACCTCGGCACCGCGTACATGCTCATCGCGGCCGTTTCGAATTGAGCGGTGCCGCAGACCAATCCGCACGCCAGCGCAGACCGAACCCCTCTCTATGCAGGCAGAGGATTCGGTGAACGATGGGTACGGCCAAGTGTTCGCTTGTGCCGGAACTGAGTGTCGGCGAGCCGCAGGCATGAGCGAGTGCGGTGATCGAGCGGTGGGCGCAGCTGGGCGTTCGCTTGTGCCGGAGTTGAGTGTCGGCGAGGCGCGGGCATGAGCGAGTGCGGTGATCGAGCGGTGGGCACAGTCGGGCGTTCGCTTGCGCCAGTGTCGTGCGTCGGCGAGGCGCGGGCATGAGCGAACTGATGATGCGCTGGGGCGCTTCGCCCACGACGGAGCTGAGCGTCCGCGAGGCAGAGTTATGAGTAACTGGCGCGGGTCAGCGCCTGTGCATCGCCCCGGAGATCCAGTCCTGGACGTCGACGATTCCGTACTCGCATGCAGGTTGCGCACCGGCCGCGACCGGGAGCGCGCGTTACTCGTCAGCCGCCGATCAGCGGGCCTACTCGCCGCGATCGGCACCGGCGACCGCGCCGCCTTCACCGACTTCTACCGGCTCACCAGCTCCCGAGTCTTCGGACTCGCCCTGCGCATCCTGCGCAGCCATGCCGCGGCGGAAGAAGTCGTCCAGGAGGTGTACCTCCAGGTGTGGTCGAGCGCCGACCGGTACGACGCGGCACGGTCGAGCCCGATCGGGTGGCTGATGATGATCGCGCACCGCCGCGCCGTCGACCGGGTCCGCGCGGAGGCCGCCGCCACCGTCCGGGATCTGGCTTACGCCCACGCCCAGGCGGGCCGCGATCACGACGTCGTCGCCGAATCGGTGACGCAACGGATGGAGGAGCAGGAGGTGCTCGACTGCCTCGACACGCTCACCTCCATCCAGCGCGAAGCAATCGCACTCGCGTACTACTCCGGGCGGACGTACCGTGAAGTGGCCGACCATCTCTCGGTGCCGTTACCCACGGTGAAAACCCGCATCAGGGACGGACTGAAGAGACTGGAGAAATGCTTGTCCGGAGAAGGCGCCGATGGCTGACACGCCCCCGCGGTCCGACGCGGAACTGCTCGACCTCGCCTACCCGTGCGCATTGGACGCGGTACCCGAAATCGAGCGCCGACACATCGAGGAGCGGCTGGCCACCGCGGATCCGGCGGTGCGGAAAGCGTTCTCCGACACCGTATGGCACCTACGCGACGTGATGGCGCGGGTGGCAGTACTCGACGCCACGGCCCCGCCGCCGGAACTGGAGGAACGGATACTGGCGGCACTCCCCGCCGACGGCAGAGTCGTTCGGTTGTCCACCCGCAAACGCCGCGCACGATGGTTGATGGCCGCCGCAGCGGCAGTCTGCCTGGTGATCGGCGGCACCGTGGTCGCCGACCGCGTCGCGGACTCGCCGAGGGTAGACCAACCGGTCGCCCGCACACTGACCACCCCGGTCACCGGCGGCGGCACTGTGGTCGTTGAGATTTCGCCGAACCAGCGCCTCGCACTGATGGCCTTCGACGGCGTCGCACAACCGCCCCCCGACCACGTGTACCAGGTCTGGCTGGTGCCAGATGGCCATCAGCCCCGATCCGTCGGCATACTGGCCGAATTGCCTTCGGCAGGAAGACCATTCGTAACCACATTCGCCAGGGGAGAGAAGCTGGCCGTCAGCGTCGAACCAACAGGTGGATCGCCAGCACCAACAACCGACCCGATAGCCGGCGTCCTACTGCCCTGAGCCCACGTGTTCGTCAACGACCACAGCCGTCGACGCATGTGGTCGGGCGTCGTGGAGCCACAACGTGGTTGACGCATCGGGCCGCAGGTGATCGACGGGGCCGCGAAGCGGTTAACGCGCGGTCCAACCTAGGGTCGGCGACTTATCAAGTCGCGGAATGCCGTTGGTGTGGCGGGTCCTTACTCAGATCTCGATGGTTTGGTCGGCGACTACGCGTCCACCGAGGCGGACCCAACCGTCGGAGTCCCATGCGCTGAAGATCTGCGACCCCTTGCCCTGGGTGATGACCAGTCCGCGGCGGAGGAGGGCGGTGATGGCGACGGCGGCGGCACCGGTGGCTTCGTCTTCCGGGATGCCGAGGGTCGGGGCGAACATTCGTGAGCGCAGTGCGCCGCGGTTCTCGTCGACCCAGGCCCACAGGTAGTGCGGGCCGCCGGAGAAGTCGTCCGGGCGCAGCGCCGCGAGTTCTTCGGTGTCGCCGAGTTGGTGAAAGGTGAAGTCCGGCGCCCATTCCGCGCGCGCCGTGATCCAGGTGAGGCCCTCGGCCAACTCGACCGCGACCGGCCCGGCGGGCACGATCAACCGGCGCAGTGGGGTGCCGTGTCCAGCGAACCACCAGGCGGTGCCCACCGACGGATGCCCGGCGAAGGGCAACTCCACGGTCGGGGTGTAGATCCGCATCCTGGCGACCTCGTCGACCGCGTCTTCGACCACGACGGTCTCGCTGTATCCAGCCTTGGCGGCCAATGCCTGCCGGTCCGCCTCAGGCACATCGGCGGCCCGCGCGATCCCCAGTTCGTTACCGAATCGTCCCGCCGAATCGGTGAACACCCGCACCACATCAACCTGTGTGCTCATGGTCACCGAGCCTACTAGCCTGCACCGACGCCGAGCTGTCGCGTGGACCACACCCCCCGTTCACCAGGCATGCTGCCGCAGCAGCGAGCGGCGTCGCCGACATCGGGTTCGTCAATGTTCACAAAAGAGGCCGCCACTGCTCGCGTGGAGCGGTGGCGGCCTCTTCGGACCCGACGGATCAACCTCTTCGGACCCTCACGGATCAGACGGTGACGCCGGCCAGTGCCGCGGTCGACTCAACAGCCTGTCCGACACCGGCGACGATCGCGGCCGCACGCAGCGACTCGAAGATCACCTCACGAGACACGCCCGCCTCACGCAGCGTGTGCTCGTGCGCCTCCAAGCAATGCTGGCAACCGTTGATCGACGAGACCGCGAACGACCACAGTTCGAAATCGGCCTTGTCGACCCCGGGCGTACCGATGATCTGCATGCGCAGACCCGCCCGCAGGTCGTCGTAGCGCCCGCCGAGAAACGCCTTGCCCCGATAGAACACATTGTTCATGCCCATGATCGAGGCGGCGCCGAGCGCGGCGTTGTAGGCAGGCTCGGACAGGACGTTCGCGGCTTCGTCAGCGATCTCGCGCAGCGTGGTCGCCGACCGGGACGCGGCCGCCGAGGCGAGCAGGGTGCCCCACAGCTGCTGTTCGTTCAGCACGGTGGTGCGTGCGAGCGACGACAGATTGAGCTTGAGGTCCTTGGCGTACTCGGGGAGGGAGTTCTTCAGGTTCTCAATGCTCATTCTTCAAATCCTCGGATCGGATCGTCCCCGCCTGCGCGGGGGGCGGTGAATAGTGGCCGTTCATGAAGTGACGCAGCGTTTTTCGACTCAGACGCTCGCGGCGAGCAGTTCGCCCGCGTTGATGGTCGGGTCGCCCTTCTTCCAGTTGCAGGCGCACAGCTCGTCGGACTGCAGTGCGTCGAGCACGCGAAGCACCTCGTCGACGTTGCGGCCGACCGAACCTGCGGTGACCGAGACGAACTGGACCTCGTTGTTCGGGTCCACGATGAAGGTCGCGCGGTCGGCAACCCCGTCCGCGTTGAGAACGCCGGTGGCAGCGGCCAATTCGCGCTTCAGGTCGGACAGGATCGGGAACGGCAGGGTCTTCAGATCCTCGTGCTGGGCGCGCCACTGGAAGTGCACGAACTCGTTGTCGACGGAGGCGCCGAGCACCTGCGCGTCGCGGTCCGCGAATTCCTCGTTGAGCTTGCCGAACGCAGCGATCTCCGTCGGGCACACGAAGGTGAAGTCCTTCGGCCAGAAGAAGACGATCCGCCACTTGCCCGCGTGATCGTCGCTGGTGATCTGGGTGAAGTAATCGTCAGGCTGCTGAGCGTCGACCTTCGACAGATCACCACCGATGACTGCGGTGAGGTTGTATGCCGGGAATTGGTCGCCGATGGTCAGCAAGGCCATGCCTAATCTCCTCGTTCTGTGTGGGTTTGCCAAGACTGTGCAGAAAAGCAGAAAAGCTCCCCGCCGATCTTGCCGGAAGGGCTGGTGAAAGGTAAAGGTGATCAGTCGCACTACACTGATAGCCGTGACCGATCAGACTTATCAGCCGACCCTGTCACAGCTGCGTGCGTTCGTGGCGGTCGCGGAATACCGCCACTTCGGCACTGCCGCAGCGCGGCTCAGTGTGAGCCAACCCACGCTATCGCAGGCGCTCGCCGCACTCGAACACGGGTTGGGGCTGCAACTGATCGAACGAAGCACGCGCCGGGTTCTGGTGACCGCGGCTGGCATGCGGTTGCTGCCGAAGGCGATGGCGACCCTCGAAGCGGCGGATCGTTTCGTCGCGTCGGCGACCGGTGACGGCCTCGGCGGGACGCTGCGGATGGGCATCATTCCGACGGTTGCTCCGTATGTGCTGCCAGGTCTTCTTCCGGAGTTGCACAAGAAGTTACCCGCGCTCCACCCGCAGGTGGTCGAGGATCAGACCGCGCGACTGCTGGACGGTCTGCGCACCGGCGTGCTCGACGTCGCGCTGCTCGCCCTGCCCGCCGACGTCCCCGGTTTGGTCGAAATACCGCTCTACACCGAGGAATTCGTGCTGGTGACTCCGCGCGGGCACGAACTGGCCGGACGCACCGACCTGGCCCCGTCCGTTCTCGACGCGCTCCCGCTCCTCCTGCTCGACGAGGGCCACTGCCTCCGCGACCAAACACTGGACCTGTGCCGCTCCGCCGAGGTCCATCCCGCCGCCGTCGGCGACACCCGCGCGGCCTCCCTCGCGACCGTAGTGCAGTGTGTCGCAGGCGGTCTCGGCGTCACCCTGATCCCGGAGATGGCCGTCGCCGCCGAAACCGCCCGTGGCACCCTCGACACCGCCCACTTCGCCACCCCCGCCCCCGGCCGCACCATCGGCCTCGCCTACCGCACCTCCACCGCCCGCGCCGAAGACTACGAATACCTCGCCGCCATCATCCGCACCCAGCGCCCGGAGTGAACGCACCAAGCGGCGAAATGTCTGGTGTGGTACCGATAGCCGGAGAGGAGTAGCGAATGAGATTGTCGGACAACAGCATCGGTCGACTTTCCGGCAGGCTCGGGCACTCGTTGTTCGCGTACGGGACGCTCCAGTTTCCAGAGGTGCTCGAGGTACTCCTCGATCGCGTGCCGGACCTCAGTCCGACTACCGCCTCGGGCTGGCGGGTCGCCGCGTTGCCGGGCCGCGTGTACCCGGGTCTCGTCTCCGCCGCCGACAGCCTGGCCCACGGCGTCCTACTCTCCGGCCTCACCGCAGGGGAGTGGGCAATCCTCGACGCCTTCGAAGACGACGAGTACGACCTCCGCCCCCTATGCCTCCCCGGTCACCTCGGCCCGATCTCTACCTACGTCTGGACCGCTGCCGCCGAACCCGGCGACTGGCACGCCTCGCAATTCGCCGCTGCCCACCTGTCGCAATTCGCAGCCCGCTCCGCAACATGGCGCCGCTCCACCTTCCCCAACACTCAATGACTCCACGCCCCGGGACCGCTGCGGTCGCTCGCCATCCGGGGTAGCGCGTGAGAGGGCACTGGTGGCGGAGAGCTCTCGAACGTTGCCGCCACCAGTGCCTCGTGATCATTCGTCCAGGTCGATAGCGGGTCGAGAGGGGCTCGGGTTGCAATTCGTAGACGACCGGTCGTATATTGGGCGGATGGCGCGACCTCGACGGAGTGGGGATACTCGGCAGCTGCTCGTGGAGGAAGGGGCTGCTGGGTTCTTGAGCAGTGGGTATCACGGGACCGGGATCAAGCAGATCTTGGACAAGGTCGGGGTGCCCAAGGGGTCGTTCTACAACTACTTCGACAGCAAAGAGAGCTTCGGGCAGGCGGTGATCGAGCATCACTCGCTGTGCGTGCAGCGGAATCTGACGGAGGCGTTCGAGGCGGCTGCCGATCCGGTGAGCGGGCTGCGGGCGTTCTTCGGGCGGCTGATGGACGATTTCGTCGCGGCGGATTTCACCGGCGGGTGTCTGATCGCGAATCTCGGTGGTGAGCTGGAAGGCAGTGAGCTGCTTCGGGAGTCGCTGTCGAGTGCGTGGGGTGCGTGGCGCGATCGGGTGGCCGAGCAGCTGCGTGCGGCACAGGCGGCGGGGATGATCCGAGGCGATATCGACGCGACCGATCTGGCGGATCTGCTGCTCGAATCGTGGGAGGGTGCGGTGATCCGGATGAAGATCGACCGGACGCTCGAACCGCTGGAGAAGTGCCTGAATCGCCTGTTGGGGGACTACTTCCGGCCCTGACCTGGGGCCTAGTCATGCTCGGTCGTTTCGTATGCCTATTCCAAGACGACCGGTCGTATCAATGAGAGAGGGAACTATGACGAAGACGGTGATCGTGACCGGATCCTCCAGCGGGATGGGCCGCGATATTGCCCGCGCCTTCGTGGCGCGCGGCGACAACGTGGTGGTCAACGGCCGCGACGCAGGCAAACTCGCCGAGGTGGCGGCCGAGCTCGGTGCGCCGGCGCGAGTAGCCACCTTCGCGGGAGATATCGGTTCTCCTGCAACGGGTTCCGCGCTGGTGCAGGCGGCGGTCGAGCGGTTCGGCGGCGTGGACGTCCTGGTGAACAACGCGGGGATCTTCGGCGCGAAGCCGTTCGTCGACGTCACCGAGGCGGACCTGGACAGCTACCTCGGCGGCAACCTGAAGGGCACCTACTTCACCACGCAGGCGGTGGTGCGGCAGCTCCAGCGGCAGGCGCGGGGCGGCAGCATCGTCAATATCGGCACGGTGCTGGTCAATCACGCGCTCGCCGGACTGCCCGCGTCGGCGGCGTTGGTCAGCAAGGGCGGCGTGCACGCGCTGACCACGAGCCTTGCCGCCGAACTCGCGGCGGATCGCATCCGGGTGAACGCGGTGGCTCCCGGCATCATCCGTACCCCCTTGTTCGGTGACGGCGATGAAACAGCCTCGGGCCGACTGGCTTTGCTGAATCGCATCGGCGAGGTGTCTGAAACCACCGCCGCCGTCCTGTATCTCGCGGACGCGGAGTTCACCACCGGGCACATCTTCCCCGTCGACGGCGGGTTCATCTCGGGGCGGGCCGCCTGATGCCGTACGTGAACATCAAGGTCACCAACGAAGGCGTGACCCGAGAACAGAAGTCCCAGTTGATCAAAGGTGTGACCGACCTACTGCAGGACGTTCTCGGCAAGGACCCTGCCACGACGTTTGTCGTCATCGACGAGGTCGAGCTCACCGACTGGGGTGTGGGCGGGGTCAACGTCGAGGAATATCGGCGTCGGCAATCCTGACCGGGAGGACCCGAAAACGCCGAACGCACCGGCTCCCACGAGGTTTCGCGGGAGACGGTGCGTTCGGTGTCGGATTACACGCGCAGGGCGTGCGGTTCGATCGCACCGCGCACGAGCGCGCGGGCGTCGACGGTCTCCGGGCGGTAGGGCAGCGTGACCAGACGATCGGTCATGCCCTGGACCGGATCATCGATCCGCTCGTTCAACCCGAACAGGAACGTCCACTCGTGCTCGTCACTGCCGTACTGCACCACCGTGCCGAACTGCTCGTGGAAACGGTTCCACGACCGCTTCAACGTTTCGTTCCGCCACATCGTCGCGCAACCGGCCTGCGCACTCAGCACACCGCCTGGTGCGAGCAGAGCCCGACATCGGGACAGGAACTCCGACTCGTAGAGGCGGTTGTGCTGCGCGTCTTCGACCCGCTCGTCGGGCAGATCGATCACGATGACGTCGTAGCGGATGCCCGCCTCGGCGGCGTTGGCCAGGAAATCCCAGCCGTCGGCGTAGTGCACCTTGATCGGGCCCTCACCCTTCACGGCGGCGGTCAGCTCGTCGCTGGTGTAGCCGTAGGGCAGGTGCTCGGCGCACAGCTCGACCTCGAGCTGATCGATGTCGACGTGGTCGACCAGTGTCGCGCCTGCGGCGACCGACATCTGGCTGGCCACACCCTCACCGGAACCGATGATGAGCACCTTGTCCAGCTTCTCGGCCAGCACGAAGGCCGGAACCATCATGGCCTCGTGGTAGGTCAGCTGGGAGAACTCAGTGGACTGGCGATCGTCGTCGGAGAACAGGCTGATGCCCTGCTCGGTCCGCGCGATCACCATGTGCTGGAACGGAGTACGAGTGTCGACGATCACCTCGTGCAGGTCCCAGATGCGGGTCAGGCCCGCGCCGACCGGCTCCTCGATCCGCTGCGAGCCATGCCCGCGGCGGATCACCTGCATTCGAACATCCTTGGGAGACAACTTGTCTCGCAGTAGTTCGACAGCCTTCGACGCACCGGCGCCGATACTGCCGCAGGTGAAGACGTCGACGAAGATGTCGCCGGACTCGGGATAAGTGTGAATCGAGGCGTGAGACTCCGACAACAGCGCGAGGACAGTCACCCCCTGCGGATCGAACTTCTTGTGTACGACATCGCAGATGGTGACGCCCGCGGCGATCAAAGACTCGCGCAACGCCGATTCGAGTTGTTCGAGGTCGTCGCAAAGGGCCGCGTCGACACCACCGAACTCGGCCAGCACGTGCCAGCCGGTGAAATCCGCCGTCATGGGCAAACTCACTCTCGCTCAGCGCCCGAGACATGAACGGTCAAGGGCGGAAAACCATTGAAGGACACCGACGAATAGCTCGCGGTATAGGCACCGGTGTCGAGGATCTGGATGCGATCACCGGCTCGCAACGTGGTCGGTAGGAGGACTCGCGTGCGTTGATACAGTACATCGTCTCCGTCGCAGGTCGGACCAGCCACCACTGCCTCGTCGACAGGGTCACCGTCCCGATCCGTGACGAACCGATAGGCGATGTACTCGTTCTCGGTCTCGGCCATTCCGTTGTAGCGACCGATGTCGAGATACACCCAGCGTCGGCCGTCCGGCGCAACGCGCACGCCGATGACTTCCGCATGGATGATGCCCGCGGAACCGACCAGTGCGCGGCCGGGTTCCACCACCATGGCGGCGGTTTCGGGCAAGAATTCGGTCGCGGCGGTGTGGATCACCGCCGCGATCTCGTCGAGCGCGGGGGCCTGATCGGCGTACGCGATCGGCAGACCACCACCGATATTCACCGATGTGACGTGAATATCTTTGTCGGCCAACGCTTCCGCGATCCGCCCTGCCTGCTCGATGCCGATCCGCCACGCGTTCGGATCGAGCTGCTGCGATCCGACGTGGAAGTACGGCCCGGCCACCCGCAGCCCGAGGTCGCGGGCGCGCACGAGTAGTCGGAACGCCTCGCCCGGCGTGCAGCCGAACTTGGTGCCGAACGGGGTGCGTGACTCGGGAGCCGAGGCAAGGAACCGGCATTCGACCTCCGAGCCCGGCGCGTGCTCCACGATGCGCAGCAGGTCGTCCTCGGTGTCGAAGGCGAACCGGCGCACGCCGAACGCGTAGGCGCGGGCGATGTCGGCGGCCTTCTTGATCGGGTTGCCGTAGCAGAGCGTCTCCGGTTCGACGCCGAGCGCCAAGCACAGTTCGATCTCGCCGATGCTGGCGACATCGAACTCGGCGCCTTCCTCGTCGAGGGAACGGATGATCTCCGGCACCGGACTTGCCTTGACCGCGAAGCGAATGCGCGCCGCGGGCATGGCGGCATCGAGTGCGCGGTAGTTTTCGCGCACTCGTTCGGGATAGATGACAAGAAACGGTGATTCGGGCATAGTTGATCTTTCGCTTGGCAGCAGCGGAGAGAGTATCAGCGGCCCCTACCCAGAAACGAATCCGTCAAACCTCGTGACGAGAGCACCGTCACCAGGCGTCAAAAAAGTGACGCGAAGTGGTCGGTGACCTGTATGGATTCTGTAGAGATCGCGCCGTTTGGCGGTGCGGATCAGCCTGCGGACACGGTGAGTTCGTCGAAAACGACCTCGCCTGCGGCATCCGACTCGGCCAGGTCGACCACGCCGACGATCGACCACCCATGGTCGCCCGCCGGATCGTCGAGAACCTGGCGCACCTGCCAGAAACCGGGTCTTCGTTCGATCTGGAACAGTTGCGGTCCTCGGGCGTCCTGGCCGGTGCCGATGCGCCCGTACTCGGCGAAATACGGTTCCAGCTCGCTCGCCCAATCCGGTCCGGTGCCCATGTCGGCCAGCACATCCCAGCGGTGCAGCGCGGCCAGCTCGACCCTGCGGAACATCGCGTTGCGGACCATCACCCGGAACGCGCGCTCGTTCGCCGAGATGGGGCGCACCGTCTCCGCGCCGAAGGCGAGCTGGTCGGCGTCGATCTCCGCGCCGGGATTGGTGAGCTGCTCCCACTCGTCGAGCAGGCTCGAATCCACTTGGCGGACAAGCTCGCCCAGCCATTCGGTGATGTCGTCGAGTTCCTCGGTGCGCGCCGAATCCGGCACGGTGCGGCGCAGCGCCCGGTAGGCGTCGGCGAGATAGCGCAGCACCACACCCTCGGAGCGGGCCAGCTCGTAGAACGAGATCAGCTCCGCGAAGGTCATCGAGCGCTCGATCATGTCGCGGACCACCGACTTGGGTGACGGCGCGAACTCCGACACCCACGGGTGCCCGCCGCGGTAGGTCTCGAAGGCGGGGTCGATCAGCTCGGCCAGCGGTTTGGGCCAGGTCACCTCTTCGAGCAGTTCCATCCGCTCGTCGTATTCGATCCCGTCGGCCTTCATCTCGGCGATGGCGGCACCGCGCGCCTTGTGCTGCTGGGCCATGAGCAGCTGGCGCGGATCCTCCAGGGTCGACTCGATGAGGGACACCACATCGAGGGTATAGGTCGGCGCCGCTTTGTCGAGTAGCTCGAAGGCTGCCAGCGCGAACGGCGACAGCGGCTGGTCGAGAGCGAAGTCGCGCTGCAGGTCAACGGTGAGACGGGCCCGTCGACCCTGGTTGTCGGGCTCAGACAGCTGCTGGACCACGCCGGCGTCGCGCAGTGCCCGGTAGAGGCGGATCGCACGCAGGATGTGCTTGCGCTGGGCGGCGCGCGGCTCGTGGTTGTCTTCCAGCAAATGCCGCATGGCGTCGAAGCAATTGCCTGGGCGGGCGATCACATTGAGCAGCATCGAGTTGGTCACTGTGAATCGTGACACCATCGGCTCTGGCTGGGCCGCGACCAGGCGATCGAAGGTCTCCTCGCTCCACGAGACGAAACCCTCGGGCGCCTTGCGGCGCACCACCTTGCGTTGCTTCTTCGGATCGTCGCCCGCCTTGGCGAGCAGGCGGGTGTTCTCCACCTCGTGCTCGGGAGCCTGCACGACGACGGTGCCCATGGTGTCGTAGCCAGCCCGGCCCGCCCGGCCCGAGATCTGGTGGAACTCACGGGCTTTGAGCCTGCGGGTGCGCACGCCGTCGTACTTGGTCAAGCCGGTGAGCAGCACGGTGCGGATCGGCACGTTGATGCCGACGCCGAGGGTGTCGGTGCCGCAGACCACCTTCAGCAGACCTTCCTGGACAAGGCGTTCTACCAGGCGGCGATACTTCGGCAGCATTCCGGCGTGATGCACGCCGATGCCGTGGCGGATCAGCCGCGACAAGGTCTTGCCGAAGCCGGAGGCGAAGCGGAATTCGCCCAATGCTGTTGCGATGGCGTCTTTTTCGGCGCGGGTCGCGAAGTTCACGCTGGTCAACGCCTGGGCGCGTTCGAGAGCCGCGGCCTGGGTGAAATGCACGACGTACACCGGGGCCTGGTGGGTGGTGACGAGCTCTTCCAGGGTTTCGGTGATCGGAGTGCGCGCGTAGGAGAAGGTGAGCGGGACAGGGCGTTCGGTGCCCGCGACGATCGCGGTCGAGCGGCCCGTGCGCCGCTCCAGATCGGCGGCGAAGAAGTCGACCTCGCCGAGAGTGGCGGACATGAGCAGGAACTGGGCGCGCGGGAGTTCCAGCAGCGGAACCTGCCAGGCCCAGCCACGATCCGGGTCGGCGTAGAAGTGGAATTCGTCCATCACGACCTGGCCGACATCGGCGGCCGCACCCTCGCGCAGCGCGAGATTGGCGAGGATTTCGGCGGTGGCACAGATGATCGGTGCGTCCGCGTTGACCGCCGCGTCGCCGGTGACCATGCCGACGCGGTCGGCGCCGAACACCTCGCACAAGGCGAAGAACTTCTCGCTGACCAGCGCCTTGATCGGGGCGGTGTAGTAGGTGCGCTTGCCCTGCGTGAGTGCGATCAGATGCGCACCGACCGCGACCAGTGATTTACCGGAACCCGTTGGTGTGGCGAGGATTACGTTGGATCCGGAGGCCAATTCCAGCAGCGCCTCGTCCTGCGCCGGATACAGCGGGGTACCTTGCTCGGCCGCCCATGCCCCGAAGGACTCGTACAGCGCGTCGGCGTCGGTGCCCGGTATTTCCAGCAGCTCGGTCAGATCCACTCCGCACACCCTACGGGCATGCCGGAGTCCGTTTTCAGACGGAGGTCAGCGCTGCTCGCCCCGGTCGGTGCCGTCGCCGTCGTAGCCGCCCTGCTCGGCGAGGAACCGTTCGAACTCGGCGCCGAGTTCGTCGCCGCTCGGCAGTTCACCGTCGCCGACGAGCAGGCTCGACTGGCGTTCCTGTGCGCTGACGAAGCTGTCGTACTGGCGTTCCAGCGCGTGCACCACGGTCTCCACCTCGGAGTTGCCCGCGATGTGTTCGTTGACCTGTTCACGGACCCGTGCCGCGGCCTCGCCGAGCGCGGCGAGCGGAATCTCCAAGCCCGCGTTGTCCGCGACGTTCTCCAGCAGGGTCTGGGCGGCTTCCGGATACGCGGTTTGCGCCAGGTAGTGCGGCACGTGCACGGAGAAGCCGACGGACTCCTGGCCGTGCTGTGCCATCCGGAACTCGAGCAGCGACGAGGCGCTGCCCGGCACCTGCAGCTCGCCCGGCCAGCGCTGATGTTCGGAGATGAGATCGCGATCGGAGGAGTGCGCGGTCACCCCGAGCGGGCGGGTGTGCGGGATCGCCATCGGGATCGCGCTCAGGCCGATGCTGCGCCGGACGCCCAGCTGTTCGGCGAGCAGGCGAACGGCGGTGGTGAATTTCTCCCAGCGTAAGTCCGGTTCGATGCCCGCGAGCAGCAGGAACGGCGTGCCCGCGGTGTCGCGCAGCGCCCAGAGATTGAGCTCCGGCTCCGCGTACTCGGAGAAGTGGTCGGTCTTGAACGTCATCAGCGGGCGCCGGGAACGGTAGTCGAGCAGCTCGTCCACATCGAACGAGGCGACCAGTTCGCTTTCGAGGCTCTCGCGCAGGTGCGTCGTGGCCAGCCGCACCGCATGCCCAGCATCGGTGAAGCCTTCCAGTCCGTGCACCAGGACCGGACCCGAGCCGTCGTCGGATGACAGCTGCGGAGCGGGGAACTCCAGTTCGTACATTCGCGACTCGTGGTCCATCGCGTACTCCTTCCTGCGCGGCTCCGCCGGCACCGGGTCATGCTCGGTCGTGCGACCCCTAGGTCACTCGAGACGAGCAGTCATCCGAGACGGGGGACCATGTCCATTGTCCCCCATGCCGGTGACTGACCGCGCACGGCCGGACACCGACCCATACGACGAGGCAACAGCGACGACGCCCCGCGCATTCCCGCACCCGGCGGCGTGGCATCGCAGACGGGCACCGGGAGTTTGGCACAGTGGGGCAGGTGACTGTGGCGGATTGGGCGCGGATTGCGCTGCCAGTCGCGTGCGCGGCGGTACTCGCCGGGTGCGGGTCGACGGTGGATGGGCGTCCGGTTGCGGCCGAGCAGACGGCGGTGACGCGGGAGATCAGCGCACCGTTGTCGACGCTGCTGCCTGAGGTTTCGCAATTCCCGGCCCGATATCCGGCCGTGGTTTTGCCGCCGGAAGCGGCCGCGCAGGCGGCGGGAGATTTGCAGGGTGGTGCCGGGCGCGGAGCGCAAGTGCAACCTGAGATGTGCAGGCCGCCGGAACAGAAGTTCGGGGCTGATCTGACCGCGATCGCCGTCGGCACCAACGATGCGACGCGCGCCACGATCACCGTCGAATTGACGCGGACCAGGCAGCCGCTCGGCGCGTGGCGCACTCAGCTGAAACAGTGCGGGTCGGTGCGGGTGAACCGGGGCGGTGCGGCGACAACCGTGACGACAGAACTGGATCCGCCGCCACCGATCGACGCGGACGACACGTTGGCGCTGCGGCGCACCGTGACGCCGGACGTGGGCGGCGCCGGGTTGACACAGTCGATGCAGACGTTGGCCGGGCAGGTCGACGATGTGCGAATCACCGTGACGTATATGACATTTTCCGGGGCGAAGCCGGATACGGCGGCGTTGGACGAGCTGTTCACGAAAGCTGTGCAGCGGGTCAAGAAGGGGTAGCGGGCGGTAGCAGGGCGCGCCGACAAACGGGTGGTGGTGATCGGTCGCGGCCTGCGGTTGTCCACAGGGCGGAAGAATTCCCCAGGGTAGGAGAACGCCCTGGTCAGCGGCGGAGTGCTGGCGGTGCCCAGCGGCAAGCTCGACGCCATGACCACTCCCGCGAACCAGCCAGCCCATCGCGCTGCCGTGCAGCCCGATTCCGCACTCGTCGACTCGAATATCGCTGCGGACGACCGATTCTGTTCCCGTCCGTCGGTGCGTAGCAGTAGCTCCGCATCCCGTGCCCCCGTCAGCCTCGGCGTAGCGATGCGCGAGTGCGGCTTGACGCGAACCCGCTATCGGGGGCCGTCCGCGGAGCATGCGGCTCCCGGCGACGCCGCGTCGCTGAACGGCATCGAGCCGAATGGTGGCGTGCTGTTGGGTGATGCCAGGCGGGTGAACGGCATCGAGCCGAATGGTGGCGTGCCGTCGGATGACGCCGGGTGGGTGAACGACGGCATCGAGCCGAATGGTGCCGTGTCGTCGGGCGATGCCGGGTGGGCGAACGGTACCGAACGGGCAGCAGTCGCCGCGCTTCCGGAGGAGGTGATGCCACGTAATCACGTGCTCGGCCCGAACGGCTCGGCCGGGAAGGATGACGTGGCGCTGCCAGAGACTGCGAGTCGGCCCGATGATGCGGCGTTGCTGGATGATGCGGTCCGGCTTGACAGTGCGGTGTCGGTGGACGATGCGGTCCGGCTTGATAATGCGGTTCGGCTGGACGATGCGGTGGTGCCCGGTGAGAGCACAGTGCAGTCGAGCGACGCGGTGTCCCTGGGCTATACGGGCCGGTTGGACGATGCGGCGTGGCCGGATGAGGTGAGTCGGGACGATCGGGAACTGGTTGCGGCCGGCGGGGTGTTCTGCGCTGATCAGGCACCAGTGTTCGGGGCGGCGGAGGCGCCGGATTGTGCAGTGCACGTGGATGATCCGGGGGAATTGATTGCGGCGGTGCCTGCGATGATCGGGTTTGTCCCGGAGCGGTCGCTGGTGGTGTTGGTGTTGCGGGCTTCGGTGGATCTCGAGGATCGGGCGGTCGTCGATGCGGTGCTGCGATTCGATCTGGATCAAGAAGACGGGCAGCGGCGATTGCGGGCCGGGACGGTGGCGCGGTGCGTGGCGCAGGTGTGTGCGCACGACGATGTGGCCGAGGTGCTCGCGGTGGTGGTGGACGACCGGGCGGTGGAGTCCGATCGTCGGCCCGCCGACTTCGGGGAGCGTTGTGGCACCGGTCGATTCGAGGTATTGATCGACGCGATCGGCCGGCGGTTGGCCACGCAGGATATTGCGCTCGCAGGCGCATGGGCGGTGCGGGACATCGATCCCGACGAACGCTGGTGGACCTTGTTCGGCGCGAATCGGCGTGGGACGGTGCCGGATCCGGCTAACTCGGCGGTTGCGTTGTCCCACGTGCTGGACGGTCGGCGAATTCGCGGCACCCGTGCGGAATTGACGGCATTGGTGCGGGTCGACGTCGAGCTGCAGAAGCAGGTGGCTGCCCTCTTGGACAGTGCGCTGAGCGTGGCGCGCGATCGGTACGCGCGTGCCGTGCGACACGGCGATCCGATCAGCTACAGCAGGCAAGCACTGGAGTACGTGCTGTGGCAGATCGCCAACACCGAGTCCGATGTCGATCTCATGGCGCCAGAACTGGCGGAACTCGCTGCGGCACTGCGTGATCGATCGGTTCGGGACGCGATGTTCGCGCTCGCGGTCGGCGAACACGCCGAAGCGGCCGAAGCCTTGTGGGCCACGCTGACTCGCGCACTGTCCGGTGGTGACCGCGCCGAAGCAGCCGCGCTGCTCGGCTACAGCGCCTACGCCCGCGGCGACGGACCGATGGCAGGCATCGCCCTGGAGGCCGCGTTGGAAGCCGAACCGGACCACCCACTGGCGCTACTCCTGGACGCCTCACTCAACCTCGGCATGCGCCCAGAACAACTGCGCCGCTTGGCCCGCAGCGGATATCACGCCGCCGCCGACCTCGGCATAGACCTCGGCGCACCCATCATGTGAACGCCAGCTAGACGGTTCGGGATCCATTGGCGGGAGAGAAATGGTTGCTGACCACCGTTGAGCGGAGTCCTATGGTTGCAATACGCTGCGCGACACGCACCATAAGACTCCGGTCAACTTCCCAAGATCACTTCCCGAGGATCTGTGGACCGGACCACAAGCTGACGGCCCGGCCGGGGCTGTGTCGGGGCTGGTTGCTGGGCTGTGCTGACGTGAGAGAAGCGGTTGCTACCCCTCATTGAGCGGCAGTCATCTGGTGGCGACACGTGTCGCGACACGCACCATTCCTCTCACGCCAACACTTCGAGATCGCTTTGAAAGCTCTCTGAACCGGACCAGAGCCAGTTGACCCGAACGAGAACGGTCAGGGCGCGCTGTGTGCTCGCGAGCCGAGCGACTGGAGGAAATCCCAGGCGTCGGAGACGATTTCGTCCAGGTCGTTGTGCTTCGGCTGCCAGCCGAGTTCGGCGATGGCGCGGTCGCTGGAGGCGATGAGAGTGGCGGGGTCGCCGGGGCGGCGCGGTGCGTCCTGGGCGGCGATGGGTAGGCCGGTGACGCGCTCGCAGGCCGAAATCACTTCGCGCACGGAGAATCCGGTGCCGCTGCCGAGGTTGTAGACGCGGTGCGTACCGGACTCGGAGGTGGCCAGTGCCAGCACGTGGGCCTCGGCGAGGTCGCGGATGTGGATGTAGTCGCGGACCGCGGTGCCGTCGTGCGTCGGCCAGTCGGTGCCGAACACGGAGATCGCCTTGCGATGCCCGGCCGCGACCTGCAGCACGAGCGGGATGAGATGTGTTTCCACCACCCGGTTTTCGCCGAGGCCACCGTAGGCGCCGGCGACGTTGAAATAGCGCAGGCTGGTCGCCGCCAGCCCGTGCGCGATCGAGTAGGAGGTGATGGCGTGATCGATGGCGAGCTTCGACGCACCGTACGGGTTGGTGGGCCGGGTCGGCGCATCCTCGGTGATCGGCACCTGTTCCGGCTCGCCGTACACCGCCGCGGTCGAGGAGAACACCAGCCGTGGCGTGCCCGCGTTGCGCATCGCCTCCAGCAGTTCGAACGTCTTCACCACGTTGCCGTGCCAGTACTTCTCCGGCTGCTGCACCGACTCGCCGACCAGCGACTGCGCGGCGAAATGCAGGACACCGTCGAAGGTTTCGGCCGCCAGCAACGCGGGCGCGGCCTCGGCCACATCACCCTCGACGAAACGGGCGTCGGCAGGCACGCCGTCGGCGTTGCCGGTGGACAGATCATCGACGACGACGACCTCGTGACCCGCTTCGAGCAGCACCTGAGCGCAGACACCACCGACGTAGCCCGCGCCACCTGTGACGAGAAGTTTCACGCCTCAGACCAGCTTCACCTGGACGGCGTGCGCCATCTCATCGGACAGTTCGAAACCGTCGTGACCCGGCACGGTGATGACCACCGACCCCGGCTTGGTCTCGACCGTCACGCGCGCGTCGGGCACCACGCCCGCCTCGCGCAGTTGACCGATCACCTCGGGGTCGGTCTGGATGTGCTCGGCCAGCCTGCGCACGACGACCGCGTGCACCTGGCCGTGCGACAGATCCGAGAGCCGGACCAGCGTCTCTTCGGCGTGGGCAGGCGCCGCGATGCCGAGTTCGTCGAGGCCGGGGATCGGGTTGCCGTACGGGGAGGTGGTCGGGTGGTTGAGCACCTCGACCAGGCGTCGCTCGACGTCCTCGCTCATCACGTGTTCCCAGCGGCAGGCCTCGGCGTGCACGTTCTGCCAGTCGAGCCCGATGATGTCGACGAGCAGCCGCTCGGCGAGCCGGTGCTTGCGCATCACCGCGACCGCCATGCTGCGGCCCTTCTCGGTCAGTTCGAGGTGGCGGTCGCCCGCGACGAGCAGCAGCCCGTCACGTTCCATCCGCGCGACGGTTTGGCTCACCGTCGGTCCACTCTGTTCGAGGCGCTCGGCAATCCGAGCGCGCAGGGGCACCACGCCCTCCTCCTCGAGGTCGTAGATGGTACGGAGATACATCTCCGTGGTGTCGACCAGATCCTTCACCTGTTACCCCTTCGTCGGCACAAATTCTACCTACGCACGACGACACCACCGTGTGCCGGACGGTGTCGCACCGCGTTCGGCGCGGAAATGCGGGAATCCTGTCGGCGCACGGCATGCGGCCGTGATCGCACTTGTCTGTATTTCTACTGCATAGCAACGTTCAACGGTGTTGGTACCTTCCCGCGTAGCGTTGCGAGCATGGCCACTGCACCGCGCAGCGAACACCCGATGCCACCTGGCGATCACCGCGGTCCGGGAACCGTCGTCTGGACCGACCGGTTCCTCGACTACACCTGGACTCCGGAGCATCCGATGAAACCGGCGCGTCTGAAGTTCACCATGGCGCTCGCGGAAAGTCTCGGATTGCTGGACGGTGTCGAGCTATTGGCACCCGCGGCGGCCGACCGCTCCGACCTGTTGCGCATCCACACCGCGGACTATGTGGAGGCGGTCGAGCACGCCAGGCAACCGGTCGACGCGCCGCAGGCGCCGCCGTACGGGTTGGGGTCGCCCGATAATCCGGTATTTCCCGGGATGCATCAGGCTGCGTCGGTGATCGTCGGCGGCACCTTGGCTGCGGCGCAGGCGATCGCGGAGGGACGGTCGCGGCGCGCGGTGAGCATCGCGGGTGGCATGCATCACGCGATGGCGGCTTCGGCGTCCGGGTTCTGCGTCTACAACGATGTGGCCGTGGCCATTTCCTGGCTGCTCGACCACGGCTTCGACCGCATCGCCTACCTCGATGTCGACGTGCATCACGGCGACGGCGTGCAACGCGCGTTCTACGGCGATCCTCGGGTGCTGACGATCTCGGTGCACCAGCATCCGGCGACGCTCTGGCCGAGCACCGGCTGGCCGGAGGAGACCGGAGCCGGTGCGGCGGAAGGCACCGCGATCAATCTGCCGGTGTTGCCCGGCACGCGAGATGCGCAGTGGCTGCGCGGTTTCCACGCGGTGGTACCCGGCGCGGTCGCGGCGTTCCGGCCGCAGATCGTGGTCAGCCAGTGCGGGGTGGACACCCACCGTGAGGACCCGCTGGCGGATCTGGCGTTGACCGTCGACGGACAGCGCGCCGCGTTCCGTGCCATGCGCGACCTCGCCGATCAATATGCGGAGGGACGCTGGCTCGCGGTCGGCGGCGGCGGGTACGGGCTGGTCCGGGTGGTGCCACGCGCGTGGACCCATCTGCTCGCCACCGCCCTCGACCGCACCATCGCGCCGGACACCGCGATCCCGCAGGCGTGGATCGATCAGGTCAGGGCGGCGGCGCCACAGGTGGATCCGCCACGCACCATGGGTGACGGCGGCGACATCGCCTACCGCCCGTGGGACGGTCCCGGCGGCACCGGGGAAACTGGAGACCCGCAACTCGACCGCGCCGAACGCGCCATCGACACGGCCGTGCTGGCCACCCGCCGAGCCACTTTCGGATTGCTCGGCCTAGACCCGGAGGATCCCCGTGACTGACCCCGTCGACACTCCGGATACCCCTGCCGTGCCGCCGCCTCCGCCGCAGCACTGGTTTGCCGACATACTCGCCTCCGACGGCGGTGTGGTCCGGCTGCGACCGATCACGCCCGACGACGCGGAATCGTTGCAGGAGTTCCACGCCGCGCTGTCCGACCGCACCCGGTATCTGCGCTATTTCGGTCCGTATCCGCGGATCTCGCCGAAGGACCAGTACCGGACGACGCACGTCGACTATCACGACCGGGTCGGCCTGGTTCTGGTGCTCGGCACCGCGATCGTTGCGGTGGGCCGATACGAACTCCTCGACCGCGTCGGGCCGCGCTCGGCGGAGGTCGCCTTCGTGGTGGCCGACGAGCATCAGGGCCGCGGGCTCGGCTCGATCCTGCTGGAGCACTTGGCCGGTGCCGCCGCCGAGAACAAGATCGATACCTTTGTCGCCGAGGTGCTCGCCGAGAACACCACGATGGTGACGGTCTTCCGGGACGCGGGCTATCAGGTGGAGCGCAGCAGGGACGGGTCGGTGCTGCATCTGGAATTCGCCATCGACCCGACCGAAGCCCTGCTGTCGGTGCGGGATTCGCGGGAGCGCGCCTCGGAAGCGCGCAGCGTGGGCAATCTGCTCACGCCGCGCTCCGTCGCGGTGATCGGCGCGACGCCGAGCGCGGGCCGGGTGGGCGGCGCGGTGCTGAACAACCTGCTGTCCGGGGTGTTTCAAGGCCCGGTGTTCCCGGTGAACCCGAATCGGCGGTCGGTGCGCGGGGTGCGGGCCTACGCGACAGTGCGGGAGATCCCGGACGAGGTCGACCTCGCCGTGGTCGCGGTGCCGCCCGGTGCGATCGCCTCGGTGCTCGACGACTGTATGGCCAAGGGCGTCAAAGGACTTGTCGTGCTCACGGCCGGTTTCGACGCGACCGGCATCGGCGGCGGGACCGCCGAACGGGAATTGGTCGCTGCCGCCCGAGGGCACGGGATGCGGGTGGTCGGGCCGAGCGCCTTGGGCATCGCGAACACCGATCCGGCGGTGGCGCTCAACGCGACGTTGGCCTCGGTGCTGCCTGGCCGCGGCCGGATCGGATTCTTCTGTCAGTCCGGGCCTTTGGGCGCGGCGATCCTCGGCGAGGCAGCCGCGCGGAACTTGGGGTTGTCGACGTTCGTCTCGGCTGGCGACCGCGCCGACGTGTCCGGCAACGATCTGCTCCAGTACTGGGACACCGATCCGGACACCGAGGTGGTGTTGCTCTACCTGGAGAGCTTCGGTAATCCGCGCAAGTTCTCCCGGATCGCGCGCCGAGTGGCCAGGACCAAGCCGATCGTCGCGGTGAGCAGTGGACGGCACGCCACCGATCCGAGCAACGACATGGACCGCTCGATCGTGCGAGACCTGTTCGCGCAGGCAGGGATCGTGCAGGTCGACTCCATCTCCGAGCTGTTCGACTGCGCCGCGCTGCTCGGCTATCAGCCGCTGCCCGGCGGTTCCCGGCTGTCCGTGGTCGGCAACAGCGCGGCGCTGAACTGGCTGGCCGTCGACGCGGCGCGAGCGGAGGGGCTGGCGGTCGGTGACCCGGTGAACCTGGGGCCGCAGGCGACGCCAGGCGACTACCTCGACGCGACGGTGGCGGCCTTGCGTTCGGACGAAATCGACTCGGTCATCGTGGTTTTCGCACCGCCGGTGCCGCTGCCGATGGCAGGTTTCGCGGACGCCATCCGGTCCGCCGCCGCTGCTGTCCCCGAGGTCGACAAGCCGATCCTGACGACATTCATTGCCGAGCAAGGCATTCCGAATCTGCTCGCGGTTCGTGGTGTTGGCGCAAGCGCCGTGCGCGGGTCGATCCCGTCGTATCCCGATCCGGAGCGGGCCGCGCGGGCGTTGGCCAGGGTTCGACGCTATGCGGAGTGGCGGACCAGGCCGGTATCGCCGGTGCGGCGCCCGGACGGGATCGACACCGATCGCGCCCGGCGGTTGGTGGGGGAGTGGATGGCCGGTTCGGCGGGCGGCCGCAGGCTCTCCGATCTGGAGACCGTCGATCTGCTCGACTGTTACGGCATTTCGGTGGTCGAGTTCCGCGAGGTGCGCAACGCCGACGAGGCCGTCGCGGCCGCCGAGGAGCTCGGCTATCCGGTGGCGGCGAAGGCGACCGGCGAAATGTGGCGTCGCCGACCGGACCTCACCGGTGTACGCCTGGATCTGTGGCGTCCGGAGGCGGTGCGTCAGGGGTATGCGGACCTGGCCGAACTGTGCGGTGACCCGGTGCTGCACATCCAGAAGATGGCGACCAAGGGCGTCGGCTGCGTGCTGCGCGTCCAAGACGACCCGTCGTTCGGCTCGGTCATCGAGTTCGGCCTCTCCGGCCTGATCATCGAACTTCTCGGCGACCGCGCCTACCGTGCCCTCCCACTCACCGCCGACGAGGCAACCGCTCTCATCGACGCGCCCCGCGCCGCCCCACTCCTGTCGGGCACCCCGGCCAGTCCCGCGGTCGACAAAGCAGCGCTTGCCGAACTGGCCCAACGCATCTCCGCCCTCTTCGACGACCTCCCGCAAATGCGCGAACTCTCCTTCGACCCCGTCCTGGTCTCCACCAACTCCGCCGAAATCCTCTACGCCCGAGGTCGAATCGGCCCCGAACCGAGCCGCTTCGACACTGGCCCCCGCCGCCTCGGTTGATGTACCGGCCGCCGCCTCGGCCGAGGTCGATGTGTGTGGTCGACCGGTCGGAGGTCGGTATGTAGTCGTGGGACGTGCTCATTTTGCTCGACGGTGAGGTGGGCTCGGTCTAGCCGGATCGACAGCGTGAATCCGGTCTTTGCGCACGTCGGTTGGATCAGTGTGGGTGAGGTCGACATTCTTCCGACCCACCTGCTCGGTGCGGCACTGGTTCGGCTTCTGCCGTCGCGCACCGGATGAGTTGGCGTGTGGGTGACGCGCTACCTGGTTGGTACACACCAGGGGACAGGATCGGCGTCCGGTGTGCGGCCGGACGCCGATACCTGTCAGGTCAGGCCGCTAGGGTGGCGGCTCGGCCGAAATGCCGGGCGTAGAAGCGGGCCGAGTTTTCGGTCTCGAACCATGGGGTCTGGTGATGCCCACCTGGGTTGGCGTGCAACGTCTTTTCCTTCGAGGCGAAGGCGTCGAACAAGTCGAGGCCGGATTGGCGGTCGATGTCCTCGTCGTCCCAGGGGAGCAGGAATTCGATCGGGACGGTGATCCGTTTCGCCGCCTCGGTCAGGGCTTCGTACACGAAAACCCCGCCGAAGACCGCGGCGGTGATCCGGCTGTCGTCAGCCGTCAACGGCAATCCGATCACGGTGGCCAACGTCATGCCGCCGTAGCCAATGGGTGCTTCGGTGCCGATCTCGGGGAGTGCCTGGAGTGCGTCGATCGTCGCCTGCCATTCCGGAACGGCACGCTCGGCGAGCGAACTGTTGTATTCGACGACGATCGGGCCGATCGGCTCGCCTGCTGCCTGAGCGTGCAGGAGAGCAGCGACCCACTGTTGGTCCTGTGCCGATCGTGGCCGGTCACCGTGTCCGGGCGCATCTATGGCGGCCACGGTGAAGCCGTAGGCGCTCACGTAATGATTGGCCCGGGCGACGAGTCCTTGAGCTTTCTTGTGCAGCCCGCCACCGTGACCCATCAGGAGCAGAGGCGCGCCTTCCGACCCGGTCGCAGGTGACCAGAGCACGCCGGGCACGTCGCCCACCATGAAGTCGCGTTCAACGACATCGTCGAACGATGTCTGCGCAGTGAAATGTATTGAGTACATAGGTATTGCCTTTCGGGATCGCCTGATCGAGGCGCTCCCGGCGACACCTATTTCAATCGCCAGACCGTGCAGCAAGAGGGAGCACCCACCTGGTTACAGCGTTCATGGGTCTCACCTCCTCGCAACGTTCCACGGTCCCCCCGCACGCTATCAGCCCGAACCACCCCTAGCCCAACCATTTCCAACCGTCCGCCGCCCGCTGAGCCTCGTGGCGGCGGCGGAATGGTTGCAGACCCCCTGGTATCGCTCCGCAGTATCGGCGCCGTCCTACCCGAACCGCGTCATCTGTGTGGTCGAGGTGGCGTTGAGTAGTTGATCGAAGGCCGGTGTGAATCGGCTGGGCGCGTCGAACGCTGTAATGGCGGGTGGCAGGCGGGAAGTGCTTGCGGGGTGGTGTTTCTCGTTGATGGGAGGTCGAGGGTTGGTGGGGAGTCTGTGGAGAGTCATGCTTGTACACCGTTCGGGCCTGCCCGGTGCAGGAGCTTTGTGATGAGAGGTCTGAACGTGTAGGTGAGGATGTCAATTGTCGGTAGTGCTCGTGGTATCGCTCGAGGAATCGAGGCTGCCTTCGGTAAGGTAGCCCAGCGTATTGCGGGGGGCTACGAATCAACTGGTGCTGGGCTGGGTACGCATTTGGGACATGTGCGTGACAGCGATGCTCGATTCAGGCTGAAAATCGGTGGCGGCGTGGCGTTGGCGGCGTCTGCGGCATTCCTCGTGTGGGCGGATGACGAGGAGCCGGATAAACCTGCCCGTTCCGGAACGGCGGCAGACGCTGTCAGGGTCAACGAGTGGTGGAATTCGCTTACCCTTGATGAGCAGCGACGTTTGCTGGCTGAAGATTTCGAACGGATCGGCAACCTGAACGGTATTCCGGTCGAGGTCCGCGACGCCGCGAACCGGCGGGCTATGGAGGCCGACATCCGTCGGGTTGAAGACATAGCCAAATCAAAAGATGTGCCGGTCGAGATGATCGATAAGGACCCGAAGAAATTCGGACTGACAGTCGAGGACGTTTCGCGTTACCGCAATGCGGTCAATGTTCGCGCCGGCCTGGACAATTACAGTCGGGCGGGCGACGCCGGAAAGTATCCGCCGACTCCGTATCCGACCTATCTGTACGTGTACCAGCCCCTCGCGTTCGGTGGCGACGGCAGAGCCGCGATCAGCATCGGTAACCCGGACACCGCGCGCAATACGGCGGTCGTCGTGCCGGGGGCAAGTCAAAGCGTGCGCGCAAGTGATGCGTCGGGGGAGGGCTGGTTCGTGGCGCAGGGCGACCAGGCGCGGAATCTGTACGTCGAATCAAACAGAGCCGACCCGAATTCACCGACCGCGGTCGTCGCATGGATGGGATACGACTCGCCAGCTGACGGTCTTTCCGCAGTGGTGCGCGGTGACCCCACTGCCGAACGTATCGGCGGAAACCTGCTGGCCGAGGACGTCGACGGACTGTGGGCAACACATCAAGGGCCCTCGCATCTGACGGTGGTGGGATACTCGGCTGGGGCCATAGTCGCCGCCGACGCGGCGGCGGGGAGTCAATTGCACGCCAATGACGTGGTGTTGCTCGGCCCGGTCAGCACCGACGAGGCGCGCAGTGCGGCGGACTTCCGAGTAGACGGCGGGCACGTTTACATCGGCAAGGCATCCAACGATTTGAATGCACATGCCGGTCAGGCCTGGCTGGGTGGTCCCGATCCCATCGATCGGGACTACGGCGCCACCCGCATCAAGGCCGAAGCGCCGGAAAGCTATTCGTCGCCGATCGACTACAGCATGCAGGCGCATCTGCACTATTTCACCGCAGGAAGCGAATCGCTGTACGCCACGGCACTTGTCGCTTCCGGAAACGCAGACAGATTGGGCCAGGATGGGATGCTGGCCGAGCCCAAGGAAGAGATTCCGTACTGGCCCGATAACGACCCCGAAGGAGCGCGGACGGACATACAGGACGACCACTATCACGGGCCTCGGTAGCGTCGTACGTATCAACGGGCTGAGTAGCCACCATGTCGTCTCCTACACCGCTCGCCCAACTCGTTCATGCCCGTAACTGTCAAACCTCCAGAGAAGCCCAGCTACTCGGGAGGCCTGCGATCCCCAGGGCTGGTTTCGCGCCGAACGGGAACTGGTGGCGGGGGCTTCTCAGGCGGATTCAGTCGGGCGATGCCGCCACCAGTTCCCAGTGATCAATCGACCAACTCCAGAACCAGGGCGGATCCACTCCAAGGGGTGCAGGGGTTCACGGTCAAGCGTCGGATGTTGGGTGCGGATTTCGACGTTGAACCGAGGGCTGGGGGCGGTTGCCAGCCGGGGGGCACCGGTGATCCCGGTACGTGGGATCAAGGAGGGTGGGTTCGTGCTGAGAGGGCACTGGTGGCGGGGGCTTCTCGGGCGATGCCGCCACCAGTGCCTCGTGATCAATCGACCAACTCCAGAACCGGTGCGGATCCACGAAGTGGGTTCGAAGTTGGTGGTCAATGTATTGAATGTTGGGGTCCGACAACGCTTTCCGCCGCTCGCGCTTCCGTCCTCTGCGCTTCTTGGCATGCGCAGCGCGCTCGTATTGGCGATGCACGCAGCGCGCTCGTGCTGCCAGATTCTGGCGTACGCAACACGCTCATTCAGACGCTTCTCGAGGTGCACAGCGTGCTCGCGCCGCCGACCCTTGGCGTACGCAATGCGCTCGCGCCGCAAGGAGCAGTGCGGAATTCGTGAGTTAGGCAGGGGCGCACGAGCCGGGGACGGATTACGCCGACCGGGTCGCGCGGGCCCCGGAGGGGGCGGGGTCGCGCGGGCACCGGCCGACGTGGCAGGTGACCCCGAGGGTCACCGGGTCGGACGCTGGACTGGCCTCGGGGTTGTAGTCCGGCGTCGTGTGCCGGAGTTACCCGGCACGGAATTGCTCAATCACCTGGCCTGCTCAATCACTGGCGTGTTCGATCCAGCTCGCCTGCTCGATGACCTCGCCTGCTCGATGACCTGGCGTGGTCGATGACCTGACCTGCCCGGATCACCTTGCCTGCTCGATCGAGCGGGCCTGCTCGATCAGCTGGCGTAGGCGCGGAGGCGGTCGGCCCGCTCGCCCTTGCGGAGCTTGGACATGACCTCGCGTTCGATCTGGCGGACGCGCTCGCGGGAGAGCCCGAAGAGCTTGCCGATCTGGTCGAGGGTGCGCGGCTGGCCGTCGTCGAGGCCGAAGCGCAGGCGGATGACCTGCTGTTCGCGTTCGTCGAGGGTGGCGAGCACGCTACGCACGTCGTGGTGCAGCAGGCCTGCGATGACGGCGGACTCGGCGGAGGTGGCTTCGGAGTCTTCGATGAAGTCGCCGAGCGGTGCCTCTTCGTCGTTGCCGACCGGCATGTCCAGGCTTACCGGGTCGCGGCTGTGGTCGAGCAGATCGGAGATCTTGTCGACCGGGATGCCGGACTCGTTGGCCAGTTCCGCGTCGGTGGCTTCGCGGCCGAGTTGCTGATGCAGTTCCCGCTTGATCCTGGCCAGCTTGTTCACCTGTTCGACCAGGTGGACTGGCAGCCGGATGGTGCGGCTCTGATCGGCCATGCCACGGGTGATGGCCTGACGGATCCACCAGGTGGCGTAGGTGGAGAACTTGAAGCCCTTGGCGTAGTCGAACTTCTCCATGGCGCGGATCAGACCCAGGTTGCCTTCCTGGATGAGGTCGAGCAGCGGCATGCCGCGGCCGGTGTAACGCTTGGCGAGCGAGACCACGAGGCGGAGGTTGGCTTCCAGCAGGTGCGACCGGGCGGCCTGGCCTTCGCGAACGATGAGGGCCAGATCACGCTTGCGGGTGGCCGACAATCGTTTGCCGGTCTCCAGCAGGTGCTGGGCGTAGAGGCCCGCCTCGATACGCTTGGCCAGCTCGACCTCGTCGGCAGCCGTGAGCAGCGCAGTACGGCCGATTCCGTTCAGGTACACGCGTACCAGGTCGGCTGCGGGGCTCTGGGCGTCGAGGTCCTGATCGCTGGTGCGCACACGAGTGGTGGCGGGGCTTGTCATGACTTGCCTCCTGTCGGTGGTGTCTCACTCCGAACAACGGACCCGACAGGGTAAAAGTTCCCCGCCACGGCTCAGATAAACCGCTCTGACGTGCGGTTTTCATCACTCTCGTCTGAGAAGTTCCTGAGAAGCGCCGCGTCACGGAACCGACCCTGTCCGATGCTCTGCACCGACCTGCCCGCGATTGCCCGACTAGACCGGCCGCACCAATCCGTGCTGCACCAGTCCGGCCACCACGGCCAACGCATCGGCCGCGAACTCCGTGGTCACTTCATCAGATCCGTAGGCAACCGCCAGCAGTTCGATCAGCTCGTATAACGGGAGGCCATCCGCGCGCATTCCCGCAAGCAGCGAGATAGTTGTCTCGTCCACCTCGTGCTGCCAGCGCGGTCCGTCGCCACGATGTAGCCGGGCCACCCGCTCAGTCCAGCCGTCAGGGCCAGGCAGTGCGACCCGTTCCAGCGCGGTGGCCGGATCGACCACGAAACGTGAAGTCCACGCCAGCTTTTCGTCGCGTGCGACGGCGCGCAACCAGGCCGAGCGTTCGAAATAGCGGCTCGCCTCGTCACCGAGCGGGTCGTCGAAGCCATGGGTGAGGTCCTCGGCGAGCAGTTCGGTCGGGCCGTCGATGGCGCGCAGGTAGACGAAGCCGAAGCCGATGCCATCGACGTCGGCCGCGGTGAAGGCGTCGAGCCACTGCTCGGCGCGTGCCTGTGCGGCAGGGTCGCGCGGGTCGAGGCCCGCGTCGCGCAACCAGGTGCCGACATAGAGCGCGGGGTCGGCGACGTCGCGCTGCACCACCCAGGCGTCCACCCCGTCCGTGGGCAGCCAGGACGACACGCGATGCCGCCAGTCCTCGCCGTCGACGTGCACCCAGGCGGCCAGCATCGCGGCCGTGCCGCCGGGCGCGAGGAGGTCCGCCGCCTGCCCGATCACCAATTCGCTTGCGCCGTCGAGGGCGAGCCCGGAATCGCGGTAGGTGTGCTCGATCCTGGCCGGGCCGACAACGAACGGCGGATTGGCGACCACCTGATCGAAGCGGCGTCCGGCCACCGGCTCGAACCAGGAGCCCTCGAGGAGTTCGATATCGAGTCCGTTGAGCGCAGCGGTGGCTTCGGCGAGCCACAGGGCACGCGGATTCACGTCGGTCGCGGTCACCCGGTTCGCATAGGAAGCGGCGTGGACGGCCTGCACGCCGCAGCCGGTGCCGAGATCGAGGACGGAACCGACCGGGCGGGTCGGGGTGGCGCGCAAGAGAGACAGGGAGGCATGGCCGACGCCGAGCACGTGCTCTTCGGTCAAGGTGCGCCTGCGCATCGAATCGTCGAGATCGGACAGGATCCAGCGGGTGCCTGCCCCGGCGTCCAGCGGGCGCAGATCGAGGGCGGCGCGGACCAGGTCGCCGTCGCGTTGCAGCAGCCCGGCCGCGACCGCACGGTCGATGTGCACCGGAGCGAGCGCGGCCGCGACGTCCCCGTCGGGCAGTGCGTCCCCGAGCAACAGCAACCGGATCAGAGTGCCGAGCTCGCCCGCGGTCCTGGCCACCCGCCGCACCGGCACCGGCTCCGAGCGGCCGAGCGCCGCGTGCACGTCCTCGCCGAGCACCTCGAGCAGGTTGTCGGCGTCATAGCCGACCCGTGTCAGCGCTGCCCGCAGGTCCGGGCACAGCGCGGTGAGCAGCGATCCGGTCGTCGTCGATGTCGTAGGCACATCGGTACTCTGCCACCGCAACCAACCAGCACCCGTCAGGTGTCGGCGATGTCATTAACCTCGATGCCATGATCGTTTGGCTCAACGGCACGTTCGGAGCCGGAAAGACCACGACCGCACGAGAACTGGTCGGATTGCTGCCCGAGGCGCGGATATTCGATGCCGAGTACGTCGGATACATGCTGCGGCACGTGATGGTCTCCGAGCAGGTCGGCGACTTCCAGGAGTGGCGGCCGTGGCGCGGGTTGGTCGTTGCCACCGCGACGCAGGTGCTGGACTACGTGGGCGGGACGCTCGTGATCCCGCAGTCGGTGCTCGTGCAGCAGTACTGGCAGGAGATCAGTGCCGGGCTCGCCGCGGCCGACGTGCCCGTCCACCACGTCGTGCTCGACGCCGAGCGAGCGGAACTGCTGCGCCGGATCGAATCCGACACCGCCGAGCCCGGTGCCCGGCAATGGCGGCTGGATCACCTCGATGCCTACGAGACCGCCCGGTCATGGCTCGGCCACGCAGGCGAGGTCATCGACACCGCAGGCCTCGACCCGAGTGCCGTCGCCGCGCGTATCGCAGCGGATGTGCAAGCCCGCGTGCGCAGTTGGCAGTGAACGTGAAAGCCCGCGTGCGCGGTTGGTGGCGGATGCGTAAGCCCGCGTGTGTGTCTGGCGCGGACGACAGCCTGCTTGTTCGCCTCGGATCGCTTCGATGGACCGACGAATACGCCCGAACACTCCAGCCGCGCCGGGGCCCATTACGGCGGGCACGCACTCCTTGACCATGTCCCGCCGGGCGGCCTCGCTACCCGCGAACGGGACATGAACGCGGCGACACACCGCAATGCCCTCGCCCATGTCCCGCCCGGTGAGCCCGCGTCCCGGGTGGGACATGGGCGCGTCCACTCAGGACCCGATCGCCGCGCGCCGTCCACTTCGTATCTCTGGACCCGAGCTCGGACAGTCTCTGTTCGGCGATCTTCTGGTGTAGCCACTCCGCCTGCTCGGCCGACAGCGTCGGACCAAGAGACCATCTCGAGGACGCTCGTCCCGGCACGAGCTCCCGACGGACTCTCGCCGGCCGCATCGGGACAGCACAGGCTGCAAGGACTACTGCAGTTCTGCCCCGATGTTGTTGGTGCCGAACGGTATTCGGTCAGTTGGGGGTTGGGGGGCGGCTGGTGAGGCAGTAGGGGGCGTCGGCGGGGTCGCTCATGACGATCCAGTGTTCGTGGCGGTCGACGATGGTGGCGCCGAGGGATTCGTGCCAGTTCGCGGAGGCGTCGATGTCGGCGGAGGCGATGTCGACGTGTGCGCTGGTGGGGCGGTCCTCGCCGAGTCGTTGCAGCAGCAGGTGGATGGGGAGCGGCTCGGTGGACTTCAGCCGGGCGAACTCGGGCAGCCTGGCCTGGTGGAAGGGCCAGCCGGTCAATGACTTCCAGAAGTCCGTCTCGGTGGTGTAGTCGGAGGGGCCGATGTCGAGGCAGACCTGGTCGAGGCGGGTGAGCGTGCCGTCGGGGGCGGCCACGGCGGGCGCAGGGGTGCTCGTGGCGCGGCCGCTCGGAGTGAAGCAGAAGGTTTGGCCGCCGGGGGAGCGCAGCACCGCGTAATCGGGGTGGTTGGCAACGAGTTCGGCGCCGAGGTCGAGCGCGGCGCGGACGGACGCGGGGATGTCGTCGACGTCGAGGTCGAGGTGCACACCGCCGAGGCCGGTCACGGCCTGCATCTTCACCCCGGCGGCGGCGAAGAGCGCGGGATCGGGCAGGAGCGTGAGGAATTCGTCGTTCTCGCCGCGTCGCGCGGACAGTTCGGTTCCGGTGACCGTCGACCAGAACTTGGCGCAGTCGTCGAATCGCTGTGTGGGGCGGTCCAGGAACGCCCACATCCACCGAATCATGTTCACTCCTGTCGTGTTCCCGGGGACACCCTAGGGAATGCCTCGCGCGGTGTCGAGAATATTCGCGTGTCGCGCGGGTTGGCACGATACTGATGCTTTGTGGCATTCCGGCCACTCGTTGGCGAAGCAAATTTCCGGCACGCTCATCGGGTGACTGAACTGCAGACGCCGGCAGGGGCGAAGAGCGTGACGCCCGGTGGCGGCCGTGTGCATCCCGCGTGGATTGTTGCCGGGGTCGGCTTCGTCGCGCTGCTCGGGGCGGCCGCGTTCCGCTCGGTGCCGAGTGTGTTGATGGATCCGCTGCACGCGGAGTTCGGGTGGTCGCACGGCACGATCGGTGCGGCCGTTTCGCTGAATCTGTTGTTGTACGGGCTGATTTCGCCGTTCGCCGCAGCGCTGATGGACCGGTTCGGGATCCGCAAGGTGGTGGCGTGCGCGTTGCTGCTCGTCGCGGCGGGCAGCGGGCTCACGGTGTTCATGACGCAGCCGTGGCAGCTGATGGCGACCTGGGGTCTGCTGGTCGGCGTCGGTGTCGGCTCGATGTCGATGCCCTTCGTGGCGACCATCACCGGACGGTGGTTCGTGGCGCAGCGCGGGTTGGTCACCGGGATACTCACTGCGGCAGGCGCGACCGGTCAGCTGGTGTTCCTGCCGCTGGTGTCGATGCTCGCGCACGCGCACGGGTGGCGGCTGCCGTCGCTGATCGTCGCCGGGGCGGCGCTGGCCGTTGTGCCGTTGGTGCTGCTGTTCATTCGGGATTTTCCGAGCGATGTCGGTGTGCAGGCCTATGGCGCGGAACAGGGGAGCGTCGTCGGCGTGCGCATGCAGGCTGGCGCCGGTGCGTCGCGGGCGGTGACGGTACTGGCGAGGATTGCGCGTACCCCCGGATTCTGGCTGCTGGCAGGAGGATTCGCGGTGTGCGGCGCCTCGACCAACGGTCTGGTCGGCACGCATTTCGTCAGCGCCGCGCATGATCACGGCATGCCGCCGACCGCCGCGGCAAGCCTGCTCGCCGTCGTCGGCATCTTCGATGTGGCGGGCACCATCGCCTCCGGATGGCTGACCGACCGCATCGATCCGCGATTTCTGTTGATCGGCTACTACACGCTGCGCGGTCTGTCGCTGCTGATTCTGCCGTCGCTGCTAGGGCCGCACACCCAGCCGAGCCTGTGGGTGTTCATCATCTTCTACGGCCTGGACTGGGTGGCCACGGTGCCGCCGACCGTGATGCTCTGTCGCGAATTGTTCGGCAACGACGGCCCGGTCGCGTTCGGCTGGGTCTTCGCCTCGCACCAGATCGGTTCGGCGGTCGCCGCCACCGGCGCGGGTGTAATCCGTGACGTCCAAGGCAATTACGACCTCGCCTGGTATCTCGCGGGTGCGCTCTGCGGGATCGCCGCGGTGATGTCGGCTTTCGTCCGTCGCAAGACGCTGGCCCAAACCTAGTGAGCCACAATGACGATCAGCCGTCGATGGCCTTATGCGGCCGGGATTCGAGGGCGGGGCGAGGTTCGTCCCAGCGGCTCGGTTCGTCTTTGCGGCGCGGCGGGCGGTCGTTGGCGATGAGGACGGCGATCCAGGGCAGCGGGATGGAGACCGCGATGATGAGGATCGACAGCAGGGCGCTGCCGAAAGAGCTGTAGGCGATCGCCGCCAGCACGAGGCAGGGGATGCGGAACGCCATGATGATCGTGTACCGGCGGACGCGGGAACGGTGCTGGTCCTCGAGCGACGGCTGCGCCTCGGTGATCAACACCGGATGCTTGTCATCGGAGCCGGGGAAGTAGCCGGAAGATTTAGGGGAAGCTGGCGGCATCGTCACGTCCGGGCCCTCGCCACGGCCGATGTCGTCGGCGTTGGAGGAGTCGCCGTGCTGCTGCATAAGGTCGAGTCTTCCATTGTCGGAGCGTCAGTGCACACAGGGTGGTCAGGCGTCCGCAGATCCTGCTCAGGGGTGATGTCTGAGCGCGCACGGTGTGGTCGACGCGACAGACCCGCGGGCACCTTAGGCAGGTGGTCAGACGGCTGCGGACCGTGCGGAGGGTGATGTCTGGGCGCGCATGCTGTGGTCAGCGCGACAGACCGGCGGACAGGTGGTCACACCGATACAGCTTCCGGGACGCCGATGCGGCATCATGGAACGGGTGAGCACCGACACCATGGTTCGCCCGGATTCGACCACCGATGAGTCGACGAGCGATGACACCCCCAAGTTCTTCCACTACGTCAAGAAGGACCGGATCGCGGAGAGCGCCGTCATGGGCACTCATGTGGTCGCGCTGTGCGGTGAGGTCTTTCCGGTGACGCGGTCCCCGAAGCCCGGCTCTCCGGTGTGCCCGGATTGCAAGAAGATCTACGACGGGCTGAAAAAGGGCGACTGAGGTGGTTGCGGCGTCTGTGCGGGCGCCGCGCCTGAACGGGTGTCGACCGCCGACGGCGGGGACGCCTCCGCCGTCTCGTCGGCTGCTGTCTTCGGCTCGTCCTCGTCGGCCGAATCACCGCTCAGCTGATTGCTGAGCCACTCCTTCACCTGCTCCATCCTGGTCGCCCGCGCGGGCCAGAATTCCTGCACCGCGGCGTTGAATTCCGCGCCGAGCACCACCGCGAAGCCGAGAAAATACGTGAACAGCAGGAACGCGATCGGCGTCGCCAGCGCGCCGTAACTCACGCCGGTTTTCGTGATCCACGACAGGTACTGCCGCAGCCCTTCGCTGGCCGCCATGAAGAACACCGCGGCCACCAGCGCACCGAGGAACAGCCGGTGCCACGGCAGCGAGGTGTGCAGCGCCAGCTTGTACAGCGTCGTCAGCACGACGATCAGCAGCAGCCCGACTCCCGGGTAGTAGAAGGTGTCCAGCAGCTGCATCCCGGTCGCCTTCCACGGCTCCGGCAGCACCCGCCCGATCAGCGTCGGCCCGAGCGCCACCAGCGGCAGGATGAACACCGAGGCGACCAGGAACGCCACATACAGCAGTAGCGCGAAGATGCGCTGCCACACCGGGTGTCGCGCGTCCTGCTGGTCGTGTGCTTCCACGATCGCGTCGACGAACGTCGCCATCGCCGACGACCCGGCCCACAGCGACAGCACGAAACCGAACGACACCACCGCGCCGCGTCCGCGCCCGAGCACGTCCTTGACGGTCGGCTCGATCAGATCCGTCACCACGGTCGAGCTGAACAGGTCCTTGCTGAACGAGATGATCTTGGCTTCGACGATGTCCACGGTGTCCGGCCCGAACCACCCGCCGACGTAACCGAGGCTGCCGAGCACCCCGAGCAGCAGCGGCGCCAGCGACAGCGTTTGCCAGAACGCTGCGGCCGCTGACTTGGCGAAGATCGAATCGTCCCAGGCCTTCACGGCGACGCGCACCACCAGTCGAACGCTCTGCCTGCGGATACGCCGCAACCACAGCAGTATCCGCTGCGTCCACGTCAGGCTGCGCGCGGCGAGTCCACCGCTGAGCGACACTAAGTCGGGCGGCGGCGGGGCGCTCGGCAGGGCGTTCTGGTCGTTCATCGTGACTACAGCATCGCGCATGACTCCGCCTCGCTGCGCTCGGTCCGCCATCCGCGATAGCGGTTGTGTCGTCGGTTCGCTCGCTGACCCAGGCTTACCGCACTGGTTTCCAGGGAAACGTGTCGTCGGGTAACACGCGAATTACGGCGAGTCGCTGGGTGAACATGTGACGCCTATCGCCAACGCCGCGTCGGTTTGGCAACACGCCGGGGCGGCCAAGTATGGTCGTCAGAGTGACTGGGTCGGGTGGCGCCGCTGTGGCGGGACAAGCGGAGACACCGGGCGATTCGGTAACACCCGATGCCTCGGGGAGACCGAACAGCTCCGGTTCATCGAGCGGCGGAACGCTGCGTGCCTGGCAGCGTCGGGCACTGACCAAATACCTTGCCTCGAAGCCGCGCGACTTCCTCGCAGTGGCCACGCCGGGCGCCGGTAAGACCACCTTCGCGCTGCGGGTCGCCGCCGAGTTGCTCGCCGACCGCACCGTCGACCAGATCACCGTCGTCGCCCCCACCGAACACCTCAAGCATCAGTGGGCGCAGTCCGCCGCCCGTTCGGGCATCCAGCTGGACTCGCGGTTCTCCAACGCGACCGGCGGCACCTCCGGCGATTATCACGGCGTCGTCGTCACCTACGCTCAGGTCGCCTCGCATCCGTCCCGGCACCGGGTGCGCACCGAAAACCGCAGGACCCTGGTCATTCTCGACGAGATCCACCATGCGGGCGACGCGAAGAGCTGGGGCGAGGCGACCGCGGACGCCTTCGGCGACGCGACCCGCCGCCTCGCGTTGACCGGTACCCCGTTCCGCAGCGACGACAGCCAGATCCCGTTCATCACCTACGAACCCGACGAGTCCGGCTTCCCGCGCTCGCGCGCCGACCACGCGTACGGCTACTCCGAGGCGCTCGCCGACGGCGTCGTCCGGCCCGTGGTGTTCCTGGCCTACTCCGGTGAGGCGCACTGGCGCGACAGCGCGGGCGAGGAGCACACCGCCCGCCTCGGTGAGCCGCTCAACGCCGAACAGACCGCGCGTGCCTGGCGCACCGCGCTCGACCCGGCAGGCGACTGGATCTCCGCCGTGTTACGCGCCGCCGACATGCGGCTGCGCCAGCTGCGCACCACCGGCATGCCGGACGCGGGTGGCCTGGTGATCGCCACCGACCAGGACCGGGCCCGCGACTACGCCGAACTGCTGGAACACATTTCGGGTGAGAAGCCCGCGCTGGTGTTGTCCGACGATCCGAGCTCCTCGGACCGGATCGGCGAATTCGCGGCGAGCAACCAGCCGTGGATGGTCGCGGTGCGCATGGTGTCCGAAGGCGTCGACGTGCCGCGTCTCGCGGTCGGCGTCTACGCGACCAGCGCCTCGACTCCGCTGTACTTCGCGCAGGCCATCGGCCGGTTCGTGCGTGCGCGGCGCGCCGGCGAGACCGCGAGCGTGTTCCTGCCGTCGGTGCCGGTGCTGCTCGATCTGGCCGCGCAGCTGGAGTTGCAGCGCGACCACGTGATCGGCAAGCCGCACCGGGAGAAGGACGGGCTCGACGACGAGCTGCTGATCGACGCGAACAAGCAGCAGGACGAGCCGGGCGAAGAGGAGAAATCCTTCGTCGCGCTGGCCGCCGATGCCGAGCTCGATCAGGTGATCTACGACGGATCTTCCTTCGGCACCGCCACTTTCGCGGGCAGCGATGAGGAAGCCGACTATCTCGGGATTCCCGGGTTGCTCGACGCCGACCAGATGCGCGCGTTGCTGCGGGAACGGCAGTCGCGTCAGATCGCTGAGCGCGGGGAGCCGGCGGCTGCCCCCGATCCCGGCCCGCAGGTCGCCAGCGCGGTCGAGCGGGTCGCGACCGCCGATCGGCTCGGCGAGTTACGGCGTGAGCTCAACAGTTTGGTCGCCATGCATCATCACCGGACCAACAAACCGCACGGCGTGATCCACGGTGAACTGCGGCGTGAATGCGGCGGGCCGCCAACAGCATTGGCCTCGGCCGACCAGCTGGTCGAGCGCATCGCCGCGCTGCGGCGGATGTAGAACTCCGCACCGGCGATAGAACGCGGGACGGACCTGGCGCACAGCGCTCCCTCGCGCGGCGCAAGGCACTGCCCAGCGTTGGCGAGGCCTGGCGTGAGATGAGATCTGGTGCGGGTCAAGGCTTGGCGCGCGTCGGATCAGGCCGTTGTCGGCCACGCCTCCATTGCGCAGTCGATGGATTCCGTTAGTTCGCTGTGTGCGGCACCGTCCCTGGCTTGGATGGACAGGCCGTACAGGACGGTGGTGTAGAAGCGGGCCAGCGCGCTCGTGTTGACTCCGGCGGGCAGATCGCCGTCCGCGACACCGTGATCCAGCCGTTTGCGGATGTCCTCGGTTGTCTCTCTGCGCTTTTCGACGAGGAAGTCGCGGATGCTCTCGCTGCGCGTTGTGTAGGTCGAACCGGCGAGGACGACCATGCAGCCGTGTGGCTTGTCTTCGACCGTGTAGGCAATCGCGTTGTCCCGCAACATCGCTTCGATCGCGGCCCGTGCGGTGGGTTCTTCCCTGAGCGCCCGCTCGGTGTAGCCGCCGTCGGTCTGGGCGTATAGGTCGACGGCCTCGCGAAACAGTGCCTCCTTGCAGCCGAACGCGGCATACAGACTGGGCGAGTTGATGCCCATCGCGGAGGTGAGGTCGCCCATCGACGAGCCTTCGTAGCCGTGCTCCCAGAACACCTCCATGGCAGAGCGCAGCGCGGTTGTGCGGTCGAACGCACGCGGGCGTCCCCGTTCAGCCATGGCTCGATCCTTTCTGTGTCGATCGTTAAATATACCCCTTGACGCCACCGGTGTCCGTGCGCTTAGCTATTTATGTATTGATCGGCACAGAATTGGAGGAGGACCGATGTCGGATCTCACGGGCAAAGTGGCACTGGTGACCGGCGGCAGCCGAGGGATCGGGGCGGCCATCGCGCGCAAGCTCGCCGCGGACGGCGCGGATGTCGCGATCACGTACCAGAGCGCCGAGGTTCAGGCGAAATCCGTTGTCGCGGAGGTCGAATCACTCGGACGGCGCGCGGTGGCGATTCGTGCGGACAGCGGCGCGGCCGAGGACGTGGTGCACGCGGTCAACCAGGCCGCCGCCGATCTGGGCCGACTGGACATCCTGGTGAACAACGCAGGCATCTTCCCGGCCAAGCCCTTCGAAGAGTTCACCCTCGCGGAAGTCGATCGCGCACTGAACATTCACGCCCGCGCCGCGTTCGTCGGCGCCCAGGCGGCCGTCGCCCACATGAACGACGGTGGCCGGATCATCTCGATCGGCACCAATCTCTCCGAGCGCGCCGCGTTCGGCGGACTCTCGCTCTACAACCTGAGCAAGTCGGCGCTGAACGGCTTCACCAAGGCGCTCGCGCGCGAGCTCGGCCCGCGCGCCATCACCGTGAACCTGCTGCAGCCCGGATCGACTGTGACGGACATGAATCCGCTCGACGGCGACCACTACGACCATCAGGTCGGGCTCACCGCCCTCGGCCACTTCGCGCGCCCCGAGGACATGGCCGCCATGGTCGGCTTCCTCGCAGGCGACACCGGCCGCAGCGTGACCGGCGCGATCCTCACCATCGACGGCGGCACCAACGCCTAGAAAGTCTACTCACCGAGCACGAGTGGCACATGGCTGCGGCAAACGTCGAGAGGACCTCTCCATGGTGTGCCACTCGTCGGCCGGCTAGCCGGTGAAGTACTTGCCGGGGGAGACGCCGACGGCGCGGCGGAAGGCGGCGACGTAGGCGCTGGGGGTGGCGTAGCCGACGCGGCCTGCGATGCGGGCGATCGGGAGGCCTGCGGCGAGCAAGGGGAGGGAGGCGGCCAGGCGGATCTGAGTTCGCCAGTGGCCGAAGGTGACTCCGGTTTCGTCGACGAACAGGCGGGCGAGCGTGCGGGGGCTGGTGGCGACCGCGGCGGCGAATTCACTGAGGGTGCGTGGGTCTGACGGGTCGTCGGTGAGGGCGGCGGCGACCTGTCTGGCGCGGGGATCGGTGGGCGGGTGCGCGCCGATCGGGATCACATCGACGGGTTCCAGGAGGTCGAAGAGCAAGGCCTCGGCGCGTTCTCGACGGGCCGCCTCGGTGCCGGGCGCACCGAGGTGTTCGAACAGTTCGCGGACCAGCCGGGTGACGCGCAGCATCGCGGGCGCGGCGAAATTCACCGGGCAGCGGTCGGGTTCGACGTAGATGCCGCGCATTTCGGCGCCCTCGGTGGTGCCCGTCTCGTGCCGGATGCCGCCGGGGATCCACAGTGCCCTGGTCGGCGGCAGCACCCAGCGATCGTCGCCGACCTCGACGACGATCACTCCCCGTGCGGCCCATGCGATCTGGTGTTGCGGATGCTCGTGGACGCCGAACCAGAAGTGCGCGGGCAGCACGCCTGCGCCGAACACCATCGCGGTGGGGCCGGGCGGGGCGGCCTGCACATAGGTTTGGCCGTTTTGCAACACAATGTGTCACCGTAGCTTGTCGTGGTCACGCATGTCTGCTCCCTAGCGTTGGGGGCATGGCGATGAACCTCTTCCACCAGCTGTGCTGCCGCTCCTCGATGTGGGAACGGGCCAGTTCGACGCGGATCGTGCCGTGGGCGCTGTCCGGCGTCGACCTCGGGGCTTCAGCCCTCGAGATCGGCCCCGGCTACGGCGCGAACGTGCGCGCACTGCGCGCGCGAACGACCTCGCTCACCGGCGTCGAGATCGACCCCGACCTCGCCGCGCGGTTGCGTGGTAAGCGTGGCTCGGAGATCGCCGTGGTCGACGGTGATGGCACCGATATGCCTTTCGAGACAAAGCATTTTGACTCGGTGGTGTGCTTCACCATGCTGCATCACGTGCCGACGCCCGAGCTGCAGGACGCGCTGTTCGCCGATGCGCTGCGCGTCCTGCGGCCCGGTGGCGTGTTCGCGGGCAGCGACGGACTCGACAGTCGGATGTTTCGCCTGGTCCACCTCGGCGATACCTGCGTCCCCGTCCCGCCCGACACCGCCGTGGAGCGGCTGCGGCGGGTCGGCTTCACCGATGTCGAAATCGAAGTGGGCGCAGGCAGTTTCCGCTTCCGCGGCTATCGGCCTAACTGAGCATTCAGCGGTGCCGCGCGTATCGCAGCAATCGTGAGCGGCCTCGCTGCAACACAACGGCGGGCCGCGTCTGGCGACCTGACCTGCAGTAGGCCACACCTGGCGACCTGACCTGCAACAGGCGGCATTGACGACCTGATCTGCCGGGGCCGCGACGGTCCGACAGGGGAAGGGGGTGGCCGAGGCTGTGGGTCAGTGGGGGGTCAGTTGTCCGAAGTAGTCGGCCGGGTCCAGTGCGTTGATCGGAGTCCAGCGGGGAACCTCCACCGGCACGGGTGAATCATCCTGCGCGGCTTCGAAATAACCTTGCACCGCCAGTGCCAGACGAGGGTTCTCGTCCACTCGGCGCGCCATGTCGTAGAACGTGGCAAGCACATGCAGGCACCGCGTCGACCGTGCCTTGCACGAGCAATCGATGCCGACCAGCACCGGTGCGACTGTGACACCCGCCGCGGCGACCTCGCGGTGCATCTCGTCGGTGAGCACGGTGGTGTCCGGGATGACCTCGCCGATCGCGGTGATCGAGGCACGGGGGAGCGGCGCCACTTCCAGGTGCGTGACCGATGCTTCACCGCCGCGATGGATGACGGCGCGCACGATACGGCCGTCGATCGTCGCCTGCACTGCGTTGTTGCGGGCGATGCTGCGTGCCCGGGGGAGCAGCGGCTCGGGCCGGGTCTGGCGGAGCGGCTCGGCGAGCCTGACCCAGCCCATGCCCCATGCGGTGTAGCCGAACTCGTTGTCTGCCAAGGGTTCTCCCAGTCTGGTAGTCGGTGGGTCTGCGGTCACCCGCGTTTGCGGCGCAAGATCTCGACGAGTTGATCGTCGTCGAGACGGGCCAGGGCGGCGATGCCCGCCGAGTCGCCGAGGTCGGACAGCGCGGATTTGCGGTCGTGCATGCGGGCGATGTGCTCCTCGACGGTGGTGGTCGAGGTGAGCGTGGTGACGGTGACCGTGCGGGTCTGGCCGATGCGGTGCGCCCGATCCGAGGCCTGCGCCTCGACCGCCGGATTCCACCAGCGGTCGAAGTGGATGACGTCGGCGGCGCGGGTCAACGTGAGACCGGTGCCTGCGGCGCGCAGGCTGAGAATCAGCACGGGTGGCCCGTTTTCGGCTTGGAAGCCGGTGACGATGGCGGCGCGCTCGGCCTGGTCCAGTCCGCCGTGGAAGAAGGGGGCCGCGACGTCGAACTGTTCGGCGAGGTGGCGGACCAGCAGCTCGCCGGTCTGCCGATACTGGGTGAAAATCAGTGTCGGAGCGCCGATCTCGAGGTTGTTGGCGAGAATGTCGGTGCACAGGTCGAGCTTGCCGGAGCGGCCTGCGAGCTCGGTGAGCTCGCCGGTGATCAGGCCGGGATGATTGCAGACCTGTTTGAGCGCGGTCAGTGCCGCGAGCACCCGGCTCTGTCGCTGTGCGCCGGAACCGAATCCGTCGTCGATGGCCCGGTCGAGCAGCTTGTCGTAGAGGCCTTCCTGCTCGTCGGTGAGGTCGCAGAGCAGGTCGGTGTGGATCTTCGCGGGCAGCGACGCGGCCACCTGGGCTTTCTTGCGCGCGAGCACGACGGGTTCGATCGCGTCGCGCAGCCGTGCCGCCGCGGCGGCCGAGCCTTCTTGGATCGGCCGGACGAACCGCCGCCGGAACTGGGTCCGGTGCCCGAACAGCCTGGGCGCCACCAGGTTCAACAGTGCCCACAGCTCTTCCAGATGGTTCTCCACCGGCGTACCCGTCAGCGCGACGCGCACCTGGGCGTCGAGTTCGCGCGCCGCCTTGGCGAGCTGCGTGCGGGGATTCTTGAGGGCCTGCGCCTCGTCGAAAACCGCCGTCGCCCAACGTTGATCACCGAGCAGGTGTCCGTGCAGTCGCAGCGTCGGGTAGCCGGTGATCACGACGGTCCCCGCGTCCGCGTCCAATTCACCACCGCGCCACACGCGCACCCGTAGCCCTGGCGCGAACCGATCGATCTCGTGCGCCCAGTTCCCGACGAGCGAGGTGGGGCACACCACGAGCTGTGCGCCGCCCGCCGCGCGCCCGAGCAGGAAACCGATGGTCTGCACGGTCTTCCCGAGCCCCATTTCGTCCGCCAGCACGGCCCCTGCGTGTGCCGCGGTCGTCTCCCGTAGCCAACTGACCCCGCGCACCTGATAGGGCCGCAGATCGGCTTTCAGGGCCGATCGCAATTCCGCTGCTGCCCCCTGTGTTTCACGCACCACCCGCACCGCGCGCGCGGCCGAGAGGATCGAGGTGCCCACCGCATCGGGAACGGCATGTGCCGCAACGGGCAACACGATCTCGCCACTCAGTTCCTCGGTAGGCGAACCCGTCTCGGTCGCCGCTGTGCCGGAGTCGGCATGCAGCACCGCTTGCCAGCGGTGGACGGACGGTCCCGCACCGGCGATCGCGGCGTCCGCGAACCTGTCGGGATCGATCAACGCGCAGTCGACCTCCGCGACTTCGATCGCACCGTCGGCGCCGACCGGAACCGCCAGGGCGAGGATTTCCCGGTCGCCGAACTCGGCAGGCGCGGGACCGACGCCTTCGTCGGTCCATGTCCACAGCGCGAACATGTGCCGGTCGGGCAGATACGTGGCCTGTGTGCTTGGCAGAGCGAACCCCTTAATCGGCGTATGGTGTACGAAGTATCTGAACAACGTACAGAGTACCGAGTTTGTTCCGAGGAGTCCCTTGTCCGCTGAATCCACCGTCGACCAGGCGAAACAGTTGGTGAGCCTGCTGTGGCGGCACGAGTTGCCACTCAAACAAGGCGGGCGCGGGCCCAAGCCGACCGTCAGCGTCGACGCGGTGGTCAAGGCTGCGATCGCGCTCGCGGATCGAGACGGGTACGCGAAGGTGTCCATCCGCACGGTCGCGGCAGAGCTCGGCCTACGTCCGATGAGCCTGTACACCTACGTGCCGAGCAAGGAAGCCCTCGCGGTCTTGATGGCCGACGCCGTCGCCGACGAGGACGCGCCCATCCCACCGGAGCTGTCGGTGCGCGAACGAATGGCCGCCATCGCCAGGCAGGCGCGGGCCGAGCTGCTCGCCCATCCCTGGCTGCTCGAGGTGTCGCCGTGGCGGCTGGTGCTCGGCCCCGGCCGGATGCGCCGATTCGAACGGCAGCTGGCGGCGATCGAGGGGATGGGCCTTTCGGATGTCGAGATGGACAAAGTGGTCGCGGTGCTGACGGAGTTCGCCACCGGCAACGCGCGGATGGCCGTGGCCGCGCACCGCGAGACGCAGGTGATGACCGACGCCCAGTGGTGGGAAGTGCACGGCCCGTTGCTCACCCAGGCCATCCCGCCCGCGTCGTTTCCGCTGGCGTCGCGGGTCGGGTCCGCGGTCGGCGAGCTGTATCAGGCGCCTGCCGACCCGGACGGCGCCTTCGAGTTCGGCCTGGCCCGCCTGCTCGACGGCATCCTCGGCGACCTGTCGGTCCGCACTGAGGACTCGCCTTCCCGCCGCACCTCGGACTCGCCTTCCCGCCGCACCTGAGCGGCCGTGCCTGAGCCTTCGTGCCGCACCTGAGCGGCCGTGCCCCTGCCGTGTCGCGCCTGAGCCGTGGTGCTGGGCTTGAGCCGTGGTGCTGGGCCTGAGTCGCCGTGCTGCGCCTGAGCATTCGTGCCATACCTAGGCCTCGCGCGACACCTGAGTGGCCCGGCTTTGCCTGAACCGCCGCGCGTCGGTCGTCCGCGGCATCCACCTTCCCCCGAACACACCAACAGCGGGCGATCCGTGGATCGCCCGCTGCGGACAAACGGTGTTCTGTTGTTCGATGCTGTTGTGTCAGGACGCGAGGAGTTGATCAGAGGGCGGGAGCGGACTCCGTGTCGATCACGGCTTCCAACTCGCGCAATCGATCCATGTGTTCGTTCGCGTGGTGCTGGCAGAAGAGCAACTCTCCACCTGCGGGCAGAACGGCGCGCACTCGTGCTGCCGCCCCGCAGCGGTCGCAACGATCGACCGCGGTCAGTGGGGTGCTAGTCAGGGTTCCTGGCATGACTCCTCCGTCCTGGCTCCTGGTTCGCAGACCATTCGCCTGGTGTGGGGCCCGTGGTCACTCCGCGGGCTCGCTACCGCTACTTCCCAGCAGTGGTATGACTACTCTGTCAGACGTTCGGGACGGGGGCTTTGTTCCCGCGAGTGATTCTGTGTGTTTTCGATAACACGACCTGGGATTTCGCTACTGGCGAACAGCGCAGGTCACGCTTCGAACTCGGTCAGATCACCACCTCGAACAGGCCGATCCAGTTGTCTACCGGGAGATTACCCGTGACCTATGACACTCACACGCTTGTTCACATATGCACTTTGAGCGAGTGGCTTTCCGCTCGGCAAACCGGTGAATACCGGGCCCCGTCGCTGGACGAGGTCGGGTTCATCCACCTGTCCGCGCCGCAGCAGGCGCACCTGCCCGCCAACCGGCTGTTCGCGGGCCGCCGCGATCTGGTGCTGCTCCGGTTGGATCCGGCCCGCCTGGGCGCGCCGGTGAAGTGGGAGCCCGGCGTGCCGACCGACCCGGAGTCGATGCTGTTCCCGCACCTCTACGGGCCGTTGCCGACGGGAGCGGTGATCGCCGTCGAAGAGTTCCGGCCCGACGAGGACGGCGTGTTCGCCCCGCTCGCCAGGTGATCGCCCGGCGGCCTACTGACCGTCGGCGTGCCAGGTGATCGTCGGCGCCGCGGCGGCCTACCGCTCTCGCGCTTCCCGCGCGACGATCGCGGCCTGAACCCGGGACCGCACACCGAGTTTCGTCAGCACCCGCGACACGTGCGTCTTCACCGTCGTCTCGCCGATGAACAGCTGCCTGGCGATCTGTGCGTTGGACAGCCCGTCGCCGAGGCAGTCCAGCACCTCTCGCTCCCGCTCGGTGAGGTCGGCCAGCCCGGTCGGTTCCGGTTCCGCCGCATCGGCATTGGTAGAGGCGAACGCGTTGATCACCGCCCGCGTCACCTCGGGGGCGAGCACACCGTCGCCCGCCGCGACCGTGCGCACCGCGTCGATCAGCGACTGGCCGGACGCGGACTTCAGCACGAATCCCGATGCCCCTGCCCGCAATGTCCGGAATACGTATTCGTCGAGATCGAAGGTCGTCAGGATCAACACCTTGGCCAGCCCGTCGGCGGTGACCCGCTCGGTCGCGGTGATCCCGTCCACGCCGGGCATGCGCACATCCATCAGCACCACGTGCGGGTGCAGCGCCCTGGTCTGAGCGACCGCGACGTCGCCGTCGGCGGCCTCGCCGACCACCTCGATGTCGTCCTCGGCGTCGAGGATCATCCGCAGCCCCGCGCGGATGGCGGCATGGTCGTCGGCGATCAGCACTCGGATCGTCATGACGCGCCCGCCGTGCTCAACGGCAGTTCGGCGTGCACGGCCCAGCGGCCGGATTCCGGTCCCGCGGTGAAGTGTCCGCCGAGCGCGGCCGCCCGCTCGCGCATGTTGATCAGGCCGCGGTGCGGATCACCGTTGTCGCGGTGCTGCAGTTCGACCGCGGGCAGCCGGTTGTGCACCGCGAGCGCCAGCATCCCGTCCCGCGCGCCCACCTCGATGGCGACCTCTTGTCCCGGTGCGTGTTTCATGGCGTTGGTCAATGCCTCCTGGATGATGCGGTACGCGGCCTGATCGACCGCGCTCGGCAGTTCGGTGTCGTCGAGGGTTTCGGTCACCTGCACCGCGATGCCTGCCGCAAGGGCCGCATCGACGAGGATGGACAGTTGCGCGAGCCTGCGCGGTGCGGCGACCTCGTCCGCGTCGCCGCTGCGCAGCAAGCCGATCATGGTGCGCATCTCTTGCAGCGCGCTCACGCTGTTGGACCGGATCGAGCGCATGATTCCGGTGACGGGACTGTCGCCCTCCTGCCGGGTCAGCACCCCGAGCGCCGCCTCGGATTGGATCGCGATGGCAGACAGGTGCCCGGCGATCACATCGTGCAGGTCGCGCGCCATGGTGGTGCGTTCGTCGGCGATGGCCGCACGCCGATCCAGTTCGGCGACCAGCGTCAACGCCTGCGCGCGGGCCCGTTCGGCGCCGGCGATCTCCTTGTGCGTGCGCACCGAATTGGCCCACCAGAGCGGAGTGGCGATGAAGGCGAATACGACGATGAAGGCGAGCGAGACCGACTTCAGATCGACGGTCAGTGTCAACACCAGCACCACGAGGAAGATCGAGAACACCGACCAGAGCACGGTCACGATCCGCGACGCGCGCCGCCCGCTGTACAGCACGGCCGCATAGATCAAATCACCGTAGACCAACCACACCGGCACCGAAGGGCCGATCCACATGTCGATCAGCAGCGGCGCCAGCCCGATCACCATGGCGGGTACCGGCATTCGCCGCCGTCCCATCGTCAGCAGACACAGCGGGAGGTAGACCGCGAGCCGCACCGGGAGCGATACCGGGGTGTCCGATTCGTGCAGGACGTACAGGCCGGTGGCATACAGCGCCGTTCCGCCCGCGAAGGCGAACAACGCGCCGACCACGTCGCGCGCCACCTCGGGAACATCGGACCATCGCCGCACGCCTCCATCACAGCACAGCCCGCGGACCTGGAGCCATCACCCGAAGTGATGACCGCCCGTCGCGTAATTCGGTCATCGGGCTAGGCTGGAGTGTGTGAATGTCGACGTCACTGCGCTACCCGGAATTGGAGTCAGGAAAGACTTCGAGGTGCGGTCCGGCCGCCGGATCGGCGTGGTCGCGCATCGCGACGGCGACATCGACCTCATCGTCTCCAAACTCGACGATCCCGACGCCTGCGCGGCGCAGATCCCGCTGAGCACCGACGAGGCGGCCGTGCTCGCCAACCTGCTCGGCGCGCCCCAGCTGGTCGCGAAGCTGAACGACGAGCACAGCGACATGCCTGGCATCACCACCAGACAGCTGCACGTCACCAACGGATCTCCTTACGAGGGACGCACTCTCGGCGACACCGCGATGCGCACCCGCACGAAGGTGTCGATCGTCGCGCTGATGCGCGCAGGCCAGCTGCATCCCTCACCAGGCCCGGACTTCACCTTCACCGCGGGCGACGTGCTCGTGGTGGTCGGCACCCCGGACGGCCTGGACGCGGCCGCGAAGATTCTGACGCACGGCTGAACCTGTGACCGAAACCGCGCTCGCCCTGATCGAGCTCGGAGCGATTTTGTTTGCCCTCGGTATTTTCGGGCGGTTGGCTGGTCGCTTCGGGATGTCTCCGATTCCCCTCTATCTGATCGGCGGCCTTGCCTTCGGCCAAGGCGGCATCATCGAGCTCAGCGCCGCCAACGAATTCGGCCATGTGGCAGGCGAAATCGGCGTGGTGCTGCTGTTGCTGCTGCTCGGCTTGGAGTACACGGCCCCGGAATTGGTGACCGGGTTGCGCCGGTCCTGGGCCGCGGGGTTGCTGGATATCGTGGCGAATGCGACGCCGGGCGTGCTGGTGGCGTTGTTCCTCGGCTGGGGCCCGGTCGGCGCGATCACCATGGGCGGGGTCACCTATATCTCGTCCTCGGGCATCGTCGCGAAGGTGCTCGACGATCTCGGTCGGCTCGGTAACCGCGAAACGCCGGTGATCCTGTCGATTCTGGTGTTCGAGGATCTGGCGATGGCGGTGTATCTGCCGGTGCTCACCACGGTGCTGGCCGGGCTCAGTTTCGCCAGCGGATTGAAGTCGCTCGCGGTCGCGCTGGCGGCGATCACGGTGGTGTTGGTGGTGGCGTTGCGCTACGGCCGGTACGTGTCCGCCATCGTCGACAGCGCCGATCGCGAAGTGTTCCTGTTGAAGCTGCTCGGCGCGGCGTTGCTGGTGGCGGGCGTCGCCTCGGCGCTGAACGTGTCCGCGGCGGTCGGGGCGTTCCTGCTCGGCATCGCGATCTCCGGCTCAACGGCGCACGAGGCGGCGAAACTGCTGGAGCCGCTGCGTGATCTGTTCGCGGCGATCTTCTTCGTCGCCTTCGGCCTCACCACCGATCCGACGGCGATTCCGCCGGTGCTCGGCTGGGCGATCGCGCTCGCGGTCGTCACCACGCTGACCAAGATCGGCACCGGTTGGTGGGCGGCGAGCAGGCAGGGCATCCGCAAAATGGGTCGCGCGCGAGCGGGCGCGGCGTTGGTCGCGCGCGGCGAATTCTCCATCGTCATCGCGGGATTGGCGGTCACCATGGGCGGCGTCGACGGCCAGCTCGCCGCGCTCGCCTCGGCCTACGTGCTGTTGATGGCGGTGCTCGGGCCGGTGGTGGCGCGTGTCGTCGAACCGGTGGTCGGGCTGGTGCAGCGCCGGGTGCGCAAGCCGGCCGTGGTCACTCCGTAAACGCTTCCACCTGTTCGTGTTTCGCCGCGGCCTTCCGCTCGAGGAAGTGCCCGCCCGCGCTGGCGAGCGCGCCGACCAGGAACCCGATCCCGGCGGCGCACAGGTGGCCGTAGTCGGTGAAGGTCGGCCCGATCCACAGCGCCGCGAGCAGCAGTAGGGTCAGTGTCGCCGCCCACACCAGCCGGACGGTGCCGCGGAACCGGAACGCCATGGCGGCGAGCACCGCCGAAAAGCCGTAGCTGGTGCCGACATCCGCGGCATAGGTCAATTTCACCGGGATTACGCCGCGATCGATGGCATGCGAGATGCCGGTGACGGTGAGCAGCGTCGCCCCGATGTGCCCGGTGGCGAACAGGAAGATCCAGCGCGTGGTGCCGAGCCAGCGTTCCGCGTACGCCATCACGATCAGGAAGCTGATGATGATCGACCACGGGAAGCCGCCGTCGGTCCAGAACGCGGACGCCACCAGCACCTGCACCGGGTTGTGCCGCATGTTGAACAGGTTGGTGGACGCGGAGAAGATCAGCTTCTTCTCGACGGAGTCACCGACGCCGCGCAGCGTCCACCAGGTGACGAACAGGGTGAAGGCGTAGGCGGTGCTGGCCGGGGCCGCGCCGAGATGGGCCCGGATCGCGGGCAGCGCGCGCCGGGCCAGCCCGGGGCGGCGTAGCCAGCGCCAGGCGACGCGCACTTCGGTCCGCAGATCGATGGTCTGGGTCCAGGGCGACCGAAACCCGGCCGGAGAGGCAACCACCAGCCAAGTGTGCCGTGTCATCCTGTGAGGTCGCTGCGTGACCCGCCCGCGTGTGCGATGTCTCACCGGCGCCGACATCGTCCGTAACGTCGTTTCACATATGAGCAACATTCGCGCTCGAAACTTGGTCGACCAACCAAACGGGTGAGGAGTGCGTTGCGTCTATGACGATCGAGGACGTGAAGGTGACCGGCAGTGCCGGCGCGGACTATCTGGCCAAGCGCACGTTGCGTTCCGGCACCGCCGGATGGGTGTTGCTGGCCGGGCTCGGCATCAGCTATGTGATCTCCGGTGACTACTCCGGCTGGAACTTCGGCATCGCCGAGGGCGGGTTCGGCGGGCTGCTGATCGCGTTCGTGGTGATCGCGGCGATGTATCTGGCGATGGTCCTCGGCATGGCAGAGCTGTCCTCGGCGCTGCCCGCGGCGGGCGGTGGGTACACGTTCGCGCGAAGGGCGCTCGGGCCGTGGGGTGGATTCGCCACCGGCACAGCGGTTCTCCTCGAATACGCGATCGCGCCTGCGGCCATCGCCACCTTCATCGGGGCGTATGTGGAATCGCTGAATCTGTTCGGAATCACCGACGGCTGGTGGGTGTACCTGGCCGTCTACGCCCTGTTCATCGGTGTGCATCTGACCGGAGCGGGCGAGGCGCTCAAGGCGATGTTCGTGATCACCGCGATCGCGTTGGCCGGTCTCGTCGTGTTCGCCGTCTCGGCGTGGGGATTGTTCGAAACCGGGAACCTGACCGATATTCCGGCCGACCAGGACGCCGTGGGCAGCTCGGCGTTCCTGCCGTTCGGCTACTTCGGCATCTGGGCGGCCATCCCGTTCGCGATCTGGTTCTTCCTTGCCGTCGAAGGGGTGCCGTTGGCCGCCGAGGAGGCGAGGGAGCCGGAGAAGAATGTGCCGAAGGGCATCATCATCAGCATGCTGGTGCTGCTCGTCACCGGCGCGGCCGTGCTGTTCTTGGCGACCGGAGCCCTTGGCGCGCAGGCGATCTCGGCCTCGGGTAACCCGCTGGTCGAGGCACTCGGCGACGGGTCGGCCGCCAAGATGGTCAACTACATCGGCCTGGCCGGGCTGGTGGCCAGCTTCTTCTCCATCGTCTACGCGTACTCGCGACAGACGTTCGCGTTGTCGCGGGCCGGTTACCTGCCGACCAGGCTGTCGGTGACCAACGCTCGCAAAGCACCCGTGCTCGCGCTGATCGTGCCCGGTGTCGTCGGCTTCGCGTTGTCGTTGACCGGCGAGGGGGCGATGCTGCTGAACATGGCCGTGTTCGGCGCGGCGCTCAGCTACGTGCTGATGATGGTCAGTCACATCGTGTTGCGGGTGCGCGAACCGCACATGCCGCGGCCGTACCGTACGCCGGGCGGTGTGGTCACCACCGCGTTCGCCCTGGTGATCGCGTGTGCCGCGGTGATCGCCACCTTCCTGGTCGACCCGGTGGCTGCGGGATGGGCGCTGGCGGCGTTCTGTGCGTTCATGGCGTATTTCGGCCTGTACAGCAGGCATCGGCTCGTGGCGAACTCACCGGACGAGGAGTTCGCGGTGCTGGCTCGTGCGGCGGGAGACCTCGAATGAGCTCCTACGTTCAGCAGTTGCGTGGCACCACTTACGTTTTCGACGGGTTGGTCGATCTGCTGGCAAAGGCGACGCCGTTGCGGAGCGGGGACGAGCTTGCCGGATGTGCGGCAAGCTCCGATGCCGAGCGGGCCGCCGCCCAGTGGGCGCTTGCCGACGTGCCGCTGACGGTGTTCCTCGACGAGCCGGTGGTGCCATACGAGACCGACGAGGTCACCAGGCTCATCATCGACACGCACGATCGTGGTGCGTTCCAACAGATCTCGCATCTCACGGTGGGCGGGCTGCGGGACTGGTTGCTCGCCGTCGCGGCGGAGCCCGACGCCGCCGCGGTGCTGCGTGCGGTGTCGCCCGGACTCACGCCGGAGATGGTGGCGGCGGTCAGCAAGATCATGCGGAATCAGGATCTGATCGCCGTCGCGCGCGCCGCCACGGTGACCGCGGCCTTCCGCACCACCGTCGGCCTGCCGGGCACCCTGGCGACGCGGCTGCAACCGAACCATCCCACCGACGATCCGCGTGGCATCGCCGCCGCCACCCTGGACGGGCTGCTGCTCGGCTGCGGCGACGCGGTGATCGGCATCAACCCGGCGACGGATTCGCCGCAGGCGACGGCCGAGCTGCTCACTTTGCTCGACGAGGTGCGGTTGCGGTTCGACATCCCCACCCAGTCGTGTGTGCTCTCGCACGTCACCACGACCATCGGGCTGATCGAGGCGGGTGCGCCGGTCGACCTCGTCTTCCAGTCGATCGCGGGCACCGAAGGCGCGAATGCCGGTTTCGGCGTGAACATTTCGCTGCTGCGCGAAGGCAACGAGGCGGGCAGGTCATTGCGCCGGGGCACGGTCGGCGACAACGTGATGTACCTGGAGACCGGGCAGGGGTCGGCGCTGTCGGCGGGTGCGCACCTCGGTACCGGCGGCAAGCCGGTCGACCAGCAGACCCTGGAGGCGCGGGCGTACGCGGTGGCCAGGGATCTGGATCCGCTGTTGGTCAACACCGTTGTCGGGTTCATCGGGCCCGAATATCTCTACGACGGTAAGCAGATCATTCGTGCCGGGCTCGAAGACCATTTCTGCGGCAAGCTTTTGGGCCTGCCGATGGGCGTCGACGTCTGCTACACCAACCACGCCGAGGCCGACCAAGACGATATGGACACCCTGCTGACGTTGCTGGGTGCCGCTGGCTGCGCCTTCGTCATCGCCGTTCCCGGCGCCGACGATGTGATGCTCGGCTACCAGAGCCTCAGCTTCCACGACGCGCTCTACGCCCGCCGTGTCCTGAACCTGCGCCCCGCACCGGAATTCGAGTCGTGGCTGGCCGGGCTCGGCATGATCGACGGTGCGGGCCGGGTGCTCCCGGTCGAGCCGTTGTCGTCGCCGCTGCGTGCGTTGGGTGGTGCGTGATGAGCAACGCCTACGGACGCCCCAAGCTGGAAGTTGTTGCGCCGGTGGGGGAGCCGGACACTGCTGAGATCGGCGCTCGTCGCGCCGAGCGCCGGCACTCGCCGAAAAGTGGTGCGGAGCAGCTTTTCTGGCAGGAGTTGCGCCGGAGCACCCAGGCCAGGATCGGGCTCGGTCGCACCGGCGATGCCCTGCCGACAGCGCAGGTCATGGAGTTTCGCGCGGCGCACTCGGCGGCGCGGGACGCAGTGCACCTCCCGCTGGATGTCGAGGATCTGACTGTCCGGCTGGACGCGCTCGGCATCGGCGCCGCGACCACAGTGCCGAGCCGAGCACAGGGCCGTGCCGAATATCTGCGCCGACCTGATCTGGGCAGATTGCCGGCAGCCGGTGCACTGACTGCGGTGCCGCACAGCGGTGGTGAGATCGGATTCGTACTGGCGGACGGGCTTTCGCCGCGTGCGCTCACCGATCACGGTCCCGCGATGCTCGCGGCGCTGATCGACGAGCTGGCCGCGCACTACACGATCGCCGCCCCCGTCATCGCCACCCAATCCCGGGTCGCCCTCGCCGACCACATCGCCGAGGCGATGGGTGTGCAGACGATCGTGGTGCTGATCGGTGAACGACCGGGCCTCTCGGTCGCCGACAGCCTCGGTATCTACCTCACCCACCTGCCCTACCCGGGCCGCACCGACGCCGACCGCAACTGCGTCTCCAACATCCACCCACCGGAAGGCCTCGGCTACACCCAGGCCGCAAAAGTGGTGTCGGGCTTGATATCCGGCGCACGCCGCCTCGGCCGCTCCGGCGTCGACCTCAAGGACACCTCCCGCGCCGACTCGCTCGAATCCGGCGAAACCCTGTCTCCCACACCCGAGCTCGGCTGAATCGACACCAGCGCGGGGCGCTGCGACGCCCCGCGCTGGTTCGAACCGAGCACTGATGTCGTCCGTACATGGATAGCTCGCCCGAGTACAGACTGACCAGGCTCGGAACTGACCGCCGACTACCGATGTCAGTGCCGCGGCACCCGCGGCTGGCTCAAAGACCCGGAGAGGCGGGGGAGCTCATAGGTGGCCGATGTCCTTCACGACGCGCCTCGCCTGGGCGAACAGCATGCCGACGTTCACCGCTTTGCGGCAGACCACCACGATCACCACATCGTCGCGGCTCTCGGTGCGAATGAATAGGTGCGTCAGATTGTCGCTGTTGACCAGGATCTCCTGGAAGTAGTGGCGCTGGGTCGCGATTCCGCGGCGTTCCTTCCAGATATCCTCGATCATCACCACATTGCGTCCCTGGAACAGGTCTAGGGTCGCGGCGGCAAGTAGGTCCAAGACCTCCGGCGGATGGGTGTCGATCGTCTCGACCGCCAAGAGCATGCCCGTGGACATGTCGATCGCCCCGGAGGCAAGGCACTCCGGTACTTCGTCGCGTAGTAACCGCACCAGCCGCTCGATGCGCTCGGTCATCGTTACCTGGCCTTGGCCAGTGGTGGAATTCATTGCGTCCTTTCTGGTTCCGCTCGGCGGCGGTCTGTGGGGATTCACGGTGCGTCCTTGTCCGCTGCGGGGTGTTCTCTCGGGGCGGAACTGCGGAGCACCGCCTGTGGGGCACGCGGCGGCAGCGCGTCGTTGATGCCGCTGGCGCCGCGCCTGCGGCGCGGTAGTGCGGCCGGATCGTCTGCCGGCACCGTGGTCGATGTTCGGTCGTCGAGGTAGGGCGGCGGGACCATCAGGAGGTCTTCGGCCAGCAGCCGGGCGGCTGCCGCTGTGACGGGGTACAGGCTCCTGCCCAGCAGGAACGCGAGATCGCGGCAGGTGCGCCGCCCGTTCACTTTGCGCAGGATCTCGTGGTGCAAACCGGTGGTGCGGCGGCCGAGTTCGCGTGTGCCGAGTCCGGTGAGCGACAACCTGTTCCGATGCGGCGACACTCGCCCGTTGGCCAGTGCGCGCAGTCGCCGCTCGGTCTGGACGAGCAGCCAATCGGGTTCGACGCCGGTGCCGGTGGCGAATTCGGCCGGTGGGTCGTTCGGTATCTCGTTCCAATAGCACCCGTCGATCCAGCCCGCGGCGATCGCGAAGGTGCCATCGATCGCCGCCATTGCCGCGAGTGCGCGCAGTTCGGCGTCGCCCATGCTCGCGCATCCCGGCCTGGCGAGTAGGTCGGCGACACCGGGTGCGCCAGGGGAGAGGACGGCGACGACTTGACCGCAGGCCACTTGGAAGTCGCCGCCGGGATCGCCTGCCACGTGCAGGATCCCGGTGCGGGTGTGGGTAGTGAGGCCGGTCAGCTCCGTGGCCACCTGCCTGATGGGTTTGTGTCCGAGCATGGGCAGCCGATGCCGGACAGTGAGACGGGCGGGCGTAGTCACGATGCACCTGATATCGCTATTGCTTGGCGTGGGATGAATCGAAAAGGGCAGCAGCGCAACCGGAATGCGGCACGACGGCAGCGATGACCGCAGTTCGATGCCCGCGACGGGTTACGGAGCCTGCGTCGGTAGCGGCCGTCCGAGGACGGCGAGCGTCAGAGCGAAGACGGGACTCGCGATAGTCGGCCACGAAGACACGTGGATGCGGCAGGTAACTGTTGCTGAGAAATCACGAGTGTTCCTGAAAAAGTGGATGGCACAGCCTGATTCACGCTCTGGCGGCGGCACTCCCCGGGGCCGGTCGAGTACGCCGCGTGGAGAACATCTTGGCAGGCTGCCGGTTTTAGAGCAATGGAATCCGTGAAATTAAGTGGGGTTGCCAGCGTGTCGCCACGCCCGCGCTAGCCCTGGGGTGGCACCACCGACTCGGTCCTCGGTATGACGCGCCGCGGTGGCGGTGCTGCCTATTGTCGCCGGTATGTCTACTGTGGCGCGGAACGTGATGGTGAGCAGGCGGCGATTCGCCGTGCTGGCCGGGGTGGTGCTGGCGTCGGCCGGTGTTGCGGCGGCGGACGGGCCGACGGCATCCGAGCTGACCGCCGTGCGGATCCCCACGGCGGCCGGTGTTTTCGATGCGGTGGCTGCTGGGCCGGTGGATGGTCGAGAAGTCTTGCTGCTGCACGGGTTTCCGGAGTTGGGCATCGAGTGGGAGCATCAGCTGCTGGCATTGGCTGCCGCCGGGTGTCGTGCGGTCGCTCCTGATCAGCGCGGCTACTCGGCGGGTGTCCGGCCGGGCCGGGTCGAGGAGTACCAGCTCGACTATCCGGTCGCCGACGTGTTCGCGATCGCAGATGCGTTGGGGTGGAAGCGATTCGATCTGGCCGGGCACGACTGGGGTGCCGTGGTCGCCTGGATTGCCGCCGCCGAGCACCCGGAGCGGGTGCGGTCGTTGACGGCTGTCTCCGTGCCGCATCCCGCTGCGTTCGCTGCCGCGCTGCGCACCGACCCCGCGCAGCAGAGCGCATCACAGTACATGGATTTCTTCCGTCAACCGACCCCGATCCCGGAGAACAAAATCCTCGCGGCAGGGCCACCCGAACTGGCGGGCGTCCCGGCGGCGCGCAGCGCCGAGTACTTCCGACGGCTCGCCGAACCAGGGGCGCTGACCGCGGCACTGAACTGGTACCGCGCCAACGACTTCCATGGCTACGAGCGGCCGGTAACCGTGCCAACCCTGTTCCTGGCCGCCACCAACGACCCCATGGTGGCCATGTCGGGTATCGAAGCCACCGCCGACTGGGTCACCGGCCCATACCGTCTGGAGGTGCTGTCCGAGGCCGGGCACACAATTCCCGAATACGCCGCCAAGGAGACCTCAACCCACCTGCTCAACCACTTGTCGTCGACGAAACCCCTGTGACCCCGAAATCCATTCCCGTAGAAGAGACTCCCCGGCTCTGCGGTCTCCTGTGAGTACGGCAGCCAAGGGTGCGCACTGGAGTAGCGTGGTCGCGTCGCCTGCCGTACCCGGCTGACAGTCGATCACGCGGTGACTTGTTCCAGCCGGGTCATCTTCACTGTCCGGTTTAGAGAGCTTCAAGATCAAAGACTCTGTACTGCACACTTTTTGAGTTTCCGCACACGATTTCGCATGCCAGATCGTGTGCGGTAAGGCAAAAGGTGTGCGGGTGTGGGGGTTTCACGGTCAAGGACTCGAAATACGCACTCGTTCTGTGGATTCGCACTGGTCGTGGGTGCCCGAAAGGGGTGCAGATCCAGGGTAGGGGTGCGGATTTCGGGGTTGGGGTGGGGCTGGCCGCGGTTGCCGGTCTCGGAGGGGCCGGTATGTGGGATCGAAAGGGATGGTTTCGCACAAAGTGGGAACCGGTGGCGGGGGCTTCTCGGGCGATGCCGCCACCAGTTCCCAGTGATCACCTGACCAACTGCCGGACTGGTCGGGTCCACGGCAAAGGATGCGAGGGTCACGGTTAAAGCGTTGGATGTTGGGGGTCCGACAGCGCTTCCCGCCGGTCGTTGGTCCCGCCCTTGGCATTTTCTGCCTCAAACATTGCGGCGGCAGGCTTCAACGGGGCAGCAACCATTTGACTACCGTCAACGAAGCCCGGCGACCATCTCTCTCACGCCGATGGAGGTCGGCAACCGATCGCCTTCCCGTCAACGGAAGTCGGCAACCATGTGCCGGCCGTCGATCAGGTGACTGCCCCTGTTGGGCCGCGCAAGGAGCTGGCTGATGCGGCGTTCACTGGACGCAGAATTCGTTCCCGTGCGGATCCGCCATGGTGGTCCAGACCTCACCGCCGAGCTTGCCGTCGTAGAGTCGCTCAGCGCCGAGCGCCTCCAGCCGGGCCACCTCGGCTTCGCGACGTTTCTGGCCGACGTTCACGTCGAGGTGCAGGCGGTTCTTGCTGATCTTCGGCTCGGCAACGCGCTGGAAGATCAGGCGATCGCCGCTGCCGATGCCGGTGTCGCCTTTGGTCGGTGCGTCGGGCTCACGCAGGGCCGCCCAATCCAACCAGACCAGCCGCTCGCCGTCCTCGCGCACGCGATCGGCGGCGATCTCGCCGCTGTCGATCAGCTGACGCAGCAGCGGGGTGTGGTCTTCGATGAGGTAGTCGAGCGCCTCGGCCCAGAACCGGGCCAGCTCGGTGGGATCGGGTGTGTCGATGACGATCTGGTAGCGGCTACTCATGGGATGTTTCTACCTCGAGAACGTCGCGCACAAACGACAAAGCCCACATCCGGACACCGCCGAAACTTCCAGCGGCGCAACGAATGCGGGCTTTGTGCGCGGGCGCCCTAGTCCAGGTAGTCGCGCAGTACCTGGGAGCGGCTCGGGTGCCGCAGCTTGCTCATCGTCTTCGACTCGATCTGGCGGATGCGTTCGCGGGTGACCCCGTACACCTGGCCGATCTCGTCGAGGGTGCGCGGCTGGCCGTCGGTGAGGCCGAAGCGCAGCCGGACCACGCCCGCCTCACGCTCGGACAGCGTCTCCAGCACCGACTGCAGCTGATCCTGCAGCAGCGTGAAGCTCACCGCGTCCACGGCGACAACGGCTTCGGAGTCCTCGATGAAGTCGCCGAGCTGGCTGTCGCCCTCGTCGCCGATGGTCTGGTCCAGCGAGATGGGCTCACGCGCGTACTGCTGGATCTCCAGCACCTTTTCGGGCGTGATGTCCATTTCCTTGGCCAGCTCCTCCGGGGTGGGCTCACGGCCCAGATCCTGGAGCAGCTCGCGCTGGATGCGACCGAGCTTGTTGATGACCTCGACCATGTGCACCGGGATACGGATGGTGCGGGCCTGGTCGGCCATGGCGCGGGTGATGGCCTGCCGGATCCACCAGGTGGCGTACGTGGAGAACTTGTAGCCCTTGGTGTAGTCGAACTTCTCGACGGCGCGGATCAGACCCAGGTTGCCCTCCTGGATCAGGTCGAGGAACGCCATGCCGCGGCCGGTGTAGCGCTTGGCGAGCGAGACGACCAGGCGCAGGTTGGCTTCCAGCAGGTGGTTCTTGGCGCGGTTGCCGTCGCGAACAATCCAGTTGTAGTCGCGACGCATCGCGACCGGCAGCTTCTCACCCTGCTCGGCGAACTCGCGCACCTTCTCCGCCGCGTAGAGGCCGGCCTCGATGCGCTTGGCGAGTTCGACCTCCTCCTCGGCGTTGAGCAGCGCGACCTTGCCGATCTGCTTGAGGTAGGCACGGACGGAGTCGGCCGATGCGGTCAGCTCCGCGTCCTTGCGGGCCTGCCGCAGCGCCTCGGATTCCTCTTCGTCCCAGACGAAGTCGCCCGACGCCTTGTCGGCGGCGGTCGGCTCGGCCTCCTCCTCGGCGGCCTCGGCGACGTCCTCGACGGCCAGATCCTCGGCCTCTTCGGTGAGGTCGTCCTCGGACACCTCGAGATCGCCGAGGTCCTCGATATCGAGCGACTCCTCGTCGATGACCTCGTCGGTACCGGGTTCGCCGTCGCCTGCCACCTTCTTGGTGGCAGCCTTCTTGGCAGGCGCCTTGGTCGCCTTCGCAGCGGCCTTCTTCGCGGGCGCCTTCTTGGCAGCGGCGGCCTTCTTCGCCGGAGCCTTCTTCGCGGCAGCCGCCTTACGGACCGGCCGTGCTTCGGTTACATCTGCGGAGTCGGCATCGGCCGATTCGGCGGTCTGACGGGTATTCGTGGCTACCACGTACGCCCTTTCGTGACGGTCTCGTGCGGCGTCACGCCAGAGTGGTCTTCCGGCGGAGCGGTCTGTCGGGTTTCACCGGCGGAGGGCCGGTCGGGGGTTTCGCCGGCTCACGACTGTCGTCGTGAGCCGAGGGCACTGTGGCTGTGGTTCACTCGCTTCGCTAGTGAACGAGCCGAGCACGTTCCATTGTAACGATCTAACCAGCGTACCTTTGCCCACGTTGCCCCTTGTGGCGCGGGATGTTCTTCGATTGCTGTCACGGTGCGATGCCCGCGTCGATCGCCATCGCTGCCCCGACTATGCCCGCTGTGTTCTTCAAATGCGCCGGAATCACCGGAGTTCGGTTGGTGAGCAACGGAATCCATTGATCGGCGTCGCGGCTGATGCCGCCGCCCGCGACGAACACCTTCGGCCAGAACAGGTTCTCCAGGCCGATCAGCACAGTGCTCACAGCCGCTGCCCACTCCGGGAATGTCAGCCCGTCGCGGTCCTTGATGGACGCGGCGGCGCGATGCTCGGTCTCCATGCCACCGACCTCGAGATGTCCGAGTTCGCTGTTGGCTACCAGCGTGCCCTGGTACAGCAGGGCAGAGCCGATGCCGGTGCCGAAGGTCAGCAACAACACCAGCCCGTCGAAATCCTTTGCCGCGCCGTATCGATCCTCGGCGAGGCCCGCCGCGTCCGCGTCGTTCAGGACGGTGACGGGGCGCCCGTCGAGGGCCTGGGAGAAGAGCTCGCGCGCGTTGGTGCCGACCCATGACTTGTCGATGTTGGCCGCAGTGCGTGCGACGCCGTCGAGCACCACCGACGGCAGCGTGATGCCGACCGGACCGTCCCAATCGGCTTGCGCGACCAGCTTTGCCACCGCGTCGGCGACGGCCTGCGGGGTGGACGGATGCGGTGTCGCGATCTTGATCCGTTCGTGGAGCAACTCACCGGTGGCCAGATCTACCGCGGCGCCCTTGACGCCGCTGCCGCCGATATCGATGCCGAAGGCGTGCCCCCGAGCGGACATGACTGTTCCCTCGTTCCTGTGTGGCCGGTGGTGGAGCACAACACCGCAGCACCTCGGCCCCCACCACGCTGCTGAGAGCGCGTTGCGGTGGTGTGCTCGACGACGGCGTTGTGTCGTGCACGACAAGAGTAATGGGAGACCGGCGCTGGGCGTTGAGTGAGGATCTGTGATGCGATGGAGGGCGTGCCGGAAACCTCATCGTCTGTGTCCGACTACACCTCCGAGATCATCGTCGCCCGTGGCGACGAGGCCGAGCTGCGCAGAGTCGCGGTCGACCTCGCCGAGACCGCCGCCGCGCACGTCCGCGCGCGAAGGCCAGAGGTCTTCGGGCAGGCAGGCGGGCCCGTGGACGGCGCGGTGCAGGCCAAGGCCCATCCGACCGACCCGGTCACCATCGTGGACACCGAGACCGAGGAACTGATCCGCGGGCTGCTCGCCGAGCAGCGACCCGGCGATCCCATCCTCGGCGAGGAAGGCGGCGGCAGCCTCGCCGACTCGGCCGCGGATGTCGTGCACTGGGTGGTCGACCCGATCGACGGCACCGTCAACTTCCTCTACGACATTCCCGGCTACGCGGTGTCGGTGGCGGCCATGCGCGGCGGTCGTCCGGTGGCGGGCGCGGTGGTCGATGTCGCGCGGCGGGCCACCTACAGCGCCGGGCTCGGGCTCGGCGCGATCCGCGTCGACGCCGAGGGCGCGGTGGAGCATCTGCGGTGCACGCCGGTCGAGACGGTCTCGATGTCGTTGGTGGCCACCGGATTTGCCTACGGCAAGCACCGGCGCACCCGGCAGGCACAGCTGATCGCCGAGATCCTGCCGCAGGTGCGTGACATCCGCCGACTCGGCGCTGCCGCGCTCGACCTGTGCCACGTCGCCGCGGGCCGGGTGGACGCCTACTTCGAACACGGCCTGAACGCATGGGACTGGGGCGCGGGCGCGCTGATCGCCGCCGAGGCAGGCGCGCGCCTGACGTTGCCACCCGCAGCCGCTCCTGGCGTTGCCGGCGACCTGGTGCTCGCCGCCGCCCCAGGCATCGCCGACGAACTCACCGCCTTGCTAGACCGTGTCGGTGCCACAGCGCCCATCCCGGATCACTGACTCTCTAGCGGGCCCCATGTGCCTACGGATCGACTGATCTCGTAGGCACATGGGTAACTCGCCGGGTACGTCCAAACTCAGCCAGGCACCTTCCACCAGCCCGCGACGAAACAGTCGTGGCACTCACGACCGGCAAAAAACTCGGAGAGCCGGGGGAGCCGGGGGAGCTAACAGCGGGCCTGTCGGGCCGCGTCGAGGAGCTTGACGTCGATCGAGGGTGCGCCGCCGGGTGCCGGGTTCTTCAGCGACCGCAGCACCTCCTCGGCGTCGTTGCTCGGGCGGATGTCCCGGAACAGCGAACCGAGCACCATGTCGACGGTTTCGTCGGCGCGCTGATCCTCGATCAACTCCGCACACGGGACGACCAACTGCACCGAGGCGGCGGCCGGGCGGCCGTTCACGCCGAACCGGATCTGGCCCGTGCATTCGAGGTCACCGTTGACGTACACCGAATCGTTGCCGTACTGCGTTCCCGGCGCGCTGGCGAACCCGAGGTCGCCGAACTGCGCCGCCACGTGCGCGGCCTGGCCGCGCTGGTTGTTCGCGTTGAGCACGCGCACCTTGCTCGCCGCGAGGGGAGCGGGTTCCACATCCTGGAGCCGGCCTGCGCCGACTCGCTGGCCTAGCGCAACGGGTTGTCCCGCACCGGGATCGGTGGCCGGGCTCGGCGAGTTGCATGCCATCGCGCTGGTGTCGTGCTCGGTCGTCGTCAAGGCCTTGACCCACACGATCGTGCAGATCAGGGTGACAACGCCGAGCATGATGAGCCAGGGCTGCGGACGGCGTCGGAGGAAGGGCCTGCCCTGGGAATCCACGGGGCGACCTTCGGTGATCAGTGAAACCACCAGCACACTCTACGAAAATGTGACCCGGTCGGTGGACGGCGGGCCGAGGGAGTGCGGCGACGTGCGGGAATACGGCGCGCAAGGTCTCGGCTAGTTACCTGGATGATGTCGGTTACCCGTCAGTTTCGACTCGTCTGTGTTTTGATTGCGACTTTTGCCGCAGGGTCCGCTATTGTCTGGCGGCCCAGATCGAATCGCCGGCGATGAAATTGGTGGTCGGTCGCGGGAACAAGTAGGGCACGTCCTGCGTTTACCGAGCGCTATCCGGAGTGGATCAGCCCGATCCGCGCTGATAGGTGACCGGTGTGCGTGTGACGTGCACCACCGGCGGGACGGTGCGAGTACGGCGATTCCGAGCGGAATCGGTGTGACCGGGCCGGTCCGGGATATACGAAGTAAGGACGAGGGGAAGACGACATGGCAACCGACTATGACGCACCGAGGCGTACCGAAACCGACGATGTGTCGGAAGATTCGCTGGAGGAGCTGAAGGCTCGTCGTAACGAGGCACAGTCCGCCGTCGTGGATATCGACGAATCCGATACCGCGGAGTCGTTCGAGCTTCCCGGCGCGGACCTGTCCGAGGAAGTGCTGACCGTTCGGGTGATCCCGAAGCAGGCCGACGAGTTCACCTGCTCCAGCTGTTTCCTCGTGCACCACCGAAGCAGACTGGCCAGTGAGAAGGGCGGTCAGCTGATCTGCATGGACTGCGCCGCCTGAGCTCGCTCATGGCGGTGCCGAGTGTTCGGCTCTGTCATACGCGAAGCGTCATCGCCGCTTCGCACTGAGCTCATCCAGAGGGTCCATCGCTTCGCTCAGGGGGTTCAGCCCGCGCTGGGTAGGCCCAGCGCGGCCAGGACCTGTTCGGGCCGTCGCGTGCTGATCAACCAGTACGGCGTCGGGTCGTCCGGGTCGTCGAGCACGAGCACCACCATCGGCCCGATCCACGGCCGATGCTGCACATAGGCGGCGGGGTCCAGCTGGCGACCCAACGCCGCGCTCTTGGCCGTGTGGGCAACGACGGCCGCACGGGCCACGAAATTCACCGGAAGGTGCGCACGGTCGGCACGGAGTTCCAGCGTGCCCGACGCGTCCGGCGCCACCTCGATTCGGTGGCGGCTCAGCCACACCAGCACCCAGACCGGTACCGGGAACAGCAGAACGTAGGGCAGCCATGCCCGCAGACCCGGTGCGCCCATGTGGATTTCGGCGGCAAGCAACCCGGTGATGGCGAAGGCCACCGGCCACCACCACAGCGGCACCCAGAGGCGCTCGCGGTACACCTGCGTGCTCTGTTGCTTCATGTCCATGGTCACGGGGTTGGGCTGGTCCGACACGAGTCAACACTAAGTCACGACTGGCGCAGCGCTACGCGTAGGCTCGATCAACGTGACAGCACTTTCGCCTATCCCTTTGCTGCGGTTGGATCCCGGCATCCCGATGCCCGCGCGCGCTCACCACGGCGACGCCGGTGTGGACCTCTGTACCACGGAGGACGTCATCCTGGAACCCGGCGAGCGGGTGCTGGTCGGCACCGGTGTCGCGGTAGCACTTCCGGTCGGCACGGTCGGCCTGATTCACCCACGCTCGGGCCTGGCGGCCAAGACCGGACTGTCGGTGGTCAACACCCCTGGCACGGTCGATGCCGGATATCGCGGCGAAATCAAGGTGTGCCTGATCAATCACGACCCGCGCACGGCCATCGAGCTGCGTCGCGGCGACCGGATCGCTCAGCTGCTCGTGCAGCGGGTGGAGCTGGTCGATTTCCTGGAGGTCGACTCGCTCGACGAGACCACCCGCGGTACCGGCGGGCACGGCTCGAGCGGCGGGCATGCGAGCCTGACGGCGGTTGGCGCCGACGCGGCAGGTCGGACCACCGGTAAGGAGGCGTGATGGGATTGTTCGGCAAGCGCAAGGGATCCTCGGACGACCGTTACCCGGCCGACGACTACGACGATGAGTACGGCTACGACGAGGACGACGACTACGACGACAACGCTTACGCCGCAGCGGATTACCGCGATGCGGGCGCGCCGCAGTCGGGTCCGTACGACTTCGCCGATGTGGCGGATCTGCTCGAGCAGATCACCGAGCAGCGCCTCGACCTCGGTTCGGTGATTCTGCCGGTGCCGCAGGGTGGTCAGCTGCAGGTGGAGATGACGCCGGACGGCACGCCGCAGGCGGTGCACCTGGCGACCGAGCACGGCCGGATCACCGTCGCTGCTTACGCGGCGCCCAAGTCGGCGGGCCAATGGCGCACTGTCGCCGCCGATCTCGCGGATTCGCTGCGCAACGACGGCGCCAGGGTCGCGGTGGAAACCGGCCCGTGGGGTCGTGAGCTGCTTGCCGTCACCGAGGGCGCTGATCTGCGCTTCATCGGTGTCGACGGGCCGCGCTGGATGGTCCGGCTGGTCGCGGCAGGCCCGTCGGGCGCATCGAACGACGGCAGCCCGCTGGTGGCTGCGGCGCGAGCGATCCTGCGCGAGACCGTGATTCGCCGCGGCGACGACCCGTTGCCGGTGCGCGAGCCACTGCCGGTGGTGTTACCGCAGGAGCTGGCCGAGCAGCTGGCCGCGGCGCACCAGGCACAGGTGGACGCGCAGCAACAGCAGGTGGCGGCGCAGGCCGCGGCCCCGCAAATGGGCCCTGGCGGGTTGCCGCCTCGGATGCCGGAGGGTCCGCGCCGTGGCGTCGACGGCTCGGCCATGCAGCAGCTCGGCCTCAACTAGCGGCGAGTCAGCGCGGCGAATCCCGTGTTTCCGAGGATCGCCGGATCGGCGCCGAGTTCGGCGAGAGTGATTCGGTGGATGGTGGAGCGCGGGATCAGCGCGGCCCACTCCTCGGCGATGGCGAACGGGTGCACCGGATCATCGACGGCCGTCACGACCGCCACGGGCGCCGCCAGCGTGCCGAGTAGCTCGGCGCCGGGCCATTTGTAGTCGGCGGCCTCGTCGAGCGCCTCGGGCAGATCGGGCCACTGCGCGCGCCACGACTGGGTGAGCGCGTCGGCCAGCCAGCGCGGGCTGCTCGCGCGCATCCGGTCGATCACCGCGTCGATCCCGTCGACCCGCAACTGCGCGGCGGTCGCTCGCGCGCTCAATGCGGCCGGGCAGGCGGCGGTGTCGGGTCCGGTCCATCCCGGCAGCGCCGCGACCACTCCCGCGGTCAGCTCAGGGTGCTCGGCCGCCCACTCGATCGCGACGGCGGCGCCCAACGAGATCCCTGCCACAAGAACGGGACCCGTCGCGGCGGCGGCATCGAGCGCGGCCCGGTAACTCGCGACCACGGCCCGCGGATCGGGTTGTACCGCGACAACGTCGAGATGCCGCGCGGTGCACGCCGGTTCGAAAGCGCGCCTGGCGAAATCCGCGTCGGATCCGGTGCCGGGCAGGGCGACGACGACGTCGGCGGCCGACACGGGGTGTGGGGAGTCGAACACCGTGCCGAGCGTAGCGGGGGTGCCCTGGTGCATCTACAGTGGCGGGTGTGCGGCCACAGCCGGTCGTGTCGGGAAATCACGATGGTGTGTGACCCACACCGTCAGCTCTATGCAGGAGAGCGTGCGAAAATGTCATCCGCAGCCTCAGGGTATTTTCGACGTCTGGGCCGCAGACTGACCGAAGATATCGACCAGTTGGACGCCGAGGAACTCGCCGAGAAATCGGAGGCCTCCGGCGCGCGCCGCGCCTCGGAGTGTCGCCGCGGCGACGAGGCCACCATGCTCGGTAGGCTTCGCAGCGTCGAAGCGTGCCCGAAGTCCGCGGGCGCGGCCGTGCAGGCGGAGTTCTTCGACGGCACCGATGCCATCACCCTGGTGTGGATCGGCCGCAGGCGCATTCCCGGGATCGAGCCGGGACGGCGTATCTTGGTTCGCGGCCGCGTCGGCGATCGAGACGGCCGCAAGGTGATCTACAACCCCTACTACGAATTGCGCGGGAACAGCTGACGTATGCCATCGAGCAACGACAACGCCCCCTCGGGCGAACAGACCGAGCCCGCCGCGGCTCTCGACCGTGACGAGGAAGCTGCCGAGCAGACGCTGCTCGAGCAACTCGGCGGTTTCAGTGGCCTGATCTCTTCAACCGTTCCCGTTGTCGTGTTCGTCCCCGTGAACAGTTTCGCCGGGCTGACCGCGGCGATCTGGGCCGCCCTCGGTGCGGCCACGCTGATCCTGCTCTGGCGCCTGGTGCGGCGCAGCCCGATCCAGCCCGCCGTCTCCGGTTTCCTCGGCGTCGGCATCTGCGCGTTCATCGCGTACCGGATGGGGGAGGCCAAGGGCTTCTTCCTGTTCGGCATCTACACGAGCCTGGTGTACGCGGGCGTGTTCCTCGTCTCGATGCTGGTGCGCTGGCCGCTGGTCGGCGTCATCTGGGGCGTGTTGAACGGCCACGGCTCCGGCTGGCGCGCCGACCGGCGCGTGCTTCGCCTCTACTACGTCGCGACCACCACCTGGGTGGTGGTGTTCGCTGCCCGCTATCTGGTGCAGTCGCAGCTGTACGACGCCGACCGCACCGGCTGGCTCGCCTTCGCTCGCATCGCCATGGGCTGGCCGCTGACCGCGGTCGCGTTGGTGGTGACGATCTGGGCCGTGCGCCGGGCAGGCCATCTGCCGACGCGCACCGCACCCAAACCTGCCTGAGGCGTTAACTCCGCGGGCGCGTCCTGCGAAAACCTGAAGGGGTGGGGCAACTCTCACCGCAGAGGTGGGTCGTTACCCACCCTGGGGTGCCTGGCCGGTGGGCCGAGTTCAGCAGACGATCGTTGTGTACCGAAAAGCAACGCACGATCGCACGAAAGGACTCGGAACGTGGGTACCGAGCACAACACCGCGGCACTGCCGAAAAACCTCAATCCGGCCCTGTCGGAGAGCCGCCGCGTGTCGGCCGAGCTGGACAAGCTGATCGGTCCGGCCGCCGCGGGCGATCGCGCCGCCGTCACCGAGATCGTCCGCATCGTGCACCCGCTGGTCCGCCGGTATTGCGGTGCGCGCCTTGGCAATACGGCGCATCTGCAGGTGACCGCCGACGACGTGGTTCAGGAGATCCTGATCGCCACCGTCAACGCGATCCCGCGCTACCGCGATCAGGGCAAGTCGTTCCTCGCCTTCGTCTACGGCATCGCGGCCAACAAGGTGGCCGACGCGTTCCGTCGTTCCCAGCAGCACCCCACCTACCCGATGGCGGAGATGCCGGACGCGCCGTGCACGTCCGCCGGTCCTGAGGAGTGGGCGCTCGCCTCCGAACGGCGCGCTGCCACCAGGGAACTCATGAAGATCCTTGCGCCTGCACACCGCGAGGTGCTGGTCATGCGCATCGTGCTCGGCTGGTCGGCCGCGCAGACCGCCGAGGCGATCGGCACCAGCCCCGGCGTGGTCCGGGTGATGCAGCATCGGGCGCTGAACAAGCTGCGCGCGGAATTGAAGATGGCGGCGTGAGTTTCGCCGCCACCGCGCAGCAACCCGTATCGGGGAGTTACGGCTTGATGCCGTGGGTGGCGAGCTCGACCCGCAGGTCCTCTTCGGCCTCCACCGAGGTCACGAACAGCAGTTCGTCGTCGCCTTCGAACGGATCGTCCGGCTGCGGCACGATCACCCGGCCGCCGCGCAGGATCGTCACGAGGGCGGCGTCGCGCGGCAGGGTGAGCGCGCGCACCGGCTTTCCCGCGAGGGCGGTGTCACCGGGCAGGGTGATCTCGACCAGGTTCGCCTGACCCTGCCGCAGCGTCATCAGCCGCACCAGATCGCCGACCGTGACCGCTTCCTCGACGAGCGAGGCGAGCAGTCGCGGCGTCGACACCGCGACATCGACACCCCAGGAGGCGTCGAAAAGCCATTCGTTGCGTGGGTCGTTGACCCGCGCAACCACCCGGCGCACGCCGAACTCGGTCTTGGCGAGCAGGCTGTGCACCAGGTTCGCCTTGTCGTCGCCGGTGGCCGCGATGACCACCTCGTAGGTTTCCAGGCCTGCGTCCTCGAGCAACGCGAGCTCGCAGGCGTCGGCGTGCACCCATACCGCGTCCGGGATCGCGTCCGGGTCGATGTGATCGAGCTGGCGTTCCAGCAGCATCACGCTGTGTCCGCCGCGCAGGAGTTCCCTGGCGATGGATCGGCCGACGGCGCCCGCTCCGGCGATGGCCACTTTCATGTTCAGTCCTCGCTCACGGGGGGCTTGCCTGCCAGCGCGACCGCCTCGCCGACCGAGCCGGAGGTCGCTGCGGCGTACACCAGATCGTCGGCCTGCACGATGGTCTTGCTGTCGGGCAGTAAGCCCTGACCGAATCGGATGATGAAGGCGACCCTGGCGCCGATCGTGGTCTCCAGATCGCGAACGGTGCGGCCGTACCACTCCTCGTGCAGTGTGAGCTGCGTGACGGCCACCGTCCCCGTCGGGTCGCGCCACGTGGTTTTGGTGCTGCCGTCGCCGATCAGCGTGCGCAGGAACCGATCGGTGGTCCACGGCACCGTTGCGATCGTCGGAATGCCGAGACGCTCGTACACCGCGGCGCGCTTCTCGTCATAAATCCGGGCGACCACGCGTTCGACACCGAACATCTCGCGGGCCACCCGCGCGGAAATAATGTTGGAATTATCACCGGAGGAGACGGCGGCGAACGCGTCGGCGCGCTCGATTCCCGCACGCACCAAGACATCCCGATCGAAGCCGACGCCCGTCACGCGCTCGCCCGTGAAATCCTGTCCGAGGCGGAGGAAGGCAGCGGGATCGCGGTCGATCACCGTGACCTCGTGACCAACCCGGATCAGGGCATGGGCCAGCGCCGAGCCGACGCGACCACACCCCATGACCACTACGTACACCGTGCAACCTCGTTCCTGGAACCATGGCGTTCGGTCTGCTTCTTTGTTCGTCGAACGGTACCCGCCGAATGATTACACGGGCCACGTTCCCCCTTCACCTTCGCGCCAAACCTGCGGGGTTTGCTCGTCCGCTCATCCTGCGAAATCCCGAGGCCGCCGTCCGCCTTTGTTAGCAAAAGTGAAACAGACGACAGCCAATTCCGGCGAACGCCGTGCCACGCGCGCGACCGACCGGGCGTACGCCTATGCTCGCTCCAGTGTCCAAGTTGACGACGGCAGCGAAACGAATGCTGCTGGGCAGGCCTTTCCGTAGTGATTCGCTTGGCCATACCCTGCTGCCGAAGCGCATTGCCCTCCCGGTGTTCGCCTCGGATGCCATGTCATCGGTCGCCTACGCGCCGGAAGAAATCTTCCTGGTGCTCTCGGCCGCCGGGATCTCGGCATATGTCTACGCGCCGTGGGTCGGCCTCGCCGTCGCCTTCGTGATGGCCGTGGTGGTGGCCAGCTACCGGCAGAACGTGCACGCATACCCGTCCGGTGGTGGTGACTACGAAGTTGCTACGACGAACCTCGGGCCGAATGCCGGCCTGACCGTCGGCAGTGCGCTGCTGGTCGACTACGTGCTCACGGTGGCCGTCTCGATCTCCTCGGCCGCGTCCAACATCGGCTCGGCGATCCCGTTCGTCGCCACGCACAAGGTGCTGTTCGCCGTCGTCGCCATCGCCGTGCTCACCGCGATCAACCTGCGCGGTATTCGCGAGTCGGGCACCACGTTCGCGATCCCGACCTACGCGTTCATCGTCGGCATGTTCGCCATGCTCGGCTGGGGACTGTTCCGGATCTTCGTGCTCGGCGACGACCTACAAGCCGAATCGGCCGGATTCACCTTGAAGGCGGAGGACGAGCACCTCTACGGACTCGCCTTCGCCTTCCTGATCGCGCGCTCGTTCTCCTCCGGATGTGCCGCGCTCACCGGTGTCGAGGCGATCAGCAACGGAGTGCCCGCATTCCGGAAGCCGAAGTCGCGCAACGCCGCCACCACGCTGCTGATGCTCGGCACCATCGCGATCGTGCTGTTGATGGGCATCATCATCCTGGCGCAGAAGATCGGGATCGTGTACGCGCACAACGAAGCCGACCTGATCGGCGCGCCCCCGGGATACCACCAGAAGACGTTGATCGCGCAGCTCGCCGAGACGGTGTTCCACGGGTTCCCGATCGGGTTCTTCTTCATCACGACGGTGACCGCGCTCATCCTCGTGCTCGCCGCGAACACCGCATTCAACGGGTTCCCTGTCCTCGGATCGATTCTGGCGCAGGACCGCTACCTGCCGAGGCAGCTGCACACCCGCGGCGACCGGCTGGCGTTCAGCAACGGCATCCTGTTCCTGTCCGGCGCGGCGATCGCGTTCGTCGTGCTGTTCGGCGCCGAGGTGACCAAGCTCATCCAGCTCTACATCGTCGGTGTGTTCGTGTCGTTCGTGCTCAGTCAGACCGGCATGCTGCGGCACTGGACTCGACTGTTGCGCACCGAAACCGATCCGAGCCAGCGTGCGCGGATGAAGCGGTCGCGAGTGATCAACGCGATCGGTTTGAGCGCGACGGGCACGGTGCTGATCATCGTGCTCATCACGAAGTTCTTCGCGGGCGCCTACATCGCCATCTGCACCATGGTCGCGATCTTCATCGTGATGAAAATGATTCACAAGCACTACGATTCGGTGTCGCGCGAGCTGGAGTCCCAGGAGTGGGACGGCGTGCTGCCCAGCCGCTCACACTCGATCGTGCTGGTCTCCAAGCTGCACCTGCCGACCCGACGTGCGCTCGCCTACGCGCGCGCCACGCGGCCCGACACGCTCGAGGCGATCACGGTGAACGTCGACGAGGCAGACACCAGGGCGCTCGTGCGGCAATGGGAACAGAGCGATATCACGGTGCCGCTCAAGGTGATCGAATCGCCGTACCGGGAAATCACCAAGCCTGTGCTCGATTATGTGTACCGCGTGCGCAAAGACTCGCCGCGCGATGTCGTCACCGTCTTCATCCCCGAGTACGTGGTCGGCCACTGGTGGGAGCAGGTCCTGCACAACCAGAGTGCGCTGCGTCTCAAGGGGCGTCTGCTTTTCGAACCAGGAGTGATGGTGACGAGCGTGCCGTGGCAGTTGAGCTCGTCCACGCGGGCACGGACCCCGGGTGTGGTGAACGCCCCCGGTGCCGTGCGGCGTGGTTATGAAGACCGCTCATGAGTGAAACCGATCACGACACACCGAGGTTCGTGCGCGGTTCGCTGCTGGTCGCGGTGCGTGTGCGCGATTCGGATGGCGGTGAGGCTCAGGCATGAGTGATTGGCGGGGTACGACTTTCGAGGTTCGACTCGGGGCGCCCGGGCACGGCGGGTTCTGTGTGGGCAGGCACGAGGGACGTGTGGTGTTCGTGCGGCACGGGTTGCCCGGTGAGCTGGTGCTGGTGCGGGTCACCGAGGATCGTGGTGGATCGTTCTGCCGCGCGGACGCGATCGAGATCCTCGAACCGTCGCCGGACCGGATTCCCGCGACCTGCCCGGTCTCCGGCCCCGGCGGGGCGGGATGTTGCGACTTCTCCTATGCAACGCCGGAAGCGCAACGGGCACTGAAGGCTTCGGTGGTCGCCGAGCAACTGCGCAGGGTCGCAGGCATCGAGCGCGAGGTCGTCGTCGAACCGATCGCCGGCGCAGGCGACGCCACCGGCGGTTGGCGCACCCGCATCCGGTTGGCCGTGGACGCGCAGGGCCGGGCCGGTGTGCACGGCTACCGCAGCACCGAGGTGATCACGGATCTGCGCTGCCCCCAACCGGTTTCGGGCGCACTCGACGGGGTCGCGGATCGCTTGTGGACGCCAGGAGCGGATTTGGTGATCGCCGTCGACGGCGACGGCGTGCGCCACATCATCGAACTGGCGCCTGCGGCTGAAGGGGACCGTCGCGGTGCCCGTGGCGCGCAGCGCGTCGAATCCGACGGACGGCGCAGTGATCAACGCGGTCGCGACCGGCGCGGTCGCGCCGGTGCCGGAAGCCGCGGTGACGAACGGGGCAATCGTCGGCGCCCCGGCATCAAGTCGGGGAGCGAATGGCGTGCCGACGACGCTCCTGGCCGGTCGCAGAGCCCCGAAGAACCCGGTGGCGTCGAACGCGGCCGCCCGCGTCGGCCCGGCGAGGTCGGTGGGGTTCGCCGCACCAACCATCTCCGTCGCGGTGACGCCGATCGTGCGGGTGGTGCCGATCGGCGTAGCGACCGTGAGCAGTTGGACGGCGACGGCGACGGCGACAGGGAGGCGGGGCCGCGCTATGCCGCGGACGGGACTCCGGAGACGCCGCAGGCGGGGGAGCGGCGGAGTGCGTCGGCGCGGCGGGCGGCCACGCATGCGGCGCGGGACGAGTGGGTGATCTCGGGGACCGGGCGGGCGGTCGAGTACGTCGCAGGCCGCAGGTGGGAGGTGTCCTCGACCGGCTTCTGGCAGGCGCATCACGGTGCCGCGCAATGCTATTCGGATCTGGTGGCGGAATGGTCCGGGCTGCGGCCCGGCGGACTCGCCTGGGATCTGTACAGCGGCGCAGGCGTTTTCGCCGCTCGCCTGGCCGACCAGGTCGGGCAGACCGGTGCCGTGCTCGCCGTCGAGTCGGCGCGCTCCGCGGTCGCCGACGGCACGGCCGCCCTGCGCGACCTGACCTGGCTCGACCAGCACGCGCAGCGCGTCGAACGCTGGGTTGCCGAGCGCGTCGGTGGGGCAGCACCCGACGTCGTCGTCCTCGACCCGCCCCGAGCAGGCGCAGGCAAGGAAGTCGTTGCCGCCCTCGCGGCCACCGGCCCGCTCCGCATCATCCACATCGGCTGCGACCCAGCCGCTTTCGCCCGCGACCTAGGCCTCTACCAAGCCGCTGGCTACCACCTGGCAGACCTGCGCGCCTTCGACGCCTTCCCCGCAACCCACCACGTCGAATGCATCGCCCTCCTCGACCGCCACCCCGCACCCTGACCCGACAGCGCCTTCGCAGGCGCGTGGTGCGCGGATGACGAGTGGGACGTGGTGGCGGCGCCACGCCGAGCGCTCCGTCGTGCACCACTCGTGATCGGTCTGTGCTTCGAGCGGGACGTGGTGGCGGCGATAGAGGGGTCAGTCCTTGTAAATGGGTGGGCGGCGGTCTTTTCGGGCGCGGATGGCTTCGTCGAAGTTGTCGGTGGTCAGGCGGACATAGAGTTGGGCGGTGCCTTCGTGCTGCATGTGCGATTCGAAGCTGCCTGCTTCCATGCCGCTCCACAGCATGCGTTTGGTGAGTTCGGTGCCGACCCGGCTGAAGCTGATGATGCGGTCGGCCAGGTCATAGCAGGTGTCGAGGAGTTTCGCGGCGGCGACGGTACGGGAGACGAGGCCGATGCGTTCGGCTTCGGCGGCATCGACGTCGCGGCCGGACAGCATGATCTCGAAGGCACGGGAGGCACCGATGGCGCGCGGCAGCAGGTAGCTGATGCCGAGTTCCGTTGCGGTAAGGCCGTTGTTGATGCCTGCGGCGCGAAAGTAGGCTTCCTCGGCGGCGATTCGGATGTCGGTGGCGACGCTGAGGCAGAAGCCGCCGCCGATCGCCGCACCGTTGATCGCGCCGATCACCGGCTGGTGCATGCGGCGCAACGTGAGCATGACGTCGTTGAGCAGGTCCATCGAGCGGCGCGCGACGCTGGTCACCGTGAGCCCCTCGATGTTCGGGACCTTCCCCGCGCTTTGCAGGTCGGCGCCGGAGCAGAAGCCGTCGCCCGCGCCGGTGAGCACCACGACCCGAATGTCGTTGTCGGCGCTGACTTCCTTGAGCGCCTCGCGCAGCGGGATCATCACGTCGAACGCCATAGCGTTCATCCGCTCAGGCCGGTTGAGCGTGACCAGGGCTATGTGCGGTCGCGGCTTGTCGATGAGCACGAACGACATCCGATCCCCTAACTGACACAGGTTCTAGAAATAGGTTCGCGCTCAATATAGGCACGGCCACGTCGCGATAGCAGTGAATCCGCAACTGGTCGCTGCCGACGCGTTGCCCTAACGGGGCTCAACCCAGCGAGGGCTGGGAATGTGGGGGTGTGGCAAAGAATCCGGGCCCGCCGGTGGGTGGGCGGACCGGGAACCAGGTGAACAGGATGGCGGCGGTGACGGTGAGGACGCCCCAGCCGACGAAGCCGTATCCGGTCAGCAGGGGATTGGTTTCGTGTGTCGGGGAGTCGAGCGTGCTGAACACCACGGCATTGGCGTTGAAGGCGGCGTGTGCGACGGCGCCCGGCCAGATGCTGCCGGTGCGCATGCGCAGCCAGCCGAGGATGGCGCCGAAGGGCACGCAGAAGCCGAGGAAGGCGACCGCGGCCCACGCGCCGAGGTTCGGATAGGTGTAGCCGAGCAGCGTCAGCGGCGCATGCCACAGCGCCCAGACCAGGCCGGTGACAAGAATTCCCGCGCTGAGGCCGAAGCGTCGGTTGAGCTGGGGCAGCAGCCAACCGCGCCAGCCGAGCTCCTCGCCGAGCGCGAACGGCAGTGTGCTGAGCGTGGTCACGGCGATCGCTTGGATGATCGCGGCGATCGCGATCTCGGGCCCGCGGAAGTCGAAGACGTACAGGCCGTACACGGTGCAGAGCCCGAATGTCGTCCACAGCAACAGCGGTGTCCCGAGCCAGGCGAGCACGATCAGCGAGCCGGTGCGTCGCGGTCGCGGCCCCAGCGGTAATCCGTTCTGCGCCACCAGCTCCGGCCAGCTCAGGCGCCGGTATCGCCACACGGCAAGCAGACCGAGTGCCGGGGCGAGCATCATCAGCGCCGCGCCCGTGTGCAGCCACAAGCCGGACCGCAGACCGTCGCCGTCGAGCCACGGCCCGGACGCCACCGCCCACGCCACACCGACCGTCACCAACAGGAAGAGCACGAAATCGTTGCGCCGAGCAATCATCCGACATCCTTCGAACGGCGGTCTGCCTTACCTACTCGGACGCGGCGCGGGCCTGCTCGGTTCCATCGATCTCGAATTTCGTGCGCGAGATCTAGAGTCGCACCCATGACCGTGTATGTCATCGCCCAGCTGAAGTTCACCGATCGCGCGGCCTACGACCGGTATCAGGCCGCGTTCATCGATGTCTTCGCGCGCTATTCCGGCACCTTGCTAGCCGCCGACGAGTCGCCGCAGGTCTACGAGGGCGCCACCGATCGGGAGAAGGTGGTGTTGATGTCGTTCCCCGACGAGATCGCGTTCCGTGCCTGGGCGGAATCGCCCGAGTACCTGGAGATTTCGAAGGACAGGCACGCGGGCGCCGACACGGTGACGTTGCTGGTGAAGGGGCTTGGTCGCCGCTCCTAGGCACGGCCGCCCGTGCATCGCAGCGACTTCCACCTCAGGCGAGCTGCCAGGTCACCCGAATCGCCGCCGAGATCTCGCTTTCGCCGAGCTCGACCGGCACCGGGGCCGCACCATAGGCGTCCATCGACTTGGACATCGCCATGAACCGCGGCCCGGACGGCGGTGCGGAGGAAGCGTTTTCGGTGATCTCCAGCACGGCGCCGAGCGCACGACCTGAACGTTGGGCGTATTGCTCGGCTTTGGCGACCGCGTTCGCCCACGCCGCGTCCCGCGCCTCGACGAGCAGCGAATCCTGGTCGGCGAAGGTCAGATTGAGACCGCCGAGGCGGACATCGTCACCGCCCGCGTCGACACAGTTGGCGATGACGGTCGCTGGTCCGGGATCGGCCTCGTCGCCGATGTCACGCAATGCGACGGTCAGTGAGGTACTGGCGAGGTAGCCGGTGATCCGATTGCCTTCGCCTTCGGTCCACACGGTTTCGGTGTGCACCGACAATCCGCTGGTGGCGATGTCGCTGCCCGCGACACCGTCGGAGCGCAACGACTGGGTGACGGCGCCGACTCGCTCACCGGCCTTGCTGTAGGCGAGCGCGACCTTGCTCGCCCGGCACTCGATGGAGATCGTGACGCGCATCAGATCGGGCGTGGCGCGCACGGTGCCCGCACCGAAAACGGTCACGGTGGCGGACTCGGACTTCTTACTCACGGCATGCTCCTCGATGGTTGTCGCTTGCGATGTACCCAACGGGCTCCGATCTGCTCAACGGCGGACGCCGCGGAATCGTCCCCGCTGCGCTCATCGACCCTGCCCACCGGTCGATTCTCAATAATCTCCGCCGCGCACCGCGATCGACCGCACCGCCGCGTCCATCTGCGCGTACGCGCCTGCCGCGAGCCGCTCGAGCAACGCCAACTTCAATTGCGGCGCCTTTGCGGTGAGCTCGTCGAACCGCGTCGGAGTCAACACCGCGACCCGCACCGGCGTCTCGGCCCGCGCCTCGTTCACGAACGGCGTGCCGACCAGCATCGGAATCTCACCGAACGACATCCCGGCAGACACGCTGACCAGCCGATGCGTCCGTCCGTCGCTGCCGTCGAAGGTGATCCGCACCCGCCCTTCCAGCAGCAGATACAGCCCGGACCGCGCACTCCCGCGCCGCGCGATCACCTCGCCGCGCGCGAACGTGCGCACCTCGAACTCCTTGGCCAACTGCGATCGATCATCCGACTCCAGCGCCGCGAGCGCCGGATGATCTTCGATCGTGATCGATGTGCACACCGGCTCATCGGCGGGCCGGTATCGCTCGAGCACGATGTCCTCACACCATTCGGTGGCCGTGTCGCGATCGATGAACACCCGCCCCTGCGGATCGTCCGGATCCAGACTCGACGCCGTGTGCCCGAGCTTGGCGTCGGGATCGACCAGCGCCACCCGCACCCCCACCGCGGCCAGCTCGGTTTCCAGCGCATCGATCATCTGCACCGCGATCGCGCTCACCTCGCCGACTCGGCGCAGATCGACCACCAGCGCCGCCAACTCACCGGCCTGCTCCTCGATGCTGCGCACCGCGCTCTCCGCGCCGGCGAACAACAGGTCACCATGCAGTTCGAAAACCCGGGCCCGATGCCCGTGTTCGGCGAGCAGCGCGATCTCCTCGGTGGTCCTGCGCAGCCGTGACGGCACCTCGGCCACCGAGTACCGCGCCCGGATCGCGGTCCGCGCGGCCCGCGTGACGTGCAGAAAGTGCAATTCCAATCGCCGCGACAGTTCCCGGCACGCGGCGACGCCGCGCACGCTGTTGCCGTGCGCGTCGAGCCGCGGCGAGTACACCGCGATCCCGATCTGGCCGGGCAGCACCGCGACGATCCCGCCGCCGACCCCGCTCTTCGCGGGCATCCCGACGGTCGTCACCCAATCGCCTGCCGCGTTGTACATGCCGCAGGTGGTCATCACGCTGAGCACCCGCTCGGTCAGGTCCGTCGTCAGTGCGCGTTCCCTGGTCACCGGGTTGCGCCCGTTGTTGGCCAGCGTCGCCGCCATCAGCGCCAGATCGTGGCAGGTCACGTCGATGGAGCATTGCCGGAAGTAGCGGTCGACCGCCTCGTCCGGATCGGAGTCGATGATGCCGAACGAGCGCAGCATGTAGCCGATCGCGCGATTGCGGAAACCGGTGCGTGCCTCGGACGCGTACACCGCCTCGTTCAGGTGCAGTTCGCGGCCTGCGAAGCGCGAATAGCAGCGCCGGATGCGCTCGAATCGCTCGTCCGGATCGTGGCCGGTGATCAGTGCCGCCGCGGTGATGGCGCCCGCGTTGATCATCGGGTTGCGCGGTCGCTCGGTCACCGGATCCAAACTGATCTCGTTGAACGCCTCACCGGAGGGCTCGACATCGATGCGTGCGTCGACGGTCGCGGTGCCGCGGTCGGCGAGGGCCAGCGCGTAGGTGAACGGCTTGGAGATCGACTGGATGGTGAACTCGGTGTCGAGGTCGCCGGTGCCGTACACCTGCCCGTCCGCGGTCGCCAGGCAGAGCGCGAACGAATCCGGTTGCACCGCAGCCAGTTCCGGAATGTAGTCGGCCAGCGTGCCGGAATTATCCGGCAAGCACAGCTGATAGACGTCGGCGACGATCCTGGCGACGACGCCGGGATCGACCGTCCGCGAGACGCTGGGTTCGATTGTCTGCGAAACCTTGTGCTCGGGCTCGGCCACACGCCCACTCTAAGCCGAGTACCGTATGCCGAGGCTCACATCTCGGCCCGCGCTGCGCTGGTGGTGGCCCATGATGTCAGTAGTGGTGGTCGTTTGCGAGGTGTGCCAGTTCGGTTCTCGTTCGAGGGCACGATCGGCCGCTCCGTAGACTGATCGGATCAGATGCGCTATCCGGAGGGAGCGAGTTCAGGTGGGAGTGCTTTCCCGGGTCGATACGCCCGAAGATCTGCGTCCGCTGACGACGCCGCAATTGCGCGAGTTGGCAGACGAGATTCGTGAGTTCCTGGTGCGGAAGGTCGCCGCGACCGGCGGGCACCTCGGCCCGAATCTCGGCGTGGTCGAACTGACCATCGCCCTGCACCGGATCTTCGACTCGCCTGCCGACCCGTTGATCTTCGACACCGGCCATCAGGCCTACGTGCACAAGATCCTGACCGGCCGCAAGGACGAGTTCGACAGCCTGCGCAAGCGCGGCGGCCTGTCCGGCTACCCGAGCCGGTCCGAGAGTGCGCACGACTGGGTGGAGTCCTCGCACGCCTCCGCGTCGCTGTCGTATGCCGACGGCCTGGCCAAGGCGTTCGCGCTCAGCGGTCAGAACCGGCATGTGGTTGCGGTCGTCGGCGACGGCGCGCTGACCGGCGGTATGTGCTGGGAGGCGCTCAACAACATCGCTGGCGCGCCGGACCGGCCGGTGGTGATCGTCGTCAATGACAACGGCCGCTCCTATGCGCCGACCATCGGCGGCCTGGCCGACCGGTTGACCGCGCTGCGCACCCAGCCCGCCTACGAGCACGCGCTCGACACCGGGAAGCGGCTGCTGAAGAGCATTCCTCGGGTCGGCGAGTCCGCGTACTCGATGATGCATGCGGTGAAGGCCGGGATAAAGGACGCGGTGAGCCCGCAGGAGCTGTTCAGCGACCTGGGTATGAAATACGTCGGCCCGGTGGACGGGCACGACATCGTCGCCTTGGAGGCGGCGCTGCGTCGTGCCAAGGACTTCGGTGGTCCGGTCGTGGTGCATGCGGTGACGCAGAAGGGCCGCGGTTACGCGCCCGCCGAGAACCACATCGCGGACCAGATGCACGCCTGCGACCCCATCGACCCGCTCACCGGCGTTCCGGTCGGCGGCCCGAAGGCGCGCGGCTGGACGTCGGTGTTCTCCGAGGAGCTCATCGCCCAGGCCGAGCAGCGCGACGACATCGTCGCGATCACCGCAGCCATGCCGGGCCCGACCGGGCTCGCGGCGTTCGGCGAGCGGTTTCCGGAGCGGATGTTCGATGTCGGCATCGCCGAACAGCACGCGATGGCCTCGGCGGCCGGGCTCGCGCTCGGCGGCATGCATCCCGTAGTGGCGATCTATTCGACGTTCCTCAATCGCGCGTTCGATCAGTTGCTGATGGATGTCGCGCTGTTGAAGCAGCCGGTGACCGTGGTGCTCGACCGTTCCGGCATCACCGGGCCCGACGGCGCGAGCCACAACGGCATGTGGGATCTGTCCGTGCTCGGCATCATCCCCGGTATCCGGGTGGCCGCGCCGCGTGACGCGGCGACGCTGCGTGAGGAGCTGGCCGAGGCACTCGCCGTCAACGACGGGCCGACCGCGATCCGGTTCCCGAAAGGCAGTGTCGCCAACGACATTTCGGCTGTCGAGCGGCTCGACGGAGTGGACGTGCTTCGGCTGGCGAACGGGGAGCCGGGCAGCGCCGATCCGACGCTCGAGGCAGGCGGGTCGGTGCAGGCGGTGCGTGGTGACGTGCTGCTTGTCGCCGTCGGCTCGTTCGCCGAGATCGCCCTCGGTGCCGCGGAACTGCTGGAGGCCGAAGGGGTTTCGGTCACCGTGATCGATCCGCGCTGGGTGCTTCCGGTGTCCGACACGTTGGTGAAGCTGGCCGAGAACTACCGGCTCGTGGTGACGGTGGAGGACGGCGGCCTGCACGGCGGCATCGGTTCCACCGTTTCGGCGCGGCTGCGCAACTCCGGCCTCGATATTCCGACGCGCGATCTCGGTGTGCCGCAACAGTTCCTGGATCACGCGTCGCGGGGTGAGGTGCACACGGAGCTGGGCCTGACGGCGCCGGACATCGCGCGCCGGATCAGTGGGTGGCTCGCCTCGCGGTGAGCTCAGTCCGCACGTGCCGGGACGAGCTCGGTTCACGGGCGAGCCGATGAGCTCGACCCGCTGGGGGCGGGGATGAGTTCGGCCTGCTCGTGAGGGGATCAGCTCTGCCTGCTCGCGCGTGGACGCGTTCAGTCCGCCCGCGTCGCCGCCGCGATGAACAGCGGCAGCGCCACCATGAGGCGGTTCGCGGCCGCTCGTGCGGTCTGCTCCGCTAGCCACGCTTCTGCTCGCTCGCGCGGCACTGCGTCGGCCTCGAGTGCCGAGGAGACCAGCTCGGTGAGCACCGGGATCATCAGCTCGTCGGTGAAAACCGGTGTCCGGACTTCCATCGTGACGTCACGGAAGCCGCTGTCGAGCAGCAGGTTCCGGTAGGCGCGGGCCACCGTTGGGTTGGTGACCTTGTTCGCGCGAGCCTGCACGAGGGCACGAGTGGTGTCGTCGTCGGTGGAATCGATGAGGTAACCCGCCCAGTCCTGGCTCATCAGGACGATGCGACCGCCGGGTGCCAGGACGCGCTCGGCCTCGGCCAATGCGGCCGCCGGATCAGGCAGGACGTGGAAGACCTTGTCCGCGCGGTAACCGGACACCGAAGCGTCGGGCAGCGGGAGCGCTTCCGCGGTGCCGGCCAGGAAATCGGAGGCGGGCCAACGGTTCCGCGCGACGTCGAGCATCTGCTCGTTCGGATCGACGCCGATCGCGGCGGCACCGAGGTCGGCCAGTTCGGCGACGGCGCGGCCCGAACCGCAGCCGACATCGACGACTGCCGCGCCTGGCCGCAAGCGCAGGAGCTCGTAGGAGTGGGCGCGGAGTGCTACGGCACTCTGGGCGGTGTCGAAGGCGTCGAGCAGCTGGATCAACAGCGGGATGGGGGTGGACATGTCGGTGATGGTGCGACTTAATGTCAACATGAAGTCAAGCACGCGATCGGCGACCAGCATCGGCGACGTCGCCGCCCACTTCGGTCTGGCCACGCACGTGCTGCGGCACTGGGAATCGGTGGGTCTGCTGACTCCGGATCGGGATGCGGCCGGACGACGACGTTATGACGACGACGATGTCTTCCGGATCGCGATGATCCTGCGCGCCAAGGAAGCCGGGCTCGGTCTCGACGACATCCACGCCATGTTCACCACCGGCGAACGCACGACCGTGCTGCAGCGTCATCGCCGTGAGCTTCGCGCGCGTATCGCCGAGGCACAGGCCGCGTTGGCGATCATCGAACGCGGATTGGCATGCGACCACGGCGATTTCATGACCTGTCCGAAGTTCCGGGCGTCGGTGTCGGAGCTGCTGGTGCGACGGTGAAGCGCGGCGGGAACGCGGTTGGCCGTTCCGCTGGCCGTGCTGCGCTCCTCGGCGGCGGCGCCGGACGCCAGGGTGCGCGGTGCCCCGCGCCGACGGAATCGTCGATCTCGTGGTGCCGGGTGGCTCGGCTGCTATGGGGCAGCAGCGGCCGGACTAGGCGCGAGCTCTCGTCTGACGACGTTGTGCGGCACGAACTTTCACGCGGTTTCCGCACACGTCCATCGAGCACCAGGTGCGCGCGTGGTTGCGGGAGCTGTCGTAGAAGGCCCACCGGCAGCTCGGTTCGCGACAGGCCTTGAGACGCGGCCACGAGCCGTCCGCGACGGCCGTCGCGACATCGGCGAGCAGAGTGCTCAGCGCGCGATCCAGCGGGTCGGGGGAGTGCGGCACCAGTCGGGGTGGCGTGCTGGTCACGTCGAGGGTCAGGGGAAGCGTGGCGGTGAGCGCCGCGAGTTGGATGTGCGCGGTCGGGTCGAGACCGTCCGGACGCGGGCTGGTGACCGGATCGGCGTTGTTCGCGGCGAGCAACGCACGCAGGCCTTCGCGCAGGGTGCGAGCGCGGTGATGGTCGTGCGCGGTCTCGTCGGCGGACAGTAAATCGTTGGCCCGCAACCAGATCGACAACGTCTCGGCGGTGTCGATCTGGTCGCCGTCCGCGCGCCGCGTATTCACGAACTCGACGAGGCGCCGCAACGGCGCGCGACTGGTTTCCGAAGACACCACTCCATACTAACTCTCTATTGACGATGGCTAGTTAGCTAACTATCGTTCACCTATCGCCAGTTAGCACAAGGAGATTCGCTATGGCATCGATCAAGAAAGAGCTAGTCCTCGACGCATCGAGCGAGGAGATCTGGGCGATCATTCGCGATTTCGCCGCGGGCCCGGTCCGGATGGCACCTGGCTACGCCGTCGACAGCAAGCTCGACGGGCCGGACGTCCGCGTGGTCGATTTCGCAGGTGGGGCGGTGGCGCGGGAACGGCTCGTCACCATCGACGAAGACGCGCGCCGATTCGTCTACTCGATCGTGGGCGGCAGCGTCACGCCCGCGCACAACAACGCGTCGATGCAGGTCTTCCCGCACGGTGACGGGCAGAGCCGCTTCGTCTGGATCCACGATGTGCTGCCCGACGAGCTCGCGGCGCCCTTGGCGGCAGGCATGGACGCGGGTCTGCGCGCCTTCGAACAGACGCGGAAAGCGCCGACCCCGTCCTGAGTCAGTCGGCGGGCTTGGGCGTCAGCGCGGCGGTCAGGTGCGGCACCGCCAGCTCGCGCTGCCACGGCCTGGCGCCGCCCGATTTCAGAAAGCCGTCGATGGCGGCGGCGAGATCGTCGGGCGAATCGGGCACCCGGTCGTAGTCGGGCAGTCCGTCCCAGCACAGCCTGCGGACCAGATCGGGGGAGAGCAGGTTCTCCACCGGAATCGCGTGCTCGGTGGACAGCGCGCCCATCGCGGTGCGGGCGCGAGCCAGCCTGGCCGCGGCCGCGGGATCGCGGCGTTCCCAGCGGTTCACCGGCGGCGGGCCGTCGAACGGCTGCGTCAGCGGGGGCAGTTCCGCGTCCGGCATGGTCCGGCCACGGTCGACGGCGGCCAGCCACTCCCTGGAATAGCGGCGCTGGCGCGGGCCGCCGAACACCGGCAACGCGCGCAACTGCGCGATGGTTTTCGGGTCGGCGGTCGTGGCCGCGATGATGGCGGCGTCCGGCAGAATCCGGGCAGGCGCGACATCGCGGGCGCGAGCCAGCGTGTCCCTCGTGGTCCACAGCTCGCGCACCATCGCCAGTTGCCTGGCCCGGCGCAGCGTGTGGATGCCGGAGGTGCGGCGCCAGCGGTCCGCCTTCGGCGCAGGCGGTTCCGAGGTCCGGACATGTTCGAATTCCTGTGCGGCCCAATCGGTCTTGCCCTGCTCCTCCAGCACGGCCGCTACCGCGTCGCGCAGCTCCAAGAGCAATTCGACATCCAGCGCAGCGTAATTGAGCCATTCGTCGGGCAGCGGGCGCGTCGACCAGTCCGCGGCGCCGTGCCCCTTCTTGAGTGCGTGGCCGAGCAGGTTCTCGACCATCGCGGCGAGCCCGACCCGCTCGAAACCGGCCAGCCGACCACCCAATTCGGTGTCGAACAGTCGTTTCGGGCGCAGGCCGAGTTCGGCGAGGCCAGGTAGATCCTGGTCGGCCGAATGCAGCACCCATTCGAGATCGTTGATGGCCTCGGCCAGCGGGCCGATCGCGTCGGCAACCGGAATCGGATCGATGAGGAAGGTGCCTGCTCCGTTGCGGCGGAGCTGAATCAGATAGGCGCGCGCCGAATAGCGGAAACCCGAAGCACGTTCGGCGTCGACGGCCAGCGGGCCGGAGCCTGCGGCGAGACGAGTAGCGGCCGCAGCGATTTCAGCGGCGGTGTCCAGTACCGGAGGCACGCCATCCACGGGCGCGAGCAGGGGAGGCGCGCCAGTGGGTTCGGATTCGTCGGGTACGGACATGTTGTTGAACTTTACGGGCAGAGCGGTGACGGTCGTCGTCCTATCGGGCTTCCGTGTGTCGGGAGGGCCAACGGAAAGCGGAATCCGATGGACGTGGTCATGGAATGCAACGCAGAGACGGCCGCTGGTCTTCCTGATTGCGGCGAAATGCCGCTACAACTGGTCGCCGGAGAGCTCGGGCCGCAGCTGCAACTCGGTGACGCCCGCCGGTGGTAGCCCGGCGGCGTAGGCGAGCACCTCGCAGAAGCCCTCCACGTGCGGGCGCATGTCGGTGGTCATCGCGGTCCACGAGGCGCGCAACTCCAGCTGGTGTGCTCGCGGCGGGCCCGCGATATCGCCGTAGCGCACCGAGCTGGTCGAGGTGACGGTGCCGCCGAGCGCGGTGAACGGTTCCGAGCGCGACTCCAGCGCGTCGACCAGCCAGCTCCACGCCACCTCGGGCAGCAGCGGGTCGGTGGCCAGCGCGGCGTCGATGTCGGCCTGGATGTAGGCGACCAGCCGCAGCGTGCCATGCCAGGCGTCGTCACCGTCGGGGTCGTGCAGCAGGATCAGTCTGCCGAACGCGTCGCCTTCCGAATCGACCGGCACGACACCGGTTTCCGGATGTTTGACCTCGGCACCGAGTGCGTAGGAGTAGGGAGCCAGACGTTGCGGCGGCCGAATCGGCGCCAGCTCGATCCGAGGGTGCACGGTTGCGGTGCCCATCGCCTCGACCGCGGCGCGAAATTGAGCTGGCTCGCCATGAGGTCCCTCGGTCGGTGCGGCGCCGTCGCGGAAGTCGAGCGGTGTCACGAAGGGGACGGTAGACCTTGTGCACCCGGCACAGTCGGAGGCGCGCCGCTGTATTGATGCGGCGTCCGCAGGCCCTTCCGTGCTTACGCGCGTCGCCGCACCCGGGCGTGTCGGGGGTGGGCGGGGTCGTGCCCGGGCCGAGCGTCCTCGAGATGGTCGCTTGGTCCGGGATGCGAAGTAGGTGGTCCGCAGCGGATCGGGTCCTGAGTGGACGCATCATGTCGCGTGCGGCGGGCGTTGGCTCGCCGCACACGACATGGACGAGTGGAGTGCTGTGTGTCGGCACGTTCGTGTCCCACTCGGCAGGAGGTGGTTCACCGCGCGGGACGTGGGCGAGGGGATTGCCGTGTGTCGGCGCGCTCATGTCCCTTTCGGCGGTGGCGAGGTCGCCGGGCTCGACGAGGATGGGGCTGGCGGGGCTCGAGTTGTTCGGTGGTGGGGTGTGACCGGGGCGACGGGGGGTGAATCGGGGCCCTTTACGATGGGCCGTGATGAGCACTTACACCCGCCGCCGCCTGACCGATGCCCCGTTCCTGGCCGCCGCTACCGGGGCGACGCCGAGTAGGCGGCCGGTGTGGTTCATGCGGCAAGCCGGACGGTCGCTGCCCGAGTATCGCGCGCTGCGTGCGGGGGTGGGGATGCTCGAGTCCTGCTTCGACCCGGAGCTGGTGTGTGAGATCACCATGCAGCCGATCCGGCGGCACGGCGTCGATGCGGCGATTCTGTTCTCCGACATCGTCGTTCCGCTGAAGGCCGCCGGTATCGATCTCGACATCGTGCCCGGGGTCGGGCCGGTCATCGCGTCGCCGGTGCGGACCGTCGCGGACGTGCGGGCGCTGCCGCAGCTGCGGCCGGAGGAAGTGGGTGCGGTCGCCGACGGGGTGCGGTTGCTCGTCGACGCGCTCGGCGAGACGCCGCTGATCGGGTTCGCCGGTGCGCCGTTCACGCTCGCGTCCTACTTGGTCGAGGGTGGACCGAGCAAGAACCACGAGCGCACCAAGGCGATGATGTACGCCGATCCGGAGACCTGGCACGCGCTGCTCGGCGCCCTCACCGACATCACCATCGCGTTCCTGCAGGCGCAGCTGACGGCGGGCGTCGACGCCGTCCAGCTGTTCGACTCGTGGGCCGGTGCGCTGTCCCTCGCCGACTACCGCCGCTTCGTGCTGCCGCACTCCGAACGGGTCTTCGCGGAGGTTGCGGACGCCGGCGTGCCGCGCATCCACTTCGGCGTCGGCACCGGCGAACTGCTCGGCGCCATGGGCGAGGCGGGCGCCGACGTGGTCGGCGTCGACTGGCGAGTGCCGCTCACCGAGGCCGTGCGCCGGGTCGGTCCCGGAAAAGCGTTGCAGGGCAACCTCGATCCCGCCGTCCTCTTCGCAGGCGCCGCCGCCGTCGACACCGAAGCCCGGCGCATCGCCGCCGAAGCCGACGAGGCAGTCACCTTGGGCGCCAAGGGCCACATCTTCAACCTCGGCCACGGCGTCCTCCCCGACACCGATCCCGGCATCCTGACCGCCCTGGTCGACCTGGTGCACGAACTGTAGATGCTCGCCGAGATCGTCGACCGCATCGCCGCGAGCACCCCGCGCCTCGGCGCGACGAGATTGGTCGCCATCGATGGTCCGGGCGGTGCCGGAAAGTCAACGCTCGCGGCGCAACTGGCGCAGGAGTGCGCCGCGACTGTCGTGCAGGCCGACAGTTTCGCGTCCTGGGACAACACGCTGAACTGGTGGCCGAGACTGGAAAGTCAGGTGCTCGAACCACTCTCGCGTGACCTGCCCGGCCGGTATCAGCGATACGACTGGGACGCGCGTGCACTGGCCGAATGGCATGAGGTCGCCCCAGGTCGTGTCGGCAATACCCGCCAGCCCGGTGGCTCGGTCTCTTACGCGGCAGTGTCGTGCGGAATGCGAGTCGACGGGACAGGAAGTCCCGGTATGTCGACCTTCTCGCTCAGCAGCCGTCCGCTGGTGGTGATGTACAGGGTGGTGTCGTGCAGGGCGACCGAGGACGCGAAACCATCTGGGAGGGTGATGGTTTTATGCAGTGTGCCTGCCGCGGTGAAGCGGGCGACGGCACTGCCGCTGCCGAGCGCGACCCAGACTCCGCCCTCGGCGTCCACTGCGAGACCGTCGCATTCGCCGGTCGGGGCGGTGGCGAACACCCTGGTGTGCCCGTCTTGCACCGCCAGGATTCGGCTTTCGGCGTATTCGCAGACGTAGAGGGTTCGGTGGTCAGGGGAGAAGCCGATGCCGTTCGGCCAGCGGATGTCCGCCGCGGCCGTCGTAACTGCGCCGGTGGGGTCGATCCGCAAAACCTCACTGGGAATGGCGGACTCACCCTGTTGCGGTCGATGGCGTAGGACGCCGACGTAGAGCGAACCGTCGGGCCCCACGGCCACATCGTTGAATCCGGTGGCGCCGTCGACGGTGAGCACGGTGTGGAGGACGCCGGCGTCGGCGTAGACCAGGTCGCGACCCGTCACGATCAGACCGCCGTCCGCGTGCTGCGCCAGCCCGCCGACACCGCGCCGCCGGTCGACCGCGGTGGTGGTTTCACCGTCGTGGTGGCGAAATACCCCACCGCCGGTGACATTCGAGAACAGCACGCCGCCATCGGATTGCACAAGCGGCGCTTCGAGTAGGCCGGTGGTCGAGTACAGCTCTGTCGGCATGCTGGTCTCCTGGCTGGGCTCAAAGGTCGAGGAAGCGAACGTCTTTCGCATTGCGGGTGATGAAGGTGCGGCGTGCCTCCACGTCTTCACCCATCAGGATGGCGAACAGCTCGTCGGCAGTGGCGGCGTCGGCGAGGGTGACGCGGCGCAGGATGCGGGTCTGCGGGTCCATGGTGGTCTCCCACAGTTCCTTGGCGTTCATCTCACCAAGACCCTTGTAGCGCTGCACTCCGTCATCCTTGTTGATCTTTTTGCCCGCGGCGACACCCGCTTCGAGGAGGGTGTCACGTTCCCGGTCGGAGTAGGCGAACTCGGGGTCCGAGCGTTGCCACTTGAGCTTGTACAGCGGCGGTTGCGCGAGATACACGTGCCCTTCTTCGATGAGCGGGCGCATGTACCGGAACAGCAGGGTGAGCAGCAACGTGGTGATGTGCTGGCCGTCGACGTCCGCGTCGGCCATCAGCACGATCTTGTGATACCGCAGCTTCGCGATGTCGAACTCGTCGTGGATGCCGGTGCCGAACGCGGTGATGATCGACTGCACCTCGTTGTTCTTCAACACCCGATCGATGCGGGTCCGCTCGACGTTGATGATCTTTCCGCGCAGCGGCAGGATCGCCTGGTACATCGAGTCGCGCCCGGATTTGGCTGAGCCACCGGCGGAGTCGCCCTCGACGATGTAGATCTCCGAGCGGCCGGGGTCCTTCGAACGGCAGTCCGCCAGCTTGCCGGGCAGTCCACCCAGATCGGATGCGGACTTGCGGCGCACCAACTCTCGCGCCTTACGCGCCGCCGTCCGCGCCTGGGCCGAGGACACCGCCTTGGTCACAATGGTTTTGGCGTCGGCCGGGTTGGCCTCGAACCAGTGCGTCAGGTGCTCGTTGCACACTTTCTGCACGAACGACCTGGTCTCGGTATTGGTCAGCTTGGCCTTCATCTGGCTGTCGAACTTCGGCTCGGTGACCTTCACGCTGACGACGGCGGCGAGACCTTCCCGGATGTCGTCGCCGGTGAGGCCGCCGTCCTTGTCCTTCAGCAGTTTCTTGTCCTTGGCGTATTTGTTGACCACCGTGGTCAACGCTGAACGGAAGCCTTCCTCGTGCGTGCCGCCGTGCGGGGTGATGATGGTGTTGGCGAAGGTGTGCACCGACTCGGCGTAACCGGAGTTCCACTGCATCGCGACCTCGACTTCGGCCCCGATACCGTTGCCGGAGAACAAGATGACGGAGTTGTGGATCGGTTGCCTGGTGCGGTTGATGTGGTGCACGAAGTCCGCCAGACCCGCCGGGTAGCAGAAGCTGAGCGACCTGGCCTTTGACTTGCCTTCGGTAACTGTTGGCGCGGTGGCGGTTTCGCGTTCGTCGGTGAGCGTGACGGTGAGTCCCTTGTTCAGGTACGCCGTCTCTTGCAGCCGCCGCGCGACCGTCTCGAAGGTATAGGTGGTGGTCTCGAAGATGGCAGGATCGGCCCAGAATCGGGTAGTGGTGCCGGTGCGCTCGGTCGGCTCGCCGCGGACGAGCTCGTCGGGCTTGGCATAGATGTAGGTCTGGGTCCAGTGGTATCCGTCGCGGTCGATCTCCAATTCGACTCTGGCGCACAGCGCATTGACCACGGACAAGCCGACGCCGTGCAGGCCGCCCGAGAACTCGTAGGTGTCCGAGTCGAATTTGCCGCCCGCGTGGAGTTTCGTCATCACCACCTCGACGGTCGGGACGCCGAGCGCGTGCATCTCGACCGGGATGGCACGGCCGCTGTCGGCCACCTGGACGCCGCCGTCGGGTAGCAGCGTGACATCGATCCGATCGCCGTATCCCGCCATCGCCTCGTCGACGGAGTTGTCGACTATCTCTTTGATCATGTGGTGCAGGCCGGTCTCGCCGGTGGAACCGATGTACATGCCCGGCCGCACGCGCACCGCGTCGAGCTCTTCGAGGACAACGACGTTGGCTGCGCCGTAGCCCTTCTTGTCCGACGTGGTGTCGACGGAACGGGTGGTGTTGTTGATAGCCACGAGTCGGTAACTCTCCTCACGTGCCGTATCCGGCAGGCCGCCCACAGCGCGCAGAGGTCCCCCAACATGCCGCTACGGCATGACGAGTCGATCGGGGATCACAGACCTGTCTGCGGACTGCGCACAGCGCCCCACCGGAAGCGCCCAGAAAATCTTGTCCCCTCCATCATACCGGCAGGTCAATTCGAGAATTGGCCCAGCAAGTTTTGAGCACAGATTAAGACCACCCAGACACGTCCAGACCGCCTTCAAATCAACAATTGCAACCCCCCCTATGTAAACGACCATCAAACCGCCCCACGCGGCGGCTAGCCAACAATCTCACCAATCCTCCAAAAACAGACAATCAGCACACCTCCCGTGTCCGTCTGGACGAGTGGCACATGGTGGAGAGGTGCACTCGCGTTTTGCCGCAGCCATGTGCCACTCGTGCTTCGCGGACCGGTGGGTCGCGCGGTCGGGGCGAGGGATAGCGTCGGGGGCATGAGGATCGCGGTAATCGGCGGTGGGATCAGTGGGTTGGTTGCCGCGTATCGGTTGCGGATGCTGCTGGGGGCGGCGGCCGACATCCTGGTGCTCGACCGGGCCGAGCGGGTCGGTGGGATCCTGTACACCGCCGAACTAGCCGGGGAGCCTTTGGATTTGGGGGCGGAGGCGTTTGTCGGCCGACGCCCCGAGGTGCCGCAGTTGCTACGGGAAGTAGGGCTCGAGACACAGTTGGTGACCCCCGCGGGACTGCGGCCGCTGGTGTGGTCCGACGGGGTCGCGCACCCGCTGCCGGAGCGAACGCTGATGGGGGTGCCGTCGACCGCGGAGTCGATGCGCGGCCTGGTCGATGCGGCGACGCTCGAGCGGATCGCGACGGAACCGCAGCGCACGCTCGCCTGGGAGCCGGGCGCCGACATCGACGTATACCGCTTGGTCGCAGACCGATTCGGTGCCCAGGTCGCCGAGCGCAGCGTCGACCCGCTACTGGGTGGTGTGTACGCGGGCAGCTCGCGCTCGATCGGAGTACGAGCAGCCCTGCCGACCTTGGCCGCTGCCCTCGACGACGGCGCGCCCAGCCTCACGCACGCGGTCGCCGTCGCGCTCCCGCCACCCTCGGATGCCCCGGTCTTCGGCGGTATTCGCGACGGCTACCAGGTGCTGTTGGAGGCGCTGGCCGCCCGTTCCGGCGCAAAGTTCATCACCGCGGAACCGGCCACGCGGCTCGCTCGTGGGCAGCGCGGCTGGGTCGTCGACCCCATCGGTGCGGTCGACTCGGTCGTACTCGCCACCCCCGCACCGGTGACCGCCCGCCTACTCGGCACCGTCGCACCGGACGCCGCGGCCGCACTCTCCGGCATCGAACTGTCCTCGTCCGTCCTTGTCGCCCTTGCCCTTCCCCGCGACACCGCGCTCCCGCAGAACTCCGGCATCCTCGTCGCCACCGGAGAACCCTTGCGCGCCAAAGCATTCACCCTGTCCAGCCGCAAATGGACTCACCTGGCCCAACGCGAAACCGCCGCCGTCCGAGTCTCCTTCGGCAAATTCGGCGACGCCACCCCGCTTTCCTGGTCCGACGCCGACCTCGTCACCACCGCCGCCGCGGACCTCTCCACCGTCACCGGCGTCCCGATCGAGCCGCTCGCCGCCGCAGTCCAACGCTGGCCCAACGGTTTAGCCCAATACGCTCCCGGCCACACCGACCGCATCGCCACCATCGAATCCGCCATCGCCCCGATCCCCGGCCTAGCCCTGGCCGGCGCCTACCTCCACGGCGTAGGCGTCCCCGCCTGCGTAGCCTCCGGCACCGCCGCCGCCCACCACATCGCCGCCACGTCAACCTGAGCCGTCGACCCGATGGACAAACTCCTCGTCCTGATCAACGGCCTGCCCGCCTCGGGCAAATCGACATCAGGCCGGTCCTTGGCCAAAGCACTTGGTGCGCAGTTCTTGTCGAAGGACTCGGTCAAGGAGGCGCTGGCCTCCTGCGTCGACAGCGCCGTGCCCGCGCTGGGCGGTATCGCGATGGACGCGGTGTGGGCATTGGCCCAAGCAACCTCGGCTTCTGTAGTCATCGACTCGTGGTGGTTCAAGCCACGCGACATCCAATTCGCCAGGGCCGGTATCGAAAAGGTCGGGGCAGACCGCGTCGTCGAGGTCTGGTGCGACGTCCCGGCCGAGATCGCTCGAACGCGGTACGCAAGCAGGCATCGCCCCGCCCTCTACCAAGACGCGCAGCGACTGGCTGACGATTGGGACACGTGGGCCGAGCAGGCCGAGCCGCTCGGACTCACCCCCGTTGTCGTGGTCGACACCACCCAGCCAATCGACTTCGACGACCTCGTCGCGCGAATCGAGAACGCAGCCAACAGCTTTCGGACAGCAGCTGGCTGACCACTCGAAGTGCGGCTGGCTATCGTGCGACGTCGGCTTCCCGACCGTGAGAGCGGTACGGGGGATTGGCGCTCAACCACGCCGCCGTTCGAAGAGTCGTAGGCGAGGGAGGATCTCGTGCGGTCCGTTGCTCTGCTCGACGATATCGGGCAGGAGCGGGTGACGAACTGGGCTCACGTCGAAACGACGCGGTCCGCGGCCGTCGTAGCGTGTGGCGTTCGGCACTGCGGTGCCCCGCCACCAGGGGTGCGAGCCGCACGGAGGTGGGCCGCGAGGCGGTCGGGGGTGGGGGGAGTGGCACGATGGGTGGTATGGCGCGACTCGATTATCAGGCTCTCAACTCGACCATTCGTTACCTGATGTTCTCGGTGTTCCAGGTGCAGCCCGGGGTGCTCGGGGAGGATCGGGCCGCGGCGATCAAGGAGGCGCGGGCGTTCTTCGACGGGCTCGCCGATCGGGACGTTGTGGTGCGCGGTGTGTACGACGTGGCAGGCATGCGCGCCGACGCGGATTTCATGATCTGGACGCACGCCGAGCGGGTCGAAGATCTGCAGGCCGTGTACTCGGATTTCCGGCGCACCACCGAACTGGGTCGGGCCAGCGCGCCGGTGTGGAGCAATGTGGCGCTGCATCGTCCGGCGGAGTTCAACAAGAGTCACGTGCCCGCGTTCCTGGCAGGCGAGGACCCGGGTAACTACATCTGCGTGTACCCGTTCGTCCGCTCCTACGAGTGGTACCTGCTGCCCGACGAGGAGCGTCGCAAGATGCTCGCCGACCACGGCAAGGCCGCCCGCGGCTACCCGGATGTGCGCGCCAACACGGTCAGCTCGTTCGCCCTCGGCGACTACGAGTGGATCCTCGCCTTCGAGGCCCCGGAACTGCACCGTATCGTCGACTTGATGCGTGACTTGCGCGCCACCGAGGCCCGCCTGCACGTCCGCGAAGAGGTCCCGTTCTTCACCGGCCCTCGGGTGGAACTCGAGAACCTCATCGCCGCCCTCCCTTGAGCTATGACGCTACGCAGGGCGCGTCGTAGCTGATCTTCGCCAGGGTGCTTCCTTTGTAGTCCTTCAGGACGGTCTTCGTGCCGAGTTGAGCGGCGGGGTCCGGTGCGATGATCACGCTCGCGAGCCGTTTGACGTCCGGCTTCGCCCCGTAGGTCTGCTTCGGGGCGATGCCCTGGAAGTCGACCTCCAGGCCGTCGATCGCCGCACGCAAGCCTTCGCGATTCAGTCTGTTGGAGCTGTTGGCCTTGTCGAGCAAGGCCTTCATTGCATACGACATCGCGAATCCGTAGACATAGCCCCAGTTTTCGGGCTGCTTGTCACCGATCGCGTCGTGCGCGGCCTTGATGCCTGCGCTGGCGCCGTCCCAGCCTTCGATCGGTGACGTCGCGTTGTACAGCGCGATCAACGCGGGCGCGGCCGGTGTCTTCAGCAGAGCGCCGTTCCATGTCGGTCCGGCGCCGAGGAAGCGACCCTTGTATCCCGCCTGTGCGGCCTTGCCGACGATCTCGGCGGTCTCCGCAGGTCCGGTGGCGAGAACCACGACATCCGGTGCGGCGGCGACGATCTGGCCCACCGGTCCGTCCTGGTTGCCGACGGCCGCGTTCGGTCCGGTCTGGATTTCGGCGGCGATCTCGACGCCATTGGCCTTCGCCCACCGCTTGGCGCCCTCCGCGTAATCGCCGCCGTAGTCGCCCTTGTAGACCACGGACGCGATCTTGGCAGGCTTCTTGTGGTTGTCGGCGAACCAGTCCAGCCCCATGACGGCCTCGGTGCAGTAGGAGTATCCCGTCTCGATCAGCAGTCCCTTGTCGGTGTCCGGGAACTGCCAGCCCGACCACAACGTCCCCGCGCCCGCCACGATGTTGTCGGTGTTCATCTGGTCGAGCACGGCCTGGGTGTTGACCGTGCCCAGACTCATCGCCAGGGCCAGCACATTCGGCTCGACCTGCTGGTACGCGGCGGCATGCTTCTGCGGGTCGTAGGCGGTGTTCCGGGTGTTCTGCGCCAAATCGACTTCGTAGTCGCCGATGCCGCCTGCCGCGTTGGCCTTCTTCCAGAAGTCGAGCTGGCCTTCGTTGAACTGCCTGCCGAGCACCGCGAACGGTCCGCCCTCCAGATCGGACAGCACGCCGAGATAGAGGCAGCCCTTCTCCTTGTTGATCGCCCGTGGGCACGGCTCCTGGGAGACGCCGGGCCCGGACGCGCCTGTGCTGCTGGCGCTGTCCTTCGCGCTCGAACATGCCGAGACCAAGAGTAGGCCGACGACAGCCGGTACTGCGGCGAGCTGGAGGCGGAGCCGCCGACCTCTGTTGTGTCTCATGGTTTTACCTTTCTTCCGACAGGCCGCGATCAGTACGAGAACGGCCAGGCCTTGAAGTAGTTGCGTATCCGGAGCCAGAGCCCGAATATGCCCCTGGGTTCGAGGATGATCACGCCGGCGATGAGTAACCCGAACAGAATCGTCTTGAGCTCGTCGAGCGTGAGCCCGGCGATCTCGCCGCTCTCGTCGGTGATGGCGGGGAAAGCCCGCGTCGCCTCTTCGAGCACCCGGGGGAGCAGCACGACGAAGCACGCGCCGATGATCGTGCCCGAGATCGTGGCGACACCGCCGATCAGCACGATCGCCAGGAAGTCGATGGACAGCAACAGATTCCAGCGGTCGGGGCTGATCCGGCCGACGACCACCGACAGCAGCGCGCCTGCGACACCGGCGTAGGCCGACGAGATGACGAACGCGAGAGTCTTGGTGCGTTGCAGCGGAACTCCCATCATCTCCGCGGCGATGTCGCGATCCCGCACGGCGGCGAACGCGCGACCGACCTTGGAGCGGGCCAGGTTTCGCGCGGTGATCGCGAGGACGATCAGCAGCACCAGGCTGACGAGGTACAGCGCGATCTGCTGATTCACCAGCAGTCCGGCCACGTAATACGGGGTGGACAGGTCGACGCCGAACAGCACCGGCGCCGCGGGGCCGCGGCCGATACCGCCACCTCCGGTGACCCTGGTCCACTCGTTGAAGAAATGCTCGCCAAGCATCAGCAGCCCGAGTGTCAGTGTCGCCAAATACAATCCGCGTACCCGTGCGGCAAGGGGCGCGACGAGCAGCCCGAGCAGCCCGGGATGATCGCCGAAAGCGGCAGCCACAACGCCATATCCCAGCCGAGGCCGATGACGGTCTTGGTTTCCTTGCCGCCGAACACCGCCGCCGTGTACGCACCGGCGCCGACGAAGAACGCGTGACCGAGCGACACCTGCCCCGCGTACCCCGTCAACAGGTTCAGCCCGATGCCGCCGATCGCGTACACCGCGGCGAGCGCGAGCAGGTTGGTGATGTCCTTGGCTACGAGAAACGGTGCCGCGAAGGCGAGTACGACGAGCCCGAGCGTCCAGTAGCGCTTCGCTGGTGTGTTCCAGATCGCCTGGTCCTCGGCATAGGACGTGTAGACCTTCGGCCTGCCGCGGCGTACCGACCTCGGCACCGTCACCTTGCCTGCGCTGCCGTCGCCTGGCTCTGCCTGCCCGCTGAGATCGAGTCCTGCGGTCGTGGTCATACCCGCCGTACCTCCTTGCTGCCGTACAGCCCGTAGGGCTGAATCAGCAGGACCACGAACATGAGCACGTAGGGCACGACGATGTCGAAGTTGGCGCCGAGCCACGGTGCGAAGTCGGGTTGGTAGGTCTTCGTCAGCGCCTCGGCGATGCCGACCACGAGCCCGCCGACCACCGCGCCCTTGATGGAGTCCAAGCCGCCGATGATGATGGCGGGCAACGCTTTCAGCGCGACGAGCGCCGCAGCCGACGCGACGCCGCCCGCGGCGGTGCCGAGCAGGATGCCGCCGATCGCCGCGAGCGCGCCCGCGATCGCCCAGGACAGCGAGAACACCGTGCCTGCCTTGATGCCCTGCGCCATCGCGGCTTCCTGGTCCATCGCGGTGGCACGCATCGCGAGGCCGTAGCGGGACCGCGCGAGCCACCACCCGAGCAGTGCGATCACGACCACGGCGGTCGCGACCTTGAAGATGTCGGTGTAGCCGACCGTGACGCCGCCGACGCACGGCGCGACCCCCTCGACGCCGCTGCCGTGTTCCCGCACGCCGCCGAGGCAGAAGTTCTTCAGCCCCCACGGATCGCCGGAGGTGATGACGTCGGGTCCGAACAGCTTGTTGGTGACGACGAGCCCGGCGGCGAACAGTCCGATGGTGACGAGCGCCGCCGAGAACGGCGGGCGTCCGACCATGGGGCGCATCGCCACTCGTTCACAGGTCATCGCCAGCGCGGCGACCGCGACCACGGCTCCGGCTGCCGCAGGCGCGAACGGCAATCCGGCGCTGTCGACGAGGGTGAAGCTGACCCAGGTGCCGAAGATCATGAACACCGGTTGCGCGAAGTTCAAGACGCCGGTGGCGCGGTAGATGATCACGAATCCGACCGCGATCAACGCGTACATGCCCGCCAATCCGATTCCGCGGATGAGCGTTTCGATCAGTTCGATCACGTGTGCACCCCCTGCAGGTCGCCGCCGGGATGCGTCGTCGAGTTCGAGTACATGTCCTCGATCAACTCGCGGTATCCCTGCGTCAGGGCCGCTCGCTTGACCTTCTGCGTCGCGGTCAGCTCGCCGTCGTCGTGGTCGAGCTCTTTGCCGAACATGCGGAACTTGCGGACGTTTTCGACCCTGGCGAACTTGGCGTTCGTCGCGACGATCACGCCGCGAATCAGCTCGAGCACGTCCTGCTTGCTCGACAGGTCGCGGTAGGTGGTGTACTGAATCCCTTTGCGCGAGGCCCAGTCTGCGACGGCGTCGAACTCGATGCCGATCAGCGCGGTGAGGTACGGCCGACGATCCCCGATGACGACGGCTTCCTTGACGAACGGTGAGACCTTCAGCTGGTTCTCGATCTCCGAGGGGGAGATGTTCTTGCCGCCCGCGGTGATGATGATGTCCTTCATGCGGTCGACGATCGCGAGATACGTACCGTCGACCCATGTTCCGACGTCGCCGGTGCGCAGCCAGCCGTCCTCGGTGAACGTCGCCCCCGTTGCCTCCGGCCGATTCCAGTAGCCCGCAAAGTTTCCGGGATGCCTGGTCTGCACCTCGCCGGTCTCCGGGTCGAGCCGCAGTTCGATCCCGTCGATGACCTCGCCGACGGTGCCGAGCTTCAGACGGTGTGCGCGGGTGCAGGTCGCGATCGCCGTGTTCTCCGTCATCCCGTAGGCCTCCGAGATGGGCACGCCGAGGCCGAGGAAGAATCGCAGCACGTCGGGGGAGATCGGCGCCGCACCGGACAACGCGGCCCGCGTTTTCCGCAGCCCCAGCTTGTCGCGCAGCGGTCGGAACAGCAGCGGATAGCCGATCGCGTAGGTCAGTCGCGACGCCGTGGTGTGATCGCCGCCGTTGGCAATGCGCGCGACCGCAATGGATTCCGACAGCTTCATGCCGATGCGGAACGCCAGCCGTTTGGCCGGTGACGCCGACGCGGACTTGATCATGACCGTCGACTGGAGCTTCTCCCAGATCCGCGGGACCGCGAACAACAGTGTCGGCTGAATCTCGGCGAGGTCGGCGGCGATCGTCTCGATCGACTCCGCGAAATGGACGACGATGCCCGATCCCGCGTTGTTCCACACCGTGAACATGCGTTCGGCGACGTGGCAGAGCGGCAGGAACGACACCGACACGTCGGCGGCCGACGGGGGTGGTGAGAACAACGTGCGACCGGCGAGCAGCGCGTCGAGTGCGTACGCGATGTTGCCGCAGGTGAGCATCGCACCCTTCGGCGGACCGGTCGTGCCCGACGTATACACCAGCGTCGCAACGTCACTCGCCGCAGCGTCGGCCTGTACCTGTGCCAGCAGGTCTGGATGTTCGGTGCGGTGCTGCCTGCCCAGCTCACGGAACTCGTTGTACGACATCAGGATCGGATGCGTGTAGGCCGCGACGCCACGGCGTTCGAGGTAGACGATGCGCTCGACGGAGGGACACGTGCCGAGCACGGCGAGGATCTTGTCGACCTGTTCCTGATCCTCGGCGACGATCACCCGCACGCCGGAATCGGTGATCAGGTACTCGATTTCGGCCGCCGGACTGGTCGGGTAGAAGCCGACGGTGATGGCGCGCAGCGCCGTCGCGCCCATGTCGGCATACAACCATTCCGGTCGGTTCTCCGATAGCACGCCGACCCGGTCGGCTGCCGAGATGCCAAGGGCGGCAAAGGCATGCGCGGCAAGCTGCGCCTCGTCGTCGTAGGCGGACCAGGTGATGTTGCGCCAGACGCCGAGCTTCTTGGACCGCATGGCGACCAGGTCGGGAGTCTGCTCGGCCCGACGACGCACCAGGTCGACCGGACGCGCCACGGGTTCGGTCGTCGTCTCGACTGCCTGCTGGACGGTCATGTCGCCGCCTCCAACGTCGCCTGATCGGCCGCCGCGGTCGCGGGGTCCGCGCCACCGAGGTAGGCGGCGATCACCGCAGGATCGACCCGCACCTCGGCCGGCGTGCCGAGCGAGATGCGTTTGCCGAAGTCCAGCACCATGATTCGATCGGCGAGATCCATCACGAGACGCATGTCGTGCTCGACCATGATCATGGAAATCCCCATCTCGCCGCGGACATCGAGGATGAACCGCGCCATGTCCTCGGTCTCTTCCGCGTTCATTCCGGCGACGGGCTCGTCGAGCAGCAACAGTTTCGGTTCCATTGCCAGCGCGCGCCCGAGTTCGACCCGCTTCTTGATGCCGAAGGGCAGCATCCCGACCGGCTGATGGCGCACCGATTCGAGTCCGAGGAAATGCACGAGATCTTCGACGAATTCACGGGCGAGCCGCTCGGCCTTGCGGGCCTTCCCCAGATGCAGGGCCGCCGCGAAGGCGCCGTAATTCAGATGCAGGTGCCTGCCGAGCTTGAGATTGTCCAGCACCGTGAGGTTTTCGAACAGCTCGATGTTCTGGAACATGCGCGCGACGCCCATTCGGGCGATCGCGTCGGGGCGGCGGCCCAGCAGCGACTCCTCGTCGAGGACGATCGATCCCTGCTGCGGGCGATACACACCGGAAAGACAGTTGAACAGAGAGGTTTTGCCCGCTCCGTTCGGTCCGATGATCGCGAACAGTTCTCCCGAACTCACATCGAACGACACGTCGGACAACGCCTTGGTGCCGCCGAACGACAACGAAATCCCTGCTACCGCAAGGGTCATGCCGACCACCGCTTACGTCGCTTGTAGTGCTTGAGATCGCGATACGACGCGCTGCCCTCCGCGCCGAGACCGAGGTAGAACTCCTGGATATCGGCGTTGTCGCGCAATTCGTCGGCGGGCCCGTCCAACACCACTTTTCCGTTTTCCAGCACGTACCCGTGCGTGGCGACCGACAGCGCCATCGCGGCGTTCTGTTCCACGAGCAGCACGCCGGTGCCCGCGCGGTTGATGTCGGCGATCAGATCGCGAATGCTCGCGACGACCAGTGGCGCCAGACCGAGGCTCGGCTCGTCGAGCAGCAGATACTTCGGCTCCGCCATCAGCGCCCGGCCGATGGCAAGCATCTGTTGCTCGCCGCCCGACAGATATCCGGCCTTCTGGTTTTTCCGGTCGGCGAGAATCGGGAACATGCCGTAGATGCGATCGAGGTTTGCCTGGATGCTGGAACGGCGGGCGGTGTGAGCGCCGACGCGAAGGTTCTCCTCGACGGAGAACTCGACGAAAACCCGCCGCCCCTCCATGACCTGGCTGATCCCGGCGGTCACCACCGCTGCAGGATCGGCGTGCGTGAGGTCCTTCCCGTCGACCGACACCGATCCCGCGGTGATCTTGCCGCGATGGACGTCGAGCAGGCCGGTGATCGCTCGAAGCGTCGATGTCTTCCCCGCACCGTTCGCGCCGAGCAGCGCGACGATCCCGTCCCGCGGAATCCGCAGGCTCACGCCTCGGCAGACGAGTACAACGTCTTCGTAGACGACCTCGAGGTTGCGGACTTCGAGCAAAGCGGACTCCACTGGCACGTCGAACGCCATGGATGAAAATGTGGCGTTCTCGGTTATCTTGTGGGGTGCCGGTGCTTTTGGAAGCGTTTTCCGAAAATATGACCGGTCAGATCAGCTGGTAGAACCCTCCGCGGGCTGCAGGCGCAGCGAGATCGAGTTGATGCAGTAGCGCTTGTCGGTGGGCGTGTTGTATCCCTCGCCCTCGAAGACGTGGCCGAGGTGGCTGTGGCAGTTGGCGCACAGCACTTCGACCCGGTGCATGCCGAGGGTGTCGTCCGACTTCAGGATCACCGCGTCGGATTGCGCGGGGTCGAAGAACGACGGCCACCCGCAGTGTGAGTCGAATTTCTCGGTGCTGCGGAACAATTCGGCCCCGCAAGCCCGGCAGGTGTACACGCCTTCGGTCTTGGTGTCGGTGTATTCGCCGACGAAGGGGCGTTCGGTCGCGGCCTCGCGCAGCACCGCATACTCCTCGGGGTTCAGCTTCAACCGCCATTCCTGGGGCGTCAGCTGGATCCGCGGCGCGGGCAGGGACGTGTCGGCTTCGGAGCTCATCCCTCCACGCTAATAGGTTTCCCGACGGTCGTCGCGGAACCGTTGGTCGAGCTGGGTGAACCGACGCGCGCGGCCGCGGTCGCGTCGCTGGACGGCACCGGCTTGATCCAGACGGGGTCGATGCCGAACTCGAGCCTGCCGTCGCGCTTCGCTGCCAGGTACCGGTCACCGAGCACGCAGAACACCACGATGAGCAGCAGCCCCCAGCCGAAGGTGATGCGCAGGTATTCGACATCGCGGCCGATGTGCTGCCAGCGATCCGAGAGCCACTTGTCGTAGCTCATGAACCCGAACACGGCCAACCAGGCGGGCCAGTTGCGCAGCACCGAGTTCCGCAGCACCACCGTCATCAGGAACGGGAACAGCATCATCGAGTAGTACATCTGCCCGAGCGACGACAGCAGGAACTCAGCGGTCAGCAGCACACCGGACGCGGTACACACGAAGAACAGTTCGTCCTGGCGGTAGTAGCGGTACAGCAGCCACAGCGAGATGAGCACCAGCACGCCCATGCCGACGCGGATGGTCCAGATCAGCCACGGCTGCAGCCCGTAGTACTCACCGTTGCCGGGGACCGAGCTGTTGAAGTAGTCACGTGCTTCGAACACGTATTTCGCGGTCCTGGTGAAGAACTTCTCCGGGTCCTTGGACAGCGGCCACGCGATCGCGGTCAGCGCGACCGGCACTCCGAGGGCGGTGAGGAACACCTTCCACTGACCGCGCGCCAGGGCGATCAGCAGCAACGGCGCCAGCGTCGGTTTCACCGCGAGACTCAAGCCGAGTGCCGCGCCTGCCCAGAGGTCACGGCGTTTGAGCAGCAGGTGGATGAAGATCAGCTCAGCGAGGAGGACGCATCCGTTGATGTTGGTGAAGACCAACGTGTTGGTGACGGTCTCCGACATGAACATCGCGAACAGCAGCACCGGCGCGACAACGGAACTCAGCGTGAACCGGAACAGCCGCAGCAGCAGGTACCAGGCGGCGAGGATGGCCACAGCGTTCAACGCGATGAAGAACCAGCGCGCTTCCTCAGGGTGCAGGTATGCCACCGGCGCGATCAGCAGGGTGCCGCTCGGATAGTACAGATAGTGCGGATCGACTAGGTCGTAGTTCGCCGTGTACACCGGTCGCCGGTTGACGAAGTCCAAAGCTGCCGCGTAAACGGGCTTGAAGTCGTCGGTGATGAAACCATTGACAGCCTTGATGAACACCCGGTTCAGCACAGTCATGACCGCGAATGGCCAGAGCGCGAACTTGATCACCTCGGCGGTGGTGCGAGCACTACGGGGCTCGAGCTGTCGAAGTAACACTGGGGCACGGTACACCGGATCCGGTTCGCGCGGTTGTCCGGACCGGTATGACGCGCCGCTCGGAGTTAGCGGGATGGGCGGTCTCGAAGTGGCCGCCGCCGCGGTGTTCCAGCCTATTCCGTTGCGGTGGTTGTCGATTCCTCGGCGGGCAGCAGGAGCGGCCGACGGCTGCGTTCGGACTATGCCGGGCAGACCGTTCCGTCCGCGGGCAGCTTCGCGTCCTTCAAGTAGTCGATCATGGTGAGCTGCGCGCAACTCGAATGAGTGGACACCGGATGTCCCCAACCCTGCCAGGTGAGTCCGGCATACCGGGCGCCGGCCTTGCCGAGCGCGCCGGTGACCGAGGCCTGTCCGGCGTTGCCGACCACCGGATCGGCGATGCCGCCGAGCACAAGCACCGAAATGCCGAGCTTCTCCGGCAGCGGTGGCGCCGTGGCGACCGGCCATGCCGCGCAGTCCATCAGCGCGATGGCCGCGGCCTTGCCGAACACCGGGTATTTCGTGCCCCAGGTGCCCATCAGTTCCTTGGCCTTGCTCGGCGTCGGTGACTGCTGAGAGTCGGTGCAGCGGTTGACGAATTGGCCATCGGTGTGGATGGCTGATGATTCGCGTTGGATCAGCGTGCCGAGCGCCCCGCGGTCGCCGCGCCCGGCCGCCGACAGTGCGTCAGCGAGCTCGCCGATCCGGCTGGCCTGGTCGGCCCGCGGGCTGCCGAGGAACCCGGTCACCGCGGTGAGCAGCGCGTTCGCCGAGATGTCGCCGAGCCCGCCGGAACCGGCACGGTTCACCAGGTCGGTGAGCGCTGCCCTCGGGTCAGGGCCGAGCGAGCAGCGTATTCCGGTGCAGCGCTGGGCGAATGCGGTCACCGCCGCCTCGGCGCCCTCGAGCTGCTGCTCGGTCCGCGTGGTCGCGTCGGTGCCGACCGCCTCGGGGGAGTCGAGGACCAGCCTGGCCACATGATCGCCGTATTTGCGGGCGTAGCTCATCGCGACCTTCGCGCCGTTGCCGGTGCCGAGCAGCGCGATGTGGTCGACCTGCCACTGCCTGCGCAGTTGCTCCAGGTCGTCGGCGGCGTGCGGCGCGTCGAAGGTGCCCTCGTAGGGCTGCAGGAAGTCGCGGCAGGCGATGGTGCCGTTCTGGCTCAGCGTGGTCATCGCTTCGACGGGATCGGTTGCGCCCGGCGCGAATTGGGCGTTCTCGGCCAGGCCCTTGCGCACCTCGGGCGGCAGGCAGTCGATGGCCTGCGAGCTGCCGATGCCGCGCCGGTCCACGGCGACGATCGGGCGGGCCGCGAGCAGCGCGCTCGCGGGCCCGGCGGCCAAGCCGGCCAGGGTGGCGGTCGAGGAGCGATCCGCGCCGGAGGTGAGCACGAGCGGGGCGATATCGGTCGGGGTCTGCGTCAGCCTGGCCCGGACGGCCGCGGCACGGAAGTTGCCGAGCACGGCGCCACCCGCATCGATCGGGGTGGAGAATTCGGCGCAGTCGAGGACGAGACCGGCCGGGGCAGGCCCGAGGCCGAGCAGGTCCAGCGTCGGCGTCGTGCAGTCGCGCCAGGCCAGGTCGGTCTTGGGCAGCTCGGCGTTCGGCGGCGGGGCCGGTGCGACCGAGGTCGTCGGGTGGCCGCCCACGTGTTCACGCTCGACGGCGACCCCGGGACGGTCGGAGGGGCCCGCCCCGCATCCGGCGATCATGATCGAGAGTGTCGCGGCCAGCACGACGGCCCGAGTCCAGCGCATGCGCTACAGCCTGCCAGGTTCTGCCGGTTGTTTCACAAAGCAGGTGTCCGGCACGTCATGCGCGCACCCATCGGACGAGCATCGTGCCGTCGTCGTCGAGCAGGATATGGGCGCGGGTCATCCGGTGGCGGAACTCGTGTGCGGACAGCGAAATTCGCCGGCCCGTGCCGCCGACCAGCAGCGGCGCGGTGGTCAGGCACAGCTCGTCGACCGCGTCTGCGCCTAATAGTTCGCCGAACAGGTGGGGTCCGCCCTCGCATAAGACACGGTGCAGTCCGCGCTCCGCGAGCACCCGCAGCAGTGCCTTCGGGGTGACCGCGGCGTCGCCCGCCTCGACCACCACCGCCCCTGCGTCGATCAGTTGCTGTTTGCGGTCGGCGGGTGCGGTGGTCGTGGTGATGATCAACGGTGGGACCGTCGTGTCGGTGAGCAACCTGGCGTCGAGGTCGATGGCCGCGCTCGCGGTGACCACCGCGATCGGTGGCGCGGCACCCTCGGGATGGCCGCCGAAGCCCGCGTCGTGCAGCGCGTGGCGACGCTGCGGGTCGGTCCTGGCGCCGCCGTAGTTCTCGGCGCGCACGGTGCCCGCGCCGACCAGGACCACGTCGGCCAGTTCGCGCAGCATCAGGAACACCGATTTGTCGGCGGGCGTGCCGAGGCCTGCGGATCGGCCGTCGCTGGTGGCGGCGCCGTCGATGCTCGACACGAAATTGGCGCGCACGCACGGCGCCGCGAGGTCGGCGGGGTAGGCGTACAACTGCGCGAGATCATCCTGGCTCAGGTCTGTGAGCTGGGTCGCATTGTGGATACGCTGCATGAAGATAGATCACACCACGTCATTAGGCTCTGCACATGCAAGAACGCCTCGTCGACCGTCACCCGGAGGTCCCGGCCGACCAGCTCGTCGCCCAGATGGTGCCGCCGCCCATGTTCGACGAGGTGAGCTTCGCCTCCTACATCCCCGATCCCAACGAGCCGAGCCAGGCCGCCGCGGTCCGCAAGGCCGAGGGGTTCGCGGCCGAGGTCGCCACGATCTACAAGGCGAACAACAAGAAGAGCCTGTTCGGCAAGAAGAAGCCGGTGCACGGCGCCGGGCTGTACCTCGACGGTGGGTTCGGTGTCGGCAAGACCCACCTGCTCGCCTCGGTCTTCCACAGCGCGCCAGCGCCGAAGTCCTTCGGCACCTTCGGTGAACTCACCAATCTCGTTGGCGCCCTTGGGTTCGGCAATGCCGTCGAGCGGTTGTCGGCGAACAGTGTGTTGTGCATCGACGAGTTCGAGCTCGACGATCCCGGCGACACCATGCTGGTCTCGCGGCTGCTCACCGAGCTGTCCGCGCAGGGGGTTTCGATCGCCGCGACGTCCAACACGCTGCCCGGTCAGCTCGGCGAAGGTCGTTTCGCCGCACAGGATTTCCTGCGGGAGATCAAGAAGCTCGGCTCGATCTTCGAGCCGGTGCGGGTCGACGGTCCGGACTACCGGCATCGCGATCTGCCGCCAGCGCCGGACCCGACCTCGCCGGAGCGGCTGGTCGAACGTGCTGCTGCCACACCGGGTTCCACGCTCGACGAGTTCGACGCGCTGCTGAAGCACCTGAGCACGCTGCATCCGTCGAAGTACGGTGCGCTGATCGCCGGGGTGTCGTCGGTGTTCATCTCGAACGTGCATCCGGTGACGGATCAGGCGGTGGCTCTGCGCATCGTCGTGCTGGCCGACCGGCTCTACGACGCGAGTGTGCCGGTGACCGTTGCCGGGGCGAAGCTCGACGAGATCTTCTCGCAGGAGATGCTCGACGGCGGGTACCGCAAGAAGTATCTGCGTGCGATCTCCCGGTTGCTCGCGCTGTCGCGTTTCGAGGTCGTCGCGTAACCCCTTCGCTTTGACTCGGCGACGTTTCAGTTAGGTTGGCGGGACCCGATGATTGGAGCAATCGCATGATCCGACGCGCAGTACGCACCCCGATCGCGCTGGTCGCCGGTCTCGCCCTCGCGTTCGGACCGGCGGCAGGGGCCGCGCTCGCCGACCCGCCCGCCGCGTCGGCGTTCGAACGCTCGCTCACTCTGCAAGGCGTGCAGAACGCCAGGGACATCGGCGGCTACCGCACGGTCGACGGCAAGACCGTGCGCAGCGGCCTCGTCTACCGCACCGGCCAGCTGAACAACGCGACCCCTGCCGATCTCGCCGAGCTGTCCAACCGTCAGGTCCGCGTCGTCGACGACCTGCGCACCGTCTACGAACGCGCACTCGGCCCCGACAAGATTCCGGCCGGCGCGACCGCCAACTGGGACGACGTCATCGGCCAGGCCCCGCCCGAGGCGCTGGCCAGCACCCTCACCGGCGGCGACAGCCTCTACCGCGCCTTCATCACCGCCCCCGGCGCCAACCAGGCGTTCGCCTCCGTGCTGCACGACATCATCGGAACCACCGACGGCGCAGTGCTTTTCCACTGCACCGCAGGCAAGGACCGCACCGGCTGGACCGCCGCCGTCCTGCTCACCCTCCTCGGCGTCGACCGCGACACCGTCACCCAGGACTACCTGCTGTCCAACGTCTACCGCAACGCCGCCCCTAACGACACCATCAACGGCGTCCAAAAGTCCTGGCTGGACACCGCTTTCGCGCAAGCCGACCAAACCTACGGCAGTTTCGACAACTACCTCCACGAAGGTCTGAAACTCACCGACACCGACATCACCACGCTCAAAACCAAACTCCTCGCCTGATCAGACACCGCCACCGAGCCGTCGATGCCACCCGCTCGATCACGAAACCCGCACCTCGACATGAACCCGCACCGGTTCTAGAGTTTGATCGACTGATCATGGGGCACTGACGGCGGCATCGCCCGAGAAGCCCCCGCCACCAGTGCCCCCTCGATGTACAACCACGGCCGGATGGCCGGGACTGGACGCCGACCTCCGCTTGACTACCGCCAACGGCATTCGGCTACCGTCAACTAGGCTCGGCAGGTCACCAATCGACGGCTTCGGTCGACCATTCTTGCCAATTGATGTTGTCGGGACGACTCCCGTCGGTCTCGTAGAACCGAACAAGTGCCTGTTTGATGGAGTCGATAGCAACCCTTGAATCCCCCGGGAAGAATCTGGGATTTCCGAAGTCGTAATAAAACACCGGCCTGCCGACATCCTCCACCCCTTTACTATAATTCCCTCCCTCGTCGTCCCCTTGGTATTCTATGCTGCCGATGCCTTTGCCAGCGAGTATACCGATGTTCAATACAGCCACCTTCCCCCGAGGTGATGTCAGGATGATCGTGACATAATCCTGGTCCGAGTCGACTTCGCTCACCATTTCGTCGATCACCGCCGCCAACTCATCCGCTGACTCAGGAGTGATCGGGTTATCGAGGTGCTGCGGCAGATACGAGACTTCCACTTTGTTGTTAATCGACGACTCCCTCTCTTCAGTGATCACCACTTTACCCCAACGTATGTGCGGGAGCCACCGGGCCATCGGACTGTTAGCCTACTTCCCGGCTCGAGTACATACTTCAATGTCGAATGGCAGCCGCGGCAAGGCCCGCTGGGGTGATTTATTATCACTTCTGCGTCCCTGATACCTTCCTTGCGCATGATCTCGGCAGCTTTCATCTCGACGTCGGAACTCCAGCCCGCATTCGCTTTGCCGCCGGGAGTGGTTGACGGAGAATCTTTGATACGTTGATTGATCTCTATCGCTGGAGAACGGTTGACGCCACCGCTTTCGATCAGATCATCACCGTTGGAATACGGATTCCTGATTCGCATTCCATCCTTGTCGACCAGGAATCCCGAAGTCGGCGATTGGTACGTTCGCTCACCGCTTGCATCGAAGCCTGCCTTGGTGAACGGAGGAAGGTCGTCGAAGGCGCCTTGCACCGCTTTGCTCGGAGCACTACCTCCTCCAGCGGCGGGCGGCAACTCTCTGGCTCCACCCGGTGGGGCAGCTGCCGAAGGAGGCTGTACGCCAGCCCGCGCGGCGGGCGCGCCTTGCTTGGGTCCGCTGGACGTGCTTGGTCTCTGCGGTTCGAGAGGTTGCCTCGCAGGTGCAGGCGTTCGACCGCGACTGCCGGTCTGTTGCGGCAGTCCTTGTTCGATCTGAGCTTCTGCCTCAGCCTGTACCTGTCCCTGGGTTCGCCCAGCGGCCGGTGGGCGTGTGGGGGATTCGGCTGCGGGAAGAGTCCTTTCGGTCGTCGGTGGATCGGTTCGCGGCGCGGGGCCCCTTGTTGGCGCCGGGGGCTCCTGCGGTGTGGCCGCCGATGCTCTCGTTCGTGCGGCTGCCGCGGCCTCGGAAGCCTCTGATGCTGCCGCGGCAGTGGTGGCACGGGTGAGGTTGGCTTCGGCGGCTGCTGCGCCCGCTGCCGGGGCGGCACGGAACACTCCCGCTGGTCCGGGCGTTTCGCCCTCGAGCGCGCCCATGCCGCGGCCAGTGTTGGCCCCCGGTCGCTGCCGGGACGGCGGAACGCCTTCGCCGGGTGCACTCGGCCCGAGGCCAGGTGGCCGAATCGGCGGTCCGTTCATCTCGATCGCGGGACCGTCGTATGGATGTCCCCAGTGGTATCCGTTCTTGTCCTTGATGATCAACGTTCCGTCGAACGTTTTGTAGAACGCTTCGCCGGGAACATTGCCGGGCGGGTAAATCTGCGTCAGCATCTCCGGGACAAACGGACCCGGATGGTTCAATTTCGGATTGCCATCGCGATCGAAAGAGACCTTCGGCTGTGGATCGGTGCCGATGAATCGTTGCCACGCAGTGCTGTGGTCGTCGGGGACGTATACAGTGCCATCGCTGTTGTACTTGACATCCTGACCTTCGACTTCGAAATGAACAAAGCCGTCGTCGGTTCGGACACCACCGTCCGCGCCTTTGGTGAAATGCGCAATCGGGTTGCCTTGCAGGTCGGTGACGGTGACTTCGATAAACGGCCGATCGGCGCCGTCGCTGCCGCCATGTCTGACAGATTTGGTAATCGTGTTGTTGCCCGAGTCCGTGAGAACCTGGATCGGTCGGCCGAATTCGTCGGTCCAGGTTTTCAGTGTCGTTCGGTGCAGCATGTCCGTCACTACTTCGAACGGGCGCCCGAATTCGTCGTGGCCTTTCTCGTAACTCGTCCCGTCATCGGTTCCGGTGACCAGGATGTTCCCCTTGGCATCGCGATCGATGCGAACGCCGTCGAACTCGATTTGGTAGCCGGATCCGTCCGCGTTGTGTTGCCCGGTGATGCTCTGGTTGAAGCCACCTTTTCCGTTGGGCCGCGATGTCGTCGTGTAAGTGCCGCCCTGTCCGTCCGGATGGGTGGTGTCGACACTGCCATCGGGATTGCGGACCGACTCGGCCGTCGCAACGGTGCCGTCCTGATTCGCCGAGGTCGTGCGAACCTGTTGTCCGTCCGCAGTGATGTCGGAGGTGATCGGCGCGGGTCCGGATGGGTCCATGCCTGCCGGGACGGTATAGATAGCCGCCTTTCCGGGTGCCGCGCCGTTCGTGCCGTCCGGATACCGCACCGAATAGGAACCGTCCGCGTTGGCGGTCCAGGTCGTGACACCGCCATTGCCGTCGGACACCGAGCGCACCTGAGTGACGGTGCCGTCGGCATTGCGGATCGTCGTATCGATGGTCTGGCCCCCGGTGCCGGGCACGATCACGCTGGTTGCGACCCCACCGTTGCCGGTAGGGGTATCCCACGGCACTCCTTCAGACTTCAGTGCGAGAGCCTCGTCCGGCCGGGGAAGCGAGACGCCGGGCTCCGCGGCGGGGGCTTGTGTTACTGCTGGCGGAACCGTGCTCGCCGCAGGTGGCTGCTGCACACCGGGTTGCTGCTGGGCCGGCGGAGTCGCGGGCAGCTGTTGTTGCGCGCCGGGGACCGGAGGAAACTCTTGCTGCTCGTCCCGGCGGGCTTGGTTTGCTCTCTCCTGCTCCTCCCGCGACATCGACGGCGCACCCAACCCGGTTTGATAGCTGACGGGCTGAGCAACCAGCGGTTGCGTCGGTCCTCCTCCCGAGGCTTGGCTCAGAGGAGGTCCCTCGATGTTCCCGGCATCAGTCACCACGGTTGTTTTCGGGAGGTCGGTGGCCATTGCCGTACGCCTGAACACCCGATCGACCTGCCGCGCAGCCGATCCCGGCGTCATGTTGTGGAAGGTGTAAACGCGGCCGCCGCCACTCGGACCGGGTGCCGACTCGGTGTTCTCGCCAGCGGGAGTCCACGAGGCCGACTGTGCTGAATGCTCGGAAACCCAGGACGGGACAGCGGCGACCTGCGGCCTGATGGCATCGGAGTTCATGCGGCACCTCATGGAATCGATATGTGGTTGTGAGTGGGTCGCCGATCGCACGGCGTGACTGTGGCTTTGCCGCAGCCAGGCCGGGAGTCGGCTCAACGGGCGAGGTGCGGCCGAGTCGAAACCGGCAGGCGCGCAAACCAACGCGGCCCCGATCCGGTATCGGATCGGGGCCGCGTTATGGCTACCGTTGAAACTATTGGGGGAGAGTCAATCCCGTGACATCACGGTGAGCGCGCAGATATGGCGCTGTAAAGATCTTCACCTAAGCTCGCTCGAATGTCAATGCCTGGCTATGGATTTCGGCCGGAACGCTGGTGATGCGCCCGCGCCGGGCGACTCAGGAGCGTTGTTCGGCGTACCAGCGGTCGATGAGGGCGGGGAGTTCTTTGCCCATCCAGACGAAGAATTCGTGCATGTCGCGGACCCGGGCGGCTTGGTCTCCGTTGGGGTCGTCGAAGAGGGCGAGGCCGCGGGCGGTCATGGTGGTGAGGTCGGTGTACATGCCGCTTTGCTGGCGGGTCAGTTCGGGGAGGATGCCTGGGCGGATGGAGTAGTAGTCTTTGCGGTCGCCCGGCTTGGAGATCTTGTCGACCCAGCGCATGGTGACGAGCGCTTTCAGGGAGCTGGAGATGGAACCTTTGGAGGCCTGGAGTGCGTCGGCGATCTGGCCGAACGTCTGCTCGGGCGGATCGGAGACCAGCAACCAGCCAGCGGCACGTCCGGTCATCCTGACCAGCCCCATGCGTTCGAGTACGAGCGCGAAGTCTTCGACGAACGCCAGTTGTTCCGGGGTCGGCGCGGTGGAGTCCGTAGTGCTCATCGAACGAGTATCCCTTCGGGTCGAGGAAACGGGTGAACGGGGCGGGCCGTGTTGGCCCGCCCCGTTATGCGGCGACTAGACCGCGAGGTCGCGGCGATCGAAGGCACCCATGGCCAGTACCAGCGCCACCGCGGCAAGGACGACCAGGACGGCGAGGTGTCCGACGTTCCAGCCGTTGACGACCGGTGAATCACCGACCGCGTAGTAGAACGGCGAAAGCTTGCGAACCAGGTCGCCGCCGAGATTGTTGGCGAAGTACCCGGCGAGCGCGACCAGTGACGCGATTCCCAGTGCCAGCGAACGCTTTCCGGTGATCGCGCCGACCAGCAGGGTGATCGCCCCGATAGTCAGCGCCAGCAGGCCGAGCCCGGCGCTCGCGGCGAGGATGTGCCCGGTGGGCACATCCATCTTTCCGGCGTTCGCCCCCGAAATGACGGCCAGCGCAAGGACTGTGGTGACGACGGCGGTCTGCACCACCAGCGCCGCGAACCGCTGCCCGAGCAGCCCGATCCGGCTGATCGGCTGGGCGAGTAGCAGATCCAGCGTTCCGCTCTCCTCCTGGCTCACCGATCTGGCGCCGAAGGTCACCGCGAAGATGAGCATCAGCAGCAGCCCCATCATCGAGAAGATCGTCGAGTGCAGAAAGCCGGTGCCGGTGGCGAAGTCGCCGACGCCCATCGCGTCGTAGACGCTGTTCTGCTGGATCTTCTCCAGCGAGCCTTGCTCTTTCAGCGAGTGGAAGGACGGCAGGTAGATCAGCGGGACGACGGCGATGCCGACCGACCAGCCGAGCAGTCCGCGGCGCTGTTCCTTCAGTGTCTGGGTGAATACCGAACGTGCCATGACGAATTCTCCTGTGTGCGAAGTGGATCAGCGGCCGTAGAGTCCGAAGAAGATCTGCTCGAGGTCTGGTTCGGTCGAGAGCACGCTCACCAGCTCGTACTTGGCTGCCACCTTGAACAGCGCGTCGACTTCCCCTTCGGTGGTGCAGCGCACCGTCTTTCCGTCGATGCTCAGGTCACGGACGGCGGGCAGCCTGGCGAAGTCGTCGGTGAACACGTCCTCGCCGAACACGAGCTCCACCGACCGCGGTGATCGCCGGCGCAGGTCCTCCACGTTCTCGGTGCCGAGCAACTTGCCCGCGCGCATGATGACGGCCCGGTCGGCGGTCTGCTGGACCTCGCTGAGGATGTGCGAGGACATGAACACGGTCTGCCCGTTGTTCTTGGCCTCGGTTACCAGGTCCAGGAACCGTTGCTGCAGTAGCGGATCCAGTCCCGAGGTCGGCTCGTCCAGGATCAGCAGGTCCGGGCGGTGCATGAAGGCGGCGATGATCCCGACCTTCTGCTTGTTGCCCTTGGACATGGCGCCGACTTTCTTGGACAGGTCCAGGTCGAGCAGCTCGGCGAGTTCGATGATCCGCTGGGCGGGCACCGGGGTCGCGCGCTGGTCGGCGAGGAAGCCGAGTAGGTCGCGCGCGGTGTTGCGGCCTTCGATGGCCAGTTCGCCTGGTAGGTAACCGATCCGCTCGCGCAGCTGCGCGCCGCCTTTGCGCGGGTCGATGCCGAGCACTTCGACCTGGCCTGCGGTGGGGCGGATCAGGTCGAGCAGGATCCGGATGGTGGTGGATTTGCCTGCACCGTTGGGGCCGAGGAACCCGAACACCTCGCCCTCGGCGACCTCGAGGTCGAGATCGGTGATCGCGACGTGCTTGCCGTAGTTCTTGGTCAATCCCTCGGTGCGAATCGCGGCGGTCATGCGTGCTCCTGAGTCTGAACTGTTCTGTAAGGACTGATGTGTTCAGTAAAGACTGAACAGTCAGAACATGTCAACCCCTCGATGGGCTGCCGCTACGATCCGGTCATGACGAAGTTCACGACGTGGGACGGCCTGGAACTCAACTATCGGGTGTGGGAGGGCGAGGGTGTTCCCGTCGTGCTGCAGCACGGTGTGGTCGCGGATACCAACGCGAACTGGATGAGCACCGGCGTGGTCGGCGCACTGCAGGCGGCCGGGCGCACCGTGGTGTCGCTGGACGCGCGCGGGCACGGCCGCTCGGACAAGCCGCACGACCCGGCGCGCTACTCCTGGGAGTCCATGGCCAAGGACGTGCGGGCGCTCTACGACGAGCTCGGCTTCGATCGTGTTGTGCAGGTGGGGTATTCGATGGGCGGGATCATCTCGCTGCTGGTCGCCGCCGCCGACGACCGGGTCGAGCGGCTGGTGCTCGGCGGCATCGGCTCCGGCGTGCTCGACTGCGGCGGCGTCGACCGCCGGGTGGTCGAGCTGTCCGAGCTGCAGACCGCGATGGGCGACGACAACGGCGAAGCCCCGCCGCTCGCCATGATGTTCCGCATCCTCGCGGACGCGGTGCACGCCGACCGGCAGGCCATTCAGGCGGTCGCCACCGGCCTCGATACCCGGCCGATCAGTGGTGTTGCCGACATCAAAATGCCGACGCTCGTGCTCGCCGGTGACAACGATCCGTTCGCCGCCGAACCCGAGCGCCTTGCCGACGCGCTACCGAACGGCACGCTCGCCGTGGTACCCGGCGATCACTTGATGGCCGTGATCGCGCCGAGTTTCCACACGGCGCTGGTCGATTTCGTGAAATAGCGGCTGGCTCAGAACACCAATCGCATCACATAGTCATGGTGCACCTGATTGCCGACGGTGAAGGTCTTGGTGCCGACCTCGACGAAACCGTGCTTGCCGTAAAACCGCTGCGCACGAGCATTTTCCTGGTTGACACCGAGCCACACCCCGGCAAACCCGCCTTCGCGCGCCCGTTCCAGCGCCGCGAGCATCAGCGCCGTCGACACCCCGCTGCCATGATGGCCTGGCAGCACATACATCTTGCTGATTTCGATCACCGGCCGCAGATCCACCGCTTTCGCGACCTCGGGGTCGGCCGGATCGCCCGCGATGAGCATCGCGTAGCCGACGATGTCGTCGTCGGCGACGGCCTTGAGTACCGTCCTGGTCGGATCACTCAGATACTCGCCGAATCGTTCGCCGGACAGCACGTCGGTGATGAAGATGTCGATGTCGTCGGGAGTCGAGCCCGGTGGGCAAGCCAGTGGAAAGGTTGCTGCTGCAACGTCGCTGAGTTCTTCGGCGTCCCATAGACCGGCCCGGTCCACGGTGACTGGGATGCTGCTCATCAGTCCAGTAGAGCATGCTCACCGGAAGAGGTGGGATGTTTGTCCCCTTCGGGTCGAGAATGGAACACCCGTGCCAGTCCGATCACCGCCGCCGCGAACACCAGCGGAATCACGAAACCGACCCGGTGCCCGAAGCCCGCCGCGACCGCGCCGACCACGCCGCCGCCGAACAGCGTCCCCGCGTAGTTGAAGAGGTTGAGCCGCGCGATCATCGCATCGAGGGCGCGGCCGCTGGTCAGTTGCCCAGCCTCGCTGAAGCACAGCGGCGCGATCACCGGAATGCCGACACCGGCGATCAGGAAGCCGACGATCGCGACGATCGGGCTCGGCGCCGCGATCACGATCGCCAGGCCGACCACGCCCGCGGCCGCCGCGGTGCGCGCCACCCGCCGCGGGCCGAAGCGGCGCACCAGCACGTCGCCGGTGAGCCGCGCGACCAACGAGGTGCCCTGATAGGCGGCGAGCGCGAGCGCCGCCGTCGCTGACGAGGCGAGCAAGTCGTCGGTCAGATAGAGGGCGGACCAATTGCCCACCGCCAGGTCGATCGCGAACACCAGCGCGATCGCGATCCCGAACACGAAATACGCCCGCAGCGCGACCGTTTCGACGTCCGCGGGTTCCTCGGCCGGTCCCGCCTCCGCCTCCTGCGGGCTGAGCAGCCGCGGCCCGAGCACGAGCCCGACGACGAGCACGATCCCCGCCGCGCCGAGCAGCGTCTCGCGCAACGTCACGTCCAGCGCCTCGCACCCCGACACGAACAGCGCGCCGGCAATCGATCCGGCGCTCCACGCGGCATAGAACGACGTGAGAATGAACTGTCCGTACCCGTGCTGAATGAACACCGCCTGCATGGTCTGGCTCGCGTCGACGATGCCGACCGCGATGCCATAGCAGCCGAGGCAGCCCAGCAGCACCGCCGTGTTCGGCGCGAACGCGGTCGCCGTTCCGGTGATCGTGATGAGCAGCAGGCCGATGCGCAACGCCGCCCGGCTCGACCAGCGCAGCGCCAACCGCTCGGCGGTCAAGCTGCCGACGGCCGCGAGCAGCGACACCAGCACCACCGAGCCGACGATCAGCTCGTCGGACAGGCCGAACTTCTCCTTCTGCTGCGGCAACTCGGTCAACACCACGGCGAAGAAGAAACCCTGCAACCCGAACGCGACGGAGTTCGCGATCCGGGCACCCCGCAATACGGGTGCGATCGAACTCATCTGCGCAGGGTAGCGGGGTTGCGGCGGGCCCGCGCGGCGAATCGTCGCGCCGGTGCGGCGGCGATCGACAATGGCGATCGGCCGGATGATCACCGTGCCGGGGTCTGGCCGTCCACCGTGGTGGATGTCACTATCGAAGAGCCGCAACGTAACTCGTGAACGCCGGAGGCCAATCCAGATGCGAGAGCTGCCCGCCGATTTCTTCCGTGCACCATTCGCCTTCTATCGGCAGCTGCGCGCCGAGGGGCCCGTGCACCGGATCCGGCTGCGCAATGGGGTGCGCGTCTGGCTGGTCGTCGACTACGACGCGATCAAAGAGGCGCTGCGCCACCCCGATATCCGCAAGGACCCGCACACCGAGATCGGCGCGCAGGCCAGGCAGGCCGGCGCGGGCGCGAGTGGCGTCGCCGCCGCCAACATGCGCTTGAGTCATCATCTGCTCAATGCCGACCCGCCCATTCATTCGCGGCTGCGCAAACTGGTCACACCTGCGTTCGCGCCCGCGCGGATGGCGGCGCTCGTGCCGCGGATCGAGGCGATCACGGACGAGCTGCTGGACGGGATCGATCGCGCCGCGGGCGCCACCGGGCGGGTCGACCTGTTGGAGGAGTACGCCTTCCCGTTGCCGATCACGGTGATCTGCGAGCTGCTCGGCGTGCCCGTCGAGGCACGCGCGCAGTTCCGCGAATGGTCCGCCGCGGTGGCCGACCCTCCGATGTCCACGCCGGAGGGCATGCGCAACGCGACCGACAGCATCGTCGACTTCTTCGACCACCTGGTGGCGCTGCGCCGCGACAGCGGCCTCGGCGACGACCTGATCTCCCAGCTGCTCACCGTCGCCGACGACGGCGATCGGCTCAGCCACGACGAACTGATCTCGATGGCGTTCCTCATCCTGGTCGCCGGGCACGAGACGACGGTCAACCTGATCGGCAACACCGTGCTCGCCCTGCTGACCGATCCGGATCGATACCACGCGCTGCGTGCCGACCCCGACGCCGTCGTGCCGCTTGTCGAGGAGACGCTGCGCTTCAACAGCCCGGTGAACACCGCGACGCTGCGCTACACCGCCGCACCCGTCACGCTCGGCGACACCGAGATCCCGGCGGGGGAGATGATGCTGGTCGCGCTCGCCTCGGCCAATCGTGACGAACGCCATTTCGCGGACCCGACGGTGTTCGATCCGGACCGGCCTGCCAACCACATCGCCTTCGGCCACGGCATCCACTATTGCCTCGGCGCGGGCCTGGCCCGAGTCGAGACCCGTATCGCGTTGACCAGGCTCGTGCAGCGCTATCCGGAGCTGCGCCTTGCCGTCGACAATGACGAGCTGCGCTGGCGGGAGAGCATTCTGATCCGCGGTCTGCTGCATCTTCCGGTGGATTTGGCGAGCGCCCCGGCTATGCGCTGAAGCACGGTTTCGGCCAACCGACTTTGCTGTGCGCGCTGAGCGACGTAATCTCCTGCGCATGACGAGCGGAAACCGCATCGCGATCGTCGGTGCGGGTATCGCAGGTCTTGCCTGCGCGAAAGTGCTGATCCAGAAGGGTTTTCCGGTCGAGATATTCGACCGTGCGCCCGATGTCGGTGGCGTGTGGAGTGCGACCCGCAGGTACCCGGGACTGCGAACGCAGAATTCGAAGAACACTTATCACTTTTCCGACTTCCCGATGCCATCGGATTTTCCGCGGGTGCTCGACGGGGAGCAGATGCAGGCGTATCTTGCCGCCTACGCCGAGCGCTTCGGCCTGCACGCGCACTTGCGGCTCAACACCGAGGTGGTCGCGGCCGACCCGGTGGACAGCGGCTGGCTGCTCGAGGTCAAGGACGAGACCGGCATTCATCGGAGCTCCTGCGATCACCTGATCATCGCCAACGGTGTGTTCAGTGAGCCTGCGATCCCCGACTACCGCGGCATCGAACTGTTCCGTGCCGCCGGTGGTCAGCTCGGTCACGCGTCGGAGTTCGTGGAACTCGAAGCGGTGCGCGGCAAATCGGTCGTTGTGGTCGGATACGGCAAATCCGCCTGCGATATCGCCGAGGCGGTGAGCGACGTGGCGGCCTCGACCACCGTGGTCGCGCGGCGCCTGCTGTGGAAGATGCCGCGCAAGATGGCGCGCGTCCTGGACTACGAGCGGTTGATGCTGACCCGTTTCGGCGAGGCGCATTTCCCGCATCGGCAGCCGGGGCGGATGGATCGGTTCCTCTCCGGGTCCGGTCAGTCGTTCCGGGTCAGCAATTTCGATCTGATCCAGGAGCTGGCCACCAAGCACATGCGCCTGCGCGAACTCGACCTGCTACCCGAGGGACGGTTCGAGACGATCGCGGAGAGCACCGTCGGCCTCACCACCGAGAACTTCTACGAGCAGGTGGCGAACGGCCGCATCGTGGTGCAGCGCGACACCACCATCACCGAGATGCACGGCGGCCGCGAAGCACCCGCCGTGCAACTGTCGAACGGGCAGCTCATCCCGGCCGACGTGGTGGTGTGCGCCACCGGATTCCAGCAGCGGGTGCCGTTCCTGACCCCGTACATCCAGCGTCGGCTGACCGACGAGCACGGCAATTTCCGCCTGCACCGGCAGATCCTGCCGCTCGACGTGCCGAATCTGACCTTCGCCGGGTACAACTCGTCGGTGATCAGCACGCTGAACGCCGAGGTCAACGCGCACTGGATCGCCGCGTTGCTCGGCGGGCAGCTGGACAACCTGCCGACGCCCGAGGTCGCGAACGAGCAGATCGACGCTCGGCTGCGCTGGATGGACGAACGCACGGGCGGGCACCACGCGCACGGCACCTCGATCACCCCGTTCTCCATCCGCAATATCGACGAGATGCTGTCCGACCTGAAGTTCCGGCTGCCGCTGCGGACTCGGCTCGCGCAGTGGTTCCGGACGGTCAAGCCGGAGTCCTACCGCGGGTTGAACGATCGGCGGCGGCAGGGAACTCCGGTGTCGAACGCGCCGGTGTTCGAGCATCCGGCGCCGCACGATCGCTATCCGGCCGAAACCCCAGGCGGTCCTCGCTAATTCGCGGGCGGAATGTAGGCGAGTCCGTGCGCGCCCTGGTTGGGTCCGTCCACTGACGGATCCACCGCCAGCGTTGCCACCACCGCGCACTGCGCGAGATCGACCACGCTGACGGTGCCGGACTGCAGATTGCTGACGAAACCCGTTGCGCCGTCCGGGGTCGCGCAGATGTTGAGCGGCCCCGCACCGACTTCGGTGTGCCCGAGCAACGCGTAACTGTTCGCGTCGTAGCTCGACAGCACGCCGCCCGCCGCGTGGAACCCGCCGCGTTCCTGCTCGAATCGCCACTGCCCGACCAGGAGTGTTCCGGTGCCGGTGACGTGGATCGCGCTCGGCGCGGCCACCGTCGGGATGGTGTGCACGACGGTGTCGGTGCCGACATCGATCACCACTACCGCGCGTGGGGTTTCCGGCGTCTGCGTCAGCGTTGGGGTGGCGACGAACAATCGGGAGCCGTCGGGTGACAGGGCGAGACCTTCACTGCCCTGCACCGGGATTCGCCGTGCCGCCGCAACCCCCGTCGGGTCGAGGACCGACACGAACGGCGCCGTCTTGTTGGTGGTGTAGGCCTTCTTGCCGTCCGGCGTGACAATGGCCCAGTGCGGGACCCAGGCTTCCGCCGAGATGCGACGCAGCGTGCGCCGGGTGTTCAGGTCGATCGCGAGCAGCGCGCCCGGACCCGCCGGGCCCGTTTCGACACTGGCGTAGAGCACATCGCCGTCGATGTGCAGCCCGTGCGGTGCGTGCTCCGGTGCGACATCGATGACATCGACGATCTGTTGCGCATCGACGTCGATCACGGTGATTTCGTGGCTTTCTCCCTCGTGTGCCAGCCAGGTTCCTGCCCGGTAGGTGTGGCTCGCGTACAGCAGCCTGGTGCGCGGATCGAAGCAGAGTTCGTGGCCCTGCGGCAGCACCTCGAGCTGCGCGATGCGGGTCTGGGTGGCGAGATCGAAGAAGCTCAATGTGCAACCGCTCTGGCTGAGTACCGCTAGTTGCGCACCGGGTTCGAAGACAGGGGACATGGGGTGTGCGTCCTTCCGACAAGGGGTTTCGTTCGGCAGGACGGCGCCGTCGTGATCAACGGTAGGAGGCGCCACGGATTATCACCAGTGCAATGTTGGTAATCGACCATTGCGTTGGTGATAATCCATGAGTGGAGGCGTTGGACATGAATCTGCTGGTGGCCCTCGACGCGTTGCTCGACACGAACAGTGTCACGCGCGCGGCGGAGCGGCTGCACACGTCCGCACCCGCGATGAGCCGGACGCTGGCCCGGCTACGCCGGGTGCTCGGCGATCCGCTGCTGGTCCGTGCGGGCCGCAGCCTGGTGCCGACCCCGCGTGCGCTGGAATTGCGTTACGAGGTCAGCATTCTGGTCGAGCAGGGGCGGGCGCTGCTGACACCGCGGGGGACGATCGATCCCGGCGTCCTGAAGCGGAACTTCGCGGTGCAGGCAGGGGACATGGTCCTCACCGAGTTGGCCGCACCGCTGCTGGCCGCGGTGCGGGCACAGGCACCCGGCGTGACGTTGCGCTTCCTGCCGGACACGTTGGAGGGCACTGCGGCGCTGCGGGACGGCAGGGTCGACATCGAGGTGGGTGTCATCGACCATGTCGATCCGGAGACGACCGTGCGGCGGGTGATCACCGATCGGATCATCGGCATCGCGGCGGCCGATCATCCGCTGCTCACCGATCGAGTCACGGTGGCGCGCTTCGCGGCAGCGTCGCATCTGAGTGTGTCGCGCACCGGAGCCGCACGCGGGCCGATCGACGACCGGCTGGCGTTGCACGGACGCACCCGTCGCGTCGTCGCCACCGTGCCGACGCTGACCACCGCCTTGTTCGCGGTGCGTGCCAGCGACCTGATCTGTCCAGGGCCCGCCATGCTCAGCCGCTCGGCGTTGCCGGGGCTCGGGTTGTGCGCCTTCGAGATTCCGCTGCCGCTGCCCGAGGTTGCGATCGGGATGGCGTGGCATCCGCGCAATACCGCCGACAGCGGGCATCGCTGGCTGCGTGAGCTGATCGCCGACCTGTTGACCAGTTCGGCGAAATCCGACGCCGCGTAGGCGGTGTCAGGAGTGCGACGGCGGGCCGGACAGTCGGTAATCCCGTGGGGTGTCGGTGGAGCGCTCGGGCTGGTAGCCGGTCGAGTTCAGATCGGTGGGCGGCGGACCGAACACATCGGAGCGGCCGAGCGGCGCCGCCGCGGTCTTCTTCAGTTCGTCGAGCATCGCCTGCAGCTTGTCGACGTGCGTGTTGTCCACGGGGATCAGGTCTTCCTCGCCCGCGCGGTGTGCGCCGGTGAGCGCGACGCCGTTCTCCTCCGGCGCGGACCCGTTGGTGCGGCCGATGCCGTAGTCGCCGTTGGTCGCGGCCGCCGGGATCATGCTCTCGTAGGGCTTGTCGGGTGGCGCGGTGAAGTTCTGGTACGACGTGCTCGCCGGTTCGCGGGGCGTGGTGAAGTTCGATTGGCGGACCGGCAGCGGTTCGCGCGGCGTCGGCGCGGTGAAGTTCGCGGACGACGCTGGGCTCGGCTCCCGCGGCGTGGGGGCGGTGAAGTTCGTTCCGTTGCTCGACTCGTAGGCCGCAGGCTCACGGGGCGCGCTGAAGGTGCGCTGTGGCACCGAATTCAGTTCGTGCGCCGCGGAATCGCGGGCAGGGGCGTCCGGCGTGCTGTCGTAGCGCCGGGAGACGCTCTCCCTGGTCGCCGCAGCGGTGTCGCGCGCGGTGGCGGCGGACTCGAAGGTCGTGGTTGCGCTGGCGGCGGGCTCAGACGGCCTGCCGGTGCTCTCTCTGCCGAGCGGAGTACTCGCGCCCGAGCCGGATTCGCGCAGGGCCGAGGTGCTCGCTTCGCTGGCCGCGGCGTTCCTGCGCGAGGCGGCACGCGGTAGCGGCGGGCGCTCGGCGCGCTCACCCTCCGGGGCGGCATGGGCGGAACCGCCGCCGGACTCTAGCTTCTCCAGCCGTCGGTTGATGCCCGAAATATCCTGTCCGGCACCGAAAGCCCAGGCCTCGAGCTTGGCCAGTCGCGCTTCCACGCTGCGGTCGGTCGACACGACGACCGGTGCACCGTCGACGCGGGCCGCCACGGCGTCCAGTTTGTCGCTGACCTCCCGGAGAACCGTCGCGATGCTCGCCAGCATCGCGCCGATCGACTCGCCGGCCTCTTGACCGTGCTCCATCCAGTACCCACTTCCCCGTGTCGGCTCAGCTCCCGCTGGGCCGGACGATTCTATCCGCCCGGTTCGAACTGCGCGGGGTCACGACAGTGCCACCGTCGTTCGCCCAGGGGCGGTTGTGTTGTCGGTTCACTCGCTGGCGCTCGGCCATGGAGACCGGTTCGGCGACCGGCTCCTTGGATCTGATCGAAGCAGCGTAGGCGGGCCGTCCCGCGCCGTTGCAGGCGGAGGTCGGCGCGATCCGGTTTGTCCGGAACAGCGTTGCTTACCCATCGGCGACAACACACAAGCCGAGGCGCACCCCGGCTCGTAGCCTATGCGGTTTCCGGCTCCGGCGGCAGTCCGAACGACTGCCGTGCTGGGCAGCACGGGGATGTCGCAGGATGGCGGTAACTGTCAATCGACCGAACGATGCGTGTCGTTGCGGCCCGCTATCGCAGCGAAATTCCTTGTGCCGCAGGTGGGACCAGGCGTTCGATCGGAAATCTGCCATTGTGGCGCACCCGGGCGCGGGGTAAAGGGGACTGGCGAGGGCGACAAGTCTGGCGCACTCTTGATCTATGGCGTAGGTCGCCAGACCTGCGGAGGTTTGGGCAGGGGAGTGGTCGCGTGAGAACGAAGCAGCGGGCGGAGATCGCCTGCGGGCGCCGGGCGATGCTCGCCGAGTTGGGTATAGCGGATGGTCCGGGCAGAGCCCGTCGGCAATCCGCCGGATACGGCTGCCAGTGTCCGGAATGTGAGACGGCGCAATGGGATATGCGGCGGCTGAAGTACTGGATGTGCGGCAGACTGCTCGCCTACGGCGCCGAAGTGGCCGAGGTGGACCGACGGGTGGATGGGCTGCCCGTAGACATCTATTGGCGTAAAGGTGACAGCGAGTTCGTCATCGAGGTGCGCAGCGGCTCGCTGGAACGGGCTCTCGCGCAAGAACATACGGAGCGGTTGCGCGCCGCGGGCATCCGGGACGTGCTGTGGCTCTGCCCGCCCGGCTACTGGGTCGACTACCTGCATGCGCTCGGCATCGCCGACTTCGCCCCGCCCGCATGCGATTACCAGGCGGTGAGCGGTGTGCTCGACACCGCGAACAGCGCGGTCGCCGGGCCGCGCAGGGACCCGACCGAACTGCGGGACTTCATCGAAGGGTGGGTCACCGGCGATATCGTCTGGGGATATCGCGAGGTGATGACAGGAGGGTGGGCCACCGTGGCCGACTGGGAGTACCACACCAAGACGCAGGCGACGATCATCGCGCGACAGCGCCAGGAGCTGGTGAACCAGCGCACTGCGCTCGCACTGTCCCGGAAAACGGTGCGGGACAAGCAGAAGAACCTGATGAAGCTGACGACTCGGCTGGAACGCGCGGAGCAGGAGGCGCAGGATCGCGCCGACTCACTCGCGCAGGCGCGCCGCAAACTCGACGACCATCACCGCGTCGACACCTCGCTGCGCGCCACCATCAAGAGCATGCAGCAGACCATCAATCACTGGCAGCTGATGATGTGCTGCGCGATGATGCTGATCATCACGTTCGTGGCGGGTGCGATGGTGGTGCGCTGAGCCGGAACGGCGCGCGGTCCCAGCGCCAGTCGTTGCGCAGCACCAGCGTGACGAAATCGAGCAGCTCCATGCCGGTTTCGTCGCGCACCTGCCGGACGGCGGCCCACGGCGCAGGGCCCTGCTCCAGCAGCTCGGTCAGGCGTGCCGTGCTTCGCGCATCGACCTTTCTGGCCAGCAGATCGGGCACGCCGATCAGGCTGCCGGTCCAGACGAGCCAGCCCCAGCCCCTGCCGTGCGCGTAGGCGCGGCCCGCGGCGGCCCGCACTCGATTGACGTGGAAGGCAACGTGTCCGAGCGGTTCGACGTCGATCAGCACGACGCGTCCGTCGGTGAGCCTGGCGACGATGCTCGGGTAGCCGATGTGGTCGGCGCCGTCCAGCTCGTAGCTGACGGCGGCAGGCTGTTCCTGGAACGAGTCGACGAGGTCGCTGGCGTTGAGGATCCACAGCAGGCGTGCCTCCAACCCCGAGTCGAACGGCACGTCCCGCCCGACCTTGTCGAGGTAGAAGTGCCCGCGCCCGTCGTCGTCGCTGTCCACGGTGCGCGCCGACGCCGACGGCAGCGGGTCCGGCGTGCCCGACCCCGGCCAATCCACCTGTCCGAGCCAGGGATTCAGCTGGCTGGTCGCGCGCGGTTCGGCGTCGCGTAGCTTCGCCAGGCGTCGGTTCGTCTTCCTCTGCCAGGCCGCGATGCGCTGCGCCACGAAGCCGGCGACGCGCTTCGCGTCCTCGGACGCGTGCCCGGCGATCCGCAACTTCAGATACGACAGTTCGTGTGCCGCGAGATCGGTGTCGGTGGCATAGGTTTCGACGAGCAACGCCCGGACCAGCTGCTGGTCGCGGGTGCCGATCGGATAGCGCCGCGCGAAGACCGAGGCTGCACGGTGTCCGCTCTGTGTGGCTTGCCGCAGCAGCTGGCCGACCGCCTTGGTGTGCAGCTGCCGGATCCGGTCTCGCGAGAGGTCGTAGCGGGCGCCGATGGTGGCCAGCGTCTCGGGCGGTGCGCCGGTGACGCCGAGCCGAGCGGACAGGATCTCCCCGTCCTTGGCCTTGCGGTCCGCCTGCATCGCGATCAGCTCGGCAAGCAGCTCGTTGACTTCCTCGAGCTCGAACGAGATGTCGTCCTGCAGATCGAGGAGCTCGGGGTCGGTGCCGTCCGGCTCGATGGGCGCATCGACCGCCCTGCTGACCGTCACGCTGCGACCCCCTGGCTCGGTTTCATGGTGCGATCAGCGTAATGCCGGGTACCGACAATTCCGCTGCACCGGCCAGGGGGCCGCCGCGCGTCAGACGCCCAGCTCCGCGGCGGCCAGCTCGGTGCCGTCGATGCGGGCCTTGATCTTCGCGAACGCGGTCTCGCGCGAGGTGGAGGTGTCGTCGGCGAAGGGGGAGAACCCGCAGTCGTCGCAGGTGCCGAGCCGATCGACCGGGATATGCCTGGCCGCGGCGAGCACCCGGTCGCGGACCTCCTCGGCCGTCTCGACCCTCGGGTCGATCGGGTCGGTGACGCCGACGAAGATGCGGGCGTCCGCGGGCAGATGGTCGGCGATGAGCGCCAGAATCTTGTCCGGTTCCGGCTCGCTGGCCAGCTGGACGTAGAAGTTGCCCGCCTTCAGCTGCAGCAGCTTCGGCAGCAGTCCCGCGTAGTCCACGTCGAGGCTGTGCGTCGAATCCTGGTCACCGCCCGGGCAGGTGTGCACCCCGATCCTGGCCCGCTCCTCGGGCGAGAACCGTTCGAGCACCGTGTTGTTCAGCGCGATGAACTGGTCGAGCACGCCGCCGCTCGGATCGAGCTTGAGTGAAAGGCGCCCCTCGGTGAAGTCGAGCTGCACCACCGGCGCACCGGCGTCGAGACAGCCGCGAATATCGGCCTCGGCCTCGTCGGCCAGATCGGAAAGGAAGCTCTCCTGCGAGTAGCCGTCGATGCCGCCGGGCGGGTACAGCAGGCTCAGCGCCGACGGGGCGATGACGGCCTGCTTGACCGGAACGGTCGCCTGCTCCTGCGCTGCGCGCAAATAGCTTTCGGCATGCACCTGATACCGGAACGGGCCGCCGGTCAGCAACGGCAGCTGCCGCTGATGCCCGTCGGCGAACGGGATCACCACACCGTCGGGCGCCAGCTGGGCGAGCCCGGCGATCGGATAGGTGGCGAAACTGGGTTTGGTCTGCTCGCCGTCACTGACGACCGGCGAACCTATCTCTTCCAAGCGACGAACGGTGTCACTGACAGCTCGCTGTTGTTCTTGCGCGAGCGCAGCGTCGTCGATCTCACCTGCACTGTGGGCCGCCATCGCGGCCAGCAACTCTGGAGGACGTGGAATGCTACCGATTGGCTCCGTGGGGATGCTCACCTCCGCGAGTTTAAGCGAACCGTCTGTGACGCAAACCTCAAATCGATTGCGTCGGTATCAAATTGACGATTTCGACGCAGTAATTGGGATATGCGACAACCCGGCCGGCGAGAATTCGTGACGGAACACAGTTCTCGTCCCGGGAACAAGATGGTCGCCGCGGTGGCTACAGGTCAGGTATGACACCGGGCCGGTTTGCTCTGACTGCGCCGCCTCGGCCGGACATGATGAATGGAGTTCGAATTCCGATGAGCCGCAGTATTCCTGTCACCATGCGTGCCGTTGAGCAACCGACATTGACCGGTCCGCACGATATGCGATTGCGCACCGATGTGCCGGTGCCCGCGCCGGGGCCTGGGGAGGTGCTGATCCGAATCACCGCCGCCGGGGTCAATTTCGCGGATGTCATGCAGACGCACGGGACGTACGAGAACGGTCCGGCGGCGCCCTACCTGGCCGGGTTCGAGGCGGCAGGGGAGGTGGTCGCGCTCGGTGCCGGCGTCACGAGTCCTGCGGTGGGCGATCATGTCATCGGTGCGGGATATGGCGCCTTCGCTGAATACATGGTGTTGTCCGCGGCCGGGGCGGCGGCGGTTCCAGTGGGCTGGACCGATGAGCAGGCGTTGGGTCTTATCCTCAACTGGGCTACGGCGTTGGCTGCGCTGAAACCGTTGGGGCGCATTGCTGCCGGCGAGACCGTCCTGATTCACGCGGCGGCGGGTGCGGTCGGCCAAGCGGCGGTGCGGATGGCAAAACACTACGGCGCCACTGTGATTGCCACCGCGTCGCCGGACAAGCATGATGCGGTGCGTGCACTCGGTGCCGACCATGTCATCGACTATCGAGCCACCGATGTGAGTGCCGAGGTGCTGCGGCTCACCGACGGGGGCGGGGCCGATCTGGTCCTGGAATCCGTTGGTGGGCAGACATTCCGGTCCAGTCTCGCCGCCGCCAAGCGGGTGACCGGTCGGGTCGTCGTGTACGGCATCGCAGGCGGCGAGGCGAGCATCAGCAATCGGGAGCTGAATTTCACGTACCCGATCCACGTGATCGGCTTGCACGTCGGCATCCTCATCGAATCCGCGCCCGAGGTCTTCGCCGACCTCATGGCTGAACTCGCCGCTCTGATCGACCTCGGCGTCTACCCGCCCGGACTGCCCACCGTCTACGACCTGGCCGATGCCGCGAAGGTGCTCACACAACTCGAATCACGATCCACCGTAGGCAAACTCGCTCTGCGGCCCTGATCGGCGGTCCTAGCGCACGTGGTCCAGGACGGCGTCGGCGACCTGGGCCACGGGCATGGTGGTGACCACCTCCATGGTGGCGTCCTCGCGCAGCAGCGGTTCGACTGTTTCGAGGTAGTCGAGTACTTCGGCGAGTTCTTCCGGATTCTTTCCGTAAGGGTTGCTGGTTCGTGTGCGCAGTCGCTCGACGAGGACTTCCGCTGGGGCGCTGAGCAGGATGATGTGGTCGAAGCGCGGATAGAAGTCGACCTGGTTCCTGGTGGTTCCTTGGATGAAGAGCAAGTCGCCGTTGTCCGGCGCGGTGGCCAGCAGTGCGTCGATACGGTCTGCGCGCCAAAGGCTTTCGCCGTCGACGGTCTCGTAGTAGTCCCCGTGATCGGTGTCGACCACTCGATAGCCGCGTGCGGCAAGCTCATTCAACAGGGCGGATTTCCCGGTGCCGGACATTCCGGTGATCAACACACGCGTCACGAGGGAAGTCTAAACATCGCTCTGTGACACTCGCGCCGGCTGCCATCGTTCCGGCGCCGAACTCGCCCCGTCGAGCTCGGAATTTCGTTATTCGGACAATTCGCGACGCGGCTTTGACGATTGGGCCACAGATGCTGTGTTGTGCGCGCCGCCGAATGTAAAGTTCTGGCGTTCAATGTTGGCAGCAGCAAGGACGGTGCATATCGTGTCGCTCGGGCCCGGAAATTGTGCCGAACGTCGAATCGTCGGCATTCTCGCGATCGTCGCGATGATTCTTGTGCCGATTTCCTACACCCCGGCGAGCGCGCAGCCCTCGGCGGAGGCGGTGATCGATCACATCACGCCCAAGACGGACCAGTGGGAAGAGGTGTACGTCCGCTCGCCCGCGATGGGGCGGGTGGTCCAGCTCGATGTGCTGATTCCCAAGGACCAGGCGCCGCATCCCACCTACTACCTGCTCGACGGCGACGGCGGCAGCACCGAGCAGAGCACCTGGACGGCGAAATCCGACGTCGTGAGCTTCTTCGCGGACAAGCCGGTCAACGTGGTGATGCCGGTCGGCGGCGTCGGGACGTTCTATACCGACTGGCTGCAGGACGATCCGAAACTCGGGCACAACATGTGGGAGACGTTCCTGACCCGCGAGCTGCCGCCGCTGCTCGACAACGTGTTGCACGGCAACGGGATCAACGCGATCGGCGGCATATCGATGGGCGCGCATGCCGCGGCGGCGCTGACGGTGCGCAACCCGTTGCTGTACCGGGCCGTGGCGTCCTATAGCGGCTGCCTGATTTCCAGTCGATACGACTATGGGACGGTGCGGTCGGCGGTCACGGTCAAAGGCGGGAACCCCGACAATATGTGGGGACCCGCGGGCAATCCCGAATGGGACGCGCACGACCCCAGCCTGCACCTCGAGCAACTCCGAGGTAAGGCGATCTACCTTTCCTCCGGCACCGGTCTGCCAGGACCGTCCGATTTCACCTATGACCCGGATTTCAGCTACCCGGTCGACACGTTCAACTCGATCGTCCTCGAGACGGTCGTCCACGATTGCACCGTCGCCTTCGACGAGAAGCTGAAGGCGAACAATGTCGCTGCAACAGTGCGCTATTCGGATGTGGGCACCCATTGGTGGCCCTATTGGCAAGCCGCACTGCACGATTCGTGGGCGACGCTGAAAGTTGGACTCGGGCTGTAGGCCTGCCGACGATCGGGCTTCGTGTCCAGTTTCTGCTCAGTGTCTTTTACGTATGACCGATGGTCCGGGCCGCTTATGAGCGCGCAGTGATCCAGAAATGACGTACGTGCAGGGATATTGGAACTCGGGTCGGGCCCGTTCGATTGGAGTTGATTCATACATGCGTCACCAGTTGGCGTTCAGTCTGGGCGTCACTGCCCTCGTCGCGAGCGCAGTGGCAGTGCTGGCACCCCAGGCCGCCGCACAGGAACTGGCACCTGGTGTCAATTGCGACCGTTTCGTCTGCCGCAACGACACCGATGACACCTACCGGGTGGAAGCCGTGGTGGCGTGCTCGGACTGGGGCGATCGCCGCATCACCCACGAGGTTCCCGTGGTCAGGAAGATCCGCCCGCGCACCACTGTCGACGTGACCCCCAGCTGCAATGCACCGGGGGAAACCTCGTCGCACGCGCTGTGGATCGACTACCGCGGTGCGTGGGTCGACAACCGCCCGGCGACGGGCTCCGGAGGCTAACCGGCTCGCAGCGACACCCTGGAGGCGCACCCAGGGTGTCGCTGCCCATGCCCGGTCGCGGGAATGCCCCTGCCCACAAAGGCATTCCCGCGCCCGGCGCTATGGCGAGGGCTTGCAGGCCGGCACCGTTGCGCGGAGGGGATGCACACGGGCAGCCCGAACGGCTCGGGCCCGCGAGTCCTCGCACCCCTCCGATGCGATCAGTGGCGGATCCGTCTTTCAGGCCATTTCGGCCACCGGCCGGATCAGCATGCGACACCTGCACATTCTCGCTAGAACCGTCGCGGTGCAACAAGTTCAAGGCTTCTTACTGGGTCTCCGCCTCGAGCCGAGTACCGAACGCAGTCAAGGTCGCAGCATCACCCCACGCGCTCACGGCCACCCTGTCGCGATCGCGATTCCACAGGTAGAGAAGCAGATCCGACGGTTCGCCCTGCAAACCAGAGTGTGCGGCGGCATCGCCGGCTGCGCGATCGACGCCGTCGCTCTGCAGCGTGACCGCCCATCTGTGGTGCGCGCAGCGCAACTCCACTGTGCGGCCCGCACCTTCCTCCAGCACCGGGGTGTCGCCGAAGTCGTAGGTGACAAATCCGACGAGCTCGTCGACGCCGTCCGCCGCCAAATCCGGATCGATCTCGGTCCTAGCTCCGGTCGCGAGCTGTGCGTCAACCCGGTGCACGACCGTCTCCAAAGCCATTCTGCGGTACCAGAATCCGACGGATTGATCGGGCGGAAACCGGGTGTGCGTCGGTTGTTGCGGTCCGTGCGCAGCCAACTGCTCCAGCAACGTGGCCCGCTGCGCGATGAACCACGCGCCGAGCAGGGACTCCTGGGGTGCGGGAGTCCGCTCCTCGCCAGTCGGTTCCCGATCCAGCTTCATGCACAGGACTTTGTGCTCATAAACCTGACCAACGTGCCGTACGAGGTCTGCAGCTGTCCAGCCCGGGCAGAGGCACGACTCCTTGTGGATTCCGCTGAGCCGCCGCGAGCAACAACTCACTATCGGACCGGATCAGTTCGAGATAGCGCGCGAGGTCCATGCCCCGATCCTTCACCAGATCAGTATTACTGCACGAGGCAGAATTCATGCTCTTCAGGATCGGCCATCACCACGACCACCCCTTCGTCATAGTCGTGCCGTTCACCAGTGCACCGCCCGCCGAGTTCGATGACCTGCGCGATACCTTCGTAAATGTTGTCCACAGCGACATCGAGATGCAGGCGCACCTTCCCGCCTTTAGGCTCGTCCACCGGTTGAAAGACCAGCCGAGGCAGCTCGTCCCCCCGCTCTCCGAGATAGACCCACCCAGGTTCAGACGGCCCCGGCTGCCGATCCAACAACACACTCCAAAACCTCGCCACCCGTTGCACATCCACACAATCGACCGTGACCCCAACCCACCGATTAACCATCCAGCCAGTATCACCATTTGCTGCTTCAGCGTGGTCAAGTAACGGGCAGTCGGCCCTTACAGCCCTCTGCGCAGAGGTCGAGACACCGTGGGCTCGGCCTCAACTTGCGGCCGCCAGCACCCTCCACACCTTTCTGGAACGCGGGCGGGCCTGCCGAGCTGCGTATCCGATTCGCCGACGCGCGTCGTCGGCACTGATCCGCAGCAGATCAGTCAACAGCTCCACGGTGTCCCGATAGCCGGTGTCTGCGGCGAGGCCACGACGCTCGGCTTCGGCGACGGCCGCGCGCATGGCAGCATCCAGTCGTCTCCGGCGGCGTTCGGTTTCCACGAGGGTGCGCAGCAAGTCGACATCTGCCAGTTCCGGCCATCCTGGTGCCGGAGCATCCGGCGCAAACGCGGTCGAATGTATGTTCACGCGAAGCAGCCTACCTCACGATAGAACGTATGTTCGATAATTTGCGTCGATGAACATGCCCGAGTCGGCGCCTGCGTTGGTGGGCCGACATCGCCCGAGATGCTTTGTTGGACAGGCGATCAGGAGGCGCTGAGGTAACTGGCCTCTCGGCCGATGCCGCCAACAGCGCCTCCTGATCAGCTGACCAGCCCGCGGTCGCCGCATACGCATCGGCATGACGGCGTGTCGGGACCTGCTACCGAAGGATCGCGCGGTCGAGTGTGTCGTCATCGGGGACAACGCCGACGGCGACCAGCTGGTGTTCCACCCGTGCCGCCCACAACGGCTGTTCATCCTGCCGCGCGATGACGAGGAGGTCGTCGAGGCCGGCACCGACCTGCTGACCGCCGTCGACACATTGAGATTGGACGACCCGCTCGACGAGCTGACCTTCGAGCCGTGGGACAGCCGCACGCTGGGCACTTCGTTGCGCGGGCCGGCCGACGATCCCCAGGACAATCGCTGGACGACATCGTCGCCCTAGCCGAAGGGTGGGCAAACCGCCACGCGGTCAAGGCGGCAGCGCAAGCCTAACTGCGGCAACAGACCCCTGAAGACGCGAAGGCCGAACAGCTGTACGAGGGCATCCTGTTCGACGGCCCGCCTGGCGCTGTCGGCTATCGAATCGCCTGGCGCATCGTGAACAAGGAAACCGGCAACCTGCTCGGTCAGATCTACTGGCACTACACCAGCGGGAGCTACGGCGGCGGCTGGGACATGGAGACGTCCCCGACGAGGAAGTACGACTGAACAGTCCGCGCCGACACAATCTCGATCGGTGCCGAAGCGCCACCTGCCCGGTATTGCTGTCCACGTTGGCGTCAGCTTGCGGCCAAGGAGACACTTCAGGACACCGGGACAGCGGCACGAATGACGCAGTGCCACGCGGAAGTTCGGGGTAGCCGCTCTCGGTCAGCATCGGGGAGGCCGAGGGGCTGCCCGAACGCGGTATGTGTCCAGCGTCATTGACCACTTCGCGCCGAACCGCTGGATCCATGGGAGCAAGAGCTACACGAGTTGTTCGTCGGTGGCGGAGACTCCAGTGCGGTGCATCCTGTCGAGACGAACTGGCGCTCACCGCCTAGTAGGTCAGTTCACGAACGGTCCACGACAACAAGAAAGGCCCCCTCGAAAGGGGGCCTGACCTGGTACTACGGTGGTGCGCGATACTGGGATTGAACCAGTGACCTCTTCCGTGTCAGGGAAGCGCTCTCCCGCTGAGCTAATCGCGCGAGGTGGAGACGGGAATCGAACCCGTGTGCACGGCTTTGCAGGCCGTTGCCTCACCACTCGGCCACTCCACCGTGCGAAGGGGGACGGCGAAACTAGTTTGCCTTGCCCTACTCTTCGAGCGGATGACGGGATTCGAACCCGCGACCCTCACCTTGGCAAGGTGATGCGCTACCAGCTGCGCTACATCCGCGTTTCGCATCTCGGCGGCTTGTTCCGGCCTCCGTGGTGCGAGACAGAACATTAGCGGACGCCCGGTGAAAGCTACAAATCCGCTGGTAGAACGGGCGAAATCCACAAGGTTGCCAGAGTGGCGGAGGTGGCCGGTGTGGTTGAGGGGGATTCGCTACTTCGGCTCGTCCGCCGCGTGCTCGTCGGCGGTAGAGGAGCGGCTTGCCCGAGACGGACTGCCGCACACGATGTTCCACCCTCTCCCGGATGGCGATTTGGTGAACCGCCGGTGCCCCGTGCTAATGTTCCATCTCGTTCGGACGGCGCTGAGCCACCCGGACACCCCGCCATCTGGCAACAGTTCAGGTCCCATAGCTCAGCGGGAGAGCGTCCGCCTCACACGCGGAAGGTCGCTGGTTCGAAACCAGCTGGGACCACCAAGTAAGGCCAGGTCAAGCCTGGTTTCTGTGGTCTCGAGCCGATTTCGTGCACATTCATGCAGATTCGATGGTCAGATCTAGTCGCCTAGGGTGCGATTCCTGGATCTGTGTACACGTTCCGATCGGACCGTTGCAGCGTATCCGCTGTCGTCGTTGTCAAGTCAGCCTTGTCGACTTCTCGGCTGAATCTCGGAGTACTCCACTGTCGGGTGTCCAACGTCGACGCGATTTGTGCGGAATGCGGCGAGGTCAATCGCCCTTTTTGACGATGCGGATGATCGGCATCAGCCGAGGAGATGGTTTCCGTCGCGAAAAGCGGCTCGGCAAGTAGCCTGGGCGGCCTGCTCGGCTCGCTGGTGACCGGCAGCGCGGACTCCGGGTCCTCGGTCAGCGGGGCAGCTCGCTCGGCAACCGCGATACGGCAGCCAACCCATCGAGCGATAGCGCGGTGGACAGGTCGCTCTGCGGTGTGCGTCACCAACCCCGACCACTGCTGTCCGAAGTAGGGCGTGCGTTGCGACAGGTGCTTGCGCGAGTTGGGTTCTCGCCGAGCCAGTTCGGGGCGGAGGCAGCGTCGATGATCGGGTGATCGGTATCGGCTCGTCGGTGAATGGTGGAACTGCCGCCGTGGTGGCTGGGTCCGGGTGAGAAGTGATTGTGTCGCGGAGCGTTTACGAATTCGGTATGCCTGAAGGCATTTCTCACGTAACGATGAATTCGACGTGAATTGGGTGCGCTACCAAGGGATGCGTACGACTCGCTGTGGACGGGTGCGCGAGGAGCAGGGGAGTGGGGTTCCCACTCAAGTGGGGACCTGAGGCGCTTGATCGTCCGGTATTTTCAGCACTCGAAGGGATCGCTGGGTAGGGAGGGAATCCGTGATGACAGGTGTCTCGAGACACTGTTCGGTGATGTTTGAAGACTTCGACGATCGACGGGTCGATCTTAATCGGACTTCAATGTAATTCGGTATTGATTATTTCGTCGCGAGTTGGCTTGTCGGGTAGTCGCTCGCGGCTGATTTCGCATGCCTATTTCTAGGTTTTATATCGGGAGTTGTGATGAGTTCTCGCCGTCTTGGCGACGCCTCTGCGCGTCGGCTGGCTGCTTGTTGGGATCGGTATGGCCCGCTTTCATGGGCGTCTGTGCTAGTCGCGGTGTTGGTTGCCACGCTGGTGCAGGTTGTTGTTTCTCCGGAGGCCGCCGCAAAGCCGAAGGGGATGAACCCGCGGGATGTGCCGCTGATGTTGTCGAAGGCTGTTCCTAAGCCTTCCCTCATCGGTAAGCAGGCTGCGCCGGAGGCGGATTTCACGCCCTTGCTGGCAGGTGGTGGTGGTGCTGCCGCCGCGGCTCCGAAGAGCGGTTTCGATGCGAAGACGTCGAAGGAGTCTGCGCGTAGCGAGGATTCGGTCGAGTTCACCAATGCCAATGGCACCAAGACGGTGGTGTTGTCGCAGGTTCCGGTCAGTGTGCGGAACAGCAAGGGTGGTTGGGATCCGATCGACACCCGGTTGGTGGCGCAGAAGGATTCCAAGCGGGTCAGCGCGGCGCGTATCGGTGTCGGGGTCGATCTCGCCGAGCATGCCAACGATCCGAGTTTGTTCCGGGTGAACCAGAACGGCACGCCGGTCACTGTGGAGTTGAAGGGTGCGGCCAAGGTCGGCCGCAAGGTCACCGGTTCGACCGCGAAGTATGAGAACGCGCTACCGAATACCGACGTGACCTACGAGGTGTCCGCGGATGCGATCAAAGAGTCGATCGTGCTGAAATCCGCTGCCGCGGTGGGCGAAGGCCGCTGGGTGTTCAAGCTGAACACCGGCGCGCTCACGCCGAAGACGGACGGCAAGACCGTCAAGATCACCGATAAGGCCGGAAAGGTGGTGGCTGCGCTGCCACCGATCGAGGTCTGGGATTCGGCGGGCAGCGATAAGGACAACAAGCCCTCCGCGCGCACCGGCGGCACCTACACCCTTGCCCGTGACGGCGAGGCGTGGCAGCTCACGGTGGCTGTGGACAAGAAATGGTTGAAGGACTCCGCCCGCAAGTTCCCGGTGACGGTCGACCCGACCTACACCTTCGGATTCGGTGGCCAAGCCGAGGCGATCGCCTATCGCCAGGGCGCCGGGCCTTGCTCGGAGGAGGACAACTGCGGTATCCGCACCGGAAACTCCAGAAACGCTCTGGGCAACAACTTTTGGCGCACGGCGCTGCGCTACAACTTGAGTCCTGTGGCGGGCAAGACCGTCACCGGAGCCCGCATGGATCTCAAGTTGTTCAATGCCTGGCCGGAGATGAAGCCCGTCTCGCAAGTGAGTGTGTTCCAGGCAACTACTCCGCCGGGCTTCGATGCGCGGGGTCCGGAGCTGGCCTCGACCAGCGTCGGGGAATCGGGATCGCTGAGTTCGCCGGCATTGGCCGCCTACCTCGGTGACCGCGCCAAAGCCGCCGACAAGAACGCCTGGCTCATGTTGGGCGGCACCGAAACCAACACCAACTCCTTCAAGCAGCTGCAGGTCGCGCTGAGCATCGACTACAGCGACGGCACCCCCACCAATCCCACCGACCCGACCGATCCCAAGCCCAACCCGGGTCCGCAGGTGAACCTGGTCCGGCCGGTTAACGAGGCGGTGATCGCCAGTGATCAACCGCTGTTGGAGGTCACTGCTGGCCCGACAGGGACCAAATACTGCTTCAAGATCTCCACCGGCTTCGACGGCCGCTCGGGCAGCGTCGTCGACTCGGGCTGTCTGAAGGACCCGCAGTGGCGGGTGCCCGAACATGTGCTGCACGACGGTGGTCGCTACAGCTGGACCGTGGCGACGGTGGCACCGGATGGAACGACGCCGACGCCTTCGAAGTGGGTGGGCCAGTTCACCTTTGACATGCGTATCGGAAAGCCGGGCCCGGCGCCGAGCGATACGTTGGGTCCGGCCACGGTCAACTTCTTCAACGGCAATCTCCACACCGAGGCCGGCGGTCCGGTGTTCGAGGCGCTCGGTGGTTCCGCGGGGGTGACGTTCGCGTACAACTCGCGCTCGGGCGGGGATTCCCACGGTGTGCGGGCGTCGTATTTCAACGACGCCGATCACAACGGTGCCCCGGACGCGACACCGGTGATGGTGCGCGGCGAGGCGCAGGTGAACCTGGACTGGGGCAACATCTGGTCCAACGTGCCAGAGAATTCTCCCTTCAAGGAAGATCCGCTCCCGGCCGCACTCGACAAGCAGTGGTTCGTCATCCGGTGGGAAGGCCACTTCCTGCCCGCGGTCACCGGCGACTTCAGCTTCGCTGGCTCGCACGCCGATGGCGCGAAGATCTGGATCGACGGCAAGCCCGTCTACGACAACCCGAACTCCTCTGCTGTCGGCTCAGATTTCGCGACCGCGACCGCGAAGAAGGCCACTGATGTCTCGTTGACCGCTGGACAGCGCGTCCCGGTCAAGGTCGAGCTGTATCACCGCACGACCGAGAAGCCGAAGATGGTGTTGTGGGCCAAAAGCACCACCGGTGCCAGCGACAAGCGCTCCCACAACTGGAATCCCCAGATCGTCAAAACCGAGTGGTTGTTTGCACAGGACCCCTCACCCCTGCCGAACGGTTGGACGCTGGGGTTGATGGGCAGTAAGTATGTCCGGGCCGAGATGCTCGACGGTTCGGTCGTTCTCACCGACACCGCAGGCGGTAAAGCCACCTGGTCCAAGGTCTCGGCGGGCGGTTACGCACCGCCGAAGGACGAAGACGGTGTTCTCGCTGTCGATGCCGGTGGCCGGATCTCGGTCACCGGAGACGGTGTGGTGTCGATCTTCAACGTCGATGGCACCCTGGCGGCGGTGTCGTCGGTGGCCGACAGCAAGAAACCTGCCTCTTTGCAATACCTGTATTCCGGGACCCCGGGGCGGTTGACCGAGATCAAGGACCCGGTGTCGGACCGGGCGCACACCCTGTACTACAACACCGACAACAGCGACAAATGCTATGGCGGAGCCGCCCTTCCGCCGGGATCTCACTCTGCACCGCCGCAGAAGCTGTGCCGGATCAAATACTGGGACGGCACCGAAACCCGGCTCTGGTACATCGTCGGTGCCCTCGGTCGCATCGAGAACCCCGGTTCCGAAATCCGGGACTACAGCTACCTGAACCTGGCAAACGCGAAGCTCGAATACGACCAGGCAGGCAACGACACTGAGAAGAAGCTGAAGGCGATGAACGCCGTCGGCTTACTCAACGAGGTCCGTGACAGTCTTGCCATGGACGCGCGTGCCGCGGGATTGACCGTTCCTGGTTATGAGCGCACATCGTTCGAATACGACTCGTTCTACGACGATTTGTCAGGTACCAAGGCTCCGCATTCGCGCGTGATACGTGTCGATCTGCCGACGCCGAACGGCAGTGACTTCGGGGTGCGGCCGATGCATGGGTACCGATACGACATCGCGAACAAAAAAGCGTTCATGGGGATCGGAGGGCTCAACACCTTCAACATCCGCACCGTAACCTGGGACGACGGCGGCCGATCGGTCACCTCGACCGATGCCGTCGGCGACACTACGCGCGCCGAATGGAACGACAAGGACAAGCTGACCGCCAGGGTCGACTCGACCGGTAGGCGCTCGACCCTGGTCTATGACCACGCGGATCGGCCGACCGATGAGTACGGCCCGGCTCCGAGTCAATGCTTCAACGGGCAGCTACCTAAGCCGGAGTGCGCAGAAACCATGCCGCACACCAGCAAGCAGTATGACGAGAACCTGGTCGGACTGGAGACCGCGTTCTACGACAACCCATTCCTGGTAGGTGTCCCGAAGGAGTGGAGCACAGGCGGCGGCTCTACCGACGGTAGCTTGAAACACAATTGGGGTTCGACGCCGCCGGTCGCGAATAGCAGTGGCTGGTCGGGCCGGTTCGTCGGTGAGATGAAGTTCCCGACGGCTGGCGAGTACAAGCTCGGGTTCACCGTCATCGACGGTGTCCGATTGTGGATCGACAACGCACTCATTGTGGATAGCTGGACTGACAAGGCCGCTACCTCTGTCTCTGGCGCCTACACCAACGCCACCGCTGGTAGCTGGCATCGTGTTCGGGTCGATTACTACAACCGCAGCGGTACGAGCGGTGGACTCGACTTCACCTGGACACCCCCAAGCACCGGATCCCCTGTAACAGTGCCTGGGCAGAACCTGCAGCCTCGGTATGGACTCGAAACCAGCCAGATCGCTGAGAACGCCTCCGGCGGCGACATCGAACGCGCACCCGCGAAGAAACTCGCGACAAGTTACTCGGACCCGAGCAACGGGATCGATCCTGTGTTCGGGCTGACAGTTTCCAAAACCGGAGACCCGGGCGGCATCAACCTGACCGGCCGGATGCTGGTTGAAAAGCCCGGCCAAGGCTACCTGCGCCAATTGGCCGCAGCCCTGCCTGGCGGTGATCTCACCAATCCCGACAAGCGTGGCACCTTCACGTACTACGGGGACAGCGAAACCCGCTCAAATCCTTGTAAACCGAACTCCGCAGCTGCCAATCAAGGCGGCAAAGTCAAGACCGTTCGGGGACAGAAGAACTCGGCCGGATCAGCCAGCGTGACCGAGAAGGTGTACGACGGCGCAGGGCGTGTTGTCGCGGCCCGCACCAACAACGAGCCATGGTCGTGTCTGAGCTACGACGCCCGTGGTCGCACCATCGAGAAGTCGTTCCCGGCGATGGGTGACCAACCCGCACGCACCATCACCTACGACCTCGCCGTCGGCGGCAACCCGCTGAAACTGAAGGTCAGCGACAACAGCGGATCGACCACCAGCACGATCGACCTACTCGGCCAGACCGTGTCCTACACAGACGCGAGCGGCGCCACGACTACCAGCAAGTACGACACTGCCGGGCGCGTCATCAGTGAAACCACCGCCGTCAAGGGGGCTACTTCGACTCTGACCTACGCCTGGGATGACGCGTCGCGGCTGACCGGGATAGACCTGGACGGGGCTAAGGTCGCGACCCCGGGCTACACCGCAGGAATCCTGGACAAGGTCGCCTACGGCAACGGATCCAACCTCGCGATCACCCACAACGACGCCGGCTCAACGAGCGGCCTCGCATGGAAGGTATCCGGCTCCACCGTCACCAGTGCGGTCACTCGATCCCGCGACCAACGCGTCACCGACGAAACCATCACCGACACTGCCGGTTCCGGCACCACCTACAACAGTTCCTACACCTATGACGGTGTCGGCCGCCTGGTCGCGGCTGCCGTGCCGCACCACCAGCTCACCTACAGCTTCGCCGGCGACAACGGCTGCGGGCCGAACAAGAAGGCAGGATCCAACACCAACCGCACTGCCTTCACCGACAGTGTCAACGGCGCCCCGGCGACCACAACCAACTACTGCTACGACGACGCGGACCGGCTGTTGTCTACCAGCGGGGCTACCGATCTGTCGTTCACCTACGACGCTTACGGCAACGCGACCAAAGTCGGTACCGACACCCTCGGGTACGACTCCACTCTCCGACACATTTCCACCACGACGGCGGCCGGAAGATCAGTCGTCTACACCCGTGACGTCATCGACCGCATCACCAAGCGAACGGTCCGCGACAACGACAAACCCGCACAGGTCACCCGTTACGGTTTCACCGCCAACTCCGGCGGCCCCGACTTCGTCCTCGACGATTCCGGAAATCTGCGGCAACGAGTGCTGAAACTGCCCGGCGGCGCGCTGCTCACCAAGAGCTACACCGACACCAAAACCGCCAACTGGTCCTACCCGAACATCCACGGCGACATCCTGCTCACCGCCGACGGCGCCAGCACGCGCACCGGCGCACTCCATCTATACGACCCGTACGGCCAAAACATCGATCCCGTCACCGGAGTCATCGGTGACATCCCGATCCCTGCCACTGCCGAAGGCGGCATGGACTTCGGATACCTCGGCCAGCACACCGTCCCCATCGAACACGTCGCCAGCCAACAAGCCCTCGAGATGGGAGCCCGCACCTACCTGCCCATCCTCGGCCGGTTCCTGCAAGTCGACCCCATCCTCGGCGGATCAGCCAACAACTACGACTACGTCAACGCCGACCCGATCAACTCTTTAGACCTCAGCGGTGAGGCACCTGGGGGAAAGAAGCCGCCGAAGCCGGACCCGAAGAACCCGGGCAAGCCGCGTACGCCTGGAGACCAAGACGAGGGTGCCAGCCAAGGTCAAATGACCCCGGGGGCCCCGAAGGTGGCAGGCCAGCCGCTGCCGAGCACGGTATCGCCTGACGGCAGCATGCTCGGCTCAAAGGGCACCCAGCTTAGTTATTCGTTGAGGTTGGGCTATGAGAGGGACAAGAGCAAGCCGTATTGGCGGATCGACGTCGAGAATTTTTCCCCAGGTAAGAAGGTGGGCTCACTCCATCTGCAGACCGAGGACCGCAGAGGTAACAAGAATGACGTAAAATACCAGTACAATTTCAATACGAAACAATTCGAAGATGAGTACGGAGCGCCGCCGCCGCGAAAGTGGCTCGAACAGATTTCGAAGAATCCGGATTTCGACAAAGCGATTGAAAGAGGCGGGGAGATTCTAGGGGTGCCGGGATATGGGAAGTGAGATGACGCTAAAGGGACGTGCTGAATGGATTGGCGGTCCGCCGGCCTTCGAGCTGGGTTTGGAGGTGCCGCTGCTTGTTTCCGGAGAAGAGATTCGAATCTTCTCGCATGCATATGGTCTCGACAGTGAGGATGATGATGCGGATGTTGTTTTTTCGATGTTCGCAAAGAATCTCGACGGGGGTCCGCTGCATCAGTTTTCGGTTGCTTCCATATCTAGCGCTGTGGTCGCACAATCGCCGCGGGGAGAGCCGATATTGCTTGGTGAACCGAGGTTGCCTGAGGCTGGCATAACATCTCCACCGCCTCCTCTGACCGTCGCACCTCGAACCGGTATGCGGCTGTACGCGGTAGACCTGGGCACGATACGGGGACATCAAAGTGATCTCCGCGTCCGTGCCCACGGATATCGAATCTCCGATGGCAGTCTGTGGTTCTACTTCGAGCTTCCGCAACGAGGGCAAACCTTCGATATCGCATCGGTTCCTATAGTCCTGTTGGACGGGGTGCCTTCGGAGGCGGTGGTTGAAATCTGTAACGCCTCAGATCTAGACGTTCGCGGTAATAGGGAATCGTAGCCTCAATCTTTCGGCGGGTTGAAGTGCCGGTCTGGTTGCGTTCGGGCAGAACCACTCTGAATGAAGTCGCAGGGCAGTGACCTGCGACTTCATTGTTTTCCAGGACTCGGCGGGTTCAGCTCGGCATGGTGTTTTCGCCGAGCAGTGTGCGCCGGTAGTGGTCGACGAACGCGGCAGCGCCGGTGTCGCTGAACCGATCTCGGCGGAAGCGAGCACAGATCGTGAGTCGTCCGTTGGCCTTGGCAACGCCGATGGCTATGCCGGACGTCGCGCACGTGGGTGGGGAGAACCACAGGGCGTCGACCGGCAATCCGGTCAGGTCCAGAACGCCGAGATTGGATAGGCCGACCGTGGCGGCTCCGGTCGTGAGCCACCGGCGGAACGTTCCTTTCCACGTTCGGGGCAGCGCGCCCAGCGGCCACAGCAGTTCTGGCACCCCGGTATAGAGGCCTTCCTGTTTGGCCTGCCGCGTCGTGCTGGTGACGAAGGCGAGCACGGTGTCCCAGTCGTCGGGCAGATCCTCGGCCATGCGCACGGGGATCGCGTTGACGAACGTGCCGAGAATGTCGTTGCGCCACTGGCTGGGTCGTGCGTTGGCGGGCATATTCGTCGCGACCGGAGAAGCGGGTTGGTCGTGGGCGGTGTTCCACTCGCGCATAGCCGATGACGTCCCGCTCGGCCTTCCGTTCGACCGCCAGCAAGCCGGTAGACGACGGCTGGCTGGTGCGGATCCAATCCTCGAGGTCTGCGACCGTGGGGCGTCCATCCGCGTCGATTCGACGGTGCGGCGGCACCCGTGGATCACGTTCGGTCCACAGCTCGCGCTGGACGACAGCCTCGGCTACCCGCCAAGGTCTGAGCAGTAGGCGACTCGTCTCGAGTGCTACCTCGCGGCCCGGCGTCACTTCAGCTGCCATGACAGCAACTTTCGCACAGGCGGACGCGTTGTCATGCCGCGATCGTGCGGTCCGAAGTGGCCAGGTCGGAAGCTCGAGTGGCGCACAGGCAACGCTCCCCAGTCCTGGGGATAGTGGATTGGCGTGCGCTTGGCAAAGTTTGAGCATGACGAAGATATGGAAATCATTGGCAGCTGGTGCTGCGGCGATGTTCGTGGTCGGCGCGATGGCGGGCAACGCGAGCGCCGAGGGTGTGTTCGTCGGTGAGTATCAGACCCACGGTGAGTGTGTGGCAGCGGGGGAACGGCACCAGGCGTGGTACGGCAGCTCCGACACCCGACCCGAGTGTGTCTACGGTCAGCAGGGTAGCGGCTGGCAACTGTGGATGCGCTCGATCTGAGCGTGCACGAACTGATGCAAGCGGGCCACCACTCGGTGGCCCGCTTGCGCCGCACTTTCGGTGTCGAAGAGGCAGATTCACCGGCCGTGATGCATGAAACGCACGAGCCAAGGCGGAACCGTCGCATCGCTGCAAGCGCCTGCCGCGCAACAGATCCGGTCTATGGCGCGGCGGCATAGTCTGCCCGGTATCGGGCCGGCCGTCAGACGCAGTAGTAGCAGGTTCCGCTGGCCGGGAGTTGGGTGAAGCACTCGGTGCACACTGCCGTGCGTGTCGGCTGCGGTGCGGTTTCGACCTGTGGGGTGGGCGCTGTGGGACGGCGGCGGCCTGCGACCTTGGGGGTGAGAGGCGGAACTCCTCTGTCGGCCGGCATTTCTGCGCCGTAGTGCTGGTAGCACTGCCAGCGTGCGTAGGCTGCGTGCAGCTCGAGGTCTTCGGGGATCGGCAGGCCGGCGAGTTCCAGCATGTATTTGTAGGCGTCGCCGACGGTGTGGTTCTGCCGCACGCACAGCGCGATCAGCGGTGGCTCGCCTGCCTTGTGGCAGCGCCTGGCGATCTTGCGCAGGATGGCGTCCATCCAAGTGCGGGTCGGTGCGCCGGTGTGCACACCGGAGGCTTCCTGTACCCGCTCGGCCAGCTCGTTCATCGTGATGAAATGCCCGTACCCGGTGGCGATCTCGGCCAGCTCTGCGTGTGCGGCCAACGCCCACGCCACCGTCGCCTCACGCAACGGCACCGCGGCGCCGTCACCCGCCCGCCATGCTCCTGCCGTCGTGGATACCGCGTTGCTCATCACCCCGCCAAGCTATCGCGAGAGCCCCACCCGACGCGAATGCCGTGGCGTGTGGCACATTTCCGTCGGTGACCGGTCTGTTGCTGCCGACCTCTCGGTGTGCTCGGTCACCTGGGGGAGTCCACGAACGGAGCGCTGGCGGCGCCCGTCCGGAGGCGGCTGTCACGCCGCTGACGCTTCGCTATGTGGCAGCGATACCGTGAATCATGCGTAACAATTGTGTGTACAGAAGGCGAACGAGTGACGGGATGTCCGTCTGAGGTAGGTGTCCCGTGCACGACGAATCCGATGTGGCGCAGGCTCGGATGTTTTATGAACTACTCAGCGTGGAGGCCGAAACTTTGACCTCAGCAGTCCAGGCCACCGCGACCTTGCGTGGAACCCCACGTTCCACCACCGAGGGGCGCCGTCTCGAACGAGACCTGCGTGAAGTCCGCCGCTGTCTCGATCGGCTCCGTCGCGACTTCCCCGAACTGAACGATCAATCGAATGTCTTGTGAGCGAGAGGTTTTCGCACTCGAATTGTGCCAGCACCAGGCGCTCCTCGCTGAGGACCTCTGCAGCGTGGGTTCCATGATGGACGGCGGGCATCAGCACATCGAGTACTGCGAGGACTTCGGCTACCTGCGGGAGGACTCGGCACCGCTGGTGCTCATCAGTCCACACGGGGGCATGCCGAGGTTGTAGGGCTGATCCGGTCACATACGCTGACCCTCTCGCAGTCCGGCGCCGAGCGGGTGCGGATTCGCATGCCGTGCAATGGGTTAGGGCACTAGGGGGTGAGGTTGGTGAGGTTGTGGCGTAGGGCGGCTGCGGCTAGGTCGGTGGCGTCGCCGAGGCTGAAGGCGCGGACGCCGGCGTTGCGCCATTGGGTGTAGCGGTCGGGGGTGCGGGCGATCGCGCAGAAGGGCACGTTGTGGGTGGTGCAGGCGGACTGTAGGTCTGCGACTGCTGAGCGCACCGTCGGGTGGGTCAATTGCCAAGGTAGACCATAGGATTGGGAGAGGTCGGCGGGGCCGGGGAGCACCATGTCGATGCCGCCGCCGGACAGGATGTCCTCGATCGCGTCTACTCCTTCGACGTCCTCGATCAGCGGGATCAGCATGATTTCGGCATTGGCCGTCGCGATGTACTCGACCGGGTCGAGCCTGCCGAATCCGGCGGCGCGGCCGGTGCCGAGCGATCGCATACCCACCGGCGCGTAGTAGGCGGCGTGCATGGCCGCGTCCACATCGGCGCGGCTGCGCACGTGCGGAACCACGATGCCGAGGGCGCCGCCGTCGAGTGCCCGCAGGATCGCGCCGGGATCGTTCGGCGGTACCCGCACAAAGGCGGTCAGGCCGGTCGCCTCCGCAGCGCGGATCAGGTTCTCCAGTTGCTGCGGATCGATCAGCGTGTGTTCGGCGTCGATGATGACGAAGTCGTAACCGGCACAGCCGATCATCTCGACGACTGCCGGGGCGGGCGTCGAGCAGAACAGGCCGTGCACCGTGCCGCCCTCGGCGAGCTTTCGTTTGACCTCGTTGCGGCGCAGCATCAGACGGTCCCCGCCGGAAGGCCGCCGAGGAAATGGAAGGTAGGCGAGGGGTGCATCAGGAAGTCGTGGTGGGAGATGTTCCAGGCGTACGCGCCGGTGAGTCCGAACACCACGCGGTCACCCGCCCGCAGCCCTGGCGCGGCAACATGCTGTGCCAAAAGGTCTTTCGGAGTGCAAAGCTGACCAGTCACGGTCACTTCCTGCTGCCCGGCGGTCGGTCGTTGCCACGGATGCGGCCACGAGTCGACCGGAACAATCGCGCACGGTTGGTCGTGCCCCTTGGTGGCCGGGGTGCGCAGATGGTGGGTTCCACCACGCACCACCGCGAATTCCGTTCCGTGACTGAGCTTCACGTCCAACACCTCGGTGGCGTACCACCCGCAATACGCGGTGAGTGCCCGGCCCGGCTCGATCCGCAAGCGCAGCCCAGGGTTGGCCTCGGCGATGCGGCCAAGACCGCGGCCGTAGGCTCGCCAGTCGAAACGGCTTTCCGGAGCGGTGTAGTCGACGTTCATCCCGCCGCCGACGTTGACCTCGGTGAGCTCGACACCATGGCGTGCGGCGAGCGCGGTCGACCAGTTCACGATCGACGCCGCGACCTCGACGAGTTCGGCGGCGTCCAACCCGCTGGCCAGGTGGGCGTGCACACCGTGCCAGCGCAGACCCGGATACCGGCCGTCCGCGAGTTCGGCGGCCAGCGCGTCGGCCTGAGCCGGATCGAGACCGAACGGGGTCGGCCTGCCGCCCATGGCCAGTGCACTGTCGGCGAGCGCACCGCCGTCGACGGCCAGATTGACGCGGAGCAGCACCCCGATGGGCGCGGACGCCGGACGGTTTGCCGTGAGGGCGGCCAGCATGCGCAGCTCGGTGGCGCTTTCCACGTGCATGCGGTGCACGCCGTGCTCGAGCGCGGCGGTCAGTTCGTCGAGGGTCTTGCCCGGCGCACCGAACGCCAACGGCCGCTGCGGCACGGCCTTGGCGACGTGGGCGAGTTCGCCGCCCGAGGACACCTCGAACCCGTCCACGATATCGCTGAGCGCGGCAAGGATTTCCGGCTCCGGATTGGCCTTGGCGGCGTAATACAGTTCGACGGCGTCCGGCAGCGCCGCGCGAACGAATGCAGCGTGGTCGCGCAAAGCGCCGAGATCGTAGAGGTAGGCGGGCAATTCGGTGCCGGACAGCGCCGTCACCTTCGCCAGCACCGGTTCGGTCAACGCGATCATCGGACCGCCTCCATGTCGAAAGCGTTGCTGCGCAACTGAAGTGACTCGGCACGCGGGAAGGGCGATGGCAGCCGGACGTAACCCGCGTCGCGGTCAGCTCTGCGCTCCCACCTGGTGAGCATGTTGGCCTTGGCGGGCACCGGAACTCCGGCGAGCAGCGCGGCCAGGCGGGGCGGGCAACCGTATTGGTTCGCGTAGTTGCCCAGCGTCTCGTGCACGCGCGCCCACAGGGTGGCTTCCAGTTCCGGATGCCGGTCCGCCAGTGCGGCAAGCATTTCCGCGATGTTGTTGACGATCAGGCAGTAGACGACTCGATCCCAACCCTGCTGCGCGTCGTAGGACATCCGCGAACCGACCTCGGGCAGCAGCCCGGCGAGCGCCGCCGCATGATGTTCCGGCAGCAGTTTGGTGCCCTCCAGGTCCCGGAACAGCACCTGCACCGGCATGTTCACACCATCGACGCCGACAACGACGTTCTGCAGATGCGGTTCCAGCACGACGCCGTGGTCGAAATAGGCGGCAAGGACCGGCGGGATCAGCAATTCGAGATACGCCGTCCACCAACGCAATGCGTCCTCGGCATCGCCGTCACCGAGCAGCGGCGAGATCTGCGCAGGCCCGGTCGAGTACTCGTCCGCGACTGCCGCGGCGAGCAGCGCGGTGACCCCGGGTCGCAACCGCGCGGACAGGCCCTCGCGGACGATCACGCCGAAACCTTCCAGCAGAGCACGATCCGCGGTGCCGTCCGCTCCCGGCAGCGCGATGCTGCGGTAGGCGGGTTCGCGCAGCATCCCGTGTCCGGGAAAGCGAGTCTCGAGATCCTCGAAGACCGTGCGAAGCAGGCCGGTCAGCGCGACCGCACCGGACAGTTCGTAGCTGGCGTTCTTGCGCAGGCAGTTGGTGATTCGGACGTTGAGGCTGAACTTGAGGAAGGTTTCGCCGTCGTAGAGGGTCCGCACCGAAGCGGTGGCGGCGAACATCCGCTCGCTCGTCCCGAGATCGATGATGTCGCCACGCGAGAACGCATTGCGCAACGCCGAATTGTCCCGCAGCAGTTCGTATTGCCACGGGTGGGCGGGCAGCAGCCGATAGCCCGCAGGCACCTCCGGTGACAGCCGATCGAAGGCGGCGACCGCGTCCGGTTCAGTGGATTCCTCTGCGATGAGATGCGATCGCACCGCGAGCAGCCGCAGTTCGAACGCGCCACCGTTCTCCGGCGCATAACGCTCCCACAACTCCGGATCGCCGCTGCGTGCCTTCGGCGTCGGATGGAAGCGGTGGCCGTACAGCAGCGACTGCTCCGAGGTCAGATAGTCGGCGGCGGCGAGGGCCTGCCCGGTGCCGCGCGAAGCCGTGGTCGCGGTGATGGTGCGGTGACTGGAGGCGACCTGCTCGAGGAATTCGTCGTTGTGCACGCCGGTGTGCAGCGTCAGTTCGTCATGGATGTGCGCGGCCAGGCGCTGCCAGTCCACGTCGACCCATGTGCCGTCGCGGAATTCGGTGACCGGCCCGGTGAACCGATGCGCGCCGATCAGGGAGGTGCGTCGCAGCCGCACCCGAAGACGCACGCCACGGCGGGGCAGCCGCAGCAGCAGCTGATCGCCGGCGACCGTCACCTGCTGTTCGGGTCCGGAAAGCTCACGCAGCAGGCAATTGAGCAGGGTGTGCGCGACGACCTCGTCCGCACTGGGCAGGGCGGCACGCGCCTGGCGGGGGACGGACGATAGCGATGTGCTCGACAAAGACATGTGACTACTCCGTTATGTGGGCGAAAGACGTTGGCGGACTTCGACGGTCAGCGCGACCATCAGTGCGGCGACGGCGGCGAGGCCACCCACCAGTGCGGGCGCGGCCGGGCCGTATCGCAGATTGACCGCGGTGGCCGCGACACCGGCGGCGACCGCACCGGCCTTGGCGAAGAATTCGAGCGAACCGAACATGCCGCCCGGCGCTCTGCCGGTGGCACAGTCGGAGGCCAGCATGTTCCGGCCGAGCAGGCACAGGGTGAGGCCGATGCCGAGGATCAGGCGGGCGACAACGAATCCGAACAGGGAATCGGTCACCCAGTGGGCAGCCAGTCCCACTGCCAGACAGGCGAATCCGACGATAACCGGCGGCAGCGGTCCGGTCCGCAACCGACGCTGCAAGGACATCGCCGTCAGGAGATAGACCAGATGCGGCAGTGCGAACAACAGGCCTGCCACCGCCGCGGGCAGGTCGGGCAGTCTGGCCCCGACCAGTGCGACGAGATAGGGGAACGAGATGACGGTGGCGAACACGACGGTGAACTCGAGCGCGAACAACGCGCGCAACGGTCGTGGATCCGGTGCGGCGCCGTCGGTTCCGTTCTTCTTGCCGCTGTCCTCGCTCGCCTCGGGCTCTGGCAGCCACAGCAGGAGCAGCGCCGCCGACAACGGCAGCAAGGCGAGCACGATGTACTGACGATGCGGCGAAAGCCACACCGAGAGCAGACCGACCACGATCGGCGCGAAAACCAAGGCGGCACGGGCACTCAGCTGGAGCAGCGTGAGCGCCCGCGTCAATGCCGGACCGCGCAGTGCCGCACCGAGATAGCCGTTCGATGCCGCGAACGTGCCGCCGAGCACGCCCTGCAGCACCAGCGCCGCGGTGAACACCGGAATCGAATCGGCAAGGCCTGCGAGCAAGAAGGCCACCGCGAGCCCCAATTGGGCACGCAGCAACAACTTCTTGCGGCCGAATCGATCGGCGAGCCTGCCCCACAACGGCGCACCGAGCCCACCGAACACGGTCGGCACGACATACAGCAGACCTGCCCACCGCGCGGTCGGATCACCCAGCTCCGGCAGCATCGCGGTGAAGTACGGCGGCAGGCCGAGCGCGGCGAACGAGGCAACGAAGTAGCAGCCCGCCACCGTGTACACCCGCCGATTCGCACCCTCTTGCGGGTCAGCGGATTTCGACGCGGTGACGGTCATTGCGCACCGCCGAGGGTGCGCAGATAGTTGGGTCCTGCGGTGTAGTGCTTGTTGATGTCGGTCGCGCCGGATCGTTCCTTGCTGAACAGCGTTCCCGCGCTGACCATCGCCTTCACCGGCAGGGTCGGCGCATCCAGCACCTCCGCGCGTAGCCGTTCGGCGTCGCCGACCCGGCCGATCGCCTGCTCGAGCCGATCACGAACGAGCAGTAGCAGTTTCGACAGCGGTGCGTGGCCGAGCCTGGCCAGCTCGAACGCGTAGGAGCCCGCGCACAGGTGCATCGTGATCGTGCTGAACAGATCGGTGAGCGCGCGATCGTCGTCGACATTGATGCGCGGATCGGTGAACCTCGGTGGTTCGCCACCGAGCCGGGCATGCGCCCGTTCGGTGTGCACGCGGGCGGTGTCGTTGTCCTTGAACACCATCCGCATGCGGGTTGCCCCGTCGTGGATGTCCAGCACCAGCGAGATGTTCTGCTGATGCGATTCCAACGCGATACCGTAGCCGAAAAGGGTTGTCTGCCAGTCGAAGAGCAGGGTGAGCCAGGCGTCGAACAGTGCGATCGGGTCGCCGTCGTAGAACCGGTCGGCGAGATGGTCGACAACACGGCGATCAGCACCGGCCATGCTCAGTAGCGCCGCCATCGGCACGACAACGCCGCCGTCCAGCTCGGCGGGATAGCGGCGCCGCAGCACCGCGAGCAACTCGTGTTCGGCATGGGCGTAGGTGCTCTCGTCGGCCAGCAGAATCGTCTGGCGGAAGCGAGGTTCCCTGGCGATGACCGTTTCGAGCAGCCGCTGGCAGAGCGCGCCGTCGACCAGGGTCCGCGTCTTGATCGTGCGCACGTTGCGCTGTCCGAGTGTCGCGGTGGCCAGCGGCAGCTTGAGATGTTCGGCCGGGTCGGCGGCGAGCGCGACCGTTCGCGTCGACAACGTCGGAATCACCTCGAGATACGGCTGGTCCAACAGCACGGAGTCGGCGTGCAGATCCAGCTCGCGCAGCGCCGCGTCGAGGGCGGCGCCGACGGTCAACGGGTGGATCGGCAGTAAGAGGTGGCTGTCGGCCAGCTGCGGTGCACCGAGCCGGTCCGGCGTCGGCCAGTACGGCGGGAAGTCGACGCCACCCGCGACGGTGACCGCCGCCTGGGGGACCGCCAGCCAGCGCAGCATGAACCGAGGATGGAATTCCGGTGTGTAGGAACGCAATTGTCCTTCGCTCAGCCCGGAACGGGCCCGCGCGGTCGGGTACACGGGATGGTCGTGGCGGGCGGCCAGTGTGTCGAACGCCAACGTGGCCTGGCCGGTCCAACGGTCGAGCCGGTCGCCGTAGGACGTGGTGAGCGCGTCCGAGATCTGTTGCCGGGTCGCGGCGTGCAATCGGATGGTTGCCAGCGTCTGTGCGCACTCCGCCGCGAATCCGAGGAACCCGCTGCGGTCCGCCGGTTCCGCGAAGGTCGCGAGTGCGCCGACAATCTCTGCGACACTGCGCAATTCGGATCCATCGGACTCGCGCACGAGCAACGGAAGCCTGGCCGTGTCCGCGCAGAGGAACCCATCCGACGTCACCGGGAGCAGCAGCGCGTCGACACCGTGCTCGGTGCTCGCCCCGAGCCGCACCCACCGGCCGTCGGCCCGGACCACCTCGGTGCCGCGGGTGCGCAGCCCGAGCACGTCCTCGCGCAGCATGGCCGCGAGCACCCGGAACACCAAATACTGTTCGTGCTCGTCCACCTCGGACGACACGGCGGCGCTCACGGCTGCACCTCGCTGGCGCTCGGTTCCGCCGTGCGTTCGCGCGCGAGCCCGCTCACGACGTGATCTCCCAGCGTTGGGCCGCGAGGAACTGCTCCGCGACTCGATCGACCGCAGTGGTGTCGGTCCCGATCGTCCGCAGCACGCCGACGTAATCACGGTTGGTGTGCGAGAGCGCTTGGTGCACACCGAGTGTGCGCAGCGGACGGTAGGTGAGGCCCACTCCGTCCACGACGGTGTCGACCGCCTCGGGCCGCGAAGTCAATGTGCCGGAACCGGATGCGCAGATATGGTCGATCCGTCCCGCGCCGTCGGTCCGCAGGCCGAGATCATCCGGCAGCCGCTCGCCGAGGTAGGTCCGCAGGATGCGCTCGAACAACCCGATGCCGAGCAACTGCTGCAACATAAGATCGCATTGATCGCCGATGCTGCGGTAGTTGACTTCGATGAGCCTGGCCCGGCCACCATGCACCACGAATTCGGTGTGGCAGGCGCCGAATCCGACGCCGAGCGCCTCGAGTTGGGTGAGTACCTGCGTCGTCACTGATTCGGGGTGCGCCGGGGTGAAGGTGTGACGCAACTCGATGAAATGCGGCGGCGCCGACAGCGTGGTGCGGAAGCCGCCGAGCACGGTGCGCTGGACGCCGTCGCCCACTGTTTCCAGTGTGTGCAAGTCGCCGACGAGATATTCCTCGACGACCAAGGTCACCTCGGGAACCCGCTCCCGAATCTGCTTGCAGCACAGGATCAGATCCTCTGGCCGCTCGACCATGACGACGTTCTCGCTCGCCACGCCCTCACGCGGTTTGACCACGCACGGAAACGGCACGTCGAGCGCGGCCAATTCAGCCGGATCCTGGTGCGGTGTCAGCTCGGTGCTCCACACGGTATCCAGTCCGGCGGCGGCGAGATGGCGGCGCATCTGCGCTTTGTTCTTCGCCCGCAAAGTCACTCGCCAGTCCTTGCCCGGCAGCTCGAAGTAGGCGGCGGCCAGCGCGGCCGTGGTCTGCAGATGATCACTGTTGGTGAAAATCGCGTCCGGGTCAGGCAATCCGGCGATGGTGGCAATGACCGCCTCGACATTGCGCACATCGCAGCGCACGGCCGGAATATCGGGGTGCCGCAGCAGGTGCGCCGCGGGCTGATCGGTCAGGATCGTGACGTCGAGACCGAGCGCGGCGGCCGCGGGCAGGTACCCGTCGGAGACCGAGTCGGTGGGATTGAGGGCAAGCAGGTAGAGCCGCATTGCTACTTCTGCTCCACGCCGGTCGCCTTCGCCACGTCCGCGAGCATCTTGTCGGCGGCCTGCACACCGATGCCGGACATCCAGATCTCGTCCGACACGTCGATGGCCTTGCCGTCCTTGACCGCGGCCAGATCACGCCAGATCGGGCTGGTGGTGACCGCGCCCTTTTCCGTCTTGCCCGGATCGTCGACGGTGGCGATGAAGATCAGGTTCGCGTCGGCCTGGTCGACCTGCTCGGGGCTGACGTCCTTCATGGTCTTCTTCGGGTCCGTGGCGACCTGGGAGGCCGGGCGCGGCAGGCCGATGTCGTCGAGCACGACGCCGCTGAAGGAGGTGTTCAGGTAGAGCCGCGTCGGTCCCGCCATGAAGCGGACCACCGAAACCGTCGGCAGCGTGCCGTTTTTCGCCTTGATCGCGGCGCCGAGGTCGTGCGCGCGGTTCTCGTAGTTCTTCAGCGCGTCGGCGGCCTGCTGGTCGAGCCCGAGCGCCTTGGCGTGCACCGCCAGGTTGGCTTTCCATGGGCCGCCGGTGGTTTCGGTGAAGACGGTGGGTGCGATGCCGCTGAGCTTGCTGTAGATCTTTTCGTGCCTGACCTTCGACGACAGGATCAGATCGGGCTTGAGCGAGGCGATGCGCTCCAGGTTCGGCTCGAGCAGCGGGCCGACATCGGTTGCCGGACCGACCTTGTCGGCGAGATAGTCGGGGAAGCCGCCGCGCGACTTCGTGTGCGGGAGCACCGCACCGACCGGCTTGATGCCGAGCAGGGTCACCGAATCGAGTTCGGCAGTGTCGAGTACGACAACGCGTTTGGGTGCATGGGGGATCGTCACCTGCCCCATCACGGTGTCCAGCGTGCGCGGGAAGCTCGCCGCGTCGGCCGCCGACGGCGTGGAATCGGTTGTGCTGGAACCATTGCCGCAGGCCACGAGGATCGGCAGGCTGACCGCCGCGGCGACCAGTGCGACGCCGATGCGACCTAGGCCTGGCATCCGGAATCGTCGTGTGGACATGTTTCGTCCTCATTTCTGGTTGGGTGAAGCGACGTCGCCTGTCGGGTGCGGCGACGTTGTGGAGTGGGCCTCGGGTTCGGCCGCTGCGCGGTCAGACCGCCTCCGGGATGATCGGCACGGGCACCGAGCGTGCGCCGAGCGCGGGGCGTTGCGGATTGCGCAGCAGCAGCACGGCAAACCCGCTGACCAGCACCGAGTTTCGAGGCAACACCGGGGTAGCTCGGGTCCTGTCGGGCAAGGTCACAACGCTAGAGCTTAAGTTAGCCAGCCCTAAATCTGTCAAATGGAAGGATGCGTCCGGAATGCCCCATAGGTGAGGTTTCGATCTGCGGGAAATGGCTTCTACCTGTGACTTTGGCCTCGAAACGCCGAAGTGGTGTGACGGGTATCTCTCGATGCCGCTGGGTTCATGTCACGTCATCGCTGCCGCAGCCTCTGCGGACCTACTGGCCGGTTGTGGATAACTGACCGCAGCTCCACCGAGGCGGCGAAGCGTGATCATCACCCGATCAGTTATTGATCAGCAATGCCGAGGTGATTTGAAGCTGTCGTTAACTCCTGCGTAGTGGCAGGTCCGCCCGGTAACGGCGGCAGCAGAGCAAGCGACCAGTCAGGTGGAGGCAGGATCATCTAGACACTCACGGAGAGATAGACATCGTGGCGAACTTCAGCACCGAACCAATTCAGCGAATCGCGACTGTCCCCGCCGGTCACCCCAATCGGCGCTGCCCCCACTGCCTCGCCGGTGTCGATCACGTCTTCACCCAGTGCGTCGAACGGCCGGCTGCGCCGTCCCGCTACCTGCCGCATGCGCCGCGCACCGGTCGTCAGGAACGGCACGACACCAAGGAGTTCTGCGCCGTAGCGCGCTAGTAGTCGTCGCCGAGACCGTGCCGTCGGCAATTCGCCTGGATCGCGTCGTGGACATAGCGCGACAGCCCCGGCACCATGTCGTCGTAGTTGCGACCGAGCCTGCGGTTGGCGCGGTAATCCTCGGCAAGGCGACGGTGAACGCCGTAATCGCAATCGTGGAACCAGCGTTCGAGATGAACACGGTGTTCTTCGGCGAGGTCCATGACAACCGGATCGTCGGCCGGCGTGCCCGACTGCATCGCATCGGCCAGACGCTGGTGAATATCGCGTTGTTCGGCGCGTAGCCGCAGCCAATCCTGTTTGGTGTAGTCGGCGGTCCGGGTCCGCCGTTGCGCGAATTCCGGCGTAGCACCCCAGCGTTGTTCGGCTTCGTCGGCGGTGTCGACCAAGCGATCCCCGCCGAATACTTCGAGCCGTTCGGTAGGAGTCAGGGTGATTCCGGAACGACGCGCGCGCAGTTCCTTGTCGATCAGGTCGACCATGGCCCGATACCGGGCGATCTTGTGGTTGAGCAGCTCGTGCTGGCGCCGCAGATGGCCCTCGTCGGACAGTCCCGCCTCGTTGAGCACGGAGGCGATGTGGTCGAGGCTGAAGTCGAGTTCCCGATAGAACAGGATGCGCTGCAGCCGGTCGAGATCGAGGTCGCCATAGCGTCGGTAGCCGTTCGCGCTGCGCCCGCTCGGTCGAAGCAGGCCGATCTCGTCGTAGTGGTGCAGGGTCCGCACCGATACGCCGGTCATCTGGGCGACCGCGCCGACGGTGTGTTCGATGTCTGCCATGGTTGCCACTGTGCCGCCTCACGTAGCGGGAGGGTCAAGGTGCTGATGCGCCCGAGCGGCTTCGGCGAGTGACTGCTCGCGTACGTAATGTGGGTTGAGGTTGGCTCGTCGAGGATCGGGAGATTTGCGATGGAACTACGGGGCGCGCGGGTGTTGGTGACGGGGGCTACCGGCGGGATCGGCCGGTCGTTGGCGGAGGCGTTCGCCGCGCGCGGCGGCGAGGTGGTGCTGACCGGGCGTCGGGCCGACGTGCTCGCGCCGCTGGCCGAGCGGCTCGGCGGCCGGGCCATCCCTGCCGATCTGGCCGACCGGGACGGGATCGAGAAACTGCTTGGCGCGGCGGGCGAGATCGATGTGGTCGTGGCCAACGCCGCGCTGCCTGCCATGGGGTTGTTGTCGGACTACTCCGTCGGCGAGGTCGATCGCGCGCTCGATGTCAACCTTCGTGCGCCGATCATCACGGCGAAGCTGGCCGCCGAACAGATGGTGGCCCGGCGCCGTGGGCACCTGGTCTTCATCTCGTCGCTGTCCGGGAAGACCGCGTCCAGGCAGGCGTCGCTCTACAACGCAACCAAGTTCGGGATGCGCGGTTTCGCGCTCGCGCTGCGAGAGGACTTGCGGCCGCACAACGTTGGCGTCTCGACGGTGTTCCCCGGCTATATCAGGGACGCGGGCATGTTCGCCGATTCCGGCGCGTCGCTGCCGCTCGGTGTCGGCACCCGCGCACCGGAAGACGTGGCGAACGCGGCGATCCGCGCCATCGACAAGAACCAGGCCGAGGTGGACGTTGCTCCGCTGACTTTGCGCTTGACCGCCATGGTCGCCGGCGTCGCGCCCGGTCTGGTCGCCGCCATGCAACGTCGCGTCGGTGCCGACAAGACCAGCGAACAGCTCGCCGAAGGCCAGCGCGACAAGCGCTGAATCGAGTTGCGGCGCACCGGGTCGTAGACGTAGTGCGGCAGCGGTTGCCGGGCGCGGGAGTCGTCGTTCAGGCTGGAAGTTTTCTCCGGTACAGTCCCCGGCGAAGGTGGGCAGAGTGCGTTCTGTCCGCGACGCGATCAGAAGGGGTTAGCTAAGCCGTACCTATGTCGGCCGCGCGGCGCTCCGCTCGGCGAGGCCGCACTACGCGGCGCTTGGTATGTCAATTCCCTTGGGGTAAAGGGATATTCGTCGAATCCCGACCTGTCTGCGTCGGGTTCGCCGACAGTGATTGTGGTACCGGAGCGAACACGAAGTGAATTCTCGGACATCGCTGTCGGCGCCAGTTTGATTCCGCCAGAAAGTATTGCGAATATCTTGCGGGCTCACCCGCCCGCCGGACGTCGTGCTCGGTGTTGCACGCCGTCGGTGAAATGTGTTGGGCCGCCTACACGGCGGTTGCTCAGTGTTGAGAGTGTTGTAGAGAGGGAACCATGATGGAAGGGTTGACATCCACACCTGTGCTTCGGGAGGTGGGTTTGCCAGCGGCGATACGGTCCGCGGCCGTCGAACCGTTCGGCGCAGACTCCTCCGATGGCCGATTCCAGGTGGTACTGCCGGGGCGCTACGAATGCGCGAACGTCAGTGGTGTCGTCGAAATCCGTTTGGAGACCCTTGCTCTCGCAGGCTCGCCCCGCATTCTCGGCGAGAACGTCGAACATATCCGGGCGCTGGCCGAGGTCGATGCGGTGCTGCCGCCAATCCTGATACACAAGAAGACGATGCGTGTCATCGACGGCATCCACCGCGTGAAAGCGGCTGTGCTGCGCGGCGCGACTACGATTCGTGCACAACTTTTCGACGGAACGGACCATGAAGCATTCGTATTGTCTGTGCGAATGAACAATAGTCACGGCCTGCCTTTGTCATTGTCCGATCGCAGAGCCGCGGCCGCGCGAATACTCGCGCAATTTCCCGAATGGTCTGATCGTGCTATCGCGGCGACGGTCGGTCTCGCGCACGGCACCGTCGGCCGGATCCGGCTGAGTTCAACTGATCAAGATGGCCAGTCGAACATCAGGATGGGGCGCGACGGCAGGACGCGCTCGTTGAGCGCCGACGATGGTCGGCGGCGGGTGGGCGAGCTGATCGCGGACATGCCCGAGGCGCCGATCCGTGAGCTGGCCAAGGCCGCCGGTGTCTCCGTCGGCACGGCACATGATGTGCGCCAACGGATCAGGCGGGGCGAGGAGCCGGTACCGCGGCGACATACCGACGTCGCCAAGGCGACGAAGAAGAAGCCGTGCGGTCCCCAGACCGCGAATGAACCGAAGGACCCGACGGTGCTGATCCAGGGGCTGCGGACCGATCCGTCCCTGCGCTTCACCGAACCGGGCCGCGCGCTGCTCCGCCGCTTGGCGGCGCACCCGACCGAGCAGGAATGGGACGCGCTGGCCGTCGGCGTCCCCGACCACTGCACGAAAACCGTTGCGCAACTGGCGGGCACGATCGCCAACGATTGGCTCAAGTTCGCCGAACGGCTCAACCAGCTCTAGTGCTGCCCGGGGCAACCCAGGTTCGCATTGTCCGATTTCGGAGGGAGCTTGGTACAGTCCGCGCAGTCGTGGTGTTCGGGAAACCGGTGTGGTACCGGTGCGGCCCTCGCCACTGTGATCGGGAGCGACGGATCGGTCCGGAGGAAGCGATTCCTCCGGAACCACTGGGGCACTTGTGCCCTGGGAAGGTAGATCCGTCGCGCGACATCCCGTCAGCCAGGAGACCGGCCACGGCTACGCAGTACCCGTTTCCACGAGGACCTGGAAGGCGGTCACCTTGACCCCATCTGTTTTCGCGCGCCTACGTAGTGGTGCGCTGGTCGCCTGTGCGATCGTGCTGGCTGGTTGCGGTGCGCAACCCGGACCGGCGGCCACCGACGCCACCGCCGTCACCCGCGCGAACTGCGGGATCGACGTCGCCGTCGGTGGGCCGCCCCAGCGGATCTACGCGGCCTACCAACCGTCGATCGAGATCGCGCACGCGCTCGGCGTCACCGATCGGCTGGTCACGACGGCTTTCCTGGATTCCGCGGTGCTGCCCGAATATCAGGCGGCGCAGGCGAAAACGACCTATGTCGAGAAGCTGCCCAGTCGCGACGAACTGCTCTCGAAGAACCCCGATTTCGTGTTGTCCGGATTCAACGGTGTATTCGCCAAGTCGTCGCAGTCGAGCGTCGGCACCCGCGCGAGCCTGCACGACCTCGGCGTACGGACGTGGATCGTGAGCCCGCTGTGTCCGAGCGCGGACGGGCTCGCTGACGAGGCGATCGACCCGGCGACAGTGCGATTCGAGAACGTGTATGCGGATCTGCGCGATCTCGGCGCGCTGTGGGGCATGTCCGAGCGTGCCGAATCGGTGGTCACGCAACTCGGTGCGCGGATCGATGCGGTGCGCGCGAAAGTGGGTAGCGCGCCTAGGCCTCGCGTTGCGGTCGTCACGCCGAAGGACGACGGTTCCTACACCGTCGCGGGCGGCATCGACTTCGTCACCCGGATCATCGACGCCGCGGGCGGGGTGAATGCCTTCGCGGATCTCACCGAACGCCGCAACGTCCAGATCGGCGCCGAACAGCTGATCGCCCGCGACCCCGACATCATTCTGACCAGCATGTGTTGCAAGGCAACCTATACGCGCGCCGATGCGCAGCCACAGGCCGACAAGATCGTCGGCAACCCGGCCTTCGCCAATCTGACTGCCGTCCGCAAGGGCGCGGTGCACCCGTTCCTGTTCGCCGATCGGGCCGCCGGTGTCCGCATCGCCCACGCGACCGAGCTTGTCGCCGAACTGATCCACCCCGATCTGTTCCGGCGGTGACGCGCACCGCTCGCGGCACCGGCCTGGTCGTTGCCGGTGCCGTGCTCGTCGCTGTCTGCGTCGCGTCCGTCTTGGTCGGCACGCACCCGCTCACGCTCGATCAGGCGGTCGCCGCATTCACCGATTTCCGCGGCAGCGATGCCGACCGGATCGTGCGATACATCCGGCTGCCGAGGACCGTTGCCGGTCTGCTCGCCGGTGTCGCGCTCGCGCTGGCCGGAGCCGTCATGCAGGGACTCACCCGCAACCCGCTGGCCGGGCCAGGCCTGCTCGGCATCAACGCGGGCGCCTCGCTGGCCATCGTGATCGCCATGGGCGCACTGGGTTCGACTTCGCCCGCGGTATTCGTCTGGTTCGCCTTTGTCGGCGCCGCCGTCGCCGCCGTCTTCGTATACACCCTCGGCTCACTGGGATTCGGTGGTGCGACACCGGTGAAACTGGTGTTGGCCGGCGCGGCGTGCACCGCGCTGTGCGGATCGATCACCACGGCGATCAGCCTGCTCGACCGGACCACCCTCGACAATTTCCGATTCTGGGTGGTCGGATCGTTGACCCGCGCCACTCTCGAATCCGTCGGGGCGATCGTGCCTTTCATCGCCGTCGGCGCGGTGCTGGCGCTCGCGGTGTCGCGGCCGCTGAACGCCATCGCCATGGGCGACGACATGGCACGCACGCTCGGCACGCGGCTCATCGCGGTCCGCGCCGCAGGCGCGTTGACCGTGGTGCTGCTCGCGGGGTCGGCGGTGGCCATCGCCGGGCCGATCGCCTTTGTCGGACTGGTCATTCCGCATATCGCCCGTGCCTTCGCCGGACAGGACTATCGGTGGGTGCTCGTCTGGTGTGCCGTGCTCGGGCCGATTCTGTTGCTGCTCGCCGACATTCTCGGACGGGTCGTCGCCCAACCGCAGGAGATCCAGGTCGGCATCATCACCGCGTTCGCCGGATCGCCGTTCTTCCTCTATCTCGTGCGCAATCGGAAGGTGGCGACCCTGTGACGCTCCTCGAACGCAGCGTATTACCCAGCGGCACAATACTTGTGCGATCTCCCGGAGATCATCTCGTCTTCCGGGTGCATCGTCGATCGGTGCTCGTCACCGTGGTGTGCACGACGGTGGCGCTGTCGCTGGCGGCCTGGTCGCTCACGATCGGGCACTATCCGCTCACCGTCGGCGATGTCCTTCGGGTGCTCGGTGGCGGAGGCACGCTCATCGAATACGACGTCGTCGTCGCCGATCGGCTACCGCGCGTGCTCACCGGACTGTGCACCGGTGCCGCGTTCGCGGTCTCCGGCGCGGTGCTGCAGCGGATCGCGACGAATCCACTGGTCAGTCCGGAGATCATCGGCATCAATGCGGGTGCGTCGCTGGGTGCGCTCGTGGTGAGCGTGCTGCTCGGCGGCACCGGCCTCGCACTGGTCGGCGGCGCGTTGGCGGGCGCGTTCGTGGCGATGGCGCTGATCGTCGGGGTGGCGACGAAGGACGGTCTCGACGGATACCGGCTCGTCCTCGTCGGGATCGGCGTCACCGCGATGCTGTCCTCGGCGATCGCGTACATCCTGACCCACGCCAACATCTATCAGGCGCATACGGCGGCGATGTGGCTCACCGGCAGTCTCGCCAACCGCGACTGGATGCACGTGTGGTTCGCGGCCGCCGCGCTCGGGGTGGTGATACCGCCGCTGATCATGCTCGGCCGATCGCTGCCCCTGCTCGAGCTGGGTGACGAGCTCGCGAATTCGCTTGCCGGACGCCGTGGTCCGGACCGCACCACGTTGATCGTGCTGGCCGCCGTCGCGGCGACACTGGCCACCGCCGCGGCCGGGCCGATCGCCTTCGTCGCGCTGGTGGCGCCGCAGATTGTGCGACGGCTGCTCGCCGAGCGCGGCACCGGACTGGCACCGTCCGCCGCCGCGGGGGCGCTGCTGGTGGTCGCCGCCGATCTGGCGGCCCGGCGGCTGTTCCCCGCGGAGCTACCGGTCGGCGTCGTGACCGCGATCCTCGGCGCGCCCGTCCTCGTCTATCTCCTGGCCCGCGCCACCCGAATCGGAGTCGCCGGATGACCGCACACGTCACCACCACCGAACTCGATCTCGCCTACGGCGACACCGTGATCGTCACCGACGCCTCCGTGGCATTCCCCGCGGGACAGATCACGGTCATCGTCGGCCGCAACGGCTGTGGAAAGTCCACGCTGCTACGCGGTCTCGCACGGTTGATGCCCCCTGCCGCGGGCGCGGTACTGCTCGACGGCGCCGATATCGCGCACGAGCCCGCGCGGGTACTGGCTCGGCGACTCGGGATGCTGCCACAGCAGCCGGTGGCCCCGGACGGGATCACCGTCGGCGAGCTCGTCGGGCGCGGCCGCCATCCGCATCAACGATGGTTCCGGCAGTGGTCCGAGCAGGACGCGACCGCGGTCCGTAATGCGTTGGCCGCCACCGACACTCTCGACCTCATCGACCGCACGATGGACCAGCTGTCCGGCGGGCAGCGGCAGCGGGTGTGGATCGCGCTGGCGATCGCGCAGGACCCCGAGGTGATGTTGCTCGACGAGCCGACCACCTTCCTCGATCTCGCGCACCAACTGGATGTCCTCGACGTCCTGCGGAACCTGTTGCCGCGCACCATTATCGCGGTGCTGCACGACCTGAATCTGGCGGCCAGGTACGCCGACCACCTTGTTGCGATGAAGGACGGCCGAGTGGTCGAACAGGGCCCGCCCGCGCAGATCGTGCGCGCCGAGCTGGTGTCGGAGGTCTTCGACCTGGACTGTGCGGTGATCGAAGATCCGATCACCGGAACACCGCTGGTGGTCCCCGCCCGGCGCACGGTGCGCACGACATGACGCGCCGATACGTCCTCGTCGCGCGACCGACGCCGTCGGGCGTCGACCTCGCCGCCGTCGCGAGCCTGGCCGATGCCTGCGGGATCACCTACGCCCTGCTCGATCAGGGGGAGCCGACCATCCACACGGCCCTCGACGACGCTGCCCGCCAAGAGCTTCCGGTCACCCTGATTCCGCTGGCCGTACCTCGCGACCGCTACCTGGAGACCTGGATCGCCAGGGCCGTGGCGAACTGGAAGGAGACCCGCGCCCGCGAGCTCGACGTCCGGATCACCGAAAGTGTCGACACCTCACCGGCATTCGCCGACCTGGTGCGTTCGATGATGCAGGACGACGGCGCCGCCGTCACCGCGAGCCCGCGCGCGTTCCGAAGCCCGGCCTGGTCGCACATCCCCGAGCACACGGCCCACATCCTGGTCTGCCGAGGCCCGCGCTGCACCGTGTACGGGGCAGGGGAACTGCATCGCGCCCTGCGCCGCGACCACCCCGACGCACTCGTCACGCCCACCGGCTGCCTCACCCCGTGCAACCTGGGGCCGCTCTACATCACCTACCCCGATGGCGAATGGCATTCGTGCGCAACCCCGGACACGGCTGAGGCGTCACCTGTCGGGACATCCACGACGCCAACCTGATTCGGCGCGCCCGATCGCCAACCAGCGGCTGAGTTGGTTCCACAGACCCGTCGTACGGTTCACAGAGGATAGAAACTCTGTGAACCGTATGCACGGTCTGTGGAACCGGTTCCGACGAGACTGGACTAGTGACCTAGATCACAGTTCAGTGACATTCAGTGCGATTTCACCATAAACCTTTCCACGCACTTTGCGAAGTCTTTACTATTACCTCCGACCTTCGCGTCACTCGGGTCGCCGCTCTCGAGCGGCAATGCTTCGCCCGCCGCTCGCTTTCGATGCCAGTACATGTTCGACCGATGCACCGGACGACTCCGTCGATCCGGCGAAGGAGAAATATGTCCACCGACACCGATCCCGCACCACGGACGTCGCCGCGCCACCCGCTGATACCGCAACGCCTGGTCCGCATCGGCCGCCACGATCTGCCCGCCTCCGTGGTGGTTTTCCTTGTCGCACTGCCGCTTTCCCTCGGTGTCGCGGTCGCCTCCGGCGCGCCGGTCGCCGCGGGACTGATCGCCGCGGTGGTCGGCGGGGTGGTCGCCGGTCTGCTCGGCGGCTCGGCGGTGCAGGTCAGCGGGCCGACGGCGAGTCTCACCGTGATCGTCGCGGAGAGCGTGCACCACTTCGGCTGGGCAGCAACGTGTTTCATCACGGTCGGGGCCGGGCTGTTGCAGATCCTGTTCGGGCTCAGCCGGATCGCGCGCGGCGCATTGGCGATTGCCCCGGTGGTGGTGCACGGGCTGCTCGCCGGGATCGGGGTGATCATCGCGCTGCAGCAGGTGCATGTGCTGCTCGGCGGCACCTCGCTGAGCTCGTCGTTCGACAGCATCATCCAGCTGCCGCATCAGCTGATGTCGGTGCATCGGGGCGATCTGTGCATCGGCCTGGTGGTGATCGTCTTGCTGATCGTCTGGAAGTACGTGCCGCGTCAGGTCCGGATGGTGCCGGGGCCGTTGGTCGCCGTGGTCGTCGCGACACTGCTGTCGCTGGCGCTGCCGACCCACGTCGAACGCCTGGTCCTGAACGGCTCGCTGCTCGATGCGATCGGCCTGCCCGCCATCCCGTCCGGCACCTGGACCTCGATCGCGCTCACTATGGTCACCATCGCGCTCATCGCCAGCGTCGAGACCCTGCTTTCGGCCGTCGCCGTGGACAAACTCCGGCCGGGCAGCACGACCAACCTGGATCGCGAATTGATCGGGCAGGGCTCGGCGAACGTGGTGTCCGGCCTGCTCGGCGGCCTGCCGATCGCGGCGGTGATCGTGCGCAGCATCACCAACGCGCACGCGGGCGCGCAGACCAGGGCCGCGACGGTGTTGCACGGCGTCTGGATCCTGCTGTTCGCGGTGGCCTTGGCCGGGCTGGTGCAGCAGATCCCGAAGGCCGCGCTGGCCGGGTTGCTCATCTTGATCGGCGTGCAATTGGTGAAGCTGGCGCACATCCGGCTGGCGCGGCGCACCGGCAATCTCTATGTGTATGTCGCGACCGTGCTGAGCGTGGTGTTCCTGAACCTGTTGGCGGGCATGGTGATCGGGCTCGTGCTCGCGTTCGCGCTGCTGCTGTGGCGGGTGGTCAGGGTGACGATCGCGGCCGAGCCGAGGGCGGGCGGGCGCTGGCTGGTCACCATCGACGGCACCTGCACGTTCCTCGCCTTGCCGAAGCTGACCGCAGAGCTGGCCAAGGTGCCCGACGGCGCCGACGTGACGGTGGAGATGACGGTCGACTTCCTCGACCATGCCGCCTACGAACGGATCACCGAGTGGGCCGCGCAGCGCGAATCGAAGGGCGGCACAGTCGAATTCGTGGAGATCGGCAGCGCACGGATGGCGACGGCGACGGCGGGACCGCCCGAGCGCGGGCAGTCGAGGAAGGTCATCGATCAGGCGATCAGCCCGTGGCGGCGCACCGGTATTCGCGAGGATCCGATCGCGGCGGGCATCGCGGCCTACCACCGCGGGCACGCGCATCTCATGCGCCCGCACCTCGCGGGCCTGCGGCATCGCCCCGACGCCGATTCGTTCTTCCTCACCTGCGCCGATGCTCGGATCGTGCCGAACGTCATCACCAACAGCGGCCCCGGTGACCTGTTCACGGTGCGCAACGTCGGCAACCTGGTTCCGACCGCGGGCAGCGACGTCTCGGTGGAGGCGGCTCTGATTTATGCGCTGGAGAAGTTGGACGTGCGCGCGGTGGTGGTCTGCGGTCACTCCGGCTGCGGCGCGATGGAGGCGCTGTACCGCGAGGTGCGGACCGGTCCCGGCCTCGGTGACTGGCTGGCCTACGCCCGGCCGAGTCTCGACCGTTTCCGTCTCGGGCATCCGGTCGCCGAGGCCGCCGCGCTGGCCGGGTTCGGCGAGGTGGACCAGCTCGGCATGGTGAATGTGGCGCTGCAATTGGAGACGCTGCACGCGCACCCTGCGGTGCGGCAGGGGATCGAGGAGCGGGGGGTCGCGGTGTCGGGGCTCTTCTTCGACATCGCCACCGCACGGGTGATCGAAGTGACCGTGGACGGAATTGCCGAATTCGACGACGAGGGCCGCCGTGTTGCCGCCGAGCCGGTGTAATCCCCGCGACGGCCCATGGGCCCTTGTGAGCCAGGCCATAGCACCTGAGCTCGGAGTTTACGAGTAGTTAGCCCGGTTCTCAGGCTTTGCTAAGTCTTTACCAATAGCCTGATTCGGATTTACATCCCGACCCGTTGGTGTGTCGGGAACTGCTTCACCGCGAGATGCCGGTTCGCGGTCGTGTGCCCTGCTGGACATTTGATCGTCAACCGACCTCGGCCATGAAGGCCGAGTTCGGCGAAGGAGAGTCATGGCTGTTACGAACGATTTGGCCCCACCTACGGCAGCGTCTGCGCCGACGGATCCCGGCCACGATTCCGGATCGATGTCCGATCGTCTTCGTTCCATCCTGCGACACGATGTGCCCGCATCGATCGTCGTCTTCTTGGTTGCGTTGCCGCTGTCGCTCGGCATCGCCGTTGCCTCCGGGGCGCCCGTCGCCGCAGGTCTGATCGCCGCCGTGATCGGCGGCATCGTGGCAGGCCTGATGGGCGGCTCTGTCCTACAGGTCAGCGGTCCCGCCGCGGGCCTGACCGTCGTGGTGGCCGAGTCCATCAACCAATTCGGCTGGAAAGCCACCTGTTTCATCGTCGTCGCGGCCGGTGTGCTGCAAATCCTGTTCGGGCTGAGCAGGATCGCGCGTGCCGCGCTCGCCGTCGCGCCGGTGGTGGTGCACGCGATGCTGGCAGGCATCGGCATCACCATTGCGCTGCAACAGATTCACGTGCTGCTCGGCGGTTCGTCGCACAGCTCGGCGTGGAAGAACATCACCCAGCTGCCCGAGCAACTGATGTCGCTGCACGGCGGTGACGCGTTCATCGGCGCCGTGGTGATCGCGATCATGCTCGGCTGGAAGTACGTGCCCGCCAAGCTGCGCGTCATCCCCGGACCGCTGGTCGCGGTGTTCGCGGGCACCATGCTCGCGATGGTGTTGCCGACCGGCGCCGAACGAATCGTGTTGAACGGCTCGCTGTTCGACGCGATCGGCCTGCCCGCGGTGCCGAGCGGCGGCCTGTCCGCCGTGCTGCTCATGATCCTCACCATCGCGTTGATCGCCAGCGTGGAAAGCCTGCTGTCCGCCGTCGCGGTGGACAAGATGCACACGGGCAAGCGCACCAACTTCGATCGCGAGCTCGTCGGCCAGGGCACGGCCAACGTGCTGTCCGGCCTGCTCGGCGGCCTGCCGGTGACCGGCGTGATCGTGCGCAGCGCCACCAACGTGCAGGCGGGTGCGCGCAGCCGCGCCTCGGCCGTGCTGCACGGTGTCTGGATCCTGGTCTTCTCGGTGGCGTTGGCCGCTGTGGTGCAACAGATTCCGAAGGCGGCGCTGGCCGGCCTGCTGATCGTGATCGGCATCCAGCTGGTGAAGCTCGCGCACATCCGGCTGGCCAGGCGAACGGGCGATCTGCTCGTCTACGCCGTCACCATCCTCGGCGTGGTGTTCCTGAACCTGTTGGAGGGCGTGCTGATCGGTTTGGCGCTCGCCTTCGGCCTGCTGCTGTGGCGGGTGGTGCGCGTCGCCATCAACGCCAGGCAGATCCCGGGTTCGCAGCGCTGGATGATCACCATCGACGGGTCGTGCACGTTCCTCGCGCTGCCGAAGCTGTCCACCGAGTTCGCCAAGGTGCCCTCGGATGCCGACGTCACCGTGGAGATGACCGTCGACTTCCTCGACCACGCCGCCTTCGAGGCCATCGAGGACTGGGTGCGACAGCAGGAAAGCAACGGCGGCAGTGTCGATTTCGTGGAGATCGGCAGCGCGCGGATGGCGCATGCGACGGCAGGCCCGCCGTCGCGCAGCTTCGGCCGTGCGGTGTGGACCGACATCCTCGGCCCGTGGCGTCGCGACGAGCACGCGGATCCGATCCAGGCCGGTGTGGCGGCCTACCACCGCAGCCACGCGCATGTCGTGCGGCCGCACCTGGACGAGCTGCGCGACAGCCAGGACCCGGATTCGTTCTTCCTCACCTGCGCCGACTCGCGCATCGTGCCCAACATGATCACCAACAGCGGGCCCGGCGACCTGTTCACCGTGCGCAATGTCGGCAATCTCGTTCCCGCCGTTGGTGATCCGTCGGTGGATGCCGCGCTGGCGTTCGCGTTGGAGGAGCTGAACGTGCGGTCCATCGTGGTGTGCGGCCACTCGTCGTGTGGCGCCATGGGTGCGCTGCACTCCGGTGCACACGCCGGACCGGACATCGACAAGTGGCTCGCGCACGCCCGCCCGAGCCTGGACCGGGTCCGGCGCGGACATCCGGTCGCGGTGGCCGCGGCCCGGGCCGGATTCGGCGAGGTCGACCAGCTGAGCATGGTGAACGTGGCGGTCCAGGTGGAGAACCTGCAGCGGCATCCCGCGGTGCGCAAGGCGGTCGCCGAGCGCGGCGTGACGGTGTCTGGCCTGTTCTTCGATATCGCGAGCGCCCGCGTCATCGAGGTGACCGAGGACGGACTCGCCCACATCGAGGACGACGCGGGGCAGCACATACTGCCCGAGCTCGTCTGAGCGCGGAACTCCGCCGACGAGCAGCCGATCGAAGAAGCACCGAACCCGCCCGACTCGTCGGGCGGGTTCGTGCGCTCCGAGGCGAACACCGCAGGCTCGTAGGCTGGTGGAGATGAGCGTGGAGCAGGAAACAAGATCGACGGGCTGGCGCGCCTTCCGTGCGCGCATCGCCGAGCGTCCTACGCTGAACCTCGCCTACCGGACCGGGGTCGCGGTGCTCGGCGTCGCGGTGCTGGCCGTCGGAATCCTGGCGATTCCCTACCCGGGACCCGGCTGGGCGATCGTGTTCGCCGGACTTGGCCTTCTTGCCACCGAATTCGATTGGGCGCGCAGGGCGCTCGGCTGGCTGCGCGACAAGTACCGGCAGGGTATGGCGTGGTATTCCGCACGGGGTGCCGCCATGCGGGTGTTCGCGGCGGTCGCTACCTGTGCGCTGGTTGTCGCGACACTGTGGGTGTTGGGTACGTTCGGGATGGTCGGCAGCTGGATCGGAGTCGAGTGGCAATGGTTACGCAGTCCCCTGAAGTGGTGAACAGCGTCCCGGGTCGGACGTTGACGCAGCCGGACTGGCTGTCGGCGCGGATCGCCGAGATGGGTCACTCGTGGGGGACCACCTCGCCGCGCATCGCGGGCACGCTGTGGTGGTGCATGGTCGCCTCCGCACTGGTCGAGCAGGTCGCGCGGGCCTACGCACAGGGCGAGCCCGCCGCCGAGCCGGTGCTCGACCGCTTCGACTGTGAGATCAGGCCCGACGGCGGCGTCGAGCGGATCCAGGTGCTTGCCGAGCCGGACGAAGGCACGGCGCCTGGGGCGGCATTGCAGGAAACTCTTGCGGCCGTGATCGGTCCGGTCGCCGAGGCATCCGGCGCGGGCGTGCCCTCCCTCTGGGCCATCGTCGCCGACGCCGTCGGCAACCGCGCGCTCGACGCCGGTTCCGCCGAGGCGGGCGCCCGGCTGGCGAGCGAGATCGGCGGCAAACTCCCCGTGCCACGGTTCGTCGAGATCGGCGGGCGCACCTTCGTCAAACGCATCTCCTGCTGCCTGGTCTTCGAGGTCCCCGGCTGCGAGATGTGCACCAGCTGCCCGAAACGGCCCGCCGCCGAGCGCGAAGCGATGCTGGAGCGGCTCGCCACCGAGAGCTGATGGCCCACCCGCCCAACGCCGTTCGGGTTGCGCATCGAGTGATCTACCGGAGGATGGGACCCGCGACGCGCGCCTCGTGACAGCCACGACCGGCGGAAGTCGCACCGAGGCAGGCCAGCTAGCATGGTCGCGCTGGGGCGATCGCCTGCCTCGACACCGATCGCGGGCCTCGGCCCGCACCCGAGAAACTCCAAGGAGAGCACCGCCGTGACCACCTCAGCCCGCAAGAACCCGGCGACCGTCGTTGTGCCGGCCGGGACGACAGCGGGTGCCGCGGTGCGCGAAGCCGGATTGCCGACGAAGGGACCCGACACCATCGTCGTCGTCCGCGACGCCGAGGGCCTCAAGGACCTGTCCTGGACCCCGGACACCGACGTCGAGGTGGAGGCGGTCGCCGCGGACACCGAGGATGGCCGCAGTGTCATCCGGCATTCCGCCGCCCACGTGCTCGCCCAGGCGGTGCAGCAGGAATTCCCCGAGGCCAAGCTCGGCATCGGCCCGCCGATCAAGGACGGCTTCTACTACGACTTCCAGGTCGACAAGCCCTTCACTCCGGAGGATCTGGCCAAGCTGGAATCCAGGATGAAGAAGATCGTCAAAGGCGCACAGCGGTTTTCGCGCCGCGTGGTCGAGGTCGAGGACGCCCGCGTCGAACTGGCCAAGGAGCCGTTCAAGCTGGAGCTGATCAGCGATAAGTCCGGCATCGACGACCCGGAGGTCATGGAGGTCGGCGGCAAAGAGCTGACCATCTACGACAACCTGGATCCGCGCACCGGTGAACGGCTCTGGGCCGACCTGTGCCGCGGCCCGCACATCCCGACCACCAAGTTCATCCCCGCGTTCAAACTGACCCGCAGCTCGGCCGCCTACTGGCGCGGCGATCAGGAACGCGAGGATCTGCAGCGCATCTACGGCACCGCCTGGGAGTCCCAGGAGGCGCTCGACGAGTACCTGCACCTGCTGGAAGAGGCCGAACGCCGCGACCACCGCAAGCTCGGCCTCGAACTCGACCTGTTCAGCTTCCCCGACGAGCTCGGCTCCGGCCTGCCGGTGTTCCACCCCAAGGGCGGCATCATCCGCAAGGAGATGGAGGAGTACTCGCGCCAGCGCCACGTCGCGGCGGGCTACGAGTTCGTCAACACCCCGCACGTCACCAAGGGGCATCTGTTCGAGGTCTCCGGCCACCTGGACTGGTATCGCGACGGCATGTTCCCGGCGATGCACCTGGACGCGGAGCTGAACGAGGACGGCACCGTCCGCAAGCCGGGCCAGGACTACTACGTCAAGCCGATGAACTGCCCGATGCACAACCTGATCTTCCGTGCCCGCGGCCGGTCGTATCGGGAACTGCCGCTGCGGATGTTCGAGTTCGGCTCGGTGTACCGCTACGAGAAGTCCGGCGTGGTGCACGGCCTGACCCGGGTGCGCGGCATGACCCAGGACGACGCGCACATCTACTGCACCAAGGAGCAGATGCACGCCGAGCTGACCAGCACCCTGCAGTTCGTGCTCGGCTTGCTCAAGGACTACGGCCTCGACGACTTCTACCTCGAGCTGTCCACCAAGGACCCGAAGAAGTTCGTCGGCTCGGACGAGATCTGGGAAGAGGCGACCGAAACCCTGTCCAAGGTGGCCTCGGCCTCCGGACTGGAGCTGGTGCCCGATCCGGGCGGCGCCGCGTTCTACGGCCCGAAGATCTCCGTGCAGACCAAGGACGCGCTCGGGCGCACCTGGCAGATGTCGACCATCCAGCTCGACTTCAACCTGCCGGAGCGCTTCGACCTCGAATACACCGGGCCAGACGGCGTCAAGCAGCGGCCGGTGATGATCCACCGTGCGCTGTTCGGCTCCATCGAGCGGTTCTTCGGCGTGCTCACCGAGCACTACGCGGGCGCCTTCCCCGCCTGGCTCGCGCCGGTGCAGGTCGTCGGCATCCCGGTCGCGGAAACCTTTGTGCCGCACCTGGATCGGGTGGTCGAGCTGCTGCAGGACGCGGGCGTGCGCGCGCAGGTGGACCGCAGCGACGACCGGATGCAGAAGAAGATCTTCAACAACACCGCGCAGAAGGTGCCGTTCATGCTGCTCGCCGGCGAGCGTGACGTCACGGCGGGCGCGGTGAGCTTCCGCTTCCGCGACGGCACTCAGGTGAACGGGGTGCCGGTCGCCGACGCGGTGGCGACGATTGTGGCATGGATCGCGAACCGCGAGAACGCTTCTCCGACCGCGGAGGGCTTTCAGATCAAGGGTGCGGAATGACTGAACGCACGGATGAGCTCGACTCGTTCAACGAGGCGCCGGAGGGCAGCATCGTCGATCGAGGCGCGGGCGAACCGGACCGGTTGCAGCGGCTGTGGACGCCGTACCGGATGTCCTACATCGCCGAGGCGGCAACCACCGATTCCACCTCGACCGGGCATCCGTTCACCGACATCCCGAAGATGTCCGACGAGGACGGCCTGGTCATCGCCCGTGGCGAGCTGGTGTACGCGGTGCTCAACCTGTACCCGTACAACCCGGGACACCTGATGGTGGTGCCGTACCGCAAGGTGGCCAACCTGGAAGACCTGACCGTGGCCGAGGGCGCCGAGCTGATGGCGTTCACCCAGCAGGCCATCCGGGTGATGAAGCGGGTCTCGCGGCCGCACGGTTTCAACGTCGGGCTGAATCTCGGTGGCGTGGCGGGTGGTTCGCTCGCCGACCACCTGCATCAGCACGTGGTCCCGCGCTGGGGCGGTGACGCGAACTTCATCACCGTGGTCGGCGGCGCGAAGGTGATGCCGCAGCTGCTGCGCGAGACGCGGGCGCTGCTGGCCGCGGCCTGGAAAGAGGCGTGATGAGCGACGTGGTCCGCGCCGCCGCCCAGCAGGAAGTCGACTAGCTGTGCTGAGCTTCTTCGGTCGGGACACGTTCGCGAAAGCGACTGCGCCGCTTGGCAAAGCACTGGTGAGCACCGGGCTCACCCCGGATGCGGTGACGCTCATCGGCACCACCGCGTCGGTGGCCGCCGCGGTCACCCTGTTCCCGACCGGACACCTGTTCTGGGGAACCATGGTGATCTGGCTGTTCGTCATGTTCGACATGCTCGACGGCGCGATGGCCAGGGCGCGCGGCGGCGGCACGAAATACGGTGCCGTGCTCGACGCGACCTGCGACCGGGTGGCCGACGGCGCCATCTTCGGCGGGCTGGCCTGGTGGGCGGTGTACCACGAGAACCACAAGCCGTTGTTCGCCGCGACGCTGGTGGTTCTGGTGACCTCGCAGGTGATTTCGTACGCCAAGGCGCGCGCGGAGGCAAGCGGGTTGTCCGCCGACGGCGGGATCATCGAGCGGCCGGATCGGCTGATCATCGTGTTGGTCGGTGCCGGGCTCACCGGCATCGGCGGATACTGGGGCATCGGCTGGCTCGCCTACGCGGTGCACGTCGCCATGTGGGTCCTCGCGGTGCTGAGCATCGTGACGGTGTTCCAGCGGGTGCTCGCGGTGCGCAGTTCGCCGGGCGCGCGGACGGTGATCGCGCCGCCGCGGCCCGAAAACCCCACGGCGGGAACGGCGAACGCGACGGAGCTGCCGACGTGAGACCGCCGTGTCGCGGCGGTTCGGCGCGAGAAACGGGGTAAAGGGCATGAGTATCGGGGAGCGGGTCAGCGACGCCGGATATGCGGCGGGCTGGCGGCTGGTGCGGGCCTTGCCCGAGGCGACGGCCCGACGGCTGTTCGACTGGGGCGCCGACCGCGCGGCACGCAAAGCCAACGCCGCGTTCCGGGCCGGCGGTGAGCCGAACCAGTTGCGGCGCAACCTCGCCCGGGTCATCGGCGGGACGCCCGCCGAGGTGCCGGACGAGCTGATTCAGGCGAGCATGCGCTCCTACGCACGGTACTGGCGTGAGGCGTTCCGGCTGCCGTCGATGGACCACGCGGCGCTGGGGAGCCTGCCGATAGCGGGGACCGCGCACCTGGATGCCGGATTGGCCGCTGGGCGTGGCGTGATCCTGGTGCTGCCGCACTCCGGGAACTGGGACATGGCCGGAGTGTGGTTGGTGCAGAACCACGGTGGGCTCACCACAGTGGCGGAACGATTGAAGCCGGAGTCGCTGTTCCTGCGGTTCGTCGCCTACCGGGAGAGCCTCGGCTTCGAGTTGTTGCCGCTGACCGGCGGTGCCCAGCCGCCGTTCGCCGTGCTGGCGAATCGGTTGCGGGAGAACAAGGTTATCTGCCTGATGGGGGAGCGCGACCTGACCGGTCGTGGGGTTCCGGTGACCTTCTTCGGCGAGCGCACCTGGCTGCCTGCCGGCGCCGCCAAACTGGCCATCGAGACCGGTGCGGCCCTGCTGCCGGTGCATTGCTGGTTCAGTGCGGACGGCGAGGAGGCGTGGGGGATGAAAATCGAGGCGCCGGTGGATGTTTCGAACGGCGTTGCGGCGGCAGCCCAGATTTTGGCGGACCGTTTCGCCGCGAACATCGCCGCCCACCCGGCAGACTGGCACATGCTGCAGCCGATGTGGGAAGGCGACCTCTCGGAGGCACGGCTGGCCCGCATTGCCGAAGCACAGCGTGGAATCGACCACGGCGCTGCCAGTGCCGGTGAGCCGGACCGCGCCGAGAGCAGTGGTCCGAACGCGGCGGCGAGCTCGGAAGGCGCCCCATGAAGATCGGCATGGTCTGTCCCTACTCGTTCGACGTGCCCGGCGGCGTGCAGGCGCACGTGGTCGAGCTGGCGCGGGTGTTCATCGAGCGCGGGCATCGGGTGAGCGTGCTCGCGCCCGCCTCGGAGGAAACGCCGCTGCCCGATTTCGTGGTGTCGGCCGGTCGCGCGGTCGCCATCCCGTACAACGGCTCGGTGGCGCGGCTGTCCTTCGGTCCCATGGCCTACACCAGGATTCGCCGCTGGATCGACGGCAACGATTTCGATGTGCTGCACATCCACGAGCCCAACGCGCCGAGCCTGTCGATGCTCGCACTGAAGATCGCCGAGGGGCCGATCGTCGCCACCTTCCACACCTCTACCACGAAGTCGTTGGTGCTCAGCACCTTTCAGGGTGTGCTCCGGCCGTACCACGAGAAGATCAGCGGCCGGATCGCGGTGTCCGAGCTGGCCAGGCGCTGGCAGGTGGAGGCGCTCGGCTCCGACGCAGTCGAAATCCCGAACGGCGTCGATGTGCCCGCGTTCGCACGAGCGCCGATGCTGCCCGGCTATCCACGGGCCGGCGGCACCGTGTTGTTCCTCGGTCGCTACGACGAGCCGCGCAAGGGCATGGACGTGCTGCTCGGTGCGCTGCCCGAGCTGGTGCGCAGGCACCCGGACCTGGAGATCCTGATCGTCGGGCGCGGTGACGAGGAGCGACTGCGCAGAGAGGCGGGCGCGAACGCCGGGCATCTACGTTTCCTCGGCCAGGTGTCGGACGCGGAGAAGGCCTCGGCGATGCGCAGCGCGGATGTCTACGTCGCGCCCAACCTCGGCGGCGAAAGCTTCGGCATCATTCTCATCGAGGCGATGGCGGCCGGAACCGCCGTGGTGGCAAGCGAACTCGACGCGTTCCGCCGGGTGCTGCGGGACGGAACGGCGGGCGTGCTGGTGCCGGTGGGTGATTCGGCGGGTCTCGCGAGCGCCATCCACGACATGCTCACCGATGATCGCCGCCGAAACGCGTTGGTGCAGACCGCGACCCAGGTGGTCGGCGAATACGACTGGCCGGTGGTGGCCGAGCAGATCCTGCGGGTGTACGAGACGGTCACCGTCGGCGACACCAGGGTGCGGGCCGCCGGATGATCACCTTCTCCGCGACAACGGTTCTCGTCCTCGCGCTGATCGCGGCGGTCATCGTCGCGATCGGCCTCTGGGCCTACTCGACCGCGAACCGGCTCGACCGGCTGCACGTGCGCTCCGACCAGTCCTGGCAAGCGCTCGACGCCGCGCTGGCCCGCAGGGCAGTGGTGGCCAGGTCGGTCGCGATGGCGATCGCTGGCCCTTCGGACGACCCGGCGCTGGCCGATCAGGCCCGCATGACGCTGGCCGATCAGGCCGTCCAGCTGTCCCAACTGGCGGCGCGGGCCGAACGTGCGGGCCGGGCCGACCGGGAAACCGCGGAAAACCAACTCTCCGGGGCACTCTCGACGATCGACATCACGCGGCTGCGCCCTCAGATGGTCGCCGAGCTCGCGGACGCGGAGGCGCGGGTGCTCATCGCGCGCCGCTTCCACAACGACGCGGTCCGCGACACCCTCGCGTTGCGCACCCGGCGGCCGGTGCGCATCCTGCACCTCGGCGGCACCGCGCCGCTGCCCACCTACTTCGAGATCACCGAGCGGGCCACGCCCGCCGCCTCGACCGGGCTTTCGGTCGACACCATCCGCACCACCGCGCGCATCGTGCTGTTCGACGAACATGACCGCACCCTGCTGATGCGCGGCAACGACCCCAAGACACCCGATGTCTCGTTCTGGTTCACCGTCGGCGGCGGCGTCGAGCCGGGGGAGACCCTGCGCACCGCCGCGGTGCGTGAGCTGTACGAGGAGACCGGCCACCAAGCCGATCCGGAGAGCCTACGCGGGCCGATCTGGCGCCGGGTCGCGGTGTTCCCGTTCGACGGCGAGCTGATCCGTTCCGAAGAGTTGTTCTTCGCCCTTCGGGTGCGCGGCTACGAACCGCAGGCGACGAATCTGACAGCGATCGAACGCCGCTCGATCACCGGTCACCAGTGGTGCACCACCGAAGACATTGTGCGCCTGGACGGTTCAGGCGAAACCGTCTACCCGTACAACCTGGACGAACTGCTCCCCGAAGCCGCGGCGGCCGCCTCCGGCATCGCCCATCCGGAAGTCCGCTCGATTCGCTGATCGGCCCGGTCGGCGTGTGATCTGTTTCACGATCGTGCTACGGTCGCGACTGGATCGCTGCGGCCTGGGTAGTGCTTAACGCAAGGCACTCGAAACTCGGTGTCGCGGTCCCCGCCGATGGGGTGGGGAAAATGCTCGGTGTGCGGAGGTTTTGTAGTTTCATGTCTTTCCTGTTGTACGACTTTCTGTTGCCGCTGCTCGGTCCCACCGCCGCCGAATATTGGGCAAGTCTGCTGGTTATCGGCCCGCTCTGAGTCGCGCCGAGAGTTTGCGGGGCTGCGCACACGGCCCATCGCCTGCCGAAAGCAGGTCCTGGTGACGAAACCGCCTCGCAGACCAGTACATCCGGTTCCGTAGCCACTCGCACCAGCGGCCGCCTCGGCGGCAACCGGTCCAGTGAGCTGCACCGACGGGCAGAGCCCCTGGTAGTGGGCAAGGCCAGTCATCTTCGACTGGCTATCAAGTGGCCTGCACGGCGCGCTTAGAATTAGGTCGATTCATTCCCTTGCGACCCGATTGGCGCACATGACCCAGGAGTTTGCCGTGACGACGCCCGAGACCAGCCAGACCATCGGCACCGCCCGCGTGAAGCGCGGCATGGCCGAGATGCTCAAGGGTGGGGTGATCATGGACGTCGTCACCCCCGACCAGGCCAAGATCGCCGAAGACGCGGGCGCGGTCGCGGTGATGGCGCTCGAGCGGGTGCCCGCCGACATCCGCGCGCAGGGCGGCGTGTCGCGCATGAGCGACCCCGACATGATCGACGGCATCATCGCCGCTGTCTCCATCCCGGTCATGGCCAAGGCCCGCATCGGCCACTTCGTGGAGGCGCAGATCCTGCAGAGCCTCGGCGTCGACTACATCGACGAGTCCGAGGTGCTGACCCCCGCCGACTACACCAACCACATCGAGAAGTGGAACTTCACGGTGCCGTTCGTGTGTGGCGCCACCAACCTGGGTGAGGCGCTGCGCCGAATCACCGAGGGCGCGGCCATGATTCGCTCCAAGGGCGAGGCGGGCACCGGCGACGTGTCCAACGCGACCACGCACATGCGCAAGATCCGCCAGGAGATCCGCAAGCTGAGCTCGCTGCCCGCCGACGAGCTGTTCGTCGCCGCGAAGGAGCTGCAGGCGCCGTACGAGCTGGTCCGCGAGGTCGCCGAGACCGGCAAGCTGCCCGTCGTGCTGTTCACCGCGGGCGGCATCGCCACCCCGGCCGACGCGGCGATGATGATGCAGCTCGGCGCCGAAGGCGTGTTCGTCGGCTCCGGCATCTTCAAGTCCGGCAACCCGGCCGAGCGGGCCGCGGCCATCGTCAAGGCGACCACCTTCCACGACGACCCGGACGTGCTCGCGAAGGTGTCGCGTGGACTCGGTGAGGCGATGGTCGGCATCAACGTCGAGGAGCTGCCGGTCGATCACCGACTGGCCGAGCGCGGTTGGTGATTGCCCGGAATCGGTCCTGCGAGCTGTTCGAGGGGTCGGCTGGTTAGCGCCGTAGTACGTTCACATGAGCAGGGATCCCACGGGATCCCTGCTCATGTGCGTAAAGGGGGTTCGATGCTGAGCCGCCCTCCGTCAGGTCTGAGCCCAACCGTTGGCTGCGCGGTGCTGGGGTCAATCACGGACGTAGTAGTGGCCCAGCGTGTCGTCATAGCGGCCGTTCGGGCCGTGGCACGCGAATTTCGTCCGACTCTATGTCGAGCCACACCGTGGTCTTATCGTTCTCACAATTGTGTTGACTACCTTCGCGATTCGATGCCCGCCGAGCCCCGCGTAGTCGATTCGCGCCGCATCCGAGGACGAGTGACGTGTACAGCCGAACGCAAAGGACCAGCAGTTGAAGCTTCGTAAATCAGGACGTATCGCGATCGCGGGCTTGGCCGTCGTCGCCGCACTCGGGCTGACGGCCTGTGGCAGCGATGACAAGAAGGATCCGCCCAAGCCGTCCCGTACCACGACCAGCACGACCGCGAATCCGAACCTGCCGCCGGTGCCGACCGTCGATCAGCTGAACGACCTGCTGCAGCGCGCACTCGACCCCACGGTCCCGAGTACGGAGAAGCTGGAACTGGTGCAGGGCATGGAAGCCGACCCGGATCTGCCCAACCGCCTCGCCGAGGCCTACCGGCAGGCGAACGCCCAAGCCAAGGTGGTCGGCGTGAGCAACTTCGGCGAGACCGTGAGCGCCCAGGTGAAGATCACCCTCAACGGCCAGGAAAACGACGCGGTGGTGCCCTTCGTCGCCGACGCGGGCAAGTGGAAGGTGCAGAAGCAGTGGGTCTGCCAGACCATCACTGCCTTCGGCCTGACCTCCCCGGCCTGCCCGACCTAGTCGGGCCACCCACGGTCGCGCACGGATCCGCCAATCCGTGCGCGACAGTGGGTTTTTGGTAGTCGACGCGTCGGCTTCAGATCGCCGCCGGAGTAAAATGGCTTGCGAGCCGGGCGATCAGGGGAGTGAGTTCGGTTGCGGTGATGCGTGGGCCCTCGGGCCAGGAGTCGGTGTCCGGCCACGGGATGGCCGGGGGAGTGCCGAGGGGGCGCGCGAAGACATGCTGGTGAAAGTGGACGACGCTACGCCCGGTCACCGCTGAGAAGACGAATTCCGGTGCCAGCTCGTGCTGTATCGCGCGGGCGGCACGCGTCACTGCCCAGCCGACGGCCGAAGCCTCGGCATCTGTGAGCGTCGACACCGACGGCGTATGTCGCCGGGTCTCGACGAACAGGTATCCCGGCACCGGTGTGTTGTTGGCGAGGGGACGATGCGTCACCACCACCAGGTCGTCCTCGAAAACCACCGGACCGACCAGCGCTCCGACACCCCGATGTTTGGCGCAGATCGCGCACTCACTCCCCATTCCGCCACTGTATCGGCCGCCGCAATCGACGAGTGGCACATGGCCGCGGCAAACGTCGAGAAGAGGTCTCCGTGGTGTGCCACTCGTGGCTCAGCGTGGGGGAGTGGTCGAGTATGCATTTGGATACTTGGATATGCGCATTTATCTATGGAGCGCGCGTTGAGGGTGTATCGAGAGTGCGGGATGAGTTGCGTTGAGGGAAGGCAAGGAGGGAAGGGTTAGTCGGGGAGGTGGAGGGCGGGGCGGTCTGGGTGGTCCCAGCGGGCGGAAAAGGTTGGGGTGGTGGGGGATTGGGGGTGGAGGAGGGCGGGGAGGGTCCAGTGGTCGGTGGATGGGGTGTTGCGGCGGAGGGCGGGCTCGGACATGTCGAGACGCAGGGTCAGGTCGAAGGGGAGCGAGTGTTCGAGGAGCATGGGGCCCGCGACGAACAGCACGGTGTTCGGGAGGGCGGTTCGGATGGCGGCGCGGGCCGAGCGATCGGTGGTCTCGTTCCAGAGGGCAGGCAGCCAGCGGCCATCGGTGTGCAGCGCGTCGATGACCTCGCGATGCAACGCTTCGTAGTCGAACCACGAAGTGCGGTAGGAGATTTCGTCGATTCCGAACTCCATGCGCAGTGAGGCTGGGCGGACGTAGTCGTGGAGGGAAACCACCTCCGCGGGTCGCCCGGTGTCCCGCACCGCGTCGGCGATCCGGCCCGCGAAGTCGGTGGGCCGTGCGGCGTCGGCACCGTCGACGCCGATCACCCGATAGCCGGAGAGCGGATGGATGCGCTCGATGAGGCGCTCGACGAGAGCATCCTGAGTGATCGGAACGAACTGTGGCACCAGACCATCACAGCAAACCGCCGCATATCGTCCACGCCCCGGCCCGCTCACTCACAGCCCGGTCGGCCTCTCGCGTCCGGTGGCGGTGCTCTACTTACCTTGCCGTGGTCCGGGCGTGCCGGACTCGAAGTGTCTTGGCGGCGAATCGTCCACGGCCTGGTCACGTGCCCGTGGTCTGGGCCCGGCGGGTTTGCCGAACGGGCGGTGCGAGTGGCCGTGCCCGAGTTGCGCGCCGTGGTCGGGGCGCACCGGACTGGCGCGGCCTCGGCGGGCGAATCGTCCACGGCCCGATGGGTTGCCGCATTGGGCGGGTGTGGGCGGTGGCGTCTGAGTCACTGGCATGGTTCGGGCGTACAGGGCCGCGCGATCACGACCACCTGTGAGTGGGACTCGCGGGCCGCGGTGGGGCTGCTAGTCGCTAGCCGGGGCGGTGCTTGCTCGCCGGTCGGGTTAACCTCAGGCCATGGCGACAATCGAAGAGGCGCTGGAGATAGAGCGTCTCGAGCGCGACATCTTCCGTGGGGCGTCCACGAAGACTCAGCTTCCGCGCACGTTCGGCGGGCAGGTTGCCGGCCAGGCACTGGTGGCGGCGGTACGCACGGTGGAACCGCGGTACCAGGTGCATTCGCTGCACGGATATTTCCTGCGGCCGGGCAATCCGGATCAGCCGACGGTGTACCTGGTGGACCGGATCCGCGACGGCCGTTCTTTCTGCACTCGGCGGGTCACCGGCGTGCAGGACGGCGCCGCGATATTCACCATGTCGGCGTCGTTCCACACCGGCGATCAAGGGCCGGAGCATCAGGATGTGATGCCGCCCGTGCAGATGCCGGACGAGCTGCCCGACGCGAGCGTCACGATGAGCCCGGAACGGCTGTGGGCGATGCGGGAATGGGAGCACTGGGACATTCGCACCGTGCCGACGGACCAGGTGACCCGCCGTGACGGCGTCGTCTCGCAGCAGCAGGTGTGGTTCCGCTATCGGCATCCGCTGCCCGACGACCCGCTGTTCCACGTCTGCACACTGGCCTACATGAGCGATATGACGCTGCTCGGCTCGTCGAAGGTGACTCACCCCGACGAGAAGACGCAGAACGCCTCGCTCGACCATGCGATGTGGTTCTTGCGTCCGTTCCGCGCGGACGACTGGCTGCTCTATGACCAGTCTTCGCCTTCAGCAGGTTTCGGCCGGGCGCTGACCGGCGGCAAGATTTTCAGCCGCTCCGGCGAGCTGGTGGCAGCGGTGGTCCAAGAGGGACTGATCCGCACTTTGCGCGACTGAGTTGTCGACCGCGGTGGTGTGAGTGTGGCCGACCCACACCACCGCGGCCGCCTGAATTCGATCAGGCTCTATCCCACCTGGACGCGCAGGTGGCAGACCACCGTGTCGGTCATGCGCCGCAACACGCGTTCGAGTTCGTCACTGCGGTGGCTCGGCAGGACACGGTTCCAGCCGACGGGCGGGTCGACCTCGGCGATGACGACCACCTTGCGGCGGCCCTCGAAGTTGTCGCGCACGTAGCGTGCCACCGGCCCGCCGACCGTCGCGTCGCTGTCTTCGAGCAGCACCAGCCTGACTTCGGGATGCCACGCCTCCCATGCCTTGGTGAACGCCTTGATCGACTCACCCGGCAGGCACACATGCACTGCGACAACGTCTTTGCCGATCGACAGTGCCGCCGACAGCGCCTCGCAGCTCAAGTCGGAGACCTCCGAGACCGGCACCACGATGACGGCGTCGCGCGGCCGGGGCGGCGGCGGGACTTCGTCGGAGCGACGGTATGCGCCGATCCTGGTGTAGGTGTCGCGAATTCGTTCCATGCCGACGACGAGCGCGGGCAGGATCAACACGATCAACCACGCGCCTTCGGTGAATTTCATTGCGGTGGTGACGATCGCGGCGACGAAGGTGAGCAGCGCGCCGAATCCGTTGAGCGCCATCCGCCACTGCCAGCCCCTGGTCCGCGCCAGTAGCCAATGCCGCACCATGCCGACCTGCGCGATGGTGAATCCGACGAACACTCCGATCGCGAAGAGCGGGACCAATGCGTTCATGTTGCCGTTGGCGGCGATCAACAGCACTGCGGCCGCGACACCCAGCGTCAGCACGCCGTAGCGATACACCTGCCGAGGGGAGCGGACCGCGAACCGATGCGGCAGGCAGTTGTCGTCGGCGAGGATTTTGGTGAGCGTCGGCAGTCCGCCGTAGGAGGTGTTCGCGGCCAATGCCAGCAGCACTACCGTCGCGAATTGCACCACGTAGTAACCGATTCCGTGTCCGAGCGCGGCCTCGGTGAGTTGCGAGAGCACCGTGGTGCCGTCGATCGGATGCACCTCGAACTTCTCGATCAGCAGCGCGAGCCCGATCAGCATGATGCCGAGCAGGGCGCCGAGCGCGACCTCGGCGCGTTGCGCGCGAACCACTTTCGGCGCCTCGAAGCTCGGCACCGCGTTGGCGATCGCCTCGACACCGGTCAACGCGGCGCAGCCGCTGGAGAAGGCCTTGAGCAGCAACAGCACTCCGACGGTGTGCATATCGAGCACGGTCGCGGTGCCGGTGCTGACGCTCGCAGGCTCGGACCGCAGCAGCCCGGCCACGATGACGGTGAGGATACCGACCACGAAGATGACGGTCGGCACCATGAATGCGCGGGCGCTCTCGGTGATGCCGAGCAGGTTCAGCGCGGTGATGCCGATGAGCACCGCGACGCAGATCCACACCGTGTACGGGAGCAGCGCGGGAAACGCGGAGGTGAGTGCGGCGACGCCGGCGGCGATCGACACCGCGACGTTCAGGACATAGTCGATGATCAGCGAGGCGGCCGCGGTCAGGCTGGTCCGATGCCCGAGATGTGCCTTGGCGACCGCGTACGCGCCACCGCCGTTCGGGAACGCCGCGATCACCTGCCGATAGGACGCGACGAGCACGGCGAGCAGCGCGGCGATCGCCAGCGTCACCGGCAGAGTGAGCCCGAGTCCCGCGCCACCGGCGGCGGCCAGCACCAGCACAATCGCTTCGGGGCCATAGGAAACCGACGCCATCGCGTCGAGGGAAAGTCCCGCCAAACCGGTCGGAACGGTGAGCCCACGGCGGGCGGGGGCGCCATTCGCATCCCCACCCGGTGCGGGCACCTTGCGCGGCAACACAGCAATCACCTTGTGAGTGTCGACCTGTTCACTGTTGTCCGACCCCGCCGTTGACGGAACTCTGACGGCGACCGTGATCAGCCCCACACCGCGGCAGCGTCTGCTCGGGTCGCCCACCGGTTGCGGCCAGTCGGGGCGGCTCAGTTGCGGTCAGTGAACCCGTGCCGGAGCCGCCGCCGGACCAGCGTGGCGGCTCGGGTCAGCCCGGCACCACGGCGACTCGTAAACTTTCCGACGTGAATGTTTCTCCGGTCGCCGCACCCATCGCTGCGCAGGCCCCGTCGCGGCCGACCGTCGGAGTGCTGGCCTTGCAAGGCGATGTGCGCGAGCATGTCGCGGCGCTGGAGCACTGCGGCGCCGAGCCGGTGCTTGTCCGTCGCGCGTCCGAGCTGGCCGCCGTCGACGCACTGGTCTTGCCCGGCGGTGAGTCGACCGCGATCAGCAAGCTGCTGGAAGTCTTCGACCTGCTGGAGCCGCTGCGGGCTCGACTGCGCGAGGGCATGCCCGCCTTCGGTTCCTGTGCGGGCATGATCCTGCTCGCCAGCGAGGTGCTCGACACCAGGCCCGACGCCCAGCATTTGTTCGGCATCGATATGACGGTGCGCCGCAACGCTTTCGGTCGTCAGGTCGATTCCTTCGAGGTCGATCTCGCCTTCAAGGGTCTCGACGACGGTCCGATGCGCGCGGTGTTCATCCGCGCGCCATGGGTGGAGCGGGCAGGCGCGGACGTCGAGGTGCTGGCGACGGTGCCGGACGGCCCGTTCGCCGGACGCATCGTCGCGGTGCGGCAGGGGAACGTGGTCGCGACCGCGTTCCACCCCGAGGTGACCGGCGATCTGCGGGTGCACGAGATGTTCGTCGAGCTGGTCCGAGCCGCGTAGATCACCGGCCTGCAATGCCGCTATGACCGGCCGAGTAGGCTTGGGAAGTTGTCCGTCCGCCAGTACCGGTACGGTCTACATCACTTAACGTGCCATCGACCTGAAGGAAGTAGGGAATGAGCGGCCACTCCAAATGGGCCACCACCAAGCACAAGAAGGCGGGGATCGACGCGAAGCGCGGCAAGCTCTTCGCCAAGTTGATCAAGAACATCGAGGTGGCGGCACGCACGGGTGGCAGCGACCCTGCAGGCAACCCGACGCTGTACGACGCCATCCAGAAGGCGAAGAAGTCGTCGGTCCCCAACGACAACATCGAACGCGCCCGCAAGCGCGGCGGTGGTGAAGAGGCCGGCGGCGCCGACTGGCAGACCATCATGTACGAGGGCTACGGCCCCAATGGTGTCGCGGTGTTGATCGAGTGCCTCACCGACAACCGCAACCGCGCCGCGGGCGAGGTGCGGGTCGCGATGACCCGCAACGGCGGCAACATGGCCGACCCTGGCTCGGTCTCCTACCTGTTCCACCGCAAGGGTGTGGTGACGCTGGAGAAGAGCGGCCTTTCCGAGGACGACGTCCTGATGGCCGTCCTCGACGCGGGCGCCGAGGAGGTCAACGACCTCGGTGACTCGTTCGAGATCATCAGCGATCCGAGCGACCTGATCCCCGTGCGCAAGGCGCTGCAGTCCGCCGGAATCGACTACGACTCCGCCGAATCCGGCTTCCAGCCGTCGGTGTCCGTCGCGGTCGATCTCGACGGAGCCAAGAAGGTGATCAAGCTGGTCGACGCGCTCGAAGACAGCGACGACGTGCAGAACGTGTACACGAACGTCGACATCTCCGACGAGGTTCTCGCTCAGCTCGACGACTGACGCGACCGCGCTGGTCGACTAGTCCTCCAGCGCTTCGTAATACTGCTGCATCGAGGGGTAGTAGTCCTCGAAATCGGGGCGGTCCGTACCTGTGCGGGCCGCCCCGAGCGCGTCCAGGTAGTACTCCCAGCCCGGTCCGACCTGGCCGATCGGGGCCTCGGGTTCCAGGTGGTGGGTGAACACGAGTTCCGTGCTGCCGTCGGTTTCGGTCAGCACCGCCTCCAGATGCCAGGTGCCGAAGTCGTCCTCGGTGGTGATGGCGAGCCTGCGCGGCGGTTCGCAGGCCTCGATGTGCGCGTTGCACCATGGCTCGCCTTCTTCATAAGCCATCTGCAGCTTGATGTTTCGGCCTGTTCCCGCATCGCCCTCCCATGGGCCGAACCAGCGGGCGGTGCGATCGGATTCGGTGATGCTGGCCCAGACGTCGGCGATGGGGGCGCGGTAGGTCCTGGTGAGGATCAGGTCGCGGCGCCCGTCGGTGCGGTCGAGGCGGCCGTTCGGCTGTGGGGTCATGCGGTGTTCTCCTTCGTCTGTTCGTCTTTCGGCCGCGCGCGATGTGCTTTGCGCGTCCGGTAGACCTCGGTTTCCAATGCGTCGAGGCGGTGGGTCCAGGCTGCGGCGGTGTCGAAGCGCGCGATCCATTCCGCCACTTCGGCCAGCGGCGCCGGATCGAGCACATAGAACCGCTGCCTGCCGACGAGCTCGTCGTGCACGAGCCCGCACTCGCGCAGCACCCGCAGGTGTCTGCTCACCGCGGGCCTGCTGATCTCGAACTTCGCCGCGATCTCACCTGCGGTGAGCCGGGTGCCGCGCAGCGATTCGAGAATCTCCCTGCGCACCGCGTCGGCGATCGCATCGGCTACCTCGTCCACGGCAAAAGCGTAACCACTTGGTTACGCGTTTGTCCATAGTGCAGCCGCCGATCGAAACCGGCGGAAGGCGGCCGGTCGATTGCTCGACCGGCCGCACTGGACGATTACTCGCGCGTCACTCCGCGATCTCGGTCCGAGCGGACCACTCATAGACGGGCAGGCGCCCCTCCGGTGTGTCTTGCTCTTTGCGGGTCACCTTGAAGTGTTCGTAGCCACCCTTGAACGGGACCTTCAACTCGATCCCCGGCGGGGTGATGGGGACGATTCGCGCGGGCATGTCTTTCGGCCCGCCCTCGAGGACAGCCTTCACAACAGTGCTCATCATCGGATGGTAGAAGCGTGAGTGCCTCGATTTCGCAGATTCAGGGAAGCGCCGCGCGGAAAATCTTTCGGTGTCAGGCCACAGTGATGACGAGTTTGCCGACAGTGCGCCCCGTCTCGCCGAGCGCGTGCGCCTTCGCCGCGTCCGCGAGCGGGAAGGTGCCTGCGACGGTCGGCCGCAACGCACCGGACTCGACGAGCTCGGCGATGGCCACCATGCCGGCGTGGTCGTCCTCGACCAGCATGCGGAGCACGCGGACGCCGAGCTGCTCGGCCGCCGCGCCGAGGTCGACCGGACCCATCGCGCGCAACGTGACGAGCAGGCCGCCCGGCCGCAACGTGCGCAGCGAGCGGACGCTGTTCTCGTCGTCGATCATGTCGAACACCACGTCCACGTCGCGGACCGTTTCGCCGACATCGGTGGTGCGGTAGTCGATCGGCTCGTCGACGCCGATGCTGCGCAGGAAGTCGTGGTTGGCGGCGCTGGCGGTGCCGATGACGTGGGCGCCGAGTGCCTTGGCGATCTGGACGGCGAGGTGCCCGACCCCGCCCGCGGCGGCGTGTATCAGCACTCGCTGGCCTGCCTGCAGCCCGGCCGTGTCGACGAGTGCCTGCCATGCGGTCAGGGCGGCCAGCGGTATCGCGGCGGCCTGAACATGGTCCAGCCCAGCGGGTTTGCGGGCGAACGCGCGGGCGGGACCGACGACGTATTCGGCGAATGCGCCGTGGCCGTCGGGGTAGGGGAGCATGCCGAAGACCTCGTCACCCGGCTGGAACAGTGTGACGCCGACGCCGGTCTCGGCCACCTCGCCGGACACGTCCCAGCCGAGCACGAACGGCGGATCGGGCAGGAAGACGCGGATGGCTCGGTGCTTCCAATCGGTCGGGTTGATGCCCGCCGCGCGTACCTTGATCAGGATCTCGCCCGGGCCGGGAACCGGTCGTGGCAAGTGCACTTCGGTGAGAACCTCGGGTCCGCCGAGGACGTTCTGACTGATCGCGCGCATCGTGTTGGCTTCGCTCATACGGCCAAGCTTGCCGCGTGACAGCTGATCGGAAAATGGCAGGATTGCCACAATTCGATATGATCGTGCCATGACGGTCGACGTGGTCCACCAGGTCGCGGTGCTGGCGTTGGACGGGGTGTACCCGTTCGAACTCGGCATCGCGAACCGGGTATTCGGCAGCGCGGGCGGTCGATACCGGATCCGCACCTGCACCCTCGACGGCGCGCCGGTGCGCAGCAACGCCGACTTCTCGATCGCCGTCGAGCACGACAGCAGCGTGCTCGACACCGCCGACACCGTGGTGCTGCCCGCCTGCGATATCTCGATGACCCTCGGCGGCGCCCTGCCGCAACCGGTGCACGACGCGCTCGCCCGGATCCGGCCGGGCACCAGGATCGTGGCGATCTGCACGGGCGCGTTCGTCGCCGCGGCCGCCGGACTGCTCGACGGTCGGGTGGCGACCACGCATTGGTATGAGGCAGAACTGTTTCGGCGCACCTTCCCGCTGGTCCGGCTCGATCCCGACGTGCTGTACGTCGAAGACGGTGACGTGCTCACCTCGGCAGGAGCGGCCGCAGGGATCGACGCCTGCCTGCATCTGGTGCGCCGCGACTACGGCAGCGTGGTCGCCAACAGCGTGGCCCGCCGCTGCGTCGTGCCGCCGTGGCGAGAAGGCGGTCAAGCCCAATACATCGAGCAGCCGATGCCACCGTCACCCTCGGCGAGCACCGCCGCCGCGCGGCAATGGGCCATGGAAAACCTGCACCTCCCGGTCAGCGTCGACGAACTCGCCGAGCGGGCCAGGATGAGCAAACGCACCTTCGCCCGGCGGTTCAGCGACGAAGTGGGAATGAGCCCGGGACGCTGGCTGATTCAGCAGCGGCTGTACCGCGCCCGCCACCTCCTCGAATCGACCGACATGACGGTCGACCGAATCGCGGGCGAGGTCGGCTTCGCCACCGGCACCTCACTGCGCCAGCATCTGCACGAAGCGATCGGGGTATCGCCGCAGGCCTACCGGCGCACTTTTCGCACCGCCTTGGCCATGGGCTGACGGTTCCGGCGCGGGTGTGTCGTGACCACGATCTCGGTCGCCCCGCTTCAGCAATTCTCCTGTTTGTAGTACCGTTTCGCGGTGTAATGCCCTGCTCAGGGCACATCGGGGGGACGCGGCGATCGTCGGCGGTCCACACATTCTTCGAGGAGAAGTCATGCCGTATGCCGCCGTGGCGCTGATCACGCTCGCACTGTGGATCTACTGTTTGATCGACGTCATCACCTGTCCCGAGGCGGGAATTCGGCACCTGCCGAAAATCGGCTGGTTGATCGTCGTCATCCTGTTGCCGACCGTTGGCGCCCTGCTGTGGTTGTTCGTCGGACGCCCGATCCACGAATCCCGGCCGCGGTCCACGACGCAGTACGCCGAGTACGACCGTCCCGGCCGCTACGTCGCCCAGGACTCCGCCGCGGACGAAGAGTTCCTCCGCGGACTGCGCGAACGCGCCGAACAGCAGCGCGCCGAAGCGCGCCGTCAAGAAGCCGCGCGCCAGGCAGATCTCGACCGTCGCCGCGAACGCGGCGAACAGGTCTGACATTGTCGCGGCGATCGAACTGGCGCGTCCTGCCGCGAATTACCCACTGAGACCAGAGGATTGGGGCCTTGTCGCCCTCCGGGCCGCGGCGCTACCTTTGGCGTTCCGAAGCGAACCTGCACGCCGATGGGGGTGCAGCGTGTTCGAGTAGATCCAGGGGGTTTTGTTGTGCCACTTGATAGTCCATTGGGTCCCATTGCGCCGGTAGGCTCGGGCCGACCGATATGGTTCAATTTCTTCGTCGCACGCAGGCTCGCGTCAGAGCTCGACGAACACGCCAAGGCCATTCTCGCGATCAAAGTTTCCACCGTGCCGCGGATGCCGGATTCTCCTCTGCAGGAACCGCTTTCGCGAGCAGGCGGGGCGGTGACCGATTCCTTCGGTTTCATCGGTGGTCACATACAGGCCATGTCGACGACGACGCTCCGGGGGGAACAGAACTTCGCCGAAATGGAGCGGACCAACGCCGTGCAACTCGACAAATACCTGGCAGGCCAAGCCGTGGTCACGAAGTAGGCGACGATGAATACCATCGGCCGTATCCGGGGCTGTGAGCCGGATACGATGTCCGCCCTCGCCGTGGACCTGACCTCAGGAAACGACACGTTCTCTACTCGTGTCGATCAGATGAGCCGCGACGTCGACCGCAGCATGGGCGGCTGGCAAGGGCAATCCGCCGACGCTGCCCAGTCCTGCGCCCTGGGACACCAGCTGTCAGCCAATCACCTCGGCTCCACCGTGCTCTCGATCGCCGGCCACTGCACCACCTTCGGCAAGAGCCTGGCCCAGACCCGCGCAACGCTGTTGGCCCTCGTCGATCAGGAGATTCCGGCAGCCGGTATGTCGACGAAGGACGACGGAACCGTCACCCCGCCAACGGTTCCGGCGTCGGGCGTCGATGCGCCGGACCCGGCTGTCCGGATGATATTGCAGCAGCGACTCGACAACCAGGCGGCGGGTTTCCAGCAGCGAGTTCAAGCGCTGATGACCATCTTCGGTGACACCGAAACGCAAGCGGCCCAGGCGATCAGCAGCGATCTGCGGTTGCTCGAGCAGTATCGCACCCGCCCCGGAGAAGACCCGGCGGCCGCGTTGGTTGCGGCAATACGCGATGGCCGCACCCAGTTGCCCACGGATCCGCAGATGCTCCGCGACTTCTGGATGAAACTGTCCCCCGCCGAGAAGGATGCCTTCTTTCAAAAGGATCACTTCATCGGCAACCGGGACGGTATCCCCCAAGCCGATCGTGACCACTACAACCGGTTGAACCTCAACGATCTTCGCGACAAAGCCCAGCGGCGACTCGACGCAATCGTCGCCGCCCACGAGAAGGCGAAACGCGACCGCGACCCCAATTGCAATGACTCGTCCTGGTTGGAGCGCATCGCCGCAGCCCAGAAGGAGGTGAACGGGTACAACAACGTGTTCGACCAAAGCCAAGCCAAAGACGGTGTGCCGCGGTTGCTCTCGCTCGTCGATGACAAAGGACACGCCGCCGTCGCCTTCCGGAACCCGGATTCCGCGGACAATGTCTGCACCTATGTTCCGGGCACTGGCGCCACGACCACCGACGCCAAGTTGCTCGGCGACGACGTCAACCGGTCCGACGTCATGCGCCGAGCCGCGGAACTGTCCGACCCGTCCAAGAAGACCTCGGTGGTGACGTGGATCGGTTATGACGCACCACAATCCATTCCGAGCGCTATTTGGGACAGCTACGCCGCGGGCGCCGCGAAACCGCTGGACGACTTCCAGAGCGGTTTGCGGGTCACCCACGAGGGTGCGCGGTCGGCGAATACCGTCCTCGGACACAGCTACGGCACGACCGTGATCGGTCATGCCGCCAGTAACAATCACACTCTCGACGCCGACAAGGTAGTCCTGGTCGCCAGCCCTGGCATCGATGTCGACCGGCCCGAGAAATTGCACCTCACCGGCGTCGCGTCCGGCGACGTCCGCAGTCGCCTCTACTCGACGGCCGCGGTGTGGGATCCCGTCGCGGGCCCAATGTTATCGGTTGCCCCGCACGGCCCCGAACCGCATCTGACGCCGGGGTGGGGAACGGTCTTCTCCAACGGCGGCGGTTGGGTCGGGGGTGCACACTCCTCGTACTGGGACGAGGGCAACCCCGCCTTGACGAATATGGGTAACATCATTTCCGGACAGGGGAAGGTCTCGTGACAGCCGGCCCGAATCGCTCCGAATCCCTGGCGCGGCAACAGATTCTGCAATATCTGACCGACACGCTGCAGCGCCTGCCCTTCGATATCGCGCTGTCCTGGCAGCACCCTTGCTACGAGCACGCCATCTTCGGCGACGCACTCACCGTCCCCGCCTTCGACACCGTCGAGCTCGGGACGCCGCTGCTGCTCAACGCTGAATATTGGGTCGTTGGCGTCCCTGCGGAGCAGGTTTCCGATTACTTCCAGCTGATTCTCCGAATTTGGGAGGCATTCGGCTGGCACGTGTCCGTCGACCAACAAGCGATGCCGCAGCGCCGTGCCCGCACCCGCACCCCCGACGACTACAACCTGACCGTTGTCGACAACGGCAAGGGTGACCTCGCCATTACCGCCTCATCCCCGCCGTTCGCCCGCGAAGCGGTCGGTGGAGATCCGCTCCCGAGCACCATCACACATCCGTGAGAGCAGCTATGTCACACAACAAGCACGATGAGTTCGGCCTGAAGGTGCAGCGCGCCAACCTCGCGCTGCAGCAGATCCGCGGCAGCGCAACGATCGACGGCATCCACGTCGTGGTTGATGCCGAAAACCGCCTACTGTCGGTATCCACCGCGGACGGCGAAACCATCGTCGAGGCCTACAACGCCGCCATCCGCGAAGCTCAGCCCCGCGTCGATGATGCGGTCCGTGAACTTCGTGAAGACCCACTTGTCGATGCCGTCTCCACCTTCACCCGCCACAACTCGGCACCGCCAGAAGCGGAACCGCTTTGGGACGAGTCAGACCGTGGCGCCAGGGGCTTCAACGTCATCGGAACAGTTTAGGGCGGCACCTGTCACCGGACCGCACACGCAGACCGCGACGCCGCGGCACACTGAAAGATCAACGGGTCGAGAGCATCTCGGGTGCGGAAGTGCGCGGTAACGAGCCGATGGCAGGACGTTCGATCCGTCAGCGGGGGTAGTGCTATGAATTGGTGGGGATGGGGAGGCCTAGGCGGGCGACGATCCATGGGAACGATGAGGTGAAGGCGGCGGCGGCGAATTGCCAGGTGTGGCCGCCCTGGGTGGTGTGGATGGTGCAGTCGATGCCTACCTCGCGGCCTTGGGTGCAGAGCTTTTCGGCGGCGCCGACCTCGCCGGCGTCCTGAACGCCGTCACGGCCGCCCATGCCTGCGTTCTCGTCGTCCATGGCGCGGCGGTGATTGCCTTGGCCGCCAGGGTAGTTGGGCCGATGTGGCGGGGTGAGGTCGTCGAAAAGGCCTGCGGTGCCGGTGTATTGGCCGTGCGCTGCCATGACGGTGAGCGGGTCGAAAGCGGCCCACTGCGCGGCATTGCCGCCGAAGAGGCGGGCGATGGTTTGGTCTTTGGTGCCGGAGGTGGGGCCGAGATCGCCTGCGATATCGACGAACGTGCGAACCAGTTCGGGATGCATGACGGCCAGATCGACGGCGCAGGTGCCGCCCATGGACCAGCCGACCACCGCCCACTGCGCGGGATCGGTGCTCGCGTGGAAGCGGGATGCCAAGTAACTCGGGACATCTCGGGTGAGGTGATCGGCGGCGTCACCGCGTGGGCCGTTCACGCATTCGGTGTCGTTGTTGAAACTGCCGCTGGAGTCGACGAAGACGAGGATCGGCGCCCTTCCGCCGTTGGCGGCGGTGAAACTGTCGATGGCAGGCATGATTTGGCCGCTGCGCAGCCAGTCCGCCGGAGTGTTGAATTCGCCGCCGATCATCATGACCACCGGCAGGGTCGGCGGCGTCGGGCCCGCGAACCATGCGGGCGGCAGGTACACGTATTCGGTGCGATGCGGAAAGCCGCTGTCCGAGTCGGGGATATCGACCGGCACCACCTTGCCGGTCGATACGTCGGTGCCGCGCAAGCCATCCAGGGCGTCGAGGTCGGTTTGGTGCGGGAGCGGGCCCGCGGTGAGTGCGCTCCACGCCGATTCGACAGTGGGGTAGTAGCCGACCCACTGGTTGAGCACGATGCCGGTGCTGAGCACGGCAAGCGGGACGGCGAGCAGCGCGACGCCGCGCCGCCACCAGCGGGCGCCGCGCCAGCCGAGGACAGCGACGGCGAGGGCGCCGACCGTCGCGCCCACGGCGGCCCACAATTCGACGGGCGCCGGGTCCGACGCCAGTCCTTGGTTGGTCACGTACCACCGCGCGACCAGCGCGCCGACGACACCGAGCAGCACGCACAGCGGCAGCTGAATCGTCCACCAGCGCCGCGTCCGCCGCGCGATCGCGACGACGAGCACGACAACGACGACGACCTCGACCGTGACCGGCAACCACCCGTGCAGCAGCGAGACGCCGTGGTGAAAGCCGTTCTGATAGTTCGGATTCAGCGTCGCCGACGGCAACTGCGGCGCCGCCGGTGGTGCCGGAACGGCGGGCGGCGGTGCGGGGATCGCGGGCGCGGCATGCGACAGTCCAGGAACGGGCACCTACGGCATTGTCGACACCGTTCCTCGAGACTCCCTGTGAATCGCCTCCAGTCATCCTGGGGGCGCGAACTTGTCGGTGGGAGCTGGCATAGTCGGGCTCGTGTCGTTCAGCATTCGCATGGAAGTCCGTGTCTCCGACCTGGATGCGCAGTTGCATGTCACCGGTGCGGCGTATCACCAGTTCGCCGATCACTCGCGCTTCGCGTGCGTGCAGGCGGCGGGTGTCTCGGTCGAGGAGTTGATCGCGGCCGGTTTCGGTCCGGTGAACCTGGAGACGACCCTCAAGTTCCACCGTGAGTTGCGCGGCGGCGACACGGTGGACGTGTCCTGCGCGTGGGTGTGGGGGACCGGCAAGACCTATCGCGTCGAGCATGTCCTGACCAGGCAGGACGACGTGGTGGTTGCCACGGTCACCCATGTCAGCGGGCTGCTCGACATCGCGGCCCGGCGGCTGGTCGCCGACCCGGCGCAGGAATGGGCGGCTCGCGCACTGAAACCGGAGCTACTCGGGCTACCCGACTGAGCGGGATCCGGTCGCGATGCAGTTGTCGAACACGAGCAGGGTGTGGTGTTCGGCCACGGCGTTGAGGAAAAGGGTCGTCGATGCTTCGGCACTGGTGCGTCAGTCGCCGTGTCGCTGGAGGGCGAAAGACGGTGCCTCGGCTAGACTCTCGAACAGTTGTTCGTGTCTGGTGAGAGGGGATTTTGTGCGGGTGATGGGTGTCGACCCCGGGCTCACCCGGTGCGGCCTCAGCATCGTCGAGGGCGGGATCGGCCGCAAGGTCACCGCGCTCGCCGTCGACGTGGTCCGCACGCCTCCCGACATGGATCTGGCGCATCGGCTGCTGCTGGTTGCCGATGCCGCCGAAAGCTGGATGGACACCCACGAACCGGGGGCCGTCGCGATCGAACGCGTCTTCGCGCAGCACAATGTGCGTACCGCGATGGGCACTGCGCAGGCGGGTGGCGTGATCGCCCTCGCGGCCGCGCGCCGGGGGATACCGGTCGCGTTTCACACGCCCAGCGAGGTGAAGGCCGCGGTCACCGGCAACGGCGCTGCGGACAAAGCGCAGGTCACGACGATGGTCACCAGGATCCTCGGCCTGCAGGTCGCGCCGAAACCCGCCGACGCGGCGGATGCGCTGGCGCTGGCCATCTGCCATTGTTGGCGGGCGCCGCTGCTGGAACGAATGGCAAAGGCCGAGGCCCTCGCGGCCGAGGCGCAACGCAAGTACGCGGAACGGCTTGCCGAACAACGGAAGGCGGTACCCAGGTGATCGCGTCGGTACGCGGTGAGGTGTTGGAGATCGCGCTCGACCACACGGTGATCGAGGCGGCAGGCATCGGCTACCGGCTCAACGTGACTCCCGCGACACTGGCCACCCTGACCCGCGGCGAGGAAACCCGGCTGTACACCGCGATGATCGTCCGCGAGGACTCGCAGACGCTGTACGGCTTCGCCGACACCGAGGCGCGCGACCTGTTCGGGCTGCTGCAAACGGTGTCCGGTGTCGGCCCGCGTCTGGCGATGGCGGTGCTCGCGGTGCTCGAGCCGGAGGCGCTGCGCAAGGCGCTCGCCGAAAGCAATGTCGCGGCGCTCACCAGGGTGCCCGGCATCGGCAAACGCGGCGCCGAACGCATGGTCGTCGAACTGCGGGACAAGGTGAATCTCGTTCCGGTGCAGGCAGGCCCGCCCGGTGCGCCGACTCCGGTCATCACGCCGGTGCGTGACCAGGTGGTCGAGGCGCTCACCGGTCTCGGCTTCCCCGTCAAACAGGCTGAGCAGGCGATAGATTCGGTGCTCGCCGAACAGCCCGCCGCCGACACCTCCGCCGCCCTGCGCGCCGCATTGAATCTGCTCGGCAAGAATCGGTAACCGCTCATGGAATACGACGAAGCCGACGCTGCCCCCGAATCCCAGGTCACCCCAAGCTATTTGAAGTCCGACGGGGAGATCGAGGCCAGTCTGCGGCCGAAGTCCCTCGACGACTTCATCGGCCAGCCGCGGGTCCGCGAGCAGCTTGCGCTGGTGCTGCGCGGCGCCAAACAGCGCGGCGGCACTCCCGACCATGTGCTGCTGTCCGGTCCGCCCGGCCTCGGCAAGACCAGCATGGCGATGATCATCGCAGGCGAACTCGGTACCGCACTGCGGATCACCTCCGGCCCCGCGCTGGAACGGGCCGGCGACCTCGCGGCCATGCTCAGCAACCTGGTCGACGGTGATGTGCTGTTCATCGACGAGATCCACCGCATCGCCCGGCCCGCCGAGGAAATGCTCTATCTCGCGATGGAGGACTTCCGCGTCGACGTCGTCGTCGGCAAAGGCCCAGGCGCCACCTCGATTCCGCTCGACATCGCGCCGTTCACGCTGGTCGGTGCGACCACCCGATCCGGCGCGTTGACCGGACCGCTGCGCGATCGTTTCGGCTTCACCGGCCACATGGACTTCTACGACCCGACCGAACTGCTGCGCATCCTGCAGCGTTCGGCGCACATCCTCGGCGTCGAGATCGATCGGGACGCCGCCGCCGAGATCGCAGGCCGTTCCCGCGGCACGCCACGCATCGCCAACCGGCTGTTGCGCCGCGTGCGCGACTACGCGGAAGTCCGCGCCGACGGCATGATCACCCGCCCCATCGCGCAGGCCGCGCTCGAGGTGTACGACGTCGACGTCCTCGGCCTCGACCGCCTCGACCGCGCCGTACTCACCGCCCTGGTCCGCAGTTTCGGCGGCGGCCCGGTCGGCGTCTCCACCCTCGCGGTCGCCGTAGGGGAGGAGGCCGCCACCGTGGAGGAAGTCTGCGAACCATTCCTGGTCCGCGCAGGCATGGTCGCCCGCACCCCCCGCGGCCGCGTCGCCACCGCCGCCGCCTGGGAACACCTCGGCCTGGTCCCACCCCCCGACCTCGTCTTCGGCTCCATCGAGGTTCGCGGGCGAGACCCGCAGCCCACCCTTGACTTGTTCGAATAGGGTTGTACGGCAACGGTGTTCGAAGCCGCGCTCGTTTCGGGCCCGGGTAGAGAGTGGAAGAGATTCCCTGGCTCTACGGTCTCCTGTGAGTGCGGCATCTCGGTGTGTGCACCGGATTAGCGTGGTTGCTTCGCCTGCCGTACCCGGCTGACCTCCGCAGTCGCTCACGCGTTCTCTTGTCCCAGCCGGGTTACTTGGCTGTGCTCCCGTTTCGAGAACTTCAAGATCAAAGACAAAGATTCAAGATCAAAGACACTCAGCCGCACACTTTCTGTCTTCCCGCACACGATTTCGCATGCCAGATCGTGTGCGGGAAGACAGAAAGTGTGCGGCTGCGGGGGTTTCACGATCAACTACGCCGAATCCTCGCTCGCACCCACCGCGCGCTCCGTAATCCGCACCCCTCTCGGCAACCGCACTCGTTCTGGGGATCCGCACTAGCTGTGGGCTGCTAGAACGGGTGCGGATCCGCAGAAGGGGTGCGGATTTCGGCGTCAGGCAGGGCTGGGCGCGGTTACCGGCCTCAGAAGTGCCAGCGCTGCCAGCATGTGGGATCGGAGGGGTTGTTTCGGGCCGAGGGGTAATGGTGCAGGTGGCTTCTCGGGCGATGCCTACACCAGTTCCCCATGATCAACCGACCAACTCCAGAACCGGCGCGAATCCGCAGTCGGGGTGCGGATTTCGGCGTGGGGGCGGTGCTAGCGGCGTTTACCTGCCTCAGAGGCACAAGCGATTCCGGTATGTGTGATCCCAGAGTTGAGCTCTGACCGAGGGCGCGCTGGTAGCGGGGTTGATTCGTGGTGAGGGGCACTGGTGGCGGGGGCTACTCGGGCGATGCCGCCGTCAGTGCCTCGTGATCAACCGACCAACTTCAGACGGTGTGTTCCTCGCTGAATGTTCGCGCCCTGGAGTGCTTTCGGCTGCTCGTGCGGCAAGAGGGCTAGTCGTCGCGGTGCAGGGTCCAGCGGTGGTGTTGGTGTTCGGCGTGTTGGAGGGCGGTGACCACTAAGTCGAGGAAGGCGTCTACCTCGTCTGGCTGGTAGCCGCGGGTTCCCAGGCGCGCCTCGGTGAAGCGCACGGAGCGCACTTCGGCGACGGTCAGGCTGCCTGGTCCGTCGTGGGCGAGGGTGGCCGCGACCAGGTCGAGGAAGGCGTCGACCTCTTCTTCGTGGTATCCGCGACGACCGACAGAGGCGGTGGTGAAGCGCATCCGCTGCACGTCGTCCGGGGTGAGCAGCGCGTGACCGTTGCCGCCTGCAGGCACCGGGCGCACGCCGCGCTGGCGGCTCTCGAGTTCGGCGCGCACCTGATCCAGGTATTCGTCGACTTGATCCGCGCGATACCCGCGGCCGCCGGGGCGCGGCGCGTCGAAGGTGACGTGGCGCAGGTCGTCGGCGGCGAGGGCGCCCTGTCCGGCCATGGTCGCGGCGACGAGATCGAGGAACGCGTCCACCTCGTCGGCGTGGTATCCGCGTTGGCCGAAAGGTGGCGTCGCAAAACTGATTCGGCTCACGTCCTCGGGGGTCACGGGCCACATTCTGTCAGGTGAGCTGCGCCGGTCCTCGGGAAAGTGACCATTTCGCACTCCCTGGTCTCTCGAGATCACGACCGGCCCCCTGGCAGACACATCGGAGCTGACACAAACACGGTGCCCTCACCTTAACTCCGCGTGCGGCGTCAGGGGGCTTGCCGATGTGCTCAATCTTTGCGGATACCGTCGACAAGCAGCCGCCGGATCGCCTCGGAGAGGCTCTGCAGGTTCTCCTCGCCGGTCCCGCGCAGGCCATGGATGATGCCGGAGAGCACCATGCCGGTCACTGCGCGCGCAGTGTTGGCGGTATCCAAATCTGCTCGCAGGTAACCACGTTCGACGCCGTGGTCGAGGTATCCGGCGGTGAGCGCGTCGGCCAGGTCGAGCAGGCCGTAGAGGCGCGCGGTGAGTTCCTCATCGATGCCGGGGGCGTGCACCAGCAGCAACTGAGCGACCCGGCGGTCGTCCATCAGGATGTGTGTGAGTGCGTGGCCGATCCGGTCGAGCTGACCGCGGTATTCGTCGAGCGTATTGGCTGCGTCCGGCGCGTTGTCGGTGCCCAGGCTTTCGATGATCTTGTCCGACAGGTCGTCGATGACGTGGTCGATGATGTCGCGCTTGTTGCTGAAGTAGCGGTAGAAGGTGCCGTGCCCGATGCCGAGGTGACCGGCGATATCGGCGATGCCGGTGCCGTGATAGCCCTTCTCGGAGAAGCAGACGAACGCCGTGTCGATGATCTCCTGCCGCAGCTCGGCCTTGCGTCTCTGGGCTCTCGTCAATGGCTTCGTCACGCCCTCGATGATACAGTCGTCACAAACGGAATGATGCGTCATTCTGTGATAGACGGTTCACAATCAGGAGGTTCGGCGTGGCGCCTCAGTACGACGCGATCGTGGTCGGAGCGGGATTCGGTGGTATGGGGGCGGGCATCGAGCTCGATCGCCTCGGCCTCAGTAATTACGTGATCCTCGAACGTGAGGATGATCTCGGCGGCACCTGGCACGTCAATCACTACCCAGGCCTCGCGGTCGACATCGCCTCGGTCACCTACTCGTACTCGTTCGAGCCGAACCCCTACTGGACGCGCTTGTTCGCGCCGGGCGCCGAGCTGAAGAAGTACGCCGCGCACATCGCCGACAAGTACGGCCTGCGCAGGCGGATGCGCTTCGGCACGGTGGTCGACGGCGCCCGCTGGGACGAGGAGCACCAGCACTGGGTGATCTCGGTGGCCGGCGGCGAAACCGTCACCGGCCGTTACCTACTCACCGCGACCGGCTTCCTGTCGCAGCCTTACACGCCGCCGTTCCCCGGCATCGACACCTTCGCAGGCAAGATCATCCACACCACCGCGTGGGAGGACGATTTCGACCTCACCGGTCGCAAGGCGGCCATCATCGGCACCGGCGCCACCGCCGTGCAGCTGGTGCCGGAAGTGGCCAAGAAGGCGCAGGCGCTCACCGTCTTCCAGCGCACCCCGATCTGGGTGGTGCCGAAGATCGACGCCGCGATCCCCGCCCCGGTGCAGAAGCTGTTCGACCGGGTGCCCGCCACCCAGAAGGCCGCGCGACTGTTCAACACCAGCCTGCTCGAGGCGCTGATGGTGGTCGGCGTGCTGAACTACACCAAGGCCAAGCCGCTGAACAAGGCCGCAGGCGTGCTCGCCAAGGCGCATCTGCGGGCCTCGGTGCGCGACAAGGAAACTCGCAAGCAGCTCACCCCGCACTACGACTTCGGCTGCAAGCGGCCGACGTTCTCCAACACCTACTTCCGCTCGTTCAACCAGCCGCATGTGCGCTTGGAGACCAACTCGATCGAACGGATCGAGGCTGACGGCATCGTCACCGCCGACGGCCATAAGACCGAGATCGACACGCTGATCCTTGCCACCGGATTCAACCTGTGGGACGTCAACTTCCCGGCCATCGAGATCATCGGCCGCGACGGCGTCAACCTCGGAAAGTTCTGGCGGGACAACCGTTTCCAGGCCTACGAGGGCATCACGGTGCCGAAGTTCCCGAACTTCCTCAGCCTCAACAGCCCGTACTCCTACAGCGGTCTGTCGTACTTCACCACCATCGAGGCGCAGATGAAGCACATGGGCAGGCTCTTCGGTGAGCTGTTCCGCCGCGGCGAGCACACGTTCGAGGTGACCGAGCACGCCAACACGGAGTTCCTCGACCGCGTCACCGACAAGCTCGGCTCCTCGGTCTTCTACGGTGGTGACTGCGCCACGGCGCGCAGCTACTACTTCAATCCGCACGGTGAGGCCGCGCTGCTCCGCCCGACCAGCACCCTCAACGCCCATCGCGAAGCCGTCAGCTTCCCGCTCGACGACTACGTCTACGGCAAGTCGGCCTGAGCCGGGTCAACGACGCCCCGTTGTGCGGGTCCCGCCGACGCCCCGTTGTGCGGGTCCCGCCGGATAGCTCCCGGCGGGGCCCGTCCTATTTCATCCGGCGGCTCCCTTCTTCCATCCATCGGCTCCGTTCAACTGGTGACGACTATTTCGCGATCTTGCGCAGCACCCAGTCGGCGAGCGTCGGCGTGACCGCCGAATGCTCGGTGTTGGTGACGTTGCAACAGAATTCGGACAGGGCCGTCTGGTCCGAGGTGACCTTGCGGAGGTCTTTGTCGAGCTCGATATCCCAGGAGAGCGGGTCGAATTTCAAGGCGATCGCGCTGACCGACGGCACGAAACAGCTCCAGCGTTTGGCCTCGTCCAGCTCGATCCCCAGGACGGTCGCGACCTGGCCGAACGAGTCGAGCATGCCGCCGGGTGCGCCGTCGAACGGCGCGACCAAGCTGGTCGTCGAGGTGCGCGTGGTCAGGCCGAGATGCATGCCGCCGATCGGTTGTTCGGTGCCGAACGCCGGTTGATAGCGCGCGGTGGCGCTGCCGACCAGACCACCGAGGAACTTCTTGTCGAAGGCAACCTCACCGGGGCGCAGTGCGGGACCTTGCCCGTCGCCGCGACCGTTGGCGACGCCGAGCAGGACCGGCCGCTGCGGGAATCCGCCGAGGTCGGCGAGCTCCTGGAGGTAGTGGGCACGCAGCGGCGATGCGGTGGCGACCGGACCTGAATAGCGCGAATCCTCCACCCACGCCCACAGCAACTGCTGCGCCGCGGGGCTGCGAATCAGACTGGCCTTGCTCGCTTTACCCGGCGTGACTGCCTCGAAGGACTCGAAGAAGTACGCCATCTGCTGCAGGATCAACGGAATCCACGCGCCGTTGTGCGGTGTATCCCAGGACAGGTAGGTCCCGGTCTCGTGATCCTCTTCGTCGCGTTCCATCGCGGCCAGCGCATAGCGGGTGACCATGCCGCCCATGCTGACGCCGCCGGTGATCAGCGGCGCCTTGCCCTGCCGTTCGGCGAGCACCTTGCTGATACACGCCCGGGCCACACCTGCGTTGACCTGAATGTAATCGTGGCGAGCATCGAAGCCGAGCAAAACGATATCGATGCCCGACGCGAGCAACTGATCGAACAGGCGCTCGCCCGCGTCGGAATAGGGCGTGTTGAACCATTGCCACAGCCCGTCGAGATCGCTGGGCCCGTAATTGAAACCGTCGGCGAAAATCATCGGATTGACGAGGCGTTCGTGCCCGTTTCCGAGATGCACCGCCGCCGTGCCTTTACCGTGTTTGCCGAGGTATGGATGCTCGGACACCAACGGCCATTCGAAGTCGGCGCGGCGCGCGGGCTCGCCGGACCTGGCGTCGGGCATGCCGAACCAGGAACCCGATTCGGCGATTCGTGCCAGGTCGTACAGTTCGGGCGCGGACAAATCTCCGGCGGCCTTCTGGAATAGCGTTTTGACGTCGATTCTGGCGTCTGCGGCCATCGTGATCCCCTTTGTGAAGGCACAGGAGGCCACGAGACACGGCTCGGCGATCGATGAGTGCGTGCGAATCAGGCTCCCCGGCTGCGCCGTCGGGACGTCCTGCGCTACTGAATACCCTGCGATTTCCACTGTAGGCCAATGGAATTCGTGGCGTGCCGGTTTCGAGTGGCGACCTTTCCCGGCAAACCGACCTGTCGCGTCGGACCGCCCCGTGCACCGCTTACCTGGCGTAGGATTCGCCCGCCATACTCGCCACAGGTTCCCACCTGGTGTGCCGGTGTGGCGCTGACGACACGAAATGGCAGACTGTGTGGGTACATATCCATCCCACCACCAAGACTAGGGACTGACTTCGACGATGGAACTTCTGTTTCCGCTGCTGCTGGTAGCCCTGCTCGTGCCGATGTTCCTCGGTGTCCGCCGTCAGAAGCGGGAAGCCGCCAAGGTCACGGAGATGCAGGACAGCCTGAAGGCCGGCGACCAGGTCATCACCACGTCGGGGCTGTACGGCACCGTCGTCGATCTCGACGACACCACGGTTGATCTCGAGATTGCCGAAGATGTCGTCACCACCTGGCTGCGCGCCGCCATCCGCGAAGTGCGCACCGAGACCGAGGTCGTTACCGACGAGGCCGATTCGACGACCGAGGGCGCGCACGATGCTCTCGAGGAATCCGCCGAGCAGACCGAGACCCGGCTGACCAAGGACTGATGTGCCGTCGCGGTCGGCGCCCCGCCGGTGCCGCCGCGTCTGTGTTCGATCCGCCGCTGCGGCGGCGGTGCTCGATGGGCCGCCACCCGCGCGCTACCTGATCGGTGTATTCTCCGCCGCTCACGTCCGCACCAGGCATCGCTGGTGTGCCCGCCTGTTCAACTCTCGACTTCCCGCCTAGGAGATGACGCACTGTGCCACCTTCCCAAGGATCGGCGCATCCGCTCCGGCTGATCGGCGTCTACGCCGCGCTGCTGGCCGTGATCTATGCGCTGGTGTTCTTCACCGGTGACAAAGCACCGACACCCAAGCTCGGCATCGATCTGCAGGGTGGCACCCGGGTCACGTTGACCGCGCGCACCCCCGACGGCAACAAGCCGAGCCAGGACAGCCTGAAGAAGGCGCAGGAGATCATCGAGACCCGCGTCAACGGGCTCGGCGTGCTCGGCTCCGAGGTGGTGATCGACGGCGACAACATCGTCATCACTGTGCCCGGCGATGACGGACAGCAGGCGCGTTCGCTGGCTTCGACCGCGAAGCTCTACATCCGGCCGGTGATCGGCCAGCCGTACGGTGCGGTCCCCGATGCCACGCAGCTGCCGCCAGGACAGCAGCCGGGCCAGGCGCCCGCGTCCGGTCTGCCGCCGACGCTGCCGCCGCCCGCGCAGGGTGGCGAGCCGCTGCCCGCACCGGCACAGGGCGGTGAGCCGCTGCCCGCACCGGCACAGGACAACCCGGCCTCCGAAGGCGCACCGCAGAACCGCGTGTTCCCCGCGCAGGCGCCGACCACGCCGCAGCCGACGCCGGCGCCGAACCAGTCGGAGCTCGCGCCGCAGGAGCAGGTGAAGCAGGAAATCGCGCAGGCCAAGGCGACCCGCCAGAGCCAGGATCCGGCCGTGCAGCAGCAGGCGCTTGCCGCGCTCGACTGCAGCAAGGCCGATCCGCTGGCGGGTAACGACGATCCGAACCTGCCGCTGGTCACCTGCTCGGTGGACGGCAAGGCCAAATACATCCTGGACAAGAGTCGGATCGACGGCCAGGAGATCAGCAACGCGGTCGCCGAGTTCGATCAGCGGCAGTCGCGCCACACCGTTCGCCTCGACTTCAAGTCGACCGGCTCGGACGAGTGGGCCAAGCTGACCACCGAGTACTACAACAAGTACCTCGCCTTCACCCTCGACTCGCGTGTTGTCAGCGCGCCGATCGTGCAGGCGGCAGGCCAGTACGGCGGCACAACGATCTCCGGTAACTTCACCGCCAACGACACCAAGCAGCTCGCGAGCACGCTGAAGTACGGCTCGCTGCCGCTGTCGTTCCAGACCTCCGAGGCCGAGACCGTGTCGGCGACGCTGGGGCTCTCCTCGCTGAAGGCGGGTCTGCTCGCGGGAGCGGTCGGCCTGGTCGTCGTGCTGCTCTACTGCCTGGCCTACTACCGGATGCTCGGGTTCGTCACCGGATTGTCCTTGGTGGCTTCGGGTCTCGCGGTGTACGGCATCATGGTGCTGCTCGGCCGCTGGATCGGGTTCACCCTCGACCTGGCAGGTATCGCCGGTTTGATCATCGGTATCGGTATGACCGCCGACTCGTTCGTGGTGTTCTTCGAACGCATCAAGGACGAGATGCGTGAGGGCCGTAGTTTCCGTTCCGCCGCACCGCGCGGCTGGCAGCGGGCGCGTCGAACCATTCTGTCCGGCAACGCGGTCAGCTTCATCGCCGCCGCGGTGCTCTACATTCTCGCGGTCGGCCAGGTGAAGGGCTTCGCGTTCACCCTTGGCCTCACCACCATCCTCGACGTCGTCGTGGTGTTCCTGATGACGTCGCCGCTGGTGTTGCTCGCCTCGCGCACGAACTACTGGGCCAAACCGTCGGTGAACGGTCTCGGTGCGATCCAACAGGTCGCGCGCGAGCGCAAGGCCGCCGAAGCCGCACTCGGGAAGGCGTGAGAACGCGATGACGAACCACACGAGCCCGTCGCTCGCCAAGAACGCGGCCGAGACCACCGATGTCTTCGCCGCCGTGCCCGCCACGCCCAAGCACGGCTTCTTCAACCGGCTCTACACCGGCACCGGTGCCATCGACGTCATCGGCAAGCGCCGGATGTGGTACCTGATCACCGCCGCGATCGTGCTGATCTCGTTGGGCAGCATCGTCTTCAAGGGCTTCAACTTCGGCATCGACTTCGAGGGCGGCTCGCGGATCCAGTTCCCGGCCGGGTCGGCGAGCACGAGCCAGGTCGAAGAGGTCTACAAGTCCGCCATCGGTACCGACCCGGTGTCGGTGCAGACCGTCGGCAGCGGCTCGAACGCCACCGTGCTGATCCGCTCGGAAGCGCTGAACAAGGAACAGGTCGACGCGCTGAACAACGCGCTGTTCGAGAAGTTCCAGCCGAAGGGCAAGGACGGCAACCCGAGTCGGGCCGCGATCAGCGCCTCCGACGTCAGCGAGACCTGGGGTAGCCAGATCACCCGCAAGGCGCTCATCGCGCTCGCGGTGTTCCTGGTGTTGGTCGCCGCCTACATCGCCATCCGATTCGAACCGCACATGGCGCTGGCCGCGTTGGCCGCGCTGGTCTTCGACGTCACGGTGACGGCGGGCGTCTACTCGCTCGTCGGCTTCGAGGTGAGCCCGGCGACGGTGATCGGTATCCTCACCATCCTCGGCTTCTCGCTCTACGACTCGGTGGTCGTGTTCGACAAGGTCGAGGAAAACACCAGGGGCATCCTGCATTTGAACCGCCGCACCTACGGCGAGCAGGCCAACCTCGCGGTGAACCAGACGCTGATGCGGTCCATCAACACCGCCCTCATCGGCATCCTGCCGATCGTCGGCCTGATGGTGATCGCGGTCTGGATGCTCGGTGTCGGCACCCTGAAGGACTTGGCGCTGGTGCAGCTGGTCGGCCTGCTGGTCGGCACCTTCTCCTCGATCTTCTTCGCGACACCGCTGCTGGTGTCGATCAAGGAGCGGTGGGGCCCGGTCGCCAAGCACACCGAGCGGGTCAAGTCCCGCAGGGCCGCAGGCGCGAGCGCGCGTGCGGGGTTCGAGGCAGAGCGGCGAGCGACCGCGGCGACCGGCCGTAGTTACGACGAAACACCGCGCAGGCCACGCGAACCCGGACAGGCACCACGGCCGGGCGCGCGCCCGAGCGGCAAACGGCAGAAGCGGCGGCACTGACACAGGCAGGGGGTTTCATGCGCAACCCACGTAGCCGGGCCGTCCGCCTGCTCGCCGTGGTGGCTGCGAGCGCCATGGCCGCCGGACTGGCGGCCGGGTGCTCGAGCAAGAACCAGGTGCCGTCCATCGGTTACGCCGTCGACGCCACCATCGCCAGCTACAACGGCGGAACTACGTTGGGCGCGAGCACCGGAACGGCTGCGGTGTTCGCGCGAACGATCACCGGGTTCTTCTACACCGGACCGGATGGTCAGCAGGTCGCCGACACCGACTTCGGCACCGCCAAGGAAGTACCTGGCGAGGCACAGACCATCCAGTACCGGCTCAACCCCGACGGGGTGTACTCCGACGGGGTGCCGACCTCGTGCAACGACCTGGTGCTCGCTTGGATGGCCCGCAGCGGGCGGTTCACCAAACCCGGTGACCGCGGGCCTGTTCCGCTGTTCGACGCCGCGAGCACCGCGGGCTACGCCGACATCGAGCGGGTGGACTGCCAGCCGGGATCACGCGACGCCACCGTGGTGTTCCGGCCGGACAAGCGCTACCTGCCGTGGCGCAACTTGTTTGCCGCGGGCCAGATGGTGCCCTCACATATCGCGGCGCAGGCGGCGAATGTGCCGAATGTGGTGTCGGCCTTGCAATCCGGTGATTCGAACGCCATCGGGCGGATCGCCGATTTCTGGAACACCGGCTGGACGCTGACTCCTGGCAAGCTCGACCTGGCCCGGTTCCCGTCGTCGGGGCCGTACCGGATCGAATCCTTCAGCGAGAAGGACGGTCTGGTGCTGGTGTCGAACGAGCGGTGGTGGGGCACCAAGCCGGCGACCGGCCGAATCATGGTGTGGCCCAAGAACGTCGATCTGAAGTCGAAGATCGGCGACAGCGCCATGGGCGTGATCGATATCGGCACCGGCTCGGTGAAAGACCTGAACCTGGACGGCTTCCGGGTCGAGAACCGGCCGGGCCGCGGCGCCGAGCAGCTGGTGCTGGCGACCGGGGGAGTGCTCGGTTCGGTGGACATGCGCAGGGCGCTCGCGCTGTGCGTGCCGCGGCAGGCGCTGTTCGACAAGCTCGGCAAGGTGCCGGACGCGCCGAAGACCGGGCTCGGCTCCGCGCCGCTGAATGCGCATATCGTGCAGCAGGATTCGCTGTTCTATGCGTCGGCGATCGGTGCGGCGGACAAGTTCGGCGGTGGCGACGTCGCCGGTGCGACCCAGGCCGTCGGTGCGTCCAAAACACCGAACCCGACCATCCGCATCGGCTATTTGCGGCCTGATGACCGGCGCGCGCAGACCGTGGCGATGATCACGGAAGCCTGCAAGCCCGCAGGCATCACCATCGTCGACGCCGGGTCGCCCGATTTCACGCCCGCCCAGCTCACCGAGGGCAAAGTCGACGCCGTCCTCGGCAGCACCGCGGCCGCGCCGGGTCCGGCGGGATCCATCCCAGGGGTCGCCGCGGTCGCCGCGTTGCGCACCGGTAGCGGGCTCAATTTCGGTCGCTACGGAAACGGCCGTTACGATGCGATCACCGATCAGCTTGCGGCCGACGACAGCTCGACCACACAGCTGAACCGGCTCACCGATGTCGAAAACCTGCTGTGGGCGGAGCTGCCGAGCATTCCCCTGTTCGCCACCCCGCGCACGATCGCGTTCGGCAACGGTTTGCAGAACGGAATCTCCGCCGCCAACCAGGCGGGATCCGGGTGGAACATGGACCGTTGGGTGTTGAAACGGTGACGGGTGCTGTGGGGGTTGTGATGATGGAGAGGTGTCGATGAGTAAGCACGCGGCGATCGAGTCGGATGAGCTAGCCGCCGAACGGACCGGCCGGGCCGCCGAAGCGGTCGAGCGATTGACCCGTTGGCGTGACGACTTCCCCACTCCCGGAGTCCGATTCGCCGATCTCACGCCCGTGTTCGCCGACGCCGAAGGCTTCCGCGCCGTCGTCGACTCCCTCGCCTCCTGCGCCCCCGACGCCGACCTGGTCGCCGGTGTCGACGCCCGCGGCTTCCTGATCGGCGCGGGCGTCGCCGCCAGCCTCGGCACCGGTGTCCTCGCGGTCCGCAAGGCAGGCAAGCTGCCTCCGCCCGTCATCACCCGCGAATACCAGCTCGAATACGGCACCGCGGCCCTCGAAATCCCCGCCGACGGCCTCTCCCTGGCAGGCAAGCGCATCCTGCTCCTGGACGACGTCCTCGCCACCGGCGGCACCCTCGCCGCAGCCGCCGCCCTGTTCACCGAGGCAGGCGCAGAAATCATCGCCGCCGCAGTAGTCCTGGAACTGACCTTCCTCGAAGGCCGCGACCGCCAAGGCGACTACCCCTTGAGCTCCATCGTCAAGATCTAACTCCCGCCGAACCGCACTGGTTTTGGTGGATCCGCACACCCTCTGGAGTTGGTCGGTTGATCATGGGGAACTGGTGCAGGCGTCGCCCGAGAAGCCACCTGCACCATTACCCCCTCGGCCCGAAACCACCTCTGGGATCCCACATGCTGGGAGCGCTGGCACTTCTGAGACCGGTAACCGCGCCCAGCCCCGCCTGACGCCGAAATCCGCACCCCTTCTGCGGATCCGCACCCGTTCTAGCAGCCCACAGCTAGTGCGGATCCCCAGAACGAGTGCGGTTGCCGAGAGGGGGTGCGGATTACGGAGCGCGGTGGGTGCGAGCGAGGATTCGGCGTAGTTGATCGTGAAACCCCCGCAGCCGCACACTTTCTGTCTTCCCGCACACGATCTGGCATGCAAAATCGTGTGCGGGAAGACAGAAAGTGTGCGGCTGAGAGTCTTTGATCTTGAATCTCTGTCTTTGATCTTGAAGTTCTCGAAACGGGAGCACAGCCAAGTAACCCGGCTGGGACGAGCGAACGCGTGACTGACTGCGGAGGTCAGCCGGGTACGGCAGGCGACGTCACCACGCTAATCCGGTGCACACACCGAGATGCCGTACTCACAGGAGACCGCAGAGCCGGGGAAATCTTTGCCTTCGCCGAGCCCAAAGCGGCACGACCGCAGTCCAACCCGGCCCGTGGGGCGCGGTCTCGGACGGGCGCAGTCTCGGACGGGCGCGGCCTCGGACGGGCGCGGCCTCGGACGGGCGCGGCCTCGGACGGGCGCGGCCTCGGACGGGCGCGGCTTTGGAGGGGCGCGGCTTTGGGGGTTGGTGCGGGTTTCGTAGGGCGTGTTGCGTTTGGGGTGGTGGTTTATCCGCTGGTTGGACGGTTTCCTGGCGAGCGGGACGGTTTCGGGGTTTGCACTGGATAGCGTGGTGGCGTCGTGTGCCGTACCTGGCTGACCTCCGCAGTCAGGTGCGGGTTCTCTTGTTCCAGAGCGGGTTGCTTGGCTGTGGTCCGGTCCAAAGATTTTCGGGGAAGTGATCTCGAGGGAGGTTGACGGGAGTCATATGGTGGCCGTTTTCGAGCGCACGGCAACCATAGGACTCCCGCCAACGACAGTCAGCAACCATTTCACTCCCGTCAACGGGTCAACAACCATTTCACTCCCGTCAACACGGGCGGCAACCGCCCCGGTCATCGGCCGGTGATCCGGCCCAGGAGACCTTCACAGCGATCTTGAAGCGTTGACGTGAGAGAAAAGGCGCGTGTCGCGACACGCGTCGCAACCCCTTCACTCACGCCAATCAGGTTCAGCAACCATTTCTCTCACGCCGATGCAGGGCTCAGCGGTCGTAGTGGGGAAGTGGCAGCGTGGGCCGGTTGGGGCATGGCTTGGGCCATCAGCTCGGAACCCTCAATGAGCGGCGCTCCTACAGTTGCAGCAACCAGTCCATCGCAGCGCCGCATTCGCGGAGGATCGAGACGTGGCCGTCGTTGGGGCGGGACCATAACTGCGCCTTGGGGATTCGGGTGTGCAGCCAGTCCGCGTGGCTGGGTGGGACCACTCGGTCCTGCTGGCCTTGGACGAGGAGGACCGGGGTGGTGATCGCGGTGAGGTCGATGTCCCACGGCATGGTGAACGCCACATCGTCGTCGACCAGCCCGTCGGTTCCCGCCTCGCTCGCGCGTTGCGCGTCCGCACCGAGGGCGGCCCACGGGCCCGCGAGTGCCTCCATATCGGCGGAAGTGAAACTGGCAGGGTCGAATTCGTCGATCGCTGCGAAGCGTTGCCGCGCCGCGGTTCCCTGCAAGGCAGCCTGTAGTCCGCCCGGCGAAACCATGCCGCCGAACCAGTCGAACTCCTCGGTATACGGGGCGATGCTTGCGAGGCAGACCGCGCCGATGATCCGGCCGGGCAGTGCTGCCGCGCAGGCCAGGGCGTGCGGGCCGCCGCCGGAGGCACCCATGACGGCGAACCGGCCGATCCCGAAGGCGTCGGCGAGGTGTGCGACGTCGTCGGCGGCGGAGCCGACGGTGCGGCTGTCGAGCCGGGTGGACCCGCCGTAACCAGGTCGAGCGTAGGAGAGCAGGCGGATTCCGCGTTCGGCGGCCGCGACCAGGAGTGGGTCGAGGGGCAGCCCGGTTTGCGGTGAACCGTGGTGCCACAGCAGAACTCCCGCGCGATCATCGGCCTCGCTGTCGTAGGCGCGAACGACCCGTCCGTCGGGCAGGCGAACATCTCTGGCTGCGACCATTCCTGCACGGTAGCTGTGGGTACCGACAATCCGTTGCCGAGCGGGGGCCGGGGTGTCAGGATCTGCCGGTGAGTGTTGCGCCGCCGATGCGGCAGGTCAGAGCTGACTACGACGCGGCGACAGTGGTGGTGTATCAAGCGTATTCCGCGGAGATCGCCGAAGCTGCCGTTGCCGCAGGAACTTTCGTGAACCCGTTCATCCGGGATCGGATGACGTGGATCAAGCCGTCGTTCCTGTGGATGATGTATCGATCGGGGTGGGCGAGCAAGCCTGGGCAGGAGCGGGTGCTCGCGGTGACGATCACCCGTAGCGGTTTCGAGTGGGCGCTATGGCAGTCGTGCCTGAGTCACTATGTGCCGGAGATGTATTCGGATCGGCAAGCGTGGCTGGACCGGCTGCGGGTGAGTCCGGTTCGCATCCAGTGGGATCCGGAGCGCGATCTGCTGCACCGGCCGATGGCGCACCGATCGCTACAGGTCGGGCTCGGCGGTCCGGCTGTCGGTCTCTATGTGGATCGCTGGATCACCGGGATCAGGGACGTCACCGAGCAGGCGCACCGGATCGGTCGGCTGGTCAGCGACGGGAAGCTCGATGCCGCGGCCCGCGCGGTGCCGGTCGAGCGACCCTATCCGCTGACCGCCCAGGTCGCCGAGGTGATCGGGGCAGACTGACGCGCGGATGCGGCGTGTGATCCACATCTCATTGGCGCGCACGGCACAAGTGTGGTTAATCTATACAGGTCTTGTTCCCGTTGATCGGAGTCATGCCGTTGCTCTTCTGAGGTAGCCATTCGGGCGGTCCGCACTCGCGCACCGCGTTTTCCGTAGCAACCTCATGGAGTCACCATGGCCAATATTTCATTTTCCGATCTCACCTTCTCCTGGGCCGACGGCACCCCTGTGTTCGATGGGCTCGATGGAGTGCTCGGCCCCGGTCATGTCGGCTTGGTTGGCAGCAATGGTGCGGGCAAATCCACCCTGTTGCGGTTGATCGCCGGTGAGCTGACTCCGGCGCGCGGTTCGATCACGGTCACCGGCCATCTCGGCTACCTGCACCAGGACATCGGGCTGGCGGCCGGCCAGCAGGTGGACGCCGTGCTCGGCATCGCCGAGGTACGGAAAGCCTTGCACCGCATCGAATCCGGCGGCGGCGACGATGCCGACTTCGACATCGTCGGCAGCCGCTGGGATGTCGAGGAACGCGCCATCGCGTTGCTCGGGCGACTCGGACTGCACTACGTCGCCGACTCGGCCGAACAGCTGGACCGTCGCCTGGAGACGCTCTCCGGCGGCGAGACCACGCTGCTCGGTCTGGTGGCGGAACTGCTGGCCGAGCCGGAGGTCCTGCTGCTCGACGAGCCGACGAACAACCTGGATCAGGTTGCCCGCGAACGGCTTTACGAGGTAGTCGCACAGTTCTCCGGCACCGTGCTCACGGTCAGCCACGACCGGGAGTTGCTGGAACGCATGAGCACCATCGCCGAGTTGCGGCATGGCGAGATGCGTTTGTTCGGCGGCAATTTCAGCGAGTACGAGCGGATCATCGAGGCCGAGCAGGAGGCGGCGCGGGCCGCCATCCGCGACGCGCGCAGCGATGTGCGCAAGCAGGCGCGCGAACTCGTCGATACGCGGATCAAGCTGGATCGCAGGCTGCGCTACGGGCAGAAGATGTGGGACCAGAAGCGGGAACCGAAAATCATCATGTCCGAACGCAAACGGCAGGCACAGGTGTCGGCGGGCAAGTTGCGCAATCAGCACATCGGCAAGCTGGAGACGGCCAAGGACCAGCTGCAGCAGGCCGAGGAGTTGTTGCGCGACGACAGGGAGATCCGGGTGGATCTGCCTGACACCCGGCTGTATCCGGGCCAGGACGTCATCGACCTGGACCGGGTGCGGCTCGCGTGCGGGCCGACGGTGTCGCTTCGGGTCAACGGCCCGGAGCGGATCGCCTTGACCGGGCGCAACGGCGTTGGCAAAACCACGCTGCTGCACCAGATCTCGGCGGCACACCCGAAGGTGCCGTGGCGGATGCTGCCGCAGCGGCTCGACCTCTTCGACGAGCAGCGGTCGGTGTTCGAGAACGTGGCGTCGACGGCGCCGCACGCGTCACCGGAGCAGATCCGAGCCAAGTTGGCCCGCTTCCTGTTTCGCGGCGCGGACGCCGATGTGGCGGCCGCGGCACTGTCCGGCGGTGAACGCCTGCGGGCGGCGCTGGCCATGTTGTTGCTCGCCGATCCGGCGCCGAAGTTGTTTCTGCTCGACGAGCCGACCAACAACCTCGACCTGCCGAGCCTGCAGCACCTCACCCAGGCGCTGGCCGGTTTCGAGGGCGCGCTGATCGTGGTCAGCCACGACCCGCGTTTCCTCGACGACATCGGCGTCACTCGTCGGCTGGAACTGACTGCCGACGGGTTGCAGGAGACGCTCGTCAGCTGATGAATGGCGTTGCACCCCTTGGTCTTCCGCACGGAAGGCTAAGGGGTTGCGCGTTTCAGTCGAGCTGTGCCGACAGCTTCTTCGGCGCCACCTTGCGGTAGGCGTCGTGGATGATTTCGGCCAGCTCGTCCCAGTCCGGGTCGACATCGAGCCGAACGCCGATCCACCCGCTGTGCCCGACGTACGGCGGCACGAAGAAGCGTGTGGGTTCCGCGTCGACCAGTTCGGCTTGGACACCTTCGGGGGCCGGGCACCAGATGGTGGGTCCTGGCTCGTCGTAGCCACCGTCGATGTATTTGACGAACGAGGTTTCCGCGCGGACGAAGAAGGTCGGGCAGCCGTGGCTGAGCCGTTCGCTGCATTCCGGTAGGTCCAGGCAGATCGCTCGGATCCGCGTCAACGGGTCCATGCCCGCAGTCTACGGCGCGGTGGCGCCCCGCATGGCCCGTCGCATGACGCCGGGGTGCCTGAGCAGGCGCGGCGAGAGCAGCACCGCAAGGGCGGTGAGGGTGAGCCATGGCCGCAGATGCGGGCGCAGGCTGCGGATTCTTCCGTCTGCGGCGAGGTCGATGACCAGGGCTTCGGTCAGTTTGAACGGTCCGGCGGTGGCCTCTGCCAGCAGTACCCGCCTGGCGCCGTCGCCGATCCGGTCGGTCCAGCGCAGTCCGGTGAGGCTGCCGTAGGCGGCGGTCAGCAGCACCCGCAGGTCGTCCTTGCCGCGGAACACCAATCGGCCGGACAACGGCGAGATGAGCTCGGCATCCGGCGCCAGGGTGTCCACCATCGCATCGAAGTCGGCGGCGGTGGTCGCCGCACAGAATTGGGCGACGAAATCCGTGGCGGTCATGCTTTCTACCTTCACCGTGTCCATGTCTCGAACCTAGCCGCAGTCCCTTGCAAAAAGCAATGGACTATTCTGAGCGGGTGCCCAAGGTTGCTCTGTCCGACATCGTCTGCTCGATCGCGCGCACCGTCGACGCGATCGGCGAGCGCTGGACGCCGCTGATCCTGCGTGACCTGTTCGCCGGGGTGACCCGGTTCGAAGACCTGCGTCGCGATCTCGGTATCGCCTCGAATGTGCTCGCCGCACGGCTGGACGGGCTGCAAGCGCACGGCATCGTGGAAACCCGTGCCTACCAGACGAATCCGGTCCGTTACGAATACCTGCTCACCGACAAGGGGCGCGATCTCTATCCGGTGCTGACGATGCTGGTCGCCTGGGGCGACACCTGGCTGGCCGGGCCGGAAGGCCCACCCGCGCTGATCGTGCACAACGACTGCGGCAAGGAGACCGCAGGCGTGGTCGTGTGCCGGGAGTGCGCGGCGCCGCTGACCGCCGACAACGTGCATTTCCGGCAGGGCCCCGGCGGGCAGCGCGGCCAGGGGACCATGGTCATCGGCGATCATCTGGAACCGTCCAGCTGATCAGTCGCCTTCTTGCCGAGCCTGTTCCGGCCCTCGGTGGCCGCAGGCTCGGATTTCGACGCGGGCCTCAGTTGACCGTGACAACCTCGGCGCCGGTCACGGCGACCAACTCCGTGAACGTCGTCGCGAACACGGTGTGTGGATGCCCGGCGGCAGCCCAGATCTGCTCCTGCGCGGCCAGTGTCTCGTCGACCAGCGTCCTGATCGGCGCGGGATGCCCGACCGGGGCAACGCCGCCGATCGCCTGACCGGTGTGCGTGCGCACGAAAGCCGCACTGGCGCGGGCAAGTTCGCCGATGCCGAGGTGCGCGGCCACCTTGCCGGTGTCCACCCGATGCGCGCCGCTGGTGAGCACGAGCAGCGGCGCGCCCTCGGCATCGAAGATCAGGCTGTTGGCGATCGCGGCCACCGGACAGCCCAACTGCTCGGCCGCCGCGGCCGCGGTCGGTGCGGTCTCCGGGAGCACTCGGACCTGCGGCGTGACCCCGGCGGCGCGCAGCGCGGCCTCGACGGCAAGTACGGTCGGCTTCCTGGCGATCTCGTCCATGGCGGCGATCCTAGACCGCGGCTGCCGCGCCCGGCCTTCGATTTTCGGCGCGTCCTGCCTCGCGGGCTATCTGCCGTCGATCTCCAAGAGATCGAGGTGGACGGGCAGCAGCGCGCGCAGCACCTCGGCCGGGTCGGCGATCCGGCCCGCCGTGTGGAGTCCGGCTTGCGTTCCGGAGGTGATGTGCGACAAGACTTCCACCACGATCGGTGCGGTCACCGCGTAGATATCGCGACCGGCGGCAACGGCTCGGCGTTCGGTGTCGCCTGCCCGAACTACGACCTCGACGAGGAATTGCTGGGCGGACCGCCCGAACTCGTCCGCGGGCTGCGGCGGCGTCTCGTCGGTGGATGCGAGATCGCGCAGCGCGTCGGGAGTCATGTAGCTGTGCAGGGCACCGGTTTTCAGGTGAGAGGGGATGGTGACGCTGTCGGCGGTGGTGAAATCGCCTACGACGGTTTGCTTTCCGAACGGAGCGGGGAAGGTCCACTCGGCGGTGGGGGCGGCATCGTCGCGCAGGACGAGCTCCCCGCCGGTGTAGACGAGACGCTTGCCGTTGCGACGGCCGCGGGACGCCACGCCGGCTTTACGGGTGCCGGGGGTGGGGATCCAGCTGTCCAGCGCGAAGGCGAGGTGGATCTCGTCCACCGCGGGCAGATCGCCCACCGCCGCGCTGGCGAGCAGGTCGCCGAGCCCACCGTAGAAGGCAACCGCGGGCGCGAGGACGATGCCTGCCGCGGCAGCACGATCCTGGTATGTGGCAACGGTTTTCGCGACCACCTCGACTTCGGCGGCGACATCGACATAGTGGATACCCGCCCGTAGCGCTGCCTCCACGAGCGCGGGGACGGTGTCACCGAACGGTCCCGCGGCGTTGATCACCGCCACGCTGCCCGCGAGTGCGCGATCGAGCGCGTCGGGGTCGTCGACGGTGGCCGGGCGGACGGCAAGCCCGGGATACCCGGCGGCCAGGTCGTGAAGCTGGGATTCGTTGCGGCCGGACAGGATCGGTGTCCAGCCCCGCCGCACCAGTTCGGCGACGACGAATCGGCCGGTGTGGCCGTAGGCGCCGAAAACGGTCACGGTCGACGGCATGGGGGTCTCCTCAACGCTGGAAGGTGTCGAGTCGAACCAACATGCCGTAGCCGCAGGGCATTCCCAGCGTTAGCCCGCGGCGACGATCTCGACTTCGACCAGCCAGTCGCTTTCCAGCGTCTGCACCACGATCGCGGTGGTCGGGACGGTGCGGCCGCCCAACGCGGCAATTCTGGCGGCGGCGTTCGCTTCGGCGTAGGCAGCATCGCGCAGGTAGCTGGTCAGCCGGACGATGTTGTCGACGGTCATGCCTGCCGAGGCGAGGATGGTGCGCAGGTTCGTCCAGATCAGGTCGAGCTGTGCGGTCAGGTCGGCGCCCGGCTTGCCCTCGGGGTCGAGGCCCATGGTGCCCGAGACGAAGAGTAGCCGCTCGGCGCCGCGGACCTCCATCGCATGCACATAGTCGTTGGTGGCGGGGTAGATGCCTTCGGTCGGGTTGCGCGGTTCGAGCTCCACGGTTTTCGATCCTGCCAGCCAAGGGAATTCGGCGACAGTGAATTTGGCAGGCAGGGGATCGATGCTTGACCCCGCTACTTTTGGTCGCATACACTAAAACTGGTTCACGAGAGGAAGTGATCACATGGGATACGGAAACTGGGACGACACCGCCTACCGCGCGGCCAAGACCTTCCGTGCCAGCCGGGGACTCGACGACTTCGGCTACACCGCCGATATGCAGGCGGAGCCGTACGAGAACTGGCAGGCGCATCCGACCCTCGATCCGCTGGGGGTAGGCGCGCGGGAATGCCGAGATTCGGCCGACCACGCGAATTCGCTGCCCATCGCGGTGCTGTTCGACGTCACCGGTTCGATGGGGCGGGTGCCGAGGATCATGCAGCAGAAGCTCGGCAAGCTACACGGGCTGCTGCGCAGCAAGGGCTACGCCGACGATCCGCAGATCCTGTTCGGCGCCATCGGCGACGCCGACACTGACCGGGTTCCGTTGCAGGTCGGGCAGTTCGAGTCCGACAACCGGATGGACGAGCAGCTGCGCAACATCCTGCTCGAGGGTGGCGGCGGCGGGCAGAAGTCCGAAAGTTATGAGCTGGCAGGATATTTCATGGCCACTCACATCGTCACCGACGCGTGGGAGAAGCGCGGCAAGAAGGGCTATCTGTTCCTGATCGGCGACGAGCTGAACAAGCCGAAGCTGGCGTCGCGGCACATCCGCAGCGTCATCGGTGACGCGGTGCGCCGCGATGTCTCGGTGGAGTCGATCTACCGAGAGCTGATGCAGCGCTGGCATGTCTATTACATCCTGCCGAACGAGTCGAGCTACTACCACGATCCGGAGATCGCCGACCACTGGCGCGGGCTGCTCGGCCAGAGCTTCATGAAGCTCGACGATCCCGCCGCGGTCTGCGAGCTCATCGCGTTGACCATCGGCCTGGAAGAGGGCCGGGTCGACATGGATTCGGGCCTGGCCGACCTCCGCGATATCGGATCGGCGGCCGAGGCCGCCTCCGTCGGCAAGGCGTTGTCCGCCACCGGACCGCGCATCCGCGCGCTGCCGAGTGGTCGTAGCTGAGCACGGAAAGACCAAGGAGCACAGCATGTTCGACTCGCACATCATCGTCGTCGACCTCGGCTTCGGCGATGCGGGAAAGGGAGCGACGGTCGACTGGCTGTGCTCGGCGGACGCGGGCCTCGACGTGGCGGCTGTCGTGCGGTTCAACGGGGGCGCGCAGGCGGCACACAATGTGATCGCCCAAGGACGGCATCACATGTTCGCCCAGTTCGGGTCGGGGACGTTCGCGGGCGTGCCGACGTTGCTGTCGCGGCACATGCTGGTCGAGCCGATCGCGTTGGCGGGGGAGTCGCGGCAACTGGCGGCGCTCGGTGTGCCGGATCCGTTGTCCCTGCTGCGCATCGACGGTCGAGCACTGCTCACCACGCCGATCCACATCGCCGCCAACCGTGCCCGCGAGGACGCGAGGGGTTCCTCGCGGCACGGTTCGTGCGGACGGGGGATCGGCGAGACCGCCGCGCACGCGCTCGACCACGATGCGCCGACGGTCGCGGATTGCCTGCGCCCCAAGGTGCTTCGTGACAAGCTTCGGGCACTGGCCGCGCACTACGGCAGCCTCGTCGCCCCGAGCGCGCACGGCTACGAGCCGATCGACGACCTGGTCGACATGTACCGCGAGTTCGCCGCCGCCGTCGCGATCGTCGGCGGCGACCAGCTCGCCCGCTTCGCCAGGCGCGGCAGGCTGGTCTTCGAAGGCGCCCAGGGCGTGTTGCTCGACGAGTGGCGCGGCTTCCATCCGCACACCACCTGGTCCACTGTCGAACCACGCAACGCGCACGCCCTGCTTGCCGAAATAGGCGCTACCGCTGCGGTTCTCGGTGTGACCCGCACTTACCTGACCCGGCACGGCGCCGGTCCGTTCCCCACCGAAGACCACGCCGTGGACGTCCCCGAGCCGCACAACACCACCGGCCGCTATCAAGGCGCATTCCGCCTCGGCCACCTCGATCTGCTCCTGCTGCGCTACGCGATCACCGTCGCAGGCGGCATCGACGGCCTCTCCGTCACCCACCTGGACGCGCCGGGAACCCGTTACGCGGCAACGAAATACCGCACCGACAACGGCACCGTCGACCATCTGGAACCAGGTACCTGGCAGGACCTCGACCACCAGCAGCGCCTGACCGATCTGCTGACCACCGCCCACCCGGTCCTCACCGAAATGCCGGACGACGTGATCCCCTGGCTGGCGCAGGCACTCGACACCCCGGTCGTGCTGACCGCGAACGGCCCGACCCGGGCACACCGCACCGCTATCGAGGCCTGCGCTGCCGCGGCATGACACTCGATCGGCCGAGCGCGGATGCGCCGCCCGGGTGCGGCAGGATTGGCGGCGTGGAGCAGTCGGTGGTTTCGGTGGACGTGGTGGCGTTGCGGTTCTGGGGCGACGACGCCGGAGTGCGTGCGGGGATCGCGCCGCGTGCGCTGGCGCCGTTTGCGGGTGCGCTTGCGCTGCCCGGTGTGCTGCTCGGCCGGGGCGAGCGGCTGGTCGGGGCGGCACGGCGGGCGGTGCACACGAAACTCGGTGTGCCGGAGGCGGCGATCGGCGCGGTGGGCCAGCTGGTGACCTTCGACGAACCGAACCGCGATCCGCGCGGTCCGACCTTGTCGATCGCGATGTGGGCGGTGGTCGGGCCACACGAGGGGCCCGCGCAGTGGGTGCCCTTCGACGAGGTGCCGGAGCTGGCTTTCGATCATAATCGGATCATCGGCGCATCACGGGGGCTGCTCGCCCAACTCCTGTGGAAGGACCTGACTTTCACCAGGGCGCTGCTCGGTGACGAGTTCCCCGCGACCCGCGCCGTCGCGGCAAGCACTGCGCTGTCCGGCATTCGCCCTGATCCGGCCAACCTCAACCGCACGCTCGCCGCCCTACCCGGCCTGGCCCGCACCACCGAACGCAGACGGGTCAAGGCGACCGGCCGCCCTGCGGCGGTCTGGGCCTTCGATTCGCCGGGGTAGTCGGCCGAAACCAGTTGTTCGCCAACCGGATACGCGCGGTTGGCCGAAATGGTCTTGGATGACGCCGTGAAAGAACTTCTCTCTCGACTTCCCGACATCCCGACCCTGCGTGACCGCTGTCGGGCACTGGCGATGCTCGACGCCATTCTCAGCCCCGAGTGGGAGGAACGGTTCTACTCGTTCGACAGCGGCTGGGCCGAGGGCGAGGAACTGGCCTCGATGCGCGACGGCTCCGGTAACCAGTGGTTCATCGTCTTCTCCGCAGCGGGCGTCTACGGCCAGGGCTTCGACCACGAGGCGCCCAACGCGCCGGAGGTGCTCGATCCGGTGCCTGCCGCGTTCGCGTCCAGTGTCGAGGAGCCCGCGTTCGGCGACGAGGTCGGACCGCTTGTCACCGTGTGCTTCTGGCGCGAGCCCGCCGACCCGGCGTGGGGCGTTTCGGTGGCCGACCGCGGCGGGGAAGGGCTCTTCGACGTGCTGGTCGAAGGCACGCCCGAGGCCTACCAGGAGTTCGCCGAGGACTACTACGAGTTCGACCTCGACCTGCCGGTCGTGCAGCACGTGTTTGCGCTGCGACCGCTCACCCAAGAGGTGATCGCCGAGCTCGACCCCGACCTCGAGCTCGCCGATCTCGAGGAAGATATCGCTCAAATCGGCTACCCGCGTTGAGCATTGGGCACCGCCCGGTGGCTTGAAGCGGTATCCGGCGCAGGGCAGAGCTTGTGCACGCTCTGCCCTGCGCGTCGGTCAGCGTGGCGATCATGCCGACGCTCACCGTTGGCCTTCGAGCTCGGCAAGATCGACGCAGTGCCGGCAGTGCGTCTTGTCAGCGGCGGAAAAGCGCTTGCACCGAACCGAAGTCCAGCGCATCCGTCAACGCCGTGTACGTGCCGTGCTGCAGCAGCTCGACGGCCGCAGCTTCGGCCTTGGCGTAGGCCGCTTGGGCCACCGCCGACCCGACGCTCACCCGGCGCACGCCGGTGGCGGCCAGCTCCGCGACGGTCGGTCCGCCGGGCCCCGCCATCACATTGATCGGCAACGATGTCTTGCCGACCAGGTCGGTCAATGTCGCCAGGTCGAGCAGTCCCGGCACGAAGAGGCTGTCCGCGCCCGCTTCCGCGTACGCGGCGGCCCTGGCGAGCACGTCGTCGAAACGTCCTTCCGGCGCACCGATTCCGAACAGATAGACGTCGGTGCGCGCGTTGATCACCAGCTCAGGCAGGCCCGCCGCCTCCGCAGCGGCCCGTGCCGCCCGCAGCCGGTCGGACTGGGCGTCCGGGTCGAACAGCCCGCCGCCGGGCGCGTTGGAGTCCTCCAGGTTCACCCCCACCGCGCCTGCGGCCACCACGGCCGCGATAGTCGCCGCGACATCCTCGGGCGCCGGTCCGTAGCCGCCTTCCACATCCGCGGTGACCGGCACATCGACAGCGCCGGTGATGCGGCGCACGTGGGCGATCATCTCGTCCCTGGTCAACTGCTCACCGTCGCCGCGGCCGAGCGACCAGGCAACGGCCGCACTGGTTGTCGCGATGACCGGAGCGCCTGCCCTGGCGATCACCGCCGCGCTCACCGCATCCCAGGCATTCGGCAGCACGAACAGCCCGTGCTCGTGCAGTGCCCGGAATGCCGCCGCCGCGCGGTGCTGAGCTTCGGTGATCGGCTGAATGTCGTTTGCCACGATGACTCCTCGCGAGTGTGTCCCCAATTACCCGTCGTGACGAACGTAGTCCGAAACCGCTCTCCGCGCATATGTTCGATTCAACCCTGATCGCCTAGAGCCCTTGGACATCAACACTTTCCGGGATGCGGCACCCGGTCCGGCCCGACGTGATAGACCGCGTAGGAGCGGCCGAGCACCGGATACGACACGTTCCGGACGGGCACGCCGCCCGCGGTGCTGCCGAACTCGGTGCCACTGTGCGCATGGCCGTGTAGGGCGAGGGTGGCGCGCCCCGCGTCGACGGCTTCGGCGAGGTCGTGGCAGCCGAGGCCGGGATAGAACTTGACCGGCTCACCGACGATGGTGTCGATCACCGGCGCGAAATGCATGAGGGCGATGCGTATGTCGGTGTCGAGGGTGTCGAGGGCCTGCCGCAGCCGCCCGGCGTCGACGGGACCGCGCAGCATTCTGGCGCGATGTTCCTCGGTGCCGACATCAGGATTGCCTGGATGGTCGGGGAAGCCGCCGCTGCCGCCCATCGCCCCGGCGATGCCGAGCCGAATCCCGTTGCACTCCAGCGTGATCGCGGTGCCGTCGAGCATGTGTACGCCGATGTCGGTCAGCTGGGCCGAGATTCGCCACGCCAGCTTGCGGTCGTGGTCGTGATTGCCGAGCACGGCGACCACCGGGACCGGTAGATCAGCGATCTCGGCACACAGCAGCTCCGCGTCGCGGGGCGTGCCGCCGTCGGTGAGGTCACCGGCGAGCAGCAGCACATCGGCATGCTCGGCGAGTCGAAGGAAGTCGGGCCGAAACCGGCCGGCGACGGCGGGACGCAGGTGGGTGTCCGCCACGGCGGCGATGCGAACGGTCGGCCGCGCGGAATCGGCTTGCACCAAGCCAGCGAGCCACACGATGATCGAGGTGTCAACCGCAATATCGCGTTCATCTCCGCGCCACCCGCTCGTGAGCTGCTGGAATAGCTTCAGGCTATCGAGAGTTCAGTGGGTGTTCAGCCGGGCAACAGCCAGTGGCGCGAGCGATGAAACGTCCATGAACAGTGGCGTGTGCGGCTACCGCCCGGCCGGTTCGCCCCGCATCGTTCGCACTATGAACGAGCGCGGCAAGCGAGCGAAGCACCGCCCCGGCCCGTACGGGGGAGTCGGGCGGGCTGTCGCTAAAGTCCTTGCCATCATGTCTGTCTCGGTTCTCCCACTGACCGCCACCGCGGGCGTGGCGCACGCCGAATCCCGCGTGGACAAGGTGGTCGTGATCGGGCTCGACGGGCTGATGTACGACAAGGTGCTGCGGGTGCAGGCGCCGAACCTGTTGCGGCTCAGCGCCGAAGGGTTGCTCAGCCGCTCGTCGATCGCGCCGCACATCACCATCTCGGGCCCGTCATGGGCGAGCGTGCTGACCGGGGTGTGGGACCGCAAGCACGGCATCAAGGACAACAGCTTCACCGCGGCGCCCTTCGCGAAGTACCCGACGGTGTTCACCCAGCTCGAACGGGCGAACCCGGCGCTCAAGACCCACTCCATCGCCACCTGGGATCAGATCGCCACCATGGCGGGCAGCGGCAATCCCCGCGCCGACGTCGTCGTCTCCACCCCGCCGGTCCCGGACGACCCCGACGAGGCCGAGACCGACGCGGCCACCGCCACCGCCGTCGTCGGCGCCATCACCAAGTTCGCCCCCGACTTGCTCTTCACCCACCTCGATCAGGTCGATCACGCCGGGCACAGCGACGGCGCCGCGTCCAAGGCCTACCTCGACGCGGTCACCCGCATCGACGAGCAGGTCGGCCGCATCGTGGCCGCCGTCGACGCGCGCGCCAAGGCCAACCCCGCCGAGAACTGGACGATCCTCGTCACCGCCGACCACGGTCACCGGCCCAAGGGCGGGCACGGCGGTCAGTCCGCGGACGAGACCACCAACTTCGTGATCGGCCGCGGACCGGACTTCGCCGCAGGTACGACCACGTCTCGCTACACCCTCGTCGACATCACCCCGACCGTAGTCGAGCTGCTGCGCGTCCCGGCCAGCCCCGACTTCGACGGCCAGTCGATGATCACCCGCGACCCCGTAGGGCCCGTCACGATTCGTTAGGAACCGGACAGTTTCATTGCTGTTGGGCGACCACACCGCCTCGGTCCCGACGCCAGCGCGGCGGCGGGACTAAAGTTGGTGGTCTGGGCGGTTGCCACGGTCGGATAGGGTGGTCCGACCGAGGCACGTGGCGCGAACGCCAGGCCCGGAGGCGGCAGCCTGCGTCACCACGGAGGGGCCGTGAGCGCTGCACGCGGGCACTGAGAGGTGGTGGCATGACTCAGCACGTGGGCGAGGCGAATGTCGGGCAATCGGCAGGAGCCCCGCAGTCCAACGGTGCCACCACACCGGGAGAGCCGAAGCAGCCGGCCACCCCGGTGCCGCCGTCCAGGCAGCCGGGCGCCTCCGCCGCGGTGCCGACCTCGGCCTCGCGCCGGGTGCGTGCGCGCCTGGCCCGCCGGATGACCGGTCAACGCGGTATCGCCGCGGTCAAGCCGGTGCTGGAGCCGCTGGCCAGCGTGCACCGTGAGCTGTACCCGAAGGCGAACCTGACGCTGCTGCAGCGCGCCTTCGACGTCGCCGACGAGCGGCACAAGCATCAGTTCCGCAAGTCCGGCGATCCGTACATCACGCACCCGCTCGCGGTGGCGAACATCCTGGCCGAGCTCGGCATGGACACCACGACGCTGGTCGCGGCGCTGCTGCACGACACCGTGGAGGACACCGGCTACTCGCTGGAGCAGCTGACCCTGGATTTCGGTCCCGAGGTCGCGCACCTGGTGGACGGGGTCACCAAGCTGGACAAGGTCAACCTCGGTGCGGCCGCCGAGGCGGAGACGATCCGCAAGATGATCATCGCGATGGCGCGCGACCCGCGCGTGCTGGTGATCAAGGTCGCCGACCGGTTGCACAACATGCGCACCATGCGCTTCCTGCCGCCGGAGAAGCAGGCGAAGAAGGCCAAGGAAACCCTCGAAGTCATTGCGCCCCTTGCGCATCGGCTCGGCATGGCGACGGTCAAATGGGAGCTGGAGGACCTCGCGTTCGCGATCCTGCACCCCAAGAAGTACGACGAGATCGTGCGATTGGTCGCGGACCGGGCGCCCTCGCGCGACACCTACCTGGCGAAGGTGCGCGCGGAAATCGTCAATACCCTTGCGGCGTCTCGGATCAACGCGATCGTCGAGGGTCGTCCGAAGCACTACTGGTCGATCTATCAGAAGATGATCGTCAAGGGTAAGGACTTCGACGACATCCACGACCTGGTCGGCATCCGCATCCTCTGCGACGAGGTGCGCGACTGCTACGCGGCCGTCGGTGTGGTGCACTCGCTGTGGCAGCCGATGGCAGGCCGGTTCAAGGACTACATCGCCCAGCCGCGCTACGGCGTCTACCAGTCGCTGCACACCACCGTGGTCGGGCCGGACGGCAAGCCGCTCGAGGTGCAGATCCGCACCCAGGACATGCACCGCACCGCCGAGTTCGGCATCGCCGCGCACTGGCGCTACAAGGAGACCCGCGGCAAGCACTCCAACGACTCCACCGAGGTCGACGACATGGCGTGGATGCGCCAGCTGCTCGACTGGCAGCGGGAGGCGGCCGACCCGGCCGAGTTCCTGGAGTCGCTGCGCTTCGACCTGAAGTCCCCGGAGATCTTCGTGTTCACCCCGAAGGGTGACGTGATCACGTTGCCGCAGAAGTCGACTCCGGTCGACTTCGCCTACGCGGTGCACACCGAGGTCGGCCACAAGTGCATCGGCGCCAGGGTGAACGGCAGGCTGGTCGCGCTGGAGCGGCAGCTGGAGAACGGCGAGGTCGTCGAGGTGTTCACCTCGAAGGCGCAGAACGCAGGGCCGAGCCGCGACTGGCAGAACTTCGTGGTGTCCCCGCGCGCCAAGGCCAAGATCCGGCAGTGGTTCGCCAAGGAGCGCCGCGAGGAAGCCCTCGAAAACGGCAAGGAGCAGATCTCCAAGGAGGTGCGCCGCGTCGGGCTGCCGCTGCAGCGCCTGATGAGCGTCGACGCGATGACCGCGGTCGCGCACGAACTGCACTACACCGACATCTCCACGCTGTACACCGCGGTCGGCGAGCACCAGGTTTCCGCGCATCACGTCGTGCAGCGGCTGATGGCGCAGCTCGGCGGCATCGGTGACGTGGAGAACGAGCTCGCCGAGCGGTCGACCCCGTCGACGACGCCGAACCGGCAGCGCACCACCGGCGATGCAGGCGTGCTGATCCCCGGCGCGCCCGGCACGGTCGCCAAGCTGGCCAAGTGCTGCACCCCGGTGCCCGGTGACGAGATCATGGGCTTCGTGACCCGCGGCGGCGCGGTCAGCGTGCACCGCACCGACTGCACCAACGCCGGATCGCTGCGTGACCAGTCCGAACGCATCATCGAGGTGGCGTGGGCGCCCTCGCCGTCCTCGGTGTTCCTGGTCGCCATCCAGATCGAAGCGCTCGATCGCACCCGCTTGCTCTCCGATGTGACCAAGGTGCTCGCGGACGAGAAGGTGAACATCCTGTCCGCGTCGGTGGCCACGCACGGCGATCGGGTCGCGATCAGCAAGTTCACCTTCGAGATGGGCGACCCGAAGCACTTGGGGCACTTGCTGAACGTGGTGCGCAACGTGGAAGGCGTCTACGACGTCTACCGCGTGACCTCCGCGGCCTGAACCGCGGCGGCGGTCATCTCCCCTTGACGTGTCACAAAGTCGCGCGTCCAGATAGCGCTGAGCTACCGGTTTCTGTACGGGAAATACCTGGCCGAATGCCGGAGTCCTCGGGCGATCGGAACCCGGAGTCCCGGTGGGGAATTCGGGTGGCGGGTGGATCGCCAGGTGGTTGCCCCTGCTTTCCGATGATCGGAAACTTGCCGAAGGGTGACAGGTGGCACGCCGGAATGTGTCGTGCGCCTTTCGGCAGTTCGAACAATCTTTTCGGCGATGCCTCAGCTATTGCCGGAATCTGTTACCGTCTATTGCGTTTCATGGCGTTGAGGAAAGCTGCGGCAACACGGATTGATTGCGGATCGCTATGACAAATGGTGCGGCGAAAGTCACGGGGGTGCTGGCGGCACTCGCCGTAACTGTGGCAACGGCAGGTAATGCCGCGGCCGTGCCGACCAATCCCGCGAGCCCACCGACGAACATCGCACTGAGCGCGTGTCCGGCACTGTACGCGTTGGGAATTCAGGGCACCGGTGAATCGTCGCCGGATGCCGCGCCCTCGACCGATACCGGCATGCTGTCCACCGTCTTTCGTCCGATGCTGGCCAAGGCCGCCGACGCGGGTCTGGTCGACCGCGCCTACGTCCCCTACGAATCCGGCTTCGGCGGCGTGACCGCGGGCAGCACGGTGCCGTATGCGGAATCGGTCACCGGCGGCCTGGTCCGGCTGCGCACCATGGCCAAGGCGGTGGCCGACCGCTGCGCCGACACCAGATTCGCGGTGGTCGGCTATTCACAAGGCGCGCACGTGGCCTCGGTGTTCGCGCAGGAGGTCGGCAACGGCAACGGCGTGCTGCCCGCCGAAAAGGTCGCGGCGGTCGCGCTGTTCGGCGACCCGACCCGCAACCCCGGCGCACCGCTGTTTCCCGGCTCGCCGGGCAAGGCGACCCCGGACCCGGCGCCCGGCACCCACGGCGACCGCCTCGCTACCATCGCCGCGCTGCCGCAGGCGCCTGCCACCGGCGGCGGCATCGGCCCTGACCGCGACAAGGCGGCCAATTTCGGCGCGCTCACCGGACGTGTCGCCAGTTTCTGTGCGGCGGGCGATCTGGCGTGTGACGCACCGCAGGGCGCGCCGATCCTCAAGGCGGTCACCAACGTTGTCGGCCAGTCCACGCTGAGCGGCGGCGACCCGATCACCTCGCTGGTCTCCATCGCCCAGGCGCTGGCCTACACCTCGATCAAGACCGCGACCAAGGTGGTCAACGAGGACGTCCAAGGCAATTCGCTCGCGACTCTGGCCATCTCGCCGAAGAAGTCGATCTCCGAGCGCCTCGCCGACGCCGCCGACCCGCGCACCCCGCTCGACCTGCCCGCCGCGCTGCAGGCGCTGCTGAAGGCCGGCATGCTGGGTCTGAACGCGGTCGTCACCGTGGTCCGATCGGTGATCAACCCGGCGGCCATTTCCGAACTCGCCACGGCGGGCCTGTCGAATCCGCCTGCCGCGCTGCTGTCGCTCGGCACCAAACTGGCGGGCGCCATTGCGCAACTGGTGCCGCCGACCACCGGCGTCCGGTTGGTCAACCAGGCATTCGACGCGGTCGTCCAGAACATCACCGACAACAGCGAACTGCTCAACACCGCCACCTGGGTGCGCTATTGGGACACCGTGCAAAGGCATCATGCGTACAACACCGCGACGGTCGCCGCGAATGGTGCGGCGCCCACCCAGTTCGTCGCCGACTGGTTCGCCGCGGTCGCGCGCGATATCGCCGGTGTATTCGGCATGAACAGCAGGCCACTCGGCGGTGTCGATAAACCGCCGACCGGATTCTTCGGAGAGCAATCCGGCGCGTCGACTACGCCGAATTCGTCCGGTACGGGACAATTTCCGTTCGGGAGAGCCGACGGCGCCTCAACCGGGGGCGCGACGTCGATTCCGCCCACCGACCGCCCCGGTACCGCCAACACCTACCCGTTCTCCACGAACTGATCGCCGAGAGGGTCCGACGATGCGATACGCGCCTCGCTCAGCGGGAATGGGGGAATGTTGAAGTCGTACAAAGATCTGTCGCGCTGGTACGGCGCGCTGGAGCCGGAGACCGGTGCGCCGCCGCCGATCCTGCCCGGCGAGGCGAGCGCCGAGCCGCTGTCCGACGACGGCCCCGCTCGCTTCCCGCACTACATTCGCGACGAGCCGCCGCCCGAGGACGTCCCACCGGACCTGGCCGCGCACCGCGCCGAATTCACCGGCGGCTGGTCGGATTGGGTGGGCAGGGCGCCCGGCCCGCACGACGACTACGTGCAACGCGACGCCGACCTGGTCCGCTTCCCCTGGCCCGATGACGACGATTACGACGACCACCTGGACGAGCGGCCTAGACGCTCGTCCAGTGCCTTGCGGGTGGAGGCTCGCGCCCGTCGTTCGCGGCGCGGCCGGGTGTTCGTCGTGCTCGTGATCGCGGTGCTGCTGCTCGGTGCTGCGGCCGCGGGCGTGCTGTTCCTGTTGAACTCCACGAACACGCGGGCCGCCGCACGCCCCGTGGCGGCGACCTCGTCCTCGGTGCAGTTCGCGGGCAGCGCGCAGGCCGGTGTCACCGTCGACAGCCTGCGCAGCAGGTCGCAGGCGGGCGTCACCACGCACCGGCCGCACGGCGACTGCCAGACCGAGCGCAGCGTCTCGGTGCTGCGCAGCGCCGAAATGGGCGGCACCACAACGGGACCCGACGCCATCCTGCGGTTCCAGTACGCCTACTACGTCGAGCGCTCCGGCGAGCGAGTCAGGGAGGTCGTCGCCCCCGACGCGAACGTCTCACCGGCCGCGACCATTCAGCGCGGCATCGACACCATCCCGGCGGGCACCGCGCATTGCGTGCGGATCGTGACGCTCGCGGACAACCGGTATTCGGTGGAGGTCACCGAGTACCGGCCAGGCGGCGTGCCCGCCACGTACAACAAGCAGACGGTCACCACCGCGGTGGTCGACGGCCGCACAGTGATCACGGGTATCACGGCCGGATAGAGGAGAGCAGGAAGCGATGGGAGAGGACTGGAGCCGCTGGCTCGACGAGGCGCCCGATGAGGGTGCGTCGTCGGGTCGGCCTGCGCGCTCCAAGGCTCCGGTGGTGCGGTTGCGGCGTGGCAAGGGCGGTGGTTCCGGTGCGGAACAGCCGCTGCAGCGCCCGATCCTGGTGGTCGGCGGCTGCGGTGGTGCGGGAACCACCACGACGGCGCTCGGCATCGCGGGTGAGCTCGGCATGGCAGGCACCCCGACGGTCGCGGTGGACGCGACGGCGGCGGGCAGCGACCTCGCGCTGCGCGGCGCGGACGAACACCTGCACCCGATCAGCTTGCAGTCGTGGCTATACGGTCGCGGCGACGACGAACCGGCCCCGCTGAAGGAATGCCTCTCGCGCGCGACCTCGGGCATCGGCCTGCTGTGGCGCGACGCGGCACCGCTGCGCAGGCGTGCGACCTATCTCACGGTGGCGCGGGCGGTGTACGACGCGGGCTTCACCGCCGTCTACGACGGTGGCAACCCGATTGCCGGACGGCAGCTGCGCCCGCTGCTCGACGACGCCGACATCGCGCTGGTGCTTGCCATTCCGGCGCGCACCGATGCCGCGAACCGGCTGCGCGTCACCCTGGAATGGCTCGACGACCAGTTCGGCGACTCGACCGAGGGGCAGGGCGGCGGCATCGTCGGCGATACCACCATCGTTGTCTCGCACCAGCATCCCGGTGGTGAGTCGCGAGTTGCCGACCATTTGCGTGAGCACCTGTCCGGCTGGGTCCGTGACATCAGGGAGATTCCGTACGACCCGCACCTGGCCAGGGGCGAACTTGTCCGGCACGCGTCGCTGTCGCTCGAGACGCGCCGGGCCTATGGGCGTCTGCTCGCCGGGGTGGCATCATGACCGCCGCCATGAAGTTTCGACGTCAAACCGAATCCGCGCCCGTCGGTGTCGTTGCCCCGCCGGAGTCGCGTCGCGCGCCTATCTGGGATCGTCCGGTGCCGGGGGTCGGCCGCGCGCCGCTGGTGTGGCTGCTCGGTGTGCACGGCGGTGCGGGGGCCAGTAGCCTCGCGCATGTGCTTGCGCCCGCGGCGGATTCGGGCCGCCGCTGGCCCGGCGTCTTCGACCGCGAGTCTCCCTTCGTCGTGCTGGTGGCCAGGGAGACCATCGCAGGCCTCACCCGCGCGCATGATCTACTGCGGCAACATCATTCGGGTTTCGCCGGTTCCTGTGAGGTGCTCGGCCTGATCACCGTCGCCGCCCGCCCGGGCCGCCTGCCCGCCGAGATCCGCCGCTACCGCGACGTGGTCGGCTCGCTGGCAGGCCAGTTGTGGCAGGTCCCGTGGTACGAGGAATGGACGCTGGTAGAACCGGAGAAGTTGCCGGTGTGGTCACCGGGCGACCCGATGCCGCAGAAGAAGCGCAAGATCGACCCGCTGGAGGAGGTGCCGCTCGATGTCAGGGAGCTGGGCGCGGACATCGTCGCGGCGGCCCGAACGGCACTGGAGGAGGCGGACCTCGACGATCCGGTGCAAGATCGGGTAAGCAGAAAGGCGCCCGATCAATGAACCCAGGCATCGAATTGGCGACTGACGCAACAACTTTCGAGAAAGGCACCCGATGAGCATGCTTCTCCTCGCCGTGCAGGACACGTACGGCACCGTACTCGCGCAGGTCGGTAACCCGACCCCGGAGGCGCCGCCCGGCTCGGAGAAGATCCTGCAGCTGGTGCGCTACCTGACCTGGTTCGTGCTGCTGTCCGGCATCTGCGGAATCGTCTACGCCGGTGGCAAGTTCGCGTGGGAGAAGTGGACGGGTGGCGGGCTCGAATCGCCGAAGATGGTGGCGGGAGCCATGATCGGTGGCGTCGTGGCGACCAGCGCGGGCACCATCATGAACGCCGTCATCGGAACCTGATGTCCGCCATGTCTTCCGCGCGCGTGTCGGCAGCCGAGCTGCTGGCCTACAAGCAGATGCCCGCCGAGGTGCTGCAGCCGCTCATGCAGCTGCTCAACTGGCTGCTGTGGTTCGTCCTGCTGGTGTGCCTGGCTTGGATGATCGTCTCCGCGGGCAAGCTATGGATCGCCTTCCGTGACGATATGGCGGTCAACGACGCGTCGCACGGGGTGCTGATGAGCCTGCTCGGGGCGATCGTGGCGAGCACGGCATCGGGGATCGCACTGGCGTTCCTCCCGACGTGAGCCACCGGTCAGGGACGAGCATGAATTCCACGTTGCGGTGCGCACCGACCCCGCGCGCTGCCGTGCGCCCGCGCACAGCGGGACGGCCGCTGCCGGCAGTGCGACGGTCGTTGCGCGGGCCCGCGGCGGGCGCGTTCGGCGCCGCGTTGCTGCTCGCGGCCACCGGCTGCGGCGGCGGCGAGGAGCCGGGGCCGGACCTGGCCGCGGTGCCGACCGGGGTGCGCTGGCAACCGTTCCAAGGGGTGCCGCTGCCGCAGACCGAGCAGGGCCCGAAGTCGACAGCCGACGGTGCCGCAACGGGTTTCGAGCACTCACCGCGCGGCGCCGGCGTCGCTGCGATCACCCACGCGGTGCGCATCGCGGTGGCCGCCGACAGCCAGTGGGCGAAGGTGGCGGCCAAGGAACTGGTGCCGGGACCGGCCAAGGACGAATGGGCGGTCAACCGGGTCCAGCTGTCCATCACCGGCCCGGCCACTCCCGACTACGCGCCGAGAGTGCTTGGGTACAAGATCACCGGCTACACCCCGCAGCGCAGCACCGTTGACGTGCACACCGAATACTCGGACGCCTCGAAGGCGGTGAACCACACCACCGTCGAATGGTTCGGCGAGGACTGGCGATTACGACTGCCCGACCCGGGCTCGACCGCCAGACCCATCGATCCGATCGACGTATTACCCACCGACATAGTGAAATTGGAGGCGCCGAAATGAGTGAGCGCAGCGAGCGAATCGTATCGCCGCATGCCTCGCGCATGGCGTGGTCTGCCGTCTGCGGGGCGCGGCATGGCTGAGAAGGATTCCTATTCGCGCGATCGCGTCTCCTTCGGCGCCATCGCCTCCGCGGCGGTGCTGACCCTCATCGTGGTCGTCGGCATCGTCGTGTACGTCACGCGGGACAGCGGCGCCGCGGGCACCACCCCGTCGGTCGCCGAGACCGCCGGCGGCAGCGGCTTCGCCAGCCCGGAGGTCGACATCCTCGGCAGGCGCGTCGACGTGCCGAACAATGCTGCCGGGCAACCACTTCCGCAGAACGTCACGCGGCAGCGCAAGTCCGGCGACGCGGACTGGCTGACGGCGGCCCCCGAGGGCACCACCGCGCCGTTCGGCTGGCAGCGGGTGTACGGCGCCTCGGTGCCGTTCTCCACCTCCGACGGGCCGACCCGCCTGGAAGACGGTCTCGCCGTTGGCTATTCGCACACGCCGCAGGGCGCGGTGCTGGCCGCGGCGCAGATCACCTACCGGCTCAACGCCCGTCCGGCCGACCGTGACCTCTACGTCCGGCAGGTGCGCAGTTCGGCACAGCAGGTCGCCGCGTACGACCGGGCGCTCGCGGCCGACCGGTTACCCGAGCAGCAGCCGGAGCGGATCACCAAGTTCTTCGTCGCCTCGGATGCGTTCAAGGTGGACGACTATGCCGACGATCTGGCGATAGTCCAGCTCGCCACCAGGGGACAGGTCGTCGACGGTAAATCGACATGGTCGACGATCCGCCTCGTCATGGTCTGGGACAGCGGCGACTGGCGGCTCAAGCCGTTGTCGTCCAGCTCCGCGCAGACCGGATTGATCGAATCGCTTGGCGGGTGGACGAAATGGTGAGCACGGTAGGGAAGATGCGCGCAACAGTTGACGGCCGTCCAGTGGAGCGAGGGGTGCACGCAATGGTGAGGCGATTGCTCACGATCGTCGCGGTCATCTTCACGGTGATGATCGCGACGCCGACGGTGGCCTACGGGCAGCAGTACGGCTTCGACCAGACCTGCAACGAAATCCACGACACCCTCGACAATGTCGGCCTGCCAGGCATCTCGCTCGGCGACGCCGCCTCGGCCGCGTGCAAGGCTGGCAACGTGGCCTCGCACCCGGGCTCGGCCGCCGAGGCGGTGAAGGACAAGGCATGGGACTCGACCTTCGGCAAGGTGGTCGACTCGCTGATGAAGGGCCTCGGCGAGGCCATCATCCTGGCGTTGACCTTCTGGATGAAGGTGCCGAATGAGGCTGCCAGCGACTCGGGTTCGTTGTTCACGAAGATCAACGACTACACCTATCAAGCGCAGATATTGCTCTTGATCGCCTCGGTGATCCTGTCCGGCGCCCGACTGGCCGAAGCCAGACGCGGGGCGGCGATGAACGAGGCCGCAGAATCGTTCCGAATGTTCGCCAGGGTGGTGTTCAGTTCCTGGATGCTCGGCGCGGTGATCGTGGCAGGCACCCAGGCCTCGGATCGCTTCTCCGAGTGGATCATCAACGACTCGACCAACGGCAACGCCAAGGACCTGGCCGAGCTGATGGTGAAAACCAGTAAGCTACAGGCGTTTTCGCCCGGTCTGGTGTTGATCATCGCGATCGTCGGCCTGCTCGGTGCGCTCGCGCAGATCATTCTCGCCATCGTGCGCCAGGGTCTGCTGTTGATCGCGGCGGGCGTGCTACCGCTGGCGGCGGCCGCGTCGGGGATGAACATCGGCAAGCAGTCCTACCAGAAGCTGGTCGGCTGGATCATCGCGTTCATGCTCTGGAAACCGGTGGCCGCGATCGTCTACATGATCGCGTTCACCACTGCGGGGCATGTGGATTCGCTGACCTCGACCAACGGTCTGCCGGATGGTGAACAGGCGCAACGCATGCTGGTCGCGATCGTGCTGCTGTGCAGCGTCGCGTTCGTGTTGCCCGCGCTGATGCGACTGGTCACGCCCGCGGTTGCGATCGTGGGTAGCGGTGGTTCCGGTCTCACCGCGACCGGCGGCACCTTGCTCGCCGTCGCGGGCCTCGGCGCCATGGGCACCAAGGCCGTTGGCGTCAAAGGCACTGCGGCGCCCGGCTCTGCTGGCTATGTCAGCGGCAGTGGCACGGGTCCGCGTCCGCCGGGTGGCGCGGGCGGCCGCGGCGGTGGTGGTGGCGCCCCGCGTCCGACCCCGCCGCGTGGTGGCGGTGGCGGCGGAGGTGCTGCGGCACAGCGCGCCTCCTCGCCAGCGGGCGCGGCCGGAGTACCGTCCGGTGCGGCAAGGGCGGCGGGCCGGATCGGTGCGGCGCGCGCCGCGACGAGCGGGCTGAGCCGTGCCGACCAGGTGATGGGTGATGTGGCCGGTGACCGTTGGGCGAATCGATCGCCCGACCTCGGGAGGAGCACCATTCCGCGATGACGATGACGACGAACGACACCTACGAGCGTCGCTCGTACGGGCTGTGGCAGAAGCCCCGCAGCGCAGGCCTTTTCGGCTTGCGGTGGGAAGAGACCGTGCTCGGCTTCGCGGTGGTGATCACGGCGCTGATCACCGCGATGGTCGGCGGTTTCAAGTGGGGCATGATCGTCGGCGGCGTCGGTGTGCTGATCATGGTTCCCCTGGTGTGGCGGACGGGGGGCCGCTCGGGCTACGAGACGGGATTGATGATGTTCAACTGGATGCGCTCGCGTAAGCGTGGCGAGCACGTGTACCGGGGTGGCCGGTTCTCCCGAATCCCCGGCGGCGTCACCCGATTGCCGGGTCTGCTCGCTCCGTCGAAGCTCTACGAAGGCATCGACGCGGGCGGCTACAGCTTCGGCATGATCCACCTGCCGCAGTTCGCGCAGTACACGGTGGTGCTGCGCGCTTGGCCGCAGGGCCACGAGGCAGTCGACCAGCCGGTGATCGATCGCTGGGTGTCGGCGTGGGGCACGTTCCTCGCCTCGGTCGGCCAGACCAGCGACATCGTCGCCGTCGTTCCGGTCATCGACACCGTGCCGGAGACCGGAAACCGTTTGCTCACCGAGGTTTCCACGATCACCAGGCCGGAGGCGCCGGAGCTCGCGCAGCAGGTGATGTACGAACTCGCCACCGAGCTGCCGCAGGAGCGGGTGCAGCTGCTGCCGCGCGTGGCGATCACCTTCAAGGCGACCACCGCCGAGCGCCGCAAGAACCCGGCGGAAGAGGCCGTCGAGATCGGGCGCAGGCTGCCCGGCATCTGCGCGGCGCTCGCCGAGGCAGGCGTGCGCGCCCAGCCGATGTCGGCGGACGAGGTGATCTCGTTCATCCGGCGCAGCTACGACCCCGCCTCGCAGGCCGACTTGGAAGTCGCCGCAAGCGAACCCGAGGGCCACGGGCTGGATTGGGCTGACGCAGGCCCGGTTTCGCACGACGAGAAATGGGACCACCTGGTGCACGACGGTGGTCGCTCGGTGACCTGGGAGATGGACGCCGCCCCCGAGGGCGCGGTCGACGAGCGGGTGCTGCAACGGCTGCTCGCGCCCAATCCCGAAGTGCCACGCAAGCGCATCGCCATCGTGTACCGGCCGCATTCGGCCGCCGATGCGGCCGAGATCGTCGACGACGACTTCAAGAACGCACTGGTAGCTCAGCAAAGCGAACGCGGCGTGGTTTCCGCGGCCGCGACCCTGCGGGTGGGCGCCACCCAGCAGGCGCGTGAGGAGCAAGCCCGGGGTCACGGTGTGACCCGCTTCGGGGCGTTGGTGACCATCACCGAGCCCCTGCGCGGCGACCTGCCGCGTATCGAAGCCATCACGCGCGACCTGTCCACCCAGGCGCGCTTGAAGATTCGGCGGTGTTACCGCTACCAGGCGGCGGCCTTCGCGGCCTCGCTCGGTTGCGGGGTGATCCTGCCGGAACACGCGACCATTCCGAAGGCACTGGCGGGGTGAGGGATTCATGGCACGTGACTACGAGCCACCCGTACGGGAACGCGGCGAGCCACCGGCTCGGCGCGGCAGGCGGCGCGACGAGGCCGAGTACGACGAGTGGGGCGAACGCCCGTCCGCCGAGCGCGAGCGCCGCGACGGTGCTCGGGTGCGCGAACGCTCCGGCATCGAGGAGATGCCGGAACGCCCGCGCCGATTCGGCAGGGGCGCGGCGCGGGTGACCGACGACGACCGGTCGGGGTTCGACGAGCCGTCCGAGCGGGAGCGCGCGCGGGCGGCGGCCGAACGCCGGGCCCGCGCCGAGGGCTCCCGCGGTGCGGGCACGCGTTCCGATCGGTCGCGCGCCGACGACGGTCGCGCGGAAAGCGGTCGCGGCGAGCGCAGTTCGGACCGCTCCCGCGGCGATGCCGCCAGGTCGGCGCGCGCCCGCGAGGGTTCCGCCGACCGCCAAGGCCGTCCGCGCGAAGGTGAGCGTCCTGCGCGTCCGGCGGCACGCGGCGGGCAGGCCGATCCGCGCGGGGCGCAGAGCGAGCAGCGCGGCAGGCCGCGTCCGGCACGCACGGCCAAGCCGGAACGCGAAGTGCGGGACCGCAACGGCTCGCGGGCCGCCCGTAATGCCCAGCGCAGCAACAAGACCGACTACACCGCCGATCGCGCGATGGGCACCCCCATCATGGACAAGGCCGCGTTGCGCGCCAAGGCCAAGGCGGACCGGCGCAAACAGTCGGGCCCACCGCTGCTCGACGAGGTCACGCGCGCGAAGCTGGAGATGATCGTCCGCGAGCAGACCGGCCTGCGGGCGGCGTTCGCGCAGTTCCGGATTCGCACCGACGACATTCGCCGCCGCAATTACGCCGCGCGGGCCGAGCAGGTCTTCGAAGACGGATTCGACCGCAGCACCGCCCAGCTCACCGACCGCGGCTACGCGGGGGAGGGCGGCGGCCGGATGAACGTGGTCGGCCGACCGGTCGAATACCGCGCGACGACAGCACAAGTGGCAGGCCTGTGGCCGTGGTCGGTCGGCGCGGGCGCGCCGCTGATCGGTACCCCGCTCGGCTCGCACCTGCACACCGGCGCCCCGGTCTGCTTCGATCCGATGAACTGGTTCCTGCGCGGCAGCTTCATCACCGCGCCCAGCCTTTTCGTGCTCGGGCTCAACGGTTTCGGCAAGTCGTCACTGGTGCGCCGGATCGTGCTCGGTGGCATCGCGCAGGGCATCACGCCGCTGATCCTGGCCGACGTCAAGCCCGACTACCGCAAGATGGTCGAGCTGGTCGGTGGCCAGGTGATCGACCTCGGCTACGGCCACGGCAAGCTCAATCCGCTGGCCGCGGGCGTGCTCGGCGCCGTGGTGCCGCGCCTGGAAGACCTTCCTGCCCTGCAACTTCAGGTGCTGCAGGACCTGCGGGCCCGTCAGGTGACGCTCATCGCTGGCCTGGTCGAACTGGTCCGCGGCGCGCGGGTGCGCGACTACGAGGAGACGCTGATCTCCACCGGCCTGCGCATCCTGTACCAGCCGGGCTCGGGCTACACCCCGGACCAGCCGCCGATCATGGAGAACCTGCTCGAGGTGATCGTCACCGGCGGTGAGGAATTGATGCTCGACGCGGGCGCCGACGGCGTCGACGAGTATCAGAACGCCATCAAGGGTTTGCGTCGTTCGCTGCGCGCGCTCACCCAGGGACCGTTCGGCGCGATCTTCAACGGGCAGACCTCGGTGCCGATCGACACCAGCGCCGTCGCGGTCTGCATCGACGTCTCGCACATCCCCACCGGCGACAAGAAGCTCAAAGCCGCTGTCATGCTTGCCTGCTGGGCCGACGGGTTCGCCTCGGTCGAGGCGGCGCACGTGCTCTCGGACGCGGACATGGGCCCGCAGCGCTACTTCCAGGTGGTGATGGACGAGCTGTGGCAGGTGCTCGGCCTCGGCGACTTCATGGTCGACCGGGTGGACGAGCTGACTCGTCTGCAGCGAGGCATCGCCACCTCGCTGATCATGATCAGCCACACCATCAAGGACCTGCAGGCGCTCGGCTCGGAATCGGCCATCGCCAAGGCGCTCGGCTTCCTGGAACGCGCGCGCGCCAAGATCTTCGGCGCGCTGCCCGCCGAGGAGGTCAAGCGGCTGGACAGCATCGTGCCGTTCACCTCCGCCGAGGAGCAGATGGTGACCGGCTGGTCGGCGCCGCAGGCGTTGACGGGTGAGGCGCTCAAGCCGGGCCAGCTGCGGCCGTCGCCGCCGGGCACCGGCAAGTTCTTGCTGAAGATCGGTGAGGATCGTCGGCCCGGCATCCCCTTCCACATGGAGTTCACGCTCTCGGAGAAGGAGAGCGGCATCCACGACACCAACCAGCGGTTCAGCGAGTTCACCGAATCGACCGCACGAGGAACGGATTCGCCGAGCGGGAGTGCCGCATGAGAGATCAGCGCAGACGCGAGTTACCGATGCCGCGCGGTCGGAGGTGCGCCCGATGATGCCGCACCGTTCCTATCGCCGGGTCTCGCCGGAGGTCAGGCAGGCCGCCGTACAGCAGGTCGTCGCGCTCACCAGTCAGCTGAGCAGCGAATCGGAGGCCTGCCGGGTGGTCGCCGAACAGATCGGCGTGCATACGAACTCGGTGCGCAACTGGGTGCGCGCCGCCGAGGGGCCGAGCCTGGAACGCTTGGACGCATCCGCGCTGCGCCGCAAAGTGGCGCTGCTGCAACAGCAATTGGCGGCCGCCGCCGAGATGAACCGCACCCTCGCCGACACCCTCAACGAATCCCGGCGCGGCCAGTGAACCGTGACGCTCCGGGGCCGGGCCCGGCGAGGCCACAGTGAGCGGACGGGGGCTCCTCTGGGGATGCCTCGGCGCGGTGCTCGGTCTGATGACCGTGGTGCTGGTCATCGTGCTGCCCGCGGTCGACGACCCGTGTGAGGGTTCGTCTTTGCTCGGCTCAGGGACGGTGCTGCCGCCGCTGGGCGGGTTCGCGCCCGGCGATCCACGGGCCACCTCGACGACGCAACCGCCCGGCGCACAAGCGAACCCGGCCGCCGCAGGGACGCCGGGGAATCCGACCGTGACCGGAACGCCCTCGCTCGCCGCGGGTTCCGGGCCGATCCGCCGCACGATGCCGCTGGCCATCGGCACCTTCACGCTGTCGGACACCTTCGGCGCGCGCGGCGGCCAACACCGCGGCATCGACCTCGCCGCCGCCGACGGCACCACGATCTACTCGGTGTCCGACGGCCGCGTCGTCGCCGCAGGGCCCGCTTCGGGTTTCGGCAACTGGGTGGTCGTCGACTCGGTCGACACCAACGGCCGCTCGTACTCGGCGGTCTACGGGCACATGTGGGATTCCGGCGTGCATGTGCGCGTCGGTGACACGGTGACCGCGGGCCAGCCCATCGCCCAGGTCGGCTCCGCAGGCGAATCCAGCGGCCCGCACCTGCATTTCGAGATCGTGCCCGGCGGCCGCTTCACCGGCGGCAGGCAGATCGACCCGCTGCCTTGGCTCGACGGCGCGCCCACTCCGGATGTCGGTGGCGCACAGGCGTATTCCAGCGATCCGCGATGCAACCGTGGCTTCGGCAGCGCGGGCGGCGCGCTCGCCGCGGGCAAGGTGCCACCCGAGCTCGAAATCTGGTATCGCCGTGCGGGTTCGATCTGCGCGCAGATCACCCCGTCGCTGCTGGCCGCGCAGGGCAGGCAGGAGTCGGGCTTCCGCCGCGGCGCCACCTCACCCGCGGGCGCGCAGGGCTTGGCGCAGTTCCTGCCGAGCACCGCGGCCAGCGTGAACCCGGATGACGGGCAGCCCTACGTGATCGACGCCGACGGCAACGGTTCGGCCAGCGTGTGGGACGACGGTGACGCCATCATCGGGCAGGGCCGCTACATGTGCGCCATCGCGCACAAGATCGTGCAGTGGCAGTCGGAAGGCCGGGTGAGCGGCGACGTCACCGCGCTGACCCTGGCCGCCTACAACGCGGGCGAGGGCGCGGTGCTCGCCTCCGGTGGCATGCCGAATCAGGTGGCGGCGCACTATTCCGAGACCCAGCCATACGTGGCGAACATTCTCGCGATGGAGGCGCAGTATCGGGCGCCGGGTTCGGTCGGCCGATTCGCGCCGCAGGAGAGCGGCACGGGCAGCCAGATCGTCGAGGCCGCGCACGACTGGCTCGGCACGCCGTACGTCTGGGGCGGCGGCGGACCGCAGGGTCCGACCGGCGGTGGCCTCGACGGGCCAGGCCTCACCTCGGCCGCGGTGTTCGCGGCCTCGTCCGGCAAGGTGTCGCTGCCACGCACAGCCGAACAGCAGTGGGAGGCAGGCGTCGAGGTGCCGATGAGCAAGATCAAGGAGGGTGATCTGGTGTTCAGCTCGTTCGGCCCGCGCGGGCCCGCGGAGGTGGGCATCTATGCCGGAAACGGGCGGATGATCCAGGCCGTTCCCGGTCTCGTCGGCCGTTCTGCGGGCGGTGTCGGCGAGGTGGCGGTGCCCGGCGACAGTCGAGCGAGGAGGGTGCTGTGAACACCCCCGGCAAACACGCGACCGTGGGACTGCCGAAGTGTCGGTCATTGCGGCTAGCCTGGAATAACACAGCGGCACGCGCGGCGACGGCTCGCCGTGACCACGGAGGGTCCGGGGAGCGCCGCGCGGTGAACAGAGCACAGGTACGCGCGAAACTGGTGGTGATGCTGGTGATGAGCGTCGCGATGCTGAGCGCGGCCTGTGGCCGCGAGGACGGCGTGGGGACGGGATCCGGTGCGGGACAGCCCGCCACGTCTACCACCAGGATGCTCGAAGGTGTCCCCGCCCCCGATCCGGTGACGCCCGACGGTGTCGCGGTGGCCGCGCTGAAGGAGATCTACACCTGGCAGCCCGCCAGCGAGGCCCAAGGCGCGTCGCTGGGGCGGGCCCGGAAGTGGTTGGGCCCCAGCCTGGTCCGCGTCCTCGACGGCCCGCCGACCGGGCTGGAAACGCCGAAGGCCACGCTGCAGTGGGCGGATTGGGCCGCGGCGCAGGCACACGTCGATGCGTTCACCTTCGCGTCGGGGGAGAAGGCGCCTGCCGGCGCCGATCCGAACACCCAGCAGTTCAAGGTCGGCATCGAACAGACCGTGGTCTATCCGAACGGCCGCAAGGAGTCGCTGCCGCCCGCGACGGTCATCGCCACCGTCGTGCGCACGCCCGACGGCTGGCGACTCGACGCGTTCCGCTGAACACCAAGACATTTCCCGCACAGAACAGGAGGCAGACATGGCGAAGAAGGTGGTAAAGGATCCGGCCGCCGTCGGCCCGGACGCGACCATGATCCTGCTCTATGTCGGCTTCGCGGTACTCGGAACACTGTGGGTGGCACTGCATCTCGGCAATGCGCTCGCGGTGACCCCGCAGTCGATCCCGATCAACCCGATCGCCATCGTCGCGGATCTGGCCAGGGGCAAGCTGCAGTGGCCGCGTGCCTCGACGGCGATCGTGCTGCTGGTGATGGTCGCGGTGCTCGCCTACGTGGTGATCCGCAAGCGGCTGAAGAAGCGCAAGACGGTCGGCGTGCTCCCGGTCGACGAGAAGGCCGACGTCATGGGGCAGGGCGCCGCCATCGGGCATCTCACCGCGAAGGGCGTGTACGACAAGGCCATGCAGCTCGGCGTGCGGCTCGGCACCAACGACGTGCCCGGCGTGCCGATCGGCATCGGCATCGCCGACGGCCAGATGCTGTACGGCTCCTACGAGGATCTGCACCTCGACATTTGGGGACCGCGGCAGGGCAAGTCGACGTCACGGGTGATCCCGGCGATCCTCACCGCGATCGGTCCGGTGCTGGCCACCTCCAACAAACGCGACGTGGTCGACGCGACGCGAGATGTCCGCGAGGCCAAGGGAAGTCCCACCTTCGTCTTCGACCCGCAGGGCGTCGCCGGCGAGGAACCGACCTGGTTCTGGGATCCGCTGGCCTGGGTGGACGCGCGGCACGAGGGCTGCGAGATGCGAGCGGCGCGGCTGGCAGGCCACTTCGCCGACGGCGACGACGGCTCCGACGCCAAGACCGACGCGTTCTTCGATCCGGAGGCCGAGGATCTGCTCGCCGGGCTGTTCCTGGCCGCCGCGATCGGTGACCGCAACGGCAGCAGGCCGATCGTGCAGGTGTGGGAATGGGTGACCAACCCGCGCGACACCGAGCCCATCGAGTTGCTGCGCGCGGCCCGCCACCACTACACCGCGTCCGGTCTCGCGTCCCAGTACAACGCCGACGAACGCACCAAGAGTGGCATTTTCGGCACCGCCAAGAAGATGGTCCGCTGCCTCAAGCTGTCCAACGTGCACCCGTGGATCCAGCGCGGCGGCGACCGTCTCCAGTTCGACGAGCGCGCGTTCATCCGCGACAACGGCACCCTGTACAGCCTCTCGCTCGAGGGTCGCGGCTCGGCGGCGCCGCTGGTCAGCGCGCTCACCGAGGCGGTGATCGACGTGGCCATGCGTGAAGCGTCCCGCTCCGCGGGCGGCAGGCTGCCGATCCCGCTGCTCGCGGTGCTCGACGAGGCCGCGAATGTGGTGCGCTGGAAGGATCTGCCCAAGCAGTACAGCCACTTCGGCTCGCGCGGCATCGTCGTGATGACCGTGCTGCAGTCCTGGGCGCAGGGCGTGCGCTGCTGGGGCGAGGCAGGCATGAACGCGCTGTGGGCCGCCGCGAACATCAAGGTGCTCGGCAGCGGCGTCGACGACACGGCCTTCCTGCGCGAGCGCTCGGAGGCCATCGGCGACTACGAAGTCATTTCCGCGTCGGTGTCGGAATCCTCTGGCGGCAAAAGCTATTCGCGTTCGCTGGGGTCGTCGAAGACGTTCAGCGTTCAGGCGCTCGCCCAGCTGCCGCGCGGCCGGGTGATCGTCTTCCCGTCCGGCGCGCCGCCGGTACTGGTTCGGACAGTCCCATGGTGGGAGGGCGAGTACGCTGCCGAAGTGACGAAGTCCATCGCGCATCACGATCCGCAGCGCAAGACGGAAATCGGCGATCTGATGCCCGGTAGGCCTTCGCTGAGCAAGGCAACGCCGCCACCGGAGTACGGACAGGTCGAGGAGGTCAGGCCACTGTGAGGGAGCCGAACGCCAGCGAGGCGATGGCATGACTGAACAGCAGCAGCAACCGATGATCTACTCCAGCGTGGTCGAGTTCGTGGAGAACTACCTGAGCCTGGTGTACCGGCGGCAGGTCACCGATCTCAGCGATACGGTGTGGTGCCCGGAATGGTGGCAGCACGCCGAAGCGATCGCCAGGCTGGACGCGATGTGGCGCGCCTGGGAGCACTTCCGTCTCGACGGCGCAACGGGATTGAGCGTGTGGTTCCTCGATCACGCGGATCCGCACATGGCGCGGCTGTTCGACCCCAAGGGCCCATTCAAGTACTGCAGCGTCCGCAACGGCCACAAGGACATGCTGAGCCCGCTGCCGCTGAAGTCCCCCCAGCACGGGATGTTCGGCGATCCGACAATCGGCGACTTCCGAATGTGAGCTGTTGGGGGAGTGCGGCTGTCGAAGGACGGGCCGAGTGTGGGGATGGGTTGGGCACGGTCGTTGGGCGGTAGTGGAGTGGTTGGCGAGGCTTGTTGACGTGAGAGAAGTGGTGGCTGGGCTCCGTTGACGGGAGTGAAATGGTTGCCGCCCCGTTGAGCGGAGAGAAATGGTTGCTGATCTGCGTTGAGCGGAGTCCTATGGTTGCCGTGCGCCTGAAAACGGCCACCATACGACTCCCGTCAACCTCCCTCGAGATCACTTCCCCGAAAAGATCTTTGAACCGGACCACAGCCAAGCAACCCGGTCTGGAACGAGAGAACCCGCACCTGACAGCGGAGGTCAGCCGGGTACGGCACACGACGCCACCACGCTATCCAGTGCAAACCCCGAGACTGTCCCCGCTCGTCAGGAGACCGTCGAACCCGCGGATAAAACCACCACCCCAAACGCAACACGCCCTACGAAACCCGCACCAACCCCCAAAGCCGCGCCCGCCCGAGACCGCGCCCGCCCGAGACCGCGCCCGCCCGAGACCGCGCCCGCCCGAGACCGCGCCCGCCCGAGACCGCGCGCGTCTGAGACCGCGCGCGTCTGAGACCGCGCGCGTCTGAGACCGCGGCCCACGGGTCGGGTTGGGCTGTGTCCGTGCCGCTTTGGGCTTGGCGAAGGCAGAGCTCCTTCGGGTCCACGGTCTCCTGACGAGTACGGCATCTCAGGGTTTGCACCGGATTAGCGTGGTGGCGTCGCCTGCCGTACCCGGCTGACCTCCGCAGTCGATCACGCGGTCTCTTGTCCCAGCCGGGTTACTTGGCTGTGCTCCCGTTTCGAAACCTTCAAGATCAAAGACTATTTCCCGCATACCTTTTGAGTTCCCGCACACGATATGGCATGCGAAATCGTATGCGGGAAAGCAGAAAGTGTGCGGCTGCGGGGTTTCGCGATCAGAGGCTTTGAATCCGCACCGGTTCTGTGCATCCGCACTCGTTCTGGCAGCCCAGAACGAGTGCGGATGCACAGGAGGGGTGCGGATTTCGGTGTCAGGCCGGGCTGGGCGCGGTTTCCGGTCTCAAGGCACCCCCGATCCCGGCATCTGGGATCGCCCGGGGCGGATTCTGGTCGAGGGGGCACTGGTGGCGGGGGCTACTCGCTTGGGTTCAAGGGGTCGATGCAACAGGGTTGTCGGGGTTTGACAGTAGCTGGTCCAGGACTTGGGCGGGGGTGCGGTAGTTGTAGCGTTTGCGGGGGCGGGTGTTGAGTTGGTTGGCGACCCAGTCGAGGTAGTCGGCGGGGAAGATCGAGAGGTCTTGGCCTTTGGGGAAGTATTGACGGAGAAGGCCGTTGATGTTTTCGTTGCTGCCGCGCTGCCAGGGTGAGTGGGGGTCGCAGAAGTAGATCTCGAGGTCGGTGGCCATGCTGATGCGGGCGTGGTGGGCCATCTCGCTGCCCTGGTCCCAGGTCAGGGAGCGACGCAGCTGGGCCGGTAGCTGACTCATTTTCGCGATCATGGCCTCGGCCACGGTCGCGGCGGTGCGGTCGTGGGGCAGATGCAGCAGCATCACGAAACCGGTACTGCGTTCGACCAGGGTCCCGATCTGGGATGCCTGGTCCTTGCCGATGATCAGATCACCTTCCCAGTGCCCGGCCACGGCTCGGTCCTCGGCCTCGGCGGGCCGGTCGCTGATGGGGACCATCCCAGCGAATTTGGCTCGGCTGCTGCGGGATTCGCCGCTTCGGCGGGGTTTGCGTACCGCCCGCCCGGTGCGCAATGCCGTGGCCAGCTCGCGACGCAGCTCGCCACGGCCCTGCACATACAGGGCCTTGTAGATCGTTTCGTGTGACACCCGCATCTCCGGTCGGTCGGGGAATTCCGCACGCAGCCACCCAGCGATCTGCTCGGGACTGTGACGCAGGCTCAACCGTTGCTGCACCAATTCCCGCAAGACCGGGTCCCCTGCCAGCTTCCCACCGCGGGCCCGCCGCGCGCGTTGCTCACTGCGTTGCTGGGCCAGGCTAGCCCGATACCTCATCACCGCCTCGTTGCCCCGCTGCCCGGCACCGATGCGATAGCGGCGCCGATACCGCCCGACACTGCCCTTGCCGCCACCGTTGTTGGCGATCTCGCGCATCACCGTCGACGGTGAGCGGCCCAACCGCCGGGCCATCGAATTGATCGACTCCCCAACCACCACACCAGCCGCGATCTCTTCGCGCTCAACCACACTCAGCCGCGGACGCCGCCGCGGGCCTGGGACCGGAAACTCAGGACGCAACCCACCCGAGGCGGCCACCCACCGCCCCGCCTGCACCGCAGACACCCCACACACAGCACCGGCCTCCGCGACCGACACACCACCACCAACAAGATCCCAGAACCGACGCATGACAGACCTCAACGGCAAATGACTCATCAACACTCCAGATCAGAAGTGTTGCATCCACCACTTGAATCCACCTCGGCCGATGCCGCCACCAGTGCCCCGTGATCAACCGACCAACTCCGGAACCGGCACGGATTCTGGGTTGTGTGGCCGTCGCCTGGGTTCGTACGTCAAGAGGTCTACTCCCCGCTGGGCGACATCTGCACGTACAGCGTGAAAAGTAAACGCCCGCTTGGTAAGCGGGCTTCGTGCTGAGGGGGCTCTCACGGCGGGGGCTTCTCGGCCGATACCGCCATCAGTGCCTCGTGATCAATCGACCAACTCGGCAGGGCTAGCCACAGGTACCGGCCTAGAGGGTTCATGATCAAAGACTCTGTCCCGCACACTTTCTGTCTTCCCGCACAGCGAATCGCTGACGAAATCGTGTGCGCGAAGACAGAAGGTGTGCGGCTGCGGGGTTTCGCGACTCCGGAGAGGTCGAAGGAGCAGGCGAAAAGTAAACGCCCGCTTGGGGAAGCGGGCGTTTGGGTGTCCGGTGTGCGTCAGCGAGTGCGTTCGAGTCCGCGGGATTCTTGCTCGCGAGCCCTTGTCACGGCGGGTGCCTCTTCGGGACGAGTGCGTACCGCCTCGATCGGGGGCTGCGCCTGGCCTACTTCGATCAGCATCCGCACCGCGGCGAGTTCCGGCGCCACGCCCATCTTCGCAAGATGGGCGGCGATCGCCATCCGTCGTTCGGGGGAGTCGTACTGCAGCACCGGCTTTGCGTGCGCGGCGGCGATACCTGCCATCCTGGTCGCCTCGGCCTGCGCGGTGAAGCGATCCTTCTCCAGCGACACGCCGCGCTCGGGGATCGGTCGTTCGATCATCCGGGCGAGTTCGGTGTTGCGCGGGTCCTTGGACTTCGCGTCGCGGGCCTCGCGGACTTGCATCTCGCGGGCCTCTTTCATGCGAGCTTCGGTCACCTTGACGCGCGCTTCGGCTTCTTTTTGACCACGCTCGCGGGTCCGCAGTGCGACCAACGTCGCAAGCTGCAACATTGTCCTCATCATGGCCGCTGTCTCGCGGCCGATGTCGTCCAGTTCCTCGGACATGGCTGCTCCCCGATGCTGCAGTGATCACTATGGATGTTGTGGTGCTTCGTCAACGACACCGCCACGCGAACTGTAGTCCGTGGACGCTGTCCCGGCTGCAAACTTGGACACCGAGAGAACTCGTTGCGTGGCGTGCCTTGCTCGAGGGTCACTCGAGCGAAGGGGTTACTACGCTACGGGAACTCCTTGTTTCGAGGTTACCCGAGAAAGGCTCGGCGCAACCGTACGGCCGTGCCGCTTATCAGCATATATCGCACATTTCCGACAGGCTGAGGAACGCGCCGGAGGATCTCCGGTCTGAGCCAACCCTAACCGGACGATTAGGCGCACCTAACCTCATTGCGACACGTGTCGGGCCCGGACCGAAAAATCGGTGCCGGGCCCGACTCGGGCGCGCGCTGGTCAGTCGATCCGAACCGACTGGATGGTCACCGGCTCCTTCGGCTTGCCGTCGCCGGGGCCGTTCGAGTCGTCCTGGCCACCCTTGGCGATCTTGTCCAGGGTGCCGAGCGAGTTCTCGTCGACGTTGCCGAAGATGGTGTAGTTCGGCGGCAGCTGCGAATCGCCGTAGACGATGAAGAACTGGCTGCCGTTGGTGCCCGGACCCGCGTTGGCCATGGCGAGCACGCCACGCTTGTAGGCGATGGCGGTCTGCGCGGACTTCGGATCGTTCGGGTCGATCTGATCGGTCGGGTACTCGTTGTCGAACGCGTACCCGGGGCCACCCATGCCGGTGCCGGTCGGGTCACCGCACTGCAGCACCTTCAGGCCCTCGCTGGCGGTCATCCGGTGGCAGCTGGTGCCGTCGAAGAACTTCTGCGCCGCCAGGCTGACGAAACTGTTCACCGTGCAGGGTGATTCGGCGTTGTTGAGGGTCAGGCCGATCGGGCCCTGACTGGTCTCCATGCTGACGCTGACCTTCGCGTCGGCGCCCGTGGTCGGGATGCCTTCGGCCTTCGTCGGCTTGGTGACCGGCTTGTCGGCGGGCTTCTCGCTGTCCTTGTAGACGCAGTTGACCTGTGCGGGCTTGGCCTTCGCCGCGGGCGCCGCCGCGACGGAGGGGGTGCTGCTCGACTGGGTCGCGTCCTTGGCCTCGGCCTTGTCGTCGCCGCGTGTGAGGAAGTACACGCCGGTCACCGCCGCGACCACGACAATGACCCCGAGCACTGACCCGGCGATCGTGAGTTGCTTGCGCCTGCGTGCGCGCTCGGCCCGGTTGGCGAGCTGGCGCTCCAACTTGCGTTTCGCCGCTGCTCGCCGCTGTTCGTTGCTCGGCACTACCACGTTCCTCCCGTGTCCGGTTGTTACGGCTTAGTAGTGTGCCATTTATTCCTGAGACTGCCCGACACTTCCTGAGAGCGGTGCGCCTCACACTCCCGGCAGGACTGTGTCAGCCGGGAACCGGCGCGGTCAGTGATCGGGTCTGCTGTGGTGTTGCCGCGGCACACCGGACGACTGTGGTCAGTGATCGGTGTTGAACGCGGCGTCGAACGCGGTGGCGGGTGGGGTGAGGGCGTTGCGGGCGCGGACGAACGCGAGGGCTTCCGGGGCGCCTGCGAGGCGGTCCATGCCCGCGTCCTCCCATTCGATCGAGATCGGGCCGGTGTAGTTGATCGTGTTGAGGGCGCGGAAACAGTCTTCCCACGGCACGTCGCCGCGACCGGTGGAGACGAAGTCCCAGCCGCGCCGCGGATCGCCCCATGGCAGATGTGAGGAGAGGCGGCCACGGCGGCCGTCGTTGCGGCGGATGCGGGTGTCCTTGCAGTCCACGTGGTAGATCCGGTCGGCGAAGTCGAGGATGAAGGCGACCGGATCGAGGTCTTGCCAGAGGAAATGGGAAGGGTCCCAGTTCAATCCGAAGGCGAAGCGGTGGTCGACGGCGGCCAGGGCCCGCACGGTGGTCCAATAGTCGTAGGCGATTTCGCTGGGATGGACCTCGTGCGCGAAGCGGACCCCTTCGGCGTCGAAGACGTCCAGGATCGGATTCCAGCGGTCCGCGAAGTCCTGATAGCCGCGTTCGATGGTCGCGGGCGGCACGGGCGGGAACATCGCGACGGTGTGCCAGATGCTGGATCCGGTGAAGCCGACGACGGTCTGCACGCCGAGTTGTGCGGCGGCCCGTGCGGTGTCGGCCATCTCGGCCGCGGCGCGTCGCCGTACCCCCTCCGGCTCGCCGTCGCCCCAAATACGTTGCGGCACAATAGCTCGATGACGCTCGTCGATCGGGTGATCGCAGACGGCCTGGCCGACGAGGTGGTTGGACAGTGCGAAGACCTGGAGGCCGTAGCGCTCCAGGGTTTTCCGCTTGAGCGCCGAGTAGCCTGGATTGGCGAGTGCCTTGTCCACCTCGAAATGGTCGCCAGAGCAGGCGATTTCGAGTCCGTCGTAGCCCCAGTCCGCGGCTAGGCGGCACACCTCGTCGAAGGGCAGGTCGGCCCACTGGCCGGTGAACAGCGTGATCGGTCTCATGGTTGTGCTCCTGCGATAGCGGTCCAGCGGCCTGCGTCGGCCGCGCTCACCTCGACGGCGTCGAGCACCCGCTGCACCGCGAGCCCGTCGGCGAAACTCGGGCTCGGGTCTTTGCCCGCCGCGATCGCGATGACCAGATCGGCGACCTCGTTGGTGAAGGTGTGGTCGTAGCCGAGCCCGTGCCCGGCGGGCCACCAGGCGCCGGTGTAGGGGTGCTGTGGCTCGGTCACCAGGATGCGGCGGAAGCCCGCGGTCTGCGATTCTTCGGTGTGATCGTGGAACCACAGCTCGTTCATCGCCTCCAGGTCGAAGGCGAGGCTGCCGTGAGTTCCGTTGAGCTCGAGGCGAAGTGCGTTCTTGCGCCCGGCGGCCACCCTGCTCGCCTCGAAGGAGGCGAGGCCGCCCCCGGAGAGCCGCCCGAGGAACAGCGCGGCGTCGTCGACAGTGACCGCGCCGTGGCCTGGTCCGTCCGGCAGTGGACGTTCGGTGACGAAGGTGTCCAGCAGTGCCGACACTCCGGTCACTGCCTCGCCGGTGACGAACTGGGTGGCGTCGATGATGTGCGCGCCGATATCGCCGAGTGCCCCCGAGCCTGCCCGGCGCCGATCGAGCCGCCAGCTGAGCGGTGCATCGGGATCGGCGAGCCAATCCTGGAGATACACCGCGCGCACATGCCGGATGGTGCCGATTCGCCCCTGCGCGACCAGGTTTCGCGCCAGCGCGAGTGCAGGCACCCGCCGGTAGCTGAAGCCCACCATCGAGCGCACTCCACGCACAGCGGCCTGCTCGGCTGCGGCGGCCATCGCCTCGGCCTCCGCGACGGTGTTGGCCATCGGCTTCTCGCACAGCACATGTTTGCCCGCATCCAGTGCGGCGATGGCGATTTCGGCGTGGCTGTCGCCGGGGGTGCAGATATCGATGAGATCGACATCGTCGCGCTCGAGCAACTTTCGCCAATCGTCCACGCTGCTCGCCCAGCCGAGCCGTCCGGCGGCGGTGGCGGCCTTGTCCGCGTCGCGGCCCGCGAGCGCGACCGGCACCGGGCGCCACGGCAGGTCGAAGAACGCGTCGACACTGCGCCAGGCATGCGAGTGCGCACGACCCATGAAGGCGTGGCCGACCAGCGCGATGCCGAGGGTGCGGCGGTCTGTCGAGGTCATCGTGCTCCGATCGGTCAGTAGCCGTTCGCCAGGTACTGCGCGGCGTTGTCCTTGGTGACGACCGCGGAGAACGTCGTGATCTTCGCGGGCACATCGTGTTCGGCGAGATCGCCGAGTGCTCTGCGCTGTCCGAGCAGCCGGGCGAGTGCGACCGCGGAGGAGGCCATGGCGGGGCTGTAGAGCACGGTCGCCTGCAGTGGCGAACTGCCGGACTGGATCTCCTTCATGGCCTGTGCCGAGCCGCCACCGCCGACCATCACGAACTCGCCGGCTCGGTTGGCCTGCTTGATCGCAGCGAGTACGCCGATGCCCTGATCGTCGTCGTGGTTCCACATCGCGTCGATCTTGCGGGTCGCCTGCAGCATCTGGCTGGCGACCTGCTGACCGCCCGCGGCGGTGAAGTCGGTGGATTGCCGTGCGGTGACACGCATTCCGGCGGCGGTGAGGGCGTCGTGGAAGCCTTTGCTGCGCTCCTGAGTGAGCTGGAGGTTGTCGATCCCGGCCACCTCGACGATCACCGGGTCGGCGACGCCTGCGTCCTTCATCTTGCGGACGATGAAATTGCCCGCGTTGACGCCCATTCCGTAGTTGTCGCCGCCGACCCAGGTGCGGTACGCCAGCGCCGAGGCGAAGACCCGATCGAGGTTGATCACCGGAATGCCCGCGGCCATGGCATTTTTCGCGATCTCGGTGAGCGCGTTGCCGTCGAACGGCAGGATCACCAGCACGTCGGCCTTCTGGTTGATCATCGTCTGCACCTGCTCGATCTGGCGGGCCACATCGTTGGTGCCCTCGGTGACGTTGAGCGTCACGTCGGTGAATTTCTCCGCCTGGGCCCGCGCATTGCGGGTGATCGCCGCGGTCCAGCCGTGGTCTGCGGCTGGCGCGGAAAACCCCACGCGCACTTGCTGTCCGGCCGCGGCGTTGTCGCCGGTGCTGCCGGCCACCTGGGTGCCCGAGCTGGTGTCGTTGGACGTGCAGGCGGCCGCGAGGACGCCTGCGCCCGCGGCGAGACCGGTCAGCAGGATGCCGCGGCGGGGGAGGGAGGTTGTGGTGCTCATGGTGTTCCTAGAGGAGTGCGAGGTGGATAGGCACTGGGGATCAGGTGAGGGTCGGCACCGCGCGGGCGCGGCCGAACCGCTGGAACAGCAGGACCGCGACGATGATGGCGCCCTTGCCGATTGCTTGGATGGGTTGTTCGAGGTTGTTGAGGATGAACAGGTCCTCGATCACGGTGAAGACGAGCACACCGAGGATCGAGCCGGTGATGGTGCCGAAGCCGCCGCTGAGCAGCGTCCCGCCGATGACCACCGCTGCGATCGCGTCCAGTTCGTAGAGCTGGCCGTTGGTGCTGGTGCCGGTGGTGGTTTGGGCGGTGAGCATGATGGCGGCGATACCGCAGCACAACCCGGACACCGCGTACAGCAGCAGAGTGTGCCGCCGGACGTCGATGCCCGCCAGCCGCGCCGCCTCCGGATTGCCGCCGACCGCCGCGCTGCGGCGTCCGAAGGTGGTGCGTTCCAACACGATCCAGCCGATCGCCACGACCACGAGGAACAGGTAGACCAGCAGTGGGATGCCGAGCACCCGCTCTTGCGCGAGCGCGAGCAGATCGGTGGTGACGAGCTGGGATTGCCGCCCGGAGATCTGTTCGGCCAGCCCGCGCGCGGCCACCATCATGGCGAGCGTGACGATGAACGGCACCAACCGGCCGTAGGCGATGAGCGCCCCGTTCACCAGGCCGCAGCACAGGCCGACGAGCAACGCACTGAGCACCATGCCGCCGACGCCGTAGGACTGGGTGGCGGTGGTGGTGCACCAGACCGAGGCCAGCGCGATGATCGCGCCGACGGACAGGTCGATGCCGCCGCCGATGATCACGAACGTCATGCCGACGGTGACCACGCCGATCACCGAGGCCAGGGTCAGGATGGTGATCATGTTGCTGGCGCTGAGAAAGTCCTCGCCCTTCGTGAGGGCGCCGACGAGCAGCAGCGCGAGCAGCGCGACGATCAGGGTGAGGTGTTTGCGGAGCTCGCCGACCGACCTGCGTCGGGCTCGCGCCGTCCGGCCGGGTGGATCACCTTCGGCCGCAAGCGGTTTCGCCTCCGCGTGCACGGTGTGACGCTCACTCACGACTACACCTCGCTGCCGTTCGGCTCAGTCGTGGGTAAACCGCCTTCGGTTCGCTCACTCACAGCGCACTTCCTTCCATGATCATCGCGACGATGTCCTGCTCGGTGAGGTCGGCCGCGGGCGCGGTGTGGATGATCTCGCCGTCGCGCAGCACGAGCACCCGGTCGGCCAGGCCGAGTAGTTCCGGCAGGTCACTGGACACCATCAGCACCGCGACTCCGCGCTCGGCGAGCCTGCGGACCTGCGCGTACACGTCGGCACGCGCGCCGACGTCGACGCCGCGGGTCGGTTCGTCGAGTAGGAGCACCCGGCAGTCGTCGAGCAGCCAGCGGGCCAGCACCACCTTCTGCTGATTGCCGCCGGACAGCCCGCGCACCGGATAGTCGGGGTCGGCCGGGCGGACGCCGACCCGGGCGAGCAAGTCGCCGGTGTCGGCACGCTGCCTGCGGCGATCGAACCAGCCGAACCGCGAGTAGCGCGGCAACGATGCGGCAGAAACGTTGCGGCCCACCGATTCCAGCAGAAACAGCCCTTGCGATTTGCGCTCCTCGGGCGCCATGCCGAGCCCGGCAGCTACCGCGGCGGTGGTGCTGCCCGGCCGGATTCGGCGGCCGTCGACCAGGATCTGCCCCGCCGACGGACGCCGAGCGCCGTAGATCGTTTCCAAGACCTCCGACCGGCCCGCGCCGACCAGCCCGGCGAGGCCGACGATCTCCCCGGCATGGACGGTGAACGAGAGGTTGTGGAATCGGCCTGCCAGACCGAGTTCGGCTACCCGCAGCACCTCGGTGTCGCTGTGCGCGGGTGCTTGGTGCGCGAGCGCAGCCACCGCGCCGTTGCCGGTCATCAGCGCGACGATCTGTGCGGTTCCGGTGGTCCGTGCAGGCAGCCCGGCGGCGACGGTGCGGCCGTCCTTCAAAACGGTGATCCGGTCGCCGATGGCGCGGATCTCGTCGAGGCGATGCGAGATGTACACGACCGCAACACCATCCGCGCGCAGCTGGTCGATGATGCGGAACAGGTTGGCCACCTCGTCGTTGCCGAGCGCGGCCGACGGCTCGTCCATCACGATGAGGCGTGCGTTGTAGGACAGCGCTCGCGCCATGCTGACCACCTGCTTGGCGGCCGCGGGCAGCGTGCCGACGAGCGTTTCGGGGCGTAATTCCCCGTGGCCGAGGCGCTCGAGCAGCGCGGTGGCGGCGCGGGCGGTCGATACCCGACGAGTGAATCCGGCGCGGGCGTGTTCGTGGCCGAGGAAGATGTTTTCCGCGATGTCGAGCCCGTCGCACAGATCCAATTCCTGGTAGATCGTGGCGATGCCGAGCCTGGTCGCCGCGGCGGGACCGGACAGGCGCACGGGCTTGCCCTGCCAGCTCAACTCGCCCGCATCCGGATAATCCGCTCCGGCAAGGATTTTGATCAACGTCGACTTGCCTGCCCCGTTCTGGCCGAGCAGGCAGTGCACCTCGCCCGCGCGGACCTCGAGGTCGACGTGGTCGAGGGCGCGCACACCGGGGAAGTCCTTGACGATGCCTCGCATGGTCAGCACGGTGTTCATGGGCGGCTCCTTGCCCCGGGTCGTCAGGCGACGCTGAAGATGTGGTCGCTGATGAGTCGTGCGGCGCCGATCACCCCGCCGAGCTCGCCGAGTTCGGAGAGCACGATCGGTAGGTTGCCGGTGGCCAGCGGCAGCGAGCGGCGATAGACCACGCTGCGGATCTCGGCGAGCAGCGGGTGCCCGAATCCGGTGAGCCCGCCCGCGATCACGACGAGGCCGGGGTTGAAGAAGCTGACCAACCCGGCCAGCGCTGTACCCAGGTGCGTGCCCGCCTCGCGAATCATGGCCACTGCCACCGGATCTCCGGCCGCGGCGGCATCGGCGAGGTCCGTCGCCGTCAGTGCGCCCGCGGTGGCGAGGCGGTTGGCGAGGAACGGCGATCGCCCTGCCCGCGCCGCGGCCTCCCTGGCCAGCGCCGCGCCGCCCGCGTAGGCCTCCAGGCAGCCGCTGTTGCCGCAGGCGCAGACCGGTCCGTCGTCGGTGATCCGGAGATGACCGATATCGCCTGCGCTACCGGAGGCGCCGCGGTAGATGCCGCCGTCGACGACGATGCCGCACCCGATTCCGGTGCCCGCCTTGACAAGCAGGAAGTCCGCCACCGAATGCGCCGAGCCTGCCTGCATTTCGCCGAGCGCGAGGATGTTCACATCGTTGTCGACCAGCACCGGGCAGCCGAGTTCCTGCGCGATCACCTCGCGCACCGGAAACCGGTGCCAGCCAGGCATTATCGGCGGTGCGACCGGCATCCCCTCGCGGAAGCTGACCGGCCCAGGCACGCCGACGCCCGCGCCGTGCAACCGGCCTGCCATCCGTTCGTCCGTACGGAGTTTGCCGAGCAGATCCAGCGCCCGTTCCAGCACGGCCGCCGGCCCCTGCCGGATATCGCACGGCTCCGAAAGCTGTCCGAGCACCCGCAATTCGCCGTCGGTCACCGCGACATCGATCGAGGTGGCCCCGATATCGATGGCGGCGAAGCGCAGACCCGACGCGAGGGTGGCGATCGCCGAGCGACGGCCGCCACTGGATGCCGCAAGCCCGCCCGCTTCGACGAGCCCGAGTGCGGCAAGCCGATCGAGTTCCACCGCGAGCTTGGATCTGGACAACTCCATGGGATGCGCCAGCTCCGACCGCGATTGCGGTCCCCGGTCGCGCAGCAGCCGCAAAAGCCTTGCCTGGTGGGCGTTCTCGGGCCGGGCCGCAATCCGCATCAGTTGCTTCTTTCTCACTACTGAGCAGATTCAACCGCACTTTGTCGCCCACTGTCTGCGCTTTCGGTGAAATCGATCCAAGTTTGTTCTCTTGAAGGACAAAGTAAGGCAGTGGTCGATGCTGGTGGTGCCGATTCGGATCGGCCGCCGCATGGCCGGATCTGGCCAGCAGAGTCGGAGGGGTCGGCGCGGTGAGCCGCTGAGTTGTCCCTGGTCAGCGGAGGTCGGCGGCGAGCGCGAGGCTCACCTCGGTGAGCAGTGGTGCGGCGCGGTTGATCAGCTCGTCGGTCATCCGGCCTGCCGGGCCCGAGATGGAGATGGCAAGGGGGGCTGGGGCTTCGGGGACCGCGACGGCGATGCAGCGGACGCCGAGTTCTTGTTCGCCGTCGTCGATGGCGTAACCGTCGCGGGCGGCCGCTTCGAGTTGCCTGGCGAATTCGTCAGGGGCGGTGATGGTGTGTTCGGTGTAGCGCGGCATGCCGGTGCGCTGCAACAGGTCTCGGGTGCGCTCGGGCGGCAGGTCGGCGAGCAGTGCCTTGCCGACCGCGGTGCAGTGCGGCAGGACGCGGCGGCCGACCTCGGTGAACATGCGCATGGAGTGGCGGGACGGGACCTGGGCGACATAGACGATCTGGTCGCCGTCGAGCATGGCCATGTTGGCGGATTCGCCGAGCTCGTCGACCAGGCGCGTCAGGTGTGGGCGGGCCCGGACGCCGAGCAGGTGCGCGGAGCTTTCCCCGAGCTTGATCAGCTTCGGGCCGAGCACGTACTGGCGCGACGGTTCCTGGCGGAGGTAGCCGAGGTCGACGAGCGTGCGAACCAGCCGGTGGATGGTGGGCAGCGGCAGGCCGGAGGCGGTGGCGAGTTGCGAGAGGCCCATCGTGCCTCCCTCGTCCGCCATCGTCTCGAGCAGGCCGAATGCGCGTTCGATGGACTGGACGCCGCCTGCGCGGCCCTTGGTTTCGTTCGCTGCGGGCACTGGCTCGCCTTCTCCCTGTTTCCGGATGGTGGAAGTTTACCGGTCGATTCGGCGGAGTCGGACACCTGTGCGTCCTTGACCCGGTCACGGCGGGGCTCCTATCCTGTTCCATATAACGAAATCTAGTTTCCGTATTGTGGAATTCCTGGAGGATCCTATGAGCCATTCGCTGCGCTACGAGGTCAACTGCTCGCTGCTGTTCACCGAGGTGCCGCTGCTCGAACGCCCGGCGGCGGCGCGGACGGCGGGCTTCGACGCCGTCGAGTTCTGGTGGCCGTTCGACAGCGCGGTGCCCGGTGACAAGGGGGTGGACGCCTTCGTGGCCGCGGTCGAGAACGCCGGAGTGTCGTTGGTCGGCTTGAACTTCGCCGCGGGGGACATGCCTGGCGGTGATCGCGGCCTGGTGTCGTGGCCGGCTCGGTCGGCGGAGTTCCGCGACAACATCGACGTCACCCTCGGGATCGGCGAGCGGCTCGGTTGCCGAATGTTCAACGCGCTCTACGGCAATCGGCTCGACGGAGTGGCCGCGGCAGCGCAGGACGAGGTGGCGATCGACAACCTCGGTCGCGCCGCGAAAGCCGCATCCCGCCTCGGCGGCACCGTGCTCGTCGAGCCGGTGAGCGGCGCGGACCGGTACCCGTTGCGCACCGCTGCCGAGGCGCTCGCGGTGGTCGAGCGGGTGCAGAACGCCACGGGCGCAACGAATATCGGGCTGCTGGCGGACCTGTATCACCTGGCGGTCAACGGTGACGACGTCGACAAGGTCATCGCCGAGCACACCGAACGGATCGCGCACGTACAGATCGCCGACAACCCGGGCAGGCATGAACCGGGCAGTGGCGAGCTGCCGTTGTCGCGGCAGCTGACCGAACTCGAGATGCGCGGCTATCGCGGCTGGGTCGGCTTGGAATACAAGCCGAGTGGCGCGAGCGCGGACAGCTTCGACTGGCTGCCGCGCGAGCGCCGCGCCTCGACCACCTAACCGACTGCTACGCACAGATATTCAAGGAAGACATGACTGACATAGCTTTCATCGGACTCGGCATCATGGGCAGCCCGATGGCCGTCCACCTGGCCAACGCGGGCCATCGCGTCACCGGATACAACCGCACCGGCAGCAAGACCGCCCCGCTCGTCGCGGCGGGCGGGCGTGCGGCAGGCTCGATCGCCGAGGCGGTCGGTGGCGCCGAGGTGATCTGCGTGATGGTGCCCGACTCACCCGATGTCGAGGAGGTGCTCACGGGCGCGAAGGGCGTGTTCGACAGCGCCGCGCCCGGCGCCCTCGTCATCGACTTCTCCAGCATCCGGCCGGATGTTGCCGTCGAACTCGCGAAACAGGCTGCGGACCAGGGCTTCCGACTGCTCGACGCGCCCGTCTCCGGCGGTGAAGCGGGGGCGGTGCAGGCGGCACTGTCCATCATGGTCGGTGGTGCCGCCGCGGACTTCGCCGCGGCCAGGCCGATTCTCGATGTCGTCGGGAAAACCGTTGTGCACGTGGGCCCCAGCGGCTCCGGGCAGACCGTCAAGGCGGCCAACCAGCTGATCGTCGCCGCGAACATCCAGGCACTCGCGGAGGCGGTGGTGTTCCTCGAGGCGTACGGGGTCGACACGGCCGCGGCGCTGCGGGTGCTCGGTGGTGGGCTGGCCGGATCGGCGGTGCTCGAGCAGAAGCAGGACAAGATGGTGTCCCGTGCGTTCGCGCCGGGTTTCCGGATCGACCTGCACCACAAGGACATGGGCATCGTGACGGCAGCGGCCCGCGAGGCCGGGGTGGTGGTGCCGCTCGGCGCACTGGTCGCCCAGCTGATGGCCGCCGCGAAGGCGAACGGTGACGGCGGGCTCGACCACAGTGCACTGCTGCGCGGTGTGCTGCGGCTGAGCGGGCGTGCGGACGAGGAGGATTGACGATGACGCGCATGCGTACCGTGGATGCCGCGGTCTTGATACTCGAAAAAGAAGGCGCTACCCAGGCTTTCGGGTTGCCTGGCGCCGCCATCAACCCGTTCTACAGCGCGATGCGGGCACACGGCGGAATTCGGCATGTGCTGGCCCGTCATGTGGAGGCCGCTTCGCATATGGCCGAGGGGTTCACGCGGGCCGCGGCGGGCAATATCGGTGTGTGCATCGGCACCTCCGGACCTGCAGGGACGGACATGATCACCGGGTTGTATTCGGCCAGTGCGGATTCGATTCCGATTCTCTGCATCACCGGGCAGGCCCCGGTCGCGAAGCTGCACAAGGAAGACTTCCAGGCCGTCGACATCTCCTCGATCGCCGCGCCCGTGGCGAAATGGGCAGTGACCGTGCTCGAGCCCGCGCAGGTGCCTGGGACATTTCAGAAGGCGTTCCGGCTGATGCGCGAGGGCAGGCCCGGTCCGGTGCTGATCGATCTGCCGATCGATGTGCAGTTGGCCGAGATCGAGTTCGATATCGAGACTTACGAACCGCTAGTTGTGCATCGCCCGGCCGCGACCCGTGCGCAGGCCGAGAAGGCTATTGCGATGTTGAATGCTGCCGAGCGCCCGCTGATCGTTGCGGGTGGCGGCATCGTCAATGCCGATGCCGCGCGACTGCTCGTCGAGTTCGCTGAGCTGACCGGTGTTCCGGTGGTGCCGACGTTGATGGGGTGGGGCACCATTCCCGATGACCACCGGTTGCATGCGGGGATGGTGGGTTTGCAGACCTCGCACCGGTACGGCAATGCGACGCTGCTGGATTCGGACTTCGTGCTCGGCATCGGTAACCGGTGGGCGAATCGGCACACCGGGGGCGTCGAGACCTACACCAAGGACCGCACTTTCGTGCATGTGGACATCGAGCCGACGCAGATCGGCCGGGTGTTCGCGCCGGACTTCGGCATCACCTCCGACGCGGGGGCGGCGTTGCGCGCATTCCTCGAGGTCGCTGGGGCGAAGGCGGCCGCAGGCGAACTGGCCGACCGCAGCGGGTGGGCGGCGCAGGTGCGGGCGCGAAAGCAGCAGGGACAGCGCAAAACTCACTTCGACGACGTGCCGATCAAACCGCAGCGCGTCTACGAGGAGATGAACCGGGCGTTCGGACCCGACATCCGCTATGTCAGCACGATCGGGCTGTCCCAGATCCAAGCGGCCCAGCTGCTGCACGTCTACAAGCCACGCCACTGGATCAACGCGGGCCAAGCAGGCCCACTCGGCTGGACCCTGCCCGCCGCGCTCGGCGTCGCGACCGCGGACCCCGACGCGACGGTTGTCGCGCTCTCGGGTGACTACGATTTCCAGTTCCTGATCGAGGAATTGGCGGTCGGCGCGCAGTTCAACATCCCGTACATCCATGTCGTGGTCAACAACTCCTACCTGGGCCTGATCCGGCAGGCGCAGCGGCAGTTCGGCATGGACTATTATGTGCAGCTCGACTTCGACAACATCAACAGCCCCGAGGTCGGCGGCTACGGTGTCGACCACCTGAAGGTCGCAGAGGGGCTCGGCTGCAAAGCGATTCGCGTCTTCGAACCGGGTGACCTGGCCCAGGCGTTCGACGATGCGAAGAAGCTCCTCGTCGAACACCGGGTGCCCGTGGTCGTCGAGGTCATTCTGGAGCGGGTCACCAACGTGTCCATGGGCATCGAGATCGACAACATCATCGAGTTCGAACCGCTCGCGGAGACCGCCGCGGACGCGCCGACCGCGATCGCGCTGCTGGATTGACGCGCGCGATGGCTCGGGTGCTGATCGCCGTCGACAAGTTCAAGGGTTCGCTGACCGCGGCGCAGGTGGGCGCCGCGGTCGCGGAAGGCATTCGGCAGGCTCGACCACGTACGTCGGTCTCGGTCGTGCCGATTGCCGACGGTGGTGACGGGACGGTGGCCGCCGCGCTGGCCGCCGGATTCGCGGCGATGCTGGTGATCGCCACCGGTCCGACCGGCGAGCGGGTCGCCACCAGGTACGCGCGGCGCGGCGACACTGCCGTGGTGGAACTGGCGGACGTCTGCGGCCTCGCGCGGCTGCCCGGCGGACAGCTCGCACCGATGACGGCCACCAGTCGCGGTGTGGGCGAGGTGATCACCGCAGCGATCGGTGCGGGCTGCACGCGGGTCGTGCTCGGCCTCGGCGGCAGCGCGAGCACCGATGGCGGTGCCGGGTTGTTGCAGGCACTCGGCGCTCGACTACGAGACGCCGACGGTGTCGAGATCGGTCACGGCGGCGCCGGTGTGGCGGCGGTGGCCACCGTCGATCTCACGCTGTTGCGCGAGCGGATGGCGGGTATCCACGTGACCGTCGCCGCCGACGTGGACAACCCGCTGACCGGCACGCGTGGTGCCGCAACGGTTTACGGCCCGCAGAAGGGTGCAGACGACACTCAGGTGGCCACGCTCGATGCCGCGCTCACCCGGTGGGCCGACCTGGTCGCCACCACCGTCGGCGCTGATTGCCGCGACGTGCCGGGCGCGGGCGCGGCCGGGGGAGTGGGCTTCGCGGCCGTCGCGGTGCTGAACGCGGTTACGGCTCCCGGCATCGATCTGGTGCTGGACCTGGCGGATTTCGGTGCGCACCTTGCCGATACGGATCTGATCGTGACCGGCGAAGGCACCCTCGACGAGCAGACGTTGCACGGTAAGGCGCCCGCGGGCGTCGCCGCGGCGGCCAGCGGTATCCCGGTGGTCGCGGTATGCGGCCGGAACACGTTGCCTGCCCACCGACTTCGATCCGCCGGTATCGAGGCCGCTTATGCGCTGCTCTCGATCGAGCCCGACGTGCAGCGCTGCTTCACCGATGCCGAGGCGCTGTTGACCCGGCTCGGTGCGCACATCGCCGAGCAGCATCTCCCTGCCGAGGCCGGGGTGATCGGCTGAACACCGCTGTCCGGCACTAGCTACCGATCAACCGAGCCGCTCGGCCAGCGTCCGCGCGGCCTCGCTCACCGCCGCGCCGAAGACGGGCTCGGACTCCGCGGTGAGCCGGTTGATCGGGATGTTCACGCTGAGGCTCGCGATCGGCTTCTCGTGCCCGCCGAGCACGACCGCGGCCACCGCTCCGACGTCGGAGCGCCATTCGCCGTTGTTGACGGCGAAGCCGCGGGCGCGGATCGTGGCCAGTTCGGCGCGCAGGTCGTCCGGGTCGGTGATGGTCCGGTCGGTGTAGCGCGGAAGCTCCTCGGCCAGTAGGAGTTTCAGCACCTCCGGGCTGCTGTTGGCCAGCACCGTCTTGCCGTTGGCCGACGCGTGCATCGGAAGGGAGTGTCCGAGCGCCATATTGGTGCGCACCGGCTTGTCGGTCTCCAAGCGCTCGATGAGCACCATCTTGCCGTCCTCGGGGATCGTCAAGTGGATGGTCTCCCCGGTGTGCCGTCGCAGGTCCTCCATGATCGGCAGAGCCGTGCCGCGCAGGCCGAGGTCGCCGCCCGCGCTGCTGCCCACCGCGAGCGCCTTCGTGGTGAGCACCCATTTCGTCACCTCACCTGCGGCGGGACGGATCCAGCCTGCGGTGTCGAGCGTGACCAGCACCCGCTGCACCGAGCTCTTGGGCATGTCGAGCACCCGGGACAACTCGCCGACGCCGATCGGCTGCCGCACCGCGACCTCTTCGAGCACGCGCAGGGTGTTCAGGACATTTCGCAAGGTCTTGACTCCTTCATCGCACATCCCTACCCTTGCTGCACCTTCTCACGGCACAGTGTGCCATATCACGGCACAGAACGGAAATTGATCTGATGACCGCACGCAGTGGACGGCATTTTCTGCAGATCCCCGGCCCGACCAACGTCCCCGATCGGGTGCTGCACGCCATCGCGCAACCCACCATCGACCATCGCGGACCCGACTTCGCCGAGCTCACCCTCGACGTGCTCACCCGCCTGAAACCGGTGTTCGGCACCGGCGGCCCGGTGATCGTCTACCCCTCGTCCGGCACCGGCGCCTGGGAGGCGGCGCTGGTCAACACCCTCTCGCCCGGCGATCGGGTATTGGCCTTCGAGACCGGTCATTTCGCAAGCCTGTGGCGTGCGATGGCCGAAAAGCTCGGACTGATCGTCGATTTCGTGCCCGGTGATTGGCGTCGCGGCGTCGACCCTGCGGTCGTCGCGGAGCGGCTGGCCGCCGACAAGGCGCACGGCATCGCGGCGGTCATGGTGGTGCACAACGAGACCTCGACCGGTGTCACCAGCCGGATACCGGAGATCAGGGCGGCGATCGACGACGCGGATCATCCCGCGTTGCTGCTGGTCGACACCATCTCGTCGCTGGGGTCGATCGACTACCGGCACGACGACTGGGGCGTCGATGTGACGATCGGCTGCTCACAGAAGGGACTGATGCTGCCGCCCGGCCTCGGCTTCAACGCGCTGAGCGACAAGGCGCTCGCGGCCGCACCGCAGGCGAAATTGCCCAAGTCCTACTGGGATTGGACGCCCATCCTCGAGGCCAACGCGGACGGTTACTACCCGTACACCCCCGCGACCAACCTGCTCTACGGCCTGCGCGAGGCCCTGCTCATGCTCGAGGAAGAGGGGCTGCGCAACGTATTCGCCAGGCACACCAGGCATGCCGAGGCCGCCAGGGCAGCGGTGCGCGGCTGGGGACTCGAGGTGCTCTGCGTCAACGAGCGCGAATACTCCGGTGCGCTGACCGCCGTGCTGCTCGGCGCGGAACACGACGCGGACAAGGTGCGGCGAATCATCCTGGACCGCTTCGACATGTCGCTCGGCACCGGCCTCGGCAGGCTCGCCGGGCGGGTATTCCGGATCGGCCACCTCGGCGATCTCAACGATCTCACGCTGGCGGGGACCCTCGCAGGCGTGCAGATGGGATTGGAGCTGGCCGGGGTCACCGTCGACCCCGCGGGCACGCAGGCCGCCCTAGAGGTACTGCGCACCGCATGAAATACCGCCCGGCGCAGCGTCTTCTGAGGAAGGCGCGTCGGCTGGGCCTCGCACCATCATTTTCGCTCACTGCAGGGCACGCCGTCGGCTCACGGCGTGGACCTCGAGTTCGGCCGCACGACACCGGCCTCCTGATCTCGACTCCTCGATGCTCCGCCCCGAGTGATTCTCCCCAAACGCTCTGTCCCGAGCGGGGATTCCCCTTCGCCGGTGCGTTTTCGCGCCGGTCACCTACGAGGAGGTAGGTCGTTGTCCGAACGCACTTCCCGAGTCCAGCGTCTGTCCGAAATGAAGCGGTGGACCTATATCTTGCCGGTCGTCGTCTTCATCTACGTCATCTGTTATATCGACCGCACCAACATCAGTTTCGCGCTGCCGCACCTGGAAAGCGACATGGGGCTCAGCAAGGCGCAGCAGGGCCTGGCGAGCGGCATCTTCTTCTGGGGTTATCTGCTGCTGCAGATCCCCGGTGGCTACATGGCGGAAAGGTGGAGTGCCAGAAAGTGGATCGCGATCCTGATGGTGCTGTGGAGCGCGGCGGCGATGGCAGCGGGCTTCACCGATACCGTCGGTCAACTCCTGCTCGCCAGGTTCCTGCTCGGCGTTGCCGAGGGCGGCGTGCAGCCCGCGTTGATGGCGACCATCCGGGCCTGGTTCCCGTTCGCCGAACGCGGCAGGGCGTACGCGATTTTCAAGCTGTACACGCCGATCGCGGCCATCGTCGCCGCGCCGTTCTCCGGCGTCATCCTGACGTATTTCGACTGGCGGTGGATGTTCATCATTCAGGGTGGCGCGCCGCTGATCGTCGGGCTCATCGCGTGGCTCGCGGTGATTCGGGACACGCCGGCCAAGGCGGGGTGGTTGTCGGCTAATGAACGGAATTACATCGAGCGTTCGCGGCTCGAAGAGGGTGAGCCGCTTGTCCATCGCGGAACCTTCAAGGCGGCGTTCAAGAGTCGTATCGTGTGGCACTTCGCGCTCATCTACACCCTCACCCAGATGGGATTGCTCGGCCTCACCCTGTGGTTGCCGAGCGTGCTCAAGAAGGCCTTCCACACCGATATGAAGGTCGGGCTCGTCGCGATGCTGCCGCAGCTCGCGGCGGGGGCCGCGATCATTCTGGTCGGGCGTTCGGCGGACAAGCGTGGCGGGCACGTCGCGCACATGGCGCTGGTGCTCGGCTCGGCGGCGATCATTCTCGGTGGCGCGAGCCTGATCTCGGCAGATCAGAAGTGGTTGGTGCTCGGGGCGATGATCCTGGGCACGGCGGCGTCGATCGCCTGGTACGGGCCGTTCTGGGCGACGGTCACCAAGCTGGTCCCCGTTGCCGCGGCCGGTGCGGGGTTGGGGCTGATCAACGGCGTCGGCAACCTGGGCAGCTTCTTCGGGCCGTACGTCGGTGGCTGGCTCAGCGACCTCAGCGGCGGTGGATATGCGCTCACCCAAGCGTTTTTCGGTGGGGTGTTCGCGGTGGCGGGTCTGCTGGTGTTGACGTTGCGGAAGCAGCTGCGCGCGGCGACCGCGGTGGCTCCTGCTGTGCCGCTGCGGGAATCCGGTGCGGCAGCGGATTCGGCTGAGCCGGAGGAGCTTCCGGTGGCGCAGCCCACTTCGCCGATGGGGCAGCCGGCGGTGGTGTCGGATTCTACTGGCCCCGTGGGGCAAACCGCGCCAGTGGATAGACCCGTCGGCCAAACGGCGCCCGCGGTGGTGCCGAAGTAGCCCTCTGGCTGAGCAGTGGTGGCGGCCGGTCCATGGATCGGCCGCCACCCCAACACCTTTGCGAACCACGGATCGAAAAGGACTACCCATGAACGTCTCCACCACGACGGCCGATCAGACGGCAGTCGCCGCGCGCCTCGAGGCGGCGCTCCGCGCCACCATGCGCGGCGAGGTCGCCTTCGACGACTACAGCAGGCACCTGTTCTCCCGCGACGCGAGCATGTACGCGATAACGCCTGTGGGCGTTGCCTTTCCCCGCGACGCCGAGGATGTCGCCGCAGCGGTGCACGCCTGCGACGAGCTGGGCGTGCCGATCGTGCCGCGCGGCGCAGGCACCAGTCTGGCCGGCCAGACCGTCGGCCCCGGCCTGGTCCTCGACATGTCCAGGCACATGCACCGGATCCTGGAGATCGATCCGGTGGCGCGCACCGCGCTGGTCGAGGTCGGGGTGGTGCAGGATCAGCTCAACCAGGCGGCGGCCGCACACGGGCTGATGTTCGGGCCGGACACCTCGACCAGCAATCGGGCCACGATCGGCGGGATGATCGGAAACAATTCCGCCGGTAGCGGTTCGCTGACCTATGGCATGACCATCGATCATGTGCGCGCGTTGGACGTGGTGCTCGCGGACGGTTCGTTCGCGCGGCTGGCGCCCGTCGACGACGTGGAACGCAAGCGACGCGCGACCATGGACACCTTGGAAGGCCGGATCTACCAAGGGCTTTCGGATCTGGTCGAGGCGAACACGAACACCATCACCGCGGGGATGCCCGTCTTCTGGCGGCGCGCGGGCGGCTACCGGCTCGACCGGCTGGTCGGCTTCGGCGCCGAAAACCCCTTCGATCTGGCGAAATTCGTGGTCGGTGCCGAAGGCACGCTGGTGATCGCGACCCAGGCGTTGGTCGACCTGGTGCCCAAGCCGGCCCGCACGGTGTACGCGGTGGGGCACTTCGCCGACACCATGAGCGCCATCGCGGCCACCACCGACGCGCTCAGCTGCGAGCCACACCAGGTGGAACTGATGGACCGCACCATCTTGGACCTGTCCAGGCAGAAGATCGAATATGCCGGACTCGGTGACATTCTCGTCGGCGACCCCGGCGCACTGCTTTTCGTGTCGTTCAGCGGCGACGACGAAGCAGGCTTGGCCGCCGAGCTGGATCGGCTGGACAGTCTGTGGCAGCGCAACGGGCACGGCTACCACACGCTCCGCGCGGTCACCGCCGCCGAACAGGCCGCGCTGCTCAAGGTCCGCAAGTCCAGCCTAGGGTTGCTGATGGCGGCGGGGGCGGGCACGCGCAGGCCGCTCGCGTTCGTGGAGGACACCGCAGTCGATCCCGCGCATCTCACCGAATACACCAGGCGGTTCAAGGAGATTCTCGACGAGCACCGGCTGGAGGCGGGGTTCTACGGGCACTGCTCGGTCGGCTGCCTGCACATCCGCCCGTTCGTCGACCTGACGAACCCGGACGAGGTGGCCACCATGCGCACGGTCGCCGAGGCGGTCAAGGATCTCGTGGCAGAGTACGGCGGCGTCAACTCCAGCGAGCACGGTGACGGGTTGGCCCGCAGCGAGTTCAACCGGGAGATCTTCGGAGACGAGCTGTACGAGGCGATGCGAAAGGTCAAGCAGCTCTTCGATCCTCACAATATTCTGAACCCCGGCAAGATCGTCGACGCGCCGTCGATGACCGAGAATCTGCGTGACCGCGACGCCTTGCCGCCCGCGCCGCCCCTGACGACGGCGCTGACCTTCGAGGTGATCGGCGGGATGCGCGGGGCGGCCGATCGGTGCATGAACATCGGGCTGTGCCGCAAATCCACGTCGGGGGTGATGTGCCCGTCCTACATCGCGACCAAGAACGAGGAACACGCAACCCGCGGCCGCGCCAACGCCCTGGTGAAGGCGCTGTCCGAGCCCGACCCGCACGCGGCGCTCGGCGGCGAACGGCTGCACGAGATCCTCGACCTGTGCCTGATGTGCAAGGCATGCAAGAGCGAGTGCCCGATGAGCGTCGACATGTCCTCGCTCAAGGCTGAGACACTCGCACACCATCATGAGATCCACGGAATACCCATGCGGTCCAGGATTTTCGGCGCGATCCGACTACTCAACCGGGTCGGTTCGGCGACCGCGCCGGTGTCGAACCTGCCGGGGCGGATTCCGGTCGTGCGTCGAATCATGGAGCGCACGATGGGGATTGCGGCGGCCCGGCCCCTGCCCGCGTATCAGCGGGTCAACCTGGTTCGCTGGTTCCGCAGGCATCGACCGGCCGCGACCGAAACGGCGCTCGGCACCGTCAACTGGCTGGCCGACTCGTTCACCACCTACACCGAGCCGCACCTCGGTGCGGCGGCCATCGAATTGCTGGAGCTGGCGGGCTGGCGGGTCACGCTGGCGAGCGGCGGGTGCTGTGGTCGGTCGAGCATGTCGAAAGGTCTGCTCGATGACGCGAAGAAGAAGGCAGCGGGCTTGATTCACGCGCTCGCGACGACCACCGAGCCGGGTTCGCCGATCGTCGGGTGCGAGCCGTCGTGCGTGTTCATGCTGCGTGACGAGCACGCCGCGCTGGTACCGGACACCGAAGCGGTGCGCGCGGTCGCCGATCGGGTCAAACAGGTGGAGGAGCTGCTGGTGGACGCGATCGACGCCGGGCGGATCACGCTGCGCGCGGATTCTTGGCTTGCGGGGCGGCGCATCGTCTTTCACGGGCATTGCCATCAGAAGGCCGAGGTCGGCACGGCGGCCACCATGGCGCTGCTGCGCCGCATTCCCGGCGTCGAGGTGGCGGAGATCAACTCCGGATGTTGTGGTATGGCAGGGTCGTTCGGGTTCGAGGCGGAACATTACGAGACGTCCATGACCGTCGGCGGCGACCGGCTCTTCCCGGCGCTCGCCGCGGAACCGGAAGACACGATCGTGGCGGCAACCGGGGTGTCGTGCAGGCAGCAGATCTTTCACGGCGCAGGCAGAACCGCGTGGCATCCGGTCGAATTGGTGCGCGCGGCGGTCGAGTCATGCGAGTAGTGCGCTATCGCCGCGACGGGCAAATCGGGCGCGGCATCGTGAACGAAGAAGTGGTGCATGAGCTTTCGGATCGCGGAGCAGCAGGCGCGGTGGTCGGCACGCTGGCGGAGCTCGCCTTGCTCGCGCCGTGTTCGCCGCGCACCATCGTCTGTGCGGGGAGCAATTACGGCGGCCAGATCGCGGAAAAGGGCAGGTCATGGCCGCAACGCCCGTCGCTGTTCCTCAAGTCGCCCAACGCGATCACCGGTCCCGAAGCGGTGATTGTCCGGCCTGCGGGAGTACGACGGTTGGAATACGAGGGCGAGCTGGCCGTCGTCATCGGGCGCACCGCGCGCGCCGTGCCCGCCGACCGCTTCGCCGACTTCGTGTTCGGCTACACCTGCGCCAACGACGTCACCGCGGACGACTGGCGCGCCGACGGGCAATGGGCCAGGGCGAAGAGCGCGGACACCTTCTGCCCGCTCGGCCCGTGGATCGAGACCGAGGTGGCCGACCCTGCGGCACTGCGGATCACCACGCGCCTCGGCGGGAAAGTCGTGCAGCAGGCCTCGACTGCGGACATGGTGTTCGGCATCGGCGAGTTGCTCGCGTTCGTCACCCGATGGATCACCCTCGAGCCCGGCGACGTGCTGCTTACCGGCAGTCCCGCCGGAGTGGGGTCGATGGTGCCCGGCGATGTCGTCGAGGTCGAGCTTTCGGGGATCGGCACATTGCGCAACCGGGTGGGCGAGCGATGAGCGGGGCTAGGCGCGTTCGTCCTTGATCGCCCGAACCACCTCGGCGACAGCGGTATTGACCATTGTCACGAGCCGCTTGGCGTCCACACCATTGGCAGTCGGGCGATTACCCGGCGTGATCGCATAGCGCCCGTCATCGATGACATCGCGCCACGTGATGGTGTGACCCGTGATGCCACGCGGGCCGAAGAGTGATTGGCCTTGGATGATGTCGATCGTTCCGATCAGTGCGGTCGGCTCGTCGAGGAATGCGGCGGCGGCACTTTCCGGTGAGTCCGCGACCGACCTGAGGACATCGGAACGGCCGAAACGATGGTCCATGCTGTCGTCGTCCGGCGCGGGGAGCAGTAGGCCCGTGCGCCGGCCGGAGGGGGCCTCGGGCAGATGCCGCACGACCGTGGCGGCGAGGTCGACCTCGGCGCACTCGGTGATGATGAATCCGCCACTATGCCACAGTGTTTCGCCAGGCAGCTGGGTGGTGACGTAGCCGTGCTTCAGGCGGCGCGCGCCGAGAATCCGGACGCAGCGCTTCGGATTCTCTGGATCCCGAGGATCATTGGCCCACGCGTCGATGCGGATGTCAGGCCGCGAGATCGTCTGCAGCACCTCGTCCATATCCAGATCGAGAGTCGCACGGAGGCGTTCGCGTGTCGCGAACATCTCGCGCAGGTAGTCGTCATAGTTCCGCGTCCTGCTCGAAAAAGTCAGTGGCGCAGGCACTGGCTCGTCTGTTACCCCTTCCCAGAGCGAGACGAACTCGACGTCGCTGAGGTTCCAGGTTCGGCTCATTCACCCACCACAGGCTCCGACACCAGTTGTGGCGCGCCCATCGCCTCGTCGAGGTTGTCCTTGGACGTCAACTGGCGCAGCCGTTTGTGCTCTTTGTCTTGGCCATGGCCTGCGCCAGGGGAACCCGCGGCACCTGGACTGCCTGGAGTGCCCGGCATCGCGGACAATCCGGTGCGCGCGGCGTTGGCCACCTCGGCGCCGAATGGTGTGGTGGGCAGCCCAGCACGCGGGAACAATCGCGATTGTGCGTCCGCGAGTGGGCTGTTCGGCAGGCCGGGACCAGGTGCACCGCCCGGACCGGGCCCAGGTCCGCCGAGCTTCGGACCGGCGGGATCGGCGGCCGCCGAGTGAACGCTTGCTGGAACAGTCGGCTTCTCTCCCAATGGTGTTGCTCTCTGGGCATTTTGGAGCAGCTGATCCAGACCCTGCGGCATACCTGGCGTCATCGGCTTGTTCAGCGGCTCGTCTTTCGGGCGTGGCGGAACCGGCTCGATCAGTGGCCCGCCGGTCGGTAGTCCTGGGTCGCCGGGTCGCGCAGGGCCAGTTCTGATCTCGTCCGGTGGCGGGAGCTGGGCAGGCTGCTGCCCCAGCAGGTTCTGCGCAGCTTGCTGTGCGGCCTTGCGCGCGGCATCGCGCAGCTGCGAGCCGGTCTTGAGGCCGGAGGGGCGGCCGCTTTTGCCGCGGCCACCGGTGCCGGGTGTGCCTGTCTGACCAGGAGTGCCTGGAATTCCTGTTACCGGGCTGTCCGGCGGCTGGAGTTTCGGGACACTGGTGGTCGATGCCGCGAGTCCTGGGTTGTAGGTTTCCGAGATGATGTAGTAGAAGCTCGTACGGGGATCCACCTTGGGGTCAGGGGTTCCGCGCGAAATCACGGTCATTGCTTCGGACCGAGTTCTTCCCAGCCAATCTGCGGCGTCCCGCAAGTTCGCGCCGATCCACCCGACATCGTGTGCCACCGACTCGGTCATCCCGGCGTACTTTCTTGTTGCGTCTATTGCTCGGGTTTTGGCGTCCCCGCCCCAGCGGCCCTCGAAGCCATTCAGGCCGTCGCGAAACGTCTTGAATCCCTCTCCCAACGCCTTCGCCATCAGAGTCCAGGTCTCCGCGACATAGATGATGTAGTCCGGTCGGATCGAAACTGGCAGGTTCCTGTACTCTTCGATTGATATTCCAGCGGGATTCTCGCTGCCAGCAATCCAGTTTTCCGTCTCTCCTTTGAAATTCGCGAAATTTGGATCCTTTTTATAACCAGTGCGCACCGGCACCGCGAGAGGCGTGGCCGAACTGGGCCCCCCCGTGTATTCGGGATACTTCCGGCTTATCTCACCAAGTAATGGCGTGAACCAGCCGTTCGGCAACGGTGTTTTCAGATCGGGAGGTGCCGGGGCGGGGCCGAGATCGCCAGGCTTGGTCGGCATCGTGAGCTTGTAGAACTCGCGATGGGATGCGGCGTCTGTTCCTTCGAAGGACCTTGCCGCTGCCTTGAAGGCATCCGCGAGGTCGTTGAGGATCTTGACGTGGAGATCCATGATGGCCTTCAAGTCGGCCGCTTTGCCGGAGAATTTGCTGGCCAGTTCCGCGCCCGTGCCCAGGTTGCTGAAGGGCGTCAGTTTGGACACTTCGGTGGCTTTGGTGCTGATCGCAAGCGCTGTAGCGACAGCATTCTGGCACAGAACGACACCGGTTCGCGCCACATCCGGATCGATCTTGATGTGATCCCGCTTTCCCAGTCCTGCCAGGCCTTGCGCTGGATTGGTGTTATCAGCTGCCCCCGCCATGTCTCACTCTCACCACTCGTTGTATGTCCGTGGCACCCAAGGACGGCACCCTCTGCCGCAGGCAGAGTTGTCGACGACGTCGACTGCGCGATTCCTCCCCGAGTCCACAGATCCATTTGTGGACGATTACGCGAACACCGCAGGTGGGTGGTCGGGCGACTTCCTGGGAGTTGTTGCCCGCGCTCGCCCGGTAGCAGTGCCGGAATGCGTTGCGTAGCACCATTGTTCCGAGTTATTCGGATCGAGGCAACTCGGATTTTTCACACCGTCTCGGCGTCCACGAAAGGGTCTGTGATCAGGGATTACCGGTCGCAGTGTCGCGATTCTAAAAGAGACTGCTCGGCTTTCGGTTCACCACGTCGTTCCCGTCACCCGCCGAGGGCGGGGTTGTTCTTCGTAACCTCCACCGGATATCGTTGCCACGCTGTCGGATTCGGCTGCCCCTGATTTCGGTGGCACCATAATTGCGGGCGGCGGATCCGGTATCTCGGTGTGCACACCGGTGAGACTCTCGACCATTTCTTCCAACGAGGGCATGGTTCGCTGATTGGCCGTCACCGGCTCGACCAACCGCTGAACCTTCCGTGTCACATCGGCGATCGCAGCCTGCGCCGCCTCCGTGACGGCCTCGGCGATCTCGTCGAAACTCAACTCGCCGATATCGTCGGAAAACTTCGTCTGAATCACCGCATTATCTGCATTGACGGTGACAGTGACATATTCATCACGCACAGTACCGATTCCGACAAGCTGAGCCCGCCGCTCCTGTAGTTCGGTCACCAACTGCACATGCCGCTGCAACCCTTCCAGCGCCTCAGCCAAGTCGTCCTTGCGACGTTCATTGGTCATCTGTCGACCTTCACTCGCAGAAGTTGGATCTGGTCGCCCCACGGAACGATCACGCCGCCGTCGGAGGCGATGGCACAACTCGAAATTCGCCCGAACCCGGTGCTGGTCTCGGCGATCAGCCGCCAGTCGCGGGGATCCCACAGTCGAATCCAGTTCCGCCCGTCCGGGCGGATGTCGCCACCCCCGGCCAGGACAACCGGTCCGCCAGCGGTCTGCCCCCAGACCATCGCCGTTGTCAGGCCAGGGCACGTGATCGTCGAAACTTCGCGTCCCTCAGCAAGATTCCAGAGGCGCAAACTCCGTCCGCCTGCTACGACAGCGACCGGGTCACTTGCCAAGACGCCCGCCGCCATCGGTGCGGCGGCCACGCCGTGGGGAAGACGACTGGCGGGGCCGAGCCCGGCACCGGCCCTGACGTCCCATGCTGCGAGTTCGGATTCGGTGTCGTCCGGGTCGAGCAGCGGCTGCGCGGCGTAGGTCGATCCCGTCACTGCCACCGCGTGCCCGTCGTAGTCACCGACGACGATCGACTCGGTGTAGCCGCCATGGCGCAGCGAACGCAGGCTTTGCCGCGCCGCGATGTCCCATACCTCGACCGACCCGTCGACGGTAGGGACGTTGTATACCGACGATGTCGCACCGGCACCCCGGCCGACCAACAGCAGCTCGCCGGCCGCGGCGAGGGCGCGCACGCTACCGTGCAGTTCGGCAACGGGCTCGCCGAGTGGCTTGCCGCTGCGCAGGTCCCATGCCTGAACGGTGCCTGCGTCGTCTGCGGTCACCGCGATCGGGTTCCGGTCCAGACGACCGATCGTCAGCGTCGCAAAGCTCGAATCCCGTTGCGGATCAGGAACTCCCGATCGAACAAGTTGCTCACCGGACTCCAGGTCCCAGACCCGGAGCCTTCCCCCCGCGATAGCGACCGCGGTCGACCGCCCGTCCACCTCGGCATGCGCGACCGCCCGTACCGGCACGCCGGTGCTGTCGGTCGGCGCCATCCGCCTCGCCTCCACGAATTCCGCGGTCAGTTGTCCCACCTCCTGCTGTGTCCGGCCGACACCATACGGCCGACGTGCGCTACTGTGCCGGTTCGTATTTCACGCGGTAGCACACCGCGCGGCGACCTCGCGGTACGCGGCGCGGACCGCCACAAGCCGTCGCCTCGAGAATCGCCCCGGCTCGGCCGCGAACACCTGCCGGCCACGCTCGGTGCCGAACGCGCTCTCGGGCACGGTCTCGGCGCCTTCCGGGATGAACTTCAGCACTTCGTCCACGGCCGCGATCGCGATCGCCAGGACGTGCTGCTGCTGTGCCCGCTCCTGTGACGACAGCCCTGCTGGATCGGCGGGCGCCCGATTGGCGGCCGAGTCGGCCACCGACAGCCACTCTCCGGGATCGATCAGTTCCGATGGCTCCGCGCCCCCGTAACGCACCTCATCGGCGGACGGAATCTCGATCTGCTCGGGGATGCGGAAGGTGAACTCGCGCTCTGCGCCACAGGACGGGCACACCCCCTGGTAGCGACTGCCGAGATCGCCCTCGACCAGCACTACGGAACTGCGGGGACGGAAATCGGTAGTGCCGCAGACTGAGCACGGTCGCAATGTCATGAAGAGGTGGGCTTCGGCGTTGGTCCGGGCCCGTCGCACCGTCACCGGTCCCACACCGTTTCGGTCATGTCCGTCCTGTCTTTCGTCGCATCGTGCTTTATCCCTTCGACAACGTACGCCTGCCAGAAACACGGCCCTCGTTACGTGTTGCCGCTGCGAGTGTCATGGCCATACGTGTGCCTGGCTCGACCGGTCAGTAGTGTGCGGACCGTCGCTGCGCCGCCACGCCGCATAGTGGGTCGCCTGAACGGCGCTCGCCACGTACCCGCCGTCGAAGTTTCCGCCCTCCGGTGGTGCGTCCCGGAGTGAGGCGGTCTGTGGCGCGAAGCCGGAGGTCCACCGCGCCGCCGCCGCATAGCGGGCGTCGGTGGTGCTCCAGACCGTCCCCTGGCTCGACGCGGGTAGCGGATCGGCGTAGCCGCGCCCGGCCTCGAAGAGCTGCCCGACCGGGTAGAACCGCGACGCCGCTCCGCTGACATCGATGTGGTGTCCGTCGACGGAGATGCGATAGCCGAGGTACTGGCCGTCGTTGTCGAACAACATCCGCGCTGACACTGAATCCCGGTCGGCGTGGATGGCATGGTCGATCAGGTCGGCAACGGCGGGCGGCACCGAATTCCGGCTACCCAGTGCGGCGATAATGCCGTCGCCCTCGATGCCGTCGATGGCGAACCTGGTGCCGCTGGGACCGGAATGTTCTTCGATCCCAGTGATATTCATGCCGGGGTCGTACACCAGCGCCAGCCGAGCTGTGGCGTTCGGGTTCGGCCAGGTGCCGTCCGGGTTCCGTTTGCTCGCGGCCGTCGGGTCGCTCGGGTCGTAGCCGAGGTCGTGCTGTTCGCGCACCTCCCGCCATTGGGTGTTGTCGGCGAGACCAGGGGGTGGATTCCGGCCGATCATGGTGAATGTGGCGTGATCACTGAGCGTCAACAGATTCTCGACACCGCTGATACCTGTACCGCCGGTGCCCGCCACTACCCATGCGGCAGCGGCGTCCGGATCCACCTGGATCAGGTTCGCTTCATCCCCCGAGATCACCCTGCCGGGGAAGCGTTCACGCAGCGATTCCCAGTGATCGATAGCCTCGAGCGAATGCATGACCGGGTCCGGCAGCGCAGCTCGATCGATGCCGTGCGCCGCCAGAATGTCCAAAGCCTTTGTCGCAGAGGCAGGATCGCGCCAGGACAGTGCCTCGATCTCGGTTTTCGCCGCGGCTGTCCCTGGTGTGCCGATGGCACCCAACGCGCGGGTGGCCGAATCGTAGGTCCCGTACATTCCGCCGAGGCCGCGCACGACGCCGGGGATGATCTCGGGCGGGAAACCGGTCGCGACGAGCGGAATACCTTCGACCGCAACGGTGATCGGGGACGAACCGTCCGCGGGAGTGATATCGGCGAGCATGGTCCCGTCCGCCACCCGGAATGTCGCGGTGCCATCGATCACCGGTCCCTGGGCAGCGATCGAATCTTCCCAGTAGCGAACGGCATCGAGCGGCACACGGTCGCTCGGACGGCCTTCGCCGACGAACTGATAGGGGTCGCCGAGCGCGGTCTGGTTCAGGTTGCGCAGCTGATCCGCCGTCTGCGCGATCCGCTGACCGTTGTCCGACTGCCAGCGACCACGATCGTCCACGAGCAGCGCCCCCGGATCGCGGGCCGCCAGCGAGGCGCCGCCGCCCACGTCGATCCGCACCGTCGGATATTCGCCGGGCGCGGCGGCCAGCTGCTGGCGCAATTCCGCCAGCGTCTGCTCGCTGCGCCGGGCCCGCTCCGCGGTGGCCGCGTCGGCCAATGCTCGCGCCTGCGCGGGGGATACCCTGTCCCCATCGAACGCGACAGGACGTTCGAAATCAGGCTGCAATGCAGCGCGATGCGCATCGAACCTGGTCTGATCGACCCGGGCCTGATCTCGAATATCCTGCAGCAGTTGCTGATCCGCGGGCGAAAGCAGGTCGGCATGACCCGCCGAGTCATAGAAGAGGGCACGGACCTGATCGCTGCTCGGTGGGGACGTGCTGAGCTGGTCGAGCACCAATGCTCGGCGGTCGGCGGCACCTGCCATCCCGTCTCGCAGACCCATGTGCTCGACCAGCGCCATCGCCTCGCGATGTAGGCGTTCGTACATCGCCTGCTGTTCAGGGGTTCGGTTGTGCGTAGGCAACTCGGCCAGGTCTTCACCGAGTACGCGCAACTCTTGGATCCGGCCGGCGTCGTGCGGCGTCAGCCGAGCATCCTCGGTCGGCCCATCGGGACGCAGGATCCCCTCATCGGCGCCGAATGCATCCAGTCTGTCGATCAGGTAGCGCCTGCGATCGGCGACGATCTCGCCGATCTCGTGGGCGAGCGCGCGCCGCACATGGTCGGTGGAGATCCGGTCGGAGAGCTGAATGACGTTCTGGCCCTTGTCATGGTTCAAGATTGAGCGCGCCACGATCTCGTCACCGAGGCGCTGCGTTTCGACCCGAACCGTGAAACTGCGCTGATCGCCGCTGTAGCGACCAGTCGTGTCGGTGAAGCGGTACTGTCCGCTCCCTGGATCTATCGCGTCGACCCGCAGACCGCCGTGCCCTGCGGTCACGCTGTGCAACGCCGCATCGATCCGCCCGTGCACCTGCTCGACATGCGCGATGGACGGATCGGCCACGTGGCCATGGAAATCGGAGCCGGGAACCGCGGCGGCCGTAATCCTGTTGGCAGCGACCGGCATTGACCTGGTGTGGTCCGGAGTGCCTGTGCTGCCCTGTGGGAGTCCTGCACCAAGAGTTGGCTTGGCGGCGGGCTGCGCTGTCCACGGTGAAACACCTTGTGGAGCTGGGCCGGTCGGCGGAGGCGTGGCTCGGGTAGGGCCGGAAGTTGCCGGTGCGTGAGGTGTCCGGGGAAGATCGGTGCCGGTCGTCGTCGCGAGCGGTGTGTTGCGCGGGATGGCATCGGTGGTCGATGCGTGTGCTGGCGACACTGGTGTAGGCGCGGTCGGAGTCGTTCCCTGGGATGCAATCGTTGTTGCGGCCGAGTGGGTGTCGGCATCAGCTGGGCGAAGGTCGGCATTCGGTAATGCGTCGACCTTGGCTGGCGTGGCCGAAGGCGCTGATTCGGTCGAATGCGGTAGGGGCACAGTGGTTTCCGTATGCGGCGAAACTGGTGTGCCCGATGCTGCCGCGGTGCCGGGTGTGGCGGGGTGTTCGATGTTCGGCGTCGAAGTTGTTGGGTTCTCGGCGAATCCGGTAGGAGTCGGCTGTGTGGCAGCGGCCGCGATCGGATGCGAACCCGGATCGGTGCTCTCCTGCGGTGCGAGACCTGCCGACACGTCGGGCCGTGCGGGACCGCTGGTCGAACCTTCGTGTTGCCCGATGGAGGCCGGTTCGGGTGGCGCCTTCGTCGGTGCGTCACGGGGAGCGACATTCGGATCCGAGTGCTCGGCAGGTCCGGCGAGCGGCCCGGATGGTCCTGCGAGCGGTTCGACAGGCGCTGCCGGTGGTTGGGCCGGGAGTGATGGGTTCGGTGTCGGATTCGACGGTACGGACGGGTCCGAAGCTGCTGGCACAGTCGGGGTTCCGCCCGGCTCGCGTGGTGACGGCTGGTAGCTGCCCGCATCGCTGGCGCCTGGTGCAGGCGATCCGTGCTGACCTTGTGGTCCAGTGCTCTGGGCGGCCGGCTGCGTCGCGACGTCTGTCCCACGGGACGACCGGTCACTCGGCGCCGACGAGCCGTCGTTGTGCTGTTGCGGGTCGAAATTGCCGAAATTCGGCGTCATCCCACGGGCTCCGCGGACGCCGCCGGGAAGACCGCCGCTGACCGCGCCGCCAACAATGGATTTCGGATCGATCTTCCATTGATCGAAATTGACGCCGTGCTGTAGCAGTTCGGGCGCAACGGCTGCCGCCGCATCTCCTGCCCCGCCTGCTACCGCGCCGGTGCCGAAACCGGTGAGCGCACCGCGCAGTCCCTTCGAGTTCACGTCGACGCCGGGTAAGTGGGCAAAACCCTTGCCCGCCAACGATCCGGCCAAGCCGCCCGCGCCCGCTCCGGCGATCGTCAGTCCGAGTTCCTTCAGGTTTTTCGGGTTGGTCCAGTCGGTGAGCTCGCTGCCGTCGCGATGCCCGGCCGCTACCTGATAGGCCTTGGTTCCGTAGGTCTGCAGCAGCTCCTGGCCGATCTCTTTGCCCGCTTCTTTCAGACCTTCCTTCGCGAGGCCCTTGAGCCCTTCTTTGCCCGCTACCTCGGCGAGCTTCATCCCGGCATGCTTGGCAAGGTCTTGAAGAGCCCTGCTGGCCAACGCTTTTGCGCCGTTGCGGGTCAGCAGGGCGAGCAGCTGACGGCGGAGCACACCCAGGATCACTCGAGTCGCGGCGATGAGGCCCGCGTCGACCAGCGGTTTGAACGGGCCCGACGCGAACGAGGCGATAAGTTCCGCGGCCAGTGCGACAAGGGCGATGGCCATCTCGATCTTGGCGGCCTCGATGTCGGCGCCCGTCGCCTTCGCTGCCTTGCCGACCTCCCGATAACTTCCGGACAGATCGTCGAGATAGTTCCGGACGTTCTGGTAGTTCGCCAGGATGCTTTCCGAGCCCACGCCTTGCGGATATGCCTTCGCCATCAGGCGGTGCACGGCATCGAGTTGCTCCGTAATGGCTTTCAGCTCGGTTCCGGCGTGGTTCCAGCCGTCGGCCAGCGCGAACATCTTGCGTTCGTCGCCGTTCGGCCAGTCGACGCCGACCACCCATTCGAGTGCTGCGGGAAATTCGACCATCTACGCGCGCAGTTGAGCGGTCACGTCGGCGTGCCGAAGTTCTGGGCCGAGCGTTGCTCTGTCGCTTCCGCCAGCTCGGCGGCGGTGATCTCGTCGGCGGCCACCTGCCCCAAATGCTGCTGCACGCTGGTGGTTACCTTGCTCAGGCTGTCGCGCGCCGGGCCATAGCCCTTATGGAACTCGGCGCCGTAGTCGTCGTTGCCCCACCCTCCGTCGGTGGCGGCGACCACGCCTTGCAAGGTCGTAATGACTTGCTGCACACGGGTACTGATGTCCTTTGTCACCTGGCTGGCGTGGCGAATCCCCAACGGATCAGCCTCGAACGCTTCCATGCCGACTCCTCCCCGCCGCACAGTGCAGCATCTCCGCAGTGTTGGCAGCCGCGTAGCGAGCAGCCATGGAATATGCTGTGTACCAACATTCTTCCGAGTTGCTCATATCGCGGCAACTCGGCTTTCCCGAGATACCTTTGCGTCCTCGAAGTAGCCTGTGATCAGCGCTTTTCCGAGGCGGTTCGGTGAAACTAAAAGAGACTGCTCGGCTTTCAGATTCGGCTGCCCCCGATTTCGGTGGCACCATAATTGCGGGCGGCTTGCCGATCTTGGGACATGTAGGAACACAAGCGATTTAGGCGACGACCATAGTTTCGGGGGATCGGTATGCGGACGCCGCGTGGTTACGCTTGCCGGTACCTCTTCTCCTTCGAATTCCTATCCTCCACAAGAGGGAGTTTCCGTGATGGTCGAATATCTCCGAAAAGCCGTGCGCAAGAACCGGATCATCGAACTAGCCGTCGCCACCGCCATGGGGTTCGCAAGTGCGGCCGTGCTCGCGGGCCCGGTCAGTGCAGACCCGCCACCAGCCGTGATCACTGCCGACACGACCCAGCACCTCAACGCCGACGGCAGCGTGCAGATCGCGGGCAATTACACCTGTCGCGGCGGTCAGGGGCAGCTCTTCGGCAGCAGTTGGCTGGAACAACCCGATCCCGTCACCGAGAACCGCGCGTACAGCACCACGGAGAAGTGGCCGGACATGCTGACCTGTGATGGCACCGCGCGCCGCTACGCCTTTACCCTTCCGACGCCGGAAGCCTTCCCCTTCCGTCCCGGACCAGCCACCCTCCTCATCATCTGGGACATCTACACCACCGACGGAAATATCGACCGGGCCGAAGTGGACCAGGCCACCGTCACTCTGGTGCGTTGACCGTCCTGCGGTACCACAGACCGTCCATACGGTTCACAGGCCTTGCACGCCCTGTGAACCGTATTGAAGCTCTGTGGTACCAGGGGTTCCGATGGTGTCGTTGGTAGCCAGAGCAGCGGATCGTCCGTCGGGGATGCTCGTTGACGAGGGCCGGGCACGCGGCGAGTAGAGCGGCGTGGCTCACAGTCGCGGGTCAGTGACCGGGCCGCTGGTCGTAACCGGTTGGACTCGAGCGGGCGCGATGGTGGAAACTGGACCATCGTGACCAAGACCAGCAGCTTCTCCGCCCCGAAGGGGGTGCCGGATTATGTTCCGCCCGGCTCGGCCGAATTCGTCGCGGTGCGCGACGGCTTGATTCGGGCCGCCCGACTGGCCGGATACGGGCATATCGAGCTGCCGGTCTTCGAGGACACCGGGCTGTTCGCGCGCGGCGTCGGCGAGTCCACCGACGTGGTCAGCAAGGAGATGTACACCTTCCCCGATCGCGGCGACCGCAGTGTGACGCTGCGCCCCGAGGGGACCGCGGGCGTGATGCGGGCCGTGATCGAGCACGGGCTCGATCGCGGGCAGCTGCCGGTGAAATTGGTCTACAACGGGCCGTTCTTCCGGTACGAGCGGCCGCAGGCAGGGCGGTATCGACAGTTGCAGCAGGTCGGCATCGAGGCCATCGGCATCGACGATCCCGCGCTCGACGCCGAGGTGATCTCGATCGCCGACGCCGGTTACCGCAGCCTCGGGCTCGAAGGCTTCCGGCTGGAGGTCACCTCGCTCGGTGACGACACCTGTCGCCCGCAATATCGAGAAATGTTGCAGGAGTTCCTGTTCGGGCTGCCGCTCGACGAGGAAACCAAGCGGCGTGCCGAGCTCAACCCGCTGCGCGTGCTCGACGACAAGCGGCCCGAGGTGCGCGCGATGACCGCCGACGCGCCGCTGATGATCGATCACCTGTCCGAATCCGCCAAGACCCACTTCGAGCAGGTGCTCGGGCACCTCGACGCGCTCGGCGTCCCGTACGTGGTGAACCCGCGGATGGTGCGCGGCCTCGACTACTACACGAAGACCACCTTCGAATTCGTGCACGACGGTCTCGGCGCCCAGTCCGGCATCGGCGGCGGCGGTCGCTACGACGGCCTGATGGCGCAGCTCGGCGGACAACCGTTGTCCGGCATCGGATTCGGGCTCGGTGTCGACCGCACCATGCTGGCGCTGGAAGCCGAGGGCAAGTCCGCGGGTGACCCGGCGCGCTGCGAGGTCTTCGGTGTGCCGCTCGGCGAAACGGCCCAGCAGCGCCTGGTGGTCGTCGCCGGCCAGCTGCGCGCGGCAGGCATCAGCGTCGACCTGGCCTACGGCGGCCGCGGCGTCAAGGGTGCTATGAAAGCCGCCGACCGCTCCGGCGCCAAGTTCACCCTGGTCCTCGGCGACCGCGACCTCACCGAGAACACCATCGGCCTGAAAGACATGGCAACCGGCGACCAACGCCAGATCCCCCTAGACGAGGTAATCACCACCCTCCGCGAAGCACTCGACGCCCCGTAGTCGAGCCCACCGCCCCGCGCCCTGACCTGCGCGCCGACACCATCTTCGTCCTGACTGCGGTGTTCGTTGCAGGAGGGGCTCGTGCACCCGACGCCGGTTGACAATCCGGTGGCCGTTGGGGGGTCGGTGGTCCGCGCCCTGGCTGGCGTGAGTCGGCACCGTCTTCGTCCTGACTGCGGTGTTCGTTGCAGGAGGGGCTCGTGCACCCGACGCCGGTTGACAACCCGGTGGCCGTTGGGGGGTCGGTGGTCCGCGCCCTGGCTGGCGTGAGTCGGCACCGTCTTCGTCCTGACTGCGGTGTTCGTTGCAGGAGGGCTCGTGCATTCGAGGCCGGTTGGCAACCCGGTGGTCGTTGGGGGTCGGTGGTCCGCGCCCTGGCTGGCGTGAGTCGGCACCGTCTTCGTCCTGACTGCGGTGTTCGTTGCAGGAGGGCTCGTGCATTCGAGGCCG
>NZ_JBICTD010000006.1:365164-366811 GCF_043197455.1 Nocardia sp. NPDC049149
CCGGTTGACAACCTGGTGGTCGTTGGGGGGTCGGCGGGCTGCGCCCTGACTTGCGCGAGTCGGTGCGGTCTTGGTTTCCGTTGCAGATCGATGATGGTCCCGTGCACTCGACGGCAGTGGGCCAGAGCGGTGGGCGTCGGCGGGTGGTCGGCGCGTTGACTCGACTGCGGCTGACCACAGTGACAGTGGCCGTTGATGATCAGCGGGTGGTCGAAGAAGGTGCGCTCGACGTCGGCCGTGGTGATATCCCATCCGCGGTTGGCGAGCCGAACATGGTGGAGCGCCGGTTCGGCAGCGCGCACGGTCGTCGATCCGCGCGTCGTCGGCAGGAATAGTGGGCGTGGTGGCCGTCTCGTTGAACTTCGCTGCGGCGTACCCCATTCGTTGCTGCTCGACGGGCGGGTGGGCGGCGGTGTGTCGTTGGAGACGGAAACGTACACCGCGGTGCTGGTGGTGGGGGTAACGTTGCTGCGCGCACGACATGGCGCGGGGTTGCGGAGAGGGTTGGGCCAGTGCAGGCGAATTCTGGTGGGCAGCAGACGGATCCCGTTGGACTCGATCTCGTGGCACCCGAGATGTATGCGCCGATGTTGCGGCGGTTGGCGCTGGCCGCCGCAGGCGTCGGGATCGGGTCGGCGCTGTTGACGGCGACCGTGGCGAGCTGGCCGATCGCGGTGCTCGTCGGGGTGGTTGTCGGTGCGCCGACCGTCGGCTACGCGGTCGCATTGCGGCGACGGCGGATGTGGTTGTCGGGCACCATCATTCATGCGCGCCGGGTGTTCGGGGAGCGGCAAGTGGAGATCGCCGCGGCCACCGGCGTCGAGGTGCTGATCTTCCCGGCCCGGCTCAGCCGGATCGTGCTCCGCGTCACCGCGGGCGAGATCTCCCAGGTCGTCCCGCTGGCCATGTACACCGACGCGGGCAGCGGCCGCGAAATGCACCTGCTCGGCCTGCGTCGCCTGGCCGACGCCCTCGCCGCCAGCCAACTCGCCGCCGCCGTCGCCGTCTCGGCCATGCTGGTGCAGCAGTTGCGCGCCGAAGCCCGCGACGCAGGCCTGGCCGAACGCCCCCTCTACCGCGCCGTCCAAATGGCCCGCACCAAGGACTACGTCTCCCCGATCGTCCTCACCGACCGCGAAGTCGCCGCCCTCGGCTGACCCCGTGAGCCACCTGCGACGGCGGCACCACCGACCTCCGGCGTGGTCTGGGGGAGCGGTCCCGATCGGGGGAGGCTTCAAGCCGAAGGGGCACTGGTGGCGGTGCCTTCTCGGGTGATGCCGCCACCGGTGCCTCGTGATCAGCCGACCGACTCCAGAAGCGGCCGGCGGGCCCGATTCCTGGCGACGAGTGGTACATGGCTGCGGCAAAGTGCGAGAAGACCTCTCCGTGGTGTGCCACTCGTTGACTGGGTTGCGCGATGGCGATTGCGAGGCGCGGGTGTTTCTCGCCGAGGGGGCTCTGGTGGCGGTGCCTTCTCGGGCGATGCCGCCACCAGTGCCTCGTGATCAGCCGACCAACTCCAGGCGGGTCGGTTTCCGTGCGACGAGTGGCACATGGCTGCGGCAAAGTGCGAGAAGACCTCTCCGTGGTGTGCCACTCGTTGACTGGGTTGCGCGATGGCGATTGCGAGGCGCGGGTGTTTCTCGG
>NZ_JBICTD010000006.1:366909-378658 GCF_043197455.1 Nocardia sp. NPDC049149
GCCGAGGGGCACTGGTGGCGGGGCCTTCTCGGGCGATGCCGCCACCAGTGCCTCGTGATCAGCCGACCAACTCCGGGGGCGGTGATTGCGAGGCGTGGGGCGTTCCTGCCGAGGGGGCAATGGTGGCGGGGCCTTCTCGGGCGATGCCGCCACCATTACCCCGTGATCAGCTGACCAACTCCCGAGGGGAGCTGGCGGGTCCGATTCCTGGCGACGAGTGGTACATGGCTGCGGCAAAGTGCGAGAGGACCTCTCCGTGGTGTGCCACTCGTTGACTGGGTTGCGCGATGGCGATTGCGAGGCGCGGGGTGTTCACTGTCGCGTTGCTCACCGCGGCGATTCGGGGGCGGTGCGAGTCGATAGGGTTGGGGGCGGGAGTCCGTCTACTGCAAGGAGTTAGCCGTGAGTACCGCTGCTCGGACCGCGCCTGTGACCGTTGCCGTGACCGGTGGGGCGGGGCAAATCGCGTATGGCCTGCTGTTCCGGATCGCGTCGGGGGCGATGCTCGGTCCGGAGACGCCGGTGCGGCTGCGGCTGTTGGAGATCCCGGCCGCGGTCGCCTCGCTGGAGGGGGTGGCGATGGAGCTGGAGGACGGCGCGTTTCCGCTGCTGGAGTCCATCGACATCAGTGACGATCCGTGGCAAGGGTTTTCGGGTGCCAACGTCGCGGTGTTGGTGGGCGCGCGGCCGCGGACGGCAGGGATGGAGCGGTCGGATCTGTTGGCCGCCAACGGGACGATCTTCACCGAGCAGGGCGCCGCGATCAATGCCAGTGCCGCCGACGACGTGAAGGTGCTCGTGGTCGGTAATCCGGCCAACACCAACGCGTTCATCGCGATGAGCAACGCACCCGACGTGCCTGCGGCGCGTTTCACCGCGATGACGCGCCTCGATCACAATCGCGCGATCGCGCAGCTGGCCAAGAAGACCGGCGCGCCCGCCGCCGACATTGCCCGGGTCGCCATCTGGGGCAACCATTCCGCGACCCAGTTCCCGGACATCGCGCACGCCACCATCGATGGTCGTCGGGCCCTCGACCTGATCGACGATCCCGCCTGGGTCACCGACGTTTTCATTCCGACCGTGCAGCAGCGCGGCACTGCCATCATCCAGGCGCGCGGCGCCTCCTCGGCCGCCAGCGCCGCGAGCGCCGCCCTCGACCACATCCACGATTGGGTCCGCGGCACCGCACCCGGCGACTGGGTCTCCATGGCGGTCCCCTCCGACGGTTCTTACGGCGTTCCCGAGGGCTTGATCAGCTCATTCCCCGTGACCTGCGCCGACGGCACCTATACGATCGTCCCCGATCTGGAGATCGACGCCGCCGCCCGCACTCGAATCGACACCAGCGTCGCCGAACTCACCCAAGAACGCGACGCCGTCATCGACCTCGGCTTCGCCAAGCGCAGCTGATCTGCGTCAGCCGCACACCTTTCGACACACGCATGGGTGTTGACTCGGCGAGTCGCTATGCGTTGGCGCAAAAGGTGTGCGGCGGTTGCCGGGGACGTTCGGGTAGGTCCTGGTCAATCCGCCTCGGGGCCGCCTCGGTTCGAAAGCCGCACGCCTTTGACATGGGTGTTGACTCGGCGAGTCGCTATGCGTTGGCGCAAAAGGTGTGCGGCGGTTGCCGGGGACGTTCGGGTAGGTCCTGGTCGATCCGCCTCGGGGCCGCCTCGGTTCGAAAGCCGCACGCCTTTGACATGGGTGTTGGCTCGGCGAGTCGCTATGCGTTGGCGCAAAAGGTGTGCGGCGGTTGCCAGGGGAGTCCGGGGTAGGTCCTAGTCGATCCGCCAGGGGCTGTCTCGGTTCGCGCCGGAGCCGCCCCGGTTCGCTACCGGCTGCGCCGCCCGGCCGAGGCACGCCCCAGCGGGAGCCAGGCGGGCCAGTCCCTTCGAACGGGCCCTAGCTGATCGTCCGGTCCCTGGCCGAGGCAAGCCCTGACGGGCGCTAGGCGGTCGCTTCGAGCAGCGGCCCTAACTGACCGTCCAGGTTTCCTGGCCGTTCAGCAGGTTCTGCAGCGAGTTCTCGTCGACCGGCTTGCGTTCGCGGGCGGTGGTCAGCTGGGTGCGAACACCGTCGTCGTAGGTGGGCCGGGCGACACTGCGGAAGATGCCGGTGACGACATGGTCGAGGGATTGGTCGGAGAGACGAGAGAGCGCGTAGGCGTACTCGGGGTTGTCGGCGTAGGCGTCGTGCACCACGATGTCGGACTCCGCCACGGTGTCGGCGCGCACCACCGCCAAGCCGAAACCGCTTTGCACGACGGCGAATTCGTTGTCGGCGCCGAACCGAATGGGTTGGCCGTGATGCAGCGGGACCAGATGGTTGGCGGCGTTGTCGCGCCGCAGCGCGTCGAAGGAGCCGTCGTTGAAGATCGGGCAGTCCTGCAGGATTTCGACGAACGAGGTGCCGCGGTGCTCGGCGGCGGCGCGCAGCACCTCGGTCAGCCCGGCCCGGTCGGAGTCCAAAGCGCGCGCGGCGAAGGTGGCTTCGGCGCCGAGCGCGATGGACAGCGTGTTGAACGGGTGGTCCACCGAGCCCATCGGAGTCGACTTGGTGATCTTGCCCTGCTCCGAGGTCGGCGAGTACTGGCCCTTGGTGAGGCCGTAGATCCGGTTGTTGAACAACAGGATCGTCATGTTCACGTTGCGGCGCAGCGCGTGGATGAGGTGGTTGCCGCCGATGGACAGCGCGTCGCCGTCACCGGTCACCACCCATACGGACAGGTCGGGCCGCGTCACCGCGAGACCCGTGGCGATGGCGGGCGCACGGCCGTGAATCGAGTGGATGCCGTAGGCCTCCAGGTAGTACGGGAATCGGCTGGAGCAGCCGATCCCGGATACGAACATCAGGTTCTCCCTGCGCAATCCGAGCTCGGCGAGGAAGCCGCGCACGGTGGCGAGGATGACGTAGTCACCGCACCCGGGGCACCAGCGCACCTCCTGATCGGAGGTGAAGTCCTTGACCTTCTGCGGACCGTCGGCAGCGGGTACGCCCGACAGCCCGGTCAGGCCGAGATCTGTGCCGACAAGCGAGGTTTCCATGATGGTCATTCGTTGCCCCCAGTCCGATAGACAGCCCGCGCGCGAGCGGCGAAGGCCTTGTCGTGTTCCATGTCCTCGATCGACCCGTCCAGCGCGGCGTCGATGACCCCGACGAGTTCCTGCGCGGAGAACGCGGTGCCCGCGATCTTCGTCCACGGCTGCACCTCGACCAGGTATTTCGCCCGCAGCAGCATGGCGAGCTGACCGCCGTTCATCTCGGGGGCGACCACCGTGCGATACCGGCGCAGCACCGCACCGAGGTTGGCGGGCAACGGGTTCAGATGACGCAGGTGCGCCTGGGCGACCGGCACCCCGCGTCGTCGGGCCCTGCGGCAGGCCTCACCGATCGGACCGTAGGAGCTGCCCCAGCCGATGAGCAGCAGTTCGGCGCGACCGTCCGGGTCGTCGACTTCGATGTCTGGCACGGCGATTCCGTCGATCTTGGCCTGGCGCAACCGAACCATGAGTTCGTGATTGGCCGGCTCGTAGGAGATGTTGCCGCTGCCGTCGGCTTTCTCCAGTCCACCGATCCGGTGCGCGCGCCCCTTGGTGCCCGGCACCGCGAGCGGCCTTGCCAGGGTTTCCGGATCGCGCGCATACGGCTGGAACGGATCCGCGTCGTCCCCGTCGGGTTCGTACGCCGGATCGATGGGCGCGAGCTCGGTGACACGCGGAATCGACCACGGCTCAGAACCATTCGCGATCGCGCCGTCGGACAGCAACAGCACCGGCGTGCGATAGGTGAGCGCGATCCTGGCCGCCTCCACCGCGGTGGCGAAGCAGTCGGCGGGGGAGCGCGGCGCGAGCACGGCGACCGGCGATTCACCGTTGCGCCCGTACAGTGCCTGCAGCAGGTCGGCCTGCTCGGTCTTGGTCGGTAGGCCGGTGGACGGCCCGCCGCGCTGCACGTCGATCACCAGCAGCGGCAGCTCGGTCATCACCGCGAGGCCGATGGTTTCGCTCTTGAGCGCGAGCCCAGGCCCGGACGTGCTGGTGACGCCAAGTGCGCCGCCGAGCGAAGCGCCAAGTGCCGCACCGATTCCGGCGATCTCGTCCTCGGCTTGGAAGGTGGTGACGCCGAAGTTCTTGTGCTTGCTCAGCTCGTGCAGGATGTCGGAGGCGGGCGTGATCGGATAGGTGCCGAGAAAAACCGGCAGCCCGGCGAGCTGCCCCGCCGCGACCAGACCGTAGGCGAGCGCGGTGTTGCCGGTGATCTGCCGATAGGTACCGGCGGGCAGCTTCGCCGGCGCGATTTCGTAGGTGGTTGCGAAACTTTCGGTGGTCTCGCCGTAATTCCAGCCTGCGCGGAACGCCAGGACATTGGCCTCGGCGATCTCCGGCTTGGCCGCGAACTTCTCCCGCATGAACTGTTCGGTGCCGCCGATCGGGCGCCCGTACATCCAGGACAGCAGCCCGAGCGCGAACATGTTCTTCGCGCGCTGCCCGTCTTTCTTGCCGACGCCGGTGGATTCGGTGGCGCCCAGCGTGAGCGAGGTCATCGGAACGCGATGGACCACGAAGTCGGACAGCGTGTCGTCGCCGAGCGGGTCGGCGGGGTAGCCGACCTTCGAGAGGTTGCGCTTGGTGAACTCGTCGGTGTTCACGATCACGGTGGCGCCGCGCGGCAGATCCTCCAGGTTCGCCTTGAGCGCCGCCGGATTCATCGCGACGAGCACGTCGGGCTGGTCGCCCGCGGTGAGGATGTCGTAGTCGGCGATCTGGATCTGGAACGACGAAACACCAGGTAACGTGCCCTGTGGCGCCCGGATCTCGGCGGGGAAGTTGGGCTGGGTAGCGAGGTCGTTGCCGAACGCGGCCGCTTCGTGCGTGAAGCGATCACCGGTCAGCTGCATGCCGTCACCGGAGTCTCCGGCGAACCGAATGACGACCTTTTCCAATTTCGCTGCGCCGGCATCGTTTTGGGTAGTGCCGACATCATTGTGGTGCGAAACCATGTGCCTGCTTCACTTCCTCGTCGATGAGAGGGTGCCATCGCCAAACTACTCCGCACCACGCGGTGCGTCCGCCCGATATGTGCGGTTCCACAAGAACTGCCGGTTCAGGCGTCAGGCGAACAATGCCAGCTGCGGGTCGGCGGCGTGCGGACTTTCCGGTTGTGTCTCCGGTTCGGCCGGTTTTTCCGGTGTCAGGCCGTGCCGTTCGAGCAGCGGATCGAGGCGGCCACGTAGCCAAGTCGAGTACTCGGGCGGCACGTACGCGCCGCGGCCGTAGAGCTGGCGATAGCGTCGTAGCAGCGCGGGATGGTGCTCGCCGAGCCAGTTCAGGAACCAGCCCCTGGTGCTGCCACGCAGATGCATCGGAAACGCGACCGCCGACCGGGCCCCGGCGTCGGCGATCGCGCCGAACAGCTCGTCCAGGTGCGCCTTGCCGTCGGTGAGATAGGGAATGACCGGCGCCACCAGCACATTCACCTCGAACCCCGCGTCCGACAGCGCACGGACGAGCTCCAGCCTCGCCTTCGGCGATGGTGTGCCCGGTTCGAGACTGCGATGCAGATCGAGGTCGAAGATGGCGATGGACACCGCGAGACTCACCTTCACCTCGCGCGCGGCCAGGGTAAGCAGCGGCAGATCCCGGCGCAGCAGCGTGCCCTTGGTGAGGATGGAGAACGGCGTCCCCGAATCGGTGAGCGCGCGAATGATGCCGGGCATCAACCGGTATCGCCCCTCGGCCCGCTGATACGGATCGGTGTTGGTGCCGAGCGCGACCGGTTCGCGATGCCAGGACCGCCTGCCGAGCTCCTTGCGCAGCACCGCGGCGATATTCGTCTTCACCACGATCTGCGAATCGAAATCGCGGCCCGCGTCCAGATCCAGATACTCGTGCGTCGGCCTTGCGAAGCAATACCGGCAGGCGTGCGAACAACCGCGCATCGGATTGATCGTCCACTGGAACGACATCGACGAATTCTCCGGCAGCTTGTTCAACGCGCTCTTGCACAGCACCTCGTGAAAGGTGATGCCCTCGAATTCCGGCGTCTGCACGGTGCGCGTCAACCCGGCCCGGGTCAGTCCGGGCAGGGCGCCGTCGTCGGCATCCAGGGTTTGGTTTTGCCACCGCACCCCTCCAGTCGAACATGTGTTCCCATGGGTTTGCAAGCGTTCGTTGTGTTGGGATCACTGCGTTTGCCTTGTAGGCGGGTGTCTTCGCCGGGGTGAGCTGGTCGGATCGGCGCTGGTCATGGTGCACGCGAGGTGGGTTTCGGAGTGCGAACTTCTCGCTGAGGGGAAGCGTGCGACGGCAAGGGGCCATAGCCTGGTCCTGTCGACGGCGGGGCGAAGGGTGAGGGTGAATGAGCGGCGACTACGTGTTCGTCACGAACAAGGGGCTCTACGAGACCCGCGGCGGGGAATTGGAAACGGTCGTGCTGCTGGGTGAGCATCGAGACGAAGTGCACGCTCGGTGGAGTCCAAAATCTCCCATCGACTCCTGGCGCGGAGGTGACGGCCCCGAGCCAACCGGCCCCTGGTCCGATCGCTTGAACCGCTCGGGGGAGGGGGAAGAAGTAAGAGTGGACTACGACGCTGCCGACCGCGTCGCATTCATCGAAGTGCACGAGCCCGAAACAGCCATTGCTGTCGATGACGAATGGCTGTACCTGATGAGGCGTCATCACACCGAGGCACTCGCCGAACTCGGCGAGAACGGCTTCGGTGACCCCGAAAAAGGCTCTGAGGGCTTCACATTCCACGACCGAGGCCTCGGTCTCTGGGTCCCATGGATCGATGACGACGAAGACGATCCACTCGATGAGGACGATGAGAACTACGGAGTCCGGGCAATCGCGATTTTCGCGCCCGGCTACTACGAATCCTCGCGCGAGCCTGCGAAATCTTGACCTCGATCGGCGAGGTTCCTTCGCCTGCCACGGGGACGTGCCCCGTCGGGGGTGTAAATGATTCTCGCGGTCCGGTATTCGCCCCAACCTGCGGAGTTCGCCGGAAAAGCCTTTGGGACCGGCATATCCTCGGGTGATGGTCGACGAGCACGACGATGACCTCACACCGAAGACCGAGGCCGCGGAAGAGGGTGACGAGGAAGACATCGATGGCGTCACGGTCGTCGAGGAATTCAGCTCGGGCAGTGGGGGATTCGGTGGGGGATTCAGCGGCGGTGGGAGCGGCGGCGATTCGGGCGGTGGTTCGACGGGCGGCGATTCGGGCGGCGGCGGTGGCGGAGCCATCGGTGTGGTCGTCGACGAGAGCGGCGAGGTCGTCGGCACGGTGACGGTGAATCCGGAGACCGGCACCGCCGAGACGTCCGGGACCGATGTGACTGTCGTTGAGGAGACGTCGAATCCGCCACCGGCGGGCGGATCCTCGTCCGGCGACGCGCCCGCCGAGGAGGCGCCTGCACCCGCGCCGTCGGGTGGCGGGGCCGCGCCGACGCCGACCTCGGCGATGCCGAGGTTCAGTCCGACGGCGTTCGTCTTCCGGGATCTCGGGGCCAATAGTCAACAGACGCAATGTGTTCCGATCGCGTTCGGTTTCCTGCAGAACGGCGTGCCGGTGATCACCCCGATCTCGGTGCCGACGCGCATCTCCGCGCCCAAACAGTTGGCCAATGGGACCGTCATCTCCAAGGACTTCGCCGCGGTGGTCAGCGCCGCAGCGGCGACCGAGGCGGCGCTGGTGGTGCAGGAACAGGTCGAGCTGGGACTCATCGACGTCAACGAGGCGCCGCTGGTGTTCCGCAAGGAACTCAACGATGTGTTCCGGCGCCAGCGCCGGAATTTCATTGCGAACCAATGCTTCCCGCCCGGCGGCCCGTGAGGTCGGCGGGTCAGGCGATCTGTCGAGCGTCCGGCGGGGTCAGGGCGGTCGGGTCGGCGAAGAAGGTGACCAGGTCGCGGACGGTGTCGTCGGTGGGGCGCGGGCGGTAGCCGAGTTCGCGTTCGGCCTTGGCGTGATCGACGAGCGGGGCCGAAATCAACGCGCCCAGTGCGGCTTTCGAGACGATATCGGAGTTGAAGAGCTTGCCGATCGGGGCGAGCACCGGGATCGCGCCGGCGACGAGCTTGGGAGAGATGGCGAACTTCGGGCCCTTCTTGCCGCCGTGGCCCGCGGCCAGGCGACACAGGTCGAGCATCGAGATCATCTCGCCGCCGAGCAGGTAGTTCTCGCCGGTGCGGCCGTGCTCGCCCGCGAGGATCAGTCCTTCGGCGACGTCACGCACGTCGACGAGGTCGAAGCCGCCGCCGATCATCGCCGGAATGCGGCCATGGGCAGCGTCTTTGAGGGTGCGGTTGATGCGGGAGAGTGGCTTGCTGTAGTCGAGTGGGCCGAACACGCCGGTCGGGTTGCAGAGCACGGCGTCGAGACCCTCGTCGATCACCGCGCGCAAGGCGATCTCGCCCGCCCATTTGGAGCGGTCGTAGACGGGCAGGGTGGTGTCGGTGGAGCGTGGGGCGGTCTCGTCGATCCGCCCGCCGCAGCGGTACTGGTTGAACGCGTGGATCGAGCTGGCGTGCACCATGCGGCGGGCGCCGACCTCGAGCGCGGCTTCGGCGACCACGCGCACGCCTTCGGTGTTCACCTTCCAGGCGAGGTCGTTCTTCTCCGCGAGGGTGATCACCGCGACGAGGTGGTAGACGATCTCGGCGCCGGCCAGTGTTTCCCGCATCGATGCTTGGTCGAGCACGTTGCCGCTCATCCAGGTGACGTTCGGCTCGGTGGCCGTCTGCGGCACCACGCGATCGATGGCGGTGACCTCGTGGCCGCGCGCGACGAGCAGGCGGAGCAGGTTCGTGCCAAGGTAGCCGGCTGCGCCGGTGACTGCGACCTTCATGCCGTCGAGAATATAGAACTTGTTCTAATTTGCAACGCGTTCCAGTTTGTTCGTCGGGTCGCAACCGCTCGGCGGGTCGAGATGCGGTTATTCCTGCCGTTGTCCCTGCCAGAACGTCGTCATAGGCTCGAAACTTGCCGGTACCGTCCGCTATATTGAGCCCAACCGAAGCGGCCGTGCCGTTCGGCATGGGCAGATGGTGACGACGAAGAAGTTCACGACACTGATGTGCACGACGATTTGGGGGGCAACTCGATGAGTGATCTCTCGGTAGAGACCGACGCGGTCCGGGCGTTCGCCGCCACGAACGCGGGCATCGCCGGTGATCTTGCGGGGGCGGGTAATTTCGACGCGGTCAAGAACGTCTCGGCACTCGTGCCGGTGTTCGGATTGATCGGTGTCGACTATTTGGCGATGTTCGCCGCTGCTCAGGTATTGCAGGCCAAAGACATCAACGATCTGTCCGCGAAATACGCCAAGTTGTCGGAGTCCGCGTTCAGCGCCGCCGCGGCGTACGACGTCACCGACGGGGTCAACGCCGGTTCGATCACCTCGCTAGGGGGTGCGCTGTGAAACCGCTCGACACCGGGGTGATCGCGCCCGAAGAACACGCGATGGCGCACGCCGCCGACCAGAATGTCGCAATCGGCCAGCAGGCCGTCATGGACTCGATGCAAAACCAGGCGGTCATCGACCTGCCACTCGGGCAGGTGCCCGAGGATCTGCCGCCTATCGAGCCGCCGGAGTTCGTGCTGGCCCGCAAGATCAGCGAGGACCAGCACAACGCGGTCGGCATGCCGGGCGGATTGCCGGGACTCGGCGGTAACCCTGCACCGGACACGTCGGTCATTTCCGGTGTCCCGTCCGATGTTTCGGCGCTGCTCGGCGACACCCACAACGCAGTCCAGCACGCGGCGGCCCCGATCGCCCAGGCCGCGCAGGGCACTCTGGACCAGGCTCAAGGCGTGCTCAACGGCGCCCTCGGTGGTGCCCCGACCTCGGTGTCCGCCGCGATCAACCAGGCACAAGCCGCGATCCCCACCTCGCTGCCCGCACTGCCCGCCGACCCGGTCGCCGCGCTCATGCAGGGCATCGCCGTGCCCGCGCTGCCCGGCGTCGACGTGCTGATGCAGCCGATCCTCAGCCTGCTGAGCAGCTTCGGCACCGGCATCATCGGCGCGCTCGACCCGACCGCGATCCTGAGCCAGTCCTCCAAGGTCATCGACATGGCTATGACGGTCGGCAAAGGCAGCATGACCACCGTCGAGCAACTGTGGCAGAGCCAGGCCTCCCGCAGCGCGCAAGCCGCCAGCCAGAAGGCCAACACCGAAGGCCAGGAGACCAGTCAGCGCGGCATCGACATCTCCGAGCTCACCCAGCGCGCCGCCGCGGTGGTGCAGCAGGGCAACGCCCAATTGCTCGGCGTCGCATCGTCGTTCGCCACCCAGGCGACCGCGCTCGCGCCGGTGATCCTGACCCCACCCGCCCAGGCCACGCTGATGGCGTCCGCCACCGAGCACCTCGGCCAGGCCGTCGGCATTGTCAACGCCACCCGCGGTGATCTGTCGGGCAAGACCGGCGAGCTGAGCGGGCTGGTGCAGCAGTTGGTCGCACCGGGCGGTGGGCCTGCGCCGCAGGAAGTCGCACAAGCGTTGGCGCAGAACGTCGGTCAGCCGATTCTCGAGCAGGCGCAGTCGGCCGCGACGGATACCGCGACACAGACCGCAGGCCTCAATTCGTCCACCACCGGCACACCGTCGACCACGACCGCGTCGACCCACAGCAGCCCGACCTCGACCCACACCGGCTCGCCGAGCAGCAGCCTGTTCGGCAGCCCGAGCCGCTCAGGCAGCCCGACCGGTACCGGCGGCAGACCCGGAACGACAGGCACCCCGTCGATCCCGAAGGTGCCAAGCGTCACCGGCACGCCCGGCTCCGTCTCCCCGGTCCGCCCGATCAGCGGCATGCCAGGCAGCACAACATTCGGCCCAGGCACCACCGGCACCCCCGGCACGACCACCGCAGGCTCGGGCAGCAGCTTCATGGGCGGCGCCCCCGGCGCCGCAGGCGCACGCAACGACGAGGAAGAACACTCGCGCACCGTGCAGCCCTACCAAAGTGCCACCGGCAACGACGATCTCACCGGCCCACTCGGTGAATCCACACCCGACGTGATCGGCGCGACGCACTCGGACGAGATTGTCAGCTCGGACTACGAACAGGATCAGTTCTGAGGGATGAGCACGGCCGGGCCTGAGTGACGATGGGTGAGTGGCTCGGGCGGCGAGGGTGAGTGGCTCGAGCGGCGAGGGTGAGTGGCTCGAGCGGCGAGGGTGAGTGGCTCGAGCGGCGAGGGTAATGGGCTGGAGCAGCGAGGGGCAATGGGCTCGAGCAGCGAGAATTGACTCAGGCCGGGCTGTCGTCGTCTGCGATCCGGTGTTCGACGTTCCAGTTCGAGTGGCGAGGGTGGGTGGCTCGAGCCGGGGCAATGGGCTCGAGCAGTGAGGGTGGGTGGTCTGAGCAGTGAAGGTCAACCCAGGCCGGGCTGTCGTCTGCGATCCGGTGTTGGCCGTTCCGGCTCTGGTGCCGGGGGCGATGGGCTTGGGTGGCGCGGGGTAACTGTCTTGGGCAGTGCGAGTTGATTCGGGCCGGGCTGTCGTCGTCTGCGATCCGGTGTTCGACGTTCCAGTTCGAGTGGCGGGGACGATGGGGCTCGGGCGGCGGGGGCGATGGCTGAGTGGCGGGGCGATGGGCGCGGGCGGCGAGGGTGTCTGGCTCGAGCCGGGGCAATGGGCTCGGGCAGTGAGGGTGGGTGGTCTGAGCAGTGAAGGTCAACCCAGGCCGGGCTGTCGTCTGCGATCCGGTGTTGGCCGTTCCGGCTCTGGTGCCGGGGG
>NZ_JBICTD010000006.1:378756-379119 GCF_043197455.1 Nocardia sp. NPDC049149
CCAGTTCGAGTGGCGGGGACGATGGGGCTCGGGCGGCGGGGGCGATGGCTGAGTGGCGGGGCGATGGGCGCGGGCGGCGAGGGTGTCTGGCTCGAGCAGGGGGCAATGGGCTCGGGCAGTGAGGGTGGGTGGTCTGAGCAGTGAAGGTCAACCCAGGCCGGGCTGTCGTCGTCTGCGATCCGGTGTTGGCCGTTCCGGCTCTGGTGCCGGGGGCGATGGGCTTGGGTGGCGCGGGGTAACTGTCTTGGGCAGTGAGAGTTGATTCGGGCCGGGCTGTCGTCGTCTGCGATCCGGTGTTGGCCGTTCCGGCTCTGGTGCCGGGGGCGATGGGCTTGGGTGGCGCGGGGTAACTGTCTTGGGCAG
>NZ_JBICTD010000006.1:379216-772643 GCF_043197455.1 Nocardia sp. NPDC049149
CAGTGAGAGTTGATTCGGGCCGGGCTGTCGACTGCGGTCGGGTGTTGGACGTACCAGTTCCAGTGGCAGGGGTGACGGGGCCCGAGCGACAGAGTGATGGGCTCGAGCAGCCAGGGGCAACGGCTCGGGTGCCTGGGCAATGGGCTCGAGTAATGACAGTCGGCCGACTTGAGTGACGAGGGTCGTCCTGGTACGGGAGACGAGAGGGCCGCCGGCTCGAGTGACGAGGGTTGAGCGGTTCGACCGGCGTGGGGTGAGTCGCTCGAGCGGCGAGGGCAACGGGCTCGAGCAGCGAGGGGCAACCGGCTCTGGCATCAAAGTTAGCTCGGGCCGGGCTGTCGTCGTCTGCGGTCCGGCGTTGGCCGTTCCAGTTCGAGTGGCGGGCCGATGAGCTGGGGCGGCGCGGGCAGCAGGCTCGAGCAGCAATGGAATTGGCTTGACCAGTGAGAGTTGATACAGGCCGGGCTGTCGTCTGAGGTCGGGTGTTGGACGTACGAGTTCCAGCGGCAGGGGCGATGGGCTCGAGTGGCGTGGGCGATGGGACGAGTGGCGGGGCGGTGGGCTCGAGCAGTGAAAGTTGATTCGGGCAGGGCTGCCGTTGGCTGCGTTCCGGTGTAGGACGTACCAGTTCCAGCGGCAAGGTGGGGTCGGCGACCAGCTCGCGTTGACCATCGAGCGGTGTCATCAAATCCCACATACCAGGAGCTATCGGGCATCAGCTACCTCAGTTCGACGCCGAAATGCGTGGCCCACTTGTGGATTCACCATTTCGGAGTTGGTCGGTTGATCACGAGGCATTGGTGGCGGCATCGCCCGAGTAGCCCCCGCCACCAGTGCCCCCTCGGCCAGAAACCAACCCCTGGGCTCCCACATGCTGGGATCGCAGGGCTCTCCGCGGCTGGCGCCTGTGGACTCGTCCTGCTGCAACAGCGAAATCCGCGGCCCTGCTGTGCATGCGCACCGGTTCTGGAGTTGGTCGGTTGATCAGTGGGAACTGGTGGCGGCATCGCGCGAGAAGCCCCGCCACCAGTTCCCACTCGGTGTGAAGTCACCGCCTTCGATCCCAGATACCGAGATGGTCGGCGCCGCTGAGTTCATTGACTGCGGCTGCCGCTCATGAACGCCGAAATCCGCACTGCTTCTGTGGATTCCACAGAGGTTCCGTACGGTTCACAGAGGGTCTGGGCTCTGTGAACCGTAGGAAATGTCTGTGGATCCTTGGATGCTGCCCGGGTGGGGCGGTAAGTCGCGTGAGCGTGCTTTGGTGGGCGTGTTGCGTTGAGGGCCTTCGGGTGTGGGCGGGTTAGGGCGGACTCTCAGTCGTGGACGAAGGCTTCGAGGAGGGTGCGGTAGAGGTTGCGGAAGCGGGTGCGGGCGGCGATCTGTTCGTCGGTGAGGCCGGTGGTGAACTCGGGGGCGTAGATCACCAGGTGTGCTTCCTGGTCCGGCGATTGCGGCATGTAATCGATGATCTGACTGCCTTGGTCGGTGACGGTCGGATCGCCGAAGTCCACGGTGGCGAGCGACTTCGTCTCGGCGATCGCGGCGTCGAGCACTTCGCGGGGGAGGTGGCCGTTGGCTCGCACGTCGACGGTCTTCACGGCTCGGCCGTCGCTGAATATCTGCAGTTGCGGGCCGAGATCACGCTTGGGGTGCCAGGCGTTCGGGAAGGTGGTCAGCGTGAACAGGGGCGTCGCCGCCACGTCGGGGTTGGACGTCGGCTGGTCGGGTTCCGGGCCTGCGGCGGCCATGGCGCCACCGCCCGCGAACATCAGCAAGACAACCAGCAGTACCGCTTTCGTTCCGCGCATCATCCACTCTCTTTGCCGCTCTGGCGTGCCCGTCGACGGTACGGTTGTCCGTCGTCGATCAGTACAGCGCCGAAACTGTCGACGTCGACTATCGCTGTGCCACCTATTATTTCAGTGCGGCAGCGTTTATGACGGGGTGCGGCAGAAAGATTCGAGGCACGACCGAAGGTCAGCGCAATGCGGGCGGGTTCTTCAAGTCCGGTGCGGAATACGTGTCACAGGACTTGATCTGGCCGGTCTTGTAGCCGGCGAGGAACCACTTCTGCCGCTCTTCCGACGAACCATGCGTCCACGCTTCGGGATTCACCCGGCCCGTCGATGCTTTCTGGATGCGGTCGTCGCCGACCGCCGACGCGGCCGAGAGTGCGTCGCGAATATCGTTGTCCGACAGCGGCTTCAGAAACGGCTGATTGCCGCCCGGCGCGGGCGTCTTGTCCGCGAAGTACGCCCAGATTCCTGCGTAGCAGTCGGCTTGCAGTTCGGTGCGCACCGCACCGGATTCGGGCCCGCGCGGATCGTCCTGTGCGCGACCGAGAGTGCCGAGCTGGTTCTGGATGTGGTGGCCGATCTCGTGCGCCACCACGTATTCCTGGGCGAGCGGCCCACCGCTCGCGCCGAACCGGTCGACCAGCTCCTGGAAGAAGGAGGTGTCGAAGTATGCGTTGCGATCGGCCGGGCAGTAGAACGGGCCGACCGCGCTGGACGCCTGCCCGCAACCGGTGCTGACGCCGCCGGAGAACAGGCGAACGGTCAGGTTGGCGAATTTCTTGCCCGTCTGCTTGGGCAGCTGGTCGGTCCAGACGGCGCGCAGGCTCTGCGTGGTCAAGGCGATCCGGCAGTCCACGTACTTGTTGGCGTCGGCGCCGGTCTTGCAGTGTGACGGAGTGCCCGCGGGGGCGGATTGGGTCTGCTGTTGATCCTGTGCACCGGTGAGGTCGCCGAGCAGCGAACCGGGGTCGCCGCCGAGCAGCAGCGCGATAACCAGCACGATGAGCCCGCCTGCGCCGCCACCGAGTGCGATCTTGCCGCCCCGCCCGGGTCCACCCCCGGAACTGACGGCGTCCGGATCGATTTGCATGCCTTCGTTGAAGGTCATCGTCGTCGCTTTCTCGTTGTTGCTACGCCTCGGACATACCCAGCCGATACAGCTTGGCACGGGTCTGGCTGGATCGGTTTCCTCTCGGCGGATGTGTCTCACTACGATGGGACCGCACCTGGTCATATCGTGCCGGTGCCGGAGTCGTCGAAAGGAACCCTGTGCTGCGCACCCACTTGGCTGGTTCGCTGCGAAGCGAGCACGCCGGTCAGACCGTCACCCTCACCGGCTGGGTGGCCAGGCGGCGCGACCACGGTGGCGTGATCTTCATTGATCTGCGCGACGCGTCGGGTGTGGCGCAGGCGGTGTTCCGCGAGGGCGAGCCCGCCGAGCAGGCCCACCGGCTGCGTGCCGAATACTGCGTGCTCGTCACCGGTGTGGTGGAGCAGCGGCCCGATGGCAACGAGAACCCGGACCTGCCGACCGGATCCATCGAGGTGAACGTCACGCAGCTCGAGGTGTTGAACGAGAGCGCGCCGCTGCCGTTCCAGCTCGACGAGCAGCCCGGCGAAGAAGCACGGCTGAAGTACCGCTACCTCGACCTGCGCCGCGAAGGCCCGGCGCATGCGATCCGGCTGCGGTCGAAGGCGAACGCGGCCGCGCGTTCCGTGCTGGCGAACCACGAGTTCGTCGAGGTGGAGACGCCGACGCTGACCCGGTCCACACCGGAGGGCGCCCGTGACTTCCTGGTGCCCGCGCGCCTGCAGCCGGGCAGCTTCTACGCACTGCCGCAGAGCCCGCAGCTGTTCAAGCAGCTGCTCATGGTCGGTGGCATCGAGCGGTACTACCAGATCGCGCGCGCCTACCGCGACGAGGACTTCCGCGCCGACCGCCAGCCCGAGTTCACTCAGCTCGACATCGAGATGAGCTTCGTGCGCCAGGAAGATGTGATCCTGCTCGCCGAGCAGATCCTGGTCGCGCTGTGGAAGCTGATCGGCTACGACATCGCGACCCCGATCCCGCACATGACCTATGCGGAAGCCATGCGCCGCTTCGGTTCCGACAAGCCGGACCTGCGGTTCGGCATCGAAATCACCGAGTGCGCAGACTATTTCAAGGACACCCCGTTCCGGGTGTTCCAGGCGCCGTATGTCGGCGCGGTCGTGATGCCCGGCGGCGCGAGCCAGCCGCGGCGTCAGCTCGACGCGTGGCAGGAGTGGGCCAAGCAGCGCGGCGCCAAGGGTTTGGCGTACGTGCTGATCAACGAGGACGGCACGCTCGGCGGCCCGGTCGCCAAGAACCTGAGCGACGCCGAACGTGACGGGCTGGCCAAGCATGTCGGCGCGGTGCCCGGCGACTGTGTGTTCTTCGCGGCAGGCCCGGCGAAGGCGCAGCGCGCGCTGCTCGGCGCCGCGCGCGGCGAGATCGCCCGCAAGGTCGGACTGATCGACGAGAACGCCTGGGCGTTCGTGTGGATCGTGGACGCGCCGCTGTTCGAGCCCGCCGCCGAGGCGACCGCCAGTGGCGATGTGGCCCTTGGTCATTCGGCGTGGACGGCGGTGCATCACGCGTTCACCTCGCCGAAGCCGGAGTCCGTCGACACCTTCGACACCGATCCTGGCGCCGCGCTCGCCTACGCCTACGACATTGTCTGCAATGGCAACGAGATCGGCGGCGGCAGCATCCGTATCCATCGCCGGGATGTGCAGGAGCGCGTCTTCAAGGTGATGGGCATCAGCCAGGAAGAGGCGCAGGACAAGTTCGGATTCCTGTTGGACGCCTTCGCTTTCGGCGCACCGCCGCACGGCGGCATCGCGTTCGGCTGGGACCGGATTGTCGCGCTGCTCGCGGGGCTCGATTCGATCCGCGAGGTGATCGCGTTCCCGAAGACCGGCGGCGGCGTCGACCCGTTGACCGACGCGCCCGCGCCGATCACCGAGCAGCAGCGCAAGGAAGCCGGGCTGGACGCCAAACCTGCGCCGAAGGGTGAGAAGGGCGCGAAGCCGGAAGCGAAGGGCGACAACGCCGACGCGTAGGCGAGGGTGGGCCTGCAGGGTATGCAGGCCTACCCGAGGGCGACGCGACGGCGGCAACGCCGCGCAGAGGCGACGCGACGGCGGCAACGCCGCGCAGAAAGCCGGGCAAACGGTACCTTTTTGACAGTTCGATCCGTCAACCCTGCCGGGCGACACTGACCACGAGGGGATTCCGTGCTGCATCTGCGCATGATCAGCCCGCCCGAGCTGACCGACAAGGTGTTGGCCGTGCTCGCCGCGAACGTCGGCGTCACGCATGTGACGCTGGCGCGCGGCGTCGCGGTGGAGCCTGCCGGTGACCTGGTGCAAGCCGATGTGGCGCGGGAGGCCGCCAACGAGGCGCTCGCCGATCTGACCAAGCTCGGCATCTGCAAGTCCGGTGGCATCACGCTCGGACCTGTCGAAACCGTGCTGTCCGAGGCGGGAGACCGGGCGGTCGAGGCCGCGCCCGGCGATCCGACCGATGCGGTGGTGTGGGAAGAGCTGCTCGCGCAGACGAAGGAAGAGTCGACGCTCAACTCCACCTTCCTCGCCTTCCTCACCATAGCCTGCCTGCTCGGCGCGATCGGCGTTGCCACCGATTCGCCGGTGACCGTGGTCGGTGCGATGGTGGTCGGGCCGGAGTTCGGTCCGTTGGCCGCCTTCGCAGTGGGCTTGGTGCGCAGGGACTTTCGGCTCGCGCGGCGGTCCGCGCTTGCCCTCGCGGTCGGGTTTCCGGTGGCGATGGTCATCACTCTGTTCGCAACGTTGGCGTGGGAGAAGCTCGGCTGGATCAAGCTGACCAGTGTGGCCAACTTGCCCAACGTCGACTTCATCTATGAGGTTGGGCCGTTCTCTTTGGTTGTCGCCCTGCTCGCTGGTGCTGCGGGCATGCTGTCGCTGGTGACCGCCAAGTCGGCGGCGTTGATCGGCGTGTTCATCTCGGTGACGACCGTGCCTGCGGCCGGATTCGCGGTCATCGCAGCAACTTTGGGTGAGTGGCACGTCGCGTTCATGTCTGCGGGGCAACTCGCGGTGAACCTGGCAGGCATCGTGGTCGCCGGGGTGATCGTGCTCGAGCTCCGCCCTCGGGCCGGCAACGAGGGCGGGCCGGTGCATCGGTTCAAACGGTGGGTCGGGATGCGTTCCCTGGTGAACTAGGGCTGATTCGGTGCTACAGCTGCTGATTCAGGCCTGCAGCGCCGAGACGACGCCGCCGGTGAGCGTGCGATAGGCGTAGGTCACCGCGATGACCGCGACCGGTCCCGCGACCAGCAGGCCGATGCCGCAGAGCAGCACGCCGACGAGCGTCACGAAGAGCACCGAGAGCGCCAGTAGCAGCACTGGCCAGACGTTGGTGACCACCAGGGTGGCGCTGGATCGCAGCGCCTCGAAGGGGCCCTGGTCTTGATCGACGACGAAGTGGATCGAGAACATGCACAGGATGCCGACAATCAGACCGGGCAGCACGCAGAACGCCGAACCGATGCTCGTCGCCACGAACGCGAGCAGGGCGGTGAGCAGGACATTGCCCGCGTTCATGAAACGGAAGTACGCGCCGAAAGGTGGTTTGGTGCCGTCGGTTTCGTACAGCGCGCCGCGCACCATGGCGGCCTGCAGCAGCCACACGCCGACCATCACCGCGAGGAAGATCAGCAGCACGGGCAGGATCGACCTCGGGTCGGTGAGCTGGACGACCGCCACGAACGCGAGATAGATGAGCAGACCGACGGCGGTCACGCCGATCCAGGGGCCTGGATTCGAGCGGAACTTCTCCCAGCCGTAGCTGATCGCCTGTCCGACATCGAGGGTGCCCGGCACGCCGACTGCCGCCTGCTGGTAGCCGTAGGTGGGTGGCGGCGCCGTGCCGGAGGCGCCCGGCGGTGGCATCGTGCCGGGGCCGGTGCCCGGCTGTCCGTAGCTGGGTTCCGGTGCGGCCTGGCCGGGTTGGGGTTGGCCGTATTCGGGCTGCGGTTGGCCGTACGTCGGCTGTGGTGCGGCGTAGGTCGGCTGACCGTAGCCGGGTTGCGGTTGCCCTTGCTCGGGTTGACCGTAGCCAGAGTGCGGTGCGGCGTAGCCCGGTTGTGGTTGGCCTTGCTCGGATTGCGGTTGGCCGTAGGTTGGCTGGCCACCGTGTTGCTGGCCGTACTCCGGTTTCGGCGGCGCGTATCCGGCCTGCGCCGACTGCTGCGAGGGTTGCTGTGGAGTCACCGGAGGTGGCGGCTCGACGGGTTCGTCGCCGTACTGCGCGGCGCCCGGTCCTTCGAACTGCGGGTATCCGGCAGGCCCAGCCATCTCGTGGCGACCGTGCCCGCTGCTCGGTTCTGCGGGGTGCGCTGTCTGACTCTCGTGCTGGCCCGGCTGCGCCGCGTGGCGTTCGTCGTCTCCGTGATCAGGAGCGTCGCCAGCTGATTCGTGGGGCGGGGGAGGCGGTGTGCCGGTCATGCCATAGACCTTTCCACTCAACTGGTTTGCGGTGTGGCGCAGAGCAGTTGACGATGAGAAAACCTGACACGTGCAATGGTGTCAAGCAACGCGCGTCGGTTCGGTAACCTCGGGGGAGACACGCCGAACGACGCGGAAAGGTTGTGTAACCGCTCGCTAGAAGTGACCCGATGCGAGTAACTTGAAGGGCGATGACCGCACTATTGGCCGAACGCGCCGCCGAAGTCGTGTCCGCAGCGCAACAGTTGCTCACAAAGCGAATGGGTGCTCCGGTAAAGCTGAGCGATCCGATCGAACTCAGCGGTAGTGGTAGAACGACGGTTCTCCGTGTGCGTGTTGCGGAAAACGCCTTCTCGTTACCGCGAACCCTCATCGTCAAGCAAGTGCGTGGGCACGCGCAGGACCGCACCACCGGCGGTCTCGCGCCCGGAGTCGCCAGCATCGACTCCGCGTTCCTGCGTGAAGCGGTGTCGTATCAGTTCACCACCGCGCTGAGCCGCGAACACCGGCCCGGCGCGTACCTGATCGCGCACAGCCTGCCCGAGCGTTTGCTGATCCTCAGCGACCTCGGTGAAAACTCCCTGCTGACCGCGCAATTGCAGTCCGGCGCCGAGCCTGCCACCCGCAATGCTCTGATGGCGTTCGCGCAGGCGATGGGCCGGATGCACGCGGCAACCGTCGGGCGCGAAGCCGATTTCGTCGCGCTGCTGCGTCGCGTCGACGTGGTGCATCGAGTCGACGGCATCGCGCAGCAGGCCGAATCCGCGATCGCCGAGGTGCCGGGGCTACTGCAACGCGAACTCGGCATCGAAGTGCCAGGCGAGATCGCCGAACGGATCGTGCGCGGTAACCGGTTGTTCTCCTCCGGGCGATTCCGCGCGTTCAGTCCGTCGGATCTGTGCCCGGACAACGTCATTCTCAACGAGGAAGGCGCACGCTTCCTCGACTACGAGTGGGGCGGCTTCCGCGACGCCACCCTCGACATCGCCTACGCGCTCGTCTCGTTCCCCGGCTGCCTGTGCGATTTCGAGCTGTCCAGGGAACGCGGCAGGCAGATGCTGGAGGCGTGGCGCTCCGAAGTGGTCGGCGTGTGGCCCGCGCTGGCCGACGACGAGCTGCTGTCCGAGCGGATCCTCGAGGCCAGGCTGATCTGGGTCTGGTTGTCGACCTACTGGTTCCTGCCGTTGGATCACGCCCGCATCGCGGCCGCCCGTGAGCACGGGCTGTCCGTGCCGCGGTCGGAGGCGCTGATCAACCGGTGGGCGGCGCTGGCCGAAGACGCCAGGTGCACCGGCGACGATGTCATTGGCGACTTCGCCGAAGATGTCTCGGCCATGCTCGAAGAGCGCTGGTCCGAGTAAGCGACCCCTCGTCCCGGCTGACGTTCGCCGGGACGAGGCTGGTTCGCTATAAGGAATCGTTAAGCGGGTTCCTGAATTCTGTTCCCTGACAATGTTCGAGGCGCCGCAGAGCTGTGCTCTGACCATGGCGGTGCTGCGGGACAATGGGAAATGCCGCTCCGATGGCTGGGGCGGGAAAGAACGGGGGCGTTCTGATGAACTACTTGCTGGTGATCATCGTTGCGGTGCTTGTTGTCGGATTCGCTGTGTTCGCCTTCTGGCGGAAAAAGAAGCGCGCCGAACCCGGGGAGTCGCTGCCTCGTGCCGAGCAGGCTGGGACCGCGCTCAGTGCGGGTCTTGGTCGTAGCTACGGGCGACGCAACAAGCGTCGGGCGCAACAGAAGTGGTGGAAGAGCGGGTCGGGGGCTGCCTACGGCGCTGGGGCTGCCGGGTTCATGGGTGGTTCCGGCTGTAGTGGTGGGAGTCATCACGGTGGTGGGTGTGGTGGGGGTAGTGGCTGCGGGGGCGGTGGGTGTGGTGGCGGAGGTGGTGGTGGCTGCGGTGGTGGTGGGTAGACCTGGGAGGTCTTGCTGGGCGGAGAGTGGTCGCCGCGCAGCACGACTCGGCGGAATAGTCACGTGCCACGTCTAAAGATCAACGGACACCATGCAATTGGGGGCGTTGGTGGCCCGCTCTGCGCGGTATTCTTGACTGTTCCAGACCACGGGGTTCGAGAGGGGTGGTCGTGTGATCGTCGTATTGCTGATCGCCGTCGCAAGCGGTGTTGTTGTCGCTGCCTTAACGGTGCTGGTTCTGCGTCGGCGTCGTCGTACTGCGGACATCACACCGTCGATGCGCCTGCAACAGTCCGGCAGTGTGCTGAGCACACAGCTCAGCAGCTTCAGCCCACGAAACCGGCAACGCCGCAAGAAGAAAGACTTCGCGGACAAAACCATGGGCGGCGCAGGCACCGACTCGAGTGGTTACGGCGGTAGCGATCTCGGCGGCGGTGGCGCGGGATGTGGTGGCGGCGGGTTGTAACACCACCCCGCACCCATCTGCACCACTTGCGCTCCCTGCGGGCGACTTGAAGTAGGAATCGCACACTTGACCCCTGCTGCAGCAGGGGGCAAGTGCATGTTCGGTGCGCCAAGTGCGCCGGATAGAAGCGACGAGGTGGCAGAACCCGTTGGTGGGCACGAACATTCGACGGTCTTGATCTCGAAGCTTGCGAAACGGGGCACAGGCAGACGGCCTGGCTGGAACATGGCCATTCACCGATGACGGTTCCGCGAGTGGTACATGGTGGAGGCGTTTGCGGCGTGTCGCCTCCGTCATGTCCCACTCGCGGGGTGCATCTCATGGAATGGGGCATGGCGGAGGGTTGTCGCCTGTGGTGGGTCAGCTCAGGGGGGACGGGCGGGGCTCGATGCGGCCGCCGGAGCGGACGGCGAGGGAAGTGCCGTGGCGGACAGCGGAATTCGGGTCGGTGACGTCGATCAGGTAGAACCAGTCCATCTGGGTTTGGTCGGGGGTGACCTCGAAGACGCCGTAGCCGTGGGAATCCAGTTCGACGTAGCGCAGGTGGTGGTTGACGCCCTTGATCGACTCCGCGATCGCCGCCCCGGGCAGCTTCAGCAGATCGCCGATGCTCGACGAGGTGACCGACGGGACGACGAACTCGGCGCCTGCCGTCTTGCCCGCCGGGTAGGTGGCGGTGTCGACGGGCAGGTCCGCGGCCCAGGAGGAATGGATGTCGCCGGTCAGGAACACCACGTCCGAGACCTGCTGGTCGGTGATCGCGCGGAACAGTCGCTGGCGATCCGCGGTGTAGCCGTCCCACTGATCACCGTTGACGTGCGGGCCCGCTTGCGGCAACCCGATGGTGCCGGTGATCGCCGCGGTGGCGGCCGGGTCCAGCGGCGGGAACAGCAGCGGCGCGATCATCACCGAGTTGCCGACCAGCTTCCAGCGCACCGGCGCGGACGCCAAACCGGCAGTGAGCCAGTCCATTTGCGCCTTGCCGGTGATGGTGCGGGCCGGGTTGTCGGCGTCGCGCGCGCCCGGCTTCGCCTCTTGATCGCGGTAGCTGCGCAGATCGAGCATGGACAGTTCGGCGAGGGTGCCGAACCGGAGCCTGCGGTAGATCTGCACGTCGCCGCCGGTTCCCTTGGCGCGCACCGGCATCCATTCCAAGTAGGCCTTGGCGGATGCGGCCTTGCGGTCCTGCCAGCTGCCCTCGGTCGCCGGGTCGTGGTTGCCTGCGCCGCCGGACCAGGAGTTGTCGGCGGATTCGTGATCGTCCCAGGTGCAGATGAACGGCTGGCGGGCATGCAGATTCAGCAGATCGGGGTCGGTCTTGTACTGCGCGTGCCGAATTCGGTAGTCGGCCAGGGTGATGATCTCGTTCGCCGGATCGTGTGGACGGACGGTGCCGTTGCGGCCGCCGTACTTGCCGCGGCCGTACTCGTAGATGTAGTCGCCGAGGTGCACGATGGCGTCCAGATCGGTGCGCGCCGCCAGGTGGCGGTAGGCGCCGAAGTATCCGGCCTCCCAGTTCGAGCAGGACACGACGCCGAAGCGCAGGCGGTCGGGGGAGTCGGAGATCGCGGGTGCGGTGCGGGTGCGGCCGACCGAGGAGGTCTGACCGAGTGCGGTGAACCGATAGAAGTAGACCGTGCCCGGCGCGAGGCCGGACACATCGACCTTGACGGTGTGATCGGAAGCCGCACTGGCGCTGGTATTTCCGGATGCGGCGACAGAGCCGAACGCCTCGTCCCGCGCAACTTCCCAACGCACGCTTGCCGATTCGCCGACCCCCGATCCGGGCGTGGCGGCATCGGACACGGTGACGCGGGTCCAGATGATGACACCGTCCGGTAGCGGATCACCGGACGCAACGCCGTGCTGGAACACCGCACCCGCGGCATGCGCGGACGCCGGATTGAGCATCGCGGTCGCCGCCACGGCGACCGCCCCGCCCTTCAGCAGCGTGCGTCGCGCGAACGGCCCAACCGGAGAATCTGAAACGATCACGTTTTCAGCCACGAGTATTGATCACATCCGATAGACGACCGACACGCAAATCAACCCGCCACCCCCAGCTCACCCGCCGCGTGTCGTCTCGCCGTGGCGTGCGGGTGCGGTGAGTGCTGGGTTGTCGGTGTTGCTCGGTAACGTTGGGCGATGTGAGTGATGGCTTGTTCGACGTGCCTGGAGATGGGGTGCCTGCGGAGCACAGCATCGACACTGTGGTGCGCCGGGATGCCGGGGCGCCGTTGGCGGTGCGGATGCGGCCCGCTTCGTTGGACGAAGTGGTGGGGCAGCAGCACTTGCTCGGGCCTGGGTCGCCGCTGCGGCGATTGGTCGAAGGGTCCGGTGCGGCGTCGGTGTTGTTGTACGGGCCGCCCGGCACGGGCAAGACCACGCTCGCCTCGCTGATCTCGCATTCGACCGGGCGACGGTTCGAGGCGCTATCGGCGCTGTCGGCCGGGGTGAAGGAAGTGCGTGCGGTCATCGACGTGGCCCGGCGCAGGCTGTCGGTCGGCGAGCAGACCGTGCTGTTCATCGACGAGGTGCATCGCTTCTCCAAGACCCAGCAGGACGCGCTGCTCGCCGCGGTGGAGAACCGGATCGTGCTGCTGGTCGGCGCGACCACGGAAAACCCGTCGTTCTCGGTGGTGTCGCCACTGCTGTCCCGGTCGCTGGTGCTGCAACTGCAGTCCTTGACCGAGGACGACATCCGGCAGGTGCTCGGTCGCGCGATCCACGACCAGCGTGGCCTCGACGATCAGTACACGGTCACCGATGCGGCGCTCGACCACATCGTCCGCATCGCGGGCGGCGACGCCCGCCGCGCGCTCACCGCGCTGGAGGCGTCCGCGGAATCCTCGCTGGACGGCACCGTCGACGTCGAACTCGTCGAAGCCAGCGTGGACAAGGCCGCCGTCCGCTACGACCGAGCAGGCGACCAGCACTACGACGTGATCAGCGCGTTCATCAAATCGATCCGTGGCTCCGACGTCGACGCCGCGCTGCACTACCTCGCGAGAATGCTGACGGCAGGCGAGGATCCCCGCTTCATCGCGCGGCGACTGATGATCCACGCCAGCGAGGACATCGGCATGGCCGACCCCACCGCACTGCAGACGGCGACGGCCGCCGCCCAGGTGGTCCAGCTGGTCGGTCTGCCGGAAGCCCGGCTTGCCCTGGCGCAGGCCACCATTCACTTGGCCAGCGCGCCGAAGTCGGGCGCCGTGATCGCGGCACTCGGCGCCGCCATGGCCGATGTCGCCGCGGGCAAGGCAGGCGCGGTACCGCCACACCTGCGCGACGGGCACTACGCAGGCGCCGCGAAGCTCGGCAACGCCCAGGGCTACAAGTACCCGCACGACAACCGAGACGGTGTCCTCGCCCAGCAGTACCCACCAGACGAACTGGTCGGCGTCGACTACTACCAACCCACCGACCACGGCAACGAACGCGAGGTCGGCCCCCGAGTCGACAAACTCCGCCGGATCATCCGGGGAAAGTAGGCGCACCCGCCTGTGCGGGCGGACTCCGAGTCCAGTGCCTACCGTCGGCATCCGCGGGTTGACGGTGGGCTCGGGGTGAGCGGCCTGCACCGTTGCACGGAGTTCGCGCCCTGCATGATCGGCAACTAGTCGCGTGACCGGAATCGCGGTGAGGTTGCCGGGTGGCCCAGAGCACCCGAGTCGATGAAAAACCACGTGCACCGCACCGGTAGGCTGGATATCTGTGCAGACCCACGAGATTCGACGGCGCTTCCTGGACCATTTCGTCCGTGCCGGTCATACCGAGGTGCCCAGCGCCTCGCTGATCCTGGCCGACCCGAACCTGCTGTTCGTCAACGCAGGCATGGTGCAATTCGTCCCGTTCTTCCTCGGTCAGCAGACTCCGCCCTACGCGACGGCAACGAGCGTGCAGAAATGCGTGCGCACCGGCGACATCGAGAACGTCGGCGTGACCACCCGCCACAACACCTTCTTCCAGATGGCGGGCAACTTCAGCTTCGGTGACTATTTCAAGCGCGAGGCGATCACCTTCGCCTGGACGCTGCTCACCAGCAGCGTCGAGGACGGCGGCTACGGCTTCGACCCGGAAAAGCTTTGGGCCACCGTCTACCTCGACGACGACGAGGCCGAGCGGATCTGGCTGGAGACCGGCGTGCCCGCCGAGCGCATCCAGCGCCGCGGCATGGCGGACAACTACTGGTCGATGGGCATCCCCGGCCCGTGCGGCCCGTGCTCGGAGATCTACTTCGACCGCGGCCCCGAATACGGCGTCGAGGGCGGCCCTGAGGCCGACGAGGACCGCTACCTCGAAATCTGGAACCTCGTGTTCATGCAGAACGAGCGCGGCGAGGGCACCGGCAAGGACAACTTCGAGATCCTCGGCCCGCTGCCCAAGAAGAACATCGACACCGGCATGGGCGTCGAGCGGGTCGCGTTCCTGCTGCAGGGCGTGGACAACGTCTACGAGACGGACCTGCTGCGCCCGATCATCAACAAGGCCGAGGAGCTGACCGGCCGGTCTTACGGCGTCTCGCACGAGGACGACGTGCGGTTCCGGGTGATCGCCGACCACGCCCGCTCCGGCGCGATGTTGATCGCCGACGGCGTCAACCCCGGCAACGACGGCCGCGGCTATGTGCTGCGCCGCCTGCTGCGCCGCATCGTGCGCTCGGCCAGGCTGCTCGGCGCGGAGAAGCCGGTGATGGGTGAGTTCGTGAAGGTCGTCAGCGACCTGATGGCGCCGTCCTACCCGGAGCTTGCCACCGATTTCCGTCGCATCGAGACGGTCGCGGTCGGTGAGGAGACCGCGTTCCTCAAGACGTTGAACACCGGGTCGACCCTGTTCGACAACACGGCGGCGGCCGTGAAGGCCAAGGGCAGCAAGACGATTGCGGGCGCGGACGCCTTCACGTTGCACGACACGTACGGCTTCCCGATCGATCTCACCCTGGAGATGGCCGCCGAGGCGGGCCTTTCGGTGGATGAGGACGGTTTCCGGTCGTTGATGGCGGAGCAGCGTAAGCGCGCCAAGGACGACGCGAATGCCCGCAAGCACGCGCACGCCGACCTGACGGTCTACAAGGAGCTGGTCGATCGCGGTCCCACCGAGTTCACCGGTTTCGACGAGCTGACCTCCGAGGCTCATGTGCTGGCCTTGATCGTCGACGGGGTGCGGGTGCCGACCGCGACGGTCGGTCAGGACATCGAGGTGATCCTGGATCGCAGCCCGCTCTACGCCGAGTCCGGTGGCCAGATCGCCGACCGCGGCAGCATCACCGCGTCGGGTCTGAAGGTGCGCGTCAACGACGTGCAGAAGATCGCCAAGAAGCTGTGGGTGCACAAGTCCACCGTGGAGCAGGGCCAGATCACCGAGGGCGATGTTGTTCTCGCGCAAGCGGATCCGGCCTGGCGTCGGGGCGCCACCCAGGGCCATTCCGGCACGCACATGGTGCATGCCGCACTGCGCCAGATCCTCGGCCCGAACGCGGTGCAGGCCGGTTCGCTGAACAAGCCCGGCTACCTGCGCTTCGACTTCAATTGGCAGGGGCAGCTTTCCGAGCACCAGAAGGCCGATATCGAGGCCGTGTCCAATGACGCGGTCGGCGCGGACTATCCGGTGAACACCTTTGTCACCGACTTGACCAAGGCCAAGCAGATGGGCGCGATGGCGCTGTTCGGCGAGAACTACGGTGACGAGGTCCGCGTTGTCGAGATCGGTGGCCCGTTCTCGATGGAGCTCTGCGGTGGTACGCACGTGCAGCATTCCTCGCAGATCGGCCCGATCACCGTGCTCGGTGAGTCTTCGGTCGGCTCAGGCATCCGTCGCGTGGAGGCGTTCGTCGGTCTGGACTCGTACAAGTACCTGGCGAAGGAGCGCGCGCTGCTGGCCGGTGTCGCGTCGTCGCTGAAGGTGCCTTCGGACGAGGTGCCCGGGCGGGTCGAGCAGTTGGTCGAGCGGCTCAAGGCGGCCGAGAAGGAACTCGAGCGCACCAAGATGGCCGCGGTGCTGTCTTCGGCGGGCAAGTTCGTCGAGGAGGCCGAGCGGATCGGCAGCGTGCTGCTGGTTGCCGTCGCCGCGCCCGAGGGTGTTCCTGCCGGTGATCTGCGGACGCTGGCCACCGATATTCGCGGCAGATTCGGCACACTTCCCGCCGTGGTGGTGTTGCTCGGCAACGCCGACGGCAAGGTGCCGTTCGTGGTGACCGTCAACAAGGGTGCCCAGGACCTCGGCTTCAAGGCCGGTGACTTGGTCGCGAGCTTCGGCCAGAGCATCGCGGGGCGTGGTGGCGGCAAGCCTGAGATGGCGCAGGGTGCGGGTTCGGACCCGTCTGGCATTCCGACCGGCCTGGCCGCGGTTCGCGCCAGGGTGGCCGAACTCGCGAAGTAATGGCATCGCGAAGCGATTCGGTGGGGGGCGGTGGCCGGGAGACGGGTGGGCTGGCGGACCCCGATAGTCCTGAGAGGTCGGCGCCGCACGGCGCCGACCGCCCCGACCCTGACACCGATCCGGGGCGCGGCAGGCGAATTGCGATTGATGTCGGAAGTGTCCGCATCGGCGTCGCCTCGTCCGACCCGGACGGCATCCTCGCCACGCCGGTCGAGACTGTGCCTCGGGCTAAGTCGAGTCGCCGTGACGGCGGGTTAGCGCCGGACATCTTTAGAATTGCTGAAATTGTGCGGGAGTACGAGGCCGTTGAGGTTATCGTCGGACTGCCCCGAACATTGCGTGGGGAGAAAGGTACTGCGGCTACCATTGCCACCGCATTCGCTGAGCAGTTGCAAGCCGCCGTGTCGCCGGTGCCTATACGGCTTTCCGACGAACGTTTGACTACCGTGTCAGCTGCACGTGCATTGCGGGACAGTGGAGTTCGCGCACGTGGCCAGCGGCAAGTGATCGATCAGGCGGCGGCCGTCTCGATCCTGCAAGGATGGTTGGACGAACGGAGTGCGGTGTTGAGGTCGGTTGAAGCGGTCCGCGCTGAGTCTGCGGGTGAATCCGCAGGCTCCGCTCATGCATCGTCTGAGGACGATGCATGACGGATCGATGGGCACGGGCCGAGGAACGGTACCGACAGCGCGAAGCTGATCGGCGTTACCGGCGTGATGACCGAGCCTGGGGTGGGCAGAACAGCAGAGACACGCGCGGCCGGACCAGCAGGGTGGTCGGCCGGGAGCAGGACGACTGGGACGACTACGAGGACGACACCACGGTCATCCCGCGCTACACCGACGACATGGAGCCACCCGAGCCGGTCGTCGAACGTCGGCGGGCGCCGCGGGAACAGCGGGCCCGGGTCGGTCGCCGGGAAGCGCCGGAGCACGAGGACGACGACGAGTACGAGGAAGAGCCGAGGCCGCGTACGCGCAGCAGGCGTTCCTCCCGGGTCGCGTCCCGAAAGGCGAAGGAGCGCAAGCGTCGTCGGCGCACCATGTGGTTGTTCGCCGGCGTGTTCGTGCTGTTGTTCGCCGGCGCCGCGGTGTTCGCGGGGATGAAGCTGGTGCAGTCGCTCGGCTCCCCGGAGGACTATGCGGGACCGGCGGGACCGCTGGTGGTGGTGCAGGTGCACGACGGCGACACCTCGAAGCAGATCGCCACGACCATGAAGGAGCGCGGCGTCGTCGCCAGCACAGGCGCGTTCTTCGAAGCGGCAGTGCGGAATTCGAACATGAACTCGGTGCAGCCCGGCTTCTACGCGATCCCGAGCCGCAGCCCTGCCGCGCAGGCGGTCAGCGCGTTGCTCGGTAAGCAGTCGCGGGTCGGTAACCTGGTCATCCCCGAGGGGCGGTTGCTGCACGACCAGTTCGAGGTCGGCACGGGCAAGCGCACCGACGGCATCTACCGAATGATGTCCGCGGCCAGCTGCATCGGCGTCGGCGCGGCCCAGAAGTGTGTCACCCCAGAACAACTCGACGCCGCGGGCGCGAGCGCCGATCTGGCCGCGCTCGGCGTGCCTGCCTGGGCCGCGCAGGGCGTCAAGGACTGCCCCGACCGGACGAGGCAGCTGGAGGGCCTGATCGCCGCGGGCACTTTGGATTTCGACCCGAGCGGCACACCGGAGGAGATGCTGCGGCAGCTGGTGACGTCGAGCGCCAAGGCATATGAATCGACCGGGTTGTTGCAGTCCGGCGGCGAGACCAAGCTGTCGCCGTACCAGACGTTGATCGCTGCGTCGCTCGTGGAACGCGAGGCCAAGCCGCAGGACATGGGCAAGGTCGCGCGGGTGATCGTGAACCGGCTCAGGGACAACATGCCGCTGCAGTTCGACTCGACCGTGAACTATGCCCTCGACCGCACCGAGGTGCAGACCAACGACGCCGACCGGCACACCGAGACGCCGTGGAACACCTACGCGATGTCCGGCCTGCCCAAGACTCCGATCGCGGCGCCGTCGCTGAAAGCGTTGAGCGCCATGGAGAATCCGGATCCGGGCACGTGGTTGTACTTCGTCACGGTCGACAAAAAGGGCACTACCCTGTTCACCGACGACTACAAGCAGCACCAGAAGTACATCCTGCAGGCGCAGCAGAGCGGAATTCTCGACAGTGGCCGCTGAGCGCAAGGCGGCGGTGCTCGGCAAGCCGATCGCGCACTCGCGGTCGCCGCAGTTGCATCTGGCCGCGTATCGGGCGCTCAGGCTGGACTGGAGCTATGAGCGCATCGAGTGCTCGGCCGAGCAGCTGCCCGGGTTGGTCGACGGGCTCGGGCCGGAATGGGTCGGGCTGTCGGTGACCATGCCGGGCAAGGAGGCCGCGCTGGCCTACGCTGCGGAGCGCACCGAGCGGGCGGTGCTGGTCGGCTCGGCCAACACGCTGGTCCGGGTCGACGGCGGTTGGCGGGCGGACTGCACCGACGTGGACGGCGTGCTCGGCGCGTTGCGTGGCGGTGGGATCGCCGACATCGACGAGGCGGTGGTGCTCGGCGCGGGCGGCACCGCGCGGCCCGCGCTGCTCGCGTTGTCCGAGCTGGGTGCGAAGACCGTCACCGTGATCGCGCGGGATGCCGGACGGGCAAGCAGCGCATTGGATCTCGCGGAGCGGCTCGGCATGAACGCGGCGGTGACCAGTTTCGATCCGGCCGCACTGGCTGGGCTGTGTGAGCGGGCGGGCGCCGTGGTGAGCACGATTCCGGCCGCGGCGGCGGCGGAGGTCGCCGAGGCGGTCGCGGGCGCGCCGGTGGTGCTCGACGCGATCTACAACCCGTGGCCGACTCCGTTGGCCGAGGCGGTGGCGCGGGCCGGGCACACGGTGGTCAGTGGGTTGCAGATGTTGCTGAACCAGGCGTATGGGCAGGTCGAGCAGTTCACCGGGCAGCCTGCGCCGCGTGCGGCGATGGCGGCGGCGTTGGACGAGGGGCACTGACCGGTCTCTCGCTGGTCGGAAAAACTGATACCGGTTCTAGTTTGGTTCGGAGTTGCGCAGGGTTATGGTGGTGCGCATGAATGCTTGGGTGTTGCGGGCCATCGTGCTCGGTGCGCTGGTCGTCTTCCTGCGCGCCGTACTCGGATTCACGATGGTGTACTGGCCGACCCACGGGGCGTGGATGCGCGTCCTCGCGCTGCTCGTGCTCGTCGCGGCCATCCTGTACTGGGGATTCCTGGACGGACGCGCCGACAGGACCGCCCAGCCCGACCCCGAACGCGGCAGCGACCTGACCCTGCTGTGGTTGAAAGCGGCAGCCGCGGCAGGCGTCGGCAGCGGCCTCGGCGCCTGGTTGATCGACTGGCTGCCCAGGTTCGACCTCGGCGACAACGGGCTGCTCTTCGAACTCACCGCGTCCGCCGCATTCATCGTCCTGCTGATCTTCATCCCCGCACTGATCGGCGTCGGCATCGGACGCGGGCTCACCGACCGCCAAGCAAACAAGGCTGCCGCCGCACAGACCCCCGCTGTACAGACCCCCACCGGCAGCCCCGCCTGACCCGACACGGGATTCATCGGCGGCCACCAGTTCCTCTCGATCCTCCGACGCGAGGCCCCTGGCTCCGTCCCACCCCCGCCCGCACCGATTCGCCGTATCCGCACCGGTTCTGGAGTTGGTCGGCTGATCACGAGGCACTGGTGGCGGCATCGCCCGAGTAGGCCCCGCCACCAGTGCCCCGTCGGCCAGAAACCAACCCCTGGGCTCCCACATACTGGGATCGCAGGCCTCTCCGCGGCTGGCGCCTGTGGACTCGTCCTGCTGCAACAGCGAAATCCGCGGCCCTGCTGTGCATGCGCACCGGTTCTGGAGTTGGTCGGTTGATCAGTGGGAACTGGTGGCGGCATCGCGCGCGACGAACGCCGCCACCAGTTCCCGCTCGGCGCGAAACCTGCTCGCGAATCCCACATATCGGACCCGGACGGTGTCGTTGGCACCGGCGGCTGCGTCTAGCCGCAGTCGCAGTGCGGATTTCGCACTCCTTCTGTGAATCCGCATCCATTCTGGGCGCCCAGAACCAGTGCAGATTCAGAGAACGAGTGCGGATTTCGGCGCTGTGTGGCGATTGGGTGGTTCTGGAGTACAGGCACTAGACCTGCTCGTCGCCGTCAGCGGGGGCGGGCTGTATTCGGCTGATCTCGCGTACGAGAACGGCGCACCGGGTGTGGGTGCGCCGTTCTCGGTGTGCGCGTGCGGGTTACAGCAGGATGCCGCTGTTGGGGGTGCCTTCGCGGGCGACTGCGGAGTAGGCGGCGGCCAGCAGGGTGGGGTCGGGGCCCTCCAGGCGGCCCGGCTTGGCGAGGCCGTCCAGCACGACGAAACGCAGGACGCCGGAACGGGTTTTCTTGTCCGTCTGCATGGTGTCGAGCAGCTGGGGGAGGGCGTCGGCGTCATAGGTGGTCGGCAGGCCGACACTTTCCAAGACGGTGCGGTGCCGGTCGGCGGTGGCATCGTCGAGGCGTCCGGCGAGACGGCCCAGTTCGGCGGCGAAGACCAAGCCGACGGAGACCGCAGCACCGTGGCGCCAGCGGTAGCGTTCGCGGCGCTCGATCGCGTGGCCGAGCGTGTGGCCGTAATTGAGGATCTCGCGGAGGCTGGCCTCCTTGAGATCGGCGGCGACCACATCGGCCTTCACCTGGATCGCGCGCCGGATCAGTTCGGGCAGCACGTCACCGGTCGGGTCGAGCGCGGCCTGGGGATCACGCTCCACCAGGTCGAGGATCACCGGGTCGGCGATGAAACCGGCCTTGATGATCTCGGCCATGCCCGCCACGATCTCGTTGCGCGGCACCGTCTCCAGCGTGGCCAGGTCGACGAGCACGGCAGCGGGCTCGTGGAAGCAGCCGACCAGGTTCTTGCCCGCCTCGGTGTTGATGCCGGTCTTACCGCCGACCGCCGCGTCGACCATGGCGAGCAGCGTCGTCGGCACGTGCACGATCTGGACGCCGCGCATCCAGGTGGCGGCCACGAAACCCGCCAGATCGGTTGCGGCGCCACCGCCGAGGCTCACCACGACATCGTTGCGGGTCAAGCCGATTCGGCCGAGCACCTCCCAGCAGAACCCGGCGACCGCCAGCTCCTTGCCCGCCTCGGCGTCCGGGATCTCGATGCGGTGCGCGTCGATGCCGGTGTCGGCCAACGCCTTGCGCACCACCTCGGCGGTCTCGGCGAGCGGCGGCTGATGGAAGATCGCGACGGTGCGCACACCCTTGGTCGCGCCGGTGACCGACTCGACGAGTTCGCCGAGCAACCCGCGTCCGATGATCACCGGATACGGGTCGGCGGTGCGCACTTCCAGACGATTCGGTTCGGTCATGCCTGCACCTCACTCACATTCGACTGCTTCGCGCGCACGACCGCACCGCGCTGCTGCTCGGTTCCGTCGTGCGCGAGACGCGCGGTGTCCATGGTTCGCTCGCGGCGCTGGCTCAAGTCTGCTGCTCCGATTCTGTGTGTGCTTCTTGATGTTTGCGAGCGCGCATCCGCGCGCGACGGGCACGCGCCCGCCTGGCCCGCCCGCTCGTACCCACTCCGGTACCCGAATCCTCGGCCCCGTCCTGAGTTTTCGCGCCGGTGTCCTCCGGTGCGGCCGCCCGCCGCGCCCGCCACCCCCGCCCGGTCGCACCGTCAGACGACGCCGCAGATTTATCGGCAGACTCAGCAGCCGGAGGGTTTTGCCCGCCCGCCCCCGCGCCCGCACTGTTCGGCTGACCCGCCGCCCTCGTAGCGCGCCGCCGCCAACCTCGCCCACCGCCCTGCACATCGGCTCTTCCATCAGGACCCGACGTGGCCTGTTCGCGGGACCAATCCGCAGAATTCCGCACCGCCGGACCGCGATCCGATGCATCGGTGCTGAACTGTCCGGTGCCGTTATGACCCTGCGCGACAGGTGCGTCTGCGCTGCGCCCGCGCCCACCGGTGGTGTCGCCTTGCGCGGCCCCACCCTGTCCGTACACATCTACGCCGTGCCCGCCTGCGGCCGAGCTGACACCCTGTGCGGTTCCGCTGTGCCCGTGCGCTTCTGCGCCTTGCCTGCCTGTGACGGCGTTGTCACTTTGTACGGTCCCGCGGCGCCCATCGGCAGCTGCACCTTGCGCACGCCCGGCGGTGCCACGGTCTTGGGTGGCTGCACTGCGCAGCGCAGTGTTTCTTTGCGAGGCTGCACCTTTGGTGTGAGCTCGGGTGTTGTCTTCCTGGGTTGTGGTGCGGCGGGCGGCGGCTCGGGCTCGGGCGCGGCGGCGGGCGCGAGAGCGGCTGCTGCCCTGTGGCTTTCCGGGGGGTGTGGGGTCGGGGGTGGTTGTTGGCTCGGCTAGCTCAGGGGGGTCGGCGTCGGCGTCGCCGCCGGGGTTCACCGATTCGAAACCTAGTTTGGCCAGGACCATCTTGACGACGCGGCCGGGGCTGCGGCCGTCGGTGCGCACGCGGACGGTGGCGACCTCGCGGTACAGCGGGCGGCGCTTGCGCATCAGCTCGCGGTACTTCGCGGCCGGGTCCGCGCCGTTGAGCAACGGGCGGTTGGTGCTGGCGCCGGTGCGGCGAAGTCCTTCGCCCACACTGATTTCCAGGTAGACGACGGTGCGGTTGCGCAACAGTGCCCTGGTGTCCTTGGACAGCACCGCGCCGCCGCCGAGCGAAACTACGCCGCGTTCGGCGAGGATGGCGCGGCGCACCACGCGTTCCTCGATCTTGCGGAACTCCGGCTCACCGTCGGTCGCGAAGATCTCCGGGATGGTGCGCCCGGTCTCGCGCTCGATGCCGACGTCGGTGTCGTACAGCTCGACGCCGAGCTCCTTCGCGAGCCTGCGGCCGATCGTCGATTTTCCCGCGCCGGGCGGTCCGACCAGCACCACGCGTGGTGCGCGCGGGTCGGTCTGCACGATCATGGCGTGCTGGCGTCGGCGGCCGCGAGGTGTGGCCGGGCGCTGATCCGCTTCACATAGCTGGTGATGTTGTCGAGCGTCTCGCTGAGCGAGTCGCCGCCGAACTTCTCCAGCGCGGCCTGCGCGACCACCAGCGCCACCATGGATTCGGCGACGACGCCCGCGGCGGGCACGGCACACACGTCGGAACGCTGATGGATGGCGACGGCTTCTTCGCCGGTCGTCATGTCGACGGTCGCGAGGGCACGCGGCACCGTCGAGATCGGCTTCATCGCGGCGCGCACCCGCAGCGCTTCGCCGTTGGTCATGCCGCCTTCGAGCCCGCCGGCGCGGTTGGTGGAGCGCAGCACCCCGTCGGGTCCGGGGCGCATCTCGTCGTGCGCCTGGCTGCCGCGCCTGCGCGCGGTCTCGAAGCCGTCGCCGACTTCGACGCCCTTGATGGCTTGAATGCCCATGAGCGCGGCGGCGAGTCGCGAGTCGAGGCGGTTCTCGCCGCTGATGAACGAGCCGAGCCCGACCGGAAGGCCGTCGACGACCACCTCGACCACACCGCCGAGGGTGTCGCCGTCCTTCTTGGCCGCCTCGATCTCCGCGATCATCGCGGCTTCGGCGTCCTTGTCGAACGCGCGCACCGGGCTCTCGTCGATGGCCGCGATATCGGCCGCGGTCGGCACCACGCCGGTGGTGTTCTGTGCGGTGCCGATCGACACCACATGCGAGAGGACCTCGACGCCGAACGCCTGCCGTAGGAAGTTGCGCGCCACGGTGCCCGCCGCGACGCGGGCCGCGGTCTCGCGGGCGCTCGCGCGCTCCAGCACGTTGCGGGCATCGTCGAAGCCGTACTTGAGCATGCCGGAGTAGTCGGCGTGGCCGGGGCGCGGGCGGGTGAGCGGGGCGTTGCGGGCCAGTTCGGCGAGCACGGCCGGATCGACCGGATCGGCGGACATGACTTCGGTCCACTTGGGCCACTCGGAGTTGGCGACCTCGATGGCGACCGGGCCGCCCATGGTCCGGCCGTGCCGAACACCACCGATGACGGTCACCTTGTCGGCCTCGAACTTCATCCGCGCGCCGCGGCCGTAGCCGAGGCGCCTGCGCGCCAACTGCGCGGAGACCTCGTCGGATGTGACCTCGACACCGGCCACCATCCCCTCGAGGATGGTGACGAGAGCGGGACCGTGGGATTCTCCGGCAGTTATCCAGCGCAACACGCCCACCATCTTCCCATGTCGGCGTGGGTGCTTCGGCACGTGGCCCACACGGGGACGGCAGCAGGCTGAGCAGGCGGGGTGGGTGAGTCCAGTGCCGGCTGGCAGGTGCGGCCCATCGCCCTCACCCTGTTCCGCTCGCGTTTGCTGTGGCCAGCGCGCATAGCGTCGCCAGGCACATCGCAGGCCCGTGCGGCACGGTGATTCGGTGTGGCGTGTCGCCGGGCTCGCCGGGCGCGCGGATCCGGCGCAGCGCGAGCAGGACGATTCCAGCACAGGCGGTGAGCAATGGCGCGGCTACTGCCGCCGACACCCAGGTCTGCGCGCCGCCGAGCGCGGCGGCGGCACCGAGTCCGACGGCGAGCTTCACGTCGCCCGCGCCGAACGCCGCGGGCAGCGTCAGGTGCACCACCAGATAGGGAACCGCGAGCAACACGGCACCGACCAGCGCGGTTGTTAGTCGTGTTGTGGACAAGGCGTATCCGAGCACCGCGACCGCACCCCATCCGGTCAGCACATTCGGCAATCGGCGGTGTCGAAAATCGATGACGCACAAGGCAACACACCACCCCAGGAGGGCGGCGAACGCGACGAGTGGCATGGCATCCAGCATCGTCGGATAACCGCCGCGGACAACCCCGTGCGGCCCGAATGTGGATAGATTCTTCGCATGTGGACACCAGGTGATCAGCATGCCGTCCGGTATGCGAAAAACGGCGGGCGTCAACGGCATTTCGACGGCGCCGTGCCCGGCAGTCAGCGCAGTGGCGGCAGGAGTACCACGTGTTGTCTGTGGCCAACCGGCGTGTCGGCGGTAGCTTTGACACATGTGTGCTGATCACGTGGGCCATGCACCCGACTACGCCGCGCGGCGTGGCGCGCTGCGGAGCCTCCTGGTGGAAAACGGAGTGGACGCCCTCCTGGTCACCGATCTGGTGAACCTGAGATACCTCACCGGCTTCACCGGATCCAACGCGGCGCTGCTCGTGCACTCCTGGGACATGCGCAATGCCGAGGAGCGCACGGTGATCGGCACCGACGGCCGCTATCGGACCCAGGTGGCCGAGCAGGTGCCCGACCTGCGCGCGGAGATCGCCAGGGCGACCGCCCGCCGAATCGTGGAACTGGCCGGTGAATGGCAGCTCGGCCGCATCGGCTACGAGAGCCACATCGTCACCGTCGACGAGCACAAGGGCTTCGTCGAACAGCGCACCGGGCTGGAGTTCGTGGCCACGCCCGGGCTGGTCGAGCAGCTGCGGATGGTCAAGGACAACTACGAGGTAGCGCAGCTGCGCGCGGCATGCGCGACAGGCGACGCCGGCCTCGCCACCCTGATCGAACGCGGCGGGCTGCGTCCTGGCCGCACCGAACGCCAGGTCGCCAGGGACCTCGAATGGGCGATGTTCGAGCACGGCGCCGACGCGGTTGCCTTCGAGACCATCATCGCGACCGGCGCGAATTCGGCTGTCCCGCATCACCGGCCGACCGAGGCCGTGCTCGCCGCAGGCGACTTCGTCAAACTCGACTTCGGCGCGCTGATCGGCGGCTACCACTCGGACATGACCCGCACCTTCGTCCTCGGCAAGCCGAGCGACTGGCAGCGCGAGGTATACGAGCTGGTCGAGGCCGCGCAACGAGCGGGCAGGGAAGCGCTGCGGCCAGGCGCGCAGGTGTGCGACGTCGACGCGGCCGCCCGCAAGGTGATCGAGGATGCCGGATACGGCGCGCTGTTCGTGCACGGCCTCGGGCACGGGGTGGGACTGCGGATCCACGAAGCGCCGGGAATCGCGAAAAACGGAACCGGTACACTCCTTTCTGGCGTGGCGGTGACCGTCGAACCTGGTGTGTACTTTCCCGGCCGCGGCGGGGTCCGGATCGAGGACACGCTCGTGGTGCGCGAAGGGGGCCCGGAGCTGCTCACCAACACCAGCAAAGACCTGACCGTCGTCGAATGACGACGGCTGACCATCATGTTGTTTACGAACTAGGAGATCCGAGGACAGTGGCGGACACCAGCGACTTCAAGAACGGCCTTGTGCTGAAGATCGACGGTCAGCTTCAGCAGATCGTCGAATTCCAGCACGTCAAGCCGGGCAAGGGGCCCGCCTTCGTGCGGACCAAGCTGAAGAACGTGCTGTCCGGCAAGGTTGTCGACAAGACCTTCAACGCGGGCGTCAAGGTGGAGACCGCGACGGTCGACCGTCGCGACATGACCTACCTGTACCACGACGGTTCGGACTTCGTCTTCATGGACGGCGACACCTTCGACCAGATCTCCATCTCCGAGCAGACCATCGGCCCCGGCGCCCGGTTCCTGCTGGAGAACATGACCGTGCAGGTCGCCACGCACGAGGGCGCGCCGCTCTACGTCGAGCTCCCGGTGACGGTCGAGCTCGAGGTGCAACACACCGACATCGGCCTGCAGGGCGACCGCTCCACCGGTGGCACCAAGCCCGCGACGCTGGAGACCGGCGCCGAGGTGCAGGTTCCGCTGTTCATCAACACCGGCGACAAGCTGCGCATCGACTCGCGCGACGGCAGCTACCTCGGCCGAGTCAACGCCTGATCCACTGCGGCGGGTGCGGCGGCGCAGCGCGGCTGTCGCCGCCAATCAATACAGCAAGCAGCGGATGGGCCCGAAGGCGGCACGCGGCGTGACCCCGGACGGGCCCTCCGCTGCCGCCATGGACAAGCGACCGGGATAATGGTGACTGTGGCGGAACAGCCAGTAGACAAGAAGTCCACGTTCAAGAAGCTCGGCGCGCGGCACAAGGCCCGCCGTCGCGCCGTCGACCTGCTCTTCGAGGCCGAAGCGCGGGACGTGGATCCGGCCGACCTGCTCGACGAGCGGGTGGATCTGGCGACGCGTGACCAGGCGGTCGCGCCGGTGCATGCCTACACCCACACGCTGGTCGAGGGCGTCGCCGACGATCTGGACCGGGTGGACGGCACCATCGAGTCATATCTGAAGGACTGGGAGCTGTCCCGGCTGCCCGCCGTCGACCGCGCCATTCTGCGGATCGCGGTGTGGGAGTTGTTCCACGCCAACGATGTTCCGCCGGTCGTCGCGGTGGATGAGGCGGTGGAGCTGGCCAAGGAGCTGTCCACCGACGATTCGCCGTCGTTCGTGAACGGTGTGCTCGGCCAGGTGGTGCTGGTCGCGCCGCAGGTGCGGGCCGCCGCGGCCGCCACTCGTGCGCCGCGTCCGGAGCCGGAGGCGTGACGAAGTAGCATCACCGGCTCGTCGGAAGTCACCGTCTACGAACGGGATTCGACCACCCCGAACCGAGTCGTCCACGCAGCCGCATGCCTTCGGGTGTGCGGCTGTTGTCGTCTCCGGGTGGCTCCCGCTGGTGGGTGTACGGAAACCAGCGGGAGCACGACCGGCATCGCTCGGCGATGCGCGAACAAGGCGGGAATAGGGTCTCCCGGCCTCGTCCACGATCTTGGTACCTCAACTGCGCTCGAGGTCAAGGCGGCGGGGTGTGCCGTGGGCCACCTGGGCCGCAGCGCCACGGCCGTGCGACCATGCCTGGACGTCCGTTGGCGCGCACGACTTCTCGCATCCCTCGTCAGGAGCGATTCGGGCCGCCTATTCTGGTGGAAACGCAGGGGAGCGCATGGCACGGCTACTGATCTGGTTCCGCAACAACGTCGACGGATCCTTCGCGGTGATCCTTGCGATCACCGTGGGACTGTTGCAGTTCCTCGACGTCATCGGCACCGACCAGGTGAATGCGGCGATGCTGCTCGTGCTCGGCCTGGTCGCGATCACGCTGCTGCGTGATCGGCACCTGTCGGCGAAGGCGGTGCGGGACGCGTCCTCGGTGCATCTGCTGTACGGGCCGGAGATCGGTCACGCGCACACCCTCGCGCGGCGCGGCACCGAGCAATGGATCTTCAAGGGCGGCACCGGAACCTATATCCGCGCGGTGACATTGCGCGAATGCGTGGAGAACGCGCGGCGCGAGCAGCGCCCGCTGCGTGTGCAACTGGAGATCCTCGACCCCGCCAACGAACAGCTGTGCAAGACCTACGCGCAGTTCCGCTCCTCGCTGTCGCCCGAAGCCGACCGGACCGGGGAGCAGTGGACCACCGACCGCACCCGCAAAGAGGCGTTCGCCACGATCCTCGCGGCCTGCTGGTATCGGCAGCGGTTCACCTTCCTCACCATCGACGTCGGTCTGTCGTCGGTGATGACGACCTTCCGCTGGGACCTGTCGTCGAGTTGCGTCATTGTCACGCAAGACAATCCGAACACCCCGGCGATGATGTTCGAGCGGGACAAGCCGTACTACCGCGACTACAACCGGGAGCTGGTCGCCAGCTTCAAACAGACCAGGCAGGTTCCGCTGAGCCGCAGCGAGGAGCTGCCGCTGGCCGACGAGCCGAGCGTTGATCAGGTTCGTGGCCTGTTCACGGTGCTCGGGATGGAACTCCCGACCGCCTTCACCGATCGCGACGTCGCCGACATCGTGCGTCGCGCGCTCCAACCCAGAAATCCGTACTAGTGAACGAATACGACCGTCTCCGAACGTTGATCGGCTCAGAAACCGCCGCCCCCGAGGTGCGGCGCTGGGCCCGCGAACTCCTCGCGGCCATCGTCGACGGTCGTAGCGCGCTGACCGCCGTGCGACATCCGCTGGGGTTCTTGTGTTTTCCCGCGTGGCGCGGTGTCGGCCTCGGCATCTGCGTGCACGTGTGGACCGAGGGCGTGCGCGCCGAACCGACCACCTCGCCGATGCACGCCCACAGCTGGGACCTGCTCAGCACCGTGCTGTACGGCACGGTGGGCAACGAAATCTTGGACGTCGACACCGCGGCGGCCCGACCGACCCACCGGCTCTTCGAGATTCACAGCGCGGCCGACGGTGATCTGGTCCGCGCCACCCGGCGACTGGTCACCTACCGCATCCGCTCGCACGAACAGTTCCACCGGGGCGAGGTGTACACGTTGCCGCACGGCGCCTTCCACGTCTCCGATGTGCGGGGCGAGGCGGCGACGGTCGTGCTCGGCGAGGATCGACACGAGCGTCCCGACCTGTCGCTCGGCACACTCGCCACCACCGACCACTGGGTGCATCGAATCTCGTGCACTCCCACCGAAACCCGGCGTGCCGCGCGAACCGTGCTCGCCAACCTGCGGGACGAACCCCTGCCGGACCACCTGGAGGACCGATGCGAGCGAGCGACGTGATGAATCTTGTGGTGCCGGACACCATCGTCGAGGTTGCCGCCGACGTCGCCGCCGCGGCGATAGCCGAAGCGGGCCAGGCGATCCGGTCCGGCCTCACCGGTGCGTTGACCGTGCGGACCAAGGATGCGAGCGGTGACTTGGTCACCGACCTCGACCTACGGTCGGAGCGCATCATCCTCGACCACATTCGCCGTGCCTTCCCGGATCACCGCATCCTGGCCGAGGAATCCGGCTGGCAGGACAGCGCCGACGACTCCTGGTGCTGGATCGTCGACCCGTTGGACGGCACCAACAACATCGCGATCGGCCTGCCCGTCTGCACCATCGGTATCGCCCTGTGCCACAACGGAATACCGGTGCTCGGCATCGTGCACGAGCCGCTCGCCGACCGCACCTGGTCGGCCGTTCGCGGCCACGGCGCCAGCGGGCCCGACGGCCCCCTGTGGGGTCGATCGCGCCGCTCCGGGTCGTCCCCGACGCTCGCCTGGCTCCAGGGCTACCCGGTCACCCGCACCGACCCGACCGCTCGCGCACTGCGCCTCACCCTGGAATCCGCGTCCCGCAGGCTGATCCAACTCTGGTCCCCGCTGCTCTGCTGGATCATGTTGAGCCGAGGCGACATCGACGGTTTCGTCGGCTACCGCGCCGGCATCGTCGACCTCCCCGCAGGCGCCCTCATCGCCCGCGAATCCGGCATCGACCTGACCGACTTCGCGGGCACCCCCCTCGCCGACCGCCTCGAACTCCCCTCCGGCGAAGTAGATTTCATCGCCGCCACCCCCGACGCCCTCGCCGACCTCACCTTCCTGGTCAAATCCGCCGCCCAAGTAACCGTCACCGGCCTCCCCACCTGACCCGCACCCCATCCGAGCGCGATTTCGTCATCGAGGGGGAACTGGTGCAGGTATCGGCCGAGAAGCCACCTGCAGCATTACCCCCTCGGCAGTAAGCCAGCCCGCCAATCCGACATACCGAGACCATCGGCATCCTGTAGACCGTCAATCGCGCCCAGCTCCGCCTCAAAGCCGAAAACCGCACCACTTCTGTGGATCCGCACCCCTTCTAGCAGCCCAGAACGAGTGCGAATCCACAGAACCAGTGCGGATCCGACGTCCTCGATCGCGAACCCCCCCGCAGCCGCACACTTTCTGTCTTCCCGCACACGATTTGGCATGCAAAATTGTGTGCGGGAACTCAAAAGGCGTGCGGGACAGAGTCTTTGATCTTGAATCTCTGTCTTTGATCTTGAAGTTCTCGAAACGGGAGCACAGCCAAGTAACCCGGCTGGGACAAGAGAACACGCGCCCGACTGCGGAGGTCAGCCGGGTACGGCAAGCGACGCCACCACGCTATCCAGTGCAAACCCTTGGCTGCCGTACTCGTCAGGAGACCGTGGACCCGAAGGAGCTTTGCCTTCGCCGAGCCCAAAGCGGCACGTGCGCAGACCAACCCGGCCCGTGGGGCGCGGCCTCGGACGGGCGCGGCTTTGGAGGGGCGCGGCTTTGGGGGTTGGTGCGGGTTTTGTAGGGCGTGTTGCGTTTGGGGTGGTGGTTTATCCGCGGGTTTGACGGTTTCCTGGCGAGCGGGACGGTTTCGGGGTTTGCACTGGATAGCGTGGTGGCGTCGGGTGCCGTACCCGGCTGACCTCCGCTGTCAGGTGCGGGTTCTCTTGTTCCAGACCGGGTTGCTTGGCTGTGGTCCGGTTCAAAGATCTTGAAAGACATCGACGGTAGTCAAATGGTGGGCGTCTCGGTGCGTACTGCCACCATATGACTCCCGTCGATGAAGTTGATCAACCATTTGACTCCCGTCGATGGGGCGGCAACCATTTCTCTCCCGTCAACGTCAACGTCAGCTCATGAGGAGGAGGGTGGTTACTGCGCCGGTGGTGCCGAGGAGGGCTAGGCCGAGGCCGGTGAGGACGAAGCGCAGCATGGGGACTCGGACGTTGTGGGTGCGGCAGAACTCGAGGCAGAGCAGGGTGGCGAGGGATGCCCACGGCGTGACGATCGGGCCGATGTTGGTGCCGATCAACAGCGCAAGGAGTTGGTTGCGGTTTTCCGGGGGGACGACGGCCTCGCCCGCGGTGTAGGCGGGGAGGTTGTTGGCCACGTTCGAGAGGGTGGCGCCCGCACCTGCCGCGCGGAATGCGCCTACCGCGCCGGAATCCGAGCCGATCAACGTGTGCATGAGGTCGGAGAGACCGAGCCGGCCGAGGGTGGGGACGACGAGGAACAGGCCGACGACGAAAACCAGCAGCTGCCAAGGGATCAGGGACAGGCGCAGAGACGCGCGGTCGAAGATGGCGAACGCAAGCACCGCGATGGCGGCGGCGATGGTGGCGGCGATACCGATGCGGTCGCCGACGAACGGGATCGCGCCGATGAACAGCAGACACGCGCCCGCGGTGGTGTAGAGCAGGGTGCGTTCTTTGGCGTTCTCCGGGCGGACCGGTTCGGGCGGCAGGTAACGGTCGGTGTCCCGGCGTCCGCGCCGCCAGTACCAGATCCACAGGCACAGCATGGTTGCCGCGATCGAAACGAGCTGGGGCGCCCACATTTTCGTGGCGAACTCGGTGGCCGTCAGCGCGACCCGGTCGGCGGCGAGCAGGTTGGTCAGGTTGGAGACCGGCAGCAGCAGGCTGGCCGTGTTGGCGAGCCACAGCGTGGTCATGGCGAGGGGCAGCGGCGGGATGCGGGCGGGCACGGCGAGCGCGAGCATCACCGGAGTGATCAGCACTGCGGTGGTGTCGAGGTTGAGCAGGATCGTGGTCGCCGACGCGAACAGCACGCACAGCAGGAACAACGCCGGATAGTAGCCACGGCCGAGAATGGCGAGCCGGTGCGCGATCACGTCGAACACCTTGGCCTGCCTGGTGAGTTCGGCGAGCACGATCACGCTGCCGAGGAACAGCAGCAGCGGACCGATTCTGCGCATGTTGTCGGCGGCTTCGTCGCGCGGCAGCAGCCCGGTGAGCACGCACAGCAGTCCGGCGATGAGCAGCGCGATCCGGACCCAGTCCAGCACGCTCAAGCCCCAGCGGGGCCGTTCGGACGGCGCAGGGGCACTCGACGGTGGGTTCCGTTCGGAGGAGTCGACCTGTTCGGGCACACCGCCATGCTATTGGCCTGGGCCATACTGGGTGCGTGACACAGCAGGGTGGGCGGCCGCGGGACTTTTTCATCAGTTACTCCCCAGCGGACGAGAGATGGGCGACGTGGCTTGCGTGGCAATTGGAGAGCGCCGGTTTCCGCACCCTGATCCAAGCCTGGGATTTCGTGCCCGGCACCAACTTCATCGACTTCATGGACCGCGGCGTCCGCGACTCGACCGTGGTGCTCGCCATCCTCTCCGACAACTACCTCCAGTCTCGTTACGGGACAATGGAATGGCAGGCCGCGTTCCGCACCGATCCCGGCAAGCTGATGCCGATCCGGATCGCCGACTGTGCATTGGAGGGCCTGCTCGCCACGCTCACCTATGTCGATCTGGTGAACGTGCCGACCGAGGAGGAGGCCCGCCGAATCCTGCTCGAGCGCGTGCGGCACCTGCACGCCGGCCGTGCGAAGCCGAGCACCGAGCCCGGTTTCCCCAACGGGGCGGCACTTCCGGATCACTATGCCGAGGAGGATCGCGTAGGCACGGTCGAGTCGCCACTGAGCAGGCGCACTCCCGTTGCCGCCCCGGCCTTTCCCGGTGCGGCACGCGGCGACGAGCACCGCACCGGCGTCAGCGTGCTGCACGTGGCGGGGCCCCGGTTCGGCCGTGGCCTGTTCGCGCCCGACGAGCCGAGCACGGCCCGCGAGCTGCAGGCCAGGATCTGGTCGAATGTCAGTCAGCTGGTCAGCAACGGCGTGCCGAAACCCGACATGATCGTGGTGACCGGCGATCTCACCGAATCCGGCCGCCCGCGCCAGGTCGACGAAGCGCTCACCTTCCTGACGGGGCTGCGGGTGCTGCTCGGACTCGAACCGGACCGGCTGATCGTGGTGCCAGGCAACCACGATGTTTCGAAGATGGCCTGCCACGCCTACTTCCTGAATTGTGAAGCGCGCGAACGCAGGCCGCAGCCGCCGTACTTCCCGAAGCTGGAGCAGTTCGCGCGGCTGTTCAGCGAGCTGTATCAGGGGCTCGACCATCTGGTGTTCGATGTCGGGCAGCCGTGGACCCTGTTCCCGATTCCCGAATTGCGGGTGGTGGTGGCGGGTTTGAACTCGACCATGGCCGCCACCCACCTGCCCGACGACGACTACGGCCGGATCGGCGAACCCCAGGCGACCTGGTTCGCCGAGCGACTACGACCGTTCGAGGAGATGGGCTGGCTGCGGCTCGGCGTGGTCCGGCACGATCCGCTGCCGGGAACCGCTGCGTCGCCGCATGATCCGGCGCTGCTGCGCGACGCCGACACCCTGTCACGGTTGCTCGGTGGGCGGCTCAACCTGCTGCTGCACGGCCCGGGTCCCGGTGGGCTGCACCTGGATCGGTTGGACGGCAAGCTACCCGTGCTGCCCGCCGCCGCGGCGGGCCGCGACGAGATCATCCACTTCACCGCGGAGGGGCTCGCCCGGTTCTCCGCGACCTCGGCACCGGCCGGGGCGCCCACCGCGAGCCTGGCCCAGCCGTGGTCGAATGCCGTTGCGGCACTGGCCTCGCACGCCCAGCACGAACTCCCCGCCGCGGAGGGGCCCGAAGAGCCGCCCGTCGAAACGCCGACCATCATCGACCCGCACGGCAGGCTGCTCGAGCGGGTGGCCGAGGTGTGCGAAACCAGGCACGAGGGCGCCAAGATCCGCCGCGTCGAGTCCGATCCGCCGCACCTGATCATCACCCATCAGCGGGACGAGGTCACCGCGCAGTGGCGGGTCGGCGTGCACGTCGGCGACATGACGCGACAGGTGGTCGAGGACTTCCTCGGCAACGAGCCGGAATACGGCTCCGAACTCGTCTATCGCGGTGCGCCACCGCCGCGTTCGCTGCGCGAGGAGGCGGCCAGCCATGGTCTGCGGGTGCGCAGCTTCACCGAGTTCCAGGGCCTGCTCGATCTGGACGACTATCTCGCCAAGCAGGTGGATCGGCTGCGCACCGACCGCCGCTATCCACCGGATCTCTATGTACCGCAACGCTTCCGGATACTCGAACATGGCGACCAGCTGATCCGCGACGATCTCGTCGCCGAACTGCTGCGCCTGGTCGCCGCGGATCACGGCCGATTCGTGCTGGTGCTCGGCGATTTCGGGCGCGGTAAGACCTTCGCGCTGCACGAGCTCGCCCGCCGGATCACCGAAACCAGGCCCGCGCTGATTCCGATCCTCATCGAGCTGCGCACCCTGGACAAGACCCATTCGGTGGACGGCCTGGTCGCCGCGCACCTGGCCAACCACGGCGAGGACCGGATCGATCTGAAGGCGTTGCGCTACATGCTCCGTGAGGGACGGGTGGTGCTGCTGTTCGACGGCTTCGACGAGCTGGTCACCCGGATCAGCTACGAGTTCGCCGCAGACCATCTGGAAACCCTGCTGCAGGCCGCGGTCGGCAAGGCCAAAATCATTGTGGCGAGCCGCACTCAGCACTTCGAGTCACGGTCGCAGGTGCTGACCGCGCTCGGCGAACGGGTCGGCATGCTGCAGGATCGGCGCATCCTCAACATCGAGGAGTTCGCGCCCGCGCAGGTGCACGCCTTCCTCACCAACCGCTACGGTGGCGACAGTGAGCGCGCCGATGCCAGGATGCGGTTGATCACCGGCATCCAGGACCTGCTCGGGCTGGCACAGAACCCGCGCATGCTCAGCTTCATCGCGGACCTCGACGAGCGGCGGCTGCGGGCGGCGGCGGGCGCCAAACAGACGGTCGGCGCGGCCGGTCTGTATCGGGAGATCCTCGAATCCTGGCTCGCGTACGAGACGGACCGCACCGCGACCACCGCAGGCTCGATGCCCGGCCTGCGGCTGCACGAATTGTGGCTCGCGGTCACGGCTTTCGCGCTGCGCATCTGGGAGACCGGCGAACCGTATCTACGGCTGGCCGAGTTGACCGACGTTGCCCAGCATCTCGTCGAGATGACCGGCTCCAATCGAATGTCGGTGCAGCAGTCCGCACATGCCATCGGCTCGGGGAGCCTGCTGGTGCGCACCGAGGACAACCTGTTCGGCTTCATCCACTCGTCGGTGACGGAATGGCTTGTCGCCAACCACATTGCCGAGCAGTTCGCGGCCGGCGTGCGCGCGCCTGCGCAGCTCGCGCACGCGCCGCTGTCGCAGCTGTCCATCGACTTCCTGTGTGACCTGGCTGATGTCCGGCTCGCGCGTGCCTGGGCCGACCAGGTGCTGGATGATCCGGTCGCCGACGAGGCCGCCCGGACGAACGCCATCCGCTTGACCACCCGGCTGCGCACCGCACCGACCGCCGACCTGCGCGGCGCGAGCCTGGCCGGGGAGGACCTGTCCTACCGCGACATGCAGGAGGTCGACCTGACCGGCGCGGACCTGACCGGCGCCCGCCTGGTCGGGGTCAACTTGGACCGGGCGGTGCTGCACGGCGCCCGGTTGGTCGGCGCGCGGCTCGATGAGGCGAGCCTGGTCAACGCGGACCTGACCGACGCCGATTTCACCAGGGCCCGCCTGGCGCGCACCAACCTGACCGCCGCGCGCGGGCCGGGCAGTCGTTGGACGCGTGCGGCGTTGCTGAACGTCACCGGCATGCCGATGGGCACCGACCTGCGGGGTGCTGCCGTGGTGCCGGGCTCGGTGGCGCGCACCGAATTCGCGCCCGCCGCGGTCGGGGTCCGGCACGGCTTCCATGCTCGCCACGGCCGGTTGCCGCAACCGTTGGCCTACAGTCCGGACGGCGGCACCCTTGCCGTCGGCAGCGATGACGGCGGCGTGCTGATCTGCGACACCGAGACGGGCCTGCCGCTGCGCACGCTGCTTGGCCATCGGGCCCGCTCGTTCGCGGTCGCCTACACCGACACTGTGCTGATCAGCGGGTCCAGCGACGGCACCGTCGACATCTGGGACGCGCAAAGCGGCGAGGTGCGCCGAATCCTGCAGGGGCACAGCGAATGGCCGTGGCCGGTGGTGCTGAATCGCGCCGGTGATCTGCTTGCCACCGGCGACGCGGAAGGCACGTTGCGGATCTGGTCGCTGCCAAGCGGCGACCTGCTGCACGCGTGTGTTCCGGACGGCGGCCGGGAATTGATCTACAGCTTGGCTTTTCACGACGGCGTGCTTGCCGCCGCCTACCGCGACGGCGTTGTCCGGCTGTGGGATGTCGAAACCGGTCGCGAGCGTGGTGAATTCGTCGGGTCGCCGGGCGCGGTGTTCCGGATCGCGTTCGATCCGACAGGTGGCTTGCTCGCGGTCGGCGGCAGCGGCGGCACGGTCGCGCTGTGGGATCCGGTGCGCTGCGAGCGGATTCGCGACATGCCCGGCCACACCGGTCGGGTCTACACGCTGGCGTTCCATCCGCGGCTTCCGCTGTTGGCCAGCGGGGATACCCATGGCGGCCTGCGCATCTGGAACACCGAGACGGGCGCCTGCGAGCACGCGCCTGCCGACCACGGCGCGGCCATCTACTGGGTGGCCTTCGATCCGACCGGCGACCTGCTGGCCTCGGGAGACAGCGCCGGGCTGCTGTGCTTGCGCGACAGCACGACCGCGGAACTGCGGCACCGGATCACCGCGCACACCGGATCGATCTGGCCGTTCGTGTTCCGGCCGGACGGCGGTCAGCTCGCCGTCACCGACGATCAATTCACCACGCGGCTCTGGGATCCCGCCACCGGGACGTCGAAACACGTCCTGGTCGGGCACGGCAGGCAGGTCAAGTCGGTGACCTTCAACGCGGACGGCAGCCTGCTGGCGGCCTGCGGCAACGACGGCGTGGTGCGGTTGTGGGATCCGATGTCGGGCAGCCTGATTCGGCGCCTGGTCGGCAGCGAGGATCGGCTGCTCACCTTCGAGTCGGCGCTGTTCAGCGGGAAGCAGCCGAATCAGCTCGGCCTGGTCGGCAACGACGGACGGCTGAGCCTGTTCGATCTCGACGGCGATCTGTACCAGCGGCATATCAATGTCGAGTCCGCACCGGTCTGGGCGGTCGCCTTCGATCCGGAAGACCGCTACGTGGCCACGGCCAACGACGACGACACCGTGATCATCTGGATGCGCACCACCGGCGCCCTGCACGCGGTGTGCGGCGAACATCGGGGACGGGTGCGGTCGATCGCCTTCAGCGCCGACGGCAGCCTGATGGCCACCGGCTGCGACGATGCGGTAGTGCGGCTCTGGGATGTCGAGTCCGGTGAGTTCCTGCGGGAAATGCGCGGGCACAGCGACCGCGTGTACGCCGTGGTGTTCTGCGGTGACCGGCTTGCCAGCGTTTCCTGGGACACGACGGTGCGGCTCTGGGATGTCGCGACCGGCGCGAGCCTGCACGAGTTGACCAGGCACGCCGGGCGGCTGTGGGCGGCGGCGGTCGATCCGGCGAGCGGGCTGCTCGCCACTGCGGGCGACGATCTGGTGATTCGCCTGTGGGACATGGCAACCGGGCGACATCTGCACACCATGGAGGGCCACAAGCGGCGGGTGTGGTCGTTGGCGTTCCATCCGTCCGGGACGCTGCTGGCCAGCGGTGGCGACGACGGCAACACCATCCTGTGGACGGTGCCCGGCGGCGACCACTCGGACGCGCAGACCGCGCCGGCCATTCGTGCGGAGCTGCTTGGTCTGCCGGAGGGGTGGGCCGCGCTGGCGCCGGACGGCCGATACAAGTTCGAGGGCAACACGGCAGGCCAGTTCTGGCAGGTGATCGGCATGTCGCGGTTCGAGTCGGGGGAGTTGGATCCCTACCTCGAGGACGTCGGGCAGCTGCCGCCGGAGGTGCCGTTCTGAGTTCCCGCGGCCACCGGGGCTGCCCGCGTCTATGCTGAAAATACCGGTGTCGCAGGGGAATAAGCGATATCGGTCGGGCGGTCGACGACACGTCCTGAGAGAAAGATAGTGTCCTTCTTGCAACGTTCCCGTGTGAGGAGATTCGCCATGGTCGAGAAGGAGCAGTCGGCTTCGGCCGACCCCACCGCGCTGCGGACCGAGCACTATGCGCCCGAGCAGGCATTGGCGCTGTTCGACAGCCTGCCCGCGGTGCTGGCGGACGAGATCACCACCGGACGCTGGCAGGGTGACGAGGTCGACACCGGACATCCCTTCGCGGGCGTACTCGTCGCGTCGGGGTGGTACGGCAAGCAGTTCGACGACGTCGACACCGTGCATCCGTTGCTGTTCGCCACCGGGGCAGGCGAGATCTTCCCGGTCGACCCGCGACGCGTCCCGCTCGGGCTCGCAGGCAAGGTGCCGGTCGCCGGCATCCAGGCAGGCAAGCGGCTGCTGCCGCTGCTGCGTCCCGTGCTGCGCACCAGCAAGCCGACGGCGCGGTTGCGCAACGTGGAATACCGCGGGGTCAGCAGTGCCGCGATGATCTACGACCACCTGCCGATCATCGATCACTTCCGGCGAGTCGACGAGCGCACACTGCTCGGCGTGATGGACATGCGCGGCTTGGCAGAGCCGTATTTCTTTCTCCTGCATCAGTAATCCGCCGCTCGCCGGCGGGCGAACGAGGAGGACAGAAGATGGAGCGCACTACCTGCCTGGTGGTCGGCGGCGGCCCAGCCGGGATGATCCTCGGACTGCTGCTGGCGCGCGCCGGAGTCGACGTCACCGTGCTGGAGAAACACAACGACTTCCTGCGCGACTTCCGTGGTGACACAGTCCATCCCACCACCCTCGACCTGCTCGACGAGCTCGGGCTCGGCGCGGAATTCGCGAAGTTGTCCGCGCGCAAGGTCGACCAGATCGCGTTGCCGACCACCTCGGGGCTGCAGACGCTTGCGTTGCTGAAAGACCTGCCAGGCAAACACAAATACATCGCCATGGTGCCGCAGTGGGATCTGCTCGACCTGCTCGCGCGGGCCGCCGACAAGGAGCCGAGCTTCCATCTGCGGATGAATACCGAAGCGACCGAACCGCTGTGGTCGGCGGGCAAGGTCGCCGGTGTTGCCTATCGGACCGCCGACGGCGCCACCGGTGAGATCCACGCCGACCTCACCGTCGCCTGCGACGGCCGCTCATCGGTGCTGCGCGCCGCCGCCGGTCTGCCGTCGCGGAGTTGGCCGACGCCGATGGACGTGTGGTGGTTCCGTATGCCGCGCAACGACACCGATCCCGCGGGCGTCATCCCGATCGTCACCGCACACCGTGCCGCGGCCCTGCTCGACCGCGGCGACTACTGGCAGTGCGCCACCCTCATCGCCAAAGGCACCGACGAGGCCGCCAGGCGCGGACCCGTCGACGAGATCATGCGCAGCATGGCCGATGCGGTGCCCTGGTTGCGGGATCGCGTCGACGCCCTCACCAGCTGGGACGAGGTCAAACTGCTCGACGTCAAACTCGACCGCCTCACCACCTGGTACACCGTCGGCATGCTCTGCATCGGCGACGCCGCCCACGCCATGTCGCCGGTCGCGGGCGTCGGCATCAACCTCGCCGTCCAAGACGCGGTCGCCGCCGCCAGAATCCTTGCCGCCCCGCTCCTTTCCGGCACCGTCAGCACCCGCGACCTGGCGCGCGTGCAACGCCGCCGCGCGTTGCCCACCGCGGTAACCCAAGGGATGCAACGCTTCCTGCACGCCAGAGCGATCCGCCCGGCCCTCGAAGGCACCATCGACATCGCCAACTCCCCACAGGCGCCACTACCTGTCCGGATCCTCCGCCGAATCCCCGTGGTACGCACCATCCCACCGTTCCTCGTGGCGCGCGGCATCCTGCCGGAACACGCTCCAGACTTCGCGCGGCGCAGTATGTATTGAGCCGAGGCGTGGCGTGCTGCCGGGACGCGCCGCGGCTCAGTACGTACTGAATCGAGAGGGCGGCGTCCTGCCGGTACGCGCCGCCGGTTTCGCGTGGCGGAGGTATGTTCGCCGTGCCGTCCACGAGTTGCCGAACCTGGAGTGAGTGGTTGTGCGGCACTTGGCGTTACATGATGCAGCATCGCGGCGCCGGACGTGGCGCGCGGCATCCTGCCGGAACACGCCCCAGACTTCGCGCGGCGCAGTACGTATTGAGCCGAGGGCGTGGCGTGCTGCCCGGAACGGGCTCCAGGTTTCGCGCGGCGCGGCGACCGTGGTGGTGGCGTTTCGGTTACCTCGGCCCGAGGGGGTGGAGGCACCGAAGGCGGAGGCGACCGAGACGGCGGTGGTGGTTAGTCGGCGGCGGATTCTGGTGTGACTATCCAGCCTGCGACCACGGCCAAGCCGGTGGGGCGGTGGACGGCGAGGAAGCCGAAGGGGCGGTCGAAAGTGGCGGAGATGGCCGTGGCGAGGCGGGGGCGTGGGGGTGCGCTTCCGCCTCGCATGGCGAAGGCGGTGACTGCGGCGGCCTCGAATCCCTTTGGCGTGAAACGCGCCAGCACGTCTTGCGCGGCCTGTGCGATGCAGAGGGGCATGGGGGAGATCGCGGGGAAGTGGCCGCGTTCGCAGTCGGCGGCTGAGCGCAGGCCCATGAGTTCCGGGTTGTCCAGCAGGTTGTGTTTCGAGCGAATAGCGAAGGGAGGCAACCGGAGTACCAGCAGATCGGTGCGTGTGGTGACCTGATTGCTGCGCACTGTGAGGCCGGGTCCATCTGTGCCTGGCGGCAACTCCGCGCGGATCGGAATCGCACCGGCCAGCGCGGCCAGGCCCGCACCGAGCACACTGCCTGGTGTGTCCGTGCCGAGCAGCAGGTGGACGTCGAGGTCGGCGGTGCCCGCGACAACGACGCGGGTGACTGGTTCCGATCCCACCAGGAGCGAGGCAGCACCGAGGTCCGAGGTCTGGCGAAACAGGCCGGGACCGAATGGTGATGCGGGGCGACATCGAAGACGCGGCCTTCGACGAGCCTGGTCCAGTCTGCGTCGAGGGTGGTCTGACTGCGGGTGCCGCACCGGCTGCACGCGATCCCGGTCTTGCGGTCGAGGCGGTGTAGCTGCAGCGGACCCTGGGCGGGTTCAGAGCGCACGTCGCGGTTGCGAGGCGGGTCATCGGAGTACTGCATGAGCCGGGTCGCGCAGCGGCCGATCCTGTCGAGGATCCGGTCCCAGGTCTCGTAGTCGCGGCCACCGGCCGCGTCGTAGCGGCCCATCATGGGCCGGCCGTAGTTTCCAGCGTAAGAACCACGATTAGGCTGGGCAGGGTCCGGGAAGGTCTCGCTATGTGGTTGGGCACGGCCGCGGAAGTCGGGCCCCGCGCTGGTCGCGCGGAGATAAAGATCGTGGCTATGAGTGAGCCTTACCTGGACGAGTTGGTCGATGTGGTGGACCTGTGCGTCGATGTCCAGCAGGTTCTGCTCAACCGGCTGGCCGCCGACGCTGACCCGGGCCGTGTCGTGGTGGCCACGCACGCTCACGAATTCCTGCAAACGCGGTCCGTGTTGGCGGAGTGGTGGCCGAAGTACCACCGTCTGCTGGCGGCAAAGCATTCGGCGACTGACCGTGCAGTCCAAGCCCTGCGACACCGCGCATGCGGTGGAGCAACTCGACTGGATGCGGGCGCAGTTCCTCGCCAACCGCCCAGACGACCGCCAAGCGGCGCATAAACCTTCGTGCCGTGCCCCTTTCTCACTGGTGGCGCGGGCGGGGCAGCAAGGCGAACGCGCTCTCCGCAATCGAGGTCAGGCGAGCGGGACCGTGACCGTACGCACCCACGACATCCGTCCCACGGATCACAGTCAACAGAAGGTGCGCAAGTCCTTCGGGATCCGCGTCAGGGTCGATGTCGCCGTTGCGCTGCGCCGCTCGTACACACTCGGCCACCGCCGTCGCGACCGCGGCGAAGCAGTCGTTGGCCAAGCGTTTCACCTCCGGGTCGGAAGCGCCGATCTCCAGGGCCATCTTGGCGGCGAAGCAGGCCGCCGCTGCCCGATCAGGGGCGGGAGGCACGTCCTCGGCAAGCGGCACCCCATGCACGGCGCGGAGCAAGTACCCGTGCAGTCGTTCCAGAGCGCCCTCATCCGGCCCGACAAGCGCCTGCGGCGCAAACTGTGCCAGCCGGGCGAAGTACCCGGTCATCGCCTGCACCAGCACCCCGTGCTTGCCGTCGAACGCGGCATAGAGGCTGCCGCGGCCCAGGCCGGTGGCGGCGCTGAGGTCGTCGACGCTCGTGCCGTTGTAGCCCGTGGTGCGGAACTGCCGCTCGGCGGCATGCAGGACATGGTCGCGGTCAAAGCTTCGTGGTCTGGCCATACCCCGACGGTAGCTCCAATCTGCCGTAGTTGACAACTCAGTACAGAACCGTTTATGTTTATGACAGTTCAGTACATAACCATCCTGACCTCACCGGACCCGGCACGACGAGTCATGCCGACAACCGAAGGAACCACCATGCAGACAGTTTCCCCCGTGGCCCTCGTGACGGGCGCCTCCTCCGGGATCGGGCGGGCGGCAGCGCTCGCCCTCGTGGACGCCGGCTTCTCGGTGGTCGGCACGAGCCGCAACGCGGCGAACGCCGAGCCGCTCGCCGGGGTGACGTTTCTCGATCTCGACGTCGCCAGCGACGAGTCTGTCCACTCCCTGGTCGAGAAGGTGATCGAACGGTTCGGCCGGATCGACGTCCTGGTCAACAACGCAGGCGTGGGCGCGGTCGGCGCCGGCGAGGAGAGCTCGATCACCCAGGCCAAGGAGGTCTTCGACATCAACGTCTTCGGCCCGATGCGGATGACCAGCGCAGTGCTGCCCCACATGCGCGCCCAGGGCAGTGGCCGCGTGGTCAACGTCTCCTCGGTACTCGGTCTGATCCCAGCCCCCTTCATGGCCGTCTACGCCGCCACCAAGCATGCGGTCGAGGGCTACTCCGAGTCCGTCGACCACGAGCTGCGCGAGCACGGCGTCCGGGTGCTGCTGGTCGAGCCGGCCTACACGAGCACGAGTTTCGAAGCGAGCAGTCTGGGACCCGACTCGCCCCTGCCGGTCTATGCCGCACAGCGGGAAGTCGCCCGAGACGTGCTGGCCACGGCCGTGCGCAACGCCGACGACCCGGCCGTTGTCGCGAAGGTGATCGTCGCGGCTGCCACCGACTCCAAGCCCAAGTTCCGCTACACCGCTGGCTCGATGGCCCGACGCGTCAGCCTCCTGCGCCGGATCGTGCCCTCGAGCGCCTTCGACAAACAAATCCGCAAGCTCAACCGGCTGGCCCGCTGACCCCGCGATACACGCGGCGCCCGAGGAGGCACACATGAAGTTCGAACACGTCACCTTCGACCTGCCACACGGCACTTTTCACGCGCTGCAGGGTGGTGATCCCGATGGTCAACCGACGCTCGTCTTGCACGGCTTCCCGGACCATCCGCCGACCGCGAAGCCCTTCCTCGCCGAACTCGGCCGCCGCGGACGTCACGTCCTCGCACCCTGGCTTCGCGGTTACGCGCCGTCCCCGACCGCGGGGCCGTTCGACTTCGCATCCCTCACCAGCGACGTGCTCGCGCTGATCGACCGCTGGTCTCCCGGGCGAGCCGTGGAGTTGATCGGCCACGACTGGGGCGCCCTGATCACCTACGATGCGTGCGTCACCGCGCCGGAGCGGATCGAACGCGCGGTCACGCTCGCCATCCCCCACCCCATCACATTCCTGAGCCAGCCGCGCCTCGCTCAGCTGCGCCGGAGCTGGTACATGGGGCTCTTTCAACTCCCCGGAAGCGGTTTGATGGCCACCGCCCGCGATCTCGCCCTTATCGACCGCCTCTGGCGTCAGTGGTCGCCCGGCCTCTCGCTCGATCCAGCTCTCCAGGCGGAGCTGCACGAGCACCTGCGGGCGAGCATGCCCGCGCCCATAAAGTATTACCGGGCGATGCTGCGACCCGGCATGCTCGGGGCTACGCGCCGCCTATCTCAGCCGATCACGGTGCCCATGCTGCAGCTCCATGGCGCCGACGACGGCTGCTTCCTCCCCCCGCAGGCCGACGACCGGCATCGGTTCGCCGCCCCGCACACACAGGAGGTCGTCCCCGGCGTCGGTCACTTCCTGCACATCGAAGCCCCCGAGGCGATCGCGGAACGGATCGCAGCATGGGCCGAGTAGCGGATCACGCGACCCTTGTTCGACCACGGCTCGTCGTAAGGCTCGGGTCAGAACGTCCTTCTGCCGGCGAGGTAGGCGTGGACTGCGGAGATGACCACGGATCCCTCGCCGACGGCCGATGCCACCCGCTTGACAGAGTTTGCACGCACGTCACCGACGGCGAACAGCCCGGGTATCGAGGTGGCGAAGCTGTCGTGGGTGCACACGAAGCCCTTAGCGTCGAGGTCGACGCCGATGTTGTGCAGCCAGGTCGTGCAGGGGTCCGCGCCGATCATCAGGAACAGTGCGGCCGCGTCGAGTCGTACGTCCCGGTCGCGGGCGCGGTCGTGCCAGGTCAGCCCGCTGAGCCGGCTGCTGCCATGGACGGCGGACAGTTCGCAGCGAGGGTGCACGGTGATCCGCTCGTGGTGGGTCAGGCGCTGCGCCAGGTAGTTCGACATGGTGTCGCACAGGTCATCGCGGCGGATCAGGACGTGGACGTGGCCGGCGTTCCGCGCGAGAAACAGGGCCGCCTGGCCGGCAGAGTTGGCGCCCCCGACCACGACGGCGTTCCGCCCGGAGACCAGGTTGGCCTCCAGTTGGCTTGCGGCGTAGTAGACGCCACGGCCCTCCATGTCGGCCAGGCCAGGCAGGTCCAGGCGCCGGTAGCGCACGCCGCTGGCGATGATCACCGCTGAGGCGTGGATGTCGTGCTCGTCGTCGAGTCGCACCCGAAACCCGCCGGGCACCTCCGACAGCCCAGTGACTGAGCGGGGTGAGAGAAGCCTGGTCCCGAACTTGACCGCCTGCAGCATCGCCGCCCGTGCCAGTTCAACCCCGGACACGCCGCGGTAGAAGCCGAGGTAGTTCTCGATCCGTGACGAGCTGCCGGCCTGGCCGCCGATGGCGACGTCCTCGACGACGACCACGTCCAGTCCCTCCGACGCCCCGTACACAGCAGCGGCCAGCCCCGCCGGTCCGGCACCCACCACCAGCAGGTCACACCGGGAATCGTCGGCGATGCCCCACAGGTCGATTCCCAGCGCGGTTGCCAGGTCACGCGTGGTCGGCGCTGTCATTACGCGGCGCTGTGCCGTGACAACGGCCGTACCGGTCTCGGGCAAGGCGCAGGTCTGTGCCAGCTCCGACCATGCCGACCGGTTCGAACGCAGCACCGTCCGGTAGGGAATCTGGTTGCGTTCAGCGAAGTCCTGGAGGCGGTGCAGGTCGCGGTCGTCGTCTCCAGCCAGTACCAGACCGCCCTCGCCCTTCCTGCTCAGGAAGCGCCGCCGGGCATCCAAAGCAGACAGCACGACATCGCTCAGCTCTCCCGAGATCTCCACCAGCCGGCGCAGTTCCTCCACTCGAACCCGCAGGATCGCGGTGTCTTTCATGGCCACGCCCTGGAAGACGGCGCGTTGCCCCATCAACATGCCCAGCTCGCCGACGAAGTCACCGGCCTCGATCACGAAGACGACCCGGTCGTCCCGGCGGTCCACGAGGAGCACGCCACCGGTCAGCACGAGGTGCAAGTCGGTGGGATCACCGGCGTCCCACAGCAACTCGCCGGGCGCGGGGTGCAGTTCCTCACCGGATGACCGCAACAGGTCGAGGGCGTGTTGGCTCAACGCCGGCCAGGCCAGCTCATCGACTTCGCCCAGCCGACGGGACGAGTAGTGGGTCAGCTCGTCCGGCACGGGGATGCTGCTCATGCTTCTCCCTTATCTGGCGGGCGAATCGCTCCGGCCACGATTCTCCTCCGCTCGTTTTCGCCGGCGTCGGCCCAGGCTCCCGCTTTCCCCGGCTCAACTCTCGCCACGGCCATCGCGGTCGTGCCCAACCATCAACGCGAGAGCCCTTCCCGGACCCTGACCAGCCTAATCGTTGTTTTGCGCTGGAAATACGGGCGGCCCCATACGCAGAAGGTAGCGCCGACCTGCCATAGTTGACAACTCAGTACAGAACCGTCTAGGTTTATGACATTTCAGTACACAACCACCCTGGGCTCGCCGGACCGGCTTGGTCCGGGCTTGCAGGACCGCGATGCCGCGAGGGCGGCTTGGAGGTTGAACTCATGACACAGGAAACCCAGCGACCGCTCTTCGGCGAGGACTCCGCGAGCGACGCGCTGCTCGAGGGGACCGTCGACGCGGTGGTGATCGGCGGGGGCGCGGCGGGGCTGAACGGTGCCCTGATCCTCGCCCGCTCCCGCCGCTCGGTCGTCGTGATCGACAGCGGCTCCCCACGCAACGCACCCGCCGAAGCCGTGCATGGCTTCATCGTCTTCGACGGCACCCCACCATCGGAAATCCTCCGACAAGGCCGCGGCCAGGTGCGCCAGTACGGCGGACGCGTCGTCCACGGCGAAGTGGTCGCGGCCGAGTCCGCTGCCCCTGCGGCGGACGGGGACTTGCGGTTCACCGTCACCCTGGCCGACGGCCGCAGCATCACCACCCGCCGCATCCTGATCGCCACCGGCCTCACCGATGTGCTGCCGCAGCTGCCCGGGCTCGCCGAGCACTGGGGACACAGCGTGGTGCACTGCCCCTACTGCCACGGCTGGGAAGTGCGCGACGAGCCCATCGGTGTCCTCGCCACCGGACCGGCCTCCATCGGTCACGCGTTGCTGTTCCGTCAGCTGACCGAGGACCTGACCTACTTCACCCACGGCACCGACCTGGACACCGACAACCGCGCCCGCTTCGCCGCCCGCGGCATCCGCGTCATCGACACCCCGGTCACCGAGGTCGTCAACGACGAAGACGGTGCCCTCGCCGGGGTGCGCCTGGCCGACGGCCAGATCGTGGCCCGCCGCGTCCTGGCCGTCGGCCCGCAGATGCAGGCCCGCACCCAGGGCCTGGAAGGGCTGGGCCTGCCCGTGCAGGACCTGCCGAACATGGGCCGCGGTTTCGCCTCCGGCACGGCCGGCACCACCGAGGTGCCGGGTGTGTGGGTGGCCGGCAACGCCACCGATCCGGTCGCCCAGGTCGGGGCCTCCGCAGCAGCCGGCGCACTGGCCGCCGCCGACATCAACAAGATGCTGGCCATCGCGGACACCGACGCCGCCGTCCACGGGATCGCCGAGGTAAACCCGAAAGTGGCCACCGGATGATCCGCCGCGCAGCCATGTGCCACTCGTTGGGCGGTCGTGCGGATCTGCCTATTGATGCGTCGGCGGGCTCGTGGGGCGGCCGTAGTTTGTGGACAGCTATGCGCTGTTTTTTGGGCGGAGGATGAGTTTGCCCAGGACTGAGCGGGTTTCGAGGAGGTGGTGGGCGTGGGCGGCTTGGTTGAGGGGGAGGACGGCTTCTACCAGTGGGGCGAGGTCGCCTTTGGCGGCGCGTTGCAGGGTTGCGGTGTGGGCGTTGGCTACTCGGGCCAGCCAGTCGGGGCCCGCGCAGCCGATCAGGGTGCGGCCGCGCGTGATCAGGTCGGTGGCGGAGAGTTGGGCGGGGGCGCCGGAGAGCCAGCCGTAGCTGAGCATGCGGCCGGTGAGCGGGGTGGTGAGGTCCAGGATGTCGAGGGCGGTGGGGCCGCCGATCGAGTCGAAGACCACGTCGAGGGTGGTGTCGCTGAGGGTTTCGCGGAGGCGGGCGGGCCATTCAGGGTCGTTGTGGTCGATCACTTCGTCGGCGCCGAGCTTGCGTGCCTGTTCGGCTTTCGCGGTGCCGCCGGCCGTGGCGATCACGCGGGCCGCGCCGTATTCCTTGGCGAGTTGGGTGAGGATGCTGCCGATGCCGGTCGCGGCGGCCTCGACGAGCACGGTTTCGGTGCCGGTGAGTCGGGCCGTCTCCAGCAGGGGGAGTGCCACCGATCCGCTCATCAGTATCGCTGCCGCGTCGGCCGAGGACAGGCTGTCCGGGATCAGGGTCGTGGAAGTGGCTGGTGCGCTGACGAATTCGGCGTATGCGCCGAAACCCTTGGTGGCCACCGTTACTCGCTTGCCGAGCAGCGTCGGGTCGACGTCCGTACCCACTTCGGTCACCACGCCTGCCGCTTGGAAACCGAAGACCAGTGGGGGCTCGACGCCGAGCGGGAACGCGCCGGACCGGAGCTTCGTCTCCGGGAACAGGACCGGGATCGCCTCGGCACGGATCACGACCTCACCCGGACCAGCCTGCGGCACGGGCACCTCCTCGGCCACCAGCACCTCGGGCCCGCCGATCCCCGTCATTACGATTGCCTGCATCACTAACCTCATAACTTGACTGTCGGTCCACTTACCTTCGCGACGATATGGACCGCCGGTCAAGTTGTCAACGAAAGTGGGTGCAATGGCCGACGGGCGTCCCAGGGAACGGGCAGACGCCGCGCGCAACCGACGTGCGATCCTCGACGCGACCAGCGCGCTGCTCGCCGAACACGGCGCCGAGGCGATCACGATGGACCGCGTTGCCGCGGCCGCCGGAGTAGGAAAGGGCACCATCTTCCACCGCTTCGGCAACCGCGCGGGCCTGCTGCACGAAATGGTCGCGGAAAGCGCCGTCACCCTGATGGATGCCATCACGAACGGGCCGCCGCCGCTTGGCCCTGGCGCGCCTGCCGGCGACCGCCTGCTCGCCTACTTCGATGCGATGACGCGCCTGGTCATCGAGAACTCGGAGCTGATGGTCGCCTACCGCACCGAGCCGCCGCATCCTCGGACAGGCGAGTTCCATGCGTTCTGGGACAACCACATCACCACATTGCTGCGCGAAGCCCGGCCGGACCTCGACGCCGAAGTGGTCGGCCGCCTCCTGCTCGCCCCGCTCGGCGGTGAAATGGTTTCGGCGATGGTCCGCTCCGGGGAAACCGCTCGACTCCTCGACGCCATCCGCGAACTGGTCGAATCCGTGCTCCGCGCACCGTGAGCACCGCCTCCGGCCTGCACTGACGCTGCCGATCACTGGCGGCCCGTCAGAATGGTTGGTATGCAACGAATTCCGTTCGATATCGACGAATACGAGCGCCGGGTACACACGAGCCCCTGCTTCGTCTGTGCCATCGTCGCCGGTACGCACGACTCCGATCTGGAACAGATCATCGCCGAGGACGACGAGCACATCGCGTTCCTGGTTCGGTATCCGACGCTGATCGGGCACGCACTCGTGGCGCCCAAGCGGCATCGCGAACACGTGGTGCGCGATCTGGATGACGAGGCGTACCAGCGCCTGATGCGCATGGTCTACAAGGTCGCGCGGGCGGTCGAGACCGTGCTGCCGACCGAGCGGATGTACGTGATGAGTCTGGGCAGCCAGCAAGGCAATTCGCACCTGCATTGGCATGTCGCGCCGCTGCCACCGGGTGTTCCCTACCGTGAGCAGCAATTCCATGCACTCATGTCCGAAAACGGTGTGCTGCCGTGGACGTTGGAGGATGCCATCCGGCTGGCGGGGCAATTGCGTGCAGCGTTTGCGGATTCGTGAGAGCGGTCAGTCGCGGGCGAGGATGGCGGCGAAACGTTCGTCGGCGCTGTCGAGTTGGTCGAGGATGTATTGCTTGACCTCGTCGGAGAGCGGGGTGTCGGGGCGGGTGACGAGATCGCGGTAGATAGGGGTGAGGGGGCGGTATTTGACGGCCAATTTGTGCATGTGGGGGCCGGTGGCATAGAGGATGCCAACGCCGTTGTCGGTGAAGTCGGAGAGCTTGATGATTCTGGCCCACGGGGCGCGGTCGAGATTGGCGGCTACGTGCTCGCGGTACTGGACGTGGCGGTCGAGGGCGGGATCTGGTTCCGGGTTGGTCACGGCGGCAACGAGTTCGGCTACTCGGGCACCGAAGCGGTCGGACAGTTCGGCGAGGGCGGCCGCGGTGGCCTCGCCGGGGCGGTCGCCGGCCAACTCGGTCGCGTGGTCTTCGACAGCGTCGTGCAGCAGGCCTGCGGCGACCAGGTCGCTGTCGCGCACCTGGTAGTGGCTGATGATCCGGATCGCCACGCGCAGTAGATGATTGAGGTACGGCTCGCGGCCGTAGCGGTCGTTGCGGTGCAGGTCGGCGGCCAGATCGAGCGCGGCGGTGAGCCGGTCGACGTCCGGTAGTTCGGCGATCTCCAGTAACAGTCGTTCACGCAGTCCGGACTCGCCGTAGACCTCGCTGATCGTATGCAGCGGCATCACGGCCAAGACCCCCGCCCCAGGATTGCTCATGATGTCAATCTAACGGGCGTCGTTGGCCTCGAGTCCAGACGGCGGGTGAACTCCCGGTGCCGCGTGCGAGCGGCGAAAACCCGTTGCAACGCACTGATCTTCTGTGATGTGCTTTGGGTATCGCGAGGCAGAAACGGAGGAAGAGTGGCCGCGCAACAGAAACGGCCGCGACCGAGTTCGGCCACCGATGCGATGCTGAAACTGCATCGACGCACCATGGTGCTCGACGGACGGGTGTACACCGTCGTCAGCCTGCGCCCCGGCAGCGACTTCCGCTTCGCCACCAACCGTTTTCACGACACCTGGCATGTGCTGTCCGACTGGCGCGGTGCGCGGGTGCTCGCCCGGCTGCTCTGGGGGCTGGCATATCAGCGGCGACCAGGCACGCTGATCGTGATCGATCCGGCGCAGCTGGACACGAATCCGTTCGACGGGGCACGGTCGGATCCGATCGTGGTGGTGCCGTCGGATCTGACCGTGTTCACCTCGGCTGCCGCTGCGGCCCTGCGTCGCCGGCTGCCGTTCCGCGACCGTTCCGCGGGCACCGTGCGCTGGCAGACGTTCGGGTTGGCCGGAGCCGTCGACGAGTGGCGGGCATGGCGGGCCAGGGGAGCCGAGGGGTGCTACACCGACTACTTTCCGGAGCCGACCGGCTGGCTGTGGGTGGATCGCATCGGCGGGCTGATCACGGTGTTCGCCGCTGCCGACCAACTGCGTGACCTCGCAAGGACGATCGCACGCATGGGCGACGAAACCTATCGCGGGATGGGCTACGAATATCTGGACTACCCCGAAACCAACGGCGAGATCCAGATTTTCCGCCAGTACCGCACGATGGTGACCTCCGCCCGCCGCGCCCGCATCGACATCGTCGGGCAGCACAGCGGCCCGATCACCGAGGAAGCCGAAGACGCCATCTGGTCCCACTCGGCTACGTTGCGGCGCAACAGGTTACGCCGTCTGGCCGACCGCGCCCCGAACTGACACCTTCGCGTAGGGGTACCGCACCGCGCCGTGCGCCACCGCTGCACCGAACTGGCGTCACCACCCATTTCAAGTGCCACACCACGTTGTGTGCCACCACGCGTCCCAGTGTCGCACCGCGCTGTGCGTCACCACCGGACTCGTTCGAAAACTCGTCGACGCAGCGCCGCACCCCTCGATGTCGTTGCGGCACTGCGTCTTCGAGCCTTATACCGTCGAGAGACGGCCGCTCATTCGGCGCTGGGGACGAGGGTGTTCTGGCGCGCTGCCGCCCACCACCGTCCGTTCTCCTTGACCAGGACGTACACCGCGATCATCGCCGGATCGATGTCGATGAGGGTGCCGTCGGCGGTGGTGGCTCGCGCCACCTTGTGTGCGATGGCCACGTCGGGGCGCACGAAGGTGATGTCGGTGACCTCGTAGCGTACGTAGAGGTCTTTCAGAAACCCGGCCAGCCCAGCACGATTCGCGGCGAGGAGTTCGTCTCGGCCGGTCAGCAGCACTCCCATCGCGTTCACGACCGTGGCGTTGGCGGCGAAGTCGGCGGTCAGCAACTCGGCATCGTTGGTGTTGTACGCGGTTTCGGAGTTGCCGACGATCGCTGTGATCGCCGCGATGTCCGCGGTGTGGTCGACGGTGGTGTCGGCAAGGACGGGTGCCTGCGAAGTGGTAGCGCTCATGACTGCACCTCGCTGGCGCTCGGTTTCGTCATGCGCGGGGCGCGCTGCAACATGATTCGCTTACTTCGTTCGCTCATGACTTCAGCTTCCAACCTGAACAATGCTTCAGGTCAAGCGGTATCGCTCAGCTCACAACCCGTCAGCGCACACCGCGAGGGCGGAACTGAATGCTGATGCGCGGACCCGTCGGCCTGCGGGACTTCGGCACCGCATGCTCCCAGGTGCGCTGGCACGAGCCGCCCATCACGAGCAGATCCCCGTGCCCGACCTGAAATCGAATGCTCTCGCCTCCACCGCGCGGCCGCAGCAGCAATGCCCTTGGCGCACCGACGGATACGATCGCCACCATCGTGTCGTGCGTCGCCCCGCGGCCGAAGGTGTCCCCGTGCCAGGCCACGCTGTCCTGCCCGTCGCGGTAGTAGCAGAGCCCGGCCGTCGTGAACGGTTCCCCGAGCTCGCGCCGATAGTGCGCGGTCAATTCCCGTCGCGCGTCGGCGAGCACCGGATCCGGCAACGGCTCGTGTTCCTCGTAGAACTTGAGCAGCCGAGGCACATCGACGACACGGTCGTACATCGGCCGCCGCTCGGCCTTCCACGGCACATCGTCGACCAGCCGATCGAACAGCGCATCAGCGCCCGACAGCCAACCTGGCAGCACATCCACCCAGGCCCCGCGGTCGAGCACTGTGCGGCGCGCATCGCGAAGCGGCCCGAATTCGGTGTCCCCGAAACCATCGAGCAGCGATCCCTGTAGCGGTGTCGACATGCCGCCGAGCGTACCGTCAATCGAACATATGTGCTAGCAAAACCCGGTGATCGAAGGACGAGCCCAGACAATCCCGACATTCCAGGACCCCTCGAGTGGTGCCCCGCACAGCTCGCCCGTGGCGCCGCTCACACCGCGATATGCCTGGTGAAAGTGGGGTAGCGGCCGCTGTTAGGCTGCTTGCCGTAAGACATCCTTTAACGGACCGTCCGGTGAGGCGGGGAAGGAGGTCGGCATGGCCGTGCCCGAAGAACGGGCCGCCAAGTCCGGCGCTGCCGAAACATCGCAGCGACACACCCCCGAGGGGGTGGAGGCGGGGCGGGAGCTGTTGTCGGCTTCCGATGTCAGTCGGACCATCGCGCGCATCGCGCATCAGATCATCGAAAAAACCGCGCTGGACGCGGGCGAGCGGGACGCGCCACGCGTCGTGCTGGTCGGCATCCCGACCAGGGGCACCTCGCTGGCCGCGCGACTGACGGACAAGATCGAGGAGTTCTCCGGCGTCCGCCCGGCCCTCGGCTCGCTCGACATCACGCTGTACCGCGACGACCTGCGCTCGCGCCCGCACCGGCCGCTGGAACGCACCTCGGTCCCGGAGGGCGGCATCGAAGACGCGCTGGTCGTGCTGGTCGACGATGTCCTCTTCTCCGGTCGCACCGTTCGCTCGGCACTCGACGGGCTGCGCGATCTCGGCCGCCCGCGCGCGGTGCAACTCGCGGTCCTCATCGACCGCGGTCATCGCGAATTGCCCATCCGCGCGGACTATGTCGGCAAGAACGTGCCTACTTCGCGCTCCGAAGACATCTCTGTCTTGCTCACCGAACATGACGGCCGAGATGGCGTCTACTTGCGACAGGAGGCTGAAGCGTGAGGCATCTGCTGACGGTGACCGACCTTGATCGGGCCACCGCGACGGAGCTTCTCGACGAGGCCGACCGGTTCGAGCAAGCACTACTCGGCCGCGACGTGAAGAAGCTGCCGACCCTGCGCGGCCGCACCGTGATGACGGTGTTCTACGAGAACTCCACTCGCACCAGGGTGTCGTTCGAGGTCGCGGGCAAGTGGATGAGCGCGGACGTGATCAATGTCAGCGCCAGCAGCTCCTCGGTCTCCAAGGGCGAATCCTTGCGCGACACCGCGCTCACGCTGCACGCCGCGGGCGCCGACGCATTGATCGTCCGGCACCCGGCTTCCGGTGCGGCACACCAGATTGCGCGCTGGATGGACGCCTGGGCCGTCTCCTCCGGCCGCGGCGGCCCCGCCATCATCAACGCGGGCGACGGCACGCACGAGCACCCCACTCAGGCACTGCTCGACGCATTGACCCTGCGTCAGCGCCTCGGCGATATCGAAGGCAAGCGGGTCGTCATCGTCGGCGACATCCTGCACAGCCGGGTCGCCCGCTCGAATGTCTTCCTGCTGGCCACTCTTGGCGCCGAGGTGGTGCTTGTCGCCCCGCGCACGCTGCTGCCCATCGGGGTGGAAAGCTGGCCAGCCCGCGTCTCGCACGCACTGGACGCCGAATTGCCCGGCGCCGACGCGGTTCTCATGCTTCGCGTGCAGGCCGAGCGAATGAACGGCGGCTTCTTCCCCTCGGCCCGCGAATACTCGATCAACTATGGCCTGTCCGAGCGCAGGATGGCGCTGCTGGACGAGCACGCGGTGGTCCTGCATCCGGGCCCGATGCTGCGCGGCATGGAAATCGCCTCCGCGGTAGCCGATTCCGGGAAGGCCGCGATCTTGCAACAGGTGACGAACGGAGTACACATGCGCATGGCCGTCCTGTTCCGGCTGCTGGTCGGTACCCAGGAGGCGGTGGCATGACCGTACTCATCAAGGGTGCTCGTGTTTACGGCGAGGGTGATCCGGTCGACGTGCTGATCGCCGACGGCGTAATCCGCGAGATCGGCACCGATCTCGCGGCCGCCGACGCGGACGTCATCGACGCCGCAGGCCAGATCCTGCTGCCCGGCTTCGTCGACTTGCACACGCACCTGCGCGAACCCGGCCGCGAGGACACCGAGACCATCGAATCCGGTTCCGCCGCAGCGGCACTGGGTGGGTACACGGCGGTCTTCGCGATGGCGAACACCAGCCCGGTCGCCGACTCGGTGGTCGTCACCGATCACGTGTGGCGCCGCGGGCAGGAGGTCGGCCTGGTCGACGTCTACCCGGTGGGTGCCGTCACCGTCGGTCTCGAAGGCAAGCAACTCGCCGAAATGGGCACCATGGCAGCGGGTGTCGGCGCGGTCCGGATGTTCTCCGACGACGGCCACTGCGTCTACGATCCGCTGCTCATGCGCCGTGCGCTGGAGTACGCGAACACCCTCGGCGTGCTCATCGCGCAGCACGCCGAGGAACCGCGACTCACCATCGGCGCTGTCGCACACGAGGGCCCGACCGCAGCGCGGCTCGGCCTGGCCGGGTGGCCGCGCGCCGCCGAGGAGTCCATCGTCGCCCGCGACGCGCTGCTCGCCCGCGATGCCGGTGCGCGCGTGCACATTTGCCACGCCTCCACCTCCGGCACCGTCGAGCTGCTGAAATGGGCCAAGGCGCAGGGGATTTCGATCACCGCCGAGGTCACCCCGCACCACCTGCTGCTCGACGACTCGCGCCTGGAGACCTACGACGCGGTCAACAAGGTCAACCCGCCGCTGCGCGAGGCCTCCGACGCCGCCGCCCTGCGTCAGGCATTGGCCGACGGCATCATCGACTGCGTCGCCACCGACCACGCCCCGCACGCCGAGCAGGACAAGTGCTGCGAGTTCGCCGCGGCGCGCCCCGGCATGCTCGGCCTGGAGACGGCGCTGTCGATCATCGTGCAGACCATGGTCGAACCGGGCCTGCTGGATTGGCGCGGCGTCGCCGCCGTGATGAGCGAGCGCCCGGCCGCCATCGTCGGTCTCGACGAGCACGGCAGGCCGATCGAGGTCGGCGAGCCCGCGAACCTGACGCTGGTCGACCCCGCCACCAGCTGGACGGTGCGGGCGGGCGAACTCGCCAGCATCTCGAACAACACACCGTTCGAGGACATGACGTTCCCGGCCCGAGTGACGACGACGTTGCTGCGCGGCCGGGTAACCGCCCGCGAGGGCAAAGCAGTGCATCGTGGCGACGGAGGTCCGTAAGTGGAAAGAACGCTGTGGGTAATCGGACTGCTCGCGCTGTTCGCCCTGTGCATCTGGCTGATGTACCGCGGCTGGCAGAACCGGGCGAAACGACAGCAGGCCAGCATCGGTGAACTGCCCACCGTGCCAGCCGACCTCGGCGCCCAGGTGCTGGAGCCGACCACCGGCCTGTACCTCGGCAGCACCATGGCGCCGAGCTGGCAGGACCGAATCGCGGTCGGCGACTTGGGCTTCCGGGCCAATGCGGAACTCACGCGATTCGAACGAGGAATTCTGCTCGAGCGCGACGGCGCGACGGTGATCTGGATTCCGCAGGAGTCCATCACGGTGGTGCGCACCGAGCGCGGGCATGCGGGCAAAGTGATGACAGAAGATGGTGTGCTGGTAGTTCGCTGGAAGCTGCCCACCGGAACCGAGATCGATACCGGGTTCCGCGGCGACGACAAGACGGTGTACCCGGCTTGGACGCAGGGCCTGCACGCGGACCAGACGAAGACGACGGGAGACGACGAGGGATGACACAAGGACAAGAAGCCGCTTTGGTGCTGGAGGACGGCCGGGTATTCCGCGGCTCGGCCTACGGCGCCGTGGGCGAGACGCTCGGCGAGGCGGTGTTCTGCACCGCGATGACCGGGTACCAGGAGACCCTCACCGACCCCAGCTATCACCGCCAGATCGTGGTGGCCGCGGCCCCGCAGATCGGCAACACCGGCTGGAACGACGAGGACGACGAGTCCGGCAAGATCTGGGTCGCGGGCTATGTGGTGCGCGATCCCGCACGCCGCGCCTCCAACTGGCGGGCCACCACCACCCTGCCCGAGGCGATGCAGAGTCAGGACATCGTCGGCATCGCGGGCGTCGACACCCGCGCGCTGGTCCGCCACCTGCGCACCCGCGGTTCGATGAAGGCGGGCATCTTCTCCGGCGCCGCGCTCGCGGACACCGACACGCTGCTCGCCCGCGTCACCGGCCAGCCGTCCATGCTCGGCGCCGACCTGGCCGAGGAGGTGAGCACCGACGCGATGTACACCATCGAGCCGGCCGGTGACCGCCGATTCACCGTGGTCGCGGTCGACCTCGGCATCAAGACCAACACCCCGCGCATGTTCGCCGAGCGCGGCATGCGGGTGCACGTGGTGCCGTCGAACGCCTCGCTCGACCAGATCCTCGAGCTGAACCCGGACGGCGTCTTCCTGTCCAACGGACCAGGCGACCCGGCCACCCAGGACGGCGCGGTCGCGCTGACCAAGGGCGTGCTCGAGCGCGGAGTTCCATTGTTCGGCATCTGCTTCGGCAACCAGATCCTCGGCCGTGCGCTCGGCCGCGCGACCTACAAGATGAAGTTCGGCCACCGCGGCATCAACATCCCGGTGGTCGAGCACGAGACCGGCCGGATCTCGATCACCGCGCAGAACCACGGCTTCGCGCTGGAAGGCGAGCAGGGCGAGCGGTTCGACACCCCCTTCGGCAAGGCCGAAGTGAGCCACGTGTGTGCGAACGACGGCACCGTCGAGGGCGTGCGCCTGGTCGACGGCCGCGCGTTCTCCGTGCAGTACCACCCGGAGGCCGCCGCCGGACCCCACGACGCCGCTTATCTCTTCGACCGTTTCGCCGGTCTCATGGAAGGAGCCTGATGCCACGCCGCACCGATCTGAACCACATCCTGGTGATCGGCTCAGGCCCGATCGTCATCGGCCAGGCCTGCGAATTCGATTACTCCGGCACCCAGGCGTGCCGGGTGCTGCGGGCCGAGGGCCTGCGGGTCTCGCTGGTGAACTCCAACCCGGCGACCATCATGACCGACCCCGAGTTTGCGGATTCCACCTACGTGGAACCGATTACGGCGGAGTTCGTCGAGAAGGTCATCGCCAAGGAACGCCCCGATGCCATCCTCGCCACCCTCGGCGGGCAGACCGCGCTGAACACCGCGGTCGCGCTGCACGAGAACGGGGTGCTGGAGAAGTACAACGTCGAGCTGATCGGCGCCGACTTCGAGGCCATCCAGCGTGGTGAGGACCGGCAGAAGTTCAAGGACATCGTCGCCAAGGTCGGCGGCGAAAGTGCCCGCTCCCGTGTCTGTTTCACGATGGACGAGGTGCGCGACACGGTCCGCGAGCTGGGTTTCCCTGTGGTGGTACGGCCGTCGTTCACCATGGGTGGCCTCGGTTCCGGCATGGCCTACAACGACGCCGATCTCGACCGCATCGCCGGTGGCGGCCTCGCCGCATCGCCGACCGCGAACGTGCTCATCGAGGAATCCATCCTTGGCTGGAAGGAATTCGAGCTCGAGCTGATGCGCGACAGCCGCGACAACGTCGTGGTGGTCTGCTCGATCGAGAACGTCGACCCGATGGGCGTGCACACCGGCGACTCGATGACCGTCGCGCCCGCCATGACGCTCACCGACCGCGAGTACCAGAAGCTGCGCGATCTCGGCATCGCGATCCTGCGCGAGGTCGGCGTCGACACCGGCGGCTGCAACATTCAGTTCGCGGTGAACCCGGCCGACGGTCGACTGATCGTCATCGAGATGAACCCGCGCGTCTCGCGCTCGTCCGCATTGGCTTCCAAGGCAACGGGTTTCCCGATCGCCAAGATCGCCGCGAAGCTGGCCATCGGCTACACGCTCGACGAGATCGTCAACGACATCACCAAGGAAACCCCGGCCTGCTTCGAGCCGACGCTGGACTACGTGGTCGTCAAGGCGCCGCGGTTCGCCTTCGAGAAGTTCCCAGGCGCCGATGCGACGTTGACCACCACCATGAAGTCGGTGGGCGAGGCAATGTCGTTGGGCCGCAACTTCTCCGAGGCGCTCGGCAAGGTGCTGCGCTCGCTGGAGACGAAGGCCGCAGGCTTCTGGACGCAGCCCGACGGCAAGTGGGCGCCGGTCGACGGCGACGTGCGCGGCGCGATCGAGGCCATCCTCACCGACCTGCGCACGCCCACCGAGGGACGCATCTACCAGGTCGAGCGTGCCCTGCGCTTGGGCGGCAGCATCGAAGAGGTCGCGCTCGCTTCGGGTATCGACCCGTGGTTCGTCGCCGAGGTCGCCGGGCTGGTCGAGCTGCGCGGGGAGATCTTGGACGCGCCGGTGCTCGACGAGCAGCTGCTGCGCCACGCCAAGCACTACGGACTGTCCGACGGGCAGATCGCCGCGCTTCGCCCGGAGTTGGCGGGGGAGACCGGTGTTCGGTCCCTGCGCCATCGGCTCGGCGTGCGGCCGGTCTTCAAGACGGTCGACACCTGCGCCGCCGAGTTCGAGGCCAAGACCCCGTACCACTACTCGGCTTACGAGCTCGATCCGGCCGCGGAATCCGAGGTCGCCCCGCAGCGTGAACGCGACAAGGTGATCATCCTCGGCTCCGGCCCGAACCGGATCGGCCAGGGCATCGAGTTCGACTACTCGTGTGTCCATGCGGCGCAGACCCTTTCGCAGGCCGGCTACGAGACGGTGATGGTCAACTGCAACCCGGAGACCGTCTCCACCGACTACGACACCGCCGACCGGCTCTACTTCGAGCCGCTCACCTTCGAGGACGTGCTCGAGGTCTACCACGCGGAAAGCGAGTCGGGGCGCGTCATCGGCGTCATCGTGCAGCTCGGCGGGCAGACACCGCTCGGCCTGGCGCAGCGGCTCACCGACGCCGGTGTCCCCGTGGTCGGCACCAGCGCCGCCGCGATCGACTTGGCCGAGGACCGAGGCGAATTCGGTGACGTGCTGGTCGCGGCCGGACTGCCCGCGCCGAAGTACGGCACCGCGACCACCTTCGCGCAGGCCAAGAAGATCGCCGCGACCATCGGCTACCCGGTGCTCGTCCGCCCGTCCTACGTGCTCGGCGGGCGCGGCATGGAGATCGTCTACGACGAGAACTCCCTGGAGGGCTACATCTCTCGGGCCACCGAGCTCAGCCCCGAGCATCCGGTGCTGGTCGACCGGTTCCTGGAAGACGCCATCGAGATCGACGTCGACGCGCTCTGCGACGGCGAGGAGGTCTACCTCGGCGGTGTGATGGAACACATCGAAGAGGCGGGCATCCACTCCGGCGACTCCGCCTGCGCCTTGCCGCCGATCACCCTGGGCCGCAGCGATATCGAGGCCGTGCGGCGCTCGACCGTCGCGCTGGCCAAGGGCATCGGGGTGAAGGGCCTGCTCAACGTGCAGTACGCGCTCAAGGACGACGTGCTCTACGTGCTCGAGGCGAATCCGCGTGCCAGCCGGACGGTTCCGTTCGTGTCCAAGGCCACCGCGGTGCCGCTGGCCAAGGCCGCCGCGCGGATCATGCTCGGCGCCAGCATCGCCGACCTGCGCAAGGAAGGCATGCTGCCCGCTGAGGGCGACGGCGGGCACGTCCCGCTCGACGCCCCGGTCGCGGTGAAGGAGGCCGTGCTCCCGTTCCATCGGTTCCGCAAGGCCGATGGCACCGGCGTGGATTCGCTGCTCTCCCCGGAGATGAAGTCCACCGGCGAGGTGATGGGCATCGACGCCGACTTCGGCACCGCCTTCGCCAAGAGCCAGACCGCCGCCTACGGCTCGCTGCCCACCGAGGGCACCGTGTTCGTCTCGATCGCCAACCGGGACAAGCGCGCCATGGTCTTCCCGGTGAAACGCCTGCACGACCTGGGTTTCCGCATCCTGGCTACCGAAGGAACGGCGGAGATGCTGCGCCGCAACGGCATTCCGTGCGAGCGGGTGCGCAAGCATTCCGAGCCCGAAACGCTGGACGGGCCGGACCGCGCGCCGCAGCCGACGATCGTCGAGCAGATCCGCGACGGCGAGGTCGACATGGTGTTCAACACCCCGTACGGCAATTCGGGTCCGCGCGTGGACGGCTACGAGATCCGCAGTGCCGCGGTCGGCGCCAACATCCCGTGCATCACCACGGTGCAGGGTGCGGCCGCCGCGGTGCAGGGCATCGAGGCCGGTATCAACGGCGGCATCGGGGTGCGGTCCCTGCAGGAACTGCACTCGGTGCTGCGTGGGTGACGACAACGGAGCGAACGGAGCGGGCACGATGAAGACCTTCGGCGCTCGATTGCAGCACGCCATGGCGCATTTCGGCCCCGTGTGCGTCGGCATCGACCCGCATCCGGCGCTGCTGGAGTCGTGGGGCCTCGGCGCGGACGCGGACGGACTGGAGAAGTTCGCGGAGATCTGCGTCGAGGCGTTCGACGGCCGTGTCGCGATGGTGAAGCCGCAGGTCGCGTTCTTCGAGACCTACGGCTCGGCCGGAATCGCGGTGCTGGAGCGCACCATCGAGGTCTTGCGTGGTTCGGGCACGCTGGTGCTCGCCGATGCCAAGCGCGGCGATATCGGCTCGACCATGGACGCCTACGCCAACGCGTGGCTGGCCGACGGGCCGCTCGGCTCGGATGCGCTGACCGCGTCGCCTTACCTCGGATTCGATTCGCTGGCACCGGCTTTGGATCTGGCCGCGGCGAATCGGCGCGGTGTGTTCGTGCTCGCCGCCACCTCGAATCCCGAAGGGGCGCAACTGCAACGGGTCATCACCGGGGACGGCCGCAGCATCGCCCAGACGATGGTCGACGCGGCTGCCGCGCGCAACGCGGGCACCGAGTTCGGCTCGATCGGCGTCGTGGTCGGCGCGACCCTGACCGAGGCGCCTGACCTGTCCGAGCTCAACGGACCGATCCTGATGCCGGGTGTCGGTGCGCAGGGCGGCGGCCCGGAAACCATCCGTGACCTGGTCCCCGCGGCGATGTTGGCGGCCGTTGTGCCGAATGTCTCGCGGGAGGTCCTCCGTGACGGACCCGACGTCACGGCGCTGCGCGCACGAGTGAGCGCGCTGCAGGACGAATTCGGCTTCCTGCAGCGATAAATCGTGGTGAACCGGCCGGAGACCAGCGCACACGCGCCGGTCTCCGGCCGGTTTCGTCCCGCGTGCTGTCATGTGCACGCATGCATATGGCCCGTAGCGGGCCCTGTGCGCCCTGCTGCGCCCATTTTCCGCCCCGGTGGTGCACTCGTCGGCCGGTGGGGCCAGGATGCACGCAGAGGGGCAATCTCCTCGCCACCGAATCGGTATCGAATCGGCACCCAATGTGGCCCGCGCCGACCGTTCGATGTGTCTGTGACGCACGACACGCGGAAGAACACCGCGACACGCGGGAAATTCCGAGAAAGTTCCTGGTCGGGCCGTCGCCGGTTTGCTGGCAACAGATGTCACGTCACCGCAACCCTCCCGCAAACCTGTGTGCTTACTGAAAACTCCCTGCTGAGGGGGCATTTCGCGATTTCGGCGGTACGATCTGCGCAGCGACAGACGAGCGGTGCGGATAGCGCCGCTCTCGCGTCTACGGCATCCGGAATCATGCGCTGACCTGGGGGGTGGGTTCGCAATCGTGGGACGTCGTGGGTACGGTCGCTGAGACTGCCGGGTTACCGGCAGGAGTTGATGCAATGAACGATGAGACGGAGGAACCGTGGCCCTTCCCCAGCTGACTGACGAGCAGCGCGCCGCTGCTTTGGAGAAGGCGGCTGCCGCTCGCCGCGCTCGGGCGGAGCTCAAGGAGCGCCTGAAGCGAGGCGGCACCAACCTTAAGCAGGTCCTCACCGATGCCGAGTCCGATGAGATTCTCGGCAAGATGAAGGTGTCCGCGCTGCTGGAAGCCCTGCCGAAGGTGGGCAAGGTCAAGGCGGCGGAAATCATGAGTGAACTGGAGATCGCCCCCACCCGGCGTCTGCGCGGACTCGGCGATCGGCAGCGCAAGGCGCTGCTCGCCCGGTTCGACTTCGACGCCTGATAACGAGGGTGGTCGAACACACGCGGAAGGGTCGACTGGTTGTACTGGTCGGCCCCTCGGCCGTTGGCAAGTCCACCGTGGTCCGTTGCGTCCGCGAGCGACTGCCCCACCTGATCTTCAGTGTGTCGGCAACCACCCGGGCCCCGCGGCCCGGTGAGATCGATGGTGTCGATTATCGGTTCGTCTCCAGAGCCGAGTTCGACACCATGATCGAAACGAACGAGCTGCTCGAATGGGCAGACATCCACGGTGGCTTGCAACGTTCGGGCACCCCGGCCGAGCCGGTACGGGCCGCCCTCGCGGCGGGCCTACCGGTGCTGGTCGAAGTAGACCTAGAAGGCGCACGGTCGGTGCGCAAGGCCATCCCCGAGGCGATCCTCGCCTTCCTCGCCCCGCCGAGCTGGGACGAATTGGTGGCCAGGCTGACCTCGCGCGGCACGGAATCGCCGGAAGTGATCGAGCGTAGGTTGGAAACCGCCAGGACCGAATTGGCGGCGTGTGACGAGTTCGACATCGTCATCGTGAACGACGAGGTGACCAGCGCCTGTGAGCAGTTGGTATCGTTGTTCGTTAGCACGAATTCCAGTTCGTGACCCCTGTCGGCTTTTTGTCGGCCACCCGCTGAGCCCAACCCGCCCCGCCGGCTTCGTCGTCGGCCACCCATATACGCGCAGGAGCACACCTAGTGAGCAGTTCGGACATCAAGACCGTTCCCGCCTACGACACCCCGATCGGCCTGACCAACCCCCCGATCGATGAGCTGCTCGAGCGCACCTCGTCCAAGTACGCGCTGGTCATCTACGCCGCCAAGCGCGCGCGTCAGATCAACGACTACTACAACCAGCTCGGCGACGGCATCCTCGAGTACGTCGGCCCGCTGGTCGAGCCCGGCCTGCAGGAGAAGCCGCTGTCGGTCGCGATGCGCGAAATCCACTCCGACCTGCTCGAGCACTCCGAAGGCGAGTAAGCGCCGAGGGTTCGCGCGATGCCGCAGCACCGAACTCCCCGTGTGGGCGGGGAAGATCCACAGCCGGAGGCCTAGTGACCGCACGGATTGTCGTTGTTGTCCCCGCGCACGCGGGGTTCAGCCACCGGAGGCGTAAGTGACCACACGGATCGTCGTCGGCGTCGGCGGCGGGATCGCCGCATACAAGGCCTGCTCGCTTGTCCGCCGGTTCACCGAGACCGGACACCAGGTGCGGGTGATCCCGACCGAGTCGGCGCTGCAGTTCGTCGGCAAGGCCACCTTCGAGGCGCTGTCCGGGAACCCGGTGCACACCGACGTGTTCACCGATGTGCCCGAGGTGCCCCACGTTCGGCTCGGCCAGGAGGCGGACCTCGTGGTCATCGCCCCGGCGACCGCCGATCTGATGGCGCGTGCGGCCCAGGGCCGCGCGGACGACCTGCTGACCGCCACGTTGCTCACTGCCCGATGTCCGATCCTGTTCGCCCCCGCGATGCACACCGAAATGTGGGAGCATCCGGCGACCGTCGCCAATGTCGCGACGCTGCGCGCCCACGGAGCGATCGTCATGGAGCCCGCGTCGGGCAGGCTCACCGGCACCGACACCGGTCCGGGCAGGCTGCCCGAACCCGAGGAGATCTTCGGGCTCGCCACGCTGCTGCTCGAACGCGCCGACGCCATCCCGCGTGATCTGGAAGGCCGCCGGTTGGTCATCACCGCGGGCGGCACCAGGGAACCGCTGGATCCGGTGCGGTTCCTCGGCAACCGCAGCTCCGGGAAGCAGGGGTACGCCCTGGCTCGGGTCGCGGCCCAGCGCGGCGCGCACGTCACGCTCATCGCGGGCAACACGATCGAGATGGCCGCGCCCGCTGCCGTCGACCTGGTGCACATCACGACCGCCGAGCAACTCAAGACCGCGGTCGACAAGCACGCCGTCGGCGCGGACGCGGTGATCATGGCGGCGGCGGTTGCCGATTTCCGGCCGACCGACGTGGCCGCCGCCAAGATCAAGAAGGGCGCGGGTGAACCCGACGTCATCGCGCTGACCAAGACCACCGACATCCTGGCCGGTCTGGTGCAGGCACGCCGCGACGGACAGCTGAGCGGCACCGCGATCGTCGGATTCGCCGCCGAGACCGGCGACGAACACGGCGACGTGCTCACCTACGCGCGGGCCAAACTGGCTCGCAAGGGGTGTGACCTGCTGGTGGTCAACGCGGTCGGCGACGGCAAGGCGTTCGAGGTCGACACCAACGATGGCTGGCTGTTGGGTGCGGACGGCACCGAGCAGGCACTCGACCACGGGTCGAAGGCATTGCTCGCCAGTCGGGTACTCGACGCGCTCGGGCCGTTGTTGAGCTGAAATCCATTGCAGTACTGGGATAATTCCCCATGACCCCGTCGTCGATGCCGTGGTCCCCGATGCCATTCAGGGCGAGCTGTCTGAGATAGAGATCTCTCGGGGACCAGCGTGTCGGCGACTTGCCATAGTCTGAGATGAAGGGTTGTGCGGTAGCAGCAGCACGTTACTGTCGCAATTCGACACGAACAACCCGTTGAGGGAGAGGGAAAAACTGTGCGCACGTCCGGCAGCCGGCTATTCACCAGTGAGTCCGTGACCGAAGGTCACCCGGACAAGATCTGTGATGCCATCAGCGATTCCATTCTCGATGCCCTGCTCGCGGAAGACCCGCGCAGCCGTGTCGCGGTGGAAACCCTCGTCACGACCGGTCAGGTCCATGTCGCAGGTGAGGTCACCACGTCGGCGTACGCCGATATTCCCCGGATCGTTCGGGAAAAGGTGCTGGAAATCGGATATGACTCGTCGGCAAAGGGATTCGACGGTAATTCCTGCGGCGTGAATATCGCCATCGGTGCGCAGTCGCCGGATATCGCGCAGGGTGTCGACACCTCGCACGAGGCGCGCGTCGGTGGTTCCGACGACGAGATCGAGAAGCAGGGCGCGGGCGATCAGGGCCTGATGTTCGGTTATGCCACGACCGATACTCCGGAACTGATGCCGCTGCCCATTGCGCTCGCACATCGCTTGTCGCGCAGGCTCACCGAGGTTCGCAAATCGGGCGTGCTGCCGTACCTGCGGCCCGACGGCAAGACTCAGGTCACCATCGAATACGACGGCGACCGTCCGGTTCGGCTCGACACGGTCGTCATCTCGACTCAGCACGCGGCCGACATCGACCTGGACAACCTTCTCGCGCCGGACATTCGGGAGAAGGTTGTCGACTCGGTGCTCGCCGACCTCGAGCTGCCGAGCCTGGACACCTCGAACATCCGGCTGCTGGTCAACCCGACCGGCAAGTTCGTGCTCGGCGGGCCGATGGGTGACGCGGGCCTGACCGGTCGCAAGATCATCGTCGACACCTACGGCGGCATGGCTCGCCACGGTGGTGGTGCGTTCTCCGGCAAGGATCCGTCGAAGGTGGACCGTTCCGCTGCCTACGCGATGCGCTGGGTCGCCAAGAATGTCGTCGCGGCCGGGCTGTCCGACCGGGTCGAGGTTCAGGTCGCGTACGCGATCGGCAAGTCGGCTCCGGTCGGCCTGTTCGTCGAGACCTTCGGCACCGAGAAGGTCGACCCGGCGCGCATCTCGTCGGCCATCGCCGAGGTCTTCGACCTCCGCCCCGGCGCGATCATCCGCGACCTGGACCTGCTGCGTCCCATCTACGCACCGACCGCCGCGTACGGCCACTTCGGCCGCACCGACGTCGACCTGCCTTGGGAGCACACGGACCGTGCGGACAAGTTGCGCGCGGCCGTCGGTCTGTAGGCGACCCATGCGGTTCAGCGTCACAGAGTGAACGAACCCGCGGCGGACACCCCCGCCACCCAGGGGGAACTGCCTGTGGGTGGCGGCCGGACCGAGGACACGGCAATGGAGCACCCGATCGCTCGGGTGCTCCCTTTGCTGTCTCCGGCCCACCTCGACCGCGACTTCGACTACCTGGTTCCGCCCGACCTGGACGCCATCGCCCAGCCCGGCGTCCGAGTCCGGGTCCGCTTCGCGGGTCGGCTGATCGACGGCTACCTCCTGGAACGCCGCACCCACAGCGACCACGGCGGCAAGCTGGTCAAACTCGAACGCGTCGTCTCCGGCGAACGCGTCCTCACCCCCGAGATCGCGAAACTCGCCACGATAGTCGCGGCTCGATACGCGGGTACCCGCGCCGACGTCCTGCGTCTGGCGATCCCGCCCCGCCACGCCCGCACCGAGACCGGCGGGTCGAAGAAGAAGGCGGGGGATTCCGATGCGGAGGAAGAGGATTCGACGACCAGTCCGTCGGACACGGCGAATTCCGTAGGGGAGGACCCGCGTGCATCGTCGGTCGCGAAAGCGCCGCGCCGGGTGAAACCCGCTGACATCGAACTCGATTCGACTCGAGCGCCCGAGGTCGGTCCTGCGGAGAGGCCGCGAGACCTTCCGGAGTCGCCCGACACGGATGCGCCGACCTGGTCCGCGCAATCTGCCGGACCAGCCTCGGTGGGTGCGGATTCCCCTGCCAGCGAAGCAGATTCGGTGGAGACGGCCATTGCTGAGGGCTCGGTCGGTGATCGGAGTGGGCCGCCTGTGGTGTCCGGCGTCGGCACTGCCGCGGAGCTGACGGTCGAGATGTCCCCTCCGACCCCCGGTCCCGCCGGCGGGGACGCTGATTTGCTCGACTCGGCCCGCGCTGATGGCGCCGCCGAGAAGTGGAGTGGCCCGCTCGGGCCACCGGGTGCTGTGTCTGACGCGGGTACCGCGCGTGCGGATTCCGCTGTCGGCGAAGTTGTTTCGGTGGATGCGGCCAGCGTTGATGGCCGTCCGGGAGTGGGGGCTGGCCTGTCGGGGCCGTCAGGTGTTGGCGGTGCGGGGACAGCAGCATCTGTCGTGGTGCCGTTGCGTGTGGACGCGACTGGATCGGATCCGGCTCTGGCGGAGGGAGATTCGGTAGGCACGGGGTCGCAGGTGCTTGCCCACAGTGGCGAGGAGCCGCTGGTTTCGTTCGATCTGGCGCCGTGGGGGCGGTATCTGCATGGTGCGGCGTTCATGACGGCGCTGGCGGCGGGGAAGGGGCCGCGGGCGGCTTGGCAGGCGTTGCCGGGGGAGGATTGGCCGCGGCGGTTGGCTGAGTTGGCGGCGGCGGTGGTTGCGCAGGGGCGCAGTGCGATTCTGATGGTGCCGGATCAGCGGGACCTCGACCGGGTGTTGGCGGAATGTGATCGGCTGGTGGGGGATTCGGCGGTCGGGTTGTCGGCGGGGCTCGGTCCTGCCGCGCGGTATCGGCGGTGGCTCGCGGTGCTGCGCGGGACGGCACGGGTGGTGGTCGGCACCAGGAGCGCGGTGTTCGCGCCCGCCAAAGACCTTGGGCTGATGGCGATTTGGGATGACGGGGACGATACCTACGCCGAGCCGCGGGCGCCGTATCCGCACGCGCGCGAGGTGGCGATGCTGCGCTCGCACGAGACGGGGGCCGCGTTCGTCGCGGCCGGGTTCGCCAGGACCGCGGAGATCCAGGCGGTGGTGGAGAGCGGGTGGGCGCACGATCTCGTCGCGGACCGGGCGGTGGTGCGTGCGGCGTCGCCGCGGATCAGTGCGCCGGGCGACAGTGATGCCGCGCTGGAACGTGATCCGATCGCCCGCGCGGTTCGTATCCCCGAGACCGCGTTCCGTGCCGCGCGCAGTGCGCTGAAGGAAGGGGCGGGCGTCTTGGTGCAGGTGCCGCGGCGCGGCTATATTCCGTCGCTTGCCTGCACGAAATGCCGGACCCCTGCACGGTGTCGGCGGTGCAACGGTCCGCTCGCCCTTCCGGATGGTCGTGCGCGACACCAGGAATCGCAGGACGCCGCGCACAGCCCGAGCTGTCGTTGGTGCGGCATCACCGAGGCGGCGTTCCGCTGCCCGTCCTGCGGTTCGCGTGCCTTGCGCGCGGTCGTGATCGGCGCCATCCGCACCGCCGAGGAACTCGGCCGCGCCTTTCCCGGCGTGCCGATCCGCGGTTCCGGCGGCGGCGCCATGCTCGACACCGTGCCGCCCGGCCCGCAGGTCGTGGTCGCCACCGTCGGCGCCGAACCCGTGCTGCCCGGTGGCTACGGTGTTGCTCTGCTCCTCGACAGTTGGGCGTTGCTCGGCCGCGCCGACCTGCGCGCCGCCGAAGACGCGTTGCGCCGCTGGATGACCGCGGCCACCCTGGTCCGCACGCACGGCCAGGTCATCGTCATGGCCGAACCGACCATCCCTACCGTCCAGGCGTTGCTTCGCTGGGACCCGGTCTGGCATGCGAGCGCCGAACTGGCCGCCCGCACCGAGGTCGGCTTCCCGCCTGCGGTCCGCTTGGCCGCGATCGACGGCACCACCGACTCGATCGCCGAGTTGCTCTCCGCCACAACCCTTCCCGACGCCGTCGACGTTCTCGGCCCGGTCCCGCTGCCGGTCGGCGCCCGCAAACCCTTCTCCTCGGGCGATTCTCCCGCCGAGGTCGAGCGCATGCTGCTGCGCGTCGACCGCAAGTCCGGCAACGCGCTGGCCCGCGCCCTCACCACCAGTCAAGCCATTCGCAGCACACACCGATCCGACGCCCCACTGCGCGTGCAGATCGACCCGGTCGACATCGGCTGACGGCATTCGCGCCGCCCGCGCTTCGTGCTGACCGCGCCACGCGCCGCGCACAATCGGGCGTTGCGCTTTTGCTCGTGATTAACTGTGCCGATGACGATCTCCTCGCTCCGCCGCATCTTCGCGACCGTGTGCTTTGCGGTCGTCGCACTCGGTTTCGCGACGGCATGTTCCAGTGACAACAAGGACGATGCCAAGCCGACGGCCAAGTCTGTCTTGACGCTCACTGTCACTCCGGCAGCGCCGAACTCGGCCCCGACCCGCGTCACGCTCACCTGTGAACCGACCGGTGGCGATCACAAGAACGCAGAGGCGGCGTGTGCCGCGCTGACCGCTGTCGGCGGTGACTTCGACAAGCTGGCCGGCGATCCCGGCGCGGTGTGCGCTCAGGTCTACGAGCCGGTGACCGGTGAGGCGACCGGCACCTGGCAGGGCAAGCCGGTGGACTGGCGCAAGACCTTCGGCAACCTGTGCGAGCTGAGCGGTCGCACCACTCCGGTCTTCTGATTCGTCGCTGACTGTCAGCAGAAGTACGCGGCCCAGCCGAGGTCTGGCTGGTGCCGCGCCCGGCCCAGCTGGTCGACCCTGCTCGTGACCTCGGCACAGACGCCGGAGAACCATTCGGTCGTCGTCGACCACAGCCGGGCCAGCTCGCCGTCTTCGCGGAGCAGCCACACCGGGGGATCGGGCTCGTCGAGGTCGGCGCCGTCGAGCACGCAGACCTGGTACCCGCCGTGGTAGTGCAGCACCAACATGCCTTCTGGGTCCCGGAATTCGGCCGGTGGCGCGGCGACCTCGTCGAAGAATTCCAGCGCCATGCTCTTCTCGTCGAGGCGCAGCTCTACCCCGAAGGCGCTTCCGTCGCCGAAGTACGGCCCGCGGTCGTAGCCGATGAGCCGCAGGATCTCGCGCAGCGCCGCCGGAACGGCTGCGGCTTGCTGTGCCACCGCCATGCCGTCGATCTCGGCATTCGTCGCCCCGGATACCGCGTCGGCGCGTAGACCGTGCGCGAGCACGTCCTGGAACAGGGCGTGGACTCGATCGATGGCGCGGGCATGGCCACTGTCGCTCATCGCATCACCCCCGACTGTCGCTGCTGACCACAAGGTAGCGCAGGTAGCGCTGCGGGCACGCCGAAATTTTCGAACATTCCCTTGCGTTAGATGCATTGCCGATATATCGTCGATAACATGAAACGAACACGAGAGCCTGAGGAGGCTGACATGGAAAACCAAGAACAACGCGAATTCGGACGGCGCGGACGCCGTGGCTGGGCCGGTCACGAGGACTTCGATCCCCGGCAGCGGTTCCGCCGTGGCGGACGGCACGGCCACGGACCCGATTTCGGGCCCGGCGGCTTCGGTCCAGGTTTCGGACCCGGCTTCGGGCCAGGCGGTTTCGGTCGCGGTCGTGGCCGCGGCGGCCGAGGTCGGCGCGGCGATGTGCGGGCGGCGGTATTGCTGCTGCTCACCGAGCGGCCGATGCACGGCTACGAACTCATCCAGCAAATCCGTGAGCGCAGCGACGACGTCTGGCGTCCGAGCCCGGGGTCCATCTACCCCGCACTCGCGCAGCTCGAAGACGAGGGCCTGGTGCTCATCGAGAAGGTGGCCGGTCGCAAGACCGCGCAACTGACCGAGACGGGCACTGCCTACGTCACCGAGCACAAGGACGAACTGGGCGACCCGTGGGCGGACGTCAAAGAAGACGTCGGAACCCAGGCCATGGACCTGCGTTCGCTCGTCGGTCAGCTGATGGGCGCGGTCGCACAGGTCGCGGCGGCGGGCACGCCGGCGCAGGCGGCACGAGCGGCGGAGCTGCTCACCGAGACCAGGAAGTCCCTATACCGAATTCTGGCCGAAGACGAGACCCCCGAAAAGTAACGGCGGGTGAAATGCCGCGTCGGAGTGCACATTTGGACGGGGTTCGGTAGATCATTGTGAGATGCGACAGTCTCGTGGTCTTTGGGGTTGGGGATATTCACAGTTTAGGCGGGCGGTGTGGCTCGTTGCGTTGACCGGAGTCGTCATGATCGGCTCCGGGGTAGCGCATGCCGCGCCCGCCGGATATCGGCCGCCTGAGGTGCCGACCCACATCGGGCCTGCGCAGACCGACCACATGGCCGCCGCGCAGTATCAGAAGAACCACAGTGACGTGGCTCCGTTTGGCACCAACAACTTCGGGTGCGTGCCGAGCGCCGAGCGGCCACGGCCGGTGGTGCTCGCACACGGGACCGACTCGTCCGCGTACTCGGACTATTCGGCGATCGCGCCGCAGCTGGCCGCGGCCGGGTTCTGTGTTTTCGCGCTCAACTACGGGGGTAAGCCCGGGGCCGACAGTTACGGCACCGAAGATGTCGTGCTCAGCGCGCATCAGATCGGCGCCTTCGTCGACCAGGTGCTCGCCGCGACCGGTGCGGCCCAGGTCGACCTCGTCGGGTTTTCGCAGGGGGCCACGGTGACGCGGTATTTCGTCAACAAGCTCGGCGGCGCGCCGAAGGTCGGACAGTGGATCGGCCTCGCGTCGCCGAGCTACGGCGGCGTGATGTACGGGCTGGTGCCGGTCGTGAACGCGGTGCCAGGCGCCATGCAGGCGTTCGCCAGGGTGACCTCGGTGGCGGCGGTGCAGCAGGCGGAAGGGTCGCCGATCATGCTCGAACTCAACGCGGGTGGCGACACCGTGCCGGGCCCGAAGTATGTGACGATCGGCAGCCGGGTCGACGAGATGATCCAGCCGTTCAGCAATATCGCCCTGCGTGGGCCCGGTGCGGAGAACATCACGCTGCAGGACCGCTGCGCGGTCGACCTGACCGGGCATTTCCACATGGTGTACGACACGTTCGTGCAGGAGTTGCTGCTCACCGTGCTCGACCGGACCGCGCCTGCGCCGGTGTGCAGGCCGGTGATGCTCGGCACCGGCATCCCCGAGGTGATCATCGCCGGGAACTCGTAAGTCGAGAGCCTCAGCGCACGTTCGCGCACGGTGAGACGAGCGGAGTGTTGGTCATCGCTTGTCCAGGGGCTGCCGGGTGCGGCGACCGCGGCGGTTGCACGTCTGTCGGGACAAAGCCTCGGTGGGTGGCGTGTGGCGACGTGCGTGAGGCAGTAGCTCTGGGTACGGCGCGTGAGGATGCGCCGCGGCGACGTGCGTGTGGCGTGAGTACGGGGATCGACGTGCGGCGGAGCTGAGTGGCGGGGTGCTTGGGCGGCCGGGCGGGGGAGTATCACCCCGCCCGACCGCACTCGAGTTTTACCAGGTGATGACTGGTGGATCGGGGACATTCGGTCGTCTCACTAGAATGAGACGACCGTGTTCGTCCGCTTCCGGGAGTTTGCCGTGACCATTCAGCCTGTTCGCCTGTTCGGCGACCCCGTTCTGCGTGCTCGCGCGGGCGAGGTCACCGAATTCGACAGGGAACTGCAGCAGCTGGTGACCGACCTGACCGACACCATGCACGACGACGGTGGAGTCGGCATGGCGGCGCCGCAGATCGGAGTGGGGTTGCGTGTTTTCGTGTACGACACTCATGACGCCGCCGGACATCTGGTGAACCCGAAATGGGAAGTCATCGGCGACGAAGAACAGGTCGGCCCGGAAGGGTGTCTGTCCATCCCCGGTGTGCGCTACGACACCAGACGAGCGCTGCGGGTGCGCGCGACCGGCGTCGACATGCACGGCGCCCCAGTCGAATTCACCGCCGAAGGGTTGTTGGCGCGCTGCGTGCAGCATGAGACCGATCACCTCGACGGCGTGCTGTTCATCGACCGGCTGGACCCGGCGGCGCGGAAGGACGCGATGCGGACCATTCGCGAATCCGATTGGTTCAGTGCGGGAGTGACGGTGCGGCAGTCGCGGTCGGTCAGCCGCACCGGCCAGCCGGGACCGTTCGGACAGGGCCGCTGATGCGCATAGTCTTCGCAGGCACCCCTGAGCCTGCCGTGCCGTCGCTGCGGCGACTCATCGCGTCCACCCGGCACGAGGTGATTGCCGTGGTGACCAGGCCTGACGCCGTCGCCGGGCGCGGGCGCAAGGTGACAAGGTCACCGGTCGGGCTGCTGGCCGACGAGCACGGCATCCCCGTGCTGACGCCGCGGCGACCGTCCGAGCCCGAATTCATCGAGCAGCTCACGGCATTGGCGCCGGACTGCTGCCCGGTGGTGGCGTACGGCGCGCTGCTGCCGCAACAGGTGCTCGACATTCCGCGTTTCGGCTGGATCAACCTGCACTTCTCGCTGCTGCCCGCGTGGCGCGGTGCGGCGCCGGTGCAGGCCGCGATCAACGCGGGCGACGAGATCACCGGCGCCGCCACCTTCTTGATCGAGGCCGGGCTCGACACCGGCCCGGTCTTCGGCACCGTGACCGAGAAGATCGACGTCACCGACACGGCGGGCGTGCTGCTCGATCGGCTCGCCGACAGCGGCGCCCGGCTGCTCGAGACGACGCTCGACGGCGTGGAAGACGGCACGCTGCAAGCGGTTCCGCAGTCCACCGACGGTGTCTCGCATGCGCCGAAGGTCACCGCCGACGCCGCGCACATCCGCTGGGATCAGCCCGCATTGGCCATCAGCCGCCGAATCCGCGCGGTCACCCCGGCTCCCGGCGCGTGGACCGAAATCGACGGCCAGCGCCTGAAACTCGGGCCTGCCGAAATGGTCGAAGAAGACCTCCCCGCCTGGACCATCGAGGTCCGCAAATCCGGCGTCTACGTCGGTACCGCCACCACCGCCCTGCGCCTGAACCAGGTTCAGCCGCAAGGAAAACGGATGATGGCGGCGCTCGACTGGGCCCGCGGCGCTCGACTGCAGCCGGGTGCGGTGTTCGAGTGACGATCCTCGATCGTCGGCAATACCCAACGCGGGCGCAGAGTTCGGCGGCGTGCGCGCTTGCTGGACGGATGTCGGCGACCGCACCGCAGGGGCGCTCAGCTCTGCGGCGCGATGTCGCTGCTGCCCGGGGCGGCCGTGCGGCCGGTTCGGGCCGACGCCGTCCCTCGGCACAGCTACCCGCCGCCCGCAGTTGTGCGGGCCTGGTGCGGTACACGCAAACCTTTGTCCGTGGCGATGCGCCGCGACCCCAACGAGAGTGGTGGAGCATGACAGCACGGCGCACGATGGCGTTGATCGACCAGGCTGGCGCCGACGCCGGTGTGGTGGTCGCATGACATCCCCGGAGGACAAGCGCGGCAACGAGTCCGGCAGTGATCGCACCGCCGGCGCTGGGCGTGCGAACGGTGCCCGGAAGGGTGCTGCCCGCGCGGGTCAATCTGCACGCGGTGCGAACGCCGGTGGACGGACCGATGCGGTCCGCCGGTCCGGCGCCGAGAGCCAGCGCGCCACCCAGGGTGGTCGGGCGGCCAGTGGTCGACCCGATAACGCCAACCAACGCACCGCCCAGAGCGGTTCCAGGTCGACCGATCGCCGCTCAGGGGGAAGCCAGCGCGCCAAGGATGCTCGAGGCGACAATTCGCGGTCCGGCACCACAAGCGATCGTTTCGTGCGCGCCGATCGGCCGCGCAACGGCAAGTCCGGCGCAACGAGCCAGAGCTCCGCACAAGGTGCTTCGCGTTCCGCCGATCGCATCCCGGGGCGTTCCGGCTCGGCGCAGAGCGGTCGGGCGGGCGGCCCACGAGATGATGCGGCGGGTCAGCGTTCGGCGCGGGCCGGTTCGGGTTCAGCGGGCCAGGGGCGTTCCGGCTCGGCGCAAGGGGGCCGGGTAGGCGGTGCGCGGGGAGATTCCGCGGGCGGTTCGGGTCAGGGGCGTTCGGGCTCGAGTCAGCGTTCGGCGCAAGGTGGTTCGGGTTCGGCTGATCGGGGTGCGGGGCGGGCGGCTGTTGCGGCGAAACGGGGTGGGGTGGCGAAGGATCGGGGGGTCGGCGCTGCGCGGGGGCGTGGTGGGGCGGAGGAAGGGGATGGTCCTCGGTTGGTGGCGCGGGATGTGCTGCGGGCGGTGCGGGAACGGGATGCTTACGCGAACCTGGTGTTGCCGGGGCTGCTGAAGGATCGGCGGATTTCCGGGCGCGACGCGGCGTTGGCGACCGAGCTGGCGTACGGGGCGTGCCGGTCGCTCGGGCTGCTGGACGCGGTGATCGAGGCGGGGGCGGGGCGGCCGATCGCGGAGATCGACGGGCCGTTGCTGGATGTGTTGCGGCTCGGGGTATATCAGTTGCTGCGGACCCGGATTGGGGCGCACGCGGCGGTGGACACCTCGGTGGCGTTGGCGCGCACCGAGTTCGGTGCGGGCAAAGCGGGATTCGTGAACGCGGTGCTGCGGCGGGCAGGGGAGAAGACCGTCGAGGAGTGGGTCGAGGCGTTGGCGCCGCGAGATCCGGTGGGGCGGTTGGCTTTCGAGTTCGCTCATCCGGTGTGGATCGCGCAGGCGTTCGCCGATGCGCTCGGTGCGCGGGCAGGGGAGTTGCACGATGCGCTCGCCGCCGATGACGCGCGCCCCGCTGTGCATCTGGTTGCTCGGCCCGGCGACATCACCGCCGAGGAATTAGCGCTGGTAACCGGCGGTGAAGAGGGCAGATGGTCGCCCTACGCGGTCTACCTCGACGGCGGCGACCCAGGCAAACTCGAGCCGGTGCGCGACGGCATGGCAGGCGTGCAGGACGAAGGCAGCCAACTGGTGGCGCTCGCGCTGACCCGCGCGCCACTCAACGGACCGGACGGCGGGCGCTGGCTCGACCTGTGTGCCGGACCGGGCGGAAAGGCGGCGCTCCTCGGCGCACTCGCAGGCATCGACGGTTACCGCGTCGACGCCGTCGAGCCCGCCGAACACCGCGCCGAACTCGTCCGCAAGTCCGTCAACGGCTTGCCTGTTGACGTGCATGTGACCGACGGCCGCAGCAGCGGCTTGGCTCCCGGCTACGACCGCATCCTGGTCGACGCTCCGTGCACCGGCCTCGGCGCGCTCCGCCGCCGACCCGAAGCACGCTGGCGTCGCACCCCCGCCGACGTCGCCGAACTCGTCACCTTGCAACGCGAATTACTCACCGCCGCATGGGATCTCCTGCGCCCGGGCGGAGTTCTCCTGTACTCCACCTGCTCTCCGCATCTTCCGGAAACCGTGGCCGTCGTCGCCGACGCCGTCCGCCGCACCGGCGCGGAACAGCTGGACACCAGAGACCTCCTCCCCGGCGTCACCGATATCGGCGACGGTCCCACCGTCCAACTGTGGCCACACCGCCACGGCACCGACGCGATGTTCATGGCCGCTCTCCGCAAACCATGACCCAGGCGCACCGCGAGCGCGTCGGTAGTCACAGCCGCACGCTGTGACTACCGACGCGCTCGCGAGCATGTTGTGGCAGAGCAGCTTTCGTCGAGGTCAGTGTCAATCGACAGCATGATCTCGGGCAGGCACGTCTGCGGGCATCGACGGTCAGGACGCGGCGCACACCGCAGTCTCGAATGCCTTCATCATCGCGTTGTCGGTGTCGGGGCCGCCGTCGACGGCCATCTGGTTGAGCGTCACCACCACCGCACGACCGTCGGAGGCGACGCCGTTGTACGTGGTGAAACCAGGGACTGTGCCGCTGTTTCCCCACACCTCCTTGCCGCAGGACACATATCTGGGGGCAAGACCGAGGCCGTACGGCCGGTTGTTTCGGTTGGTGAGTGGCACGATGCTGCGCTTCATCTCGTCCAATTGTGCTGGCGGCAACAGCTTTCCACTGAGCAGGGCGGTGAAGAACCGGTTCACCTCGGTCCCGGTCGACACCATCGCACCTGCCGCCCCGTAGAAGGACGAGTCCATATCGGTGTACTCGATGTGCTGATTGCCGACTTCGAGATACCCCGACGGATGAGGTCCGCGCAGCGCGGTTTCGCCGGCCACCGGATAGTAGGTCGCCTGCAGCCCGAGCGGCTCGATGATGCGGTGCGTGGTCTCCGCGTCCACTGGCTGCCCGGTCACTCGCTCGATCACCATTCCGGCGATCAGGTAGTTGACGTTGTTGTATTCCGCCTGCGCGCCCGGCGCGAAGTGCGGCGGCAACGCCAGCACCCGGCGGACGAGGTCGGCAGTGTCGAACCGCCGCCATCGGTTCAGAATCTCGCCCGTCTCCGGGACAGGCAGATCGGTGGGGCTCGCCAGACCGCTGGTGTGCTGCAACAAGTTCCGCACCAGGACGCTGCCGCCGTTACCGGGTACCACGCCGGGCAGGTACCGCTCCACCGGAGCGTCGAGTTCTACCTTCCCCTCGGCGACCAGTTGCAGCAGCACCGTGGCCGTGAACGACTTGGTGATGCTGCCGATCCGGACCCGCCCGTCGTCGGGGAACCGGGCACCGGTGGCGATATCGCCGACGCCCGATGAGGCCGTCCAGTCTCGCCCCTGCTCGGTGACCACGACCTGAACTCCGGGCGCCCCCGCCCGCACCAGGGCATCCAACGCCTGCATGACCTCGGCGCGACCCGATTCCGTGGGTTCCGAATTCGCATAGACGCCATAGGAGTTCATTGCGATCATGCTCACGGTCGCGCCCAGCAGGACCGTGCGTTCCAGCACACGCCGAAACGGGCTCATACGAGTAAATCCCTTCTCACACTACGGATGACCTGGCGATCGTCGACCAGGCCGATCGTCGACCCCGAGCAGGGCAGCAGTACCGACCAGGTAGTCGCCACTGAGCGGCGGCACACTTTGACAGTGTCGGTCAGCCTGCCGCGCAACAAAATACAGCCATTGTGCCAAGCGCGAGCACAGTGGAATTCCGGCGATGCCATCCGGGATTCACCGGCCGCCACGCCGAGTATCACGGGTGTCGCGGGATCCGGAAAGCCGGTATTACTCGGGGATAGCCATGGCTATGGTGGTCGGCTAGTGGAATCGGTGGTGCGACACGGCGTGGCTGGCTCCGGTAATCGGCGCCGTGCCCAATATTCTCGCCGCCATGGAATTCTCCCTGGATCTGCCGTCCAGCTCGCTTGCCGACGCGGTTATGGCGATCGTGTGGAGCTCCCTGCCGGAGCCGATCGTCAACCACAGTGTGCGTAGCTTCCTGTTCGCTGAACTGCTTGCCAAGCATCGAGGGCTGATCGACGACCCGGAGTACGACCGCGAGTTGGTGTTCGTGGCCTCGGTGCTGCACGACCTCGGGACCGGGAAGCGGGCGCCGGGTAAGGCACGGTTCGAGGTCGAGGGGGCGGATATGGCCGCGGCGCTGCTGACCACGCACGGGTTGCCCGCCGTTGACGTGGACCGGGTGTGGGAAGCGATTGCCTTTCACACCTCGGAGGGCATTGCCGAGCGATGCGGTCTGCTGCCGTACCTCACGGCGGAGGGCAGCAAGATGGACATCGGCTACAACGCGGACGTCACCGACGGATACCAGGCGGCGATCCACGCGGCCTACCCGCGGTTGAACATGGTGAAGGTGCTCACCGACGCGATCGTCGACCACGCTCGGCGCTCCGAGGCCAGTGCCCCGATCTTCTCGCTCGGCAGTCTGCTGTTCAAGGAGCGCCAGGCCACCGGCGTCACTGAATTGGAACTGCTGACCGCCGGCGTATCTCCCTGGGGCGAATAGTCGTCGCTCCACCAGCCCACGTCCTCTAGCGGACGTGGGCTGGCGGTCGAATCCGAGACCCTCCCCGCGAATCGCGTCGGATTCCATTCGTCCAATCCCGCACCGACCTCCTCCTGCACACTGACCCCATGGCTCTGACGTGGCAAGACGTAGTCGCCCTCGCAACCGAGCTCCCGGCCGTGGAGGAATCGACCTGGTGGCGCAGCCCGGCCCTGAAGGTCGGTGGCAAAGGATTCGGCCGCCTGCGGGTCGAGGCCGAGGGCGGCCTGGCGTTGGTCTGCGATCTCGAGGAGAAAGCAGCCCTGCTCGCGTCCGGCGACCCGGCGTTCTATGCGACACCGCACTACGACGGCCACGGCTACATTCTCATCGACCTGGACAAGGTCGACCCCGAGCAGCTTCGCGAATTGCTCGACGCCGCATGGTGGCTCACCGCACCGCCGAAGATCCGCAGACAGCGTGCGCCGCAACCGGATTGAGCCGCACTATTCCCGGCTGGATTGATCCCGCAGCCGGGCAAGGGTTTTCGCGAGGATGCGGGACACGTGCATCTGCGAGATGCCCATCTGCTGGGCGATCTGGGTCTGCGTCATGGATTCGAAGAACCGCATGGTGAGGATCCGGCGTTCGCGTTCGGGCAGACCCGCCAGCAGCGGGCGAATCGCGACATACTCCTCGACCCGGTCGAATTGGGTCTCCTCCTCGCCGAGGGTGTCCAGCAGCGAGGCGTCGGTGTCGCGGCCGAGCGTGGCCGCGTCGATCGAACTGGGCTGGTAGGCGTTGCCCGCGATGACCGCCTGGGTCACCTCGTCCGGGTCGACGTCGAGTTCGGCGGCGATCTCCTTCGCGGTCGGCGACCGGCCGAGGCGCTGCGACAGCGCATCGATCGCCGCGCCGATGCGCAGGTGAGTTTCCTTGACCCGCCGCGGCACTCGCATCGCCCAGGTGTTGTCGCGGAAGTAGCGGCGCACCTCGCCCATGATGGTCGGCACCGCGAACGACAGGAAGTTGGAACCGCGTTCCACGTCGAAACGGTCCACCGCGTGCACCAATCCGACGCGCGCCACCTGGGTGAGATCGTCGAACGGCTCACCGCGCCCACTGAACTTGCGCGCGATGTGATCGGCCAGCGGAATGCAGCGGCTGATCAGTTCGGCGCGCAGGGCGGTGTGCCGTGCAGTGCCAGGCGTACTCGAACGTAACTGTCCGAACAGCAGCCCGAGGTCGTCGTAACCGGCGACCGTCCTTACGGCCTCGATGGTTTCGGTTTCCTCCGCGGCATCCGCTTCGGTGACGCTCTCCGCGTCCTCGGTGCCGTCCTCGGCATCCGCTGTGACGGTATCGCTGTCGTCTCGCTCGGGCTCGAACACGGGGTCCTCGTCTGCCACTACGCTTTCCCCCGGACCCGACGGAACTCGACCGTCGTCGGATATCCGGAAACTGACGAATCGAACGAATCCTGCGTCGCCTGCACCTCATCGGTGAGCGTGCGCAACACGTGCCAGCCGAAACTGCGCTGATCGGGTAAGCCCGCCTTGGCGGCGATGCCACTGACCCGGACCAGCAGTTCGGTCTCCCCGACGGTGAATCGACAGTTCAGGCTGGTGTCAGGTCCGGCGACCGCGATCAGTGTCGAGCAGACCTCGTCGACGGCAAGCCGAATGTCGGCGACCTCGTCCAGCGTGAAATCGCTTAGTAGGACGAGAGTTTCGGCGAGCCCACGAACGATGGGCAGCTGTGTGACCGATGCGGCCACCCGAATCTCCACCGGGGTGCTGTAGAGCCCCTGTTCCGCCGATATGTTGATCACCCTATGCAGGCTACCCACTCCTGCGCTGGACAACCCTCACTACCGATAGACTGCGGCGTTGTGTCCACCCCGACTTACGCGCGCCCGGCCGCTCCCATGATCGCTCCCTCCATCCTCTCCGCCGACTTCGCGCACCTCGCGGACGAGGCACAGAAGGTGGCGACCGCCGACTGGTTGCACGTCGATGTGATGGACGCGCATTTCGTGCCGAACCTGACGTTGGGGCTGCCCGTCGTGGAAAGCCTGTTGAAGGCGACCGACATTCCGCTGGACTGCCATCTGATGATCGACAACCCGGGTCGCTGGGCGCCGCCGTACGCGGAGGCGGGTGCACACAATGTGACGTTTCACGCGGAGGCGACCGATGACCCGGTTGCGGTGGCGCGCGATATTCGCGCGGCCGGCGCCAAGGCGGGCCTGTCGGTGAAGCCGAATACGCCGATCGAGCCGTACTTGGAGATTCTCAAGGACTTCGACACGCTGCTGGTGATGAGCGTGGAGCCCGGGTTCGGTGGTCAATCGTTCATCGCCAGTGTGCTGGACAAGGCCCGCATCGTCCGCAGGCTTGTCGACGCGGGGGAGCTGCGGTTGCTCGTCGAGATCGACGGCGGCATCAACGCCGACACCATCGAGGCGGCGGCCGAAGCGGGCATCGACTGTTTCGTCGCGGGTTCGGCGGTCTACAACACGGCCGATCCCGGTGCGACGGTCGAGGCGCTGCGCAGGCAAGCCGCCGCGGTGCGCGCCGTCTGAGCGCGTCCACAGCGTCTCTCGGCGCTGTCGTATCAGTAGGTCATCTCGGTCGAGGTCGTTCGGTCGGCGCCGTCTGAGCCGCGGCACCGCCCGGTCTGTCCTCGCCGGGCTGATCTCTGAATTCGGTTACAGCCCAGGAGTTTTACGAGCTCCGACCGCACGGGTCGCTTCGATCACCGCGTTGAGCGGTGGGCGCGAGGTCGCGGCTTCCGGCGGCCGGATCCAAGTGCGGTAGCCGGTGTGCTCGTCGTCCGGCGACGGCAGGACGACCTCGCTGCCGGTGCATGCGACGGTCGCGTACATCCGGAACAGTTCGGCGGACACCGCCGCGGTGAGCGCCTCCGGCCGGTACGGCCCGGTGAGGAAGGTCCAGCGCTTGGCGCGCGGATGATCGACGACCGGTCCCGCGATGTCGGCCTGCTCGAGCCGCTGTTGCACGCGCGCGCCGAGATCGGCGGGCATCGTGATCGCGCCATAGTGTGTGCCGATATGCAGCAAAATGCGGCGGGAGGTCGGATCGATCGATGCCGGCAGGTGGAATTTGCGCCGGTACTGTACGCAGCGAACCTCCAGCGTCGAATCGAGAAGAGTGGTCACGCCGCGCCCCCAACTGTGTCGAACTTGTTTTGACCCACTGTGGTTATCTGACTTCCTCGAGTGGTGGACATCCCTGGATCGAACTTCCCTGGCGCAACCAGCGTCCCCAGGTCGAAGCGTTCTGCACTGAACTGCTCGGTGTGGAAGTTGAACGGTAAGAATCAGCTACATAACAATATTGCGTCTATTTTGATCACGGCGCAAGCAAACGTTAAAAGTGTGTTGCCAGTGGGTACTACAGGGGATTCGGGGTCGATAATTGCTCTCTAGCGGTATCGAAATCCGATCAAATGAATGTCGCCGACAGTTAAAGGGCGATATATCCACATGCTTGAAAGCAATTCAGCGCTAATTCTTTATGAGTGCTCGCTCAGTCATGAGAAGTCCGGCCGACGGTCTGCTTCTTCCGGCGGTTGCCGGGACGAGGTCCTGACAGACAGCTGAGCGGAACCGTCCTGTCGGCTACGACCGGCCGTCGTTACGCTGAACACCGGGGGCCGACCGATGGGAATACCCGCCGGATCCGGACTGTTCCGCAACCGAGGACAACGACAGGGAGTCAGGCATGTTCACAGGCATCGTCGAGGAGCTCGGCGAGATCGTCGCCACCGAGCAGTTGGCCGACGCCGCTCGGCTGACGATCCGGGGCAAGCTGGTGACCTCCGATGCGGGCCACGGTGATTCGATCGCCGTCAACGGGGTGTGCCTGACCGTGGTCGAGGTGGTCGGCGGCGACTCGTTCACCGTCGACGTCATGCAGGAGACGCTGAACCGCTCCAGCATCGGCAAACTCGACACCGGAGCCAAGGTCAACCTGGAACGCGCCGCCGCGTTGAACAGCAGGCTCGGCGGACACCTCGTGCAGGGCCACGTCGACGGCACCGGCACCGTGCTCTCGCGCACCCCCTCGGAAAACTGGGACGTGGTGCGCATCTCGCTGCCCGACTCGATCGCCCGCTACGTGGTGCAGAAGGGCTCGATCACCGTCGACGGCATCTCGCTCACCGTCTCCGGCCTCGGCGTCACCGACCAGCCCGCGGACTCGGACAGCAGGGACTGGTTCGAGGTATCCCTCATCCCCACCACCCTTGCCCTGACAAATCTCGGCTTTGCCACCGTCGGCACCACGGTCAACCTGGAGGTGGACGTGATCGCCAAGTACGTAGAACGCTTGCAGCAGCGCGGGTGACAGCGGCCGGTCGGGGAAGACCACTGCCCGACGCCGTAGTGTAGGGACGGACCCATTTCGAGATGGAGCACAACAGACGTGACCAGGTTCGACACCATCGAGCGCGCAGTCGCCGACATCGCCGCCGGTAAGGCGGTTGTCGTCGTCGACGACGAGGACCGTGAGAACGAGGGCGACCTCATCTTCGCGGCGGAGAAGGCCACCCCGGAGTTGGTGGCCTTCATGATTCGCTACACCTCCGGTTATATCTGTGTGCCGCTGACCGGCGACGACTGCGATCGACTCGGTCTGCCGCCGATGTACGCGATGAACCAGGACAAGCACGGCACCGCCTATACGGTGTCGGTCGACGCTCGCGAAGGCATCACGACCGGCATCTCGGGCGCCGACCGCGCCACCACCATGCGACTACTCGCGGCCGCCGAGGCGAAGGCCGACGACTTCACCAGGCCGGGGCACGTGGTGCCGTTGCGCGCCAAGGACGGCGGCGTGCTGCGCAGGCCAGGCCACACCGAAGCCGCGGTCGACCTGTCTCGGATGGCCGGACTGCGGCCCGCAGGCGTGATCTGCGAGATCGTCAGCCAGAAGGACGAGGGCCACATGGCCCGCACCGAGGAACTGCGCGTCTTCGCCGACGAGCACAACCTCGCGTTGATCTCGATCGCCGACATGATCGCGTGGCGGCGCAAGCACGAAAAGCATGTGGTGCGGGTCGCGGAGGCGCGGATCCCCACGGCGCACGGCGAATTCACGGCGGTCGGCTACCAGAGCATCTATGACGAGGTCGAGCATGTCGCGCTGGTCCGCGGCGATCTCGGCGACGGCGACGACGTGCTGGTCCGGGTGCATTCGGAATGCCTCACGGGTGATGTGTTCGGCTCGTTGCGCTGCGACTGCGGCCCGCAGCTGGACGCCGCGCTGGAAATGGTGGCCATGGAAGGCCGTGGCGTGGTGCTGTACATGCGCGGTCACGAGGGGCGCGGCATCGGGCTGATGCACAAGCTGCAGGCCTACCAGCTGCAGGACTCCGGCCACGACACCGTCGACGCGAACCTGCAGCTCGGGCTGCCCGCCGACGCCCGCGACTACGGCACCGGCGCACAGATCCTGGTCGACCTGGGGATTCGGTCGATGCGGCTGCTCACCAACAACCCGGCCAAGCGGGTCGGGCTGGACGGATACGGGCTGCGGATCACCGAGCGGGTGCCGATGCCGTTGCGCGCCAACGCCGAAAACCTGCATTACCTGCGGACCAAGCGGGACCGGATGGGTCACGACCTGATCGGGCTCGACGACCTGGATCTGGGCGAGACCGCCCGCTGACGCACGGAAAGGCACACATCGATGAGCGGTACCGGCGTACCGACCTTCGCGCTCGCGGATGCCAAAGACCTCAAACTCGGCATCGTCGCGTCGCGCTGGCACACCACGATCTGCGACACGCTCGTGGCGAACGCCGAACAGGTGGCCAAGGACGCGGGCGTGCTGCACGTCACGGTGGTGCGGTGCGCAGGCGCGATGGAGCTGCCGGTGGTGGCGCAGGAGCTGGCCCGCTCGCATGACGCGGTGGTCGCGCTCGGCGTCGTGATCCGTGGTGGCACACCGCATTTCGAGTACGTGTGTGATGCGGTGACCGCCGGGCTCACCCGGGTCTCGCTCGACGCGGGCACGCCGGTCGCGAACGGGGTGCTCACCACCAACAACGAGGAGCAGGCGCTGGATCGGGCCGGGCTCCCCGGGTCCGCCGAGAACAAGGGCGAGCAGGCGTGCGCCGCGGCATTGGATGCCGCGCTCACCTTGCGTGCCCTGCGGCAGTCCGTCTAGCGATGCCGGTCAGCCGCATCTTCCGACGTGGCGCGGAACCCGCCGTCGGCGAAACACCCGAGTGGGACCTGGAGGTTCGCCCGCGGCACGCGGTCCGCACTGCGCGCATTGTCGCCGTCCTGATCGCCGCCGCCTTCCTCGCCGGCGGCATCTGGTTGCGCAGCGGGTCCACCGGTGTGAATTTCCGTGTCGCCGACCAGATTGCGATGGTGCTCATCGGCCTGCTCATCGCCGGCGCCGTCCTGATGCTGACCCGGCCGCGGGTCCGCGTCGGCCCCGCCGGTGTTTCGGTCCGAAACATCCTCGGCGACAGCGACTTCCCCTGGAACACCGTTGTCGGCGTCGCCTTCCCCGACCGCAAATCCTGGGCCCGCCTCGAACTCGTCAACGACGACTACGTGCCGCTCCTCGCGATCCGTTCCAACGACAAGGCATACGCCGCCGAAGCAATGGACAAACTCCGCGCACTCGGCGCAAAGTACACCGCCACCCAGCCCCCCGAAGCCAAGTAGCCCGCCACCAGTCCCCGCTGCCCTCAGCGTCGACGGGCGACTGCGGCTGCAACGGCTGGCGCTGCTGGTCGCCGCCATCGGCCATCCCGTCAGGATCGGGTTGCTCCTGTACTGATGCAGACTGGTTATTCTTGGTGCCCAACGGTTTACGCCGCGCACAGCACTATGACGAACAGACCCTGGCCAATAGCCACTCCACCCAGGCGAATTGGTTTCGGGCCAGCGGACGACAACCGATGAGCCGGATTGCGGCGGCGAATCGGCAGTTCCGTTGAACACGCGCTTTGTCCGCAGCGGGGTGCACTACGCACACGTGCTCGCCCTCGCCCCGCGCCCCTCGCCGTGTGCCTCTCGCCGCTTCCCCGTGCCCCTCGCTGCTGGCCCGCTCACTGAGATGCGCTTGCGCGAGTGGTACATGGTTGAGGCGACACGCCGTAAATCGCCTCAGTCATGTACCACTCGTGGGCGTCGTCGGTGAATCGGCCTTGGTCACACCGCCTCTGGCCGCTTGCCTCTGGCCGCTGTTCCGCTCGCTGAGGTGTGCTCGCACGAGTGGTACATGGTGGAGAGCTCTACTCGCGTTTTGCCGCAGCCATGTACCACTCGTGGGTGTCGTTGGTGAATCGGCCTTAGTTGCATCGACTCTGGACCCGGACGCGGCCATCTCAGATGCCACCGGCTCACTTAGCCGCTGGTTGCTGAGTTCTTCGGCGGGCGTCCAATGCAGCCTTCAGCCTTCAGCCTTCAGCTTTGGGCTTTGGGTTGGTGGCTAGGTGGTCTGGCGAACCTGGCGAGTCGGCGTTGGCACGGCTGCGTCTAGTAGGGCCGCTGCTGCTGCTTTTGCGTGCTGTCCGCAGGTGGGGTCGTTGAGGACCATTGAGCGACTGGCTGTGCCGTCGGCGAGGACGGCGAGTTGTTCGCCGAGGACTTCGGGGTGTGCGGCGCCGAGTGTGCGCACCAGCTCGACCAGGCGGTCGACGAAACGTTGTTTCTGTGCGGCCGCGTACTGGTGGACGGGGCTCTGCGGGTCCGGGTATTCGGCGGCCGCGTCGACGAAGGGGCAGCCTCGGATCGGGCCGTCGCTCTCGGGGATCGTGAAGAGGGCGAGTAGCCGGTCGCGGACGGGTAGATCCGCTCGATCGAGCAGGCCTTCCATGGTTCGTCCTGACTCGAGCAGGTACCGGAGGTAGTCGACGACAAGCTCGTCCTTGCTCGAAAAGTGCGCGTACAAGGTGCGCTTGGACACCGGCGCGGCGGCGGCCACCTGTTCCATGCCGGTCGCGGCGATTCCCTGCGACTCGAACAGTGTGGTGGCCGCGGCGATGATGCGCTCACGACCGCCACGGCCGCGGCGACGCCGGATCGTCTTCACCTCGCTCACCCTCTAAAGCATACGGGACCGTGTACTTAACGGGCGGCTCAGTGGTACTCTGCGAGCGTTATGTAAACGCGCTTGTATACATAAGGATCAGGAGAAAGAGCCTTGACCGGAAATCACGCCAGCAGCATCGCGACCCGGGACGCCTTGCCCGACTACGCCGAGCGGTTGATCCGTAACCGGCGAGCCGTGCGCGCCTTCCACCCCGATCCGGTCCCGGACGAAACGATGCAGGCGATCTTCTCCCTGGCAAGCGCGGCTCCGTCGAACTCGAACACGCAGCCGTGGACCGTCGAAGTGGTCAGTGGCGCGGCACGTGATCGACTGAGCGAGGCATTGTTGGCCGCCGACGCACGCAAACACCTCTCGGTCGACTTCCCCTACGAGGACGAGCTCTACAGCGAGGTCCATCAGCAGCGCCGCAAAGACTTCGGCGAGACGATGTACACAGCGCTCGGCATCGCTCGCGAAGACCGCGCGGCGCGCGACGCCCACAACGCGGAAAGCCTGCGGTTCTACGGTGCTCCGCACGTCGCAGTGGTGTGCGCGCCCGCCAACGCGGACCCACGAATGGCCGCGGACGTGGGCATGTACGGGCAAACCCTGCTCCTGGCGATGACCGCCTATGGCGTGGCCAGCTGCCCGCAGGGTTTGATCGGCTTCTACGGCAACACGATTCGCGAGACACTGCGGATCCGGACCGGCAAGGTGCTTTTCGGCGTCTCCTTCGGGTACGCCCTCGACTGCGCCCCCGTCAACCACATCAGGATCGCCCGGGCCGACCTCGCCGAGACGACGAGATTTCACGCATAGCGTCACGCCGCCCTCGGGTGCAACCAGTCGGCATCCGATGTCGGGAGCGTGAAGTTGAGCCATTGTGTCGCCGGGTAATCGCCGAGCGACAACAGCACGTCGGACTGCCGGAAGCAGTGAATGCTTGCGGATTACCTTGTTGCTGAACAATATTCGGTCTGTGGCAGCGGCGCGGCACTTGCCGAGTGGGTAGGGTACCCAGTGTGGCGAAGATTGCGTTTCTTGGTTTGGGTCGGATGGGCTCGGGGATGGCGGCACGGCTGATGGCCGCCGGGCACGAGGTGACCGTGTTCAACCGGTCGCCGGAGAAAGCGGCGGAGCTGGTGGCCGCAGGTGCTGTGCTCGCGGCGACACCACGCTCGGCCGCGGAGGGAGCGGACGCGATCTTTGCCATGGTGGCGGATGACGCGGCCTCGCGAAAGCTGTGGCTTGGCGACGACGGTGCGTTGGCCGCCGAGAGCGCAGCAGACGCTTTCGCGATCGAATGCTCGACCCTGTCCCGGCCGTGGATGCTCGAGTTGGCGAAAAGCGCTGATGCGCGAGGATTGCGATTCCTCGACGCACCGGTAACGGGACTACCGGATGCCGCCGCGGCAGGCCAGCTGACCCTGTTCGTCGGTGCTGACCGGAATCACCTCGACGCGGCACGCGAACTCCTGCAACCGCTGTGCACCAACATCGTTCACTTCGGCGAGGTCGGCGCGGGCACCGCCTACAAGCTGATGCAAAACCTGCTCGGCTCGATACAGATCGCCGCCACCGCAGAGGCCTTGCGCACAGCCGAGCTCGCCGGGCTGGACTTGCCAACCGTCGTCGAAACCCTCTCCAGCGGTGGCGTGGCCAGCCCGACGCTCGTCTACGCCAGCCGACTGATGCTGGACGGAATCCATGATCGCGACATCGCCTTCACCGCCGCGCTACGTCTGAAGGACACCCGGATCGGCGTCGAGCAAGCCGATGCACTGAACGCGCCCGCCGGCTTGGGACACGCCGCCCGCGCCATCTTCGAGCGGCTCGTCGAAGCTGGCCACGGCGAACTCAACGAAACCAAGCTTATCGATCTACTACGCGAATGACGTTGCCGCCGCGACACCTAGGCCGTGTGCCGAAGCCCAACCAGCGCCGCCAGGGGCAGAATCCAGCTGGCGCAGGTCCTGACGGGTGTCGCCGAGAACTGCTCCGCCGCGCGAATGACGTTGCCGCCGAGGTTTCTGGGCCATGCGCCGAAGTCCTGCCGCCGTGCCAGGTGGTGACCGAGCCCTCGGTAGCATCCGTCCGGACTTCGGCACTGCCCCAACGGGTGTCGCCGAGAACTGCTCCGCTGCGGCGCCCCACTCCCTGCGGCGCACTCTCACGAGGGGACATGGTGGAGGCGACACGCCGTGAATGACTCCGTCATGTACCACTCGTTGACCGCTACCTGTGCGAACGGGACATGGCTGCACCAATTCTCGTGCTGGGGCCACTTTGAGGTGGCGGGCCTTGTATCGGGCGTCAGAGAGGTGGTTGCTGTCCCACGTTGACGGGAGAGGAATGGTTGTTGACCCATTCACGGTAGTGAAATGGTTGCTGACCTCCGTTGACGGGAGTCATATGGTGGCAAGACGAGCCGAGACGCCCACCATATGACTCCCGTCAACCTCTCCCAAGATCACCTCCCGAGGATGTTCGGCCCGGACCGCAGCCCGACGTCCTGGCGGGTCGCGTCGGTGTGAGAGTTGCGGTGGCCGACCCTCGTTGGTGTCAGCGAAGTGGTTGCCGAGCCCATCGGCGTGAGTGAAACGGTTGCGACGCGTGTCGCGAACACGCGCCATTTCTCTCACACCAACATCTCAAGATCGCTTTGAGGGCTTGGTTGGACCGGGCCTACAGCCTGTGTGCGGGGAACCTGGCGGAGCGTCGAGTCCTGGATCGACGGACGAGGTGGTTGCTGCCCCGTTGAGGGGAGTGAAGTGGTTGAGCGGAGAGAAATGGTTGCTGATCCGCGTTGAGCGGAGTCTTATGGCTGCAACACGCCGCACGACATGCACCATTTCTCTCCGCTCAACATCCCGCAAGATCACTTCCCTGAAAAGATCTTTGGACCGGACCACAGCCAAGTGACCCGGCTGGGACGAGAGAACGCGTGATCGACTGCGGAGGTCAGCCGGGTACGGCACCCGACGCCACCACGCTATCCAGTGCAAACCCCGAGACTGTCCCGCTCGCCAGGAAACCGTTCAACCCGCGGATAAACCACCACCCCAAACGCAACACGCTCCAGCAAAACCCGCACCAACCCCAAAGCCGCGCCCGTCCAAAGCCGCGCCCGTCCAAAGCCGCGCCCGTCTGAGGTCGCGCCGGTCTGAGGTCGCGCCGGTCTGAGGTCGCGCCGGTCTGAGGTCGCGCCGGTCTGAGGCCGCGCCGGTCCGAGACCGCGCCGGTCCGAGACCACGCCGGTCCGAGACCACGCCCCACGGGCCGGGTTGGACTGCGGCCGTGCCGCTTTGGGCTCAGCGAAGGCAAAGATTTCCTCGGCTCCACGGTCTCCAGTGAATTCGGCAGCCAAGGGTTTGCACCGGATTAGCGTGGTGGCGTCGTCTGCCGTACCCGGCTGACCTCCGCAGTCGCTCACGCGTTCTCTTGTCCCAGCCGGGTCGCTTGGCTGTGGTCCCGTTTCGAGAGCTTTCAAGAAGACCTCGAATATTCGCGCCCACCAACGATTCCCGCCGCCACGCCTCCGGGTCTCGCGCTCCTGTCCATGCGCTCTTGACGTACAAAACATTCACTTGACCCACGTTGCGTCAGGAGCACATTTCGTACGTCAAGTGCTACCACGGCATCGCCAACTCAGGATTCCGGCGGCGGGGCAGTGTCTTCTCTTGCCTACCTTCGCCGTTGCCTACCTTCTCCTCCGGAGAACCCCAGCCCCTACCGCGTGTCGCCGAGCACCGCTCCTTCGCGCCGAGGATCAGCCCCGCCGGTCCACCCGTCGGATGCCCGTTGCAGCGCGCTGAGTCCGCTGGACTGAGGAGCCACCGAGACCTGGTGGCCTAGTTCGCGGAGGCGGAGAACAAGTGCGTCGTGGTCGCCGTTGTCGGCGGTGTTGATGGATGGGTGTTCGCCGCCGAGGCCAGTGGTGGGGGTGTTGCCTGCGCCGAAGGAGAGGGCGGAGACGGCTTGCTGCGGGTCCAGGCCCCAATCCAGCATGCTGATCAGGGTTTTCAGGACGAACTGGATGATCACCGAGCCGCCGGGGGAGCCTGCGACATGGGTGAGGGCGCCGCGGGTGCCGTCGGGGCCCTTGTCGAAGACGAGGGTGGGGGCCATCGAGCTGCGTGGGCGCTTGTTGGGTTGGATGCGGTTGGCGACGGGGGCGCCGTCGGTGCCGAGCGGGTCGGCGGAGAAGTCGGTGAGCTGGTTGTTCAGCACGAATCCGTCGACGAGGTGGAACGCGCCGAATTCGGATTCCACGGTGGTGGTCATCGCGGCCGCGTTGCCGTACTGGTCGACGACCGAGATGTGGCTGGTGCCGTGCTCCGGCGGCTGCGGGCCGACGCCGAGCGGGACCGGGCCGAAATCGCCGGGCTGGGCGGTGCCCATGCTGCGGTTGCGGTCGATCAGGCCGGACCGCTGCTTCAGGTAGTCCTTGTTCAGCAGGGTCTGCGGCGAATTTCCGGGCAGCGGAATGAAATCGGTGTCGGCCACATACTTGTTGCGGTCGGCGTAGGCGAGGCGCTCGGCCTCCGAGATGAGGTGCACCGCCTCGGCCTTCGGTTTGCCGCCGTTGAGTGCGCTGTCGCCGCCGTTTGCGAGGTTGTCCGGTCGCAGCGCGGCCAAGTCGAAGTTCTCGAGGATGCCGAGGGTCGCCGCGACGGTGCTGCCGCCGGACGACGGATTCGGCATGCCGCAGATCTGATGGTTGCGGTAGTCGGTGCACAGGGCGGTGCGCTTCTTCGCCTGATAGTTGGCCAGGTCGGTGGTCGTGATGAGGCCGGGGGTGCGGCCGCCGGAGCCTGCGGTCACGGCGGCGACGATGTCCTGCGCGATGGCACCGGTGTAGAAGGCCTGCGCACCGTCGGTGGCGACGGCGCCGAGCACCTTCGCCATCGCGGGGTTGGTGAGCACGGTGTCGGTGGCTTTCGGTGTGCCATCGGGGTTGAGGAAGTACGCCTTCGCCGCGTCGTCGACGGCGAGATTCTTGGCCTGTTCCGCGATCTGTGCCGCGAGCCGCGGGCCGATCGGGAACCCCTTGTCGGCGAGCCCGATGGCAGGGTCGAACAGTTCGCGCCAGCTCGTCTTGCCGTGCTCGCGGTGCGCCATCTCCAGCATCCGCAACACGCCTGGTACGCCGATGGACCGGCCACTGGCCCGCGCGTTCGGCTTCGGCGCGGACTGATCGGTGTCGCTGACCCAGCGCAGATAGTTCTCGGTCGCCGCGGCGGGCGCGACCTCTCGCCCGTCGTAGGCCTCCACCGACTTGGTCGCGGCGTCGTAGTACATCAGGAACGCGCCACCGCCGATGCCCGAGGACTGCGGCTCCACCAGTCCGAGCACGGTCTGCGCCGCGATGAGCGCGTCGGCCGCGGTACCGCCGTCGCGCAGCACCTCGCACGCGGCCTTGCTGGCGACGGTGTTCGCGGTGGCGACCGCGAAGGTCTTGGTGCTGGCCGGTTTCATCCCGGACCGGTAACCGGTGGACAGCTCCGGATTGGTGCTGATGTCCTTCGTCTTGCCGCTCGCCTCGGACTGCGTGGCCGCCATCAGCGTCCCGTTCGGCGTCGCCTCGCAGACGCCGACAGCCTTGTCCGCCTCCGACGAACAGGCCGTTGCCATCCCCGCGGTGAGCAGCACTGCCGCCACAACGCTGGTCCAGGTTCCTCGCGAGCGACTCATGCCAGGGACTCTAACGGTCGGTACCGACACCGGGGGACGGTTTAACGGACGAGCCGTGCGGCGAGTTTTGTCCGGATCAGCGATGAACGCGCTTGCGCGCCACCGCTTGTCGTCAACCCTGGGAAGACCCAGGCCAGCTGGGCTGCTTGTGCTGCGCGGATCCTGACCCGAGCGCAGCCGTCGGTAGGCTGGTCCGGTGACAATCGAGGCGGTGCTGTTCGACTATTCCGGGACCTTGTTTCGACTGGGCGAGAGCCAGGCTTGGGGTGATGGGCTCGTCGCGGCCGACGGCCGCGCCTTCGACTTGGACGAGAAGACCGAGATCCTGCGCAGGATGACCGCGCCGGTCGGCCAGCTCGTCGAGTTCGACGCCGAGGGCCAGCATGCGTGGGAGAACCGTGACCTGGACCCGAAGCTGCATCGGCACGCCTATCTCGAGGTGCTGCGCAAATCCGGCGTACCCACCGACGACCAGGCGTCCCTCCTCTATGACCACATGGTCGATCCCGCCAGCTGGACGCCCTACCCCGACGTTGAAGCGGTGCTGACTTCCCTTGCGGCTCAGGGTCTGCAGATCGCTCTCGTGAGCAATATCGCCTTCGACGTGCGCGCGGCGTTCACCGTCCGCAACTGGGACAGATACATCGATGCCTTCGCCCTCTCCTTCGAGATCGGCGCGATGAAACCCGACCCACGCATTTTCGCGGCGACTCTCGACAAGCTCGGCGTCGACCCCGCGTCGGCCCTCATGGTCGGCGACAGCGCGGAGGCAGACGGCGGCGCGACCGCCCTCGGCTGTCGATTCGCCCTCGTCGACCCGTTACCCACCTGGGAACGCCCGACAGGCTTGATCGACGCGCTACGGGAGCACGGTTTCACGATCGACCACTGAACCGCAGGACGACGCAGTGTCTTCGCCTCGGGTCGGCCGAACGATCCGGCGAATCCGGCTGATATCCAAGGTCATCCGGCGCCCGTCGGCAAACTCCAGCTCAGCCAGTGGACAGATTCGCTGAATCATCCGATGAGTGAGCCGGTTTCGCGGCACCATGGATTCGCGGCGCGGTGGCGCTGTGGATCTGGCCGTGCGATCGGGAGACGTCGTGACAGCGGAGTTATCGGATTGGGATCGGGCACTGGTCACCGAGTTGCTCGGGCGAGAGGCGCTGCCTGGACCGGTCCGCGATGCGCGGGAGATGGGATTCGGGCTCGGCGCGGTCGGTCTCGCGTATCCACTGATCATGTGGCTGACGATCGGTGATGCCGCCGGCCTCACCGCGGCGACGCAGTACTTGTTCGGAGTCCCACTCGCCCTCATTGCGCTGCGGTTCACCCGCCACAGCAGCCGGGTACGCGCCGCGGCACTGGCCGCGGCACTCGCGCAGGGCGCGATGGGCGTGCTCAGTGGCGCGGGTCCGGTTCCGTTCCCGCTCTGGCTTGTCGCCTCGCTCTATTCGCTGGTCACCTCCTGCGCCATCCTGTACCAGCTGAACCGGTCCGAAGCCATGGCGTGGTTCGACCAGCCACGTCTCGCGCACTGAGCAGGCGCGCGGCGATCTTCCTGCGGTGCAGCGTGTTTCGCCCTATCGGTGTCGGCCGGGCGCGCTGACGGCGCGCCGACCCGGCCAAATCCGACAAGCCCCCAACACCTCGGCGGACCTGTCGGACCTGCTCGATAGGCTGGATGGGTGGCAGATCCAGCGACGTACCGGCCGAAGCCGGGCACGATTCCCGTAGAACCAGGGGTGTACAAGTTCCGGGACGCGCATCGGCAGGTCATCTATGTCGGGAAGGCGAAGAGCCTGCGCAGCAGGCTGAACTCGTACTTCGCCGACGTCGCTTCGCTGCATCCGCGGACGAGGCAGATGGTCACCACGGCCGCGAGCGTCGAGTGGACGGTGGTGTCCACCGAGGTCGAGGCGCTGCAGCTGGAATACAACTGGATCAAGGAATTCGATCCGCGGTTCAATGTCCGCTACCGCGACGACAAGTCGTACCCGGTGCTCGCGGTGACGTTGAACGAGGAGTTCCCCCGCCTGTTCGTCTACCGCGGCGCCCGCAAGAAGGGCGTGCGGTACTTCGGCCCCTACGCGCACGCCTGGGCGATCCGGGAAACCCTCGACCTGCTGCTGCGCGTGTTCCCCGCCCGCACCTGCTCGAACGGAGTGTTCAAGCGGCACAACCAGATCGGGCGCCCCTGCCTGCTCGGCTACATCGACAAGTGTTCGGCGCCGTGCATCGGCAGGGTCAGCGCCGAGGAGCACCGCAGGATCGTCGAGGATTTCTGCGACTTCCTGGCCGGCCGCACCGACCGCATGGTGCGGCAGCTGGAACGCAGGATGCAGGACGCCGCCGAGGACCTGGACTTCGAGAACGCCGCCCGGCTGCGCGACGACGTGCAGGCGTTGCGCCGCGCGCTGGAGAAGCAGGCGGTGGTGCTCGGTACCGGCACCGACGCCGACGTGATCGCCTTCGCCACCGACGAGCTGGAAGCCGCGGTGCAGATCTTCCACGTGCGCGACGGCCGGGTCCGTGGCCAGCGCGGCTGGGTGGTCGACAAGTCCGGTGACGCCCTCGACCTGGTTCGGTCGAGCAGGGAAGAGGCAGCAGGCGTCACTTCGGCGGGCTCCGAGCCAGATCGCGACACGCCCGAGGCAGGCAGTGAACTCGCCGTGCTCGTCGAGCAGTTCCTCACCCAGTTCTACGGCGAGCAGGTGGCCGCCGCCGAGCTGGGCGAGGGCGAACAACCCGCCACCGTGGTGCCGAGGGAAGTGCTCGTTCCCGCGCTGCCCGCCAACGTCGAGCAGATCCAGGAGTGGCTGTCGAACCTGCGCGGTTCGACGGTGCACCTGCGGGTGCCGCAGCGCGGCGACAAGAAGGCGCTGGCCGAAACCGTGCAGCGCAACGCGATGGAGGCACTGCAGCAGCACAAGCTCAAGCGCGCGGGCGACCTCACCTCCAGATCGGCTGCGCTGCAAGCCATTCAGGACGCTCTCGACCTCGACTCGGCCCCGCTGCGGATCGAATGCGTCGACATCAGCCACGTGCAGGGCACCGACGTGGTCGCCTCGCTGGTGGTCTTCGAGGACGGTCTGCCGCGCAAATCCGAGTACCGCCACTACGCGATCAAGGAGGCCGCGGGCGACGGCCGCTCCGACGACGTCGGCAGCATCCGCGAGGTCACTCGGCGGCGGTTCTACAAGCTGCAAAAAGAACGCGACCTGATGGCGACCGCGGATCAAGCCGACAACGACGCCGCCGATGTTGTCGAAATCGGCGATACTGCAATGGAACTCAACACCCGCCCCGGCATCGACCCGCAGACCGGTCGTCCGCGCAAGTTCTCCTACCCGCCGAACCTGTACGTCGTCGACGGCGGCGCACCCCAGGTCGCGGCCGCCGCCGAGGTGCTCGACGAGCTCGGCATCACCGATGTCGCGGTGATCGGCCTCGCCAAACGACTCGAAGAGGTGTGGGTGCCGGGGGAGAGCGACCCGGTGATCATGCCCCGCAACAGCGAGGCACTGTTCCTGCTGCAACGGGTGCGGGACGAGGCACACCGATTCGCGATCACCTTCCATCGCAGCAAACGGTCGCGCAGGATGACCGCGTCCGCGCTGGACTCGGTGCCCGGCCTCGGTGCGGCGCGCCGGACCGCGTTGGTGACTCATTTCGGTTCGGTGGCCAAACTCAAGCAGGCAACGGTGGAGGAAATCACCGAGGTCCCCGGCATCGGACTGGCGACCGCCAAGGCGGTGCTCGCCGCACTGCAATCGGAATAGTCGCTCGACTACCACACCGGAAGTTTCGGTTTCGCGTACGTTGTGTGTCTGCGCCCGATACCGGAACCGGTGCGGGATGATTCGAGAGGTACCCAAGAGACGGATCCGGTAGGACATGACACGCGTCGAATCGAACAACACTGCGGGCACACCGCGACAGACCGCGGAGCAGGCCAGCCCCGCGAGCGCTGTCCCAGCGGTGAACCCGCAGGTAGAAGTCGTGATCGTGACCGGACTATCCGGCGCGGGCCGCGGCACCGCCGCCCGCGTACTCGAAGATCTCGGGTGGTATGTCACCGACAACCTGCCGCCGGAGCTGATCGGCAGGATGGTCGAACTCGGCGCCTCTGCCGAACCGCCGATCCGCAGCCTCGCGCTGGTGATGGACGTGCGCAGCCGGTTCTTCACCGGTGATCTGTCGGTGGTCACCGAACAGTTGCGGAAACTCGGCATTCAGACCAGGGTGCTGTTTCTCGAAGCATCCGACGAGGTATTGATCCGTCGGTTCGGCTTCGCCAGACGCCGTCATCCGCTGCAGAGCGAGAGCAGGGACGGCACGCTCTCGGCGGGCATCGCCGCCGAACGAATTCGGCTCTCGGCTGTGAAGAGCGCCGCCGACCTGGTCATCGACACCACCGAACTGTCCATTCACCAGCTGCACCGCAAGCTGGAGGAGGCGTATGGTGGCGGCGCGCCGAGCGCGCTGCAGCTGACCGTGCAGTCTTTCGGCTTCAAGCACGGGGTTCCACTGGACGCCGACATGGTGTTGGATGTGCGTTTTCTACCTAATCCACATTGGATTCCAGAATTGCGGGACCACACTGGTCAGGAACCAGTGGTGAGCGAGTACGTGCTGTCGCGCCCCGGCGCAGGCGATTACCTACGTACCTGCCATCACCTGGTCGATCTGACGATGAACGGTTACCGCCAAGAGGGGAAGCGATACATGACGGTCGCAGTGGGCTGCACCGGAGGCAGGCACCGCAGCGTGGCGATAGCCGAGGCTCTTGGCGAGCTGATGAGCGAGATCACCGGCGGCGCCGAAGGATCCGCCGACGTGGTGCGGGTCGTCCATCGGGATCTGGGGCGCGAATGACGGGTTGGGAAACCGATCCCAGCATTGTCGCGCTGGGTGGCGGGCATGGTCTCTACGCGACGTTGACCGCGATCCGGCGACTGACCAGAAAGATCAGTGCGGTCGTCACCGTCGCCGACGACGGCGGATCGTCCGGTCGGCTACGCGCCGAACTCGGCGTGCTACCCCCCGGCGATCTACGCATGGCGCTGGCCGCACTCGCCGCCGATGCCGACGGCGTCTGGACGAAGACCGTGCAGCACCGCTTCGGCGGCACCGGCGCGCTCGCCGGTCATTCGGTCGGCAACCTCATCCTGGCCGGGCTCACCGAGGTCCTCGGCGATCCGGTGGCCGCGCTGGACGAGGTCGCGAAGATGTTGAACATCACCGGCCGGGTACTCCCGATGTCGCCCATCGCGCTCGATATCGAAGCGGATGTGGCTGGGCTGGAAGCAGATCCGCGAGTGAGCCGGTGCATTCGTGGTCAGGTCGCCATCGCGACAACACCCGGCAAGGTGCGGCGCGTGCGGTTGATTCCGTCCGATCCGCCCGCGGGCCAGGAGGCCACCTCGGCCATCGAACACGCCGACGTCGTCGTGCTCGGTCCTGGTTCTTGGTTCACCAGCGTCATCCCCCATGTGCTCGTCCCCGAACTCCGAGAGGCGCTCGTGTACACCCGAGCCAGAAAAGTCCTGGTGCTGAACCTCGCCGCCGAACCTGGCGAAACGGCAGGTTTCTCCGCCGAACGGCACCTGCATGTATTGTCCCAGCACGCACCGGAATTCGTGGTCGACGAAGTACTGGTCGATTCCGGGTCGGTGCCCGAAGGTCGCGAACGAGAACATGTGGCCAGAGCTGCGGAACAGTTGCGGGCGCGAGTAACCTTCTCCGATGTCGCCGAAGCGGGAACGGACCGGCATCACCCCGGAAAGCTTGCCGCCGCACTGGATCAATTGATCCGGCAACCTCGGTCGCAAATGGCAGGGCTTCGAGTCGAGGGACGGCACATGGGTCAGGATGTGCGTTCCGGGTTGGGTGGAAAGGAGCGCGTCTCGTGGCGATGACAGCCGATGTGAAGGACGAGCTGAGCAGGCTCACCGTGTCGCAAGTCAGTTCCCGCAAGGCGGAACTGTCGGCGTTGCTGCGGTTCGCCGGTGGCCTGCACATCGTCGGCGGGCGGGTGATCGTCGAGGCCGAGGTGGACATGGGTTCCATCGCGCGCAGGCTGCGCAGGGAGATCTTCGAGCTATACGGCTACGGCTCCGATGTGCACGTGCTCGGTGCCGGCGGTCTGCGCAAGACCTCCCGGTACGTGGTGCGCGTGTCCAAGGAGGGCGAGGCGCTGGCCCGGCAGACCGGGCTGCTCGATGTGCGTGGTCGTCCGGTGCGCGGGCTGCCTGCACAGGTGGTCGGCGGCAGCATCGCGGACGCCGAAGCCGCTTGGCGCGGAGCATTTCTCGCGCACGGGTCGCTCACCGAGCCGGGTCGTTCCTCCGCGCTCGAGGTGAGCTGCCCCGGTCCGGAGGCGGCGCTCGCGCTGGTCGGCGCGGCCCGCAGGCTCGGCATCACGGCGAAGGCACGTGAGGTGCGCGGCACCGACCGTGTCGTCGTCCGCGACGGCGAGGCGATCGGCGCACTGCTCACCAGGATGGGCGCGCACGGCACTCGCATCGTCTGGGAGGAGCGCAGGCTGCGCCGCGAGGTGCGGGCCACCGCGAACCGGCTCGCCAACTTCGACGACGCCAACCTGCGCCGTTCGGCCAGGGCCGCGGTCGCCGCGGCCGCCAGGGTGGAGCGTGCGCTGGAGATCCTCAGCGACGATGTGCCCGACCATTTGGCCGCGGCAGGCAAGCTGCGCGTGCAGCATCGCCAGGCCTCGCTGGAGGAACTCGGCCAGCTCGCCGATCCGCCGATGACGAAAGACGCTGTGGCGGGACGGATTCGACGGCTGCTCTCGATGGCGGACCGGCGCGCCAAGGAACTCGGCGTCCCCGACACCGAATCCGCGGTCACCGCCGAACTCCTCGACGAGGCGTAGCGCTGCCCCCTTCCGGTCCGCCGGAAGGGGTCAACCCAACAGCGGTGCGTCGGCTCGAATCCGCACCCCTTCCGCGGATCCGCACTGGTTCTGGCGATCCGCACTGGTTCTGGAGGCCCAGAACGGGTGCGGATTCCCAGAACTGGTGCGAACTCTGCCGACCGATGTGCGGGCGTGGACGTACTGTCGGCGGTGCCCTGCCTGAGGTCGGTCGGACCCGCACTCGTTCTGTGGGTCCGCACTGGTTCCGGCGATCCGCACTGGTTCCGGGTGCCCGCAAGGGGTGCGAATCCACGGAATGGGTGCGGATCGTGCTCGGTGGGTGGCCGGTTCGGGACAAATCGGATTGCCAGTAGGGTTGACGCCGGTTCGGCGCTGGTCGGCAGGCCGGGCTGTGAGGAAAGAGACCGGTCGGTGATCAACTTCCCTGGTTACGGTGGTGGAGTGTCACTCGGACGGTTCACCCCTGGGAACCGGATAACCGCAGCGAGAGCATCAGTTCACAACGGACAGGTGCATGTCGGTGCGGTTACGGTCGGGCACTACTGTTACAAGACATCGGAATGATCCGCTTGAAAGCTGAGGAGCGATAACGTGACTGTCCGGGTTGGTATCAACGGCTTCGGTCGTATCGGACGTAACTTCTTCCGGGCGGTGGAGGCGCTGAAGGCGCAGGGCACCACCGACATCGAGATCGTCGCGGTCAACGACCTCACCGACAACGCGACTCTCGCGACCCTGCTGAAGTACGACTCGATCCTGGGCCGCCTGCCGCAGGATGTCTCGCTGGACGGCGACGACACCATCGTGGTCGGCGACCAGCGCATCAAGGCACTGGCCATCAAGGAGGGCCCGGCGGCCCTGCCGTGGGGTGACCTCGGTGTCGACGTGGTCGTCGAGTCCACCGGCATCTTCACCGACGCGACCAAGGCGAAGGGCCACCTCGCGGCCGGCGCCAAGAAGGTCATCATCTCCGCGCCCGCCAAGGGCGAGGACCTGACCGTCGTCATGGGCGTCAACGACGACAAGTACGACGGCAGCCAGAACATCATCTCCAACGCCTCGTGCACCACCAACTGCCTCGGCCCGCTGGCGAAGGTGCTGAACGACAGCTTCGGCATCGAGCGTGGTCTGATGACCACCATTCACGCCTACACGCAGGACCAGAACCTGCAGGACGCGCCGCACCCCGACCTGCGTCGCGCCCGCGCCGCCGCGCTGAACATCGTGCCGACCGGCACCGGCGCCGCGAAGGCGATCGGCCTCGTGCTCCCCGAACTGCAGGGCAAGCTGGACGGCTACGCGCTGCGTGTTCCGGTCCCGACGGGCTCGGTCACCGACCTCACCGCGACCCTGCGCACCTCGGCCTCGATCGATGAGATCAACGCCGCGTACAAGGCTGCCGCCGAGGGCCCGCTGAAGGGCATCCTCAAGTACAACGTCGACCCGATCGTGTCGAGCGACATCGTCACCGACCCGCACTCGTCGATCTACGACGCGCCGCTGACCAAGGTCATCGACAACCAGGTGAAGGTCGTGTCCTGGTACGACAACGAGTGGGGCTACTCGAACCGTCTCGCCGACCTCATCGGCCTCGTCGGCAAGTCGCTCTGAGGCCATGGCAGTCAAGACACTCCAAGATCTGCTGACCGAGGGTGTCGAAGGTCGGGGCGTGCTCGTGCGCTCCGACCTGAACGTCCCCCTCGACGACAGCGGCCAGATCACCGATCCGGGTCGGATCATCGCGTCGGTGCCCACCATCAAAGCGCTGGTCGAGGCCGGCGCGAAGGTGGTCGTCACGGCACACCTCGGTCGCCCGAAAGGCGAACCGGACCCCAAGCTTTCGCTGGCGCCGGTCGCCGCGAAGCTGGCCGAGGAACTCGGCCGCAACGTGCAGCTCGCCGGTGATGTGGTCGGCCAGGACGCGCTCGCGCGCTCCGAGGGGCTGACCGACGGCGATGTGCTCCTGTTGGAGAACATCCGCTTCGACGCGCGCGAGACCAGCAAGGACGACGCGGACCGAGCCAAGCTCGCGGCCGCGCTGGTCGAGCTGGTCGGCGACGACGGCGCGTTCGTCTCCGACGGTTTCGGTGTGGTGCACCGCAAGCAGGCGTCGGTGTACGACGTGGCGAAGTTGTTGCCGCACTACGCGGGCACGCTGGTCGCCGCCGAGGTCGAGGTGCTCGCGACGTTGACGCAGGATCCCGAGCGGCCGTACGCGGTCGTGCTCGGCGGCTCCAAGGTCTCCGACAAGCTCGCGGTCATCGAGGCGCTCGCGCCGAAGGTCGACACGCTGGTCATCGGTGGCGGCATGTGCTTCACCTTCCTTGCCGCACAGGGCCTTTCGGTGGGCACCTCGCTGCTGCAGGAAGAGATGATCGACACCTGCAAGGACCTGCTCGACCGGTTCGCCGACGTCATCCACCTGCCGCGCGACATCGTGGTGGCCAGCGCCTTCGCCGCCGACGCGGACTCGAAGGTGGTGCCCGCGCACGAGATCCCGGACAGCTGGATGGGTCTTGACATCGGCCCCGAGTCGGCCGCCCGCTTCGCGGCGCTGCTCACCGAGGCGAAGACCGTGTTCTGGAACGGCCCGATGGGCGTGTTCGAGTTCGAGAACTTCGCCGCAGGCACGCGTGCGGTGGCCGAGGCCATCGGCACCGCGACCGGTAAGGGCGCGTTCACCGTCGTCGGCGGCGGCGACTCGGCCGCGGCCGTGCGTGCGCTCGGGTTGCCCGAGGACGGTTTCTCGCATATCTCCACCGGCGGCGGCGCGTCGCTGGAATACCTGGAGGGCAAGGAACTTCCGGGCATCGCAGTGCTGGAAGATTGAGGAGTGCTACGGCTGTGACTAGGAAGCCGCTCATCGCGGGCAACTGGAAGATGAACCTCAACCATCTCGAGGCCATCGCCCTGGTGCAGAAGATCGCGTTCGCGTTGCCGGAGAAGTACTTCGCCAGGGTCGACGTGTCGGTGCTGCCGCCGTTCACCGATCTGCGCAGTGTGCAGACGCTGGTGGAAGGCGACAAGCTGCTCCTCACCTATGGGGCGCAGGATGTTTCGATGTACGACTCGGGTGCCTACACGGGCGAGATCAGCGGCGCCATGCTGGCCAAGCTCGGCGTCAGCTTCGTGACGGTCGGGCATTCGGAGCGGCGCCAGTACCACCACGAGGACGACGCCACCGTGCTCGGCAAGGCCAAGCAGGCGCTCAAGCACGGGATCACGCCGATCGTGTGCATCGGCGAAGGTCTCAACGTCCGCGAGGCGAAGACTCACGTCGAGTACAACGTCGAGCAGTTGCGCGGATCGCTGAAAGGCCTGACGGCGGAGGAGATCTCGAAGGTCGTCATCGCCTACGAGCCGGTCTGGGCGATCGGCACCGGCAAGGTCGCCACGCCCGCGGACGCGCAGGAAGTTTGCGGCGCCATCCGCAAAGAGCTGGCCGAGCTGGCCTCGGCGGAGGTCGCCGCGGGTGTCCGCGTGCTCTACGGCGGTTCGGTCAACGCCAAGAACGTCGGTGAGCTCGTCGCACAGCCGGACATCGACGGTGCGCTGGTCGGCGGCGCCTCGCTGAAGGGTGACGAGTTCGCCACCCTGTCCGCGATCGCCGCGGGCGGCCCACTGCCGTAACAGTTTTCACTGAAGGAGCCGGGCATCGCACTAGTGGTGTCCGGCTCTTTTCGTCGTGTGCCTGAATCGGTCTCCGCCCACTCGGCGCCGGGTGCGCCGAGAGTTCGGCGAATGTCGTTGGTAGGCATCGTGTTCGAGTCGGACTCAGTGCGGCGCCTTTGCTCGTCTTCGGCCTCAGTGCCTGCGCCGGAGTCGAGCCATGCGGCCCGGTCGGCGTTCCGGCTCGGGACAGGATGTGCGCTCGCCTCAGAGTCCGCGCCAGCTGGCGGTGCGGAAGCACTCTGCCAGACAGGCGATCTCACCGTGCAGGAAGGTGACTATCTGGGGCATCGATGCTCCGGAGGTGGAGTACTGCCAGGCGTTGGTCATCGCGAAGGCTCCGCCGGTGCGCTGGTCCTGGTGGCCGGTCCATGACCGCAAGACCTCGTCGATATGGGTGACCACCGACCGGTAATGGTCGAGTGAATCGGTCGTCCCGATCGATTGCAGGAGACCGACCAGCGCGGTCAAGTAACCGCGGTAGAACTCCGCCGGGCAGGTCGGGTCGTAGCGGTCCCGCATCAGGGTTCCGTCGAAGCGGGCGTAATTCTGCATCGCGGCGATCTCGGCGTCGGTACACCAGTGATCGACCGTCAGCCCGAAAACGGGGTCGGTGGCCGGCGCGGCGGGGATCGTTGCGCCGCCGTGGCCGGGATGCGCCGGTTCCGGGACATCCTGCGACCTCGTCTGCGAACTCCGGTGGTCCTCGACGGTCCAGCCGGTGTCTGACTGACGGCGGACCTCATGCTGGATCGCGATATCGATGCCGGGAGCGCTCGCCTGCTCGGCACCGAGATATGCGGACGCGGCGTTGTATATGTCCTGCTCGGACATATAGGAGCCGAATGCCGAATCACGCGCTCGCTGCACGGCTTCCTGAATATCTTCCTGCACGCGAGGATCGTGCGGGTCGGGATAGGTTGACATGCCCAACCCTCCTTGCCTGGATGGGGCTGTCGATTTCGTGTTCTCAGCGTATCGCCGGAACGTCGCCGCCACCGCGCGTCGCGGTGTCTACTACCAAGTCCGCGTGTTCAGTAGGTAAGGCCAGGCCGCCCGCGGTGTCGTCGGCAGTCACGATCAGGTGCAGGTAGTCGGGCGTGGCAGGTGCGCGATTATTCCTGTCGGCGAGCGGCCCACCGTCGTAGGGGCTTCCCGTAAGGAGTCGCTCTTGTCGTCGAAAGACTCATCGCGCCAAGGGTTTTACTCCGCGCGCAGAGTGAGGCCGCTTCCGTTGGCGTTGCGCAGGGTGAGGACGTTGGCGTCGACGGTGGCGGTTGCCTTGCCGTCCAAGGCTTTCAGGACCGCCTGCTCGACTTCCATCACCTCGGGGGCGCAGAGCATCTTGGTGGTGCCGATCTGGAAGGTGAGGTCGGCGCCCGCGCCGGTGGCGGTGCCGATCATCCGGTTGCAGCCTGCACTGCCGGAGACCGCGCCGTCCTCGGCGATGGTGAGGGTGGGTTTCGCGTCATCGATGGCCTGCGAACGGATTTGGGCGTCCGGGGTGATGAGGCCGGTGACGATCCAGGTGGTGCCTTTGATCGGCTTGTCGGGTTGGGCGACCTTCTTGTCCTGCAGTGTCACCGTCACGTTGTTGCCCTGCAGGGTCAGCATGTCGCCGTCGACCTGCCAGGTCGGCTTGGCATCCAGCAGGCCGCTGAGCCACCCGTCGGCGCCCTGCCGGTCGTCGCCGCAGGCCATGAGGGTGCTCGACAAGCCGGACACGGTGAGCTTGTTGTTGTCGAAAGTGACTGCGCCGCCGTGGGAATTGCAGCCGGCGTCCGCGCCGATGCGGCCGTCCTTGAAGGTGATCGTCAGCGGACCGCCGCCGGGGATCGGCGTGCCGTCGACCTTGGTCGAAATGAAGGTGCGGCCCATCGGGACCGGTCCACCACCGGGTATCGGCATGCCGGAGACGGTAGTCGAGGTGGTGGTCGATTTCGAGCCCGAGTCCCCGTCCGAGCAGGCGGCGACGCCGAGAAGTGCGAGGAGAACGACCGGACCGAACCACACCAGTTTGACCGACATGGGGCCGATGCTACCGACGCTGAGCGATCCGGTCCGGTCTCCGGCAGGTCAGACCGGCATGCCGAGCAGCGAGGCCAGCGTCTGCCCGACCGCGTTGGCGAACGCGGCGGCCGCACCGGGATCGAGGATCTGCAACGGCACATCCCGGTTGGTGCAACCTGGCTTGGCAGGCACGCCGTTGAGCCGGTCGTTGAGCCAGAGCGCGGCCGAGCCCGCGCCCGAGACGGCGGCGATGCCGTGCTCGCTGATCAGCTCGCGGGTGTAGTAGACGCTGGCGTTCGGGTCCTTGCAGTAGGCGTCGTACAGGTTGTTGACCGCGTTGATCGGCATCGCCTCGTCCAGCGGCGCCTCGTAGATGTACACCGGGAACTTCGGCGTGCCGCGCCGACCAAGGGTCATATCGTCCAGTAGCGGTTGCAATTCGGGCGCGGTCATCGGGTCGCCGCCGGGGTAGTTGAACAGTCCCTTGATGTTCACGAACGGGAATCCGGCGAATTGCAGTGCGACGCACTGACCTTCGTGAACCACCCGGACCGCCTTGCCGAGCGGGTTCATGTACTGGTCGATGAAGGTGTTGAGTATCGGGTATTCCCTTGCGACACCGAACAATCCGCCGAGCACCGCGCCGCCGAAGGTCGACGTGCCGTTGTTGTATTCGAGCGACATGCGCAAGTCGGCCAGCAGGCCGCCGACCGCGGAGCCGACGATGTTCAGTTCCGGCGCGTAGGTGTGCTGCAGTTCGGCGGCGTGCGCGGTCGGAATGGCGCCGCCGGAGTAGCCCCACAGCGCGGTCCGGGTGGCGGAGCCGTTGAGGCCGGCCTGCTCGAAGTTCTCGGCGGCCCGGATGGCGTCCAAGGTGATCCTGGCGCCGAGCGGTCCGGCCGCGTACGCCGCGTTCGGGCCCTGATGGTCGGGCACGACCACCGCGTGGCCGAGCTGCAGCATGGCCTGGACCTCGATGAACTCGGCCGAGATCACCGGGTTGGTCGGGTTGGGCAGCGAACCCATCTGCAGCACATAGGACGGCGCGCAGTTCACCGACAGCGAGTCCTCGGCGAATTGGAAGGCGACCAGATTCCGCTCGGGGGTCGGCGACGGCCGATGCGGGACGATCACGGTGGCGATCGCGGGGATGGCCTCGCCGCGAGTGTTGGTGCTGCGGAAGGACACTTGCCATGCCCGCACATTCAGCGGGATCACGAAGAAGTTGGCGAGGTTGACCTGGCGGGCCGCCAGGATCTCGCCCGGCTGGGCCGCGGCGACTCGGGCCGGGTCGGGGTTGTAGAACCCGGGATCGAGATAGGGCGGGGCAGGCGGCAGCGGGAAGGGGAGGGGCGGCGCGACCGGCACCGGATCCGCATGTGCCGCGGCGACCAGCGCCGGGCACAGTGCCACGGTCAATCCCGCGGTCAGGGCAAGGCATGCTTGCGCGACCAGTTTTCTGGTGCTCCCGGTGGTGCCCATCGTCATGTGGAACTCCTCGACATCTCCGCAGCGGCGCGGCTCACGAAAAGAAAGAGAGCATTTGCTTCTTAACAGCGGAATGAATGTAGGAGCCCGCCTCTTGCTGTGTCAACGGTCACGCCGCCCCGAGTGCTGTGGCGACGGTCACGCCGACCCGATGACCGGCGGCACCGAAGGCACGGGGCAGGATGGTTCGTCATGACCAGGAGCGCAGAACCGGCACGGCCGCGCCGCACCCAACAGGAGCGCCGCGAAGCCACCGTGACCAAGCTGGTCGACGCGACCATCGCCGCGATCGGCGAAGTCGGTTACCAGCGCACCACCGTGCAGGAGATCTGCGGGCGAGCAGGACTGTCCGTCGGCGCGATGTTCCGGCAGTTCGACAGCAGGCTCGACCTGATCGTGCGGACCGCGGAAGAAATCGTCGCACGGCAGCGCATCGCCTTCACTGCGGTGATGGAACAGCTTGGCGAGCAAGCGAATTCGCTCGACACCGCCCTGCGATTCCTGCGTGCCGCGCAGTCGGACAACATCACCCACGCGCTGCGCGAGATCTACCTGGCGGCCCGCTCCGACGCCGACCTGCGGGAGCGGATCGCGCCGACGGTCGAAACCTACTACGACGAGATCGTCGCCGCCGTCGAAGCCACCGGCATCCTGAATCGGTACCCGCAGCGCCTGCGCGAGCCGCTGTTCTTCCTTGTGCTGCATCTGTTTTCGGGACAGGCCGTGGTGCGCGGGGTCTACCAGCGTCCCGAACTGGACGACGCGGTGCTCGCGCTCATCGAGGACATGCTGCAGACCTACGCCGACGCGGTCGACAAGTAGGCCGCGCCCGTGCGGGTATGGACAGTGCAGGCGCCGGAAGTGGTTGCCACGGTGCGGTCGACGGGTGTCTACCGGGCGACCTGGGATCGTGTGTCACCGAGCCTACGTCCGCCCTTCGAGGCATTGGTGGCCGAGATGACGCGGCGCGGCATCGACTGCGGTTCGACACCGCCGGTGTGGTGCTGGCCGGGCCGCGGTCTTCGCAGATCAGTTGTCCGGCGTAAGGCGAATGCGCTACTCAGCCTCCACGAATGGGCACACGGGCGGTGGTTGCTGATCCTGGACGTGCCCGCCGATCGCACGCTCACCACGTCGTACTCGCTCTGGAACGACTACCTCGCCTACCACCTGGGTTCCGATGGTCCGTCGGAGATGGACTGGACTTGTCGAACGGTCGACAAGTGGGACCAACCGCAGGTGACAGTGCCTGAGCTGCGCCAGGATTGGATCCTGCGCGCCAGGCCGTACCCGCCCGATGCAGACATTGCGGCGCGCATCGAGGCAGATCCGATACTGCGAGCGCGGGCCCGCGCGGCAGACCTCGGCGGCGGGCATTAGTATCGACCGCGTGCACCGATGCTTTCCGATAACCCCGCCGCCCGCCTCCTGAGCGAGGTGTAGGACTCCGCGCGCCACCTTATCGGTGAGTGCGCTGGTTCGGCATTCCGGCGTTTCCGCGTGCTTCGGCGATCAGTGCCAGTGCGTTTCGTAACTCCGGTGTTCCGGTATCGGCGCGTTCTATTGATCGGTATCGGTGCTTGATGCAACTCCGGTGTCCACCAGCGGTGGGTTCCAGAGATCGGTATCGGTGACTTTCGACGATCCGGCGCAGTGCGTTTCGCGACTTCGGCGGCATCGGTGCGTTCGTCATCCGCTGTCGGTATGTCCGGCGCTCCGGAATCGCCGAGGTTCGGTGATCCGGCTCGGTGCGCTTCGCATCGTCGGCGAGCTGATGCCAGTGCGGTTCGGTGCCAGTGCGTTTCGCGGCTCCGCTGTTCCAGCGGCGGTGCTAGCCGATGTCGGTGCGGTCCACAGTCCTTCGGAATTCCGTGTTTCGGGATAACCCGTGCACCTCGCTTCCGCGACCCCAACCCTTCTGTCGCAGGAGCGCGAACCCATCATGTCTGTATCTCTGTCCACCGCAGGCCGTTCCGGCCTCGTCTACCTCGTCGGCGCCGGAATGCTCTGGGGGACCGGCGGTTTGCTCGGTACCCTGCTCGGCCGCGCCACCGGTCTCTCACCCGTCGCGGTGGCCGCCTGCCGCCTCGCGGTCGGCGGTCTGCTGCTCGTCGCGCTCTTGACCGCGACTCGGCGGCCTTGGCCGCGAAACCCCTTGGCCTGGCGCAGAATCGGTGCGGTCGCCGGTCTTGCTGCCACCTTTCAAGCGAGCTATTTCGGTGCGGTCGCCGCGTCCTCGGTCAGCGTCGCGACCTTGATCACGATCGGTGCGTCGCCCGTCCTCGTCGCGCTGCTCGAACAAGTCACCGGCCGCCGCACACTGGACCGGCGCCGAGCCGCGACCATCGGGATCGCCCTCGCCGGACTGGCCTTGCTGGTCGGCGTGCCCTCCGACGACGTAAGCGCCGCCGGACTGCTCGGCGGCGCCGCACTGGCCGTCGCCGCGGCCGCCGCGTTCGCCACGGTCACCGTGCTCAGTGCCCGCCCGGTAGTCGGACTCGACGCGATGACCACCACTGGCCTCGGCTTCACCGGCGGCGGACTTTTGCTCGCACCACTGGCGGTAACCACGGGAGTGAGTTTCCACATGACCGCAGGCGGCATCGCCTTGATCCTGGTGCTCGGCCTGGTCCCGACGGCGATCGCCTACACCCTCTACTTTCGCGGCCTCCCTGACGCAGGCCCAGGCACCGCCGCCGTACTCGCCCTCCTCGAACCCCTGACCGGCGCAGTGCTCGCCGCCCTCATCCTCGGCGAACGACTGACCCCCACAGGCTTGCTCGGCGGAGCTCTCCTCGTCCTCGCCCTGATCCTGACGAGCGCCCAATCGCGCGAGAAGGACACCCTCTAGCCCGCGCCACGCACCCTGACCGCTCCGCGCGAAGCCTGTTGTCAGCGAATCGGTTCCGCGCGGACCACCGATCATTCGGCGGGACGCGGCGGAGCTGTCCGCGGCGTGTCGCCTCCACCGTGTCCCACTCGCGGGAGCGCGTCACGCCGAGCGGGACATCATCGCGGAATCCGCCTGTTGCCAGTGAATCGGTTCCGCGCGGACCAACGATCGGCCCCACCGGCGCCGCACCGGTTCCGGACGCGCCATCGCCGCGCGGTGGCGCATCGGGCGCTCGGGATCACCCGGCCATTTCAAGATCATGAGGCACTGGTGGCGGCATCGTGCGAGAGGCCACCTGCACCAGTGCCTCATGATCTTGAAGTCGTGGCTGGACGACACAAGGGGAGCCCGAGCGGGCGGTCGGCGGGGTGGTTGGGTGGGAAAGCTAAGCTTCGGTAAGTGATTACTGCCGCCCCTGCCGCCGTCTCCACCTGGGCTCCGTTGCGGTCGAAGGTGTATCGCGCCTTGTGGATCGCGCAGCTGGTGTCCCAGCTCGGGACGTGGATGCAGACCGTCGGTGCGCAGTGGATTCTGGTCGATGAGCCGAATGCCGCGGCGTTGGTGTCGTTCGTGCAGACCGCGATCACGCTGCCGGTGATGCTGCTGGCGATCCCGTCGGGGGTGATCGCGGATCTGGTCGATCGGCGGTGGTTGCTGCTCTGTGCACAATCGTCGATGGCGATACTCGCCGCAGTGCTCGCGGTGTCGACCGCGACCGGGCACACCACGCCTGCCGTGCTGTTGACGCTGCTGTTCCTGCTCGGCTGCGGGCAGGCGCTCACCGGGCCTGCCTGGCAGGCGATTCAGCCAGAACTCGTTCCGCGCGAGCAGATTCCGTCCGCAGCTGCGCTGGGCAGCATGAGCATCAATGTGGGGCGGGCGGTGGGCCCGGCGATCGCGGGCGTGCTGGTCTCGCTGTCGGGGCCGACGCTGGTGTTCACGCTCAACGCGGTGTCGTTCGTCGGCATCGTGGTGGTGCTCGCGCTGTGGCGCAGGCCAGCGAAGGATCGGCGGTTGCCCAGCGAACGTCCGCTGGCGGCATTGCAGGCCGGGACCCGTTTCATCCGCGCGGCGCCCGCGATCCGCCGGGTGCTGCTGCGCTCGATCCTGTTCATCACGCCGGCCAGCGCGCTGTGGGCGCTGCTCCCGGTGATCGCGCGGGACGAACTCGGACTGTCCTCGTCCGGCTACGGACTGATGCTCGGCGCGCTCGGCCTCGGCGCGGTGCTCGGCGCGATCGGACTGTCGCGGTTGCGCACGCTGCTGACCCCGACCCAGCGGTTGAGCACGGCCGCAGTGCTGTTCGGGGTCGCGACGGCGGCCGCCGCGGTGCTGCATGTCGTGCCGATCGTGCTGGTGCTGCTGGTTTTCGCCGGTTTCGCCTGGCTGCTCGCCATGTCGACGATGAATTCGACCATGCAGCTGTTGCTGCCCGCATGGGTGCGGGCGCGCGGGCTCTCGGTGTATCTGCTGGTGTTCATGGGCGGGCAGGCGATCGGCTCGCTGCTGTGGGGACTGATCGCGGGCGCGGCCGGACCGGTGTTCGCGCTGCTGTGCGCCGCGGCGCTGCTCGCGTGCTGCGCGGTGAGCACGGTGTGGCTGCCGATCAGCCACAACGCCGAGAACCTCGACCAGACACCGTCGGCGTTCTGGCCGGAACCGCAGCTTGTCGTCGAACCGGATCCGGCCGACGGGCCGGTGCTGGTGCTGCGCACCTACGACGTGCCGCCGGAGCATCTCGACGAGTTCACCAGTGCGATGGCGTTCGTCGGCCGGTCGCGGCAACGCACCGGCGCGATGGAGTGGCGGTTGTACCGCGATGTCGGCGTGCTCGATCGCTATGTCGAGGCGTTCGTCGTTCGGTCCTGGGCGGAGCACATGCATCAACACCAGGTTCGGCTCACCGCGCAGGATCAGATCCGCGAGCAGGCGGTGGCGGAGTACACCAACGGTGAGGACCGGATCACCCATCTCGTGGCGATCACGCCGCACTGAGTTATCTGTTACGCAGGGCCGAGGTCGGCGGTTGCGCCGGGGTTGGGTCGGCGGTTGCGCCGGGGTTGAGTTGTCCGTCGCACAGGGCAGGGTTGTCTGTCGTACAGCGCGCGGTTCTGTTGCCCGGCGACGGTTACCGAGTGCCTGATTCGGTGGGATTCGATCGACCGCATACACTGTCCCGCATGCGGATGTTCCTGGATATCCTCCTGATCATCACCAGCGTGCTGCTGGTGCTGCTGGTGCTGCTGCACCGCGCCAAGGGTGGAGGTTTGTCCAGCCTTTTCGGTGGTGGTGTGCAGTCGAGCCTGTCCGGCTCGACCGTCGTGGAAAAGAACCTCGACCGCGTCACCATCTTCACCGGCGTCGTCTGGCTGATTGCCATCCTCGGCATTGGTCTGGAGATCAAGTTCGCCTGATCAGGCGGGTCACTACACCGGCCGCGATCGTCGCAGCCGCCAGTACCAGGGCGGCGATGACGAACGCGGCCGGATAACTGTCGCCGATCACCGGCGCGACCACCAACGGACCGAGCATCTGTCCCGCGCCGTAGACGGCGGTGAGCGGTGCCGCCGCGGTGTCGTCGGAGAGCTCGCCACCGATCCGCATAGCCAGCATGACGATGCCGAGGAACGTCGCGCCGAACAGCGCCGCCGAAATCACGGCGGGCACCACCGCGCCGGAGACGGCCGGCAGTACCGCCGAAACACATTGCGCCACTAGCGCTATCGGCATGGCCACGGCGGGGGACCAGCGTCGTGCGGCGACGCCCCACAGCACCGTTGCCGGCACGGCGGCGGCACCGACCACCACCCAGATCGCGGAGCCGACCACCGGTCCGCGTTCGTCGCTGACCGCGGCGACCAGGAACGTGCCGATCACGATGTAGCCGAGGCCTTCGAGGAAGTAGGCGACGAGCAGCGCGCGCCACGCACCGGTCGATCGGATGGTGGCCTTCCGTGCGCGCAGGCCGGGCCTGATGTCGAGTCGCCACGCGGGCAGCAGCAGTACGGCGGTCAGCACGGCCGACACCAGCCACATGCTCTGCCAGCCGAGGAACGGTCGCACTGCGAGGACCAGCACTCCGGTCAGCGCGATGCCGAAGCCGACGCCGCCGAAAGCGATGCCCGCCGCCTCCCGGCTGCTGCCCGGCCTGGCGGCGACGCCCGCGCAGGCGACGAAGATGACGGCACTGGTGACCCCGGCGATCAGGCGCAGCGCGGCCGGGAACAGCGCAGGGGCAGGCGCGGCCATCAACAGTTCGCTGAGCACCAGCAGACCCGCGGCGATGCGGAAGGTGTTGCGGCTGTTCAATTCCGGCCAGCGGGTGAGCAGGATGGCGCCGAGCAGGTAGCCCGCGTAGTTGGCGGTCGCGATCATGGCGCCGTCGTGTGCGCTGATCTGGTGTGCGTCCACCATGACGGGCAGCAGCGGCGTGTAAACGAAACGGCCGACGCCCATCGCGGCGGCCAGCCCGGCGGCGGCCGCGAAGGCCGGTGCGAGGCTCTTGCGGGGAGCGGGCGCGAGAGTAGCGGTCACTCCGCGAACGTACGGCCCGTTTCGGCGTCTGTTAAATGCTTTCTGTGCACCATGTATACGCTTGATGCATGGATATCGAGCTGCGGCATCTGCGGGCATATGTCGCGCTGTGTGAGGAGGGGAGCTACACCAAGGCCGCGGCCAGCCTGCATCTGAGTCAGCCCGCGCTGACCAGGACCATCCAGCAGCTGGAGCGAATCGTGGAGGGCAGGCTCATCGAGCGCACCTCGCGGCGCTTCGACCTGACCGACGACGGCGCCGAGCTGCTCACCCATGCCCGCCGGATCATCGCCGACGTGGATGGTGTTGTCGCGCAGCTGCGGTCGCGGGCCAGCATCGAGATCGGGTTCGCGTGGCTGCTGCCGACCACCTGGCTGGCGGCGACGCGACGTCGTTACGAGGCGCTCGGTGGCCGCATCACGCTGCGCCGGGTCGACGATCCGTTGGCCGCGCTCGAGGCCAGATCCCTCGACATCGCCATCTACCGCAGGGAGACTCGGCTGCCGAATCACCTGGCGTCGCGGGTGATCGCGACCGAGCGCCGGGTGCTCGCGGTCGCCGCGAGCTCGCCGCTGGTCGAGGCGGCCGGGCTGCGCTGGGCCGACCTGGCCGGCTATCCGCTCGTGGTGAACGCGGTGTCCGGCACCACCGATGCCGGGTCGTGGGATCCAGCAGACCCGCAACGGCCGATCATCACCTGCCGGAATTTCGACGAGTGGATCGAACTCGTCGCGGCGGATCGCGGTATCGGCGGCGTGCCCGCATTGGCGCGCAGCCGGGCCCCGCATCCCGGCGTGGTGTACGTGGACATTCCTGATGCGCCGCCGTCGCACGTGTACCTGGCGTGGCACGCCAAGCCGACGACTTCGCCTGCGGTGGCACGGTTTCTCGGGGTTGCCTAGGCGGTCATGGATAGTCGGGACCTCCCGGCCCGCGTCGTGACGCGGCTTTCCGGCCGGCGGTGGCGATGTGACTCTTCCGGCCTGCGCGGTGATGTGGCTTTTCCGGCTGGCGCTGGCGATGTGACTCGTCCGGCCTGCGCGGTGATGCGGCTTTTCCGGCTGGCGCGGTGATGCGGCTCTTCCGGCCCGCGCGGTGATGCGGCTCTTCTGGCCGGCGCGGCGATGCGCTCTTCTAGTCCGCGCGCGGGATGCGGCCGTCTACGTCGGTGAAGCCGTAGGCGTCGGCGAGGTCGGCTACTCGACAGGCGGTTCCGGTGCGGGAGCGGCGGTTAGGGTCGGTGGCCAGGGCGACAACGGCGCGGCCGGGGAAGCGAGGGGATTCGGCGTCGGCGAGGTCGAAGGTGCCCTCGCCGGGCAGGGTGACCAGTCGTTGGCCGCTAGCGTCGGTCGGAACCAGTTGCAGCAGTTCGGTATCCACGATGCCAGGCCACAGGGAGACCGCGGTGACCGAGGTGTCGGACAGATTGTGGGCCATGTCCGCGGTGAGGCGATCCACTGCGGACTTGGCGACGCCGTACACCGCGTTGTGCATATAGCGCTGCGCGCCGGGTGAGGAGATGTTGACGATCAGCCCGCCCGCCTCGATCAGCAGCGGTGCCGCGAAAACGCTTGCCACGTAGTGGGATCGGACGCCGATGTCGAAGGTCTCGTCCCACGCGTCCGGCGGCACCTCCCAGAACGGCTTGCCGAGCCAGCGGGCCGCGGCGGGGGAGTTGTAGACGTTGTTCACCAGCACGTCGAGCTTGCCGTGCTCGGCTGTGATCAGCTCGAACAGTCGTCGCACCGCGGCGTCGTCGCGGTGGTCGCAGACGAACGGGATGCCGGTGCCGCCCGCGGCGTCGATGGCGGCGGCCGTCTCGTGCACCGTTCCGGGCAGTCGGCCTGGTGTGGCCGAGCGGCCGGTCACGTACACCGTCGCCCCCGCCGCGCCGAGTTCCATGGCGATGCCCTTGCCGATGCCGCGGCTCGCGCCGGTGACCACGGCGATCCGGCCGCCGAGTGCGCTGGGTATTCCGTTCACGACTACGGGACACTACCTTGAAATAGGAACACGTTCTAGATTTTGCCCAGGCTCGGCCGCAGGCGGCCTGGTTACGACCCGTGTTGTGGAGGACGCAGTGGAGTTGACCCATCGATTCGTGACGACCAACGGCGTCCGCATGCACGTGGCCGAGCAGGGCGCCGGGTACCCGGTGATCTTCTGTCACGGCTTCCCGCACACCTGGTACATCTGGCACCACCAGCTGGCCGCGGTCGCCGCCGCCGGATACCGCGCCGTCGCGCCGGATCTGCGCGGCTACGGCCAGACCGATCGGCCGGACGAGGTCGAGGGGTACACGAACCGGGCGGTGATCGGCGATCTGCTCGGCCTGCTCGACGACATCGGCGCCGAGCAGGCGGTGTTCGTCGGCCTCGACTTCGGCGCGGCGCTGGTGTGGGAGTTGGCATTACGCGCACCGGAGCGGGTGCGCGGCGTCATCGTGTTGAACAACCCGTACGCGCCGCGCCCGCCGCGCGCCCCGTCACAGCTGTGGGCCAAGGCCGCCGCGCGACACTTCCTGCACCTGCACTACTTTCAGCAACCCGGCGTCGCCGACGCGGAATTGGGCGCGCGCACAAGGGAGTTCCTGGCCCGGGTGTACTTCTCGCTGAGCGCCGACTACCACTACCTCGACACCTGGCAGTTCCCCGCGGAGGGCACCGGCTACCTGGATGTGCTGCCCGAGGCGCCGCCGCTGCCGTGGCGGTGGCTGACCGAGGCCGAATTCGACACCCTGGCAAAGGATTTCGAGCACACCGGGTTCACCGGCGGCCTGAACTGGTATCGCGCGCTCGACCGCAACTGGGAGCTGACGGCGGACTACGCCGACGCGCTCGTCACCGTGCCCGCCTACTTCATGTACGGCGAGCGCGATCCCGACATGGAGGGCTTCAGCGGCCGTGACCCGTTGACGACGTTGCGGAACTCCGTGCCCGAGCTGCGGGAGGTGACCAAGATCGCGGGCGCCGGGCACCTGGTGCAGCTCGAGCGCGCGGCCGAGGTCGACGCGTTGCTCACCGCGCACCTGCGCCACCTCGTGCCGAACCCGTCGGATGTGCCCGCATAGCGCCAAACGCCTTCCGTCGGCGTGCCGTTCGGTGTCGGTGGGTGCCGCTAGTGTTCGATCATGAGTTACAGCCTGAGCATCTACGTCGTCGAACTGGACAGGGTCAGAAGCGCTATCGGCTCGCGGGACGACAAGCTCCGGCGGATGATCGGCGGTCGCTTCAAGGCCCAACTCGCGCACGCCGACGACTGGTTCGCCGACGAGATCGGCGCGGGCGCCCCGTCGCGCTTCGACGCGGTGCGCGCCGTGATCGACGGTGGCCCGTTCCAGTCCGAGTACGGCTTCCAATACGCCTACGCCTACCAAACGATCTGCCAGTTCTACGGCCGATTCCTCGACAACCGCTATTTCTCTCCGTTCCGCGGCAGCTGGCTCGAACAGGTCGACGAGGGTCTTGCCGAGCTCGGCATCAAGGCGATCAGCGTCGCCGACTTCCGATACCACGCGCTGCCCGCGGCGCTCCCCGCACCGGACGACTTACCCGGTTACGGCGAGTGGACGCCGGAACAGTGCGCGGAAGCGTTGGTGCAGTGGGAATCCGCGACCCCGAAGCAGCGAGAGGGCATCGATCACGAGGTCCTCGCGGCCATCGAATCCTGCGTGGAGTGGATCCGCGAGGCACAGGCCAGGCCGGGCTGGGGGATCGCAGGCTTCTTCTTCTGAACGCCTAGTACTCGTCGGCCAGCTTGGGGTAGTCGGCCCAACGCGGCAACGGTTGCTGCGCCAGGTGGGCGGTGAGTCGGTCGAGCAGGTACTGCCAGCGCGGGCCGACTGCGCCCGCGTCGGCAGGGCAGAGGTGGCGGCGGATCAGCTCGACGGTGGTGACCACACCGACCTGGGTCATCCGCACCTCCAGCGCGCAGCCGTCGATGCGCACTACCAATTCGTGTGGGGCCAGGCAGTATTCGACGCGCACGACGACGGGACCGGCAACGGGCCCGTCGAGCGGCGTGATGGTCAGCGCGCCGTCGTCCTCGTCAGCGACCGTGCCGAGCCACTCGGCCAGCTGCGCGCGTTCGGTCGTCGCCGACCACACCGCGAGCACCGGCTGGCGGAACGAACGCAGGTAGTGCAGGAGAACCAGGTCGTCGCTGGAATCGTGCTCCGGTCGGACCTCGCCGAGCATGGACATCATCGCCGTGTCCCTTCGCCGCTGGATACCGTCACCCTCACTGTATTTCCAGTATTCCGGTGGCGAATTCGAATCGCGGGATCCCGGTCCGGGGTGTCGGACGCCGGGCTTCCCCGGAATCCGAACCGACGCCGGCAACATCACCGTTGAGTTGTTGAAAACAAAAGTAACGCAATACGATCCGCCTATCGTGCGACCTAGTGACCCTTCCCAGCCTTGGTGCGCCCGGCCGAGATGCGAAACCGTTTTGTGATCTGTACATTTGGTGCAGCCCGAGCGGGCAGAAGGGGTCGGGGGAACGACGTCACACCTTCTCGGCGAAACGTGAAAGTACGGAACTTGTCACAGTCATTGAACGCGCCGGAAGGCGAACATCGCGAGTCTGTCGTTCAGCGTCTGCGCATGCCGCTCCTAGCGATGTCGACCTGCGCGGCCGTGCTCTCGGTTCTCGTCGTCGTCGCCGCGGTTCTCCTTGCGCTCACCGACGTTCGCATCCCGCTGACCGCCGCCGTCGTCGCCGCGATCGTGCTGTTCATCGCGCTGTGTGCCGCCGTCACCGCGGCACTGCACTATCGCGCCGAGACCGAGCGGGCCAGGCAGGATGCGGCGGCGCTGACCGCCGAGGTAACCGCGAGGATGGCGTCCGCGGCCGAAGCGACGAACGCGCATGTGTGGGAAGCGAAGAACAGCGAGAACCGTAGGTCCGCGGCGATGGCCGCGTTCGCGGGCGCGGCCGGTCGCATGCAGGCGATGACCACCAGCATGCTCGCCGAACTGCGCGAGATGGAACACCGGCACGCCGACCCGAAGGTGCTCGCCGACCTGCTGCAGCTCGACCATCGCACCGCCCAGGCAGGCAGGCTCGCCGACAGCATCGCGGTGCTCAGCGGCGCCCGTTCCGGTCGACGCTGGGCCAAACCGATTGCGATGGAATCGATTCTGCGCGGCGCCATGGGCCGGGTGGCCGGCTATCAACGGGTGCGGTTGCGAGCCATTGCCGAGATCGCCATCGCCGGGCATGCGGCCGAAGGCGTGATGCACACGCTCGCCGAGCTGCTCGACAACGCGTGCAACTTCTCCCCGCCGACCACCGAGGTGCACGTCTACGCCGCCGAGGTGCCCGCAGGCGTCGTGCTCACCATCGAGGACAGCGGTCTGGTCATGAGCGAGTCGGCGCTGCGGCGGGCCGAACAGGCTGTGTCGAGCACCGGCCCGAACGGGCGCGGCCAGCATTCGTCGGACCTGTCGTCGCTGAGCGGGACCCGGCTCGGCCTCGCCGTCGTCGGGCACCTCGCGCGCAAGCACGGGCTCACCGTGTCCTACCGGCCGTCGGCCATCGGCGGCACCGCGGTGGTCGTGGTGGTGCCGCGGGATCTCACTGCGCGCCTGGATCGTTCGCAGCCGACCGCGCTGTCCACCGCACCCTCGTTGCCCGTCGCGGCCCCACCGCCTGTCGTCACCCCGCAGCCGGAGGCCGTTGCCGAACCTGAACCCGAACCCGAGCTCACCAGCATGGGGCTGCCGAAGCGGCGGCGGGGCAGCACCCTGGCCGCGGTCCACCCCGCAGGCCTTTCCGTTCCCAAGCCCGATGACCCGCCCGCGGCCACCCCGCCCGCGTCGACGCCTGCGTCCTTCGGTGCCTTCCAGCGCGCAGTGACCGGTCGTGATGCCGAAAGCTCTGCTGTCGCAACACCTTCCCCCTCCCCTTCCGTTGCCGTGGAGAATGATCGATGACAACGTCTGCGCCGTCGCAGCTCAGCTGGCTGCTGGAGCAACTACTCGCCCGTACCCCGCGCACCAGGCACGCGTTGCTGCTCTCCGGCGACGGGTTGAAGATCTGCCACACTCCCGAGTTGGGCATGGACAAGGCCGATCAGCTCGCGGCCATCGCGGCAGGCATCCAAAGTCTGTCGCACGGTGCGTCTATCGAGTTCGGTGACGGCAGAGGCGGTGTGCGCCAATCGATGACCGAGTTCTACGGCGGCATCCTGTTCATCGTCGAGGCGGGGCTGGCCGCGCACATCGCGGTGGTCGCCGCCGAGGACGCCGACGCGGGCCTGGTCGGCCACAACATGCGAGAACTGGTGGAGCAGTTGGGCCACTACCTCGCGTCCGCGCCGCGTGTCGGGGGAGCGAGCGTGCCGTGAGAAGGCCAGGCCGCGACGACGACCCCGACCGGCTCTACACGCTGACCGGCGGACGCAGCAAACCGGACTCCGACAGTTTCGACCTGGTTACGCTCGTGGTCAGCGAAAGCGCGCCGACGCCAGGCATGCAGTCCGAGCACGTGGCGATCCTCGACATGTGCCGTGCGCCAACGGCCGTCGTCGAGATCGCGGCCGAACTGCGGCTCCCGGTCGGCATCGCGACCATCCTGCTGTCCGACCTGCTGCACGCAGGCAAAATCACTGTGCGGCATCCGAATACCGGCCCCACCGTACCGGGCGCGCCGTGGAACGCGGTGCCCGATTCCGCCACCCTCGAGAAGGTGCTCGTTGGACTCCGCAGTCTTTGATCCTCGGCCCGCCCGCGCCGACGCACCGCTGAACAGTGCGAGCAAACACGGGCTGAAGATCGTCATCGTCGGCGGCTTCGGCGTCGGCAAGACCACCATGGTCCGGGCGGTCAGCGAGATCCGCCCGCTCGACACCGAGGCGACCATGACCAACGCGGGCGTCGGCATCGACGACCCCACCGGTGCGCCGGGCAAGTCGACGACCACGGTCGCCTTCGACTTCGGCCGGATCACCATCGACACCGAACACGTGCTCTATCTGTTCGGTGCGCCTGGGCAGGAACGGTTTTGGTTCCTCTGGGATCGCCTGTTCGCCGGTGCGCTCGGCGCGATCGTGCTCGTCGACCAGCGCCGCATCGCCGACTCCTGGTACGCCATCGATCGGCTGGAAGCCCAGCGCACCCGATTCATCGTGGCGTGCAACAACTTCGGCGGCACCTTCCGGCCCGACGAGGTGCGCGACGCGCTGGACCTGGAACCGCATGTGCCGCTGATCGAATGCGACGCCAGGTCGCGCGAATCCTGCAAGAGCGTCCTGATCAGCCTCGTCGAGCACATCTACGCCGACGCACCGCGAGTGGAGACCGTATGACCAGCTCGAGCGCCACCTCGGCCGCCACCGGCGGCTGCCCGGTCCACCCGGAATCCGCCGCCGTGCCGTTGAGTGGCCCGCGCTTCCACACCGATCCGGAGCATCTCTACCGCGAGATGCGCCGCGAGCAGGGGCCGGTCGTCTCCGTCGAGCTGCCAGGCGGCGTCCCGGCCTGGCTGGTGATCGGCTACCGCGAGCTGCATCAGGTCACCAGCGACCCCGAGCTGTTCCCTCGTGATGTCAGCCTGTGGAACCAGTGGCCGAACATTCCCGAGGATTGGCCGCTGCTGCCGATGATCGGGCAACCGCGGCCCTCGATCTATTTCACCGCGGGCGCCGAGCATCGCAGGCATCTGGCGATGGTGGAGCCTGCGCTCGAATCGGTGGACCCGTTCGAATTGCGGCGCACCTGTGAGGATGTCGCCGACCGACTGATCGACGGCTTCTGCGGCCGTGGCACGGCCGACCTGGTCGCCGAGTTCGCCGTGCCGATGCCGGTGCTCGCGCTGGCCTGGGCGCTCGGCTTTCCCGACGAGGACGGGCCGCAGCTGGCCTGGAACATGAAGCAGCTCGCCGACGGTGGCGCCGACGCACAGGCCGCCTACGGGCGGTACTACGAGCAGATGACTCAGGTGCTCGCCGCCAAGAAGGCAAGGCCCGGTGGCGATTTGGTGTCGCAGATGCTGGCCTACCCGGCCCCGTTCACCGACGAGGAGTACGTGCAGGACCTGATGGCGGTCACCGCCGCCGGGCACCTGCCGACCGCCGACTGGATCGGAAACTCGGTGCGGCTCATGCTCGTCGACGACCGGTTCGCCGCTGCGCTCGGCGGCGGGCGGCGCAGCGTCGGCGAGGCGATGAACGAGGTGCTGTGGGAGGACTCCCCGAACCAGATCCTCGCCGGTCGCTGGGCGGCGCGCGATACCAGGTTGAGCGACAAGATCATTCGCTCCGGTGACATGCTGCTGCTCGGGTTGGCGGCGGCCAACCTCGATCCGCATGTGCGCCAGCATCTCGCCGAGGGCGCCGAACCGGCGCACACCGGCAACAGCGCGCACTTCGCCTTCAGCTACGGCGAATACCGTTGTCCCTTCCCGGCTCAGCAGCTGGCCGAGATCATCGCGCGGACCAGCATCGAGGTCCTGCTGGACCGGCTGCCCGATATCGATCTCGCCGTGCCCGCGCAGAATCTCGTCCGGCGGCCGTCACCGTTCTTGCGCGGAATGTCCTCGCTGCCAGTTCGTTTCACACCAGTTCGTGCAGTTGGAGGTACCCCATGAGTGAGACATGTCCGTTCGCCATCGCGATCGATCCGATGGTCGGCGACCTGGCCGGGGAGACAGCCCGATTGCGTGCCGCTGGCCCGCTTGCGAGGATCGAACTGCTCGGCGTGCCCGCATGGACCGTCACCGAGCACGCGGTGGCGCGGCAGCTGCTCGTCGATCCTCGGCTGATCAAGGACATCAACGGCTGGTCGCTGTGGAACTCCGGCGTTGTGACGCGGCAGTGGCCGTTGATCGGCATGATCGACGCGGGGCGTTCGATGTTCACCGTCGACGGCGCCGAGCATCGGCGGCTGCGGATCAAGACCACGCAGGCGTTGTCGCCGCGGCGGCTCGACGAGATCCGGCCGACCATCGAACGGCTGACCGTAGAGCTGCTCGACGCCATCGCCGCGTCCGGCCAGGACGTCGTCGACCTCAAGGAGGTGTTCGCCTACCCGCTGCCGATGCGGGTGGTCGGCGAGCTGATGGGCGTCGACCGCGCCGATCACCCGATGCTGCTCACCTGGTACAAGGCGTTCTTCTCGCTGATGACCCCGCAGGACGAGCGACTACGGGTGATCGACGAAATGGACGTCTACTACACCGAATTGGTGCGTAAGAAGACCGCCGACCCGACCGACGACCTCACCAGCGCCCTCATCTTCGCCGCCGACGGCGGGGATCCGCTCACCGAGGAAGAAGTCGTCGGCAACCTGAAGGCGCTGGTCGCCGCTGGCCACGAAACCACCGTCGGCCTCATCCTCAACACCGTCCGCGCCCTGCTCACCAGGCCGGAACAACTTGACAAGATCCGCGCAGGCGAATTCGAGTGGAAGAACGCCGTCGAGGAAACCCTGCGCTGGGACAGCCCGGTCACCCACCTGCTCATGCGTTTCGCCACCGAAGACATCACCGTCGGCGACACCGTCATCGAGAAGGGGGAGGGTGTCGTCATGTCCTACCGCGCCATCGGCCGCGACACCGCCGTCCACGGCGACGACTCCGACGCCTTCGACATCACCCGCGCAACCTCGCACCGCCACATGACTTTTGGGTACGGGCCGCACATCTGCCCAGGCGCCGCCCTCTCCCGCCTGGAAGCCACCATCGCCCTGCCCGCCCTCTTCGCCCGCTTCCCCGACCTCCAGCTCGCGGTCCCCGTCGAAGAGATCCGCAACCTGCCTGTCCTCACCCAAAACGACCTCGCGTCGTTCCCGGTCCGCCTCGGCTGACTCTCGCCGAGATCCGCACCGCTTCTGCGCATCCGCGCCCGTTCTGTGAATCCGCACCCTCTCTGGGCGCCCCGAACGAGTGCGGATCCATATAAGGGGTGCGAATCAGCTCTTTGATCTTGAAGCGCGCTCCAAGCGCCGCCAAACAGTCGTCCGAGATCGTTCGACCTTAGATCTTGTGACCACAGGATTCGCACCTGTTCTGTGGATCCGCACCCGTTCTAGCAGCCCGGAACGAGTGCGAATGCCCAGAGAGAGTGCGGTTCTGGGTGTTCGATCTTGAAGGCGCCCCGAGGCGCCACCATGGGGCGTTCGACGGTTCGATCAGGCCACCGTCGGATTCGCACCCTCTCTGTCGATACGCACCTGCTCTGTCGATACGCACCGGTTCTGGCCTCCCAGAGGGAGTGCGGATCCACGGAAGGGGTGCGGATCCGGGTATTTGATCTTGGAACTTTCGGGACGTGACTACAGCCAGACGATCGGCTGGGTGCGGATCTTTTGTACACAGGGGCGAGTTGTGCACATTTGGGGGTCTGACGGGTGGTGCGGGGGTGTGGGGTTGGTGACGATGCGGGGATGGAACGAGCGGTCGTGCATCGGCGGAGCGTGGAACTGCAAGGTGGGCTGAGTGATGCGGAGATTCGCCATCAGTACCGCAGTGAGTGGTGTCGGGTTCGACGTGGTGCTTATGCCGATCGTTGTGTGTACGGCGAGCTGGATCAGGTCGGGAAGCACCGCACCTTGATCGATGCCGCCGTTCCCTCAATGACCGAAGAGGCGGTCGTCAGTCACCAGTCCGCTGCGGTGCTCTATGGCGTGCCGCTGTGGTGCACCCCGCTGGACCGTGTCTGTGTGACTCGGAACAGACGCCATGGCGGACGGATCAAGTCTGACGTGAAGATCCACTGCGCACCAATGGAATCCGTTGTTGAGATAGACGGGTTGCTGGTCACTGCACCAGCAAGAACTGTGGTTGACCTAGCACGAACCTTGCCTTTCGAGTCCGCGGTCGTGGCCGGGGACGCCCTGGTCCGCGAGTTCGGCCCATCGGAAGCAGATCTCGCAGCTGAGTTGGAGCGAGCCAAGTTCCGCCGTCGGGTTTCTGCGGCACGCCGGGTGGTCGCATTCCTGAACGGGCGCAGCGAAAGTGTCGGCGAGTCCCGTAGTCGGGTGATGTGTGCCAGGCTCGGTCTCCCGGTCCCGAGTCCACAAGGAAACGTCTTCGACGCAGAGGCCAACTTCCTTGGGAGAGTGGACTTCTACTTCGAAGGCACCGGTGTGCTGTGCGAGTTCGACGGCCGACTCAAATACGGACGTCTGCTTCGACCTGGCGAAGACCCGGGCGAGGCGGTCTTTGCTGAGAAGATCCGCGAGGACGCCATCCGCGCCTGCGGATTTCAACTCGTCCGCTGGACCTGGCCGGATCTGACCACCGAGCGCCCGGCCACCAGAATCCGCGCCGCCTTGACTCGGGCACGAACCACTTACTGCGACGGCTCCATCGAACAATCCCGGCTTCCTATCCCTCGCCCCTTGCCAACCCGCCCCCTGTAACCTCTCAGGGCGCAGCGCCTGGTGGATCCGGTGAGCTCGCTCCGGTTGGTGACCACTCGCACCGCACCGCTTGGCGTAATCGCCACGACGGTAACCGGGTTCGCGGTCATCGCCGCGACTGTCTGCCTCGACTCGCGGTCGATGTCGGGCCTCGGTCGGGGTTGACCGGACCTTTGCATGGACTCCGCACCCCTTTCGTTGATTCGCACCGGTTATGGGCGCCCAGAACCGGTGCGAATCTACGGAAGGGGTGCGGATTCGTGGAGGGGTGCGGGGCGGCCGGCTGCGCGGTCCCGGACACCGATGTGGTGGTTGGGCGACTGGCGGGGTAGTTACCTCTGATGCGTCGGGTAAGTTACGGCATTTCCATGAGCAGGGCAGAGCTTGCTCCGGCGGTGGACATCATGAATTTCACCAGATCGTCGTAGGCCTCATTCAGAAAGTTCAGCGCTTCCTCGGTATCCCAACCAGACCAATCGCTGGGATTGACGTCGTCTGCCGCCATTGCCGCTCTGTCGAAATGGGCACCGAGGCGTCGGAACGGTGTCGCACCGAGGTCGGTCGCGATACGGGCGACGGTGTTGCTGTCGAGGCCGAAGATGGTTTCACCGTCCGCCAGGAGCACGATCTGCAGTTCGTCCGGGGTGTCCGGCCACCCGACGACGATGCCCATGCCTTCGGCATCGAGCAGGAACTGCAGCCCGGCAAAGGCCCACAACGTATGTTCCGCATCATCACTGCTGTCACGTTCGATTAGTTCATGCGCGAGATCTGAGTCTTCCTCGGCTTGTTCGAGTTCCACGTCGGTGACGCGCTTGAACAATACGTATTTGCTCACAGATCGGACCTTACCGAGAAATGGCCAAGGCGGTAGCAGTGAGAACCCCGCGAAATAGTTACTCGGCCAGGAGCTTTCCGGCGGCGGTTTCGATCTTGGTTTCGTCGAGGAGGACGGTGTCGGCGGCGGGGCCGAGGGGGATGAAGCTGTCGTCGCTGGTGACTCGGGCGATGCGGCCTTCGAAGCCTGCGTCGATGAGGGCGGTGCAGACGGATTCGGAGACGCCGCCGCTGTGGCGGGTTTCGTCGGCGATGAGGACTCGGCCGGTGGCGCGGGCGTGGTGGAGGATGTCGTCCAAGGGGAGGGGGGAGAGCCAGCGCAGGTCGAGGACGCGGGTTTGGATGCCGCGGTCGGCCAGGCGGCGGGCGACGCGGAGGCTCATGGGGACGCCGTTGGCGAAGGTGACGATGGTGAGGTCGGCGCCGTCGCCGTAGACACGGGCGCGGCCGATGTCGACGTGCGTGTCGGAAGGTGTTGCGAGCCAGGCATTGTCGCCGGGTTCGTGGAGGTCGCGGGTGTGGTAGAGGGCGATGGGTTCGAGGTAGAGGCAGACTCGGCCGTCGATCCGCGCGGCGGAGACACAGGTGCGCAGCAGGGCGGCGGCGTCGTCGGCGCGGGCAGGGGAGGCGATGACGAGACCGGGGATGTCGCGGAGGGCGGCGATGGAGTTGTCGTTGTGGAAGTGGCCGCCGAAACCCTTCTGGTAGGCGTAGCCGGCGATGCGCACCACCATCGGATTGCGGTACAGGCCATGGGAAAAGAACTGGAGGGTGGCCGCCTCGCCGCGGAGTTGATCGATCGCGTTGTGGACATAGGCGAGGTATTGGATCTCCGGGATCGGCACGAAGCCCGCGAGTGCGCTGCCGAGGGCGGTGCCGAGGACGCTCTGTTCGTCGAGCAAGGTGTCGAAGACGCGGCGGCGGCCGAATTGCTTGTGCAGGCCTTTGGTTACGCCGTAGACGCCGCCTTTGCGGCCGACGTCCTCGCCGAAGACCAGGACGTCGGTGTCGCGGGTGAGCAGCTGGGCGAGGGTGCTGTTGATCGACTGCGCGAGCGTCATCGGATCGCCGGTCACCGAATTCAGCGCTGGGGCACTGCTTCGCCGTGCGTCGGCCTCAGCGAGGCTCGCTGTCGAGGCTGTCCCTGTGTCTCGGTTCGATGCGTTGTTCGTCGCACCGGTCTGAGTTGTGCTGGCGGACAACGGGGATCCGGAGGGCTCGCGGGTCTGGCTCGGGGCGGCGCGGAGAACGTCTGCGCGCACCTGCTCGGGGTGGGCGGGCGCAAGCGGAGCCAGCACAGCGGACGCTGAGGTCAACTTCGGCTCGCCCGCAACGAGTTCGGCCATTGTGGTGACACGGTGGATGATGTCGGCGTAGCGGTCGAGTACCTCGGCGGGGGTGGCGATGCCCGCGGTGACCAGCAGTCGCGCGGTCGCGGTGACGGGGTCGCGGAGCAGGTCGGCGGCGATGTCGGCGGGCTTGCGGTACGCCGCTTCGACATCGGAGCCCGCATGCCCCATCAGGCGGACGGTGCGCAGCCGGAGGAAGGCAGGCCTGCGGTGCTCGCGCACCCACGCGGCGGCGGCAGTCGCCGTGGTCAGCGCGTCGAGGAGATCGGAACCGTCGGCATCGAAATACTCCAGGCCAGGACGACTTCCATAGGCCTGGCGGATCCAATCCGTCGGGGTCGGCACGCTGATGCCGATGCCGTTGTCCTCGCAGAGGAACAGGATCGGCATCGGAACCCCTTGGCGGGCCGTGTGTATCGCCGAGTTGATCGCGCCGGTGGCGGTCGAGTGGTTCGCCGACGCGTCACCGAAGCTGCACAGCACCACCGCATCCGACGGCCATTCGCTCGGAACTCCCAGGCGTGCCGCGCGATCGATGGCGAACCCGAGCCCGACGGCGCGCGGCAGATGGGACGCGATGGTCGAGGTCTGCGGGATGATCCCGGCCTGCTTGCTGCCGAAAACCTTGTGCCGCCCACCGGAAATCGGATCTGCGGCCGCCGCGACCACGCCGAGCAACACGTTCCTGATCGGGTCGAGTCCAGGCACCTGCCGCGTGCGTTGCACGAAGAACGCGCCCGAACGGTAGTGCAGCAGTGCGGGATCGGTGGTTCGCAGCGCAACGCCCAACGCCGCGTTGCCCTCATGCCCCGACGAACCGATGCTGTAATACCCGCGCCGCGCGGCACCGAGCCGCCGCGCCGCCAGATCGAGTTGCCTGCTGGTCGCCTGCGACTCGAACACCTCGAGGCACACCGCCCCGGTGATCGCGCTCCCCGGCACGACCGGTTCGTCAGAGCTCCGCCTCGGCCCCGCCGTCAGCGCAGCAACTTCGGCTCGAAACCGCTCGTCCAGATCAACCATGTGCTCAGCCACCGCACGATTCTCCCGGAAAGCGGCCACCTAGTCGACCTATTCGGCGGCATTTTTCCTGATTTGACCCGCAATCGGCGGATTAGTTCGCAACGCATGCGTGACCGACCCGTGCGGCTGGGGCGACGGATCAGCGGCATGGAGCGCGATAAGTATGCCGAAAACACCACTGTAGGCGACCGCAGGGCAGCCGCCACAGTGGTGGCGTGGAACCTCAGCCCAGTGCCGAGGCGACGTTCTGATCAGCAGCCGGGTGGGGGACTCGAGGCTGGGGCGAACGACTCAGTCCGGGAGTTGCAGGGCCGATGCCGCGTCCTGGTCCAGCAGCCAGGTGGTGGATTCGAGCCCGACGGCGCCTGCCGAGGGGATGTCGACCGGATCCGCGCCCGCGATGGCGGCGGCGACGGCCTCGGCCTTGGCGGCGCCTCCGACGACCAGCACCACATGGCGGGCGCGGCGGATGGCCGGGACGGTGAGGGTGACCCGGACCGGCGGCGGCTTCGGCGAATTCGTCACGGCGACAACGAGTTCGTGTGCCTCGCGGACCGCATCGGTGTGCGGGAACAGCGAATTGACGTGCCCTTCGCCGCCCATGCCGAGCAGGTGCAAGTCGAAGGAGCCGTGTTCGGCGAGGTAGGCGTGCACGGCCGCGGAGTATTCGGCGGCAGCCTCGACCGGGTCGGGGTATTCGCCATCGGAGGCGGCGACCCGATGCACTCGACCTGGGTCCACCGGTACATGGTCGAGCAGGGCATGGCAGGCCTGCAGATCATTGCGCTCCGCATCGCCCGCGGGCACGAAGCGTTCATCGCCCCAGAAGAAGTCGACGGCGGACCAGTCGATATCGCCGGGAGACTTGCGGACCAGCTCGAGCAGTGCGATGCCGGTGCCGCCGCCGGTCAGCACGACCGACGCGGTGCCGCGTGCGGCCTGGGCGGCGACCACAACATCGACGAACCGCGCCGCCGCGCCCGCGACGAGCGATTCGGTATCGATGTGGACTTCGACCGTGTCGTTCGCGGAGTCACTCATAGGTCACCTTCTCCAGTCCGGCCAGCGCCTCTGCGTAGATTTCGTCGGCGTCGAGCCTGCGCAGTTCCTCGGCGAGGCAGTCGCGGGTTTCCCTGCGGGCCAAGGCAATGCGCTGATCCGGATCGCCGGTGCGGGTCAGCGTCGCGGTGCGGCCGGTTTGCGGGCGTTCGATCGAGACCGACACCGAAGGGCGATGGATCTCCACCCGCAACGCGCCGGTGCGCCGGCGGACCGGGCAGTCGAGGCGGGCGGCGAGCCACCCGGCCAGGATGTCCAGGGCCGGTTCCTCGCGGAGACCGGACACCAGCACCGAATCGACCGGTTCGAATGGCGGCTCGTCCAGCGCGGCGGCGAGCAGCGCGCGCCAGTAGGTGATGCGGCTCCACGCCAGGTCGGTGTCGCCGGACGCGTAGGAGCCGAGGCGCTTCTTGATGGTGGCCTGCGGGTCGGCGGCGAAGGTGGCGTCGGTGATGCGCCGAGTCGCCAAGCGGCCCACCGAATCCTTGGACGGGACCTCCGGGGCACCCCGCGGCCACCAGGCGACCACCGGGGTGTCGGGCAGCAGAAACGGGATGACGACGCTGCTTTCGTGGTTCACCAGCTCGCCTTGCAGCCGAAGCACGATCACTTCAGCCGCGCCCGCGTCGCCGCCGACGCGGATCTGGGCGTCGAGCCTGGTCGCCGCTTCGCGATCGCCGCGCGCCAAAACAACCACCCGGCACGGGTGTTCGCGGCTGGCGTCGTTGGCGGCGTCGATCGCGTCTTCGGCCTCGGAGCTGTCCAGCGTGCACACCACCAGGGTGAGCACCCGCCCCATGGTGATCACGCCGTTGCTTTCGCGCAGCTGCACAATGCGTTTGGTGACTTCGCCGGTCGTGGTGGCCGGCATGTCGATGATCATGGCCGCCGCCATTCGCGCCCGGTGCGGGCCAGCATCTCGTCGGCCGAGGACGGGCCCCAGGTGCCTGCCTCGTACTGTTGCGGCTTGCCGTTGTCGGACCAGTGCTCGATCACCGGATCCAGGATGCTCCAGGACAATTCGACCTCCGCGTTCACCGGGAACAGCGACGGCACCCCGAGCAGCACGTCGAGGATCAGGCGCTCGTAGGCCTCGGGGGAGGACTCGGTGAACGCCTCGCCGTAGCTGAAATCCATGTTGACGTCGCGTACTTCCATGCTGGAGCCAGGCACCTTCGACCCGAAGCGGGTGGTGATGCCCTCGTCCGGCTGCACCCGGATCACCAGCGCGTTCTGCCCGAGATCCTCGGTCATGGTCTGGTCGAACGGCAGGTGTGGCGCCCGCTTGAACACCACCGCGATCTCGGTGACCCTGCGGCCCAGCCGTTTTCCGGTGCGCAGATAGAACGGCACACCCGCCCAGCGGCGGGTGTCGACCTCCAAGGTGATCGCGGCATAGGTCTCGGTGCGCGACTGCGGGTCGAAGCCTTCCTCGTCGAGCAGCCCGACGACGTGCTCGCCGCCCTGCCAGCCTTCGGCGTACTGGCCGCGCGCCGTCGTCTGATCCAGTGGCTCAACGAGTTTCGTCGCCGAGAGCACCTTGATCTTCTCGGCCTGCAACTGCTTGGGCTGGAAGCTGATCGGCTCCTCCATCGCGGTGAGCGCGAGCAGCTGCAGCAGATGGTTCTGGATGACATCGCGGGCGGCGCCGATGCCGTCGTAATAGCCTGCGCGCCCACCCAATCCGATGTCCTCGGCCATGGTGATCTGCACATGGTCGACGTAGTTGGCGTTCCAGATGGGGTCGTACAGCTGGTTGGCGAAGCGCAGCGCCAGGATGTTCTGCACCGTCTCCTTGCCGAGATAGTGGTCGATGCGGAACACCGTCTCCTCCGGGAACACCCGGTTCACCAGCGCGTTGAGCTCCTGGGCGCTTTCCAGGTCGTGCCCGAACGGCTTCTCGATCACCACCCGGCGCCACGGTTTACGGCCCGCGGCGTCGGTAGTGCTCGGCTGGGCCAGTGCGTGCTCGGAGAGCTGATCGAGCACCACCGGGAACATGTTCGGCGGAATCGACAGGTAGAAGGCGTGATTGCCGCCGGTGCCGCGCTCCTTGTCCAGCTTCGCCAGGGTGTCGGCGAGCGTCGAGAACGCGGCGTCGTCGTCGAAACTGCCCTGCACGAACCGGATGCCCTCGGCCAGGTGGTCCCAGACCTCCTGGCGAAAGGGCGTGCGCGCGTGTGTCTTCACCGAGTCGAGCACGACCTTGGCGAAATCCTCGTCGGCGTAGTCGCGCCGAGCGAAGCCGACGAGCGCGAAACCAGGGGGCAGCAGCCCCCGGTTCGCCAGGTCGTAGATGGCCGGCATCAACTTCTTCCGGGACAGGTCACCGGTGACGCCGAAGATCACCATGCTGCACGGGCCCGCGATGCGCGGGACCCGCTTGTCCCGCTCGTCCCGCAGCGGGTTTTGCCAGGGCTTGAGTTTGGGGCCGGCCATCTGCTCAGTTGTTCCCGGCCGCGGAAAGCTCTTCCGCAGTGGCGGAAAGCAGTTCCGCCCAGGACGTTTCGAACTTCTCCACGCCCTCGCGCTCCAGCAGATCGAACACGTCGACGAGGTCGATGCCGACGGCGGTGAGCTGGTCGAAGACCTCCTGAGCCGCCGCCTCGGTGCCGGTGACAGTGTCGCCGCGGATCTCGGCGTGATCGGCGACCGCCTCGAGGGTCTTCTCCGGCAGCGTGTTCACCGTGTTGCCCGCCACCAGCTCGGTGACGTACATGACATCGGAGTACTCCGGGTTCTTCACGCCGGTCGAAGCCCACAGCGGCCGTTGCCGATTCGCGCCCGCCGCACCGAGATGCGCGTAGGTGGAGGTGTGCTTGCCGCCGTCGAACACGTCCAGGTACTCGGCGTAGGCCAGCCGCGCGTTGGCGATGCCCGCCTTGCCGCGCAACGCGAGTGCCGCGTCGGTGCCGATCGCCTCGAGCCGCTTGTCGATCTCGGTGTCGACCCGGGATACGAAGAACGAGGCGACCGAGTGGATCTTGCCGATGTCGTGGCCCGCGGTCTTGGCGCTGCGCAGCCCGTCCAGGTACGCGCCCATCACCGAGCGGTAGCGCGCGACGGAGAAGATCAGCGTCACGTTCACGCTGATGCCCTCGGCGATCACCCTGGTGATCGCGGGCAGGCCCGCCTCGGTGGCCGGGATCTTGATGAACAGGTTCGGCCGGTCGACGGTCTTCCACAGGTCGATGGCCTGCGCGACGGTCTTGTCCGCGTCGAACGCCAGGCGCGGATCGACCTCGATGGAGACGCGGCCGTCGACACCGTTGCTCGCCTCGAACGTGGCAGCGAACACGTCACAGGCGGCGCGCACGTCGTCGGTGGTGATGATGCGGATCGCGGCGTCGGCGTCCGCGCCTTGGGCGGCAAGCTCTTTCAGCTGTCCGTCGTAGGCGTGGCCCTTGCTGAGCGCACCCTGGAAGATCGTCGGGTTGGTGGTGACGCCGACGACGTTGCGGGTGTCGATCAGCTCGGCCAGGTTGCCGGACTGGATCCGGTCCCTGGACAGGTCGTCGAGCCAAACCGATACGCCTGCCGCGGAGAGGGCGGCGGTGTTCTCGTTTTGTGCCATTAGCGCTATCCCTTCACGTTCTCGAGTGTGCGCTGCGCGGCGGCAACGACGTTTTCGGGAGTGAATCCGAACTCGCGGAACAGGGTCTTGAAGTCGGCGGAAGCACCGAAGTGCTCGATCGAGACGACCTCGCCCGCGTCACCGACGAACCGGTGCCACGGCATCGCGATGCCCGCCTCGACAGCGACGCGTGCGGCCACCGAGGGCGGCAGCACCTCGTCGCGGTAGGCCTTGTCCTGCGCGTCGAACCACTCCACACACGGCATCGACACCACGCGGGTTCCGATGCCCTGCGACTCCAGCGTAGTGCGGGCCTCGACGGCGAGCTGGAGCTCGGAGCCAGTGGCGAGAAGGATCACCTGCGGAGTGCCGGTGGAGGATTCGGCGAGGATGTAGCCGCCCTTCTTGACACCCTCGTAGCTGGTGCCCTCCTGGATCGGCAGATCCTGGCGGGTCAGCGCGAGCGCCGAAGGGCCGTCCTGGTGCGCGGGCTCGGACACCGAGAAGTGCGAGGTGTGCTCGGCGCTGTCGCGCTCGAGGATGGTCCGCCACGCGTAGGTGGTCTCGTTGGCGTCGCCGGGACGAACCACATTGAGGCCGGGGATGGCGCGCAGCGCGGCGAGGTGCTCGATCGGCTGGTGCGTCGGGCCGTCCTCGCCGAGGCCGATGGAGTCGTGCGTCCACACGTAGATGGCGGGCACCCGCATCAGCGCGGCGAGCCGGACCGCGGGGCGCATGTAGTCGCTGAACACCAGGAAGGTGCCGCCGTACGGGCGGGTCGGGCCGTGCAGCGCGATGCCGTTGAGGATCGCGCCCATCGCGTGCTCGCGGACGCCGAAGTGCAGCGTGCGGCCGTACGGGTTGGCCTTCCACATGCCGGTCGAGATCGACTCGGGGCCGAAGCTCGGCTCGTTCGGCATGGTGGTGTTGTTGGATTCGGCGAGGTCGGCCGAGCCGCCCCACAGTTCGGGCAGCACGGGCGCGAGCGCGGCGAGCACCTTGCCGGACGCCTTGCGGGTCGCCATGCCCTTCGGATCCGCCTCGTAGGTGGGCAGATTCGCGGCCCAGCCCTGCGGCAGCTCGCGCTTGGCGAGCCGATCGAAGAGCGCCTTGTTGTCCGGGTTGGCCTGCGCCCACGCGTCGAACTGCGCCTGCCATTCCTGGTGCGCCTGCTTGCCGCGCTCGACGGTCGCGCGGGTGTGCGCGATGACCTCGGGGGCCACCTCGAAGCTCTGCTCCGGGTCGAAGCCGAGGATCTTCTTGGTGGCGGCCACCTCGTCGGCGCCGAGCGCGGCACCGTGCGCGGCGCCGGTGTTCATCTTGGTCGGGGCCGGGTAGCCGATGATGGTGCGCAACACGATGAGCGAGGGCCGCGAGAGGTCCGCCTTCGCCGCGCGCAATGCCGACTCGATGGCGACGACGTCCTCGCCGCCCTCGACCACCTGGACCTGCCAGCCGTACGCCTCGTAGCGCTTGGCGACGTCCTCGGTGAACGCGATGGTGGTGTCGTCCTCGATGGAGATCTTGTTGTCGTCGTAGATCACCACGAGATTGCCGAGCTGCTGGGTGCCTGCGAGCGAGGACGCCTCGGAGGTGACGCCCTCCTCCATGTCACCGTCGGAGGCGATCACGTAGATGAAATGGTCGAACGGACTGGCGCCTGCCGCGGCGTTCGGATCGAACAGCCCGCGCTCGCGGCGCGCACCCATCGCCATGCCGACCGCGGAAGCCAGGCCCTGACCCAGCGGGCCGGTGGTGATCTCGACGCCGTCGGTGTGCCGGAACTCGGGGTGGCCGGGAGTGAGAGAACCCCACTTGCGCAACGTCTTCAGGTCATCCAGTTCCAGACCGAAGCCGGCCAGGTACAGCTGGATGTACTGGGTCACGCTGGAGTGTCCGCAGGACAGCACGAAACGGTCGCGGCCGACCCAGCTCGGATCGCTCGGGTCGATCCGCATGGTCCGGTGGTAGAGCGAATACGCCAACGGCGCCAGGCTCATCGCGGTGCCGGGATGACCGTTGCCCGCGTTCTGCACCGCGTCGGCGGCCAGCACCCGGATCGTGTCGACGGCTTTGGTGTCCAGATCCGTCCAGTCGTCCGGGTAGTTCGGCTGAGTGAGGGCGCGGATGTCATCTGTGACTGACACGACCGAGGTTCTCCTGACATTGGTTTCGTCGACGGCGATGGTGTGGCGGCGATGAACGCGCGGCGGCGACGGCGTGCACACCGTGGTCTGTATCCAACACCCTAGATGTGCACCTTGACCGGCACGCGAGGAACCCTGTGTTTATCGGCGGTGTTGGTCGGCCGCGTGGCCGCGAACGGGTCGCTCGTAAGACTCGCTCCGTGGTGGTTGGGTCGGGTGGGTGAGGTTGCGGTTGATGGGCCACCAGGCGGCTGGGTTGGTTCGTGTTGTGGACCACATCATGAATGCTGTTGTGCGGGGCTCGGGATGGGCAGGGTTCGCGGGGGTCTACCATCCTCTGTAGTAGTAGCCGCGCCGCAACGGCTGAAGGGGCGCCGAGGCGGGCGAAGGTCCAGCTCTCGCGCATCCAGCACAGCGGGACCGAGCGCGCTGCTTGGTCCATGCCGGATGCGATGCACAGCGTGCGAGGAGAAACAGTGCGGATTGGGCAACAGCCGGGTGGCAATGGCGCGCACGGCTCCTCTCCGACGGCGCTGGACGACCGGTTCACGGGTCCCGGCTTGCCGTCACGGCTGGTGCGACGGGTGCTCGCGTACATCGCGCTGACCAAGCCGCGGGTCATCGAACTGCTGCTCGTCGCGACGATTCCGACGATGCTGCTCGCCGACCGCGGCCACATCGACATCAAGCTCATCCTGGCGACGCTGCTCGGCGGCTGGATGGGTGCGGCAAGCGCGAACACGCTGAACTGCGTGGCCGACGCCGACATCGACAAGCTGATGAAGCGCACCGCCAAGCGGCCGCTGGCCAGGGAAGCGGTGCCGACCTCGCACGCGTTCGTGTTCGGTGTGGTGCTCGGCCTCGCGTCCTTCGCCTGGTTGTGGTGGACGGCGAATCTGCTCAGCGGTGTGCTCGTCGTCGCCACCATCCTCTTCTATGTTTTCGTCTACACCCTCGGCCTCAAGCGCCGCACCTCACAGAACGTGGTGTGGGGCGGCGCCGCAGGCTGCATGCCCGCGCTGGTCGGCTGGTCCGCGGTGACCGGCGGCATCGGCTGGCCCGCGATCGCACTGTTCGGCGTCATCTTCTTCTGGACACCGCCGCACACCTGGGCGCTGGCGATGCGCTACAAGGAGGACTACCGCGCGGCAGGCGTGCCGATGCTTCCCGTGGTGGCGACCGAGCAGGTGGTGACCAAGCAGATCGTCATCTATACCTGGCTCACCGTGCTCACCACCCTGGCGTTGGCGCCCGCGACCGGCGTCGTCTACACCGCCGTCGCGCTGGTGGCTGGAGCGTGGTTCCTGCTCATGGCACACCAGCTGTACGCGGGCGTGCGACGCGGTGAATCGGTGAAGCCGCTGCGGTTGTTCCTGCAGTCCAACAACTATCTGGCCGTGGTGTTCTGCGGTCTCGCGGTGGACTCGGTGCTCGGCTGGAACACCATCGGCAGCTACTTCTGAGTGCTGCGTCGAGCGACATAGCCGTCGGGCCGGACCAGCACCTGGGTGCCCTCGGCGGCGTCGTATGCCGCGAAAGCGTGGCCGTCGACGTCGATGAGGTGCGGCCCGTCGACGGAGGTGCCCGGCCGCACGATCGTGTGCACAGCGGTGCCGGATTCGGCTGGCAGTTCAGTGGTTTCGCCGAAGTGCAACAGCGTCGCGTGCGGGCCGCGGAACAGGTCGAACAGCCGGATCGGTTGGCCGGTGGCATCTTTCAGCGGCGCGTCGGGCGCACGATCACCCGCGACGAGCCGTCCCGAAGCCGCTGGTTCGCGGTAGCTGATGTCGAGCTGCTGGGTTTCCGGGCCGCGTTTCATGGCGTCTTCGTCGCCGTCGATCAGCTTGTCGAGCAGCGCCGAACTCAGCCCGAGCACCCGGGCGGCGACCGTCCTGCGCTCGGATTCGTAGCTGTCCAAGAGTGATTCGTCGCCATTGATGGCGGCGGCCAGCTTCCAGCCGAGGTTGTAGGCGTCCTGGATGCCGGTGTTCAGACCCTGGCCGCCGGTGGGCGGGTGCACGTGCGCGGCGTCGCCTGCCAGGAAGACACGTCCGTCCCGGAACCGTTCGGCCAGGCGGATATTCGGCCGCCACACGGTGGACCAGGTGAGATCGGTCAGGGTGATATCGGTGCGTCCGGAATAGCGGTCGACGTACTCCTGCAACACCGCGAGGCTCGGTTCGGCGTCGCCGGTCAACGGCGCGCCGAACTGGAAGTGGCGTCCGCCGGACAGCGGAGTCATCGCGATGCCTTCCATCGGCTGCTCGGCGGAGGCGAACCAGTAGCCGAAATCGTGATCGAGCGCGTCGGCGCGGACATCGCCGAGCAGCATCCGCAGCGACTCGTCGGTGCTGCCCTCGAACGCGATGCCGAGCGTTTTGCGCACCGTGCTGCGGCCGCCGTCGGCGCCGACCAGGTATGCCGCGTGCACCGTCTCCGTGTCGCCGTCGCGGACGAGGGTGGCGGTGACGCCGGTGGCGTCCTGCGTGAATGCGGCCAGGGCGGTGCCGAGTTCGACACGCACCCCGAATTCCGCGAGCCGGTCGCGCAGGATCGCCTCGGTCTTGGACTGCGCGAGGAACCAGAGGTTGGGGTAGGGGACCGTCGGTGTCGGCTCGACGGGCTCGCTCATCCGATGTTCGCCGGCGAACTCGCCGCCGAGGTAGGCGCGCAGCACCGGGGCGGGCATGCCTGCGGTGTGTACCGCGTCGAGCACGCCGAGGTCGTCGAACACCTCCAAGGTGCGCGGCTGGATGCCGTCGCCGCGCGAGCCTGCGAAGAACTCGGTGGCCTGGTCGATGACGCGCACCGGAACATCGCGGCGTGCCAGTTCCAGCGCGAGCGTCAGGCCGGTGGGTCCGGCACCTGCGACGAGTACCTGGTCCAGCATGGTTCCTCCATTAGTGAACTATTATTCAGTGAATACATATTCAGTATCGGAGTTGGTACCTTGCCTGTCAAGGAGGTGGGTGCGGTGTCGATGAGTCGTAAGGAGAAGTCGGCCGAGACCGAGCACGCGCTGAAGGCGGCGGCCCTGCGGCTGTTCGCCGAGCGCGGGTACCTGAACACCAAGATCGCCGACATCACGACCGAGGCCGGGCGCGCGGCCGGGTCGTTCTACAACCATTTCGCGGGCAAGGAAGAACTACTCCAGGCGCTGCTGAACGACATCGAGACGCAGGCCGACGTGGTGGTCGAGGGACCCGACCACAACGCGGACTTCACCGACCCGGACGCGGTGCGCTTCCACATCGAGCAGTACTGGCTGTCCTACCGCAGGCATTGGGCCGTCTTCCGCTCGATGCAGCAGGCCGCGCTCGTCAACGACGATTTCGCCAGGCAGCTGGGCGAATTCGCGAAACAGCAGCTCCGCGATATCGCCGATCACCTCGACGGGTTCGCCGAGAAAGGCCTGACGCTACCCAGCACGCCGAATGCCAGCCTGGCCATGATGTTTCAGCTCACGACCGCGATGGTGCAGGGCATCGAAGACGGCACGGTGGAGCTCACCGACAAGCAAGCCGTCGACGGGCTCACCCGATTCATCTACCGGGGCCTCACGGGACGCGACTGCTGAAGGTGCTTGTCGCACAGGCGAATCGGCGCACGATATGCTGCCCGCGCAGAAGAAGTGGTGCGCGTAGGTCCGGAACTCCTGTCGCGCAGGTGGACCGGCGGGCAGTCGGGCCCGCCGGTGCGCCTGGTCAGGGAATGAGGACGATCGAGCCGGTGGTCTGGCGAGCGGCCAGATCACGGTGCGCCTGTTCGGCCTCGGCGAGCGGGTAGCTGGCCCCGACCCGGATCTGCAGGGTGCCTGCCGCGATGGCGTTGAGGACATCGGTTGCGCGCCAGAGGAGTTCGGCGCGGTCGCGGGTGTAGGCGCCGAGCGAAGGGCGGGTGACGAACAGCGAGCCGCTGGAGTTGAGGCGCTGCAGATCGAACGGCGGGACCGGTCCGCTCGCGCCGCCGAACAGCGCGAGCATGCCGCGCACGCGCAGCGAGGCGAGGCTGCCCTCGAAGGTGGCCGCGCCGACGCCGTCGTAGACCGCCGCAACGCCGACACCGTCGGTCAGCGCGCGCACCCGCGCCGGGACATCGTCGTAGCGCAGCACCTCGGCCGCACCCGCCTCCCGAGACAGCTTCTCCTTCGCGTCCGAGGACACCGTGGTGATCACCCTGGCGCCCTTGGCCGTCGCGAGTTGGGTCAGGATCAGGCCGACACCGCCCGCGCCCGCGTGCACGAGCACGGTCTCGCCTTGTTTCGGCGTGTAGATCGATTCGAGCAGGTAGTGCGCGGTCATGCCCTGCAGCAGCGCCGACGCCGCGACCGCGGGTTCGACACCGTCGGGCACCGCGATCGCGACGGCGGCGTCCACCGCGACCCGCTCGGCGTAGCTGGCTGGGGCAGCGGCCCAGGCGACTCGATCACCGACCGCGAACTCGGTGACATTCGCGCCGACTTGCGCGACCACACCCGTTGCCTCGGAACCGGGGATATAGGGCACCTCGCGCGGGTACTGGCCGATGCGGAAGTAGATGTCGATGTAGTTGACACCGACCGCCTGGACGTCGACAAGCAGCTGATCAGGGCCGATTGCCGGGTCGGGCACCTCGGTGTATCGCAGGACTTCGGGACCGCCGAGCTCGGAAACCTGGATGGCGCGCATGAGATCTGTTCTACACCCGAGGTGATTGGACCGTTTCCTACTGGTCGGTAGACTCCCTTTCATGAGTGCTCACGCCGCAACGGCCCCGGTGAAGTTGTCGGGCGCCCTCGTTGAGTCCGTCAAGGGATTCGTCGCCGACCACGGCGGGACCGCAACGGCCGTCCTGCAGCCGATCGGCCGGCTGGGTGTCCGGGTCACGCTGGTCGGCGCGGACGGCATCCTCGGTGATCGGGTCGTCGACACCATGGACACCGCCAAGGAACTCGTCGCCACCATCGATGGCCTCACCGAGGCCGACGAGTGGGACCGCGAGCTCACCTCGATCGTCACGCCGCGCTCGGGACACTGGGCGAAGATGGCAGGCTGGGTCGCCCGTCAGCGCCGGTTCCCCAAGGCGCGCAACGAGAGCTGACGTGGGCGCGCGACGGACCGGCCGACTCGGTGCCGGGTGGCAAGGCCGCCTCGGCGTCGTGCTGCTCGCCGGGTGGACAGTCCTTGCGGCGCAAGCCGTTCCGGCCGCTGCCCAGGAACCTGCACCGGCGAACGCGCTGCGCGTGTGCACGCCGGGGGACTACCCGCCGTACTCGGTCACCGACGGCGCGGGTGCTTACCGCGGCGTCGATATCGACTTGGCGCGCGGCTTCGCCGACGTGCTGCGCCGCCCCCTCGTTTTCGTGCCGCTGACGTGGGCCGGCCTGAAGACGGATTTCGCTGCGCTGCACTGTGATATCGCCGTCGGCGGCATCTCGGACCAGCCCGCCCGCCGCGCGTTCGCCGACTTCTCGATCGTCTACGGCACCGACGGGAAGACGCCGATCACCCGCCGCGAGAGCGGCACGGACTACGCGACGATCGAGCAGATCAACCGGCCCGAGGTGCGGGTGATCGCGAACCGCGGCGGCACCAACGAAGAGTTCGCGCGCAAGAACTTTCCGGCCGCGCAGCTCACCGTGTGGCCGGAGAACCTGACGATCTTCGACGAGATCGAACAAGGCCGCGCCGACGTGTTCGTCACCGACGCGGTCGAGGGCCGCTACCGGGTCCGCCAACACCCGGATCTGCAAGTTCTGCACCCGGACAAGCCTTTCGACTCGTTCGCCAAGGTGCTGCTGGTGCGCAAGGACGATCCGGTGCTCGCGACCGCCCTCAACGCATGGTTGGCCACACAACTCGCCACCGGCGCGGTGGACCGCCTGTTCGAACAGTGGATCGGACCCACCGCGTCGGCCAACTGAGTTCCGCTACCGCGGCACGTCGACCTGGCCGTTCTCGGTCCGATCAGCCGTCGAACCCACTGCGGGCAGCAGGGATTCGCGAGCCAGCGTGGTGAGCGCCCCGGCCTGCTGAATGATTTCCGCGAGCGCCGAGGTGACGCCCTGCGCGCCGTTCAGCACGGTGAACTTGTCGATGTGTTCGAACGGTGCGGCCGCCGCGGCGACGATCTGCGGCAGCTTCTCGGCGATCTGCTGGGCGATGACGGCCTCCTGGTTCTGGCTCATCGCCTCGGCGCGCTGCTGGATGCCCGCCGCCTCGGCCGCCATGTGGGCGCGGACCGCGTCCGCCTCGGCCAACCCCTTCGCCTTGATCGCGTCGGCTTCGGCTTGGCCTGCCAGCCGGGTCGCCTCGGCCTGGGCGGCCGCGCGCAGCTTGATCGATTCCGCCTCGGCGAGAGCCTGCATCTTCGTCTGTGCCGCAGCGGCTTCCGCGCGCAACCGGGTCTCCTGGGCGTCGGCCTCGGCCTGGCTGATCCTGGCGTCCCGACTGGCGGTGGCCAGCGTGGTCTGCCGGTAGGCCTCGGCATCGGCGGGCTTGCGGATCTCCACCTGCAGTTGCTGTTCCTTCTGTCGAGCCTCCAGTTCGGAGACCCGCGTTGCGACCTCGACGACCGCCTGGCGCGCGGTGGCTTCCGCGAGCGGTCCCTGCTGTGCGGCTTCCTGGCTGGCACTGTCGACCTCGGCCTGGTAGCCGGCCTTCTTGATTTGGGTGTCGCGCACCGCGAGCGCGATCTGCGCCTGCGCGGCCTGCTCCTGCTCGATGGCCTCGCGGTCGGCATTGGCCCTGGCGATCCGTGCCTTCTGCTCCACCGCTGCTTGGTGCGGAATCGCCAGATTGGCAATGTAATTGGAGCCGCTGGCGATCGATTGGATCTGGAAGCTGTCGATCACCAGACCGAACGACTCCATCTCCTGCGAGCATCGGTCGCGGACCTGCTCGGAGAACTTGTCCTGATCGCTGATCATGTCCTCGACCGTCATCGAGCCCGCGATCGCGCGCAGGTGCCCGACGAAGACGTTCTGCACCTTGGTCTCGAGTTCCTGCGCCGGGCGATCGAGGAAGCGGCGGGCCGCGTTGGCGATCGATCGATAGTCGTCGCCGACCTTGTACACCACGACACCTGCCAGCTGCAGGCTGATCTTCTGCTGACTGACACACGGCACGGTGATCTGGCTTTCGTGCGCCTCCAACGAGATTCGACGCACCTTTGTCAGGCCGGGTGCGATGAGGCAGCCGCGGCCGGTGACGATACGGAAGCCCATGCTCTCGCCGACGCCCGATGGCCCTTCGCCGGCGCGGAAGCCCGAAATGATCAGCGCTTCATCGGGTTCGGCGACCCGCCAGGACAGGCGAAACAGCGTCACCACGACAGCCAGCGTGACAACGACGATCCCGATGACGACCACGAGGAGGGCGTCCATGATGCACCTTCATTTCCAGGGAGTGACTTCGACCGTGCGGCCACCCAGGCTCCCGGTCACGAGAACCTGGGTGTGCTTCGGAATGGTTGTCTCCCCGTCGGCGGCGCGCGCCAGGAACCGTTCGGTGCCCGCGCGCACCTCGATCACGACCTCGCCGAGATGGTCGGGGCGGATCGCCGCGGTGACCCGCGCGATCTTGCCGATCACGTCTGCCGCCACCGACACCTCCGAAACCGCCGCGGTTCGACCTTTCACGGTGACTCTGACGGCTGTTGTCGCGCAAGGACTTTTACGAAACCGATACGGGCTCTCCAGCGCCCGGTTTGCTCAATATTCGCCCAGTACTAGATTTTTCGGCTCTTCGCCCGCCGCGAAGCGGATGATCTCCGCGCGCGCCACCGCCCAGCCGCGTTCGTAGGCGCCGGTGCTGTTGCCTGCGACGTGCGGGGTGAGCAGCAGTCCTGGCGCGGTCCACAAGGGGTGGTCCGGCGGTAGCGGCTCCGGGTCGGTGACGTCGAGTGCGGCGCGGAGCCTGCCCGACTTCAGCTCGGCCAGTAGGGCATCGGTGTCGACGATCGGTCCGCGGGCGACGTTCACCAGGATGGCGTTGTCGGCCATGGCGGCGAGGAAGTCGGCGTCGACCATGCCGAGGGTGCGGCTGGTGACCGGGACAGTCAGGACAACGACGTCGTGGCCGCCGAGCAGCGCGGGCAATTCGGCGACGGCACGCACGCCGTCGCGGGCCTGGGTGCCGACCAGGGTGACGGTCACCTCGAACCCGGTCAGCCTGCGCACGAGCTCGCCGGCCAGGTCGCCCGCGCCGATCACGAGAATCCGCTTGCCGACGAGGGTTTCGGTCTGATGACGAGCCCACGCCTTGGCGCGCTGGGCGTCGGCGAATCCGCCGAGGTCGCGGTAGATGGCCAGCAGCACGGCCAGCACCCATTCGGCCGAGCTGCCCCCGTGCGCGCCACGTCCGGTGGAGATGCGCGCGCCGTCGGGGAGCTCGTCGACCCAGCCCTCGGCGCCTGCGGTGAGCATCTGCACCAGGCGCAGTTTCGGCAGCTGGGTCAAATCGACTCCGTCGGTACGACTGAGGAATTGCGGCACGAGCACTTCTGCCTGCTCGGCGCCGTCGGGGAACGGCTCGCCGTGCTGGTATCGCAGGGGCTGAACTCCGTCGATCCCGGAGAGCGCCGTGACTCCGTGGTCGTCCGGCACCAGAACAATAACCGCCATGCTCGTGAGATTAGTGGCGTTGCCAACGGGCGCAATGGGTTCCGTCGGACATTTTCCGGCGAATCGGACTCTCCGGACGCATTTTCCGGTTCTCGCCACAGCTGTCTCAGTCAGTGCGATGATTTACTTCGAATCTGCCGCAGAGTGACGTATCAGTCGGCTAAATTTGGGCCCCAGCCGGGGGTGGAGCCGGTGGAAACGAGGTTGCGGTGGTCGTCGACAAGGTCGCACGGGTGTCCGAGCCGGTGGCGCGGTGGGGATTCGATCTGGTCCTCAACAGTCTGCGAACCTTCGGGCGAACCCTGCAGCTCGCGATCGCCGCGTTCGGCTACCTGGTCACCGACATCGTCAAGCTGCGCCATCCTTGGCGCGACACCGTGCAGCAGGGCTGGTTCATCGTCAGCGTCACCGCGATTCCCGCTGTGCTGGTGGCGATTCCGTTCGGCGTCATCGTGTCCGTCCAGGTCGGCAGCCTGACCCAGCAGGTCGGCGCGACCTCGGTGGCGGGCGCGGCGGGCGGGCTCGGTGTCATCCGGCAGGGCGCGCCGATGGTGACCGCGCTGCTGCTCGGCGGCGCGGCAGGCTCGGCGATCGCGTCGGACCTGGGGGCGCGCACCATCCGCGAGGAAGTGGATGCGTTGCGCACCATGGGCATTGACCCGGTGCGGCGACTGGTCGCACCGCGGCTCGCGGCCATGCTCGTGCTGACGCCGCTGCTGTGTCTGCTCGTCATCTTCATGGGGGTCTTCACCGGATATGTGGTCGCGGTCGGGTTCCAAGGGGTGACGCCGGGCAGCTATCTGTCCTCGTTCGCTGCCTTCGCGACGATGGCCGATCTCGGGGTGGCGATCGTGAAGTCGGTCATCTTCGGGGTGATCGTGCTGATCGTCGCCTGCCAGCGCGGACTGGAGGCGGCGCACGGACCGAAGGGTGTCGCGAATGCGGTGAACGCGGCCGTGGTGATCGGGGTGATCGCGGCGTTCGGCGTGAATCTGGTGATCACTCAGCTCGTTTCGATGTTCCTGCCGCAAAAGGTGGGCTGATGACCGAGGTTCCCGCCAAGTACTACCCGTTCGGCAAGGCAGGCCGGGTCGCCGAACGCGGCGCGCGTGGTCCGCTGACCCTCTTCGAATCACTCGGCCACCAGCTGACTTTCGTCATCCAGGTGCTCGCTGCGGTGCCGCACACCCTCCGCTCTTATCGGCGCCAGACCATGCTCACGCTCACCGATATCACCTGGGGCAGCGGCAATCTCATCGTCGGCGGCGGCACGGTGGCGGTGCTGATCTTCCTCGGCGTCGCGGTCGGCGGCTCGATCGGTGTCGAAGGATTCACCGCACTGAACATGGTCGGCATGGGCCCGCTCACCGGGTTCGTCTCCGCCTACGCGAACACCAGGGAGATGGCGCCGATGGTCGCCGCGATCGGTTTCGCGGCCCAGGCAGGCTGCCGGATGACCGCGGAGATCGGTGCGATGCGCATCTCCGAGGAGATCGACGCACTGGAAGCCATTGGCATCCGCCCGGTTCCGTTCGTGGTGACCACCAGGGTGATCGCGGGCATGATCACTATTGTCCCGCTCTACCTGCTCACGCTGATCCTCAGCTATCTCTCCTGCGCGGTGGTCGTGAACGTGCTGCACGGCCAGTCCTCGGGCACCTACTACCACTACTTCGATGCCTTCCTGCAACCCGGCGACGTGCTCGCCTCGCTGCTCAAAGCGACGGTCTTCGTGGTCATGATCATCCTGATCCACGGCTACCAAGGCTTTTACGCGACCGGCGGGCCGGAAGGGGTCGGCAGGGCGTCGGGGCGGGCGATCCGCGCGAGCCTGGTCCTGGTGGTGATCGCGGACATGATCATGACGATCGTCTTCTGGGGCCTCGATGTCGGAATCAAGATCTCGGGGTGACGCGTGCCGATTTTCGTTGACCATTCAGGGCGTTCGGCCGGGCAGTGGCTGCTGCGACTGCGCGGGCTGATTGTGGCCATCATCATTCTGGTGGTTGCGGTGTTCACCACGCAGTACGCCCAGGGGAAGTTCGCGGACCGGTTCCGGCTCACCATCGACGCGGCCACTCTCGGCGAGGGTCTCACGCCGGGAGCCGAGGTGAAGTTCCGTGGCTTCGCGATCGGCACCGTGCGCAAGGTCGACACGGTCGGCTACGGGCATCAGCGCATCGAACTGGAATTGGACCGCACGCAGGCAGGCGCGCTCACCGACGATGTGTCGGCGCGATTCACCTCGTCGAACATCTTCGGTTCCAGCGCCATCGAATTGGTGAACACCGGCAAGGGTGGTCGGCTGCCGGAGAACACCACCCTGTTCATCGGCGCCAACGCGAGCAATGCCACGGTGTCGAGCGTGTTCCGCAGGGCGGCGCGGTTGACCCAGGTGCTCGATTCGGAGACCGTGCGCGCGCTGTTCGACCTGCTGCTCGACAACACCGCGGCGCTCGGGCCCGCCGTGCAGTCGTTCTTCGCCACCGCGCGGGTGCTCGCCACGAATCAGCGTGCGTCACTTGGCCATTACCTGGATATCGGGGCCGACGTCAGCACCGGCGTCGCGCAGACGACGCCGCCGGTGGTCGATGTGATCCTCGGGGTGCTGGACAACAGCGCCTACTTCGGCACCGCCGAGAACCGGGAGCGGACAAAGCATTCGCTGTCCACCCTGGACACCGCGCTGCTGCTGCCGGTCGCCGATCTGCTGCGCAGGGACAACCCGGATCTGGCCGTGATCATCGGCGGCGTACTGGATCTGGTGGTGCCGATCAGCGCATCCATCGGCACCGTTGCGCCCGCGTACAACCGGCTGCCCGCGCTGCTTGCCCGTATCGACAGTGCGTTTCCGGTGATCGACGGCCGGGTGCAGCTCCAGCTGGAGGTGATCGTGAAGAACATGCCCTACCTTGCGGATTCGATCATCGCGTCCGGGCAGGGGATGCCGCGATGAACAGCGTGACCGCCTCTGGTATCAAGCTCGCCGTCTTCGTCGCGATCGTTGCGGTGTGCTCGGCTTTCGTGGTGGCCGCGCTGAATACGCCGGTGCCGGAGGACAAGGTGTCCTATGACGCTGTCTTCACCGATGTTTCGGGGCTCTACCAGGGTGATGTGGTGCGGATGTCGGGCGTTGCGGTCGGGAAGGTCGACGCGGTCTCGCTGGACGGGACGAACGCGCGGGTCCGGTTCACCGTCGATCGCCAGCGCCCGCTCTACGACACCACCGAAGCCGCAGTGCGATACCAGGATCTGATCGGGCAGCGCTATATCGAGCTGATGGCCGGGCGGCCCGGCGGCGTCCGGCTCGCGGCGGGCGCCACCATTCCGGTGGGCCGCACCATTCCGAGTTTCGATGTGTCCAAGCTTTTCAACGGCTTCAAGCCGTTGTTCGAGACGCTGGACACCGCGCAGCTCAACCAGTTCGGCACGAACATCCTGCGAGTGCTGCAAGGCGACGGCAGTGGCATCGCCCCCGCGCTCGCCGATCTCGACCGGCTGACCAAGCACGCCAAGAGCAGCGAGGCGGTGGTGGTGCTGCTGATCCACAACCTCGGCGAGATATCCCGATCGATCAGCGGAAAGTCCGCGGCGGTCGGCGCTCTCGTCCAGCAGCTCAACGGGGTGCTCAGCCAGTTCGGCAGCCGGACCGCGACCATCATCACCGCCATCGAACAGGCCAATCGCACCATGGTGCCGCTCGTTCCGCTGCTGGACGAGCTGCGGGCCGCCTACGACGACAGCTACCTGCCGTTGGACGGCCTGCTGCGCAGGGTGCTGCCGCAGACCGATCAGCTGGTCGAAATCCTCGCGCTGGTGCCGTCGTTGATCTCGGGGCTCAATCAGAACGTTCCGGCCAGCGGGGTGGCCAAGACGTACTCATGCGCGGACGGTGAGCTCGGGATTCCCGGCATCGGCACCGTCGTCCTCGGCAATCAGAAGCTGGTGGTGTGCAAATGACCGGCGCGACACAACAATTGATCGGGTTGCCCGGCCGGCTGTTCACCGAGCTCAAAGAGCTACGGGCCGCACGAGCCGAGCCGTGGCGCCAATTGCGCTGGGGGATAGCCGGGGTGCTGGTGAGTGTGCTCGGTTTGCTTGCGGCCGCGGTGCTGTACGTGGTGCCGTTCGGGGAGCAGGCGTACACGGCCGACTTCCGCACCTCCGGCGGCGCGCGGGTCGGCGACGAGGTGCGGATCGCGGGCATCAAAGTCGGCCAAGTCCGTTCGGTGGAGTTGGTCGGCGACCACGTCGAGGTGCGGTTCGGCGTGGCCCGTGATGTGCATGTCGGCGCCGAGTCGGCGGTGGAGGTGAAGATGCTGACACCGATCGGCGGGCACTATCTGACGCTGCTGCCGCGCGGCGACAAGGCGCTGGGCGGCAAGCACATTCCGCGCGAACGCACCACCACACCCTTCGAGCTGACCGACATCATCGACCTCGCCACTCCGGTGTTGAGCAAGGTCGACGCGACCACACTGCGGGGCACGATCGCCGAGGTGAACGCCGCGCTTGCCGGGCAGCCCGACGCGGTGCGCTCGATCATCGGCAACTTCAACGACCTGACCGGCGTCCTGGCCGAGCGGTCCGGACAACTGAATTCGGCGCTACGGGTGACCGACGAATACATCGGCGCCATCGCGACCGATCGCGCGGTGCTCGCCGACTTCGTGCGCGAACTCGGCACGATCGCGGTGGTGCTCGGCGAGCGGCGCGTGGAGATCGTCCAAGTCTTCGAGCTGCTGAGACGGCTGTTCGTGATCATTCACCGGCCGGTCATGGCCTACGGCGACTCGCTCGAGCCGTCGGTGGCCGAATTCGAGCAGCTGTTCAACAAACTCGTCCAGGATCCGGGCCGGATCGACACGGTGATCGCGGGGATCAAGGACTTCATCGGGAAGATCTCGGCCATGCTCGGCCCCGACGGGGTGACCGTCGACCACTCCGCCAGCGTGGTGCGCGGTCCGGCGCTGTGCATTCCGTACGAGGGGAGGGCGTGCTGATGAAGCTCTGGGGCAGAACGGGTGTCGTCGTTGCCGTCGCGGCGGTGCTCGCCTCGGTCGCGGTGGTGGTCGGCGTGAGTGGTGCGAGCGTGGTGGACCGAGTGCAACCGGCCAAGCAGCGCCTGTGCGCCGAATTCACCGACACCGTCGGCCTTTACGAGGGCAACAGCGTCACGATGCTCGGCGTCGAGGTCGGCACGGTCGCGCGCATCGAGGCACTGGGCGATCGCATGCGGGTGACGATGCGCATCGACGGGAAGCTCGATCTGCCCGCCGACGTGCAGGCGGTGACCATGTCGAGCTCGATCGTCACCGATCGGCATGTCGAGCTGACCAAGACCTATACCGGCGGCCCGAAATTCGATACCGCACAGTGCGTTCCGCTGGCGCGCACCAGGACGCCGGTCGGCATCAGCGACGCGCTCGACGCGCTCGGACGGCTGTCCGGTGACCTGCTCGGCGGTCAGCAGTCGCCGACACCGGGTGCGCCGACGGACGCGCTGCTCGACCAGACGATCAGCGGCGCGGTGCGGGCGCTGGACGGCACGGGCCCGCAGTGGAACTCCCTGCTGCAGCGGCTGTCTCAGGTGATCGGCGATCCGGCCGATCGGGATGTGGTGCTGCGCAGGCTCGTCGACAACCTCGACGAGCTCACCACCATGTTCATCACCAACTGGCCCGATATGCAGCGGCTGCTCGACAACCTGAAGAACGGCATCGCCCTGGTCGACGGATTCTCCACCGAACTCTCGCGAGCGGTCGATCTCGCGCTGCAGTTCCTGCCGGTGATCGCCCGCAATGTCGGCAAGTACGACCACCAGTCCTTCGAGTTCCTGGACCGGATCATCCCGGAAGTCCACCGGTACGCCGTGCTGGCGGGCAGCATTGTCGATCTGCTCGCGCAGCTGCCGCCGCTGTCCGGGAAGCTGGCCTCGGTGTTCGATCCGGCGACGGGTGCGGCCATGGTGAACTACCGGCCGCCGCGCTACGAGGCGGCGGACGGCAGCCAACCCGGCCTGGTCCAGGTGATTCTCGGCTCGCTGGGGGCGCCGTGAAGCGGCTGATACCGGTGCTCGCCGCGCTGACGCTGCTGTTGACCGGCTGCGGCCTGCGCGCGACGGACGTGCCCATTCCAGGGACGTATCTAGCAGGGGACACCTTCTCGGTCAGGATCGAATTCGGTTCGGTGCTCAACCTGCCCGACCGCGCGAAGGTCATCGCCGAGGGCGTCGAGGTCGGCATGCTCGACCGGATCGAGCTGGTCGGTGACACCGCCGTCGCCACCGTCGATCTGAAATCCGATGTGCGGCTGCCGAAGTCGACCACCGCCGAGCTGCGGCAGAGCACGATCCTCGGCGATATTCACATCGCGCTGCAGGCGCCGCCCGACGCAGGACCACCGTTCCTGGTGAACGGCGACGTCATCACCCGCGCGCACACCGTGCCTGCGGCCAACGTGGAAGACATCCTGCGCGCACTGTCGAACATCGTCACCGGCGGGCGCTTCGGCGAGCTCCAGGAGCTCATCGCCAGCGTCAACGCGGCCTTCCCGACCGACCCGAAAGACCTCGACCGCATCCTGACCGGCGGGCGCAACGCGCTGCACGACCTGTCGACGCACGGCGCCGAGCTGGATCGGATCCTGGCGTCCGCGGCCAGCGTTTCGACCACGCTGGAGGCCAACAAGGCCAACGTCGACCGCACCCTCACGCTCGGGCCGGGCCGCGCCGAGGGCCTGTCCGACGTGCTGTTCGGACTGGTCCAGCTGATCATCGACGGCGGCGAATTGGCCAGGTATGTCGGCGATCTCGCGTTGCCGATCCGCGGCGACATCCACGACATCATCAGCATCCTCACCCCGGCGGCGCTGACCATCGCGCGATCCGACAGCACGATCCCGATGAACGTCGACACCATGAACCGGCTGCTGCGCGAGAAGCTGATCCCGTTTTTCAGTGCGCCGCCGAACATCCGGGTGCAGCGGGTGACACCGGAGGTCGTCGCCACCGACGCGGCGGCCCGCTCGGACCAGATGATCCAGGTGCTGCGGTCGATAGGAATGGTCCGATGAAGCTCTCCGGTCCGGTCTCGCTGGCGCTGCTCCTGGTGATGACGGTGGTGTGCGCGGCGTACCTGGCGGTCGGGGTGCTCGACATCGACCCGCGCCGCAGCACGAATACCGTTACCGTGCTGATGGATTCGTCCGGTGGGCTGATGCCGACCTCGCAGGTCGATCTGCGCGGCATGCGCATCGGGAAGGTGCGCGCCATCACCGCCACCGGCACCGGACTCGCGGTCCGGATCGAGCTGGACGCGAAATACCAGGTCCCGCTGGGTAGTGAGCTGTACATCAGCAACCTGTCGGCGGCGGGCGAGCAGTTCATCGACTTCCGGCCGACCACCACCGCGGGTCCGTATCTCGCCGACGGCAGCGTCGTCCCGGCACACCAGGTGCGGATCGCGACCACGGTCAGCGAGGCGCTTGCCAAGCTGGATGTGCTGAATTCCCAGATAGATCCGGTGAAGATCGAGAAGCTCGCCGCCATCCTGTCGCAGGGGTATGCCGGGCGGGAGCAGGAGATCGCCAACCTCACCCACACGCTGACCATGACGGCCCAGCTGCTGCACGACAAGCGGGACGCGATCACCCGGTTGTACGTGAACGGGCAGCAGCTCGGCGAGAACTTCGACGGGTACGGGCCGGTAATCGGTGACTGGGCCGATGATTTCACCAACGTATTGCCCGATGTGGTGCACCTGATCGAAGGATTCCAGGGCTATTCCTATGCGGGCGAACATGTCTGGGACGAGCCGCTCGGGCCGCTGGTGCAGAAGATCGATCAGTACATCTCGCTGCTCGGCCCTGACCTCTCGCACATCGCCACCGTGCTGAAGCCCGCCACCAGTGCGTTGAAACCTGTTCGGGTGGACGCGGGTTCGATCATCGACCTGCTGTCGGCCACCTTCCCGGAGAGCGGGACCGCCCGCATCACGCTCGCCGTTCCCCAGTAGAGAGTCGAGGACATCATGACCACCGAATCCGTGGCCGAGCCGGTGCCGCAGAGCGAAACCGAGACCGGCACAACGAAGGAGCCGGGAGTCGGGCGCAGCGGGCTCGAATACGTGTTCGGCGGTATCGCGGTGCTGCTGACCGTGCTCGCCATCGCACTCGGCCTGTCCTGGCAGTCCAGCTCCGACGATCTCGCCGCACTGCGGCAGCAGAACGCCGACCGGGACAAGGCCGCAGAGGTGGCCAAGGACTATACGACGCGCTCGCTGACCTACGACCACAAGAACCTGCCCGCCTTCTTCGACGGTGTGCAGCGCGACGCTTCCGACGCACTGCGCAAGCGCTACGACGAGGTGCACGACACCTTGGCGAAGATCATGACCGAGGCCCAGGTGGTCGCCACCGGCCAGGTGCTCGGCACCACGGTGGAAGCGCAAGGCAACGACCAGTATTCGGTCACCGTGTTCGCGACCCAGAAGACGCAGAACATCCAGCAGCCGAATCCGGCGACGGTGCCGAACATCCTGGTGGTGACGGTCGCGAAGCACGGCGACGGTTGGCAGGTCGCGGACTACGGCCCGAAGGGCGAGGCACCTGGACGGTGATGGCGCGTTGGTAGGCTGACGAGCTATTTGCCCCGGTGTCGAGAGGGAGTGCCGTGCCGGACCAGCCCCGCGCGCCGCGTCGCGGCAGGCCGCCGCTCGAAGGGCTGCCGGAACGGCGCAGACAGCAGATCATCGAGTCGGCTTACGCGGTGTTCGTCGAGCGCGGCTACGAGGCGACGGCGATCGCCGATGTGGCGGCGCATGCGGGCATCGGGCAGGGCACGGTGTATCGGTATTTCGCAAGCAAGCGCGAAATCCTGGACCATGTCGTCGATTTCGGTGCCGCGAAGCTCATCACGGCGCTCGAGCCGCACACCTTGATCAGCCGCCCGTCCTCGGTTGCCGAGCTGCTTGCCGCGATCCGGGCGGCGACCGTCCGGTTGTACGCGTTGCTCGAGCAGGAGCCGGAGTTCCTGCGTCTGGTCCATGTGGAGGCGAGCGCGATCGACCGGGAGTTGAGCGATCGCCTGGTCGGCATGGAACTGCTCGTGAGTGCTTTTGTGGCGCACGAGCTTCGGCGCGGCAGCGAGGAGGGCTGGCTGCGCGCCGACATCGACTCCGACGTCATTGCGCACGCGGTGCTCGCGATGGTGGTGCCGGGAGTGCTGCGGGAGATCCGCGGCGAAAACTCGGCGCGGGAGCGCGAACAGACCGCCACCGGAGTGCTCACGATCCTCGAAAAGGCGTTGCGGCCACGCGATCCCGCCGCGGCGGGAGCAGCGCGATGAGCGCGGCCGATCGCAGTGTGAAACGTCGTGCGGAACTGGTCTTCTCGGCCTACGAGCTGTTCGTCGACAAGGGGTACCGGTCTGTCGTCGTCGCCGATATCGTCGCCCGCGCAGGCGTCAGCCACGGCACGTTCTACAACTATTTCGACAACAAGCGCGACATTCTCGACGCCGTCATCGACCACTATTTCGCGCTGATTCGCGACCGGGTCTTCGGCCGCGTCATGGCAGGCCAGCGCCCGCAGTCCCTCGACGAATTCTGTGCACTCGTCGGCCGGATCGTCGATCAGTGCTACGAATTGGTCGAGGACGAACCGGGTTTGGTGACGTTCCTGCTGATCGAGGCGACGTCGATCGACGACCGTGTCACCGAGCGTTCGATCGAGAACCTGCGCGTCTACAGCGACGAGGCCACAAATCGGATCAAGAAGGGCATTGCCCTCGGGTACATAGATCCCACTCTCGACCCGAGGCTCACCGGCGAGGTGCTGCTCTCAGTCCTGTTGTCCGCCACCCTGTCCGCGATTCGCAAGGACGCCAACGGCCTCGACCAGGACCGGGTGCGCACTGCCGTGGTCGGTTTCGTCCGCGCGTCGCTCCAGCCCTAGCGGTGGCCGAAGCGGGCGACGGCTTCGAGGACCGCCGTACGCATCTGCGGGCTGCCGGTATGGCCGGAATCGTCGATGACCTGGAGTTCGGCGTCGGGCCACGCCTTGATGAGCTCCCATGCGGTGGACAGCGGAGAGCTGAGATCGAGGCGGCCATGGATCAAGACGCCGGGGATGCCTGCCAGCTTGTCCGCGTTGTCGAGCAGTTGGTCCTCGGCGAGCCAGGCCGCGTTGGCGAAGAAGTGCGAGCAGATCCGGACGAACGCGAGCATGGCCGCATCGTCCTTGGCGCTGTATTGGCCTGGGCTGCCGAGAGATTCGTGGGAGATGACGGCGTCCTCCCAGGCACACCACGCGCGCATGAGCGCCGTCCTGGTCGCTGGGTCCGGGCTGTTGATCGCCCGGCTGTAGGCGAGGACGATATCGCCGTCGCGCTCGTCCGGTGGCAGTGCGTCACGAAACGCCTCCCACTGCTCCGGCAGGAAACGGGCGACGCCGTTGTAGAGCCAGTCGGTCTCCTCCAGCGTCGTCATCGTGACGCCGACCAGCACGATCTCGGAGACCCGCTCGGGAAACCGTTCGGCATAGGCGAGGATCAGCGTCGACCCCCAAGAACCGCCGTACAGCAGCCACTTGTCGATGCCGAGATGGGTACGCAGCCGCTCCATGTCGGCGATGAGATGCTCGGTGGTGTTGCAGGACAGGTCGACCGCCGGATCCGACGCGTGCGGCAGGCTCTCGCCGCAGCCGCGCTGATCGAACAGCACGATCCGATAGATCGCGGGATCGAAAGTCTTACGCGCCCCGCGCGTTCCGCCGCTGCCCGGACCGCCGTGCACGACGAGTGCCGGCTTGCCCGCCGGGTTGCCGCTGGTCTCCCAATAGATCTGGTTGCCGTCGCCGACGTCGAGCAGGCCCTTGTCGTAGGGCTCGATCGGCGGAAACGGTTCGACGACAGCAGTTTCGGAATTGGTAGTGCTCATCGGAGATCTCCCGGTCTCGGTGAACGGTCCGCCGCCACCGATCCAGCGGATGAACCGGCGCCTCGACACTCACCCTAGCCGCCCACCGGATCCGCACTGATTCTCGGGATCCGCACCGTTTCTGGGCACCCGCAGCGGGTGCGGATCCGCAGAAGGGGTGTGAATCCGGAGAATCAGTGCGGCGGAGGGGAACAGTGTGGTGTCAGGCGGCTGCGGCGGCCGTCACCGGTTCGCGGCTGTGCAGTGACGCCCACAGCGCAGCGGTCGCTGCGGTGCACGCGGCGGCACCACCGACGTGGATCACCACCAATGCCGCAGGCACATCGGTGAAGTATTGGACGATGCCGACCAGGGCCTGCGTACAAACCAGGCCGAGCAGCACGAAGAGGCGCTTGCGCACCGCGGCGGTGATGCCCACCGCAAACAGGCCGAACGCCAACCCGACCAGCAACGCGAGATAGCCGACGAGCAGCTGCGAATGCAGGTGGACCAGCGTGACGATCTCGATCTGCAGCCGTTCCACCTGGCGTTCGATGCTCTTGTCGCCCGCATGCGGGCCGGCTGCGGTGACCAACGTGCCCGCGATCAGCACGCCGGCCAGCGCGACGCCGCTCAGTACGGTGAGCCAGCGCAGCGGCGCTGGAGCCTGCACCGTGTCGACGCCGTCATCTGGTTCGCAGATCTTCGCGTAGAGCACCACGGACAGCCACACCATCAGCATCGAGGCGAGCAGGTGCACCGAAACGGTCCACCACAGCAGGCCGGTGCGCACGGTGATGCCGCCGATGATGCCTTGCAACAACGTGCCGCCCGGCATCAGCCACGCGTAGACCAGCACGGTGCGGCGGCGCCGGGCGCGCGTCACGGCGAGCACGATCAGCGCGGCGAACAGCGACACCACGAAAGTCAGCAACCGGTTGCTGAATTCCACGGTCTGGTGCAGCACCGGCACCTCGGAGACGCCGATCGGGGTGAAGCTGCCCGGGAAGCATTGCGGCCAGGTCGGGCAGCCGAGTCCGGAGGCGGTGACCCGGACGACGGCGCCGGTCACGGCGATGCCCGCCTGCGTGAGGATCACCACGATCGCGGTCAGCCGCTGCACCCGCAGCGAGGGGAGCGGCAGCTTGTCGACGAGTCGCAGGAAGGCCCGATACAGCACGGCACGATGCTAGAGCACGGTCAACTACACGCTGTCGTTGGTACCGGGGTGCCGCTACTCGAGACGGAAGTCGTTGGTACCGGGGTGCCCTACTCGAAACGGAAGAAGCGCGCGGCGAGCACGCCGGACACCAGGCCCCACACCGCGAGCACGGCAATGCCGAACCAGTCGATGCTGGTGCGCATCGCCTCCTCGAGCGTCACCGCCAGCGCGCCCGAAGGCACCAGCCGGGCAAGCACATTCACCGCGCCGGGCAGATCGTCGGTGGCGAACACGATGCTTGCGATGCCGAGCATGACGAACCACAGGATGTTCGCCAGCGCCAGCACGATCTCCGCCTTCAGCGTGCCGCCGAGCAGCAGGCCCATCGCCGCGAACGTCGCGGTGCCGAGCGCGATCACCAGTGCGCCGATGGCGAGCCCGGCGAGGTCGGGCCGCCAGCCGAGCACGACACCGATGACGCCGAGCAGGATCGCTTGCAGCACAACGACGATCAGCACCGCCGCGCTCTTGCCCGCGATGATGCCCCAGCGCGGCAGGGCGGTGGCGCCGAGCCGCTTCAACGCGCCGTAGCGGCGATCGAAGCCGACAGCGATGGCCTGGCCGGTGAACGCGGTCGACATGACGGCGACCATCATCACCGCGGGCACGATCTTGTCCACCCGGTCGTCGCCGAGATCGCCGAACGGCAGCAGGCTGAGCCCGACCAGCAGGGTGATCGGAATGAACATGGTGAGCAGCAGCTGTTCGCCGTTGCGCAGCAACAGGATCAGCTCGAGCCGGGTCTGCGCGAACAGCATCGCGGTGCGCGTGCTCGGCCGCGGGTCGGGGGTGAAGGTGCCGGGCGCGAAGCGGTTGGTGGCCCGGTCTGGTTGCGTCATCATCCGCGGAGGTCCCGTCCGGTGAGTTCCAGGAAGACGTCTTCGAGCCTGCGCTGGTCGATCCGAATGTCGGTGGCGAGCACGTTCACTCGCGCGCACCACGCGGTCACCGTCGCGAGCACCTGCGGGGTGATCTCGCCCTCGACCAGATAGGTGCCCGGGTTCGTCTCGCGCGGCGAGAAACCTTCCGGCAGCGCCGATTTCAGGAGGTCGAGATCGAGTTTCGGTGGGGCGGAGAACCGCAACTGCCCGGCGGCGCCGTGCGCGGTCACCTCGGCGGGGGTGCCGGAGGCGACGATCCGGCCGTGATCGATGATCACCAGCTGGTCGGCGAGCTGCTCGGCCTCGTCCATCAGATGCGTGGTGAGCACGACGGTCACCCCGTCGCGGCGCAGCGCATCGATGAGCTCCCACACGATGAGCCGCGCCTGGGCGTCCAGGCCCGCGGTCGGTTCGTCGAGGAAGACGATCTCCGGCTTGCCGACCAGCGCGCACGCCAACGCGAGCCGCTGTTGCTGGCCGCCGGAGAGCCTGCGGTACGGCGTGCGGCGATTGTCCTGCAGGCCGAGGGTGCGCAGCAGCCAGTCGGGATCAAGCGGGTCGGCCGAATAGGAGGCGACCAGATCGAGCATCTCGCCTGCCCGCGCGCCCGGGTAGGCGCCGCCGCCCTGCAGCATCACGCCGATGCGCGGTCGCAGCCGTTCCGAATCGGCCACCGGGTCGAGCCCGAGCACCCGCACCGAACCGGCGTCGGGGGACAGGAAGCCCTCGCACATCTCGACGGTCGTGGTCTTGCCCGCGCCGTTCGGACCGAGCAGCGCGAGCACCTGCGCCCGTTCCACCTCGAAGCTCACACCGTCGACCGCGCTGATGTCGTCGTAGCGTTTGACGACGCCGTCGATGCGGACAGCGAGTTCCGCGGCTGCAGTCACGAAGCAATACCGTAAGCGGTTGCCCCATGTGACCGGGACGACACCCCAGCCCGATCCCGTTGCCGGGGACCGATCCGCCACGGGCCGATCGGATCGGCGGAAGTCATCAGGCCGCTGCCCCGTGCGCAACAACCTGGCCGGTTGGCTGCGTTTTCGGCGCACGCCATGGCAGCACGTTCCTGGTGAGCACGATGAACAGGACCGTCACGATGACGGTCGCGACCGCGGCGCCGACGATCTGGAACACCTCGAACTCGGCCCCGCGCGGCATCACCACGAGGCTGACGACCGCCGAGAAACTGATCGCGGGGATACGGAACACCGGCTGGGTCGCCCATGCGGCCAGCGGCACGATCGCCCAGAGCAGATACCAAGGCTGCACCACCGGGAAGAACAAGACGATCGCACCGAACGCGACGCCGAGCGCGCCGACCGGATGCAGCCGCCCCATGCTGGTTGCCATCAACATCCGCAGCGTCACGAATCCCGCGGCAACCGCCGCGATCGGGCGCGTGATGAACAGCAGCGCGGTGGTGTGATCACCGAGCCCGAGCAGCACCCCGCCGAACCCGGTGATGATGCCGATCACCGTCGGCAGCGACAACCAGCTGCGCACCGCATTGGCCGTGTTGATGGTGAAGAGCCAGCCGAAGCCGAGCCCACTCGCCGAACTGACGAAAAGTATGGTGACCAAGGCGATTCCGCCGAGCATGGCGGCGGAGATGGCGACGTTGCGCAGGGACAGGCCCCACCGCCGTGCCAATGCCATGCCGACGAAACCGAGCGCGATGATCGCGGTGGCCTTGACCAAACAGCCGAGCGTGATGACGACGGCTCCGCCGAACATCCAGGCATAGGCCCGTCCGTCGAACGGGTGAGTGTCCTCGATGGCCCGCAGGCAGAACTCCAGGCCCGCCAGCATCAGTCCGAGCATCAGCGCGTCGTTGTGCACGCCGCCGATCAGATGGAAGAGCACCAGCGGATTCGCCGCACCGAGCCACAGCGCGGTGACCGGCGCGACGCCGCAGCGCACCGAAAGGCGCGGCAGCGCCCAGACGATCAGCGCGACGCCGGCCAGCGCGAGCAACCGGTGCACCCAGATGCCGAGAACGATGTTGTCGCCGGTGAGTTCGGCGATGCCGCGACCGATCCAGAGGAACAGCGGACCGTACGGCGCAGGCGTCTTCTGCCAGATGGTCGGCACGTTGTTGGTCAGCACATTGTCGATGCCGAGCCCGTCGACCGGACCCTCTTGATACGGGTCGATCCCGCGCGCCGCGATTTCGCTTTGTGCCAGATAGGAATACACGTCGTTGCTGAACAACGGCGGCGCGACGCTGAGCGGGATGATCCAGAGCAGCAGCGTGCGATCGAGCTGGGATCGGGTGAGCCGGTGCAGCGGCGAGCCGCCGATCCGGCCGATGGTGAAGCGGCCGAGCAACAGCCAGGCGAGCACGACGATGACGGTGCCGACCATGCACATGGCGAGCGACCCCGTGTGTGCGCGCGCGAAGATGCCGAGCACCCGGACGCCGGAGGTCGGATTCTGGTGCACCGGCTGCGCGCCGATGCCGAGCGCGCTGATCGCCATCAGCACCGTCCCGGTGGCGCCCATCAGGCGAATCCAGTGGAGTTGGGCCAGCTCCTTGCGGTCGAGGCCCGGCACCTCGGATTCGTCTCTGTGCAACACCGCGATCGTGTGATCGGCGGCAGGCACGTCCAAACCGAGTGCCCGGCGCCCGAATGCCAGTGTTGTGCGCCGCGCGCCTTCCAGTACCGCCACGAGACGAAGCGTAATCGGCATTGCCCGCGCGAGTCCGCCCACAGCCTGTCTACGGGCCTGCTCGTTCCGATCGGCAGCGCCATCGACGGGGGCACAATCAACACATGGTTTCGGAGTCCAGGCGACGGATCGAGGTCGCCGCGTGCGAGTTGCTCGCGCGGCACGGGTATCACGGATTCGGTTTGAAAGCGCTGAGCGAGGCCGCCGGATTGCCGTATGGGTCTATCTACCACCACTTTCCGGGCGGCAAGGAGGAGATCGCGGTCGCGGCGATCACCGGAACCGGCGTGCTGTGCGGGCGGATGATCCGGCAGGCGCCGACGGACGTGTTCGCGACGACGAACACCCTGTTCGAGTTCATGGTCGCCAAGCTCGCGCACTCGGATTGGGCCGACGGCTGCCCGATCGGCACCCCGGGTCTGGACGGCGGCAGCGATGTCGAGGCGGTTCGGGCGGCGTGCGGCACGGCGTTCGACGCGATGGAGCAGGCGTTCGGCGGGTTGCTCGCCGAGTTGGGGTTGTCCGGGCAGGAGGCGGGGGAGTTGGCAACGACGGTGGTCGCCGCTTACGAGGGCGCGACCCTGTTGGCCAGGGTGCGGCGCTCCGAGGAGCCGTTGCACACGGTGGCTCGGGCGATGGAGCGGCTGATCAGGGTGACGTTCGCCGCGGCGAGTCAGGCTCAGGTCCCGGTGGTTGCCGGGGAGGGCGGGCCTTCGGGCACCGGCTCGTCGGATGTCGATACGGGCATGCCGGAGGTCGAATCGGCCGACGTCGAGGCGCGGGTGATCGCGGCAGCGGCCGAGGGTGCTGCCGAAAATATTCCGGATGTGGTTCTCGACCAACGCGATTCACGCGTAACCCTTGACTAGAAAGACCGTTCTACTGAGAATCGGATCATGCAGCGTCTGATGTTGACCGGCCCCGGCGAAATGCGCTGGGAAGAACACCCCGAACCCGAGCTGACCGGGCCGAATCAGGCGCTGGTCCGCCCGATCGCCCTGGCCACCTGCGATATCGATCCTGCGGTCCTGCGCGGCCAGTTCCCGCTGCCAGGCCCGTATCCGTTCGGGCACGAGGGCGTCGCCGAAGTGGTCGCGGTCGGGGACGATGTGCGCACCGTCGCGGTCGGGGATCGCGTCGTTGTCCCGTTCCAAATCTCTTGCGGCACTTGCCGTGCCTGCCTGCGTGGCCGCACCGGCAACTGCACGAGCCACCCTCGGCTGTCCAGCTTCGGGCTCGGTCAGCTCGGCGGGCTCGACTGGGGCGGGCTCTGGGCCGATCTCGTGCTGATCCCGCACGCCGACGCCATGCTGGTGCCGCTGCCCGCCGGTGTCGACCCGGTCGCCGTCGCCAGTGCCAGCGACAACATCCCCGACGGGTATCGCGCCGTCGGCCCGCAGCTCGCCGACAACCCTGGCGCCGAGGTGCTGGTGATCGGCGGCCCGGCGGCGCCCTCGATCGGGCTTTACGCGGCGGGGCTTGCCGTTGCGCTTGGTGCTGCCCGGGTGGTCTACCTGGACGACTCCGTCGAGCGATTGGAGATCGCCAGGTCCCTCGGCGCCGAAGCGATCGAGGGGGCACGCGACACCCGCGTCGGCCGATTCCCGATCACCGTCGAATCCGCCGGTGGCGCAAAGGCTTTGCGCGCCGCGATCGACGCCACCGACTACGACGGCGTCGCCACCAGCGTCAGCGTCCAGCTCGGCGAGGTGCCGCTGCCGATCTTCGACATGTACACCCGCTGCTGCACGTTCCACACCGGTCGCGCGCACGCCCGCCCCGCGATCCCCGTCGTGCTCGATCTGGTTGCCGAGGGCCGCTTCGATCCGTCGCTGGTCACCACGCGCACAGCAACCTGGGACGAGGCCGTCGACGCGCTGCTGGAGACGCCGATCAAGCTGGTCGCCACCCGCTGAGCACCCAGCGAAGGCGGTCGGGCGACCCCATGTGACGTAACGCACTCGGTGCGATGCGCACCGGACAATTTCCGCATCACCGTGCGGCACCTCGGATTTCGTGACGGGTGGTCCGTGATCAGGGGTCTATGCAGGTCATGAGTGGTCTGAAGTCAGGGCACCCTTATTAGATTTCGGGAACGAATTAAGCCACACTGATGTTGTGAAAACCGTGGGTTTGCGGAACAACGATGAGGGAGCTGGTCGCCGGACCAGTGCCGCGTCGTCCGCTGCCCAGGGTGCGGTCGCCGAAGGGCATACCCGCGCCGCCATCGTCCAGCTGCTGCTGGAAGAAGGCCCGATCACCGCGACCGCCATCGGAACCACGCTCGGCCTCGCGCCCGCCGGGGTGCGACGCCACCTCGATGCGCTCATCGACTCCGGTCAGGCCAGGGCGAGCAGATCCGCGCCGTGGCAGCAGAAGGGTCGCGGGCGTCCGGCCAAGCAATACCAGCTCACGGCCGCGGGCCGCGGCCAATTGGGCCACGCCTACGACGACCTGGCCGGTGCGGCGATCCGCCAGCTCGGCGAGATCGGCGGCGAACAAGCCATCGCCGAGTTCGCGCGCAAACGAGCCAGGACTATCGTGGCCGGGATCGTTCCGGTCGAGGAACACACCCCGCAGCAGACCGAGGCCAAGGCCGAGGAGATCGCGGAGGCGTTCACCGAAGCCGGTTTCGCCGCCTCCACCCGCAAGGTGGGGACAGGCGTGCAGATCTGCCAGCACCACTGCCCGGTCGCGCACGTCGCGGAGGAATTCCCGCAGTTGTGCCAGGCGGAACTCGAGGCGTTCCGTGACCTGCTCGGCACCCACGTGCAGCGGCTGGCCACGATCGCCAACGGCGATTGCGCGTGCACGACGCACGTGCCGCTGCTCGTACTGCCGATTACCAAAACTTCACCACAAACCGCGGCACAGCCCGCCGCGGTACGAACGAACGACTCCGGAAGGAGTGCCGAATGACGACAACCACCGACCAGGTGCAACCGCTCACCCAGGAAGAGACCATCGCGTCCCTGGGCAAATACGGTTACGGCTGGGCCGATTCGGACGTGGCCGGAGCGAGCGCGCAACGAGGCCTGTCCGAGGCGGTTGTTCGCGATATCTCGGCCAAGAAGAGCGAACCCGACTGGATGCTCGACATCCGGCTGAAGGCGCTGCGCATCTTCGACCGCAAGCCCATGCCGAACTGGGGCTCCAACCTCGACGGCATCGACTTCGACAACATCAAGTACTTCGTGCGTTCCAGCGAGAAGCAGGCCGCCACCTGGGACGACCTGCCCGAGGACATCAAGAACACCTACGACAAGCTCGGCATCCCGGAAGCGGAGAAGCAGCGCCTGGTCTCCGGTGTCGCCGCGCAGTACGAGTCCGAGGTCGTCTACCACTCGATCCGCGAGGACCTCGAGAAGCAGGGCGTCATCTTCCTCGACACCGACACGGCGTTGAAGGAGCACCCGGAGATCTTCCAGGAGTACTTCGGCTCGGTGATCCCCGCGGGCGACAACAAGTTCTCCGCGCTGAACACCGCGGTGTGGTCCGGTGGCTCGTTCATCTACGTGCCGCCCGGCGTGCACGTCGACATCCCGCTGCAGGCCTACTTCCGGATCAACACCGAGAACATGGGCCAGTTCGAGCGGACGCTGATCATCGTCGACGAGAACGCCTACGTGCACTACGTCGAGGGCTGCACCGCGCCGATCTACAAGTCGGACTCGCTGCACTCCGCGGTCGTCGAGATCATCGTGAAGAAGGGCGGCCGCTGCCGCTACACCACGATCCAGAACTGGTCGAACAACGTCTACAACCTGGTCACCAAGCGGGCCAAGGCCGAGGCGGGCGCGACCATGGAATGGGTCGACGGCAACATCGGCTCCAAGGTCACCATGAAGTACCCGGCGGTCTGGATGACCGGCGAGTACGCCCGCGGTGAGGTGCTCTCGGTGGCGTTCGCCGGCGAGGGCCAGCACCAGGACACCGGCGCCAAGATGCTGCACCTGGCGCCGCACACCTCGTCGAACATCATCAGCAAGTCGGTGGCGCGCGGCGGCGGCCGGGCCTCCTACCGCGGCCTCGTCCAGGTGAACAAGGGCGCGTACGGCTCCAAGTCGACGGTGAAATGCGATGCGCTGCTTGTCGATACAATCAGCCGCTCGGACACCTACCCGTACGTCGACATCCGCGAGGACGACGTGACGATGGGCCACGAGGCGACCGTCTCGAAGGTCTCCGAGGACCAGCTGTTCTACCTGATGAGCCGCGGCATGACCGAGGACGAGGCGATGGCGATGGTGGTGCGCGGCTTCGTCGAGCCCATCGCCAAGGAACTGCCGATGGAATACGCGTTGGAACTGAACCGGCTCATCGAGCTGCAGATGGAAGGAGCCGTCGGCTGATGGCGACAGGTGTCATTGGCGCGGTCGAAGGCGAGAACCCTTCGAAGCCGATTCAGAACCCGGGCGCCGGAGCCGCGATCAACAAGGGCGAGGTCTTCACTTCGTTCGATGTGAACGCCTTCGAGATTCCGTCCGGTCGCGACGAGGAGTGGCGGTTCACCCCGCTGCGCCGGTTGCGTGGGCTGCACGACGGCACTGCCGTGCGTGACGGCCAGGCGAGGGTCGAGGTCAGTCAGGTCGACGGTATCCAGGTGGAGACCGTCGGTCGCGACGACGCGCGACTCGGTGCGGCCGGCACGCCCGCGGATCGGGTTGCGGCGCAGGCGTACTCGGGCTTCGAGCAGGCCACCGTGGTGTCGGTCGCCAAGGAGACCGAGGTCGCCGAACCGGTCGTCGTCACCGTCACCGGCCCGGGTGAAGGCAAAACGGCCTACGGCCACTTGCAGATTCGGCTCGGCAACTTCGCCACCGCCACCGTGGTCATCGACCTGCGCGGCAGCGGAACTTACGCCGAGAACGTGGAATTCGTGCTCGGTGACAGCGCGAAGCTGACCGTCGTCGCAGTCCAGGACTGGGCGGACGACGCCGTGCACGCCACCGCGCACCACGCGCTGCTCGGCCGCGACGCCACGCTGCGGCACATCGCCGTCACGCTCGGCGGCGAGCTGGTTCGCCTCACCGGAACCGTGCGCTACGCGGGCCCCGGCGGCGACGCGGAACTGCTCGGCCTCTACTTCGCCGATGCCGGTCAGCATTTCGAGCAGCGGTTGCTCGTCGACCACTCGCAGCCGAACTGCAAGTCGAACGTGTTGTACAAGGGTGCGCTGCAAGGAGATCCGAGCTCGCCGAAGGGTGATGCGCGGACGGTGTGGGTCGGCGATGTGCTGATCCGCGCGGCCGCCGAAGGCACCGACACCTTCGAGGTGAACCGCAACCTGGTGCTCACCGACGGCGCCCGTGCCGACTCGGTGCCGAACCTCGAGATCGAGACCGGTGAGATCGCCGGTGCCGGACACGCCTCGGCGACCGGACGTTTCGACGACGAGCAGCTGTTCTACCTGCGCGCTCGCGGCATTCCGGAAGAGGTGGCGCGACGCCTGGTCGTGCGCGGCTTCTTCCAGGAGATCATCCAGAAGATCGCGGTCCCCGAGATCCGGGAGCGGCTCGAGTCGGCCATCGAAGCCGAACTCGCCGCTGTCGGCGTCTGAACCCGAACGTACACCCCCACAAAGGAACTCGAATTCGATGACCACCCTGGAAATCAAGGACCTGCACGTCGAGGTTGCCAACCCGGACGAGTCCGGCGAGCCCATCAAGATCCTGAAGGGCGTGAACCTCACCATCAATTCCGGTGAGACGCACGCCATCATGGGTCCGAACGGCTCGGGCAAGTCGACGCTGTCGTACGCGATCGCGGGCCACCCCAAGTACACGGTGACCTCCGGCTCGATCACCCTCGACGGTGAGGACGTCCTCGCGATGTCCGTCGACGAGCGCGCGCGGGCAGGCCTGTTCCTCGCCATGCAGTACCCGGTCGAGGTGCCCGGCGTTTCCACGTCGAACTTCCTGCGTACCGCCGCCACCGCCGTGCGCGGTGAGGCGCCCAAGCTGCGGCACTGGGTCAAGGAAGTCAAGGAGTCGATGGCCGAGCTGGAAATCGACCCTGCCTTCGCCGAGCGCAACGTCAACGAAGGCTTCTCCGGTGGCGAGAAGAAGCGGCACGAGATCCTGCAGCTCGGCCTGCTGAAGCCGAAGATCGCGATCCTGGATGAGACCGACTCGGGTCTCGACGTCGACGCGCTACGCATCGTCTCCGAGGGTGTGAACCGCTACAAGGAGCGCGAAAACGGTGGCGTGCTGCTGATTACGCACTACACCCGGATCCTGCGCTACATCCAGCCGGAATTCGTGCACGTTTTCGTCGGCGGTCGCATCGTCGCCGAGGGCGGCTCGGAGCTGGCCGACGAACTCGACGCCAACGGCTACGTCCGTTTCACTCAGACAGCTACCGCGGGAGCGTGATATGACCGCCACCGTCCACACACTCGACGTGGCCCGCGTGCGGGCCGACTTCCCGATCCTGAGCCGCACGGTTCGGGACGGGAAACCGTTGGTGTACCTGGACTCCGGCGCGACTTCGCAGCGGCCGCTCGCCGTGCTCGACGCGGAACGTCGGTTCCTGACCGAGAGCAACGCGGCGGTGCACCGAGGCGCGCATCAGCTGGCCGAGGAGGCGACCGACGCCTACGAGGCCGCCCGCGCCGACATCGGCCGGTTCGTCGGGGTCGACGCCGGTGAGATCGTGTTCACCAAGAACGCGACCGAATCGCTGAACCTGGTGACCTTCTCGTTCGCCGACGACCGGTTCCCGTACCGCGTCGGTCCCGGCGACGAGATCGTGATCACCGAGATCGAGCACCACGCGAATCTCGTTCCGTGGCAGGAGCTTGCGCGCCGGACCGGCGCGACGGTGAAGTGGTACGGCGTCACCGACGACGGTCGCATCGATCTCGATTCGCTCGAATTGTCGCCTGCCACCAAGGTTGTCGCGTTCACTCACCAGTCCAACGTGACCGGTGCGATCACCGATGTCGCCGAATTGGTCCGCCGCGCAAAGGCGGTCGGCGCGCTGACGGTGCTCGACGCGTGCCAGTCGGTGCCGCACATGCCGGTCGACTTCCGTGCCCTCGGCGTGGACTTCGCCGCGTTCTCCGGGCACAAGATGTTCGGTCCCTCCGGTGTCGGTGTGCTGTACGGGCGCCGCGCGCTGCTCGAGGAGACTCCGCCGTTCATTACCGGCGGCTCGATGATCGAGACCGTGACGATGGAGGGCAGCACCTACGCGCCGCCGCCGCAGCGGTTCGAGGCAGGCGTGCCGATGACCTCGCAGGTGGTCGGATTGGGTGCCGCCGTGCGGTATCTCGAAGCTTTGGACATGGACGCTGTTGCGGCGCACGAGCATTCGTTGGTGTCCGCGGCGCTCGCCGGGCTCGGTGCCATCGACGGCGTGCGGATCGTCGGACCGACGGAGAACATCGATCGCGGCGGTGCGGTGTCGTTCGTGGTGGACGGCATCCACGCCCACGATGTCGGCCAGATCCTCGACGACGAGGGTGTCGCCGTCCGAGTCGGGCACTTCTGCGCGTGGCCGCTGCTGCGCCGGATGGGTGTGCCCGCGGCCGTGCGTGCCTCCTTCGCCGCCTACAACACACTCGACGAGGTGGACGCACTGGTTGCCGCGGTGCGGAAGGCTCAGACCTTCTTCGGGGTTGCATAGAACATGCGCATGGAGCAGATGTACCAGGAAGTGATCCTGGACCACTACAAGCACCCGCATCACCGCGGGCTGCGGGAGCCGTTCGGTGCCGAAGTGCACCACGTGAACCCCACCTGCGGTGACGAGGTGACCCTGCGCGTCCAGCTCGACGACAACGGTGATGTCGCCGACGTCTCCTACGACGGGCAGGGCTGCTCGATCAGCCAGGCCGCCACCTCCATCCTCACCGACCAGGTGATCGGCCTGCCCGTGCAGCAGGCGCTGAAGGTGGTCGACTCGTACAGTGAGATGGTCTCCAGCCGCGGCACCATCGAAGGCGACGAAGAAATGATCGGCGACGGCATCGCGCTCGCCGGCGTCTCGAAGTACCCGGCTCGGGTCAAATGCGCGTTGCTCGGCTGGCTCGCGTTCAAGGACGCGGTACTGCGGGTAACCGCAGCGGAGGAAGCAAAGCGTCCCATGGGAAACGGGGAGAAGCAGTCATGAGTGAAACACCGACCACCGAGGCCCCCGAGCAGATCGATGCCGCGGCCTCCGTTGACGGCGCCGCGTCGGTCGAGCTGACCGAGGAGGAGATCAAGCGCCTCGAGGATCTCGAAGAGGCGATGCGTGACGTCGTCGACCCCGAACTCGGCATCAACGTGGTCGACCTCGGCCTGGTCTACGGCCTCGCCGTCCAAGACGAGGTCGCAATCCTCGACATGACCTTGACGTCCGCGGCCTGCCCCCTCACCGACGTCATCGAAGACCAGTCCCGCAACGCCCTAGTCCGCAGCGGCCTGGTAGAAGACCTCAAAATCAACTGGGTCTGGATGCCGCCTTGGGGCCCCGACAAGATCACCGAAGACGGCAGAGAACAACTCCGAGCCCTCGGCTTCACCGTATAAAAAGCTTCGAGGTCTCTGACTTAAAGCTCTCGAAACGGGACCACAGCCAAGTGACCCGGCTGGGACGAGACGCCGCGTGACTGACAGCGGAGGTCAGCCGGGTACGGCAGACGAAGCAACCACGCCAATCCAGTGCATACCCCGGATTGCCGTACTCGCCAGGAGACCGTAGAGCCGAGGCGTCTTTGGTCTTGAAGTTCTCGAAACGGGAGCACAGCCAAGTGACCCGGCTGGGACAAGAGAATGCGTGATCGACTGCGGAGGTCAGCCGGGTACGGCAGACGAAGCAACCACGCTAATCGGGTGCAAACCCTGGGCTGCCGTACTCGTCAGGAGACCGTGGACCCGAAGGAGCTTTGCCTTCGCCGAGCCCAAAGCGGCGCGACCGCAGCCCAACCCGCCCCGTGGGGCGCGGTCTCGGGCGGGCGCGGTCTCGGGCGGGCGCGGTCTCGGGCGGGCGCGGCTTCGGGCGGGCGCGGCTTTGGGGTTGGTGCGGGTTTTGCTGGGGCGTGTTGCGTTTGGGGTGGTGGTTTTATCCGCGGGTTGAACGGTTTCCTGGCGAGCGGGACGGTTTCGGGGTTTGCACTGGATAGCGTGGTGGCGTCGGGTGCCGTACCCGGCTGACCTCCGCTGTCAGGTGCGCGTTGTCTTGTTCCAGACCGGGTTGCTTGGCTGTGGTCCGGTCCAAAGATCTTTCAGAAGTGATCTTGGGACGTTGACGGGAGTCCTATGGTGGGCGTTTCGGCTCGTCTTGCCACCATTGGACTCCCGTCAATGCGGGGTAGCAACCATTTCACTCCCGTCAACGGCTCGGCAACCATTTCACTCCCGCCGAATAGGGCCAGCAGCTGGTATGGGTCGGCAACCATCTCTCCGCGCGGTGGCGTATTGGCATGTACGGCAACAATTGCCCTCCCGCCGATGGAGGTTCGCAACTACTACGCTCACGCCAACGGGTCTGCACTTACTCGACTTTGTTCGATCCGAGCGAGGGTATGTACGTGGTCTGTTCACGAGAGATTGCGGGATGCCGCTCGATGGATCACGGACCGGATGGGCTCTGTGAAGAGGTGTGGGTAGTGAAGAACAAGGGGGGCTGTGGCGTAGAAGATCGTCCAGCCTTGGGTAGTGAGGCCGTTGTGGCGCGCACTGTCTCGCGCTGCCGCGTGTGGACCGGAATGCCAAGCGATGCTCTCGTATTCGAGGCCGATGCGCCACTGTCGCCAACCGAGGTCGAGCCGTCGGCATCCGTCGGGAGTGGACACCTCCAGTTGCGGTTCCGGGTGGGGCAACCCGGCATCAATGCATCGCAGTCTGGTACGGGACTCCATTGGGGACTCGGCCCGGCCATCCGCCAGCCTGATCAATTCGGCCGCCTGCCGGAACCCGCGTCGTCGATGGTGTCGTTCGATCTCATCGACGAGTGCTTCCGCCGAAAGGCCTTGCCCGACCGCGGCATCCAGTGTGGCCAGCGCGTCCATCCGATTCACTGTGCGCGCCAGGTCAACAGCCGTACGCGCCGCATTGGTGCAGAGTGTCTCGTCGACTAGCTCAACCTCGGCCGGATCTACCCGATCCTGGTGTACGACAAGCTGTTCCGACCGCCGCCGCGGCGCCCCGAATACATGGGTGGCCGCGCCGTCGGCAACTGAGAAGCCATGTAGCTCGGCGGCCGTGTCATACCCTGCGACGAGAGCGGGCAGTCCTATCGACAGCCTCGCTGCTTCGACACGCAGTGCAGGCGTCGGAGGGTGGCGTCCTCGCGGTAGACGCCACGGAAGACGCGGACCCATTCCCCGTGGAGGACTAGGGTGCGCATCTCCTGTCGCGTGTACTCGAGCCCTGCCTGTGCAGCGGTGAATACCCCGAACTGACTGTCCCGCAGCACTCTTAACTGAGCTCTCATGGGGCAAGTATTGGAGTCGCACCCCCCATCAATAGCTGGCCCACCTGTGCAAACACCCGCTCTGTGCACAACCCAGCCCTGTGGATGAGATGCACCCGTCCTAGCGATCTAGAAGAAGTTGACGGGAGTCTTCCGGTTGCTAGTTGATCTTGGATGGCAACCCTAAAACTCCCGTCAATGTCGCTGACCACCATTTGTCTCCCGCGGATGGGCACCTCGTGCCAACGCCGATGCGCTATCTCCCGGCAAGTGGAGCTTCTGGTCGCCGTCGAGGTAGGGCGTGAAAGGGTCAGTGGCGCAAGCGAATACTGGACATTCGGGGGTGGCTCGTAGATGATCGGCGCGTTCGGTTCTTTGACTGGGGAGAAATCGTGTCGATCGTGCGAACTGCTGCGTTTGGTGCAGCTTTGACGTCTACTGCCGCGCTCATGGTGGGTGCTGGGTCTGCTGCGGCGGCGCCCAGTTACTACGGGACGGTGGCGATGTCGCCTGGTACCGGGAAGGTGGTCGGGTCGACGGATCAGCCGTCGTGGGTGGTGGCCGATGCGCGGGCCATCAAGGATTGCGCCGTGTACGACTGCCGGATCGTTCTCCGGTACGCCAACGGGTGCGCGGCGGTGGCGCGGGGCGCGGACGGGCAGCTCAACGCGGAGTCGGCGCCGACGCGGGCCGAGGCCGAGCGGTTGGCGGTCGAGAAGCTGGGCGAGAGCGCGCCGCCGTTCCCGGATCTGGGCAGCGCGTCGCCGCGCGCCGCTCAGGTCGTGCTCTCGCTGTGTACCAAGAACGCGAGCTGATCGGCGCCGGACAGGCCGCGGGCCGGGGCGAGCTCAGTAGGCGATGAAGAGGATCTCGTCGCGCGAATACTCGTGGCCGGGGTGGTTCTCGGCCAAGTGGGCTTGGGTCTTCGCGACCAGGTCGTCCTCGTCGGTTCCGACGATGGTCTCGCCGCAGGGACAGTTCAGGTTTCGCTTCATAAGTTGACCTTTCTCTCGTTCGACAGCCTAACTCCGGTCCCTGCGGCGACGCTCGTGGGCTGTCCGCTTCGGCGGCCGGGCCGCGCGGGCCGGTCGCCGGACCCGTCATGTGCGTGGTCTGTTTCGAAATCCTCTGCGCCCCAGGACGGTTCGCCCTGCAAGACCCGATGTCCCGGCTTGGACAAAGCGGGCACGGTGCGGGATGATTCGACGGCAATTGTCTCTTTATATCGGGGAGGAACTCGATGTCTCTATCTCGCAAGGCTGCCATGAGCATGGTCGCGGCAGCCGCGGCCGCTATGGTCGCAGCGGGGACCGGCGCGGCACACGCCGAGCCGGATGCGGACGGCCACTACTACGGCTCGTTGGCCTTGAACACCGTCAATGGCGACACCGGATCGTCGTGGAACTACCCGGATTACGCCGGTTCGGATGAGCGCGCGCTCAAGGAATGCGGCAGCCGGGACTGCCAGGTCGTGGTGCGCTTCTCCGACGGCTGCGGCGCCATCGCACTCAAGTCGGACGGCCACTGGGCCGTCGGCACCGGTCGGGATCGGGGCGCGGCGGAGCGGGCCGCGATCGCTGCCCTCGGGCCGCTGGCGCCGCCGTTCCCGAACCTCGGTAGCGCGGCGCCGATGACCGCCGAGATCCTGGACTCCCAGTGCTCGCCTGCGTAGTCACGGCATAACGAACGAGGGGCGTACGCGCGATGCGCGTACGCCCCTCGTTCTTCGCCAGACCTTCAGCGCCGCAGGACCTTCCGGGCCAGCCAGTTGCCGAAGAACTGAATGCCCTGCACGCCGGCGATGATGATGAGCGTGGCCACCAGCGTGACCTGCCAGTTGAACCGCTGATAGCCGTGGACCAGTGCGAAATCGCCGAGCCCGCCGCCGCCGACGGTGCCCGCCATCGCGGACATGTCGACGATGGCGATCACCACGAACGTGTAGCCGAGCACCAGTGGACCGAGTGCCTCGGGGATCAGCAGCGTCAGGATGATGCGCAACGGTCCGGCGCCGACCGCGCGCGCCGCCTCGATCACGCCGGGGTCGACCGTCACCAGGTTCTGCTCCACGATGCGGGCGATGCCGAACGACGCCGCGACGATCATCACGAATGCCGCCGCCTCGGTGCCGATGGTGGTGCCGACCACCTTCAGTGTCACCGGCCCGAGCGCCGCGAGCAGGATGATGAACGGAATCGGCCTGACCACGTTCACGATCACGTTGAGCAGCAGGTTGATCGGCGCGTTCGCCAGCAGCCCGCCCTTGCGGGTGCTGTAGAGCAGGGTGCCGAGGAACAGCCCGACAAGTCCACCCACCACGAACGTGAGCAGCACCAGGTAGATGGTGGTGCCGATCGCCTCGTACAGCAGCGGCCGGAGGGTGTCCCAATTCGCTTGCATCGGTACTCCTTTCAGCCGAGTTCGGTCGAGGCGAGCGCCGCATCGCGCCGCTCGAGTTCGTCGATCACCTTGTCGACGGCCGCATCCGGGCCGTGCAAGGCGAGGGTGATGCTGCCGAAGGTCTTGTCCTGCAAGGTGCTGACCCCGCCGTACACCACCTCGAACCGGACCTCGGCGTTGGTCGCGGTGGCCAGCGCCGCCCCGATGCCGCGCTGATCGTCGACGTCGACGGTGACCAGCCTGCCGCCGTGCAGCTCACCGAGCCTGCGCAGTTCGTCCTCGGACGGCCGGTTGTGCAGCACGGTCGCGACGAACGACTGTGTCGGTGCCGCCTGCGGCGCCGCGAACACCGCGAAGGTGTCGGCGAGCTCGACGACCTTGCCCTCGGCGAGCACCGCGACCCGATCGGCCACCGCGCGGATCACGTCCATCTCGTGGGTGATCACCACGATGGTGACGCCGAGCTCGCGGTTGACCTTCTTGAGCAGCCGAAGCACCTCGCCGGTGGTCTCCGGGTCGAGCGCCGAGGTCGACTCGTCGGCCAGCAGCAGCGACGGCGAGGTCGCCAGCGCACGGGCGATGCCGACTCGCTGCTTCTGCCCGCCGGAGAGCTGATCGGGGTAGCTGCGCGCCTTGTCGGACAGGCCGACGAACTCGAGCAGCTCCGCGACCCGTGCCTTGCGCTCGGCCCGCTTCCAGCCCGCCACCTTGAGCGGATACTCGATATTGCCTGCGGCCGTGCGGGATCGGAACAGGTTGAACTGCTGGAACACCATGCCGATATCGCGGCGCAGCCGCCGCACCTGGGACTCCCGCACGCCGGTGATAGGCGTGCCGGAGACCTCGATGGTGCCGCTCGTCGGCTTCTCCAGCGCATTGATCAGCCGGACCAGCGTGCTCTTGCCTGCGCCGGAATAGCCGATCACGCCGAAGATCTCGCCGTGTTCGATCCGCAGATCGATGGCGTCCAGCGCGACCTGACGCTGCGCGCCCTTACCGAAAACCTTGGTGACCGAACGGAACTCGACCGCGGGCGGCTTGTCCGTCACTTGCCGTCGCGGATGGTCTGCTGCACCCGCTGCAGGATCTGCTCCAATTCCGGTGCGCCGCGCTTGACCTCGACGGCCGTGCCCTTGGTGACCTCGCTGTGCGCCTTCTGCACCTCGGGGTCGTGCCACAGTTCGACCAGCTGCAGAAGCTTGGGATTGTTCTTGTCCTCGGCCCTGGTCACCAGCGTGTTGATGTACGGCTCGGCCGCGGGGTTCTTCGGATCATCCTTGTACAGCGCCGACTGGGGGTCGATGCCGGAGCGCTCCAGGAAGGTGTTGTTGATGACCGAGCCGTCGACCGAGGCGAGCGAGAGCGCGGTCTGCGCCGCGTCGACCGTGGTCACCCGGACCTTGGACGCGCCCTTGTCGATGTCGGCAGGGGAGGGCGACTTCACGTCCGAGGACAGCTTCAGCAGCCCGGCCGCCTGCAGCACGAACAGTGCGCGCGCCTGGTTGGTCGGGTCGTTCGGGATCGCGATCTCCGCGCCCTGCGGCAGGTCGGCCAGCGTCTTGTGCTTCTTCGAGTACAGGCCGAGCGGCACGATGTAGGTCGAGCCGATGGGTGTCAGCGTGTCGTTGTTGGCCACGTTGTAGGCGCCGAGGAACTGCAGGTGCTGGAACAGGTTGACGTCGATCTGCTTCTGCGACAACGCGAGATTCGGTTGCTTGTAATCGGAGAAGTTGGTGATCTTCAGCGTGATGCCCTTGTCCTTGGCCCGCTGTTCGAAGATGTCCCAGGCTTTGTCCTTGTCGGTGGTGCCGATCCGCACTACCGTGTCGGAGGATGCCTTGTCGTCACCGCACGCCGTAAGGGTGAGGGCCGCGGTGGCTACCAGGACCGGGATCGCCAGTACCCGATGGAATTTCACTCGTGCTCCCGAATGCTTGTCGAACTAGAACCCGGTAATCCAAGCGATCCGGCAACCGCCCGGACAACGGTTTGAATTGTGGTGAGCAAAACCCTTCCCAGGATTGGTACGAGCGTCTAAGTTGCTCGCAATGCGCTCCATCCCTCGGCTTTTGCTGATACCGATCCTGTTCGCCTTGGCCATCGCCTCGACTTCCTGTGGTGCACAACACGACGGCAACGCGATCCGCATAGGTGTGAACGATCTCAGCCTGCCGCACTGGGCGGTCTACAAGAAGAAGGCCGCAGAGCAGGGCATCACCGTCGAGTTCGTCAACTTCACCGACTACAACCAGCCCAACCCCGCGCTGGCGCAGAAGCAGGTGGATCTCAACAAGTTTCAGCACGTGCGCTACCTGGCCAACTACAACGCGCGCAACAACGACACCCTGGTGCCGATCGGCGCGACCGAGATCTTCCCGCTGACGCTGTACTCGCGGAAACACAAGGCGGTCAGCGAGATTCCGCAGGGCGGTCAGATCACGCTCAGCAACAACCCGGCCAACCAAGTGCGTCCGCTGCTCAGCCTGGCCGCCGCCGGCCTGATCGTGCTGAAGGGCGGAGCCAGTTGGGATTCCACCCTGCAGGACGTCGACACCGCCGCCTCCAGGGTGAAACTGACCACCATCGATCCGACGCTGACCGCGCAATCGCTGGACAGCGTCGACGCGGCGTTCGTCGACGACACTTTCGCCAGGCCCGCCGGCCTCGGCAAGAACGAGACCATCTACACCGATGATCCAGAGCGGCCGGAACTGAAGCAGTACATCAACATTTTCGCCGCCCGTGCCGCGGACAAGGACAACCCGACGTTGCAGAAACTGGCACAGCTCTACCACGATCCGGAGGTCGAGGCGGCGGTGCGCGCCGAAACCGGCTACGAGGGGATCTTCAAGACCAACGACCCGGCCGACTTGCAGGCCACGGCAACGGAATTGGAAGCCAAGTTCCGTAAGTAGGGCTAGGGCCGCGCGGAGTATGCCCGCGCGGCCTCCCGCGTCGCATTCGCATTCGGTTGCAGCGCACGGGAACCGGCCAGCTTGGCGCGGACGTGTTCGGCGACCGTGATCGGCGGATACTTGCTGCCCTCGCCGACGCAGGTCGGCAGCGTCTCGATGACGGCGTCGGTGTTGCCGTCGTGGAAAAAGGCTGCGCTGCGCCGTCTTTCGATGGTGCCGTCGACGATCGGCGGCACCACCCGGTGCAGTGTGGACAGCCAGCGCTCGTTCGTCCAGCGGGCCATCAGGTCGCCGAAGTTGATCAGCAGGGCGTCGTCGGCGGGTTGCACATCGTGCCAGCGGCCCTCTTTGTCGAGCACCTGCAAGCCGGGCACCTGATCAGCCCACAGCACGGTGACGATGCCGAAGTCGGTGTGCTCGCCCATGCCGCGCAGTTCGCCGTCGAGGTCGACCGTCCCCGGTGGCAGCGCATAGTTGTTCATGCGCAACACATCCAACGAGTGGTCGGTGAATCGGTCGAAGAATCCCACCGGCAGGTCGAGCGCATCCGCGAAGATCGTCGTGAGTATTCGGACCACCTCGGCCGCCTCGGTGAAGTACCTCCACACCGGGTCCCGAAACTCGGGAGCCGCAGTGGGCCATATATTTTCGGGATAGTCCTCGGTAAGCAGCTGCACCCCCGGATAACTGGATGCGGGCATCCCGATATTGAACGCCTCGAAATAGTCGTTCATTCGAGCCGCCGCCTGCGCGCCCAAACTCAAGCTGAGATTCTCGCTCTTCGGCGGCGAATACCCACGATTCACCTCCGGCGACGTCCGGTACTGCCTCTTGACTTCGAGGTCGAGCCCGAAGAAGCCGTCGAGTGCCGCCGCCAGCCCATCGAGTACATGCTGCTCGATCCCATGCCCCCTGATCTGCATGAACCCGACCGTCCGCGCGGCTTCGTCCACCTGCCGCGCCACGGCGGCGCGCTCGTCGGCCGTGCCGCCCCGGTAGGCGGAGATGTCGATGAGGGGAACACGAAACTCCACGGCAACGTCCCTTCGGGTCGGCGTCATCTGGGCTTGAAAATTACCAGAGAACACGCCGGTCACCTGGATCACGGTTCGATAACGATCGTTTTGAACCGTCCCAAATCGGACATGTTGGTGCACAGCGGATTTGCCGCCGATTTTCCGAATGTTCTTGGCGGCATGTGGCTCTACGCTCGGTCTTCCAACCCAAGAGTTAGGGGGATCTACATGTCAGTGACGGTGCCGCTCGAGCTTCGGGTGACCAGATTGGAGGCCAGGTACATGCGGCTGAACGAGGATCGGTGTGTGTACGAAGACGCCATCCTCGAGACCAGAGACATGGTGCAGCAGACGCACCGGGCAATGCTTACGGTCAAAAACGATCTCTGGTGGTTGAGCAAGGAATCGGAGGCCAAGTTCGGTGAGCTCGAAGAAGACGTGCGCGAAATCAAGCTGGACATAGGCACGTTCAAGCAAGAGGTCCATGCGGAGTTCGCGACGGTCAAGAGTGACATCTCGGGCCTGAAGCAGGATGTGTCGGGGCTGACGCAGGACGTGTCGAGCTTGAAGCAGGATGTGTCGGGCCTGAAGCAGGACGTGTCGAGCTTGAAGCAGGATGTGTCGGGCCTGACGCAGGACATGTCGGGTGTGAAGCAGGATGTGTCGGGCCTCAAGCAGGACGTGTCGGGCCTGACGCAGGACATGTCGGGCCTGACGCAGGACGTGTCGGGCCTGACGCAGGACATGTCGGGCCTGACGCAGGACATGTCGGGCCTGACGCAGGACATGTCGGGTGTGAAGCAGGACATGTCGGGCTTGAAACAAGGCTATTCGGGCTTGAAGTGCAGCATCGATGCGATCGTGTCGCACTTCGGGATCGTGATTGCTGAGGGCGAACACTAGTTCGGCTGAAACCTGATGCGGGTGGCGTCCACACCGGAGATGATTCCGGTGTGGACGAGAAGACGTATGGGCGGACGCGGCACGCACTGCATGCGGTGGCCGAATTGTTGATTGCCGGGCCGCAGTACCGGCAGTTCGGGACTATTCGCCTGCGGGCGGTGCACGGCGGGTTCGGGGGCGTGAAATCGGGCGTATCGGTGGTCGGCGGGGAACTGGTGTGGGCCGAGGGGCGGACGGCGCTGCAGGGCACCTATCGGGATGTCGCGAAGATCGCGGGGCTGGACGCAGGGGCGCCGGAGGGGTTGTACCAGGACACGACCGGGGTGTCGCTCGACGAAACGATCGAGGTGGATCCCACGATCGCGGCGGAGATCGGCGCGTGGTTCGAGCTGGGGGACAAGACATTGCGCTGTTTGGCGCCGGACATCACGCCGGTGCTGTGGCCGGAGCATTTCGATCTGTCGATCGCGGTCGGCGAGGTGAACTACGGTGCGTCGCCCGGCGATGACGGACACCCAGGGCCGTACGCGTATGTCGGCCCGTGGACGCCACGCACCGGCCCTTTCTGGAACGCCTCGTTCGGTGCGTTGCGCCCACGCGAGGACGTGAATTCGACCTCGAGCCTGCTGGAGTTCTTCGAGCAGGGTCGCGCCGCAGCGGTCGAATAACGCACAGCCGCACCATTTTTGATTTCCCGCACACGAAATGGCACGCCGGACCGTGTGCGGGAAAGCAGCAGGGGTGCGTCTATCGGGTGGCGCGGTTGTCACCCGCCAGGCGGCCACGGCGGATCAGCGCCCGCTTGGTGCCAGGCGCGATCGCGGCCGCGGTGAGCTGCGAATCGGGTTCGGGGTCATCGGGATTCGGCCGGACGAACAGGGTGACGGTGGCGGCGGGGGTGAATCCGCTGCGCGTCATCAGCGCGGTCGAGGCCGCGTTGCGGTCCTCGACATCGGTGACGATGCGCCGCGCACCCCGCGCGAACAACGCCTCGGAGCACACATCCACCAGCCGCCGGGCGATGCCGTGGCCCTGCATGTCGGGGGCGACGGCGATCCATTCGAGGTAGGCCCAGTCGTCGCGGTTCTCGAACTCCATGGACCCGAGCACAAAACCGACCACCCGGTCGGAATCGAGGGCGACCCAGCACGCGTTGTCCGGGCTGTCCAGGTGTTCTGCCACCGACGTCAGCGACCACGAGGTGTACGGCTTGGTGTTGACGTCGAAGACTTCGTGACCGAGATCGAGGACCTGACGCAGGTGGCCGAGACCCATCGGGACGATCACTATGGCAGATTCCATGCGGAACAGTTTGCCAGTGGGATGCCCTTCGGCCCTCACGCGCCCTTGCGGGCAGCCGTCTTCTTCGCGGCCTTCTTTGCCGGTTTCTCAGCGGTCTTCTTGGCGGCCGTCTTCTTCGCCGTCGCCTTCTTCGCGGGTGCGGCCTTGCCGTTGTCGTCGGCGCTGCCCGCCGCGCGGCGTCCGCTCGCCTCCAAGCTGCGCTGCAGGGCGGCGACCAGGTCGACTACCTCGGCGTCCATCTCGGCGGGCGCGGCCTCCGGCTGCTCGGGCACCTTGCCGGTGCCGCTGGCGATGGCCTCGTCGAGCAGTCGCTTCAGCTCGATCTGGTATTCGTCGGTGTACTGGTCCGGGTCGAAATCGTCGGACATGGTCTCGACCAGCGTCTCGGCCATCTTGATTTCCTGCGACTTGGGTTCGGCGACCCCGTCCAGGGATTCGAACTCGACCGCACGCACCTCGTCGGGCCACAGCAGCGTCTGCAACACCAACATGCCGTCGCGCACGCGCAGCGCGGCGAGCCGGGTCTTCTGCCGGAGGGTGAAGTGCACGAGCGCGGTCCGGTCGATGCGCTCCAATGTCGTCGCCAGCAGCACATACGCCTTCGGTGTGCTGGAGTCGGGCTCGAGGTAGTAGCTCTTGTCGAACAGGATCGGGTCGATCTGTTCCGACGGCACGAATTGCAGCACCGGGATCTCGTGCTTCTCGGCGGCGGGCAGTTTGGCGAAGTCCTCGTCGGTCAGGATGACCTTGTCGCCCTCGGGGGACTCGTACGCCTTGTCGATGTCGGCGTACTGCACGGACTTGCCGCACACCGTGCAGACACGGTCGTATTTGATCCGACCTCCATCCTTGGCGTGCACCTGATGGAATCGGATGTCGTGGTCCTCGGTCGCCGTATAGACCTTGACCGGGACGTTAACCAGCCCGAATGCTATCGAGCCCTTCCAGATCGATCGCATAAGTCCATGATGGCGGAACCCATTCGAATACGCGAGCGAATCGGCATCCCGAGTGTCGCGAGCGCGACGCGCCGCCGCAGCGGGCCCGGTAGTGCGGTGAACAGCGTCCGCATGGCGGTCACGGTGCCGCCGAGGTCGGCGCGTTCCGACAGGTAGGCGCGTTGAGCGGCCGTCGGCATGGTGAAGAAGGCGTCGAAGAACAGCGGGAGGTCGGCGGGCGGCAAGGCAAGCAGTGCGCGCAGGCCCGCGGCCCGGAGCCGATGCACTGCGCGGGCCGAGGCGGGCCAGGCCGACTCGCCTGCCGCGACTGTGTCGGCCGCCGCCAGCGACGCGGCGACGCTGTAGCCGGTGGCCGGATGGGCGAAGCCGCCTGCTGTGCCGAAGGTATGCGGTCCCGGCCGTCCGCCTTCGACCGGGAAGCGGACGCGTTCGACGGATTCGTCGCCGGTGAGTTCGATTCCATGGGAACGCAATCGATGATGGAGCCGGTCGCGCAGCACAGTGCCGTCGAGCGCGGGCCTGCCGACCAGGCAGGTTTCCTCGAGCAGCATGGTGCCGTCGCCGAGCGGGACCGCGTAGAGGAACGACCGTGGTGCGGCCGCGGGCGCTCCGTTGTCCGCTCGCCAGTCCATGAAGAGTGGTTCGAGGCCTGCACATCGCTGTGCGTCGAGCACGACCCCGTATGCCGTCTGTTCGGCACGTGCGGGGGATCGGCCGACGCCACGCGCATCGATGACTCGCCGAGCGGTCAGCACTCGTCCATCCGCCAGCGAGACCGTGTCCGGCGTACAGCTCGCTGCTCGGCCGACGACGATCTCGGCGCCGGTCAACTCGAGCGAGGTCCGCAGCCGCTCGGTGTCGAACACGACATACGGCCGGTCGATCCGATGCGCCAGCGTTCCCCATGCCGTCGGCTGTGCCACCGTGGCGGCTACCGCCGAAGGCGCGATCCATTCGGGCAATTCATCCGCCCAGGCCGCATAGGTCGCCTGCCACGCCCGATCCGGTGCCGGATCCACCACGGCCACCGTCACGCCGCGCACAAGGCTGCGATGCGCGAGCGCGCGCCCTGCCGGGCCGACACCGCAGACGATGACGTCAACAGTCATCGCATACCGCCGTGCGCTCGGCCTGCCGATGTCTGAACACGGTGCGCCCACGCCGCTCGGCGGCCCGGCACTGCCACGCGCCGTCAGCGTGCGTGACGATCGCTCAGATCCCGCCGGTCGACAGCAGCCCGCCGTCCACCCGGACCGTCTCCCCGGTGATCCACGCCGCCTCGTCGGAGACCAGGAACCCGATCAACTGCGCCACATCCTCGGGCGTACCGAGCCGCTTCATCGGGTAGACGCTCGCCGCCCGTTCTTCGTCGGCGGAGTACAGCGCATCGGCGAACTTCGTCTTGATCACGCCCGGCGCGACCGCGTTCACCCGGATCTTCGGCCCGAGCTGCCAGGCCAGTTCGTTGGTGAGATGGATCAGCGCGGCCTTGGACGCACCGTAGGCGGCGATGACTCCGCTGGATCGGATGCCCGCGACGCTGGCGACGTTGACGATCGCGCCGCCGTGTTCACCCATCCACGCCTTGTACGCCTCCTGGATGTAGCCGAGCGCCGCAACCACATTCACGTCGAAGATCTTGCGCACCGCATCCAGGTCGGCGTCCATCAGCGCGCCGTACACCGGGTTGATGCCCGTGTTGTTGATGAGGATGTCCACCGAGCCGAACTGGGTGAGCGCCCGCTGGACCGCCTCGGCCCGATCCTCGGCGTGGCCGGAGTTTCCCGCCAACGCCACCACTTCGCCCTGATGGCCGAGCGCCCGCAGCTCCTCGGCCGCCTGCTCCAGCGGATCCTTCTTGCGCGCGGTGATCACCACGTTCGCGCCGCGACGAAGCAGTTCCGCCGCCACCGCCTTGCCGATGCCGCGGCTGGCCCCGGACACCAGCGCACTCTTACCCAACAGATCGGTAGTCATGCAACGGCAGGTTACTCGGCGGTCAACCAAGGACTTCGCGTTACCGCCGTCACACCGCGATCGCCGGATGCGGGAGTAGCGCTCGGGGCCAGGTAAAATCGGTGGTTCTTGTGCGTAATCACGTCGCACAATCGAGCAGCACGCGCTGACCGACGCCAAACCGTATCGACCCACCCTGCTGGCTGCCGTCCCCATGCACCACTGATCCGCGAGGAGACATCTGTGATCACCGCGACCGACCTGGAGGTCCGGGCCGGAGTCCGCACGCTGCTGTCGGCCCCTGGACCGGCACTGCGGGTGCAAGCGGGCGACCGGATCGGCTTGGTCGGGCGCAACGGTGCAGGCAAGACGACCACGCTGCGGATACTCGCCGGCGAGGGCGAGCCGTATGCCGGAAAGATTCTGCGGTCCAGCGATATCGGCTATCTGCCGCAGGACCCGAAGGAAGGCAACCTGGACGTGCTCGCGCGCGACCGGGTGCTGTCCGCGCGCGGCCTCGACACGCTGATCCGCGATATGGAGAAGCAGCAGGCGCTGATGGCCGAGGTGGCCGACGAGACCGAACGTGAGAAGGCGGTCCGCAAGTACGGACGCCTCGAGGACCGGTTCTCGTCGCTCGGCGGCTATGTCGCTGAGAGCGACGCCGCACGCATCTGCAACAGCCTCGGCTTGCCCGATCGGGTGCTCGCGCAGGCGCTGCGCACCCTGTCCGGTGGTCAGCGTCGTCGAATCGAGTTGGCGCGCATCCTGTTCGCGGCCTCCGACGGCAGCGGCGGCCGCTCCGACACCGTGCTGCTGCTCGACGAGCCGACCAACCACCTCGACGCCGACTCGATCACCTGGCTGCGCGGCTTCCTGCAGAACCACAACGGCGGCCTGATCGTGATCAGCCACGACGTGGAACTGCTCGCCGACGTGGTGAACAAGGTGTGGTTCCTCGACGCGGTGCGTGGCGAAGCCGACGTCTACAACATGACCTGGCAGAAGTACCTGGACGCGCGCGCTACGGACGAGCAGCGCCGCAGGCGCGAACGCGCCAACGCCGAGAAGAAGGCGAGCGCCTTGCGCGCCCAGGCCGCCAAGCTCGGCGCCAAAGCGACCAAAGCGACTGCGGCACAGAACATGGCCAAGCGTGCCGACCGGCTGATGGCCGAACTCGACGAGGTGCGGGTCGCCGACAAGGTGGCGCGGATCAAGTTCCCGGAGCCTGCCCCGTGCGGCAAGACGCCGCTGATGGCGGAGAACCTGACCAAGGTCTACGGCTCGCTGGAGATCTTCACCGGCGTCGACCTCGCGATCGACCGCGGCAGCCGGGTCGTGGTGCTCGGCCTCAACGGCGCGGGCAAGACCACGTTGCTGCGGCTGCTCGCCGGGGTCGAGAAGCCGACCGCGGGTGGGCTGGTGCCAGGGCACGGCATGAAGGTCGGATACTTCGCCCAGGAGCACGACACCCTCGACGACCGGGCCACCGTGTGGGAGAACATCCGGCACGCCGCGCCGGACGCGGGGGAGCAGGACCTGCGTGGTCTGTTGGGCGCGTTCATGTTCACCGGTCCGCAGCTGGATCAGCTCGCGGGCACGCTGTCCGGCGGTGAGAAGACGCGTCTCGCGTTGGCCGGGCTGGTGTCCTCGGCCGCGAACGTGCTGTTGCTCGACGAGCCGACCAACAACCTCGATCCGGTCTCGCGTGAACAGGTGCTCGACGCGCTGCGCACCTACGCGGGCGCGGTCGTGCTGGTCACGCACGATCCCGGTGCGGCCGAAGCGCTGTCGCCGGAGCGGGTGATCTTGTTACCGGACGGTACGGAGGACCATTGGTCCGCCGAATATTTGGAACTTATTCAGCTCGCGTGAGTTTCATCACAAGAATTCGTTGATCACGGCCCCTCGAGTGCTTAGCCTGGAAAGACGCTGCTCGGCGACTCGGAGGAAGCCATGAGCGACAGGCCCGCACAAGTCAAAGCCACCTTGGGTAAGGGAACCCGTGTCACCGGGAAGTCTCGGGACCGCCTACAGACCCAATTGAAGAAGCAGTACGAGGCAGGAGCGAGCATTCGCTCGTTGGCGCGATCAACCGGTCGCTCCTACGGCTTCATCCACAACGTGCTGGTGGAGTCGCATGTGCAACTCCGCAGCCGTGGCGGTGCCAACCGCCGCAAAGCCCAATAGCGTTCTGACGAACCAGAAACCGGTGCGGCGGTATGTTTTTCGCCGCTGCCGGTGCTCTGTTCGGTCCGCGCTCAGTACCCGCTGACCGCCCCGTCCCCATCGACGAGGAGGTTCGCGAGGCTGTGGAAAATCGGTAGGCCCGTCTTGATCTCCAGGTACGCGAACTGTCCCTGGGGGTTGACCTCGAGGAAGTAGTACTCGCCGTCGAGGCCGAGCCGAATGTCCAAGACGCCGAACGACAATCCGAGCGCGCCCATCAACGTCGCGAGTGACTTGCTCACCGAGGCGGGGAGATGCTCCGGCACGAAATCGACCGAGGTGTCCAACCGGGAGTCGACGCGGCCGACACCTGCCTGCGAGTCGATGCGCACCGTCCATTCGACGCCGTCCACCCAGACCACGCGCAGGTCGCATTCGGCATCGATGTAGTCCTGGAAGGTGGTCGGCGCCGAGCGGATGCCGGTCAGCCTGTCGTAGTCGGCCGGGGTGATGATCCTGGTCTCGGCGAATTCGGCACGGCTGGTCCCGGTGCGTTTGTAAACGACTCGGCCAGGCCGGGATTCGGCGAAGCTGCGTGCCTCGTCCGGATCATTGGTGATCAGCGTCTCCGGCACCGCGAAGCCTGCCCGCAGCGCCGTCTCCAGCTGCACGATCTTGCGCGCCGCGGTGCGATCGGCGCCGGGATCGTTGACCCAGTTGGCCGGGATGGACCAGAGCATGCCCTGGATGAACCCGTCGCATTCGGCTTGGCGGAAGTCGTCGTCGGCGGCGCGAACGCCGGCGGGCACCTTGCTGAGATGCGGGCGGCGCCACCACACCGAGCGCACGTCGTCGAGCCCCATCAAATGCGAGAGCGAACGCGTGGTGCCGAGCCGGTCGAGCCGGAAACTGCCTGACTCACGCGGAAAGTCGCGGAGGTCGAAGTGAATCGCGCTGAGGCCGTGGTGTTCTCGCAGCGTCGCCGCCATCGCGGTGCCGTGCAGATCATCGGATTCGGACACGATCAGGACCGAGCCTGCCCGGCGTGCCGCCATGCGTGCGCCGCTCAGTCGAGACTGTCGCAGTTGATACCGTCGTCGCTGGTCGCGAACGACTTGGTCTGGCAATAGGTGTAGGTGGCACCGTGTGTTCCCGGCACGTCCACGATGTTCAGCCGGTCGGCCCAGGACGCGGTGAGCTGCTGCAGCTGCTCGTCGCCGAGCGCGGCGGACGGGGATTCCGGGATGGTCATCGGCCGGTCGACCAGGTCGATGCGCAGCCTGCGGGTGAAGTCGGCGGTGGCGCCCGCACGGATGTCGACCAGGACGGGGCGGCCGTCTCGGTCTGCCGAGAGTCCGTCGGGCAGCGCAGAATCGAGGACCCGCAGCACGTCGGACCGACGGAAGGTCCACGTTCCCTCGGCGACGCGCACGGTGATGTCGCGTTCGGACTCCGCTACCAGGAAGCCCTGGAGCGGAGGAACGCGGTCAGTCTTCGGCGCGGTTCCGGGGAGGCGGAGTGCGTCGGTCATCACGATTTCTCCGATCTGCTCGCTATTTGCCACGACCCCCGAGCGTGAGCCCGATCATATCGCGCGAAGTGCGCGGATCGGTTCGTATCGAGAGATTTCACGGCCGGTGGCAAACCGGATTTCGGCACAGGATGCGCTAGCGCCGAAAGATTTTCGGCGGGCACCTGTTAGTCTCGAAGCAACTCAATAGCTACTTCCGATTGGAAAGGATGTGCTATGCATAGCCCCGGGTTGGCGGTCGTGCATCCGTAAGTGCCGATTCAAAGTCCGAGCAGGTCGGGGCGCTCGGCGAGGGCCGAGAGCCGCGCACCCGGCGCGGGGATGAGCTTGCGGGTGGTCAGATCGAGGATCCCGGAAATTGCAGCCACTTCAGCCGAGAGGGTGCCGTCGAGTTTGCGGATCTCGTGCCGGAACGTGAATGTTTTGCCCTGTCCCCAGTGGAACTCGACCGAGACGGTGATCTCGTCGCCGCCGCGGAGTTCCCGCAGAAACTTGATGTTTGATTCCAACAGGACCGGTCCGATTCCCTCGGCGATCAGCTTGTCCTGAGGCAACCCCGCCGCGCGCAGGAGTTCCCAGCGCGCGTGCTCCGCGTATTGCGCGTAGACCGCCTGATTCAGGTGGCCCTGCGTGTCGAGTTCGTACCCACGCACCGTCACCGGGACGGTGAACGGCTGCCCGGGTGTCCGGGCGTCTGGCCTGCTGTTGGACGTGCCCGATGAAGTGCCCATGTCCTTACGAAATCAGGTGGGACGGCCGTACACAAATCAGGGTCGGTTCGCGTTGCGCTCGGCCCACCACGCCGGCGCGTCGACGAAGTGGTTGTCGAACTCATCCTGCGAGGCGGCGAGGTCGGCCAGGGTCGACTCGCCCTTCGCGATTCGGTCCAGCAGTCGGAAGTACTCGAACCGCTGCACGCCGGGCATGAGGGCGATCATGATTCGCGCCCCACTGTCGGGCGTGGCGCCGAAGGCGTGCGGCATGAACTTCGGGACCACGATGGAGCCGCCCGCGCCGACGGTGACGATCTTGTCGCCGGCCAGCAGCTGCAGTTCGCCGTCCGCGACGTAGAAGAGCTCGTCGGACCGGGTGTGATAGTGCGGCGTCGCACCGTCCGCGCCTTGTTTCATCGTCACCTCCAGCGTGCTCAACGTGCCGTCGGTGTCCGCGGCGTCGAGCAGTAGTCGCATGGTGACGTTCTCGGTGCCGAGCGTCTCGGCCTCTTGCGACTGCCGGATGGCGACGTCGATGCGCGGGGCGATGCTGCTCATGATGATCTCCAACTAGTTCGGTGCTTGATAATTCGCTACCGAACTATATCTCAGCGAATAGAATCCTGTCTATGGGCGAAGCCAAAGCAGATGTCGTGGACGCGATCGTGGCGCAGTGGCAGCGGGAACGGCCGGACCTCGAGCTGGAGGCGATGGCGATCGTCGGGCGCCTCGGCAGGCTGCTGATCGTGGCGCAGCGAGTGATCGAGGAGGTCTTCACCGCGCACGGGCTGCAGCGGGGCGAGTTCGATGTGCTTGCCGCGCTGCGCCGTTCGGGTGAACCGTGGGAGCTCAATCCCTCGGTGCTCGCCGACACGTTGATGCTGTCGCGGGCCGGGATGACCGGGCGGCTCGACCGGTTGGAGTCGGCGGGGCTGGTGCGCAGGATCGCCGATCCGGACGATCGCCGCGCGGTGCGCGTCGCGCTCACCGCGGACGGGCGCAAGCTGGTCGACACGGTCGTCACCGCACACACGGAGAACGAAACCCGCATGCTCTCGGTGCTTTCCGCGAAGGACCGCGGCGACCTCGACCGCATCGCGCGCATGCTGCTCGGCAGCCTCGAGTCGGGCGCATGAGGCAGTGCTGTTGCGGCCGAGCCGGTTACCGCTCGACGTAGACTGCGGGTACCTGTCCGAGCAGGATCGGGCCCGCATCTTCGGCGAGATCGAGACGGCGGCCGGGGAAGAGTCCGGGCAGGTGTTGCCGAGCGGTGGTGCGCTCCCGAGGTGCTGTCCGCGCGGCAGATGACCGAGGCGCTGTGTGCCGCACGGCTTCCCGGCGAGTGATCTCTCGGCGTGATCCTCGGCGAAGTGCCAGCACCGGATGGGGCGCGGTCGCGGGGCGCGGCTGCACAGGAGCGCGCGGGCCGCACGGGATATGGGGGCGCGCGGGATATGAGGCGCGCGGGGGCGCAAAGGATCCGTCAAATCGGATGCCAAAGCATTGCCCCCGATCTCGCGGATCAGTTTGATCAAGGGTGTGACCGCGACATCCGGCCTTCGACGCGCGCTGCGCGGAAGATTCGGCGTCGCCGTGTGCCGAGACTGCGCACTGCCTTCTGCGTTGGAGCGCGTCGGTTTCGGTAGTGAGGACGAGCCGCCGAGTCCGGCGCCGTCGGTCTGAATCCCCACCGCGTGGCCCATTAGCGCCACGTGTCACCTGCTCGCGCCTATCTGCGCGAGTTCCCCTCTGCGACCGCAGAATCGCGACCTCTGATCGCGAATCCATTTTCCGCCTGCGTCGTTCGTGATCGCGCGACTTGTTCGTGATCTCGCGACGCGGGCACCCACCCCGATGGGAGAGCTATGTCCGAAATCTCGTCCGGCGACCGGATCGTCCTGGTGACCGGTGTCGATCAGCGCCTCGGCTACGCCACCGCCGAGCGTCTGGTGGCTGACGGCGCCACCGTCATCCTGCATGCGCAGGACAAGGAGCTCGCGGATGCCGCGCTGGAACGGCTGGTCGCCGGCGGCGCGGAGGCCCGCCGATTGCGCATGGTGCACGCCGACTTCCGGCACCTGTCCGAGGTCGACGAGCTAGGCAGGATGCTGACCGCGACCGTGCCGGAGCTCGACGCGCTGATCAACGCCGCGTCGGTGCCTGGTCCGCAGCGGCGCTGGCACACCGAGGACGGTGTGGAATCCACGCTGCAGATCAACTATCTCGCCCCGCAGCGCCTGACGATGGCGCTGGCCCCTGCCGTTGCGGCGGCGAAGGGCCGAGTGGTCACCGTTTCGTCGCGTCTGCACGTCGGCGGCACCATCGAGTACTCCGACCTGGACCGTAACCGCGGCATCTATACCCCGATGGCGGTGTACGCGCAGTCCAAGCTGGCGCTGACCATGTTCACCCGCACGCTCGCCGAGACCGGCCCGGCCGGGCTGACCGCGATCAGCGTGGCCCCTGCGGATTTCGAGATCGACATGCCGCAGCTGCGCAGCCATGCGACCGCGCCGGTCGATTCGGCGGCGGATCTGCTTGCCGTGCTGAGCTCTTCGGCGTCGCCGGTGCTCAACGGCGGCTACTACGAGGGCACTGAGCTGGCCCGCGCTGCCGCACTCGTGCGCAACTCGCGGGCGCGGACCCGCCTCGCCTCGTGGAGCCTGCGGCTCCCGCAGGCCGCGTGATCACCTCTGACGAAAGGCATCGCAGTGTCCAAGCGCGCTGACAAGAAACGCGCACGCCGCAAGAAGAAGGCCAACCACGGCAAACGGCCAGGAGCCTGAATCCTGTTGCCGGGAACCGAGTTTCGCCTGGCCCGATGGAACCCATAACGGAATCGTAACAAGTCCGATCGGCTTGTAGAACATTCCGATCGGATTGCCATCCGGCGCCGAGCATACCGAGTAGCCTGCAACGCGTGCCACCCTTTCGCTACCGGCATACCGTGGGGTTCCACCCCGGACCCGCACGGTATGCCGTGCAAGGAGATCACCGATGATCGACATCATCACCCTGCGGGGTGTCGGCGAGCCGCGAAACCCGGACGGCGCGCCAACGGGCATGCTGCGCGACGTCACGAAACTGCTCGATCCCGAACGTTTCTCGTGCTTCGAGCCGAACTGGCCTGCCTCGGTCGGGCCGGTTCCCGAGGTGTGGGGTCCGTCCCTGGACACCTCGGTGCGCCTGGGTGTCGCCGCGGGCGTCAAAGCGATCCAAGACTCGCCGAACGTCTGTGGGCTGCTGAGCTTCTCGCTCGGCGGGCTCTGCGCGAGCCACATCCTCGAGGGCGTGCGCTCCGGAATATACAAGAACACCAACGGGTCTCCGCTGGAGATCGCGTTCGTGCTCAATATCTCCAACCCGCTGCGCAAGGCGGGGGAATCTGTCGGAAACCTGTGCCCGCCTTCGACGTTCGGCCTGCACGGCCAGCGCGGCGCCTGGCCCGACGAGGTCGCGGTGCTCGAATACGCGAACCCGGGCGACATCATCACCGCCTCGCCGGCGGATTCCCCGCTGCGATTCATCGACGTCGGCATCTCGCCGTTCTCGTTCATCGAGGGCGCCCGCGTCGGCAATCTCATGCCGCTGGTCTTCTCGGAACTGCTGCGCTTCCTGCTGCGGAACCCGATCGAGAATCTGGAGCGGTACATCGAGGCCGTGCGTGGGGTGGTCGGCTATCTCACCCCGTGGCCGGACGGTCAGCACGTGCTCTACTCCGGCCACAACATGCCCGGCACCGACGTGCTCTGGACGACCCACGCCGCGAACTATCTGAACGCGCACTTCTGAAAGACAGTGGGGCGGACTCCACAGCCGCCACCAGTGTAGGTCTGCTCACTCCTTGCGGCGCACCGATGCTTCGACGAGATCCAGTACCGCAGTGAGGTTTTCGTTCGTGTGACCGGACGCGATCCGCGCGATCAGCCCGTCGAGCACCAGATCGAGGTACCCGAGCAGCACATCGGTCGGCACGTCGTCGCGCAACGCGCCCGCCGCCTTGCGCCGCTCCAGCCGCGCCAGGGTGGCGGCGGTCAGCTCCGCGGAGCGCTGACTCCAGCCTGCCCGGAACTCCGGATCGGTGCGCAGCCGCCGCGCGATCTCCAATCGTGTTCCGAGCCAATTGAATTCCTCGGGATGGGCGAGCATGTCCCGCATGACCTGCACGATGCCCTGATTGGCCGCCACGTCGGCCATTCGTTCGGCGTCCTCCTGCGCGAGCGCGAGGAACAGCGCGTCCTTGTCGCGGAAATGATGGAAGATCGCGCCGCGCGACAGCCCGATCTCTTCCTCCAGGCGGCGCACGGTGGCGCCTTCGTACCCGTATTCGGCAAAGCAGCGGCGCGCACCGTCGAGGATCTGGCTTCGTCGGGCGGCGAGGTGGTCGTCACTGACTTTGGGCATGGCGGGCGTACTCCTCCAGGCGATGTGAGAAATCCGCGCACCGCGAAAACGCGGTGCGCGGACCCTCGACGTACGGCGAGTGCGTGATCAGCCGCGAATCATGTTGCGCAGCACGTACTGCAGGATGCCGCCGTTGCGGTAGTAATCGGCCTCACCGGGGGTGTCGATCCGCACCACCGCGTCGAACGACACCTTGTCGCCGTTCTCCTTGGTGGCGGTGACCTTCAAGGTCTTCGGAGTCGTACCCTCGTTCAGCTTGGTGATCCCCTCGATGTCGAAGGTCTCGGTGCCGTCCAGCTTCAGCGACGCGGCCGACTCGCCGGCCGGGAACTGCAGCGGGATGACGCCCATGCCGATGAGGTTGGAGCGGTGGATGCGCTCGAACGACTCGGTGATGACGGCCTTCACGCCGAGCAGGCTGGTGCCCTTGGCCGCCCAGTCACGCGAGGAACCCGAGCCGTACTCCTTGCCGCCGAGCACGACCAGCGGGATGCCCGCGGCCTGGTAGTTCTGCGAGGCGTCGTAGATGAAGGCCTGCGGGCCGCCGTCCTGGGTGAAGTCGCGGGTGTAACCACCCGAGACGTCGTCGAGGAGCTGGTTGCGCAGCCGGATGTTGGCGAACGTGCCGCGGATCATCACCTCGTGGTTACCACGACGCGAGCCGAGGGAGTTGTAGTCCTTGCGCTGCACACCGTGCGAGTCGAGGTACTGCGCGGCCGGGGTGCCCGGCTTGATCGGACCGGCCGGGGAGATGTGGTCGGTGGTGACCGAATCGCCGAGCAGTGCGAGCACGCGAGCGCCGTTGATGTCGCTGACCGGGGTCGGCTCCATCTTCATGCCGTCGAAGTACGGCGCCTTGCGGACGTAGGTCGAGTTCTCGTCCCACGCGAAGGTGTCGCCCTCGGGGGTGCTCAGGCCCTTCCAGCGCTCGTCACCCTCGAAGACGGTGGCGTAGGAGCTGGTGAACATGTCCCGGCTGATCGCCGACTTGATGGTGTCGTCGATCTCCTGCGGGGACGGCCAGATGTCCTTCAGGAACACGTCGTTGCCGTCGGAGTCCTTGCCGAGGGCGTCGGCCTCGAAGTCGAAGTCCATGGTTCCCGCGAGCGCGTACGCGATGACCAGCGGCGGCGAGGCCAGGTAGTTCATCTTCACGTCGGGGGAGATCCGGCCCTCGAAGTTACGGTTGCCCGAGAGCACCGCGGTGACCGAGAGGTCGTTGTCGTTGATCGCCTTGGAGATCTCGTCCGGCAGCGGGCCGGTGTTGCCGATGCAGGTGGTGCAGCCGTAACCGCCGACGAAGAAGCCGAGCTTCTCCAGGTACGGCCACAGGCCTGCCTTCTCGTAGTAGTCGGAGACGACCTGCGAGCCGGGCGCCATGTTGGTCTTGACCCACGGCTTGGACGCGAGGCCCTTCTCGACCGCGTTGCGCGCCAGCAGGGCCGCGCCGATCATGACCGACGGGTTGGAGGTGTTGGTGCAGGAGGTGATGCCCGCGACCACGACCGCGCCGTGATCGAGCACGAAGTCACCGCGCTCCGGATCGGAGACCTTGACCGGCTTGGACGGGCGGCCGATGTTGCCGTTGGCGGCGGACGGGATCAGCACCGCGTCGTCGTCGGCGAAGGACAGCACCGCGGGGTCGGAGGCCGGGAAGGATTCCTCGATGGCCTCGTCCAGGTGGGTGTGCGGGGTGACCGCGGCCGGGCCGGACTCCGCGTCGTTGGTGTAGTTGTGGATGTCCTTGCGGAACGCGGTCTTGGAGTCCGACAGCAGGATTCGGTCCTGCGGACGCTTCGGCCCCGCGATCGAGGGCACCACGGTGTTGAGGTCGAGCTCGAGGTACTCGGAGTAGGCGGGCTCGTTGTCCGCGTCGTGCCACAGGCCCTGCTCCTTGGCGTAGGCCTCGACGAGCGCGAGCTGCTCGTCGCTGCGGCCGGTGAGGCGCAGGTAGTTGATGGTCTCTTCGTCGATCGGGAAAATCGCTGCGGTGGAACCGAATTCGGGGCTCATGTTGCCGAGGGTGGCGCGGTTCGCGAGCGGAACCTCCGCGACGCCCTTGCCGTAGAACTCGACGAACTTGCCGACAACGCCGTGCTTGCGCAGCATGTCGGTGACGGTGAGTACCACGTCGGTGGCGGTGACGCCCGGCTTGATCTCACCGGTCAGCTTGAAGCCGACGACACGCGGGATCAGCATCGAGACGGGCTGGCCGAGCATGGCCGCCTCCGCCTCGATACCGCCTACGCCCCAACCCAATACGCCGAGGCCGTTGACCATTGTGGTGTGCGAGTCGGTGCCGACGCAGGTGTCGGGGTAGGCCTGGCCGTTGCGGACCATGATGGTTGGGGCCAAGTATTCGATGTTGACCTGGTGCACGATGCCGACGCCCGGCGGGACGACCTTGAAGTCGTCGAAGGCGCCCTGGCCCCAGCGCAGGAACTGGTAGCGCTCGCCGTTGCGCTGGTACTCGAGGTCGACGTTGCGCTCGAGGGCGTCGGCGCGACCGAAGACGTCGAGGATGACCGAGTGGTCGATGACCATGTCGGCAGGCGAGAGTGGGTTGACCTTGCTCGGGTCGCCGCCGAGGACGGTGACGGCTTCACGCATGGTGGCGAGGTCGACGATGCAGGGAACGCCGGTGAAGTCCTGCATGATCACGCGGGCCGGGGTGAACTGGATCTCGGTGTCGGGTTCGGCCGACGGATCCCAGTTCGCGATCGCGCGGACGTGATCTGCGGTGATGTTGGCGCCGTCCTCGGTACGGAGCAGATTCTCCGCGAGGACCTTGAGTGCGTAGGGGAGTTTCTCGGTGCCGGGCACGGCCGAGAGACGGAAGATCTCGTAGGAGTTGCTTCCGACCTCGAGGGTGCCCTTGGCGCCGAAAGTATCGATACTTGTCGTCACGTCAGCTCCACTCATCTGTGAGGGTTTTGCCGCCGGCGGGGCTGTGCCTGCGGCTGTTCCTTGCGGGCGATCTGCGAGCAGTCGCCACGGTAGGTTCCTGGAGGGAATTCGACGCCGTGTGCGCCGGTTCCTCGCGCTACGACCCTAACAGTACGCTTGTCCTGTGAAACACGAGGGTGGCGTACGGCGTGCCGTGTGCTCGTACTCCGACTCTTGGTCGCGTACTGTGCTTTCGAGCTAGCCGGGGGAGCGTTGGGCTCACCCTGCGTTATTGGATGCACGTCGCCTCGGATGCCGATGCGGCTCGACAGACCGGATGGAAGATGACCGTCTCGCACACCTCGGTTTTCACGCCCATGGCTGCTGGACTGCCACCGAACGTCACCGAGGACATGGTCACCGACACGATCCTGCCCGATCTGGCAGACGATCGCGTCGCGACGTTGACCGGTAAGGATGAGCCCGAGCTCGCGGCAATCGTCGCAGCGGCAGGCGAACGCAACATCCCGCTGAGCATCGTGGTCGTTCCCGGTAATCCAGGCCACGACTCGAATCTACGTGATCTGGCCACGGAGGTCGGCAAGACCCAGCACGGCACCGTTTTGGTGCTCAGCGACGACTGGGTCGGCACCTACAGCGACTCGATCAGCCGGGTCAGACTCGAATGGGCCGAGGACGTCTCGAAGAGCACCCAGGGCCACAGTGCCGTTGCGGCACAGCGCTTCCTGGACAAGGTGGAGCAGCCGGAGGCGGTGTCGTGGACGACGATCGCGAGCGTTCTCGTCGTCGGCACCGTGGCGGCGGTCGGCGGGCTGTACTGGGTGAAGGTGCGGCGGGCGAAGCGCGAAGCGGCGGACGGTGTCCGGGTTGGTGCGGACGTCCGGAGTTAGCTGAGAACCCTCGACGAGGTGCCCGGCAGCGTGCAGCTGCCGGGCACCTCTGCGTTGCGGCACCGATCGCGGCGAGTCGCGCTGCGGCGCGCAGCGCTGGGGAGTAGCCGCACGCGTGGAAGACCAAGGGGTATCCATCCAGCAACTTTTCGTGACGACCGGTTTGCTTTTCCGGCTGGAAACCCTTGCTACATCCGGCTAATTCCAGGCAACGAGCAAAATCCCGCCTGTCATTGTGTGGCTGTTGTTTCTTTGGTGACGGAAGTGTCGTACCGTTCGAGTAGTTGCTGATGGGGAAGAAGTGTTGTCAGGGGTTATCTGCCGACCACGGAGCATGCCGGTGTGGCGGGAACTCGCGGGGTGAAGCGGAAGTCGGATCCATGGGAGGTGCGATGCGCAACGACGGCAAGTCCGCCTTCCGGCGTCCGATGGTGGTCGCTATGGGGTTGCTGGTGTCCGTTGCCGTGGTGCTCGCCGGACCAGCGGCCGCGGTGCCGCCGCCACCGCCGAACCCGAGCGACGGCGAGATCGCCGATGCCGGAGCACAAGTCGACTCGGGCGTGGCGGAAGTCGGGACGCTCATCAACCAGGTCGCGTCGGTTGATCAGCAACTACAGCAACTCGACGGCGAGGTCGCGCGTAAGCGCGAAGAAGTGAACAAGGCACTCGTCGACCTGCAGGACGCCCGCGACGCCGCCGACGCGGCCGCGGCGGCGGTGGTCGCCTCCCAGCAGGAATTGGCCGACGCCGGAACCCGAGTCGGCCAGGCGCGCCGCAACTTCGATCAGTTCGCGGCCCAGGCCTACACCCGCCCCGCGGCCGAGTCGATGGTCGTCTACCTAGCCGCCGCCACGCCCGCCGCCGCCCTCGATCAGGCCCAGCTGCTCTCGCTGGTTTCGAAGAATCAGCAGCAGGTGCTCGAAGGCCTACGCCGGGCCCAGATCGATCAGGGCAACAAGAATTCCAGTGCGCGCGAAGCGAAGTCGGTCGCCGACGCGGCGGCCGCCGCGGCCGAGCAGAAGAAGATCGATGCCGAGAATGCCGTCGCCGCGGCCAAAGCCGAGCTCGACAAGCAGACGGTGCAGCGCGACAACCTACTACGCCAGCGCTCGGATGCCCAGGGCCGCTTGGATTTCGCGCGACAGAACGTGGCGGGATTACAAGGGCAACGTGATGCCTACCTATCCTGGGAACAACAGCGCAGGGCAGAGGAAGCCGCGGTGCGTGCGGCCGCGGCCGCGGCCGCCGCCAGGGCCAACGGGGATCAGAACGCCCGCGATCGCGCGAGCCAGCTCGGCGCGGGCCAACGCCCGCACATCCAGCTGGAGAACATGCCACCGAACTGGCGACCCAGCCCACGTCCGGCTCTCCCGCCCATCGGCGGCTCCGCGGCCGTCGAGACGGTGGTCGACCGCGCGATGTCCCAGTTGGGCGTCATCTACGCCTGGGGTGGTGGCGACGCGAACGGGCCGACCCAAGGCATCAGCGACGGCGGCGGCGCCGCAGACGCACACGGCGATTACGAGAAGGTCGGCTTCGACTGTTCGGGACTCATGATCTTTGCCTTCGCGGGCATCGGAGTCCCGCTGCCGCACTACAGCGGCTATCAGTACAACGCGGGCACCCGGGTGCCGGTCGATCAGCGCGTCCGCGGCGACATGCTGTTCTGGGGGGCGAATGCCAGCCAGCACGTCGCGCTGTATCTGGGTGACGGGCAAATGATCGAGGCGCCGGAGTCGGGTTCGGTGGTCCGGGTTTCGCCGGTGCGTGAAGCGGGCATCATGCCCTATGCGGTGCGAATCGTCAGCTGAGCGACGCCGTTCAGACTGGCTGACGCTGCGGGCCTCGCACGCGCCCCGCATAATTGCCCGAACCGGACGTCCGAAAGTGTCGAATTCTCTTCATGTCGGGTCCGGTTGCGGCACATATGGCCATTACCTGGAATAGTTGTGGCAGCACGCACAGGACCAAGGCGAAAGCGGGGATGTTGGTGACTTCGACAGACGGTGTGAGCGGGGCGAATTTGGCGAAAGATGCGCCTGCGTCCACGCCTGGCACCCTGGAGCGAGACGTCCAGATCCTGGAGAAGGCGATCTACGAGGTCAAGCGGGTGATCGTCGGCCAGGATCGACTGGTCGAGCGTCTGCTCGTCGGCGTGCTCGCACGTGGTCACGTCCTGCTCGAAGGTGTGCCTGGCATCGCGAAGACCCTGGCTGTCGAGACCTTCGCCAAGGTGGTCGGCGGGTCGTTCTCCCGGGTGCAGTTCACCCCCGACCTGGTGCCGACCGACCTGATCGGTACCCGCATCTACCGGCAGGGCCGCGAGGAATTCGACACCGAGCTCGGCCCGGTCGTCGCGAATTTCGTGCTCGCCGACGAGATCAACCGCGCGCCCGCCAAGGTGCAGTCGGCGCTGCTCGAGGTGATGGCCGAGCGGCACGTCTCGATCGGCGGCAAGACCTACCCGATGCCGAATCCGTTCCTGGTCATGGCGACTCAGAACCCGATCGAGAGCGAAGGCGTGTACCCGCTGCCCGAGGCGCAGCGCGACCGCTTCCTGTTCAAGGTCGTCGTCGACTACCCCTCGGTCGAGGAGGAGCGCGAGATCATCTACCGGATGGGTGTCACCCCGCCGGAGGCGACGCGGATCCTCGAGCCCGAAGAGGTGGTCCGGCTGCAGAAGGTCGCCGCCAACACCTTCGTGCACCACGCGCTCGTCGACTACGTGGTCCGGGTGATCGCGGCGACCCGTAAGCCCGCCGACTTCGGCATGCAGGACGTGGCCAACTGGATCGCCTACGGCGCCTCGCCGCGCGCCAGCCTCGGCATCATCGCCGCGGCCCGCGCCGTCGCGCTGATCCGCGGCCGCGACTACGTGGTGCCCCAGGACGTGGTCGAGGTGATCCCTGACGTGCTCCGGCACCGCCTCGTGCTGTCCTACGACGCGCTCGCCGACGAGATCAGCCCGGAGGAAGTGATCACCAGGGTGCTGCAGACCGTCGGTCTTCCTCAGGTCGCCCCGCAGGCTGTCGCGCCCGCCGCACCCGCCGTCGGTTCCGGTGCGCCGCAGCAGGTTTCGCAGCAGAACGGCCCGCAGGGCGCGCCGCAGCAGGGTGGCCAGCCGGTGCCGCAGCCGCCGAACGGGCAGCAGTCCCAGCCCGCCGGCAACATCCAGAACAAGTGACCGCAGCGCCGGAACCGTTCCCCGCAGTGTCTACCAACCCCCGGTCGGCTCCGCACCAGGTCACGCCGTCGCACGCGCCGCCGTCGTTCCACGCGGGTGAATTGACCGACCCGCGGCTGTCCGCGGCGCTCAAGACCCTCGAGCTCACGGTGCGCCGCAGGCTGGACGGCGTGCTGCACGGTGACCATCTCGGCCTGATCCCCGGCCCCGGCTCCGAGCCGGGCGAGGCGCGCACCTATCAGCCGGGTGACGATGTGCGGCAGATGGATTGGTCGGTCACCGCCCGCACCACCCATCCGCACGTGCGGCAGATGATCGCCGATCGCGAACTGGAGACCTGGCTGGTCGTCGACCTCTCGGCGAGCCTCGACTTCGGCACCGCGGCCTGCCAGAAGCGCGATCTCGCGATCGCCGCCGCGGCCGCCATCACGCATCTCACCAGCGGCGGCGGCAACCGGATCGGCGCGGTCGTCGCGACAGGCGAACAACTGGTCCGGGTGCCTGCCCGCAGCGGGCGGGTGCACGCCCAGTCGCTGTTGCGCAGCATCGCGACCACGCCGCACGCCCGCGACGGCGTCCGCGGCGACCTGCGCGGCGGCATCGAATCGCTGCGGCGGCCCCAGCGCAAGCGCGGCCTCGCGGTGATCATCAGCGACTTCCTCGGCGACATCGACTGGCAGCGGTCGCTGCGGGCCATCTCGGCGCGCCACGACCTGCTCGCGGTGGAGGTGCTCGATCCGCGCGACCTGTCGTTGCCCGATATCGGCGATGTCGTGCTGCACGACCCGGAGACCGGGCGCACCCGCGAATTCAGCGTGACGCCAACGCTGCGTGCCGATTTCGCGGCCGCCGCGCAACGGCACCGGGAACAGGTCGAGCAGGCGCTGCGCAGCTGCGGCGCGCCGGTGCTCACCTTGCAGACCGATCGGGACTGGATTGCCGACGTGGTCCGGTTCGTCTCCACCCGGCGCCACAGCATGGGCGCCCCGACCGGGCGGGTGCCACGGCAGTGAGTATTTCGCATTTCACCGCAGGCTTGTGGCTCGGCTTCCTGGCCGTCCTCGCGCTGATCGCGTTGGGCTATGTGCTTGTTCAGCGCGGCAAGTACAAGCACATGCTGCAGTTCAGCAACATGGAGCTGCTGGAGAAGGTCGCGCCGTCGCGGCCGAGCCCGTGGCGGCACGTGCCGATCGCGCTGATGCTGGTCGGCCTGGTGTTCTTGACGATCGCGGCGGCCGGGCCGACCGCGGTCAAGAAGGTGGCGCGCAACCGCGCGACCGTCATGCTCGTGATGGACGTTTCGCTGTCGATGGAGGCGACCGATGTGCCGCCGAGCCGGATCGAGGTTGCGAAGAAGGCCGGTAAGGACTTCGTCGACGGCCTGCCGGAGGGGCTCAACATCGGGTTCGTCACCTTCGCGGGTACCGCCTCGGTGATGGTCACGCCGACGACGAACCACGAATCGGTCAAGGCGGCGATCGAGAACGCCAAGCTGGCCGAGCGGACCGCGACGGGTGAGGGCATCATCACCGCGCTCAACGCGATCGACACTCTCGCCTCGGTGCTCGGCGGCGCCCAGCAGCCGCCGCCCGCGCGGATCGTGCTGATGTCGGACGGCAAGCAGACCGTGCCCGCGTTCGAGGATGTCAGCCATCCGCGCCACGAATATGTCGCGGCCAGGCTCGCCAAGAACAAGAACATTCCGATTTCGACGATCTCGTACGGCACCAAGTGGGGCAAGGTCACCATTCAGCAGCCGGACGGTTCCAGTGACTCGGTTCCGGTGCCGGTCGACGACGACGCGATGCAGGAAATCGCGCGATTGTCCGGCGGTGAGTTCTACACCGCGTCGACCTTGCAGGAATTGAGCAAGGTGTACGACACCCTCGAACAGCAGATCGGCTTCGAGCTGACCAGGGGTGATGCGAGCCGCCCGTGGTTGCTGCTCGGACTGTTGATCACCTCCGCCGGTGTGATCACCGGTTTGTTGTATCGCCAGCGGTTGCCGTAACCCGATACGCCGAGTTGTGTTGACGGGTCAGCTGTTTCGCCACTAGCTGACCCGTCTTTCGGCGTTCTCGGGGTGCCGCCGTCAGATGGAGAGGTCACCGGGCTTCGTGGGCGTTATGCGAATTTCGGTGCGGTTCCTTGTTATTGCCATCGGGTATATCCGATCGTTCGGTCGAACGCCGCGCCGCCAACCCCGCACGTCGGCGCGGTGCGGTGGGTGGCGGGCGGGTCATGACCGGCGGATCCGACCAGGTAGGTTGATGCCCATGTCGAACATCACATCCCGGTCCGTCCTGGTGACGGGCGGTAACCGTGGCATCGGTCTCGCAGTCGCCCAGCGTTTGGCCGCCGACGGTCACAAGGTGGCCGTCACCCATCGTGGTTCCGGCGCGCCCGAGGGCTTGCTCGGCGTGAAATGTGATGTGACCGATAGCGATTCGGTCGACGCCGCGTTCAGCGAGGTCGAGGAGAAGCAGGGCCCGGTCGAGGTGCTCGTCGCCAATGCGGGCATCACCGACGACACCCTGCTGATGCGGATGTCGGAGGAGCAGTTCACCAAGGTGATCGACGCGAACCTCACCGGCGCATTCCGGTGCACGAAGCGCGCGAACCGGAACATGCTGAAGGCGCGGTGGGGTCGGCTGATTTACCTCGGCTCGGTGGTCGGCATGAGCGGGCAGGCTGGCCAGATCAACTACGCGTCCTCCAAGGCAGGCGTGATCGGCCTGGCCCGTTCAGTGGCCCGCGAACTCGGCTCGCGCTCCATCACCGCCAACGTGGTCGCGCCCGGCTTCATCGAGACGGACATGACCGCGGGCCTGCCGGACGACCTGCGCGAAATGATCGAGAAGTTCGTTCCGCTCAAGCGCGTCGGCCAGCCCGAAGACGTCGCGGCGGTCGTCAGCTTCCTCGCGTCCGAGGACTCGCGCTACGTCACCGGTGCCGTCCTCCCGGTCGACGGCGGCATGGGCATGGGCCACTAGTACCTTCTATCTCGACACCCTCGACCTCAGGAGAACCGAAAACCCATGGGCGGACTGCTCGAAGGCAAGACCATTCTGGTGACCGGCATCATCACCGACTCGTCGATCGCGTTCCACGCGGCCGCGGTCGCGCAGGAGCAGGGCGCCAAGGTGATCATCACCGGCATTCCGGAACGCCTGCGGCTGATCGATCGGATCGCCAAGCGGCTGCCGCAGGAAGTCCCGCCTGCCATCCCGCTCGACGTCACCAACGAGGAGAACCTCGCCGAGCTCGCGGACAAGGTGCGCGAGCTGGCGCCCGAGGGCATCGACGGCGTGCTGCACTCGATCGCCTTCGCGCCGCGCACCCTGATGGGTCCGGAGGCGCGCCCGTTCCTCGAGGGCCCGGGCCCCGACGCGGCCAAGGCGTTCGAGATCTCCGCGTGGAGCTACGCGTCGCTGTCGCGGGCGGTGCTTCCGGTGATGAACGAGCGCGGCTCGATCGTCGGCATGGACTTCGATCCGCGCACGGCGATGCCGTACTACAACTGGATGGGTGTTGCCAAGGCCGCGCTCGAGTCGGTGAACCGGTACGTGGCGCGAGAAGTGGGCGCCGCCAAGAAGATTCGCTCGAACCTGATCGCCGCAGGCCCGATCAAGACGCTGGCCGCCAAGGCCATCGCGGGCACCGCCACCGACGACGCCGCCAAGCTCAACCAGCTCAACGAGTACTGGGACGGCGCATCGCCGATCGGCTGGGACGTCGACGACCCGACGGTGGTCGCCAAGTCGATCGTCGCGCTGCTGTCGGACTGGCTGCCCGGCACCACGGCGTCGATCATCTACGTCGACGGCGGCGCCAGCCACAACACCTGGTTCCCCGAGGGTATGGCGATCAACTGAGCGAAGGAGGGCAATGTGAGTCGGGCTGCCGACGCACTGCTGCTGCTGTCCTTCGGCGGCCCCGAACGTCCCGAGGATGTGATGCCGTTCCTGGAGAACGTCACTCGGGGCCGAGGGGTACCGCGCGAACGCCTCGACGAGGTGGCTGAGCACTACCTGCACTTCGGTGGTGTCTCGCCGATCAACCGGCTCAACCGCGACATCATCGCGGCGGTGCAGGCCGAATTGGCTACGGCGGGTATCGATCTGCCGGTGTACTTCGGCAACCGGAACTGGGCGCCCATGGTGGAGGACACCGTCGCGAGCATGGCCGCCGACGGTATCCGCTCGGCCCTGGTGTTTCCGACCTCGGCGTGGGGTGGCTACTCCGGATGCCTGCAGTATCACGAGGACATCGCAAGGGCGCGTGCCGCTTTCGGCGACGGCGCGCCGGATCTGATCAAGTTGCGTCAGTACTTCAATCATCCCTTGCTGATCGAGACGTTCGCGGATGCGATTCGTGCGGCGCGGCAGGAACTTCCGGCTGAGCGCCGGGACGGGGCGCGCCTCGTTTTCACCGCGCATTCCATCCCGGTGTCCGCCGACGCCACCGGGGGGCCGCCGTTCGATGGTGGCAGGCTGTACAGCCGCCAGGTCGCCGAGGCGGCCCGCTTGTGTGCCGCCGCAACGGGATTCACCGACTACGACCTGGTGTGGCAGTCTCGTTCCGGCCCGCCGCAGGTGCCGTGGCTCGAACCCGACATCGTCGACCACCTGGATGAGTTGTCTGCCAAGACCATCGAAGCCGTCATCGTCTGCCCTGTCGGCTTCGTCTCCGACCACCTCGAGGTGATCTGGGATCTGGACAACGAGGCGAAGGAGAAGGCGGCCGAGCTCGGCATGGCGTTCGCGCGCGCGGCCACGCCCGGCACTGATCGACGGTTCGCGCAGCTTGTCGTCGAATTGATCGGTGAGCACGTGGCGGGACGCGAACAGCGCTACCTCGGTGACGTTCCCGGCTTCGGCTGCACCACGAACGGCCGCCCCTGCGCCGAGGGCTGCTGCGCCCTCCCTCCACGGCCTCGCGGCTAGTGCGGGAGTTTCCGCACACCAACTGATTTCCCGCACACCGACTTGCCGGGCGAAACGCCGTGTGCGGCATCGGAAGGTGTGCGGGAACTTCGTCAGAACGTGACGGTGGGCACGCTGGGCGTTGGCGGCGCCATCGGTCGCGTATCCCCACGAGTGGGGATACCGGCAGGTGCTGGCGTCGAATTCGGGTGCGCTAGCATCGCTCTCGCCTTCGGACCAAGCCGAAGCGGGGTGCTAGGAAATTGATGACTTATATCGACATGGTGACGACAACCGGGTTGTTGGACATGGGGGCATGGTCCGACGACACCGTGTGGACGGCGGCGCTGGAGACCAGCGAAGCGCGGCGGCGGGGTAGCAGAGGCGGCAGCGGCGGATCTTGGGTGGTCGGCGCGGTCTGCGTCGCCGTGATCGCCGTCGTGGTGGTCGGCCTCGTGTGGCTCTCCCGGCGAAACAAGAGGCAGGGGCAGAACCAGCTCCAGCAGGCGGGCAACGGCGTACCGCCGCAGCAGTTCTCGGGTCAGCAGTACCCGCAGCAGCAGGCCTACCCGGCCCAGCAGCCGGGATACCCGCCGCAGCAGCCGCATCCCGGCCAGCAGTACCCGCAGCAGCAATACCCAGGACAACAACAGCCGTACCAGCCGCAACCGCCGTACCCGTACCAGCCGCAGCCATACCCGCCCCAGGGGCAACCACCCGCGCAGTACTAACGAGACCGCGGGCGTGTCCCGTCGATCCCCACCGGGCGCGAATGGGACTCCACCGAGCCGAAACCGGCCCGTTGCCACTGCTATGTCCCGCTCGGCGACTAGGGCCGAATCCCTGCACGCCAGCGGGGCGAGGTGATGTCGAATCGCACTTGCCGCCGCCATGTCCCGCTCGATTCCCGTATTGGCGTCGGGTGGGACATCACTGAGCCGAAATCGGCGTGTCGCCGCGGCTATGTCCCGCTCGGCGACCACGGTGCATGGCGCCTGTCAGGCGCTGAATGGCGTGTGGTGGTTCAGAACAAGGCGACGGGCACGCGGGCGTAGATGCCGGGGTAGCCGGGTTCGGTGGCGCCTTTGCCCCACGAGGTGAGGGCGACGAGCTTGCCGTCTACGAGAAGTGGTCCGCCGCTGTCGAACTGGTTGGAGTCGGACTGGGTGGAACCGGCGCACAACGCTTCTCGCGGGTCGAACGAATCACCGTAGGCGGTGCAGTCGCTGTTGAGCGGGATGGTGGCGGCGTGCAGGAGGGGGTTCGCCCAGTCCTCGTCGGAGGTGGCGCCCCAACCGAGGATGGTGCCGGAATCGCCGTGCGCCGTACCGATCTGCACGGTCGGGCGCTGGACCGGGTGCTCAAGGGTGAGCACGGCGAGGTCGTTGTGAAAGGCGAGGTCGGTCTCGAACATGGTGATCCGGAAGTCGGGGTGCACCCGAACGCCGGTGACGCGCACCGAGGTTCCGTCGGTGGTGCGCAGGTCGGTGCGATCGAACGTGACGCGCAGCGCCGCGGGCACCCGTCCGGTGAACACGGCGCAGTGGGCGGCCGTGAGCACCTGGTCGGGCGCGATGAGCGTGCCTGCGCAGATCTGCCCGGACGGGCGCAGCGGCAGCAGCGGGGTGCCGATGGCAACCAGCCACGGGTATGCGGTCGCGTCGGCGGGCTGACCACCGACCACCGCCTGCGCCGGAGCGGCTCCCGGCAGGCCAAGACCGACTACCGCGGCGGCGAGAACCGCCGCGAGCGCTGCGGTGGATCGCATCGCGCACCCTTCCTCATGATCGAGTTCCTCGAAGCACACTATGCCCGCGTCACGGTTGACGCGACCGAACTGGCTCCAGCCGTGGGATCACTCGGGCCGAGGGCCCCGTCGTCGCGGCCGTCCACGTGCGTGCCCACCTGCCGGTTCCGCCGGCTAGTGCGTCACAGCATGCACAGCGACCAATCGCGTCGCAGTGTCTGCCGTTCAGGAAGAACTTCGCAGTGTCTGCCGTTCAGGAAGAACTACGGACCGGCGCATGTATAGCCGCCAACCGAGCCGCGCGGATCGCGTCCCACAGCGGCTTCAACAGCGACTCCTGCGCGCCGATCGCACTGGCCGAGGTCGGCGAGGACGCCGGTTCCCGTTGCGCCACAGTGAGGATGGCGGCGACATGGTCGGCGGAATCGAGAATCCGCTTGGCCCGCAACGGAATCGAGCCGGGGTAATCGTGCCGCGAGTAGTCGGCCAGCTCGGCCTCGATGAGCTCACGCGGATCGGAGTCCGCCGAACCGACCGAGGTCGTGTGCAGTTGCATCAGGGCGTCGGCGGCATCGCGGACCGCCTCGCGCATCGCGTATTCGGCCTCGCCGAGCGACATGTCCGGTCCTGGCGTCGGCGGGATCGGGGTGCTGTAGACCGCCCACTGCAGCGTGTCGTCGTCGGTCCACAGGGGGATGAGGCCGGTGCCCTCGGCGCCGGGCACGCCGATGAGCAGACCCTCCTCCGCCGCGATCGCATCGGCGGCGAAGGCGGTGCCGATCGGCAGGCCGCGCACATCGCCTGGGACCGGAAGGACCAGCCGCAGCTGTGCGCCAGGCTGTGCCATCGCTTCGCGAATCACCTTGAGCAGTGCCATCATTCCGGTGCCCGGCAGGTCACCGAGCGACGGCCAGGGCAGGTCGGTGCGACCGCCGGTGACCGGATCGCCTGCAGCGATGGTGTGCGTTGGCGCCCAGGCGTGCAGGGCCTCCAAGACGTCATCGGGCGCGCTACAGCCGGCCAGCCATGAGCCGGCCCACACCGTCAGCGTCGCACTAGGAGAGCACATAATTATCGAGCATAAAGGGTGTGGGTTATTCGCGGGCATTCCCGCAAAGGGCATTCCTGACCAGGGGGACGGTCGCTGGCGTCACTCCGGTTCGGTGACGAAGTCGATGAGGCGCTCGACCGCGCCGATGAGCGGCGCCTCCAGATCTCGGAACGATTCCACCGCGCCGTAGACGCGTCGCCAGCCGTCTTGCGGGGTGCCCCAGCCGAGGCGGGTGCAGATGCCGGTCTTCCAGTCCTCGCCACGTGGCACCTCAGGCCAGGCGGCGATGCCGACGGCTGCGGGGCGCACCGCCTGCCACACGTCGATGAACGGATGTCCGGTGACGAGCACGTGCTTGCCGAGCCCGGTGGTGAGTTGGGTCTCTTTGGATCCGGTGACCAGATGGTCGACCAGAACCCCGACGCGGCGGCCCGGCCCCGGCGCGAAATCGGTCAGCCGCTCTGCCAGATTGTCCAAGCCCTCCAGATGCTCGACGACCACGCCCTCGACCCGCAGGTCGTGTCCCCACACCCGTTCGACCAGCGCGGCGTCGTGCACGCCCTCCACCCAGATGCGGCTGGACTTGGCGACCTTGGCGCGCAGGCCGTCGACCCGGGTGGAGCCGGACGCGGAACGAGTCGGCTTGGCTGGGGCGGTCGCGGTCGGCCGGATCAGCGTGACCGGCTCGCCGTCGATGAGGAACGCGGCCTCGCGCAGCGCGAACAGCCGCACCGCGCCGCGTGCGTCCTCCAGCTTGACGAACTCGCCGTCGTAGCTGCGGTCGAATCCGACGACGGCGCCGCAGAATCCGCTCGCCGCGTCCTCGACGACCAGGTCGCGATCGGCCGTCACCCGCGGTACCGCCCGCTTTTTCGCTCGGGAATGTCCGGAGAAGATGTCGCCGCCATAGCTGTCATGCCCGCTCACCCGCCTGAAGCTAGCACCGCCGCTGTGGATTTCGTACCTCGGTGCGCACCGGCGCGTCTGCGCGGTGATCGCTGCCATTTCGTGATTCACCCGAGATCGGCAGTCGTGTCAGTGCCGCCCGAGATCATCGCCGCCGCACTACAGTGGTGGCGTGGCCGCAATAGTTTGGCTGGTCGCGGGCATCTTGCTTGCGGCGGCCGAGATGCTCACCGGGGACCTGACGCTGCTGATGCTAGGTGCTGCCGCGCTCGGCACCGCGGGCATCAGCTCGGTTGCGGGCACCTCGCTGGTGGTCGACGCCGTCATCTTCGCCGTGCTCACCCTGGTGTTGATGCTCGGTGTGCGCCCGCTGCTGCGGCGCCGGTTCGGGAACCCGCCGCCGATCCCGACGAATGTGGATGCGCTGCAAGGCAAGTCGGCGACCGTGCTCGAGCAGGTTGCCGAGCATTCCGGGTTGGTGAAGCTCGGCGGCGAGGAGTGGACCGCACGGCCGATGGACGAGAACGAGGTCTACGAACCGGGCACCAAGGTATTTGTCATGAGGATCGACGGCGCCACCGCCGTCGTTTGGAAGGGGCCGTAATGGCTGTACTGATCGTTGCCGCTGTACTCATTCTCTTGGTCGTGGTGGTGGTCTTCAAGTCGATCGCGCTGGTGCCGCAGGCCGAGGCCGCGGTGATCGAACGGCTCGGGCGTTATTCACGCACGGTGTCGGGCCAGCTGACCTTCCTTGTCCCGTTCGCCGACCGCATCCGCGCGAAAGTCGACCTGCGCGAGCGGGTGGTCTCCTTCCCACCGCAGCCGGTGATCACCGAGGACAACCTGACGCTGCACATCGACACCGTGGTGTATTTCCAGGTGACGAGCCCGCAGGCGGCGGTCTACGAGATCAGCAACTACATCGCCGCGGTCGAGCAGCTCACTGTCACCACGCTGCGCAACGTGGTCGGCGGCATGACGCTGGAGCAGACGCTGACCTCGCGCGATCAGATCAACGGCCAGCTGCGCGGCGTGCTCGACGAGGCGACCGGACGCTGGGGGCTCCGGGTGGCGCGGGTCGAGCTGAAGAGCATCGATCCGCCCGCATCGATCCAGGAGTCGATGGAAAAGCAGATGAAGGCCGATCGCGAGAAGCGCGCGATGATCCTCACCGCGGAGGGCACCCGCGAATCGCAGATCAAGATGGCCGAGGGCGCCAAGCAGGCGCAGGTGCTGTCCGCCGAGGGCGCCAAGCAGTCCGCGATCCTGGAGGCCGAAGGTGAACGGCAGAGCCGCATCCTGCGTGCGCAGGGTGAGCGGGCCGCCTCCTACCTGCAGGCGCAAGGCCAGGCCAAGGCCATCGAAAAGGTCTTCGCGGCAATCAAATCCGGCAAGCCGACGCCGGAACTGCTTGCCTACCAGTACATGCAGACGTTGCCCTTGGTCGCCAGGGGCGACGCCAACAAGGTGTGGCTGGTGCCGAGCGACTTCGGCAAGGCGCTCGAAGGGTTCGCCAAGAGCTTCGGTTCGCAGGGCGAGGACGGTGTCTTCCGTTACGAGCCGCCGAGCGACGACGGTCAGCCCGTCAAGGTGGAGGACGACTCCGATGTGGCGGACTGGTTCGACACTGCCGCCGACCCGGCCATCGAACGGGCCGTTCGCGCGGCCGAGGCGACGGCCCGTACCCCGGTGGAGGGTTTGATGTCACCGCCGCCCGCGGCGCCGCGCCAGCAATCACCCCACCAGGCGGTGTTACCCGGGCAGCAAGAGGGTCTGCCTGCGCCGCAGCAGGCACCGCAGCAACAGCAGCCGCAGCAACAGCAGCCGCCGCAGCAACCGCAACAACCGCCGAACTACCGTCCCGACGACCCGCAGGGTCGGCCGTGGCAGCCGCCGGAGACCTTCTCGAAGTAGGTTTTCGACACGGCGAGGTGCCTCGGGGGGTCATGCGAAGCAGGCGGGAACTACTGCAAGTGGCGCTGGTCGCGCCGCTGGCCGCCGCCTGTGCGCCGGAGCTGCTGCTCGGCAACCCCGGTGCGATCCGCATCGGAGTGTCGTGGAGCGGAACGGAATTGGCGGCGTTCCGCGCGGTGCTGGCCAGCCTCGGCTACACCGACCAGGTGGACGTCGTCCCGCTCGGCGACGATATCGAGACCGCGTTCACCGCGGGTGGTCGCTCCGCGCCCGACATCGTGATGCTGCCGCAGGCGGGCCGGGTGCGGGCGCTCGCCGAGCAGGGCAAGCTGAAACCGGTCGCCCGCGCGCTGTGGTCCGACGAGCTCGGCTCTCGGTATCCGGACGTCTGGCGACAGTTGTTGCAGTACAAGGGCGAACCGTACGGCGTTCCGTTCAAGGCCGCCGACAAGTCGATGGTCTGGTTCAACAAGCAGCTGGTCGCGGAGTACCGTCTCGGCGACCCGGCGGGCTGGACGCTCGCGGACTGGCTGGACCGGATGGAGGTGCTCGCCGAGGCACCGGTCCGGTTGCTCGCGCTCGGCGCCGCCGACGGCTGGGTGCTCACCGACGTCTTCGAGAACGCGTTGCTCGCCGAGTCGCCGCGGATCTACGACGAGGTGGCCGTCGCGGGGGGCAGGCACGCGTGGGACAGTCCCGCTGTGCGCGCCGCGTTCGGGCATCTCGGCCTGCTCTGGGGGCATCGGCACGCGTTCCCCGGCGGTGTCGCGGCCGCGTTGACCCGGCAGTTCCCCGACGCGGTGCGGGAGGTGTTCGAGCATCGGCGCGCGGTGATGGTGGTCGAGCCGGATTTCGCCGAGCCGATCGTGAATGCCGCCGTGCAGCGTTCAGGGCGCCGAGTCGAAGATGTGGTCGGTGTCGCCGCGTTTCCGGCGGTCGAACCGGGGCTTGCGCCGCCGCGGATCGTCGGCGGCGACGTCATGGTGGTGACCAAGTCGGCGACCACGCAGGCCAGAGGACTGGTCGACGCACTCGCCGCGCCGGGTGCCGCGCTGCCGTGGATCCAACAATACGGCGGATTCCTCAGCCCGAATCTACGGACCAGCGCACCGTATTCGCCGCTGCTCGAACAGTCGGCCCGCGCACTACGCACCCGCAGCGCCTTCGACCTCTCCGACCGAATCGGCGCAGTCGGCGGCCGAAACGGCCTGTGGCGCATCCTGACCGACTTCCTGATCACCGTCGGTGACGGCGCGATAGAACGACTCGACGAGGCAACCGATCGCGCGATCATCGCGCTGGATGCCGCGGATCGGGGGCGGTGATGACGGGGCCGCTTGATTACCAGGCCAATGGGTTGCGGCTCGAGCTCGCTACCCGGCGGATGAGTGGGCCGCTCGTCGCGGGTAGTCATCCGCGTCGCTGGATCGGTTGGGCCACTGGGCTTCCCGCGACGCTGCTGACGGTGTCGTTGGTGGTGGTGCCGGTGGTGTGGACCGTCGTAATCGCGGTGCGCGCCAAGCCGTTGGTGGTCGTCGCGTGCCTGCTGGTCGCGGTTGGCGCGGTCGGCGCGACTCAACTCGCCAGGCACCGTTGGGTTTCCGGGGTCCGGCTGCTGTGCTGGCCGATCGCGCTCGGACTGGTCGGTGCGGGAATGTGGTTGCTGGGCAAGGGGCTCGGCCGCGACGGCACGTGGGCGTATGTGCGGACACTGGCCTGGGTGGTGTTCGGGGTCGTCCTGCTCGGCATCGCGTTGGGCATCGCGTGGTTGGCGCGCGACTCCCGGTGGCTGTGGCGGCCTTTGATTGTGCCGTTCGGGATCTCGGCGGTGGTGTCCGGTGTCGCCTTCCGGCTGATCTTCCAGTTCGGCGGTGATTGGCTCGGCATCGACAGTGTGGCCGTGTACAAGTGGTGGTTCCGTGCGATGCTCGGTTCCGCGTTCCTGTGGACCTGGCTCGGCTTCGTCACCGGGCTCTTTCGCGCGGGCATCCTTGCCGTCGAGGCGGATCCGGTCCGCGCGGGCTACCTGCACGGTGACGGCAAACAGTTTCCGTTCCGGCGGCTGTTCGAACTGCTGCGTCCTGTCGTGCTGATCGTCGGGCTTGCCGTCGGTGTCGCGGCGGCCAGGGTGTTCGACGTGGTGCTCATCGGGGTGCCCGGCTCGCTGCAATATCAGATCGACAGCGCGACCGTGCATTGGTGGCGGCTCGCCGTCGACCCCGGTGTCGACCCGGGCGTGGCCGCCGCATACGGCTTGCCGCTGGCGGTGCTTGTCGGCTTCGTGGCGTGGTTGCTGCAGACGAATGTGCGCAGGCACCGGACGAGTTGGGCCGCGCAGGCCGGTCAGGAAGGGATGGTGGCGCGGGACGGGCTCGGCATGCGCCGCGGGCTCGGGATGTTCACGGTGTCGGTGTTGGCGCTCGCGCCGATCGGGTGGCTGATCGTGGTCGCGCTGCGCGATCGCGGTGGATTCGGATTCGGCGCGGTCACCAGGATGTTTCGCGATCCGGCGCTGGTGCGGTCACTGGAGACCACGGCATGGGTCGCGTCGTTGGCCACCCTCGTCGTGGTCACCGCGGCGGTGCCGGTGGCGTATCGGCTTGCGGCACTGCGGCCGAACCGGCCCGCCGCAGGCATCGCGGTCCTGACACTTGTCGTGCTGTCAGTGCTGCCGGTGCAGAGCTATCTCGGCCCGGTGGACGCCTTCATCGACGCAAACGAGCTGTCCGGCACGCGAATTCCGTTGATCCTGCTGCACGCAGCGGCCGGGCTGCCGATCGCGATCCTGGTGTTGCGCGGCGCACTACTCGCCGCACCAGGCACTCCCGCCGCCGACGCCCTGCACGGGCTCGCCGGCCCCGGCGCGATCGTTCGCCGAGTACTGCACTCGGCGGGCCCCGCACTCGGCGCGGTAGCGGTGCTCGAATTCATCCAAGTGTGGAACGATTTCGTGATCGGGCTGCTGATCAGCGGTGCCGGCGCAACCCCGTGGTCCTTACTGTTGTGGGGCGGCGCACGCCAATTCACCGAGAACTCAGCCCAATTGGCGGCCGGCTCCCTGATCTCGGCGGTCCTGCCGGTCGTCCTCCTGGTGCTGACCTGGCGACGCTGGCTGGTCCCCGGCCTCACCGGCGGGGTGCTGCGATGAATGTGCCCGGTGGGCGAATTGTGTTGGGGCGTAAGCAGTGTGCGTCGTACTGGCCGTGGTCGGGTGCTGCTCGGGTACTGCGGCGAGTGCGTTCGGTGGGCGAATCTCGGTGCGGTGTGGCTTGAGTCGGGCGAGGTCGGGCGGCGAGGTGAGGATATGAGCGACGGCGGCGATCAGTCGGGGCAAGGGGCGGAGGGGGGTGTCGATCGGGTTGCGCCGAGATCGTCTGTTTGGCAAGGGTTTCTGGGAACGACGTCGGTGTTGTCGTCCACGTTGCTGCTCGAGCTCGCACACAACATGGTGGTGAACTCGTTGGGGGAGAGTTCTGTCGCCAAGGTGGCGGCGAACGCGTTGCGCGGGCTGTGGGTGGTCATCGTGCTTGTGGCGGTGGCCTACGTGGGCTACCGGAGTCTGCTCTGGTACCGCGAAAGGATCCGCACCGCACATGAACTCGATCTGATCGCGGATCTCGTCGAGCCGGGGCCGCGGGTACTTGCCGTTGAGCGGGAGCCGTGCCCGGGCCCGCCGCGCATCGTGGCAGCGCTGAACGGTCACGAGATCGGCGCGGTGCTGCGAGAGCTCCCCGTTCGCGAATTCGAGGCGATCGCACTGCTCGCCGCCCTGACTGCCGCTCTCGACGCGCCTGCGCGACTGCCGCTGGAACAGGTTGCGCCGCATCCCACCGGCACCGTGCTACTCGACGACCTCCAGCACCGCGGCATCGTGACATCCCTTGGTTCGCAACGCTTCTGTCTGCGGCAGGTGCCGCGGCTGCCGGATCGGGCGACGGTGCTCGCTGGGGCGCGGTGGCGTGCAGCGTTGACCGCGCTCGTGCATTACTACGCAGACCGGGCGACCCGGTGGGCGTTCGCGCTCAATTCGGTCCGTTTCGCGGCGGGAGCGCGGCGCTGGTTCGAGTCCGAGGAACCCTATCTGCGCACGCTGATCACCAGCTGTGCGGCGCTCGGCGACGTGGTGCCGGCGACTCTCGCGCCAGAGCTGGTGCGGATCGGTGACGCACTCGACGCATGGCATGCCCGGATCGGGTTGGGGGAGAACAGCTCCGGGCTGGCCGCCGAGTTGTGTGCGGTGCATGGGTTGGAAGACCTTGTGCTGCACCGTGATCTGGCGTGGATGCGGGCGGACCGACTGCGCGCGCGGCCGCAGCGGTACCGGCCGCGCAACCTGTCGACCAGCTTGGCCGCGCGGTGGGAACATCGTGCGGCGCTGCGCCTACTGGCTACCGCGCCGACGACGGCGGTTGAGCGTGAGGCGAAGTTGGCCGCCGCGGCGGCGCGACTGGAGGCGTCCTGGTGGTTGCTGCCGCGCGAGGATGTCGCCGGTGAGGTGTGCGCGTTGATCAATCTGGCGGTCGTGCATATTCGTCAGGGCAGGCTCGATGCCGCCCAAGATCGGTTGGAGCTGGCCGAATCCCTGACTCGCACCGGTCGCGACCCGGATGGCCGTGCCCACGTCCACGAGACGCTCGGCATCGTCTGGTGGACGCGCGGTGAACCGCGACGCGCATTGCGCTGCTGGCAGCAAGCGCTGACCGGCTATCGCACCATGGCCGACGATCACGGCACCGCCCGCTGCCTGCAGCATCTCGGCTCCGCCATGATCGTCGCCCCAGAACACGGCGGCACTCTGCTCGGCGCTGACCCGCCGCTCACCCGCAGCGAAGTCCAACGCCAAGCCAGTGGCTGGCTCGCCGAGGCGCACCGCCTGCATCCCGCCGCACGCTACGCGGAACACTATGCGGGCCAGGTGCGTTCGATGCTCACCCCATCCACCCGCCGCGAGGGCATCCGCAGGCTACTTCCGCCCCGCGAATCGACCACCTCGCTCGACCAGATCGATCGTTGGCCACTGCCTATCGCAGACCCCGCCATGACGGTGTAGCCGACGGGCGCTCATCCGAGATTTATCCTTCGGCTTTCCTGGGCCCGAGCCCGAGCCGGGGGCTCAGGCCCCGGCTCAGGCCCCGGCCCCGGCTCAGGCCCCGGCTCAGGCCCCGGCTCAGGCCCCGGCCCCGGCTCAGGCCCCGGCTCAGGCCCAGGCCCAGGCCCAGGGCAAGCGCGGCTTTGGTCGGGCGGTTTGCGTTGAGAGTCTTCGGGTGTAGTGATCCGAGTTTGGTGTGCTCTTTTCCGCGAGTTCGACGGTTTCCTGGCGAGTGCGACGGTCTCGGGGTTTGCACCGGATTAGCGTGGTGGCGTCGTGTGCCGTACCCGGCTGACCTCCGCTGTCGATCACGCGTTCTCTCGTCCCAGCCGGGTCACTTGGCTGTGGTCCGGTCCAAAGATCTTCGGGAAGTGATCTTGGGGAAGTTGACGGGAGTCATTTGGTGCCGTATCGGGACGCGTGTTGCAACCAAAGGACTCCCGTCAACAGAGAGCAGTAACCATTTGACTACCGTCGATGGGATCGCAGCCGTCCCTCGGGCCATCGTCCGGTGGTCCGGCTCAGAGCCCTCAAGCGATCTTGAAGTATTGGCGTGAGAGAAATGGCGCGTGTCACATGTCGCCACCATTTCTCTCCCGTCGACGCGAAGCTTGCCACTTCGGAGTGGTTCAGCGCGAGAGTTGTTGCAACCATGTCCCGTTGGCACTCGTGAGGGCGTGTCTCGGATAGTGGGATGCGGCGGGGATTGTGGACGCTATTCGGAGGCTGCTTTGGATCGGGCGGATAGGTCCGCTCGGTTTGGAGGCTGTGACGGGGCGGATCGACAGAGCGAGTGGGGATCTGGGGGCTGCGGGTGTGACGGAGGGTACAGGTGAGAACCGGCCGGGCGCTGAGTGAGGTGGCAGACTTCGAAGTATGACGACACCTGATTGGGCGGACGTAGACCGCTACCTTGTCGACACCCTGGTGCAGGACCCGGAGACGGAGGCCGCGCTGGCGGCGAACGCGGCGGCCGAGCTGCCTGCGATCGATGTGTCGCCGCCGCAAGGGAAATTCCTCTACTTGCTGGCGCGTACGGCGCGGGCGCGCCGGGTGCTGGAGATCGGCACACTCGGTGGGTACAGCACGATTTGGCTTGCCCGCGCGGTCGGCGAGAAGGGGCAGGTGGTGACCTTCGAGTTCGAGCAGAAGCACGCTGACGTCGCGCGCAAGAACCTCGACAGCGCCGGGGTCGGCGACCGGGTGGAGATCCGGGTCGGTGCGGCGCTCGACAACCTGCCCGGGTTGGCCGAGGAGGATCCCGAACCGTTCGACCTGGTGTTCATCGATGCCGACAAGGTCAACAACTCGAACTACGTGCAGTGGGCGTTGCGGCTGACCAAGCCCGGCTCGGTGATCATCGTCGACAACGTCGTGCGCGAAGGCGGTGTCGCCGACGCCAACTCCGACAACGCGGCAATCCAAGCGAGCCGCGCCGTACTCGAATTGCTCGCCGCCGAAACAACTTTGGACGCCACCGTCCTCCAAACCGTCGGCGCCAAAGGCTGGGACGGATTCGCCTACGCGATAGTAGACGGCGACCCAACCGACTAACCCACCAGCACAGTGATGCACGCCGGCCGATCAACTGATTCGGCGGCGTGCACACGACCTTCGCGTGACTGCCTCGGCGATCTCAGCCTTCCGCACTGCGAGACCGTAGGTCAGTCGGTGGTCGTTGCTCGCCAGGCGGTGCGGGGTGTGAGGTTGAGGATTAGGGCGGCGATGTTCCATGCGTCGTCGGCGCCGGAGTGGTGTCGGCCCTCGAGGGGGAGGTCGGCGATTCGCAGTGCCTGGGCCATTCCTTGCCGCTTCTTCAGTCCGTATGCCTCGCTGAAGAGCGCCTTGGCGTTGGTGTGCTGGCTGTTGAACGGATATGCGGTGCTTGTCGCGGCGCACTGGGTGCGGAATTGTTTGCGGTCGTAGTCGCCCCAGCTGGCCCACGGACGTATGCCTGCCTCGTGGTCGACTGCGAGCAGCTTGCATGCGTCGGCGAACGCGATGCCCGTATCGACCTCGTCCTGGGTCAACCCGGTCAGCTCTGTGCAGAACTCGCTCACCGTCGACCGGGCTGGCCGCACCAGGATCCGGTGCTTGCCGATCCGCTCACCTGCCGCCAGATCGACTACGGTCAGCCCGATTTCGATGATTTCACTGACTGCACCGGGCGGCGTCGCGCCGTCCCAGCAGGTCGCCTCGACATCGACGACATTGAGTAGTCCCGTTTCCCCTCCCATGGCCGTCGAGCGTAGGGATTTTTTCTGTCGCGCTCAACAGGATTTCGGCGTTTGATGTCCCACTGAGCGGAACTCGGGTCCTGTGGAACACGCCCAACGCTTCTAATCGATCTATGGTGCCCTGCGGTTTCGATGTGACCGACCCCGAGTTCTGGGGGCCAGAATGTCTCGACGAGGTTCGTGCATCGCAGGGTGGGCGGTGATGAAAGTCGATCTGCGCCTGGACAGTGCGTTGGAAGGCACCGCGGTCAGGGCGAAGGAGCTGGTCTCGCTCGGCGCCGACGGCTTGTTCACCTTCGAAGGCGCCAACGATGTCTTCGTGCCGCTCACGCTGGCGGCCGCCGCGGTGCGGGCCGATCTGATGTCCAATGTCGCCATCGCGCTGCCGCGTAGCCCGCTGCATCTGGCGCACGTGGCTTACGACCTGCAGACGTTGAGCCGCGGCCGATTCCGACTCGGCCTCGGCTCGCAGATTCGTCCGCATATCGAAAAGCGCTACGGCGCAACGTGGTCGAACCCGGCCGCGCGGATGCGCGAGATGGTGCTCGCGATCAAGGCGATCTTCGCGGCCTGGGAGGGCAAGGCGCCGTTGCGTTTCGAGGGACGGTTCACGACGCACACGCTGATGCCGCAGGCATTCAACCCGGGGCCCAATCCGTTTGGGCCGCCTGAGGTGTGCCTCGGTGCGCTCGGCCCGCGCATGACGCGCGCCGCGGCGGAGGTGGCCGACGGGCTGTTGGTGATGCCGTTCAACAGCGCCAAGCATTTTCGCGAACGCACCATGGGCGCGGTCGCCGAGGGGCTTGCCGCCGCCGGACGGGAGCCGACGGACCTGCGGATCTACCCCCAGGTCATCGTCGGCGTCGGACGCAAGCCCGCCGAATTGTCCGCCGCCGCAAAGGGCGTGCGTGCCCTTCTGGCGTTCTACGGTTCGACGCCCGCCTATCGGCCTGTGCTCGACGTCGAGGGCTGGTCCGAACTGCAACCGGAGCTGAATGTGCTGAGCAAGCAAGGCAACAGCGCCGCCATGGCCGACCTGATCGACGACACGATGCTCGCCACGTTGGCGGTGCACGGCACGCCCGAACAGTGCGCGGCGGCGATCCTCGAACGATTCGGGGCCTACACCGACCGAGTGTGCTGCTACTTCCCTGGTTACCCGGTGTCGAACAGCCATGTCGCGGAACTGATTCAGGCTTTGCGAGCAGGTGCCGCGTGAGCGAGCGAACCATGGCCACAGCCGAGCACTCGTTCGTGACGGAGTCGAGTGTTGGTGAGGCGCAGTCAGGAGTGAGCGGAGCGGGCGAACTATGGACGCAGTCGTGCTCTCGTTCGTGACGGAGTCGAGCGTTGGCGAGGCGCACTCATGAGCGAGGTCCGCGCACAGGTCGAGGACGGGGTCGCGGTGCTGACGTTGCATCGTCCCGAGCATCGCAACGCCTTCACGAAGAAGATGGGCGCGGCGCTGGGGGAGTACTACCGCGCCTTCGATGCCGATGATGCGGTGCGCGTCGTGGTGCTGACCGGCACCCCACCGGCGTTCTGCGCGGGCGCCGACCTCTCCGGCGCCGAGGACACTTTCGCCGCCGCCGATGCCGCGACGTTCAGCGCGTCCCCGGTGTCGCCACCCGCATTCGACCTCCGTAAGCCCGTCATCGCGGCGATGAACGGGCACGCGATCGGCATCGGATTCACCTTGGCCATGCAGGCCGACATCCGGTTGGTCGCCGCCGACGCGGCATACGCGGTGCCACAGGTGCGCTTCGGCATGGTGCCGGATGCGATGTCGCACTGGACAATTCCGCATCTGGTTGGTGCCGCCGCCGCGGCCGACATCATGTTGACCGGCCGCAGGCTCGACGGCGCCGAGGTGGTCCGGCTCGGCCTGGCGAGCCGCTGTCTGCCCGCTGCCGAGGTCCTGCCCGCCGCCATGGCGATGGCGCGCGATATCGCCACCTACGTCGCACCGATGTCGGCGGCACTCTGCAAGAAGCTGCTGTGGGACACCGCACGCCACGGCTACAGCCCGGCGCAGGTGGCCGCGCTGGAGACCGACCTACACCACCGCGTGATGGGCACGCCCGACGCCGCCGAGGGCGTCCGCGCCTACCTCGCCCGCCGAGAACCCCACTGGTCGGCCCGGGTATCGGAAGAATGGACGCCGCCCGACTGACCGACCGTCCACACCGATGAGCGGAACCGCCACCGCTTCGGACGAGACCTCTAGGGAATCAACACGACCTTGCCGGTGGTCCCGCGGGTCTCCAACGCGTGATGCGCGGTCGCAGCCTCGGCGAGCGGGAATCGTTGCACCGCAGGGCGAAGCCGACCGGCGGTGGCCTCGGCCATGGCACGGTCTTCCAGTCCGCGCAGATCACCACCGGCCCGTTGGATCATCGCCTGACCGACGACCAACTCGGAGGTCACGCCGCGCGCGGCGAGCTCGTCGGCGGAGTAGGTCGGCGTCCCAACCGCTTTCGGATCGGTGCCGGAACCGCCGTAGATGAGGTGCTGCCCGCCCTTGCCGAGGAGATCGATACCCGCGTAGGCGATTTCGCCGCCCACCGAGTCGAACAGGACGGTCGCGGTGCGGTCGCCGAGGAAGTCGCGGACCTGCTGGGTCCAGCCGGGCTGCCGGTAGTCGACGGCGAGGTCAGCGCCATTCTGTTGTACCAGCGCCACTTTCGCGGGCCCACCCGCCAGCCCGATGACGGTTGCCCCGACGTTCTTCGCGTATTGCACCAGCAGCGTGCCGATTCCGCCCGCCGCGGCCGTGACGATCGCGATGCTGTCCCGGCTCAACTCGGTGAATTGCAGCACACCCAACGTGGTCCGACCGGTGCCGATCATCGCAACGGCCTCGGCCGCATCGAGGTTCGCCGGAATCTCGTGCAGCCGAGCCACTTCGGTCACTGCCAGCTCGGCATACCCTCCTGGCACCATGCCGAGGTGCGCCACCACGCGCTTGCCGATCCAGCTCGGGTCGACGTCGGCACCCACCGCATCGACGGTCCCGGCGACCTCACGGCCGGGCACGGTCGGCAATTCGGGCAGCGGGAACGGCCCGGGCTGGCCTTTGCGAATCGCGGTGTCGATGAGATGAACTCCCGCCGCAGCCACCGTGATTCGGACCTGGCCGGGTTTGGGCGCGGGGTCGGGAACCGTTTCGTAGCGCAGATTTTCGGCGGGGCCGAAGGCGTGGAGGCGAATCGCGTGCACAGTGACTCCTAGTGGTGGTGTGCGGTCGACCACCACCGTGCAACATGAACCTAAGTTCAGGTCAACTCGCGCTGCTTCGCCCGAACCTCGAAGCCGTCGCAGAGCGCGGATAGCCCGATGTAGAGCAGCTCCTCCTGGGTCAGGTCGCTGACGCCCGTGCCTTCCAGGTCGGCGAGCGCGGGCGGCACCGGAAACTGTGATTCTCCTTTCAGCATCGTGCGCAGCCCGTTGTCGCCTTCGGGGTTCATGCCCTTGCGCGCCATCAGCGACGCACTGATGTGCGGCAGGGTTGCGCCGGAGATGTAGTTCCACACGGTGAACGACATCGTCGTCGCCTCACGGGTGGACACATTCAGCTCGGCGAAGCCCTCGACCATCCACGCCAGGCAGGCCAGGCTCTGCGGCCCGAAGCTGTAGCGCGGGGTGGCGAAGGTGAGCAGCACCCATGGATGTTGCAGGTAGAGCGCCCAATCGATCTCGGCGGCGATGCGGACCCGGTCGCGCCAGGTCCATTGCTGGCCCTCCGGCGACGGGTAGGGATTGCGGCGTGCCACCTCGTCGGTCATCGCCGCGAGCAGTTCGTCCTTGTTCGCGACGTGCCGGTACAGCGACATCGCGCCGACGCCCATCGCGTCGGCGATGCGTCGCATGGACAGGGCATCCAGGCCCTCCTCGTCGGCAAGCGTTATCGCGGTGTCGATGATGGCGGCTCGGTTGAGCTTGAGCTCAGACATCCCATGACTCACTTTCACTTCCGGGGGAGGGTGCGTACACTGTACCCGAGTTCGTGCGTACGGCGTACGCGAGTTGGAGAGGAAGTTTTAGGATGACAGACGTGGAGGCGGTGCGCGCGGCGCCTGCTGTCGGCTCGCGCCGTGCCTGGCTCGGCCTCGCAGTATTGCTGCTGCCGGTGCTGCTGGTGTCGATGGACATCTCGGTGCTGTTCCTGGCCATGCCGACCCTCACCGTCGACCTCGACCCGTCCGCGGCGCAGCAGCTGTGGATCCTCGACATCTACGGCTTCCTGATCGCAGGCCTGCTGATCACGATGGGCAACCTTGGTGACCGGATCGGGCGGCGCAACATCCTGCTCGTCGGCGCCACCATCTTCGGCATCGCGTCGGTCCTCGCCGCCTTCGCGCCGAGCGCCGCGGTGCTGATCATCGCGCGTGCGTTGATGGGTGTCGGCGGCGCGACCCTGCTGCCGTCGAGCCTCGCGCTGATCTCCAGCCTGTTCCCCGACGCCCGCGAACGCGCCGCCGCCATCGGCGTGTGGACCGCGTTCTTCGCGGGCGGCTCCGCCGTCGGCCCGATCATCGGCGGCCTGCTGCTGCACCAATTCTGGTGGGGCTCAGTGTTTCTCATCAACATCCCGGTGCTGTTGATTCTGCTCGCGTTGGGTCCGTTCGTGCTGCCCGAGCATCGCGCCGGGGTGCTCGGACCGCTGGACCTGCCCAGCGTCGCGCTGTCCATCGGCGGCATCCTGCCGCTGGTGTACGGGATCAAACACATTGCGGCCGAAGGGCTCGACGTCGAAGCGATCGTGATCTCGCTCGTCGGCGCCGTCATCCTGACCGCGTTCGTGCGCAGGCAGCGCCATCTCGACGAGCCGCTGCTCGACCTGCGGCTGTTCTCCCGTGCCGGGTTCTCGGTGGCGATCGGTTCCAGTCTCGTCGGCATGATGTCGTTGGCCGCGATGAGCTATCTCACCAGCATCTACCTGCAGTCGGTCACCGGACGTGACCCGCTCGCGGCCGCGGTGCTCGGGATTCCGATGGCGGTCGCGGTGTTCATCTTCTCGATGGGCGGCGCCAGAGTCGGTCAGCGTTTCGGCGCGCGCAACAGTTTCGCGTTCGCGCTGGCGGCCTCGGCCGTGGGCAACCTCATGCTGCTCGGTGTCGGCGTGCACGGCGGAATCTGGTGGTACCTGGCCGGTTCCACCATCGCGGGCATCGGCTACGGCATCGCGTTCACCCTGGTGTCGGACGTCGCGGTCTCCTCGGTGCCCGCCGAACGGGCAGGCTCGGCCGTCGGCATCTCCGAAACCAGCTTCGAGCTCGGCAACGCGCTCGGTCTCGCCCTGCTCGGTTCCCTTGCCGCCCTGATCTTCCGCTCCGGCGGGGACTATGCCGCGACCCTCGGCGAAACCATCCAGCACGCGGGCGCCAACACCGCCCTCATCGACTCGGCCCGCGAATCCTTCGTCTCCGGAATGCATATCGCCACCGCAGTAGGCGCGACCCTCCTCCTGGCGATGGCGTTGATCGCGCTGTTCGCCTCACCCCGCCGCCTGGAACCGAGCACAGCTAGCGTCCACTAGTAGCCCGGCCAACGCGTCGGGCGCGAGCTGCGGGAGGCGTTCCACCGCAATGTAAGCGGACGAGGCCTGGGTATGGCGACGACTCCGTATCCAGGCTCCTGGGTTGTCCCCGTCGGGCCGCCGTTCGATGCCGACTGCGCGGACAAGGGGCACAGGTACGGGTCGGGAAAGCCGACAGGTGCCGTCGATACCGGGGGTGAAGTTGGCGCTCTGCTAATACAGTCGAGAGGGTGACTGACACTTCCGCGCAGAGCAATGGGCGGCCGATGGCCGAGCGAGTGGCGAGCCGGCTGCTGTATCCGACGTCCCGTCCGCGCGAGAAGTCGTTGCGCGAGGCCGTCGACGGGAAAGTCGTGCTGGTGACCGGCGCGTCGCACGGCATCGGCAAGGCGAGCGCGCGCAAGCTCGGCGCGGCAGGGGCGATCGTGTTGCTGGTCGCCAGATCCGCGGACGACCTACATCAGGTTGCCGCCGAGATCAAAGCCGACGGCGGCACGGCGCACGTCTACCCGACCGACCTCACCGACATGGACGCGGTCGAGCAACTCGCCCTGCAACTCCTCGACGAACACGGTCACCTGGACGTGGTGATCAACAACGCGGGCAAGTCGATTCGTCGGTCGATCAACAAGTCCTACGACCGATTCCACGACTTCACCCGCACCATCGACATCAACTACCTCGGCCCGGTCCGCCTGCTGCTCACCCTGATTCCGGACATGCGCGCCCGCAAACAAGGCCACATCGTCAACATCTCCACCTGGGGCGTCCTGATGCCGCCCGCCCCACAGTGGGCGGCCTACGGCGCCTCGAAATCGGCCTTCGACGTCTGGCTGCGCAGCGTCGCCGCGGAAGTCTCCAGCGACGGCGTCACCACCACCTCCATCTACATGCCCCTGGTGCACACCAGAATGAGCGCCCCGACCGACTTCAGCCGCGTCCCCGGCCTCACCGTCGACGAAGCCTCCGACCTGGTCTGCCACGCGGTCACCGCCAAACCCCGCGAGATCGCCCCCTGGTGGTCGGCCCCCGTCCAAGCCTGGACCAACATCACCCGCAACCAAGTCCAACGCTTCTTCGAACGCAGCCTCTCCGCCGCCCCCGGCTTCCAATCCCGCCTCCGCCGCCGCTCCGACCGCTAACCAACCGCACCGTCCTCTACGCACAAGGCTGGACAGTTGATCAGGGGGCACTGGTGGCGGCAACGTTCGAGAGCCCTCCGCCATCAGTGCCCCCTCACCAAAAACTGTCGGTCGCCGAGGGCATAGTGCCTGGGCATGGGGGCATTGGATGAACCGTTTCCTGGGTCGTGGGCGATGGCGGCAGGGCTGGTTTCGCGATGGGAGCTTCGGCGCAACTTCGTGCGGGTGTTCCCGGATGTCTACCTGCGTAAGGGGTGCACGCTCGACGCAGGAGGGCGTGCTCGTGCTGCAGCACACTGGGCGAAGGGGGACGGAGTCCTGGTCGGGTACTCGGCGGCGGCATTGCACGGCACTCGCTGGCTGGACCCGGATGCACCTGCACACATCGCTCGAACGGGACACCGCAGATCGCCGTGTGGGATTCGGGTGGTGCGCGCCGCCATCGAACCCGCCGAATGCTGCGAGGTCGATGGATTTCGGGTGACGACACCCGCCAGAACAGCTTTCGACCTCGGGCGCCAGCTGCCTCGCGACGAAGCTGTCGCCGTCATCGACGCGTTGTGCGCCGCCACCGGGCTGACCCCGTCAGAGATCGAGACCGTGGCGCGCGCTCATCCCGGAGAGCGCGGCATGGCCCGCTTGTCGACCATCATCGACCTGGTCGATGGCGGTGCGGAATCACCACCGGAATCACATACCCGACTGCTGCTGATCGATGCCGGGCTACCAAGGCCCACAACGCAACTGGTCGTCCGCGATGCATGCGGCGCATTTGTCGCTCGCGTCGACATGGGTTGGGAGCCCTGGCGTGTGGCTGTCGAGTACGACGGCGCCCAACACTGGACCGACCCCACCCAACGCACCAAGGACATCGACCGCATCGCCGTCCTGGAATCCCTCGGCTGGCGCGTAATCCGCGTCAACGCCACCCTCCTGCGCCACCGCCCGCACATCATCCTCGACCGCGTCCGCGTCGCCCTCCACGCACAGGGTTGGACAGATGATCAGGGGGCACTGGTGGCGGCAACGTTCGAGTAGCGTCCGCCACCAGTGCCCCCTCACGACGACGAACCATCGACACGCCCGCAACACGCCGGGGCATAGGATCGGCGGGTGGGTGAGATCGGGTCTACGAGGCTGGCGACGCTGCTTGCGTTGGCGGATTCGCGGTTGCCGATTGGTGGGCATGTGCATTCCGGGGGTGTCGAGGAGGCGATCAGCTCGGGGGTGGTGCGTGATGTTGTGACTGTCGAGTTGTATTTGCGGCGGCGCATTCGGACTTCGGGGCTGGTCGCGGCTTCGTTGGCGGCCGCGGTGTGTGCGGGGGCGCTCGAACCGGCGCGGGCCGAGGCGGAGGCCGACGCGCGGACTCCGTCGCCCGGCGCGCGCACGGCGTCTCGCGCTCAAGGGCGTGGTCTGTTGCGGTTGGCCAAACAGCTATGGCCCCAAGAGGATTGGGGCGCTGTCGGTCCGCGGCCACACCTGTCCACCGTGTTCGGCATGGTCGGTGCCGCCTGTGCGGTGACCCCGCTGGAGATCGCGGGGGTCGTCATCTACACCACCCTCACCGGTGCCGCGACCGCCGCGCAGCGCTTGCTTGCGCTCGACCCGGCTGCCGTTGCGGGCTGCACGATCCGCCTCGCCGACCTGTGTGACCGCACCGCCGCCGAGGCGGTCGACGGCCTCGCCTGCCTGTCCGACCCGCTGCAGGATGTGCTCGCCGAGCGGCACCTGCACCGCGATATGCCGTTGTTCGCCAGTTGAGTCCCCGAAAGAAAAGGAGTCACCCACCATGCCCCCGCACCTGATCGACGGTGAACCGCACGACCACACCCACGATCGGCCCAAGCGTCAGCGCACGCCGGGCGAGGCGCTGCGCATCGGCATCGGCGGCCCGGTCGGGTCGGGCAAGACGGCGCTGGTGGCCGCGCTGTGCAGGCAGCTGCGCAACGAGCTGTCGCTCGCGGTGCTGACCAACGACATCTACACCACCGAAGACGCCGACTTCCTGCGCCGCAACGCGGTGCTGCCGGATGAGCGGATCACCGCCGTACAGACCGGCGGCTGCCCGCACACCGCGATTCGCGACGACATCACCGCCAACCTCGACGCCATCGACGACCTGATCGCCGCGAATCCACCGCTGGACCTGATCCTGGTCGAATCCGGCGGCGACAATCTGACCGCCACCTTCTCCTCCGGCCTGATCGACGTGCAGATCTTCGTGGTCGACGTCGCGGGCGGCGACAAGGTGCCGCGCAAAGGTGGTCCCGGCGTGACGTTCTCGGATCTGCTCGTGGTCAACAAGACCGATCTGGCTCCGCTGGTCGGTGCGGATCTGGGCGTGATGGAGCGCGATGCCGCGAAGGTGCGTGAGGGCCGCCCGACCGCGCTGATCTCGCTGACGGACGACCCGGCCGCCACCCCGGTGCTCGCGTGGGTGCGCGAGCAGTTGAACGTCATCACCGAGCAAGACCGCACCGGCACCGAATCCACTGTTGCGCACTGAATTACGGATCATCGCGACCGCGACGGCGGTCCCCGAGATCCACGCGAGCGGCGGGCTCTCGGCCCGCCGCACCGGCGCGCACGCCGTGCACCTGATCGGCACTGCGGCCACCCCACTCGGCGGCGACGAACTCGACATCACTATCGTGGTCGGCCCGCACGCGCGGCTCACGGTGCGTTCGGTCGCGGCCACCATCGCCTTGCCGAGCGCGGCGACGCCATTGTCGGTGGCGCACTGGCGTTTCGAGGTGGCCGACGGAGCCGAGCTCGACTTCGATCCGGAGCCGACGATCGTCGCGGGCGGCGCGCACCACCACACGATCACCTCTGTCGCGCTGGCACCGGACGCCAAACTGCGCCTGCGCGAACGCATCCAGATCGGCCGGTCGGGTGAAGACCACGGCGGCTGGCGCGGCGACCTCATCGCCGACATCGGCTCAACCCCGTTGCTGCGCCACCGACTGGAACTCGGCGCGGGCACCTCCACGGACGACAGGCTCACGGCCCCCCGTGCGTTGTCCTCCGAACTGCGCTATCCCGATGATCGCCCAGCGGAAACGGTCGGCCTGACCGAGACCCGACTTCCGCTAGCCGCCGGGGGCACCCTGCTCACTCGCACGAGTGCGCTACTGGTCGCTGTCGACTGAACCGTGCTTGGCTGAGTCGTGGTTGCCCTCGGCCGCTGGCGGCGCTCTGCTCACTCGCACGAGTGCGCTTCTGGTCGACTGAACCGTGCCTGGCCGAACTGTGGCTGCCTCGACCGTAGGCAGCGCCCTGCTCACTCGGCACAAGTGCGCTACTCCTCGCTGCCCGCTGAACTGCGTGCTGACTGGGCCGCAGTGCCCCCAGACCGCCGGCGTCGCCTGCGTGGGTGCGCTGCTCGTTGCCACCGGCTCGCTGGGTGACTGTTTACGGGTTACCGATGGCCTGCTGCACCCGCCCGCTGGGTCGAAATTGCTGTTGGGTTGCGCTGATCTTGGTGGGTGGGCGACTCGCCGTTGGCGACTCGCCGGGGGTGATTCTGGATGGGAAAGAGAGGGTTAAGAGGCGGTCAGGGGGTGAAAAAGAAGGGTGGGAACCCGACAGTGTCGTCGGATTCCCACCCTTGGTGCTTTCGCTACGAACCATGGTGCGCTACATCAGTCACCGATGACCCGCGAAGGCGCGTTGAACGAGTTGACCGCGCCGACGGCGGCACCGGCCGCCGCGCCGATCGCGGCCGCGGGCACCGTGATGATGGCCGCACCGAAGCCGGCACCGAGCATGGGCCCGGCGACAACGCCGACCGGAACGAACGGCAGGCCGACGACCAGGCCGACCACGCCACCGACGAGTGCGGAGGTGGCCGCGAACGGTGCAGCGGAGGCCGCGCCGGCGAGCGCGCCCATCGCCGCGGTGCCGACGGTCTGCCCGGCGATCCGGTCCGACCTGCTGCGTTCCATGCCGATCGAGTCGAGGAAGGTCGCCAGGTTCGCCTCGGCCATGGCCGAGTTGTCGTTGATCTGGATGGCCTGTTCCTGGTCGATCCAGTCCGGCGCGGGCACCTGCACGTCGCCGAAGCGGAACATGCCGGGCGGCGGCGCGATCGGCGGCACCGGCGCGACCGGCACCGGGGCGTGCAGCACGCCGACGGGGGCCAGATACTTCTTGTCCGGCATCGGCCGCGACCACTGCAGCGAGCTGCGGGTGTTGTCGGGGATGTTGAGACCCTCGTACGGCGTCGCGTTGGGCGGTTCGGCCGCGGGCCACTGCGCGGGACGGTCGGGCTGGGACGCTGCGTTGGGTTGTGCAGGCTCGGCGTTGGCGGTGCCGGTTCCGACCAGCGCGAGGACCAGCGGTACCGCACCTGCCGCGACCATCGAGCCCACCTTTTGGCGCTGCGGGTTGGGGGCTCTGTGCTTGCCTGTGCCCATAGGTAGATCGCCTTTCGTCAGGAGGAAAAGATGTCACTTTGCGACGTCCCACATTCGGATCCACCGGGCACATGGATGGGTCAGATTTCGGGCGACACAACACCTTTGGCATTGCCGACAATTAGCTACTGACGGGTCGATTGACCGTAGTGGTGCCAGTGTGACTGGCGTGAAAAGACTTCGGCCCGAATGCCGAGGATGTCATCAAGCATTCGGACCGAAAGGTCTGTTGGATTGGTGCGAATTCTGCTCAGAGAGACGGTAAGTCGACGAAGTCGGCCAGGTGGTCTGAACTCAGCCGACCCGGCGATCGACCGCCGCCTTCGCCTTCTCCGCGAGCTTGCCGTTCGCAGGCGGTGCGCCGAGCGCGGCGGCGAGCTCGTCCGCCTCCTCCTCATCGGAGTTCACCTGTTCGAGCGCGAGCCGCGCGAACACCCACTGCTCGGTGGCGGCCATCTGACCGCGGCTGCGTCCGAGGAAGGTGACGAACCACTGGATCACGGTGATGATCCGGCTGCGATACCCGATCAGGTAGTACAGGTGCAGCGCCAGCCAGGCCAGCCACGCGAAGAATCCGCTGAACTCCAGCTTGCCCACCTGGCAGACGGCGTTGAACCGCGACACGGTCGCCATGCTGCCCTTGTTGAAGTACTTGAACGGCTTACGGTCCTGCGGCGCTTGGCCTTTCAGCCCCGCCTTGATCTGCTTGGCCGCGTACGTCGCGCCCTGGATCGCGCCCTGCGCCTGCCCTGGCACGCCGGGCACCGACATCAGGTCGCCGACCACGAAGACGTTCGGGTGGCCCTTGATGGTGAGGTCTGGCTCGACGATGACCCGGCCCGCACGGTCGACCTGGGTGCCGTCGGAGCGTTCGGCGAGCATCTTGCCGAGCGGGCCTGCCTGCACACCGGCCGACCAGACCTTGCAGGACGATTCGATGCGGCGAATGGTCCCGTCGGCGTCCTTGACGGTCACGCCGAGCGCGTCGATGTCGGTGACCATGGCGTTGAGCTGGATCTCGACGCCCATCTTCTCCAGCCGCTTCTTGGCCTTGAGGCCGAGCTTCGGGCCCATCGGCGCGAGCACCGCGTCCGCCCCCTCGAGCAGCACAACGCGCGCGTCACGCGGGTCGATGTTGTGAAAGGTGCCTTCGAGGGTGCGATCGGCGAGTTCGGCGATCTGCCCGGCCAATTCGACACCGGTGGCTCCCGCGCCGACCACGACGAAGGTGAGCAGCCGGTCCCGCATCTCCTGGCTGGTGGCCAGCTCCGCACCCTCGAACGAACCGAGGATGCGGCCGCGTAGTTCGAGCGCGTCGTCGATGGTCTTCATGCCTGGCGCGTAGGTGGCGAACTGGTTGTTGCCGAAGTACGACTGCTGCGCGCCGGTGGCCACGATCAGGCTGTCGAACGGGGTGACCGTGTTCGAGTTGAGCAGGCGCGAGGTGACCGTCTTGGCTTCGAGGTCGATGTCGATGACATCGCCGAGCAGCACCTGCGCGTTCTTCTGCTTACGCAGCACCAACCGAGTCGCGGGCGCGATTTCACCGACCGAGAGGATGCCGGTGGCCACCTGGTAGAGCAGCGGCTGGAACAGGTGTGAGGTGGTCTTGGAGATCAACGTGATGTCGACGTCGGCGTGCTTGAGGTGCTTGGTGCCGAACAGGCCGCCGAAGCCCGACCCGATCACCACCACCCGGTGACGACGGTTCTCGACAGTCTGAGTGCGCCCACCCGCCGCCCGACCGTCGCCCCTCACCGAATCGCTGCGCGATGCCGTATTCATCGATGCTCCTCGACAGTCCTGGGGTTTTGTCCCCCGAACGGTTGGTTGACAACTACCAACCGTAGTCGGGTCGGATTCCGTGGTCGCGGCGAGATCCCCATTCCTGGTGTGTCGCGTGCGCCGCGTTGCGCTGCCGCCGGACCACCGCCACCGAGGTTCAATACGGCGAACCGACCGAACGAATATGCAAAAGAGAATACGATAAACAAGGTCTTTCAGGGAGGTTTGCCATGGTCGCCGGGGACCGTGTTGTCGGCCGAAAGTCCAGCGTGCGCGGGCATTCCGACGATACTGCCGATACCGAGAACACCGCGCTGATCGATATTCCGCACGACCATTTGATAGACCGCGCGCTCGGCCTGCTTCCGGAACGCCACCACGTCCTCGCCACGCCGCCACCGGGCAGCGCGACCACCGCGGTGCACGGCGACGCGGGCCTGCCGTATCTCGGGCGGGCGTTGCAGTACATGCGCTGGGGCCCGGCCGAGATGATGGGGCGTTATCGCACCTACGGACCGGTCTCGATGAGTACCTCGCTCGGCATCGACCGGGTCCTCGTCGCGGGACCAGAGGCGCTCGACGAGGTGCTCGGCCGCAGGCGCCGCGACTTCGGCCAGGGCTGGGACTATTTCATCGGACCGTTCTTCCGGCGCGGCCTGCTGCTGCTCGAATTCGACGAACACAAATTCCATCGCCGGATCATGCAGCAGGCGTTCACCAGGGAGCGGCTGGAAGCGCATTTGGCGGCGCTGACGCCTGCGGTGCGCGCGAGCATCGAACGCTGGGTGCCCAAGGACGGGAGCGCGGAACGCACAGTGCGCCTGTATCCGACGATCAAGGACCTGACCCTCGACATCGCGGGCGAATCGTTCATGGGTGTCGATGTCGGTTCGCGGCGACGCGAACTCATCAACGCGTTCGTCGACTGCACCCATGCGGGTCTGGCGATCATCCGGCACTCGGTGCCCGGCGGCAATTGGCGCTCCGGACTGCGCGGCCGCAAAGTGCTGGAGGACTACTTCCGTTCGATGCTGCCCGAGAAGCGGCGCGCCGAATCACCGGACTTCTTCTCCGGCCTGTGCCATGCGCGCAGCGAGGACGGCGGCGTGTTCGGCGACGCGGATGTGGTGAACCACATGATCTTTCTGATCATGGCCGCGCACGACACCACGACGACAACGGCCACCGCGGTCGCCTACTACCTGGGCAAGCATCCGGAGTGGCAGGAGCGGGTGCGCGCCGAGGTGCTCGCGCTCGACGCCGAAATCGACGGTGGCGCACCGACTATCACCGATCTGGAGCGCCTGCATGAGCTGGATCTGGTGGTGAAGGAAAGCCTGCGGCTGATGCCGCCGGTGCCTGGTCTCGCGCGTCGTGCGGTGCGCGACACCGAGATCGCCGGCCATTACATTCCGGCGGGCACCTCGGTCGATCTGGCGTATCAGGTGAACCATCTGCTACCCGAATTGTGGACGCACCCAGAGTTGTTCGATCCGGAACGATTCAGTGCGGAACGGCACGAGGACAAGTCGCATCGCCTGGCCTGGTTGCCGTTCGGCGCGGGCGCACACAAGTGCATCGGCATGCATTTCGGCACATTCGAGGTGAAGACGGTCATCGCCGCGCTGGTGCGTTCGTACACCTGGCAAATCCCGCAGAGTTACCGAATGCCCTGGGGCTTCACCACAATTCCGTTCCCAAGAGACGGCGCCCCGATGCTGCTCCGCCGTCGCTCCGCGTAGCTCGTCAGCCCAGAACCACAGACCGCCCGAACGGTGCACAGGCCTCGAATTCCCTGTGCACCGTGTGAGCGGTCTGTGAGATCAACTCGTTCAGCGACCCGCGAACAGCATCTCGGCGACCTTGGTGTCGGTGTCGGCGCCCTCGGTGTATCCGCCCTGATCGCCGAGTGAGGTCGTGATCGCCAGGGTGTAGCGCTCGCCCGGCCCCGCGAAGCCGACTGAATTCACTACCCAGCCACCCTGTTCGGCGGACCAGCCATTCTTCAGGCCGGGCCGCATCGCGGGGCCCGCACCCCACACGCCCCAGTGCTGGTTGCTGTCCACCGCGCGCATCCGCTCGACGAGATAGTTGCGATCGTCGGGGTGCATGCGGGTGAGGACGTTGTCCATCAGCCGGTCCAGATCGGCGGCGGTGCACTTCTGGAACGACCAGTCCGGGAACAGCGCGGTGGTGGTCGGCTGGGGGACCAGCGTGGTCATGCCGTTGGCGCGGAAGGCATTGTTGAACGCCATCCGGTCGATGCCCGAGTACTTGGTCCACAGGATGTTGGTCGCGCCGTCGTTGGAGGTGGCGAGCATGCCCTCCATCAGCCCGCGATCCTCCGGCGAGAGCGGCGGGATCGCGCCGATTCTGGCCCGGTTCAGCAGATCCTCGGCGATCGCCAGCTTGATCGTCGATGCGGTCCATACCGCGTTCTCCGCGTTGGCGTTCGCGTACACGCCGCCGGAAACCCGGTCGCGCACAACGTAACCGGTGACGCCGGGGCGACTCTTCAGATAGGCGTCGACCCTGGTGATCCGGCTGCTCATATCGCAGTCGAAACCGGCCAGGCACCCGCTGGTGTGGGCGAGGGGTGCAGCGGCCGCACTCGGAGCCAGAATTGGTGCGCTCGGGATGAGGATCGCCGCGGCGGCGAGGACATAGGCGGATGCGGCCACACGCGGAATGGAGCGGGTGGCGGTCGAGGGATGACGCACGAGGCAACACGATCGCACATCAGCGGGCTAGATGCACGTCTTGAGCTCGGTTGCGGCATGTGCTATCAGCGGTTGCGTCCCAGCGGGTTTCGGCCATCTGGGTCGGTCAGCGGAACGCGGCGCGCAGTTCCTCGACGGTGCGTCCGTTGAGGCGGTAGCAGTGCTCGAACGCCTCGCTGTGCTGATCTCGGGGCCAGGAGTGTAGGACGACAGTGCGGCCGTAGCCACGGGAATTGACGAGCTCCCAACGGTCTCCGACGCGGCGGACCGTGAACCCGCCTCTTGGCATAAGGGGAATCACCATCGCATCCATGAACGTGAACCAGCCTTTCGGTGCAGCTCTCTCGTTCCTCCCCGGTTCAGCACTGTTGCACATTCAACGCGCGGAACTGAGCGGACACGGCGGAGGAACCTGTTCGCGTGTGGCTTAATTCACTCTCCGTCAATCGGGAGTCCGCACGGCGCTGCGCAAACCGGGTTCCGGGCCAGCGAAGTAGCGTCAAGGTCGCTGGCGTATAAACGTGCACGACCCCCGGGGCGTCTCGCCGACGCCGGAGCACACCAGGAGCCGCGAAACCCACCGCAGTTCGACACCGCAGACCGACCGAGAGGGCGCAGATGCCGCTGCACATCCACCGTGCCGAGCGCGCCGACGTGCTGGCGGACGCGCTGGCGGAGCTGCTTGCCACGCCGCTGCCCGATCCGTTCGCGGCGGAGGTGGTCGCGGTGCCCGCGAAGGGTGTGGAGCGGTGGTTGACGCAGCGGTTGTCGTCGGTGCTCGGCGTATCGGGGGCGAACGCGGACGGGGTCGCGGCGAACATCCAGTTCCCTTCGCCTGCCGCGCTGGTCAGTACGGCGCTGGCGGCGGCGAGCGGGGTGTTGCCCGAGGATGATCCGTGGGCGTCGGAGCGGGTTGTGTGGACCCTGCTGCGGGTGATCGACGCGTCGGTGGGGGAGCCGTGGTGCGCGGTGCTCGCCCGGCATCTGGGCGCGCACGAACCGACCGGTCGCGACCATCGGATCGGGCGGCGCTATGCCACTGCCGCGCACCTCGCCGGGCTGTTCGACAGTTACGCCGCACAGCGGCCTCGGCTCATCACCGAATGGGCCGCAGGCTCCGACACCGACGGCGCGGGCAATCGGGTGCCCGACGATCTGTTGTGGCAGCCCGAACTGTGGCGACGGCTGCGCGCCGAGGTGGGTGCGCCGAGTCCGGCGGAGCGTCTCGACGCGGCCTGCGCGCGGCTGCGGGATGCGCCCGAACTCGTTCCATTTCCGGCGCGCTTTTCGTTGTTCGGCGCGACGCGGATGGCGACCGATCAACTCGCGGTGCTGGCGGGCTTGGCGGCCGCTCGCGAGATTCATCTGTGGCTCCCGCATCCGAGCCCGGTGATGTGGACCGAATTGGCACGCACGCCCTCGGCGGGTGACGTGGATCACCGCTCTCGCGCCGCGGATCTCAGTGCGGCCGTGCTGCATCACCCGTTGCTGACGGGTCTCGCCCGTGATGTCAGGGAACTTCAGCAGCGCATGGCCGGGGCCGATTCGGATACCTATCATCCGATCGATACCGCGACGGAAGGGCGTGCGCCAGAAGCCGATCCGCGCGGAGTGACGCTGCTCACAGCGTTGCAGTCCGGCGTGCGTGACGATCGGTGGCCGCCGGTCGCCGACGAGTATCTGCCCGCCGACGGCACCGTGCAGGTGCACGCATGCCACGGGCCCGCGCGGCAGGTCGAGGTGCTGCGCGACTGCCTGCTCGGATTGTTCAGCGCCGACCCGACATTGGAGCCGAGGGACGTGCTGGTCATGTGCCCCGAGGTGGAGATGTACGCGCCGCTGGTGCGCGCCGCGTTCGGCCAGCGGGCGCCGGGATCGGCAGAGCAGGCACCGGATTCGGGGCACCCCGCGCATCGGCTGCGGGTGCGGCTCGCCGATCGCGGGCGCGGCATCACCAATCCGTTGCTCGCGGTGATAGGGGTGCTGCTCGAGCTGGCCGACGGCCGGGTCACCGTCACGCAGGTGCTCGACCTGGCCGCGGCCGAAACGGTCAGGCGGCGCTGCGGATTCGACGACGACGATATCGAGCGTCTGCGCGAATGGGCCGCCGAGTCCGGCGCGCGGTGGGGCATCGGGCAGCGACAGCGGCAGGCCTTCGGGCTGGCCGACTTCGCGCAGAACACGCTGAACAGCGCGGTGGACCGGATTCTGCTCGGCGTCACCGCGGGCGAAACCTCCGACGACTGGCTGGATCTCGCGCTGCCGCTGGACGACGTGGACAGCAACGACGTCGACCTGGCAGGCCGGTTCGCGGAATTCATCGACCGCCTCGCGGTCTGCCTGCGTGATCTGCGCGGGCCACGCCCCGCGCCGGAGTGGGCCGCGGTGCTCGGCCGGGCGCTGGATCTGCTGACGGACGTGCCGGATTCGCAGGCCTGGGTGCGGACCGAGGCGCGCCAGGAACTGGCCGCCGCCACCGAACACGCGGGCCAGGTGCCGCTGCGGCTCGCCGACGTCGGGGTGCTGCTGCATTCGCGGCTCGCCGCCAGGCCGACCCGTGCCAACTTCCGCACCGGCGAGCTCACGGTGTGCACCATGGTGCCGATGCGGTCGGTGCCGCATCGGGTGGTGGTGCTGCTCGGTCTCGACGACGACGTGTTTCCCCGCCAAAGCGGAGTGGACGGCGACGACGTGCTCGCCCGCAATCCGCTACTCGGCGAACGGGATCCGCGCAGCGAGGACCGGCAGCTGCTGCTCGACGCGATTCTCGCGGCCACCGAAACGCTGCTGGTGTTGCACACCGGCGCCGATCCGGTCACCGGTGCGCACCGTCCGGCCGCCGTTCCGGTTGCCGAGTTGCTCGACGTGCTGCGCGCGCACGTCGGCGCCGAGCAACTGGACGCGGTGCACCTCCGACATCCCTTGCAGGCCTTCGACCGTCGCAACTTCCGCGCCGAGCGTCCGTTCAGTTTCGATGCCGTCGCGCTGGCGGGCGCCGTCGCCGCGGGGCAGCCCGCTCAGCCGAAGCCCGCGTTCCTGCCGGAACCGCTTCCGGTGCCGGAACTCGCGGATGTCGCACTGGCCGACCTGATTTCGTTCGTCGAGCACCCGATTCGCGCCTTCCTCTGGCAGCGACTCGGCCTGCGCGTGCCCGAACACGAGGAAGACATTGCCGACCGGCTGCCCATCGAACTCGACGGCCTGGCCAAATGGGAACTGGGCGAACGCCTGCTCGCCGCCCGGCTGACCGGCGCCGACCCGAACGGGCTTCGTGCTGCGGAGTGGCGACGGGGGACGTTGCCGCCCTTCGGTTTCGGGGCCGCGGTGCTCGACGAGGTCGAGCACACCGTCGACAAGCTGGTCCGCGCGTCGCAGGCGGATTACGCGGGTACCGCCAGGGCCGTCGACGTCGCGGTGGATCTCGGCAACGGTCGCAGGCTCACCGGCACCGTGCCGGAGGTGCGCGGAGAAACCCTGGTCCGGACCACCTTCTCCCGGCTCGCCCCGAAACACCGGATCGGCGCTTGGGTCTCGCTGCTCGCCCTCGCCGTCACCGAGGATCGCTCCTGGCACGCCGTCACCACCGGCCGCGGCCAATTCGGTCGTCCCGCATGGCGTTCCGAGCTCACCGCCCCCGATATGCCTGCGGCACGCGCCATCCTGCGTGAACTGGTCGCGCTGCGCGATGCCGGGCTGAGCGAACCGCTGCCGATTGCGCCGGGCGCCACCGCCGCCTATGCCGAACGCCGCTTCCGCGGCGCCACCGTCGACGAGGCCGTGGTCGCCGCCGAGCGCGAGTTCAACGGTGGGCCCAACGGACCTGGCCCGTTCGGCGACCACACCGACCGCCACCTCCGCTACGTCTGGGGTCCCGCACCCCGCCTCGAACATCTCATGGAGATCCCCGCCCCACCCGGCGAACCCGGCGAAACCACCCGCTTCGGCGCACTGGCCCGCCGCCTGTGGGCTCCGTTGCTCGGTGCCGAAAGCCAAGGGCAACCGTGAGCGGACCAGCGACACGTCGCGTTGTCGGCTGCGCGGGCGCGCCGGGACACCGTGCCCAGTCGGGCCAGGTCGAGCTGCGCGAAGCGGTGATCGTCGGCGGCGTCACGCGTGTCGGTGCCACCACGGCACGTGCTCGGCGGGAAGAATGGCGGTTTCGGCAGGGCGACTGGGAGGTGTGCGCGTGACTGTGCAGGACACCTCGCTCGCGGAGCTCGCGGCCGCCGACCGGTTCGAGCCGTTCGGTCCGCTGCCGACGGGCACCACGGTGTTGGAGGCCAGCGCGGGGACCGGTAAAACGCACGCGATCGTCGGGCTCGCGGTGCGGTATGTGGCCGAGGCCGGGATCGATGTTTCGGAGCTGCTGCTGGTGACGTTCAGCCGGGCCGCCACCCAGGAATTGCGCGAGCGGACCAGGGGCCGGTTCGTCGCGGTCGCGGCGGGGCTCGCGGATCCGGAGCTGGCTCGCGCGCACGCCGACGAGTTGATTCGCTATCTGGCGCAAGCGGATTCGGATGAGGTGCGGCAACGAAGGGCCCGATTGCTCGCGGCGCTTTCGGATTTCGACGCGGGCACCATTGCCACCACGCACAGCTTTTGCCAGCGCATGCTCGACGAGCTCGGGCTCGCCGGCGAGCACGATCCGGGATCGCGGCTGGTCGAGACCGTCGACGAGCTGGTCGGCACCGTCGCCGATGATCTCTACTTGAACCGCTATGCCCGTGTGGAACCGCCTTTTTCGGTCAAGGAGGCGCACACGCTTGCCCTGGCCGCGGTGCACGATCGGCATGCGGTACTGACGCCGACCGGCGACTCCGCGGCGGGGGAGCGGGCGGCGTTCGCGACGGCGGTGCGCGCGGAGACCGAGCGCCGCAAGCGGCTGGCCGGGCTGCGCGACTTCGATGATCTGCTGGTGCTGCTGCACGACGTGCTCGCCGACCCCGAACACGGTGAGCGCGCCTGCCGCCGGATTCGGGAGCGGTATCGGGTCGCGCTGGTCGACGAGTTCCAGGACACCGACCCGCTGCAGTGGGACATCCTGCGCCGCGCGTTCCACGGCCACACCACGATGGTGCTCGTCGGCGATCCGAAGCAGGCGATCTACGCCTTCCGCGGCGCCGAGGTGCTCAGCTATCTGGACGCGGTCGCGCAGGCCGAGACTCGCAAAGAACTCACCACCAACTGGCGCAGCGACGCCGGTCTGCTCGCTGCGCTGGATCATCTGCACGGTGGTGCGGCGTTGGGGCACAAGGAGATCACCGTCTATCCGGTCGCGGCGACCAGGGCGTGGTCACGCCTGTCCGGACCCGAGGAGCTGGTCACCCCGCTGCGCATGCGCTGCCTGCCGCGCACCGGCGCAGGGCCGTTGAACAAGTCCGGTTTCCCCGCCGTCGGTCGCATGCGGGCGAAGGTTGCCGCCGATCTCGCAGCGGACATCGTCGCGCTGCTCGAGTCGGGCAGCACGGTCGGCACGCAGGCCGTGCCACGCGCCGCCGCACCGGGACCGTCCGGTCCAGGGCCGGATTCTCCGGTGGCCGATGGCATCTCGTTCGACGATGCGTCGCGCAGGCCGATCAGTCCCGGCGATATCGCGGTCCTGGTGCGGACCCGGTCGCAGGTCGACGTGGTGCGTGCGGCGTTGGACCGGGTCGGGGTCGCCTCGGTGCTCGCTGGCGGCACCAGCGTATTCGCGACAAGCAGCGCCACCGACTGGCTCTGGCTGCTGCGGGCGTTGGAGCAGCCGCACCGGGCCGACCGGGTGCGCTTGGCCGCGTGCACCCCGTTGCTCGGCGTCACCGCCGCCGAGATCGACAGTGGCGGTGCGGATCTGGTCGGCCGGATCAGTGCGCAACTGCGCGAGGCCGCTCGGTTGTTCGCCCGCGCCGGATTCGCCGCCGTCTTCGAAAAGATCTCCGCCGAAGCCGATCTGGCGCACCGGCTGCTCGCCATCGAGAACGGTGAGCGGCAGCTGACCGATCTGCGGCACATCGCGCAGCTGCTGGATCAGGTGGCGCTCACCGAATCGCTCGGATTGACCGCGCTGACCCGGTGGCTCGGCGACCGGGTGCGCGATCCCGCGTCCGGCACCGTCGCCGACCGCAGCCGCAGGCTCGACCGCGACGCGGCCGCCGTGCAGATCGCCACCGTCCATGCCAGCAAGGGGCTCGAATTCCCCATCGTCTACCTGCCGTTCGCCTGGGACAACGCGAAGAACCCGTACCCGGCGACGCTGCTCTTCCACGACGACACCGGCGCCCGCGTGCTCGACGTCGGTGGCCAGGACGCGTCCGGATACGCGGAACGCAAGCTGCGCAGTGAAACCGAGGAGGCGGGTGAGGAACTGCGCCTGCTGTACGTCGCGTTGACCCGCGCCATGTGTCAGGTCGTCGCATGGTGGGCGCCCGCCATCACGACCGCCGCGGCACCGCTGCATCGGATGGTCCTCGGCCGCCCCGACGGCGGCGACATCGTGCCCGCGCGGGCGGCAGTGCCCGCGGATGCCGTTGCGCCGGGACTGCTTTCGGCCTGGGCGGGCGGCGCGGCGGCCGGCGCGATCTCGGTGACGGCGGTCGCGGGCACCGACGAGGTCGCGATCCAGCGGGTTCGCGTCGAACCGGTCACCGGCGAGCTCGCCGCCGCACACTTTGCGCGCACGCTCGATCACCAGTGGCGGCGCACCTCGTACTCGGCGCTGACCGCGTCGGCGCACGGGCCGAGCACGCCCGAGTTGGACATCGAACCCGACGACGCCCGCGGTCCCGCGGACGAACCGGGCACGCCTGCCGTCGCGGAGGTCGAAGAGGTGTTCGCGGGCGCGCCGTCGCTGATGAACTCCCTGCCTTACGGTGCGGAGTTCGGCACCCTCGTGCACGGCGTGCTCGAGCTGATCGACACGGACGCACCGGATCTGGCCGCCGAAGTGCACCGCCGCTGCCAGGCGGCGATCGACGAGCTGCTCGTCGACATCGACCCCTCAGTGCTCGGCACCGCGTTGCTCGCCGTACTGCGCACCCCGCTCGGCCACGGTTCGCTCGCCGACATCGCGAACCGGGATCGACTGAACGAGTTGGAGTTCGAGCTGCCGCTCGCCGGCGGCGACACCCCGAGCGCCGATTCGGCGACCCTGCGGCAGATCGCGAACCTGCTTCGCGCCCACTTGCCCACCAGCGACGATCTTTTCGTCTACGCCGAGCACCTGGACACCCTCGACGACATCCCGCTGCGCGGCTACCTGACCGGCAGCATCGACGCCGTGCTGCGCGTCACCGACGGCGCCGACCCGCGCTTCGTGATCGTCGACTACAAGACCAACCGCCTCGGCACCGGCGACCTCACCGTCGAGCACTACACCCGCGATCGCATGGCCGCCGAGATGTTGCGCTCGCACTATCCCCTGCAGGCCCTGCTGTATTCGGTTGCGCTGCACCGCTACCTGCGCTGGCGCATGCCGACGTATGCCCCGGTCCGCCACCTCGGCGGCGCCCGCTACCTGTTCGTCCGCGGCATGGTCGGCCCCGAGACCCCGGCAGGTCACGGCGTTTTCGAGTGGAACCCGCCCGCAGCGCTGGTCGTCGCCCTGTCGGCCCTGCTCGCCGGGGAAACGCAATGAGCTGCACCCATTCTGTGGATTCGCACCTGTTCCGGCGACCCAGAACAGGTGCGGATCCCCGTAACGGGTGCGAAACGCATGCCGGCCCCGCGTGCCCCTGCGTGCGCAGGTGCGCCCTGGGATCTGCACTCGTTCTTGGGATCCGCACCCTTCCTGACCTCCCGCACACGATCTGGCATGCCAAATCGTGTGCGGGAACTCAAAACGGGTGCGGCTCGCCGGCGTCCACGTTCGATCGCGCCGGTCGGCAACGCAGCCGCACCGTTTCTGACGTCCCGCACACGGTCTCGCATGCCAGATCGTGTGCGGGAGATCAGTCGGGGTGCGTTGCTGGTGAGGGGAGTGCGCGGTGACGTCGATTCAGTTGGCGCAGCGGGGGACCGGGTTGTTGCGGACGTTCAACGAGGCGGGTGTGCTGTCTGCCGCGGACGTGCATGTCGCGGTGCGGCTGGGCAGGCTCGGCCGCGAGGAGACCGAAGAGGTGCTGTTCGCGGCGGCGCTCGCGGTGCGCGCGGTGCGGTCCGGATCGGTCTGCCTCGAGCTGCACCGGATGCGGGAGATCGGCATCGATGCGGACGAAACCTGGGATACGGGTGAGCGGATCGATCCGGCGACACTGCCGTGGCCCGATATCGAGGCGGTGGTGGCCGCGCTGCGGGTGAGCCCGCTGGTGACCGGCGGGCAGGCAGGGCCGTTGTGCCCGCTGCGGTTGGTCGAGTCGCAGCATCGTGACGACTCGGGTCCGCTGCTCTACCTGGACCGGTACTACCAGCAGGAGCAGACGGTCCGCCGGGTATTGACCGAGCGGTCCGGGCAGCACCCGGTGGTCGACCCGAATATCATTCGCCGCGAACTGGATCGGCTGTTCGACGCGCCGACCCCCGGCACACCGGACCGGCAGCGCCTCGCGGCCGCACTTGCCGCGACGCACTGGACCACGGTCGTCGCGGGCGGACCCGGCACCGGCAAGACGCACACCATCGCGCGCATCATCGGCCTGCTCGACGCGCACCGCAAAGCGAATCCCAAACTGCCCGCACTGCGTATCGCATTGGCCGCGCCGACCGGCAAGGCGGCGGCCCGCCTGCAGGAGGCGGTCCGCGAACAAGCCGACGCACTCGGCTTGCCCGATCTCACCGCGGCCACGCTGCACCGTCTGCTCGGCTGGCAGCGCGGCCGCACCACCCGGTTCAAGTACCACGAGTTCAACCGACTGCCCTACGACGTGATCGTCGTCGACGAGACGTCCATGGTGTCGCTGACCATGATGAGCAGGCTGTTCGCCGCGCTGCGCCCGGACACCAGGCTCGTCCTCGTCGGCGACCCGGATCAGCTCGCCTCGGTCGACGCGGGCGCGGTGCTCGCCGACCTCGTCGCGGGACCCGTTGCCGGCCTGCCGAACCCGTTGCTCGACGAGATCCTCGGCGCGGACTCGCCGGAATCCGCGACCCAGGAACAGCATCCGGCGGCACTGTCCACACTGGAACGAACCCGCCTGCGCGGCGGCATCGTTCGCTTGACCAGGGGTCGTCGCTTCGGCGGCCGGATCGCCGATCTCGCGGTCGCGGTCCGCGCAGGCGATGCCGACACCGCACTCGAGCTGCTGCGCGCGGGCGGCGACGAACTGTCGCTGAGCGCGCCCGACGAGATGGCCGCGGTGCGTGCGGATGTCGTGCGCGCCGCCCGCGAGGTGACCGCCGCTGCCCTCGACGGTGACGCGACCGGCGCGCTCACCGCACTCGAATCGCACCGCCTGCTGTGTGCGCACCGCCAGGGACCATTCGGCGTCGAACGCTGGGACCGGATGGCAGGCGAATGGGCGGCCGCGGCGGGTGCTGGTGCCGAGTCGCATTCCGCGCCTTGGTATCCCGGCCAACCGCTGCTCGTCACCGCCAACGATCACGAGGCCCGCATCTACAACGGTGACACCGGCGTCGTGGTGCGCATGCCCGACGGTTCGCTGCGCGCGGCGCTGCAACGCGGCAGTGAGCCGTATCTCGTACACCCCACCCAATTCCCGGCTGTTGTCACGGTATTCGCGATGACGATCCACCGCAGTCAGGGCAGTCAGTACGACACCGTCTCGGTGGTGCTGCCCGAACCGGAATCGACGCTGCTCACCAGGGAACTGCTCTACACGGCGATCACCCGCGCCCGCCGCCACGTCCGCATCATCGGCACCGACGAGTCCATCAGGGCCGGTATCGCACGCCGGGTGCTGCGCGCCAGCGGGTTGTCCCGGCCTGTCGAGAACAGCCGATGACCAGCGCATCTCACGTTTCCGGCGACCCGCGCGTCTACCCAGTGTGAGATTGCCTCCGTTCGAGGAAGTAGTGGCCGAATACGGCCCGATGGTATTACGTGTCTGCCGGGCGGTGCTCGGTCCGACAGATGCGGCCGACGCGTGGTCGGAGACTTTCCTGTCCGCGCTACGCGCCTATCCGGACCTCGACCCCGACGCGAACATCGAGGCATGGTTGGTCACCATCGCGCACCGGCGCGCGATCGACATCGGCCGCGCGCTCACCCGCGCCCCCGTCCCGGCCGAGACACTGCCCGACCGCCCGGCCACCGACCGTGGTCCGGCCGACTACGACCCTGACCTGTGGGCAGCGCTGAAAGTGTTGCCGCCCAAGCAACGTCAGGCCGTCGCCTACCACTACCTGGCGGGCCTACCGCACGCCGAAATCGCTGAACTGCTCGGCAATTCCACCGACGCCGCGCGCCGCGCCGCCGCCGACGGCATCAAGACGCTGCGCAAGCTCTACCTGAAGGATGAGACATGATGGCTACCATTGACCGCGGCGATGCGAACGGGCTGTTCGAGGGCTTGACCTCCGACAGCGCCGAACAGCTCGCCGCACTGCACCGCCGGTTGGCGGCCGCCGCGCAGGCCGAGGGCCTGCTCGATATCGCTTACCGCACACTGGATACCCCTGTCGGCACGTTGCTGCTCGCGGCGACCCCGGTCGGGTTGGTGCGGGTCGCGTACCCCAACGAGAACCACGACGCCGTATTGACCACGCTCGCTGAACGGGTCAGCCCGCGGGTGCTCGCCGCGCCCGCCCGCCTCGATGCCGTGGCCAGGGAGATCGACGAGTACTTCGCCGGGGCCCGAACACGTTTCGACCTGCCGCTCGATCTGCAGCTGACCGGCGGATTCCGTCGTCAGGTCATCGAGCAGCTTTCCGATATCGGGTACGGACGGCGTGCCAGCTACGCCGCGGTGGCCGCCGCGGTCGGCAATCCGCGTGCTGTGCGCGCGGTCGGGTCGGCATGCGCGCACAACCCACTGCCCGTGGTGATTCCGTGCCACCGAGTGGTGCGCAGCGATGGATCGATCGGCCAGTACGTGGGCGGCATCGAAGCGAAAACCACGCTGCTGACGCTGGAAGCGGCGTAAGCAGTCCGAAATTTGTTGCCGCCAGGCAACCCGCTGACCTTGGAGGCGGTATGGAAAACACAAATACCCTTGCGACAGTGGCGGATCGAGTGGATGCGGAGCCGTGGCCCGATCTCATGGAGGAGATCGACGCGTACGGTTGCGCGCAAACCGGCCCGCTCCTGACACCCGACGAATGCGCCGAGTTCACCGAAATGTGGGACAACACAGCGCGATTCCGCTCCACCATCGACATGGCGCGCTACCGGTTCGGTCAAGGCACCTATCGATACTTCGCCGAGCCGGTGCCCGAGCTGATCATGGTATTGCGTGGCGCGTTCTATCGAAAGCTGTTGCCGGTGGCCCGTTCCTGGGCCGAACGGCTCGGTGACCCGGCACCGTGGCCCGACGACTTCGCGGACTGGCTCGGCGCATGCCATGCCGCCGGGCAGTCGAAGCCGACCCCGATCCTGTTGCGCTACACCGCGGGGGACTGGAACGCCCTGCACCGCGACCTCTACGGCGATCTGGTGTTTCCGCTCCAGGTGGTGATCGGCTTGGATCGGCCGGGCATCGACCACACGGGCGGTGAGTTCCTGCTCGTCGAACAACGGCCGCGTGCGCAGTCGAAAGCCACGGTCACTGTGCTGCAGCAGGGCCACGGCCTGATCTTCACCACCCGCGATCGCCCGACGCCGTCGAGCCGCGGCTGGTCACGTGCCCCCGTTCGGCACGGTGTCAGCCGGATCCGCGGCGGCATCCGGCACACCCTCGGGCTTGTGCTGCACGACGCTCAATAGTCGCGTGTACACGTTGCTCGACGCCGCCGGTCGCCCGTACCTGAGCCTGACTTCCGGACGGTACGGCGGCCATCGGCGCGGCAAAATCTACGGCCGCCTCGACTGTCCGTCGGCGCTGCGCGCCCTCGCGCGCGGTGCGTATCGCGCGCACCGGGTCTTCTTCGCCGACGAAGCGACGGCGGTCAGCGCGGGCTACCGGCCGTGCGCGGTATGCCTGCCTGATCGGTACGCGGTCTGGAAAGCGGCGCGATCCCAATAAAAAAGCCGCACGGGGCGGCGAACATCTGGGTGGCGTGCTCCTCCCACCGAACGTGGGAGGAGCGCCAATCCGGCCAGATCAGATGGCGCGGACGTCCGTGGCCTGCGGACCCTTCTGGCCCTGGCCGACCTCGAACTCCACACGCTGACCCTCATCGAGGGACTTGAACCCGGACCCGCCGAGAGCCGAGTAGTGGACGAAGACGTCGGGTCCGCCGCCGTCCTGCGCGATGAAGCCGAACCCCTTCTCCGCGTTGAACCACTTGACGACGCCCTGTGTCATATTTTCTCCTCTTACTCGGTGATGATTTCAGTCCACGGAATTGATGTAGAAAAAGGACTCAGTGGACAGCATTCCATGCGCAAGGCCCACTTGGTTACCGCGGACGCGCGGTCGACTACCGAAGCATTCTCCGCGCGCTGCTCGGCTAACTTACCGCCGACAGCGCTGGCGCCGCGCTAGCCTACCTTTCCGAATCGATTTCGGATAGGGCCGGGTGCACAGGGTTGATGCACAGCTGATGAACAGCCTTCGGCGCGCCGTCCTGCGGGAACGCGGTGCAAGGGGCCTTCGGCACGCCGGGTTCAGCGTTTTTCGGTTGGCAGCGGAGCCCTCGGGTGTGATTTCGAGGCGAAATTTTTGGGGTGGCGTGTCGATTTTTCGCCGATTCGAGTCGAAATTTCGGTGGAGATTTGTTGGTCGACGGTGGTTGTAAAAACACCTGGACCTGCCGAAATAGACACTGCGCGCACCGATGATGCTGTCGTGCTTGGCTTCTCGGAAAATTGTCGGACACGCGGGGAAAATCGCATGATTTGTCGACCGTAAGGTGTTCAGATCGTCTTCGGAGGGCGGCGGTGCCCCTGGTTTCGGGGGCAGCGGTGGTGCCCATGGGATTTGGGGCCTCGCTTCGTGTTTGCTGGCGGTGCTGCGGCGGTATAACGGAATAGTGGCGGCTGCAAAGAGTTTGGGTGTTTTCGTCGGTACCTTGGTGGTCGCTGTCGCGGCGTCCGTCCTCTGCGTCGGGACTGCCGGTGCGGCGCCGGGCGGCGCGCACGTGGTCGAGGAAGCCTCGCTCGGTGGGTCGGTGTCGCGGATCGACGTGTACTCGCCGTCGATGGACAAGGTGGTGAGCAACAGGGTGATTCGCGCCGCGGGCGGGCCCGCGCCCACCCTGTATCTGCTCACCGGCATCGGCGGCGGCGAAGACGGCATCTCGTGGTGGGACAACACCCATGTCCGAGAGTTCTTCGCCGACAAGCACGTCAACGTGGTGATGCCGGTCGGCGGCGCGTACAGCATGTACACCGACTGGCTCGCCGACGATCCGCGCGTCGGCCGCGCCAAATGGCAGACCTACCTCACCCACGAATTGCGGCCCGTGCTCGACGCACAACTCGGCACCACCGGCCGCAGCGCCATCGCCGGAGTCTCGATGAGCGCAGGCTCCGCGATCGATCTCGCGATCCAGGCGGGCAACATTTACAGCGCGGTCGCCGCCTACAGCGGCTGCCCGTGGAGCTCCGACCCGCTCGGCATCGCGATGGTCAGCGCCCAGGTGAGTCGCGGCGGCGGCAACACCGCCAACATGTGGGGCGCGGCAGGCGATGCCGTTTGGCGCGCCCACGACGCCTACGTCAACGCCGCCGCCCTAGCCGGAAAGACCGTCTACCTCTCCGCGGCCACCGGCACCTACGGCGCCATCGACCAGGGCGGTTTGGGCTTCCCGCCGGTCGAAGCGATCGCCAGCGCCTGCACTGCGGCCTTCGCGGGCCGCCTCACCTCGCTGGGCCTCCCGCCCATCCACGTCAACCGCCCCGAAGGCGCCCACACCTGGGGCCAATTCGAAACCGACCTCTACGACTCCTGGCCCCACCTGGCCGCCGCTCTCGGCGCCTGACCCGACTCCCGCCGCCGTAACACCGAGGGCGGATCAGGAGTTGCGATTGATCAACTCGGTGAACTCCTCGGCATGCCGACCCGACACCTCGAACGTGACACGCGCAGGCTCAACCGGCCCATGCGCACCAACAACCGGCCCAGGCACCATCGACGCGACCAACTCTCGAAGCTCATCAAAGCTCAACGCCCCGAGCCCCCGCCGCTGCCAATGCATTTCGAGCGGCGACAGCGGCCCCTCGATCAGTGCGGCCAACAGATCCTCGACCCCCACATAGTTGTGTCCGTGCTCAGCGGCGATCGCCGCCGCCCGCCGCAGCGCGATGATCACGCCCGGCGCAGCACCGGTCACCGTGGTAACGGTCTCGTCCCGCTCAGTAGCCGTCACACCGATCCTTCCCCGAGGTGGACAGTGAGTCAGAGCCCAAACGCTACTCCTTGAAGCTGTAGCGGGTATGTCCGCCGGAGTCGAGGATCTCGAGGCCGGCGTAGAAGCCGCCGACGCACCAGATTCGGGTCGTCTTTCCCGGTGCCGGGCAGACGGTCTTGTCCTTCTTGGTCACCGGCTGCTCCGAGCACCGGACGACGATGCCGCCGCCCTCGACACAGTCGGAGACGCGGATCGCGTTCGCGGGTCCTGCTGCGATGATCAGGCCGACGAGGACTCCGGCGACGACACCGGTGCCGCGGCGGATAGCAGAGATAGAAAGAGCTGTGCCGCTATCTCATTGAAGACAACGGCTTCCCCAAGCGGGTGCCGCCTCCGGGGTCACCCGCATCCTTGAATACTTGGACCCGCGGGCGGGCTGATCGGTTCCCTTGTCTTGGACAGCGGGGTTGACGCAGGTGGGTGGTCGCGTGTCCGGTTTGTCCTGGCTTACGCTGCTGGTCCGGGGGATTGGCGACCGGAGGATTTAATGGAGAGTGCGAACGAGGCTGGGAGTCGGAAGCGGGATTCGGCGGGGACGCGGGCGGCGTTGTTGGGGGCGGCGCAGGAGTTGTTCGCGGAGAAGGGGTTCGAGCGGGCTACGGTGCGGGAGATCGCGGGGCGGGCGGGGGTGAATCAGGCGCTGTTGTTCCGGTATTTCGGGAGCAAGGACGAGTTGTTCCGGGCTGCGATTGCGGATCAGGGGCGGCGGGTGTTGGAGGAAGGGCCGGTCGACGGACTGTTCGGGCGGCTGCTCGCGCGAGCGCTGGCACCGGAAGGTTCGGTGGCGCAGGGGTATTGGTTGCAGGCGGCGTTGCGGTCGAGCGGGCACGACGAGGGAGTGTCGGCGATTCGGCGGGAGTTGGGCGACGAGTATGTGCGGGCGCTGTCGTCGCTGACGGACGGGCCGGATAGCGAGTTGTGTGCGGACCTGTTGCTCGCCTGGCTGCTCGGCATCGGGTTGATGCGCTCGGTGCACCGCCGAGAACCCTTGGCCGGCGCCGATCCGGCGGTGGTTGCCGGTCATGTGCTACGCGCCGCGCAAGTTCTGCTCGCCGGTGTGGACGTGAATTTCCCACCGCCGTAACGTAATCCGGGCGTTGACGGGCCATTGTGAGCTCCCTAACATCGATGTTGTAAGCACGTGCTTACATCGAATCAATGCCCCTGTCTGCTTCGGGGAAGGGAGACTGCATGACCGTGAACACCGAGGTGCGCCACTATCCTTTCGGCGCACCAGTCCGTCTCGACATGCACCCGCTCTACGCGAAACTGCGCCAGGAGGAGCCGGTTTCCCGCGTTCAACTGCCCTATGGCGGCGAGGCCTGGTTGGTCACCCGCTACCAGGACGCCAAGCTGGTGCTCGCCGACCCGAGGTTCAGCCGCGCCGCCACCGTTGGCCGCGAGGACATTCCCCGCACCTCCCCGGAACCCTCCCGCCCCAACTCACTGCTCAGCATGGACGCGCCCGAGCACAGCCGACTCCGCAAGCTGGTCGCGAAGGCATTCACCACCCGCCGGGTCGAGCAATTGCGCCCGCGCGCACAGGAAATCGTGGCTCAACACCTCACCGCGATCGAATCCGCAGGCCCGGTGGCCGATCTGGTGCAGGGTCTCGCGCTGCCGCTGCCGGTCACCGTGATCTGCGAATTGCTCGGTGTCCCAACGCAAGACCAGCACCGATTCCGGGATTTCTCCGACACCGTGCTGACCACCACCGCGCACACCCGAGCCGAGATCGCCGACGCGCGTACCGCCCTCGAGGCCTACCTCGCCGAGGTGGTGGCGCAGCGCAGGGCCGAACCGGCGGACGACCTACTCGGCGCGCTGGTCGCCGCTCGCGACAACGAGGACCGGCTCACCGAGGACGAACTGGTCAACTTGGGCATCGGCCTGCTGATCGCGGGCCACGAAACCACCGCGAACCAGATCGCCAACTTCACGTATGTGCTGCTCGCCCAACCGGATAACTGGGCCATGCTGCGCGATCAGCCGGACCTGGTGCCCGGCGCCATCGAGGAACTGCTGCGCTTCGTGCAACTCGGCTCCGGCGGCGGATTCGCCCGCGTCGCCACCGAGGATGTTACATTGAGCGGCGGCATCATCGTGCGCGCCGGCGAATCGGTGGTCGTCAACACCCAGTCCGCCAACCGCGACGAGGCCGTGTTCGACCGTCCCGAGGACCTCGATCTCACCAGAGAACACAACCCGCACATGGCCTTCGGCCACGGCATCCACCACTGCCTCGGCGCCCAACTGGCCAGGCTCGAGTTGCAGGTCGCGCTCGGTACGTTGCTGCGACGCTTCCCGGAATTGCGTTTGGCGGTACCGGCCGAGGACGTACCGTGGAAGACGGGCCTGCTGGTACGCGGCCCGAAAGCCCTTCCAGTGAAATGGAACTCGCATGCCTGAACAGTGGCGTATCGAAGTCGACCGGGACACCTGCCTCGGCTCGGGTGTCTGCGTCGGCATGGCACCCGACCACTTCACCCTCGTCGACGGCCGCTCCAGCCCACGAGCCGACACCGTCGACCCGGACGACGTGGTCGTCGACGTCGCCGATTCCTGCCCCGTCGAGGCGATCCTGGTCCGAGTAGCCGACACGGGAAAGATCCTCGCCCCAGAACAGTGAGTGTCAGGCGGTCAGCAGGGTTTCGGCCTCGCTGACCGCCCGCTCCAAGGCATCGACCCGCAGCCCGGCCACGATCGTGTCGATGTCGCGCAGCCCGGCTCGCTCCAGTAGCCGCTTTTCGTTGGTGGTCCACTCGCCGCGGGCGGCGAGGATCGCGTGCGCGGTCTGCATGGCCGCGACGGCGAGTGCGCCCGCGACTTCGGTGGTTTGGCCGCGACGGGCGTAAGCACCTCTCGCGTACCGCAGCGTCATCGAGGCTCGGTTCCGCCAAATCGGCGGCGCCGCAACGCGTAACGCCTCCGGGTACTCGGGGTTCGGTAGTCGCCCGCGCAGCACCTGGTTGACGGCGAGCTCGGCGACGACGAGGTAACTCGGGATGCCTGCGAGATGGAACATCAGCGGCTCCCAATGGAATCGGCCTGCCCTGGCCTCGGCGAGCTCGTGTTCGACCACGTCGAGGTCGCGGTAGTGCACGTCGACCTTCCTGCCTTCGATGGTGAGCCAGGCGCCGCCGTTGAAGACGCCGCCGCCCCAGCCGCCGAGTTCGGACACCTCGCCGGGCCAGCCGATGTCGCGCAGGTGTCCTGGGTCGAAACCGTCGCGATAGTAGACGGCGAGGTCCCAGTCGCTGTCCGGCGTGTGGGTGCCTTGCGCGCGCGAACCGCCGAGCGTGACGGCGCGCACACCGGGCAGCACGGTCAATTGGTCTGCGACATGCGAAAGGAAGGTTTTGTCGGTCATCGTGTAGTCCCTGCAGAAGGTGGGTAAGAAACTGCGGCCCGCATCACCGCTGAAACCCCTTCGGGGGCAGCGTCATTCGGCGGGTGCACTAGCCATCGGGTCGTCACTCCACGACACTGAGTCTATCGACCAGCAGGTATGAGCTCGACTGATTTTCCGCACAACCGAACGGTCATTCGGCTTTCTCGGGTGGGGTGCGCTAGTCCTGGCCGGGTCCCCGTCTCGACAACTTGCCAATTCGGCAACAAATATTGCCACGCGGCTTCATGTGCGCGCATGGTGATCGTGGAGGTGGTCATGATGACTGAACAGCAGAAAAACGGCTACGACGTGGTGATTATCGGTGGCGGCGCGGCCGGGTTGAGCGGGGCGCTGATGCTGGCCCGCGCCCGCCGCTCGGTGGTGGTGCTCGATGCGGGCGAGCCGCGCAACGCCCCGGCGTCGGGCGTGCACGGGCTGTTCGCTCTGGACGGAATCCCACCGAGCGAGTTGCTGGAGCGCGGCCGCGTGCAACTGCGCGAGTACAGCGGCGACGTGGTGCACGGCCGAGTCGACGCGGCGACGCGGGTGGCCGACGGCTTTGTGGTGACGACGACGGACGGCCGTGCATTCCGCGCGCGTCGGCTGCTGGTGACCACCGGCCTCGTCGATGAACTACCGGACATCCCTGGGCTGCGCGCGCGGTGGGGCCGCGACGTCGTGCACTGCCCGTACTGCCACGGCTGGGAGGTCAGGGACCAAGCAATCGGTGTGCTCGGCGTCGGACCGATGGCGGTGCATCAAGCATTGCTGTTCCGGCAGTGGAGCCCCGACGTCACGCTCTTCGCCCACACCATGCCCGCGCTGGCTGTCGCCGACGCGGAACAGCTTGCCGCCCGCGGTATTCGGGTGGTCGACGGCGAGGTTGCGTCCCTGGAGGTCGTCGACGATCGCCTTACCGGAGTGCGGCTGTCCGACGGCACCGTCGTGCCCCGCGCGGCCGTGACGGTCATGTCGTGGATGCGTGCGCGCACCGACTTCCTTGCTGCACTGGGACTTCAGCCTGTTGCGCACCCGTCCGGTCTCGGCGAGCACATTCCCGTCGACGCGACCGGCCGCACCGAAGCACCAGGCATATGGGCGGCAGGCAACGTCACCGATCTTTCCGCGCAGGTCAGCGGTGCGGCAGCAGCGGGAGCCTTCGCGGCGGCACAGATCAACGCCGACCTGGTCGCCGAGGACACCCGCCAGGCGGTGGCCGCGTGGCGCGACCCGTTCTCTGCTGAGAACGAGTCGCGGGTCAGCGAATTGGTGGGCAACGACCATCGCCACGGCCTCTGATCGACGAAAGCGCCTGGCGTATGCGCCGATCAGCTCTCCGGGCGCGGGATCAGCTCCAGATGTTCGGCCTGCACCACCGCGGTGGTGCAGGCTCGTCGACCGGTCACGAGGGTGACACCGCCACCGTGCGCCACCAGCCATCTGCCGCATACGCAGCGCAGATACCGCACCGAACCATGCGTCGAGACGAGCATCGGCGATGGCCAGGAGCACGAGGGGCAGGGGGCAGACATGGGAGCTAAGCCTGGGTATAGATCGGATGTATTGCAATCTTCGCGGCGGCGTGGCGGCGAACTGTACGAAGATTGGTTCACAAACGCGACATTCGCAGATAACTCGGTCGATTCGGGCAGGTGGAATCGGGCGTTTCGGACGGCAGCCGTGCCGAACAGGTTGAGCAGCGTTGCCGGATGCGGAGATTCAGGGAATCGGGGCGGGCGCTGTCACCTGCTCGACGGTGGCCGGGACGAGGCGACGGCGGCGGCCCGGCGTCCACCAGTTGGCCGGGCCCATCAACTTGACCAGCGCGGGGACCAGCAGCATGCGGACCAGGGTTGCGTCGATGAGCAGCGCGATGATCATGCCGAGGCCCAGAAAGCGCATGGGGGTCAACGGGGAAAGCGTGAACGCGCCGGTGACGATGATCAGCAGCGTCGCGGCGGCGGTGATCACCCGCGCGGTCTTGAGCGTGCCGATGCGCACCGCGCCCGCGGTGTCGGCGCCCGTCGTGTGCGCCTCGACCATCCGCGACAGCAGGAAAACCTCGTAGTCGGTGGACAACCCGAACACGACCGCGATGATCAGCACGAGCATGCCCGCGGCCAGCGGACCGGGGCTGACGCCGAGCACACCGGCCAGATGGCCGTCGTCGAAGATCCAGGTGAGCACGCCGAATGTGGCCGCGAGGCTGAGGAACGCCATGACAACGGCCTTGAGCGGCAACACGATCGATCGGAACGCCGCCCACAGCAACAGCACGGTGGCGGTCACCATCGCGAGGATCATCCACGGCATGGCCCGCACGATCGAATCGACACTGTCCGCGGTCGCCGCGGTGTCGCCGCCGATGCGCCACACGGTGCCGTCCGGGGGAGTCAGTGCCCGAATGTCTTTGACGGTGGCCGTCGCGCGTTCGCTGCGATCGGTGGCGTCCAGGAAAGCGTGGAACACCACGAAATCGTCGGCGCGGCCGACGGGTAGCACCTGTTTGACGCCGTCGACGTGGCTCAGCGCGGTGCTCGCGCCGTCGACGGTGGCCGATTGCGGCGGGCCGTCGACTCCTTGGAGGACGGCGGTGACACCGCTGCTCGCCGCAGGGAAGCGCGCCGTGAGTTCCTCAACGGTGCTGCGCATCTCGTTGCCCGCGGGCAACGCCCGATGGTCGATATCGCCGAGTGTCGCACCGGTGAGCGGCGCGGCGAGGACCAGCAGCACCGCGCCGACGACGACGGTGACGACGCCGGGCCGCCGCAGCACGGCGTCCACCACCCGCCCCCAGAAACGCTCGGTCCGATCCTTGCTGCCCGCCTTGCCGATTCGCGTGCCGAACAGTGCCAGCAAGGCGGGCAGCACCGTCAGCGAGAGGAACGCGGCCAGCGCCACCGCGGCGATCGCGCCGAAACCCAACGAGCGAAGCACCGCCTGTGGAAAGACGAAAGTGCCTGCGAACGCACAGATCAGCAGCAGCGCCGAGAACGCGACGGTGCGGCCTGCGGTGGCGTAGGTGCGTGCGATCGCCGCCTCGATGGCGTGCCCACCGGCGAGCTCCTCCCGGAATCTGGTCACCAGGAAGAGCCCGTAGTCGATCGCCATGCCGAGCCCGATCAGTGAGGCGATGTTCACCGCGAAGGTACTCACCTCGGTGAATTCGGTGAGCACCCGGATGACGCCCATCGCACCGAGCACCGCGAGCGCCCCGACCGCCACCGGCAGCGCGGCGGCGACCAGGCCGCCGAACACCAACACCAGGATCAGCAATGTCAGCGGCAGCGAGAGGGATTCGGCCCGGACGAGGTCGTGCTGCGACTGGGTGTTGATCTGGGTGGCCAGCGCGCTGTAGCCGGACAGCTTGGTCGGGACGCCGGGAACTTCCAGTGCCCCTTGGATATCGGGGTAGGCCGCGACCCGCCGGTTGTCGTCGCCCGCCAGGAAGACGGCGGCGATGGCCTGCCGGTTGTCGGCCGACTTCATGAACTGTTTCCGCGGCGGCACACTGTTCCAATAGGTTTCGATCGGGCGCTGCAACAGGCGCGGATCGATGGTGGCCAGCGACTGCTGCACTCGCGGGCCGATATCGTCGAGTGTCTGCCCGTCCGGCGCCGTGTACAGCGCGACCGCGTCGGGCGTCTGCGGGCCGAAGTGCTCGCGCACCAGCCGGTCGACCAGCGCCGACTCGCTGTGCGGGTCGGTGAATCCGGCGGCGCTGACCTTGTCGGCGGTGTGCGCGCCGATCAGGCCGAGTAGCAGCATCACGCCGACCACGACGGCGAGCATCGTGCGTGGCCTGGCGATGATCAGTCGGGCAACGGCAGTCATCGGACAGGCGAATCGTGGGACGCGAGATCGGCTTCCAGTGTGCTGGCGATCGTGTCGAGCAGGGCCTCCAGGCGCGATTCGATCCCGGCACCGTTGCGACACGACACCGTCAGCTCGATCTTCCCGCGCACCTCGACCATGCCGAACAGCAGCGGCATCGACCCGGTGTGCTGCGGCAGCACCCGCATCGTTGTCGGCGTCCAGCCGGGGATGGCCAGCTCGTCCAGGTCGACCTTGCCCATGTGGGACACGGTGGCCGAGACCATGTTCCGGTTGAGCCTGGCGCCGAGCCAGTTGCTCATCCGCAGCACGGCGCGCACCGCGGCGGGCGGGAACTTCGACAGGCCGCCGTTGTCGAGCTGGTTGAGTTCGGTGCGGGCCTGCAATCCGGTGCGCATCTGCGCGCTGATGGCGTCCCAGCTGTCACCCGGCGCGACGTCGAGAAACAGTGGTAGCGCGAGATTTCCGGTCGAGCGAAGGGCAGGGTCGTGCCTGCGCAGGTCGACCGGGACCATGAAGCGGGACTTGCGCCCGTTGGCCGCGGCCAGGATTGCGGAGACCCGGGCGACGAGGCCCTTTCCGGTCGCGTGAATGGTGCGGTGTCGCAACAACCATCGCACGGCCTGCGGATCTTGGCGGCCGGTTCCGGTCGGTGCGGGATAGGTCGGGAGCACCAGGGTCTGCCTGCCGGGGGCGCCGACCTGCGCCACCAGTTCGGTGTCGGCGATCGCGTCGGGCGCGCCGATCGGCGGGACGCCGCGCAGTGCGCGGAGCACGTCGTCGGCCCACATCCGCATGCCCATTCCGTCCATCACGCCGTGGAAGACCCGGAACACGAGGGTGGTCTCGGCGCCGGTCAGCAGCAGCACCTCGGTGGTCCGTTCGGGTGTCGGTCCCATCGGACTGTTCAGCACCGCATCGTTTTCCAGCGCTGTGTAGTCCAACGTCCAGTCCGGCACCACCCGCACGGTGGCCGCGACGCCGCTGTCCACCCAGTAGGCGCCGTCGCGCACCAGGCGCGCACCGGGATTGGCCTCGGACGCCACCTCGACCGCCCGCTGCAACGCGACCGGGTCGATGCTGCCGGTGCCGTGCACGGCCATGTGCATCAGGAAAGGCGGCGTCACCTCCCTGGTGAAGAAGTACAGGCGCTCGGTCGGCGAGATCTTTCTACGGAAGACGTTGTCGGGGTACATGATTGCCTCCGGTACTGCAGCGTGTTCAGCGCAGGTTTCGAGTGAGTTCGACGGCCCCGCCCTGCGTGTCGAGCCAGGCGAGGAAGGAAGCCAGCCCGCTGTCCCGGTCGACGATCGGCTGGTAGCCGAAATCACGAGCGGCGGCGCTGGTGTCGTAGGTGGCGCTGCGGGTCATCAGCGCGACGGCGTAGCGCGACAGCGGCGGCGACCAGCGGGTCGCGACAGCCGGTATCCGCCAGACGGTTTCGAGCACGGCGACCACCGCATTGATCACCTTCGGGTTCGGTTGCCTGGTCGGCGGCTGATAGCCGAGCTCCGTCGCGACCGACGCGAGGAACTCCCAGACGTTGGTCTTTTCGGCATCGGCGAGGAAATAGGCCTTGCCGCCCACCGCATCCGAGGCCGCCGCTCGCACACAGGCCTCGACGACGTTGTCGACGTGGCACAGCGACGCGTACACGGTGCGCCCGAACGAGATGTCCGGCAGCTTCCCGGTGCCGGTGCGCCCGAGCAGTCGCACGATCGGCCCCGACCGGTCGCCCGCGCCCCAGATCGCCCGCGGCCGCAGTGCGCAGGTGGTGAATCCCGTGGTATTCGCGGCCAGTACGGCGCGTTCGGCCTCGGCCTTGGTCTCCGAGTACAGGTTCAGGTAGCGGCGTGGATAGGGCACCGACTCGTCGATGTCGAGCTGGTCGCCGCCGTCGTAGTCCATCAGCGCACTCGGGCTGGAGATGAATACGAACCGGGACGCGCCGCCGCGTCGCGCGGCGTCGAGAAGCCGCTCTGTCGCGCGCACGTTCTCGTTCCAGAACTGTTCCCGCGTGCCGCGCTCGTCCACCCGTGCGGCGCTGTGGATCACGAGGTCGACGCCGTTGGTGGCCTGCACCAGCGACGCCTGGTCGGTGAGATCGCCGTAGACGACCTCGACCCGGTCGACATCCGTGCCGAGGTCGGCGAGATTGCTGGTGCGCCGCACCAGAATCGACACATCGTGCGCGCCGTCGCGCACCAGCCTGCGCACGATCGCGCCGCCGAGGAAGCCGGACGCGCCGGTGACCAGTACCTTACTCATCGGGGTTGCTCCTGTTCGGGTTGCGTTCGCCACCAGGTCATTCCGAAGATCTGGGTGAGTACCGCCGTCTCGACGGGGGAGCGGCCCGATCCTTCGGCGGCCCGCAGTGCTGGCCGGATCTGGGCCGCGTGCACCACGACGCTGAGGAACGCGTCGATCCACCACGCGGCGCGCAGCAGCCGGTTGCCCGGCACCCGATTCGTGGCGATCGCGACCACACCGCCCGCCAGGTACACCCAGCCGAGTACGGGAATCGCCCGCAGCGCTGTTGTTTTCATCGCTTTGCGTCCGCTCCGATCCGCTGTGCCGCCCACTGCGCCAACTGCTCGCGCCCGATCTTGGCGTTGTGCCGGATGTCGACGGGGAACCCGGGATGCACCAGGAAATCGTCGATCGCCCGGGTGAGCTCGAACTCGGTGCCGCGGGCCCGCAGCGCGGCCTCGACCGTCGCCGCCACCGCATCGGGTTCGAGCTCGACACAGAGCACCGGTCGTTGCGCACCCCGCGCGCCGACTCCGACGAGCGCGGTCCGCGCCACCCCGGCCACGACATTGAAGATCTGCTCGACCTGCACGGTGAACATCGGCCCTGCGGCGGTGACCACCCGCTGGCTCTTGCGTCCGCAGAACCAGATTCGGCCGTCGTCGTCGATCCAGGCGAGATCGCCGGTGCGATGCCAGATCCGATCACCGTCGACGATCTTGCCCTGCCGGTTCGCCTCCTCCGGCCAGTAATAGTGCGTGCTGACATTCGGCCCGGCGACGACGAGTTCGCCGATCCCGCGCGAGGAGTCGAGTTCGCCCGCGAGCTCCTCGACCCGCGCCCAGGTCGGCAGCGGATCGTCGGTGATGGCGACCACTCTGGCCTCGATCTGGTCCGCCGGCTTGCCGATGCAGGTGCCCTCGCCGCGGTGCGTCCGCTCCACCAGCCCGCCGAACAGCTCCCGAGATTCGATGAGCGACATGGGCAGTGCCTCGGTGGACCCGTACCCGGCGTAGATCTGCACGTCCTCACTGAGCACCTCGCGCAGCCCGGCGATGCACCAGTCCGGTACCGGTGCACCACCGGAGTAGATGCTGTGCAACGTCTTCAGCTCGGTCGGTTGCTGTTCGAGGTGCCGCAGCAGCGGGATCAGCAGCGCGGGTGAGCCGAACATCGTCTTGACCCCGAACCGGTCGATCGCGTCCGCGACGTGCGCGGGATCGGTCGAGCCGACCTTGCTTGGAATCAATGGCGGTAGCACACAGCGTGATCCGAGCAGCAGGTCGAGAATCCCGACCAGCGGCAACGTGATCAGCGAGGTGTCCGGCGCGACCCGGCCACGGGCCGTGTGCACCTGTTCCACCATCGACGCGAGATTGCCGTGCGTCAGTTCCACCGCCTTGGCGGGACCGGTACTGCCGGTGGTGAATCCGATGACGAGCACATCGCCTGGATCGGCGGGCACCCGCTCGGGCGCGGCGCCGGTCGGCGTCGTGCCCCACGCCGCGAGCCGCTCGCCGCGCCAGAACCAGCGCTTGCCAACGGTTACCGTGGTCCGCACCTTGCGGAAGCTGCGCCGGAACAGCACCCGCACCGCGTGCGCGGGTGGAATGCCGATGAACGCCTCCGCCTCGACCGCGCGCAGGCAGTGCACCATCTTGCGCAGGCCCATGCCTGGATCGATGACCACGGGCACGGCGCCGATCTTCAAGAGCCCGAACAGGATTGCGTAGAGCTCCGGACTCGGCAGCACCAGCACGATGGTGCGGGTGCCCGACCCGACCCCGGCCGCGGTGAGCCGCTCGGCGATCGTCTCGGACCAGTCGTCGAGCTCGCGATAGCTGACGTGTCGATAGGACGGCAGGTCCGCGCCGGTCTTCCCGTCGGGGAAGATGACCGCTTCCCGATCCGGTTCCGTGCGCGCGAACGCACGGAACCGGTCGATGGCCGCCCAGTAGGTCGGCGAGGTCACCCAGCGGCCCCGGGCAGCCGGTACAGCACCGCCGCCGCCGACGGCCCCGCGCCCGCCGCGACGAACAGCACATCGGTGAACCCGGCCAGCGTGCCTGCGGCGACGGCCCGATCGTAGGCCTGTGGCAGCGAGGCAGTGTGCGGGTCGCCGTCCACCAGATCCGGTGTGCGGACCGCGTCCTGGTCGATGCCGAGGGCATCGGCGAGCTGCTTGGGGAACTGTGCGCTCGGCGTCGAGGCGATGAGCGCGATGGCGGTCACGTCGCTGTGCGCGGGCAGCGCGGCTCGCGCGGCCTCGATCGCCACGCTCAGCAACCGGTCCTCGAAGTCGGGCTCGCGCTCGACCGTCATCAGGCCGCGCCCGACGCTGCCCATGGTCGCGGTGTCGACATACGCCTCGACCGCGGGAGTGCCCTCGCCGTTCACCGTGTGCACCTTGCCGAAGCCCTCCGGCCCGTCGGTGTGCGCCAGCAGCAGCGCGGCTCCCGAAGTGGCGTAAGGGAAGTCGTCGGTGGCGGCCGACCGCGTCATCGACGGGTGACCGTCGCCTGCGACGACGAGCACGTGCCCGGCACTGCCGGTGGTCAGGATGGACGAGGCGACCTGGACCGCGTTGAGCACGCCGGTCGCGCCGTTCATCAGGTCGAACGAGAAGGTCCGCGGATCGTCCTTGGCGTATTCCAGGCCGATGCCCGCCGCCTTCTGGATCAGCGCGGAGACCGCGGGTTCCACGGTGTTGGAGTCGCGGAAGACGCCCGCGTTGATGAACACGCCGATCTGGTCGGGGCGGACCCCGGCCCGCTCCAGGCTCTGCTTCGCCGCGCGGCCGCTGTTCTCGACACTGCTGAACGTGTCGGTGGCACGGCTGATTCCGGTGGACTTGATGTACACGCCCATGGCTGACCTCAGACCTTCAGAGACGAGATGGTGGTGGACAGGAAGCCGGTCACGATGCCGGAGGCGGCCGGAATCATCAGCAGCTTCGAGCCTGCCGGGATGTTCTGGTCGCTGAGCTGGTCGTGCAGCACGATGAAATGCGAAGTGGTCGAGGTGTTTCCGTATTTCTCGATGACCCGCAGATCCGGCGGCATCGGGGTGCCGAATTCGCGTTCGCAGATCGCGTTCATCCACGGGATCGCGGCGGCGCCGAACTGGTGGTGGATGACGTAGTCGAACTTCTCGTCGGCGAAGGTGCGGCCCCGCGCCTCGAGGTAGTTGATCTGGCTGTTGGTGCCCAACAGGAAGCGGTCTTCGTTGTGCATTTTGCGGTTGTCGGTGTACAGCGCAACACCCTGGCTCTTGTCGCTCGGCATGCCGAGACACAGGTGCGAGTACTCCGAGGCCGTCATCAGCTCGATGTAGTGGATCTTGTCGTTGTCGTCGACCGCCTGGTCGAGCACGACCGCGGCGCCCGAGTCGCCGACGGACAGCGACGCGAACTGCAGATCGTATTTCTCGGAAATCTCCGCGACGGCCGTGTCGGCGATGGGAGTAATCGCCTCACCGCTGACCACCATGCCGTTGCGCACGACACCCGAGCGGATCATCCGGTCCAGAATATAAGTGCCGGTGAGCATTCCGGCACAGGCGTTGGATACGTCGAAGGTAATGGCGTTCTTCGCTCCGATAAGACGGCTTATCGACCCGGCGAAGGACGGCTCCATGTACATCCGGGTGGCGTGGTTGCTTCGGGTGATCGAGGTGGAGATGATCACGTCGAGTTCCGTTGCGTCGTAGCGCGACCTGGACAGACAGTCCTGCGCGGCCTTGACGGCGATCGCGAACGAGTCTTCGTAGGACTCCGGACCTGTGTCGTGCACCCGGCGTTCCCGCACACCGGTAATTTTTTCGAGATCGAAAGACGGGGGTTCCTTCAGCCGGGAGAGCAACTCCTGGGTTGTGACGATATTCGAAGGCAGATAGGCGCCGATGGATTCGAATCGAGAATGCGACACGCGCGCTCCTGAAAGCGTCGAAAGAATACGGTTCCGGATCGTCTCTGATCTTCGGTGCGTCGGACACTACCCGACGGTAACTAGGAATGCCTACGCCCGACAGACGCCCTTGTGCACCATTCCAAGAGTTGGTGTTTCGTGAGGTATCACTAACTGGTGATCGACTGGCTAAGCCTGCTCACGTAGGTGTTTGCGGGCGGAAGATCGCGGGTGCCAACACCTTTCGAGCGGTGTGCTGTGCGATATGCGCACAGCGCGACTATGGTCGACATCGCATTACGGCGAATAGTTGGCTAACTTCCCGACTTGGGCGACGGTGCGGCTGGTTCTATAGCGAATGTGAGTGACTTCACTGCGAAGCATGCAATTGGATACCGCTTGGTATCTCGCGCAAGACTTCTTATCGTCAAACAATCAACTATGTTGCGGCCGAGCGGAACCCGAATGCCGAGCATGCTCGAGGTGACCGGCTCGGCGCGCGATGCGTCGAGCTGCGGTGGAATACAGCCACGGTGGATAGGCTTGGACCAGCATGTCTACCAGCAAAGGAGACCGCGATGACCACCGTCGCCGAGCACATCGATGTGCTCATCGTCGGGGCCGGCCTGTCCGGCATCGGCGCCGCCTATCACGTGCAGCGGGCGTTCCCCGGGCGGACCTACGCGATCCTGGAGGGCCGCGAGTCGCTCGGCGGGACCTGGGATCTGTTCCGCTACCCCGGAATTCGCTCGGATTCGGACATGTACACCCTCGGCTACCGGTTCAAGCCGTGGCTGGGTGACAAGGCGATCGCCGATGGCGCGTCCATCCTCGACTACGTGCGCGACACCGCCACCGAGAGCGGCATCGACCGGCACATCCGCTTCCAGCACCGGGTGGTTCGGGCCGAATGGTCGTCGGAGGAGAACCGGTGGACCGTGCACGCCGAACGCGCCGACACCGGCGCTGCCGTCACCTTCAGCGCCGGATTCCTGCTGTCCTGCTGCGGCTACTACCGCTACGACGAGCCGTACACCCCGGACTTTCCCGGCGTCGACCGATTCACCGGACCCGTTGTGCACCCGCAGTTCTGGCCTGCGGACCTGGACTACGCGAACAAGAAGGTGGTACTCATCGGCAGCGGCGCCACCGCCGTCACGCTCGGCCCCGCGCTCACCGCACAGGGCGCGCACGTGACCATGCTGCAGCGCAGCCCGAGCTACATCATCTCCGCACCCGAGCGCGACAACCTTGCGCTACGGGTGCGCCGTTTTCTCTCGCCCCGCGCCGCCTACGCGGTCGCGCGCGCCAAGAACGTGGCGCTGGCCACGGTGATGTATCAACTGAGCCAACGGTATCCGGCGAACATGCGCAAGCGGATCCGCGGCTGGCAGGAACGCTGGCTGCCGCCGGGGTTCGACATCGACACGCACTTCACGCCGAGCTACAACCCGTGGGATCAGCGACTGTGCCTGGCGCCCAACGGCGATTTCTTCCGCGCCATCCGTAAGGGCAGGCTGGACGTGGTGACCGACCGGGTCGAGACGTTCACCGAGACCGGCGTGCAACTCGCCTCCGGCGCCACCCTCGACGCCGACATTGTCATCACCGCAACGGGTTTGAACCTGCTCGCGTTCGGCGGCGTCGAGCTGGAGGTGGACGGTCGGCCGGTGACCTTGTCGGAGCACATGGCCTACAAGGCGATGATGCTGTCCGACGTGCCGAACTTCGTCTACGTCATCGGCTACACCAACGCCTCGTGGACGCTGAAGGCAGATCTGGTGTCGGAGTATCTGGTTCGGCTGCTGCGGCACATGGACGCGCACGGTTATGCGCGGTGCCTGCCGGTGCGTGACCCGTCGGTCGGCGCCGAATCGTTGTTCCTGAACTTCACGCCGGGGTATGTGTTGCGGGCCGCGAATCAGTTCCCGATCCAGGGCGATCGCGCGCCGTGGCGGCTGCGGATGAACTATCTGCGTGACCTGGTGGCGTTGCGGCACCGGCCGATCGCCGACGACGCACTGAGTTTCGCGCGGGCCGGGCAGACCGAGCCGGTGGGCGCCAGGGACTGACCTCCATGCGAACTCGCACCGGCGGCGCTGCGCGTCAGGGCGCGGGCGGGAAGATGTCGGGCAGCTCCAGCGCGTACTCGACGTCGGCGCGGGTGCCGAGGGTGGTCAGCAGCACGCGGATCATCGTAAGCCGGGCCGCGGCAACGGTTTCCGCATCGGGCTCGGTGCCGGGCTCGGTGCCCGCCGACACGCGGTAGACGACGTACTCGCAGACGTGCAGTGCCGCATCGAGATCGAGCGGGCTGGGCACGCGACGGCCAAGCTCGGTGAATGTCTCGCGGACCAGCGCGCGAATATCGTCGAAGGCGCGTTCCCGGTAGGCCGACACCGGCGAGGCCGGATCGTGCAGTTCGGCGAAGAGCGGGCGCAGCATGGCGCCGTGGCCGTTGGCCCAGCCGAGATAGGCGTCGATCAGCCGGATGCCGAGTTCGACCGGCGCGTCCGTCCCGGTCAACGCGATCCGGATGCCGCCGACGAGGCCGTGGTTGGAGGCGTCGAGCACGACGTGCAGCGGCTCGAGCGCATTGCCGAAGTAGCGATAGAACGTCGGCCGCGCCAGGCCTGCCTGCTCGATGATCTGTGCGACGCTCATGCCGCGAGAACCGTTGCGGGTGAACACCTCCGCGGTCGCGAGCACGATCCGCGCCCTGACCTCGTCGGCCTGTTCCTGGGTCTGCGGTGGTCTGCCCCGCCGCGTCACCTCGCTCATGACTGCGCCCCGCTCGGTCCCGATGCCCCCTGCAAGACCTGGTGTTGCCTCACAGAGCGCAGCCCGTCATGGCTGTGTTCCATGACGAAGAGCTTGACACGCGACGCGACACGGGCATTAATCTAACACTATTGTTCAGTTAATGACGGCTACCTTGCGGCCGTCCTCGCTGCGCGACCGACCGTCCTATCGAGAGGGCCGACCATGACGACCGCCTCCCCGCTCACCGCCGCCGACGCGCTGCCGACCTCGCTGGTGCAGCCGCTGCTCGCGCGTGCCGTCGCGGGCGGGGCGCCCTCCGTCGAGGTGTTCGCGCCGGCCACCGGCCGCAAGATCGCCGACCTGCCGCAGTCCAGCACCGCCGATATCGAGACGGCCTTTGCGACAGCCCGTGCAGCACAGCAGGATTGGGCACGGCGACCGATCCGCGAGCGTGCCGCGGTGCTGCGCCGGTTCCACGACATCGTGCTCGCCGAACAGGACACCGTCCTCGACATCGTGCAGACCGAGACCGGCAAGTCCCGGGCACACGCCTTCGACGAGGTCGGCGACGTCGCGGTCAACGCCAGGTACTACGCGCAGGTGGCCGCGAAACTGCTCGCCACTCGCAAGCCGCGCGGCGTGCTTCCGGTGTTGACCCAGGTCGACGTGCGGCACCGGCCCAAGGGCGTCGTCGCGGTGATCTCGCCGTGGAACTATCCACTCGCGCTCGCCGCCTCCGACGCGCTGCCCGCCCTGGTCGCGGGCAACGCGGTGGTGGCGCGGCCGGACAACCAGACCGCGCTGACCGCGCTGTGGGCGATCGATGCCGCCGAGCGCGCCGGGCTGCCGCGCGGGCTGTGGCAGGCGGTGCTCGGCCGTGGCTCGGTGATCGGCGGCGAGGTGATCGGGCGCGCGGACTACGTCGACTACACCGGGTCGAGCGCGACCGGACGCACCATCGCCCAGCAGGCGGGGGAGCGGCTCATCGGCTACTCGCTCGAGCTCGGCGGCAAGAACCCGCTCGTAGTGCTCGCCGACGCCGACGTGTCGCGGGCCGCCAAGATCGCCATCCGCGCCTGCTTCGCCTCGGCCGGGCAGCTGTGCGAAGCGATGGAGCGAATCTATGTGCACGACAAGGTGTATGACCAGTTCGTCGCCGAATTCGTCACGCACGTCGAGGGGATCTCGCTCGGCGGCGGGCTGACCTACGACAACGACATGGGCTCGCTGACCTTCCCGCGCCAATTGGCCACGGTCCGAGCGCATGTCGAGGACGCCGTGGCCAAGGGCGCCACGGTGCTCGCGGGCGGTCGCGCGCGCCCCGACCTCGGGCCCTACTTCTACGAGCCGACGGTGTTGAGCGGGGTGCGGCCGGGAATGACCGTGTACCGGGAGGAGACCTTCGGCCCGGTCGTCTCGATCTACCGGGTCGGCAGCGACGACGAGGCGGTCGAGCAGGCCAACGACACCGCTTACGGCCTCAACGCCAGCGTCTGGACCAAGGACATCGACCACGGCCGCGCGGTTGCGGCGCGGATCAACGCCGGGTCGGTGAACGTCAACGAGGGCTTCATCGCCGCATGGGGCAGCGCCGACGCGCCGTCCGGCGGACTCGGCATTTCGGGGACCGGGCGCAGGCACGGCCCCGAAGGCCTGCTGAAATACATCGACACCCAGACGATCGCGGTGCAGCGGATGCTGCCGATCGCGCCGCTGCCCGGCATGTCCGAGCAGCTGTGGGCCAAGACCATGACCTTGTACTTCGGTCTCATGAAAACACTGCGCCAGAAATAACTTTCGCGGACTCGACAGGATGGGGAACGGATGAAACTCGACACGGTTGCGGGCAAGAAGGTGCTGGTCACGGGCGCCGCCATGGGGCTCGGCAAGCTTTTCGCCGAGCGCGCGGTGCGCGAGGGCGCGGCCGCGGTGGTGCTGTGGGACATCAACGAGATAGCGCTGAAGGACACCGCCGCGGAGCTGACCGCGGCGGGCGGCACCATCCACCACTTCGTGGTCGACGTGTCGGTGCCCGAGACCATCGCCGAGGCCGCGGCGTCGGTGCGCGCCGAGGTCGGCGACATCGACATCCTGGTCAACAACGCGGGCATCGTCCGGGGAAACAGCTACTTCTGGGAGACCGAGAACCGGGCCGACATCGAGAAGACGATGGCGATCAACGCCCACGCCCCGATGTACGTCACGCTCGAATTCCTGCCCGCGATGGTCGCCGGTGCGACCGAGGCGCGGGTGTTGACGATCGCCTCCTCGGCAGGCCTGGTCGCGAATCCGCGGATGAGCGTCTACGCGGCCTCCAAGTGGGCGGCGCTCGGCTGGTCCGACTCGGTGCGCATCGAGCTGGAGCAGGCAGGCCACGAGCACGTCAGGGTGACCACCGTCTGCCCGACCTACATCAACACCGGAATGTTCGACGGCGCAAAGGGTTTCCTGTTCACCCCGATCCTCGAGCAGGACGAGGTGGTGGACACCTCGTGGCGCGAGATGAAGAACGGCACCCCGCTGGTGATCCTGCCGTGGACCTCCCGCCTCAACAAGGCGCTGTCCGGCATCCTGCCGATCAAGCTGCGCGACATGTTCCTCAACGGCGTCGGCGTGTACCGCTCGATGGAGGAGTTCACCGGCCGCTCGAAGTAGCGGCTCAGTTCGCGGATCTGGTTCCGATGACGACCGTCGCGTAGTGCTCGTCGGATTCGGCGAGCCTGGCGTGCAGGCCGTGCGCACGCAGTTCCGCGAGCGCCTGCGGGGCTTGCTGTTCGCTGGCTTCCACCAGCAGGTGGCCGCCAGGCGCGAGCCAGGAGCTGGCGTCCGCGACCACACGGCGGAAGACGTCGAGGCCGTCGGGACCACCGTCGAGTGCGCTGTGCGGCTCGTGATCACGGGCCTCGGGCGGCATGTGCGCGATCATCGCGGACGGGACGTACGGGGTGTTCGCGAGGAGGATGTCGATACAGCCGCGTAGTTCCTCGGGGAGCGGGTCGAACAGGTCACCCTCGTACACCGGGGCGCCGAGCGGGGTCAGGTTGCGGCGAGCGCAGTCGACGGCGGCGGGATCGATATCGGCGGCGGCCAGGGTCACCGGTCGACCTTCGGCGGCCAGGACGGTCGCCAGCGCCAAACCCAATGCGCCAGTGCCGCAACACATGTCGACCACTACCGAGTGCCGGGTATTGGCACGGGCCAGTGCGGCGGCCTCGTCGACGAGGAAGGCGGTGCGTTGGCGGGGAACGAAAACGCCAGGCGCGACCGTCACCCGGATGCCGTGGAACTCGGCCCAGCCGAGCAGATATTCGAGGGGTGTCCCTGCGACCCGTTGCGCTACCAGGGTTTCGAGGTCGGCGCCGTGTTCGGCCGCTGCGGCGTGCAGCAGGCGAGCCTCGTCCTCGGCGAACACACAGCCCGCCGCACGTAAGGTCGCGACGACATCCGCCGGCTCCACCGGCTGCCGTCCCCCCATATCGATATTCCCTGCCATCACCCGCACATCCTGCCGTGGCCTGCCCCGCGTGGGCCAGCGGTTTTCGGGTGAGGTCCGGCACCAACCGCTGCCCGGAATCCGCAGGCTCGGCGAGCGCGCGGATTCCGGGCGAGCACGTCAGCGCGCGGAGGCCAACTCGAAGGTGCGGGTGGCATCCAGGTAGATGCCACGCTGCGATTGCCGCGACGGCGGCGGCAGCTGGGAGACCAGTTGCTCCAGCGACGTCGTCGCCCCGACCACCTGAGTGCCCGCCACGATGAAGTCGGCGACAGCACGCCTGATGTGATTGGGCGAGGTGACGACCACCGCGCTCGTCGCGCCGATATCGCGCAGCATCCTGGTGCTGAACAGGGCGTTCTGCACGGTCGATCCGGCTCGGTTCTCCACATGGACTCGGGCGGCAGGCACGCCGTGACCGATCAGCCAGCCCGCCATGGCATCCGCCTCGGCGATGCCGTTCTGCGGATTGCCGCCCGAGACCACGATCGGCGACAGCGGCGCGGCGATGGACTGTAGCCAGGCCGCGGTGAGCCGGTTCACCAGCTCGGGACGCAGCGCGCCGTCGGGCAGCAGGCCGTAGCCGCACACGACGATGCCGGTCTGCGGGCCGATGAGGGCGGGAAACGGATTCGGCAGGGTGCCGACGGCCGAGTTGATGGCATTGAGCACGTTCGTTGTGCCCGCCGCCATCGCGGGATCGACCGCGTTGAGCCGCGCCATCGCGTCGCCGAGTGCGGGCAGGTCGCCTGCGTAATGCGACCAGATCGCCTGCAGCGAGAGGGCGTCGGCGTCGGTGGGATCGGCGCCGATCAGGTTGCGCAGGTCGGCGCGACCTGCGGCGTCGTTGCCGTCGGTGAAATTGCGCTGGGCGGAGTTGTAGAGGGCATCGGTGTCCCCGGCATGGGCGGGAACGCCGGCTAGACCGGTCAGGGTGATGGCCGCGAACAGCGTCGCGGCTAGATGTTTCCAGTGCCTCGAGATCTTCACTACAGTCGACACCTTTCCGCGAAATGCTGTGTTGGGCATACAACGGGTTGGGCACGTGCTGGCAGTTAGCCGTGGGCAAGCAGGTTCACGATACGGCGGGGTGATCTCGAAATCACGTATTAGCCGAACGGATTCTGCGGCCGGTTTTCCGGCAGTGGGACAAACCGGGCGCGGCGATCAGGGCGCGTCGCGGCGGTCGGGCGCGTCCCCGATAGGGTGTGACAACGTGGATACCGTTTCGCTGACCGGCAAGGAACTCGCCGCCGCCCTCAACGCCGACACCAAGCAGCGCGCCGCCGCGCGCACCGAGGCGGGTGCCGCGCCACGGCTCGCCCTGATCGTCGCGAACGATGACCCGGCCAGCGCCTGGTACGTGAATTCGTTGCGCAAGTCCGCCGAGCGGCTCGGAATCGCCTGCGACACGGTCGATCTCGGTGCCGATGCGTCGGTAGCGACGATCCGCGCCGAGCTCGCGGCGCGCAGCGCCGACCCGGCGACCGACGGCATCATGCTGCAGACGCCGCTGCCCGCGGGCATCACCCTCGAAGACGTGAGCTCCGCGATCGCGGCGGCCAAGGACGTCGACGGGGTCAGCCCGCTGTCGCTCGGCCTGCTCGCCTCCGGCCTCGACGGGTTCGTTGCCGCCACCTCCGAGGCGGTGGTGGAACTGTTGAAGCACCACGAGATCCCGCTGTCCGGTCGGCATGTCGCGGTGGTCGGCCGCTCGAATGTCGTCGGCAAGCCGCTCGCCCAGCTGCTGCTCGCCGAAAATGCCACGGTCACCATCTGTCATTCGCGCACCACCGACTTGCCTGCGGTCACCTCGGCCGCCGACATCGTCGTCGCGGCGGCGGGCCGAATCGGTTTGGTCACCGGCAAACACGTGCGCGAGGGTGCGGTCGTCGTCGACGTCGGCACCAATGAATCCGCGGACGGCGGCATCGTCGGCGATGTCGACGCCGACTCGGTGCGCGGGAAGGCCGCGGCGTTGAGCCCCGTGCCCGGCGGTATCGGCCCGGTCACCACCGCGTTGCTCATGCGCCACGTCGTCGTCGCCGCGGAGAACGCCAACAGCTGAACCCGCGGGCGCTTTTGCCCTTTCTTCCGATCACGGCCGGTCCGGGCCAGCGCAGTCGCGAATCCCGGTCCGGCCGTTTTCGTGCCTCCGGGAACCGGCCATGCGGCCGCAACGAACTGACGGGTCGACCCCCGCATTTCTGCCCTCTCGCCGCACATCCTCTGCGAGGCTCTTGTGCGTCAGGTCACAGAATGAGTAGCATGCTACTCGATAAGTGAGACATGTTACTTAACACGGTGGCATGCCATCGCAGCTGGTTCTGTGCTGTGGAGGAAAGAAATGGATCGCGCTATCTCCCGGGTCGACGGGGAAGCCTTGCGGGCGAAGACGATGCGGAAGATCACCCGGCGGATCGTTCCGCTGCTGGTGGTCGGCTATATCGTCAGCTATATCGATCGGATCAACGTCAGCTTCGCCAAGTTCGGCATGGAGGAGACGTTCGGGATGAGCGCGACCCAATACGGGTTCGTCGCAGGCATCTTCTTCGTCGGTTATGTGCTCGCCGAGGTGCCGAGCAACATCATCATGACCAAGGTCGGCGCCAGGATCTGGCTCAGCCGAATCCTGGTGACCTGGGGCATCATTGCCACGCTGACCGCATTCGCGGTGAACGTCGAGATGGTCTACGTCCTTCGGTTCCTGCTCGGCGTTGCGGAGGCGGGCTTCTTTCCGGGAATCCTGGTGTATCTCACTCGCTGGTACCCCAATGCCGAACGCACCAAGGTGATTTCGACCGTGATGGTGGCGATACCGGTGGCCAGCGTGCTCGGCAGTCCACTCAACGGGTGGATCCTCGACACCTTCGACGGCGCACTGGGTTTGGACGGCTGGCGCTGGGTGTTCATCGTCGGCGGGATTCCCGCGGTGCTGCTCGGCGTGGTGTTCTTCGTCGCGCTCACCGAATCGCCAACGCAGGCAAGGTGGCTCGACGATGCCGAGCGGGCGTGGCTGAGTGAGACGCTCGAAGCGGAGCAGGCCGAACGCGCGTTGTCGGCGCCGGCTGGCCATCGCGCGGCGCTGCGGAACAAGCGGGTGATCGCGTTGTGTCTGGCTTATTTCCTGCTGCTGTGCGGTGCGTACCCGCTGGCCTACTGGATGCCGACGGTGGTCAAGGAAGTCGGGCACGGATTGAGCAGCACCCAGATCGGCTGGTTGTCCGCGGTGCCGTTCCTGCTCGCCGCGATCGGCATGTACGTCACCGGCAGGCTCGTCCGCAACGAACGTTCGTCGCGACCGGTCCTGATCGCACTGGGGATTTCGGTGCTCGCCTTCCTGGTCACCGCGCTCGCGCTCGGGTCGCCGCTGCTGGCGTTCGCCGCGATCACGGTCGCCACCATGGCGGCGCAAACCGCCAAACCCCTGTTCTGGGCCGTTCCGACGGCGTACCTGGCCGGGGTCGGCGCGGCGAGCGGTATCGCGCTGATCAATTCGCTCGGCAACGCGGCCGGATTCGTCAGCCCGTACGCCTTCGGCTGGATCAAGGACGCCTCCGGCGGGCGGACCGGTTTCGCCATCGCGGTGATGATCTTCGCCAACGTGGGCGCGCTCCTGGTGATCGGCGGCCTGGCCGCGCGGGCGAGAGCGCGCCGCGCCTCGACGGTGCCGACCGCCTGAGCGACTATGCTGGGGAATCGCCCGGGGACGGTGTGCCACGGGCGATTTCCCGATGCTCATGACGAGCGGTCCATGAAGAGGTGCCTTGTCGCAGGACGCGGTAGACAGCAAGTCCGAGCAGATCGCTGCCGAGATCAGGGACGCGATCCGGCAGGGCAAGCTCGAGCGCGGCATCCTGTACTCGTCGCGCGAGCTGGGTGAACGATTCGGCGCCTCACGGACGCCGGTGCGTGAGGCACTGCTGAAGCTGGCCGACCTCGGCCTGGTCAAGATCGAACGCAACCGCGGCGCCAGGGTGCTCGGGCAAGACGGGCGCGGCATCGTCGACCTGTGCAGCCTGCGGGTGCTGCTGGAGCCGCCCGCCTGCCGCAGCGCAGCGGCGGTGATGACCAGCCGCGACGACGAGGCGATGCTCGCCGAGTATCGGATCATGGAGCGCACGGCTGATGGTGGGACCGAATACTTCGCCGCCGATGAGCGCCTGCACGAGCTGATCCTGCAGGCCAGTGGCAATCGCAGGCTGGCTAAGTTCGTCGCCGAACTGCGCCAGACGCTCGCCCTCGACGGTCGACACAGTGTGCCGAGATATCAGACCGTCGACACCGCACTGAAGGACCACTGGGCGATCATCGACGCGCTGCGTAAGCGCGACGGTGTCGCGGCCGAGCGGGCGATGCGCATTCACCTGGTGCGCTCCGGCGATCTGCTCGTCGCGCACAGCAGCGATGACAACCGTGGCTTGGTGGCGGAGTGGCGGCGCTGGGTCTCGGTGTCGGTCCCCGAGGGCGACCAGATCGTCTACTGATAGTCCCTGCTGAAACCTGATCGGTCAGGCCGCTATCCGAGAGTTGCATGCTACTCACGATGAGTAGTATGTTTCATTCACCAAGTGGGCTGCCACTAGGCAGTCGGTCCGGCGAAGGGACATTCGGTGAATTCCAACTCGTATGCGGCGTCGGTCGCCAGAGGCATCTGGGCGGCGGAGGTCGATCTGGTCGGGTACGTGCCGTCCGTCAGCGTGGCGCCCGTCATCACCGCGCTGGTCGATACCAGCGGTGGCGGCGCGGGCATCTCGGCGCGGGTGTTCCCGCTGTCGCGGGAGGAGGAGGCGGCCGGTTTGCTCGGCGCGCTGCCACTCACCGGCAAGTTCGGTGCGATCGTCATGCAGGACAACGGTTTCGGCAACGCGCTGACGGCATTGACCACGTTCACCATGGCGTACCACCTGCCGCTGCTGATCGTCGCGAACACCCGCGGCGGGCTCGGTGAATACAACTCGATGATCCACACGTTCAGCCAGCACGTGCCTGGCGTACTCGAACGATTCGGGATCCCGTACTTCGAAGTGGACCGGCGCAGTGCGGCGGCCGACTGGGAGTCGGTGGTCACCGAGGCAGGTGTGCACGCGCGCATGACATTTCGGCCCGTAGTCGTGCTCGCGCACTTCTGGGCCACCGACGGAAAGGCCGCGTGACCGTGCAGCGTATCGAGGCATTGCGGATCGTCGCCGAGCAGACCGCGGAGCTGCCCGTTGTGGTGACCTGTGCCGCCTCCAGCCGGGAGTTGGCGGCGGTGGCTGATCGCCCGAATCATCTGTATCTGCTCGACGCCATGGGGCTGGCAGGTTCGGTGGCCACCGGCGTCGCGTTGGGTATCGCGGACACCGAGGTGCCGAAGGTGGTGGCGATCGAAGGCGACGGATCGCTGCTGATGAACCCGAATGTGCTTGCCACCGGCGGATTCCTGCGGCCGGCGAAGCTGGTGCTCGTGCTGCTCGACAACGGTGTGTACGGCGCGACGGCGAACCTGCCGACCTACGGTGCACGAATCGACCTGGGGGAGTTGGCTGTTGCGGCGGGCTGGACCGTGCGCCGGGCGGCGGATCCGGTGGAACTCGCGGCGCGCCTTGCGGAGTCGCTGACGCTGGACGGGCCGGTCCTGCTGCACGTGCGTATCGCGGTGGGTAACGCGACCGGGGTGCCGAAGCTGTTGGAGAACCCGGTCATCATCGGGCGGCGTTTCCAGGATTGGCTTGCCGAGCGGGTGGGCCGATGATCACCACGATCAATCCGGTGAGCGGAAACCCTCTGGAGACATACCCTTTCACGCCGGAACATCAGGTGTCCGCATCGCTGAACCTGGCCGTTGCCGCCGCCCGTCGCGTCGGTGACGAGCAGATCGCGGCGCGGGCCGACCGGCTGCGGCTGCTCGCGACGCGGTTGCGCGCCGACGCGCCCGCGCTGGCCATGCTGATCACCACCGAGATGGGCAAGCCGATCGATCAATCCGCCGCGGAGATCGAGAAGTGCGCGACCACCTGTGACTACTACGCCGACCGCGTCGCCGACCTGCTGCGGCCGCAGGCGGTCGACGTGTTCCCCGACGGTGGGCAGGTCCGCCTCCAGCCGCTCGGCGTGCTGCTGGCGATCATGCCGTGGAATTATCCGTTCTGGCAGGTCTTTCGGTCGATGCTGCCCGCCATCGCGATCGGCAACACCGTGCTGCTCAAGCATGCCGACAACGTCACCGGATGTGCGCTGGCCGTGCAGCGGCTGTTCGACGAGGTGTGTGGCGCCGGGGTGTTGACCAGCGTAGTGCTGCCGCCGGAGCGCATCGGTCCGCTGATCGATGACCCACGCATCGCCGCGGTGGCGTTCACCGGGAGCAACCGCGTCGGCGCGCTGGTCGGTGCCAGGGCGGGCCGGGCGGTCAAGAAGGTCGTGCTGGAACTCGGCGGATCCGATCCGTTCATTGTGCTTGCCGATGCGGACGTGGCGGCCGCCGCGGCGGCCGCGGTGCGCTCCCGGTTTCTCAACGCAGGCCAGAGCTGTATCGCCGCGAAGCGAATCATCGTCGAACAACGCGTCTTCGAGGAATTCACGGCGGCGATGGTTGCCGAGCTCGACAAGCTCGTGGTGGGGGATCCGGCCTTGCCCGGCACCGACATCGGCCCGATGGCCCGCGCGGACCTGCGCGACGAGTTGCGCAGGCAGCTGCATGCGACGGTGGCCGCGGGGGCCGACGTGCTGGTCGGTGCTACTACGGATGCCGGTCCCGGCGCCTGGTTCACGCCGACGATTGTCACGGTGCCGGACACGTATTGTGTTGCCTTTCAAGAGGAAACGTTCGGACCACTCGGCGCGGTGTTGCCGGTCGGTTCGGCGGCCGCCGCGCTCGCTGCCGCCAACACCTCGGCGTACGGCCTGAGCTGCTCGATCTGGGGCACGGATCTCGGCAGGGTCGAGCAGCTCGCGGCGCGCGTCGCCGCGGGATCCGTTTTCGTCAACCGCATCTCCGAGTCCGACCCGCGCCTGCCGGTCGGCGGAGTCAAAGCCAGTGGGTACGGCCGGGAGCTGAGCAGCTACGGCGCCACCGAGTTCGCCAATATCCAGGCGGTGCGCACCGCCCGATCCGCGAGGAGCAGTCGATGACCATCACCCGAATCCGAGCCCGCGTCGTCGGCATCCCGGTGGACAAGCCGACCCGAATGTCCAACCGTGCCTTGAACGATCGCCACTATGCCTTGGTCGAGATCACCGATGACACGGGAGCCACCGGTCTCGGCTATACGTACGCGGGCACCAGCGGGGGCGCGCTGACCAAGTGTGCGGTCGACGATCTGCTCGCGCCGGTCTATCTCGGCGCCGACCACAACGATGTGCACGGACTGTGGAGCCGCGCCTACCAGGAGGCGCTGCTCGCCGGTCGACGTGGTGCGGTGATCAGGGCGTTGTCGGCGATCGATATCGCGCTGTGGGATCTGCGGGCCAAGCGCGCCGGGCTGCCATTGGTCAGCCTGCTCGGCGGTTCGACGGCGCCGCTGCCCGCCTACGCCTCGGGCGGCTATTACCGGCCCGACGACGGCGAATGGACCGTTGCGGTCCGCAAAGAGATCGAATTCAATGCGGGACAAGGGTTTTCCGATCACAAGATCAAGGTCGGCGGGCTGAGCGTCGCCGAGGACGCGCGCCGGGTCGCGGCCGCGATCGAGGCGATCGGCGATACCGGCAGGCTTGCCCTCGACGCCAACAACGCTTACCGTTCGGTGCCGGAAGCCCGCAGTGCCATCGAGGCTTTCGAGCGTGCCGCTGGCGAGGTGGGGCTGTGGTGGTTCGAGGAGCCGCTCGCACCGGATGCGATCACCGGGCATGCCGAACTCGCCAGGCAGATCCGCACGCCGGTCGCCACCGGTGAAATCCACCAGACTCGGTGGGAGTTCCGGCAGTTGATCGAGGTGGGTGCGGCACCGATCCTGCAGGCCGACGCCGGGGTGGTCGGCGGGGTCACCGAGTGGCTGCGGGTCGCGCATGCCGCGGACGCCTTCGGCCTGCAGATGGCGCCGCACTGGCATCACAATCTGCATGTGCACCTGTGCGGCGCGGTGGCCAACACCCTTGTGGTCGAGTACTTCGCCTTGGAGAAGGGCATTTACAACTTCGAGCGGCTACTCACGCCTGCGACGCGGCTCCGGTACGAGGCAGGTCGGGTGATCGTGCCGTCGCGGCCAGGGCTCGGCATCGAGCTGGACGAGACGGCGGTCGCCGAGCACGAATTGGGTTGAGTCGCTAGCTCGTTGAGCCGGCCGACGCCGCGCAGCCCTGGACCGATCGGCCGTGCCGCTGTCCTACTGCCCGGGGCCGATGGCGCTGATGAGCGTGCGCCCATTGTCCTCGGCGGTGGTGACCAGCTGCGGGTTGTAGGTGATCGGCTGCTTGCCGGGACGGTTCTCGGTGACGACGACCACGTACTGGCCCGCGAACGCGCCAGGAGTGATGGCGACACAGTAGGTGGTGCCCGCCGGAATGGTGTCGATGCCTTGCTGGATGGCGTCGGCCGACTCGACCGCGGCAGTGGGTGTGGTTGCGGCACGGGCTTCTTCGCCGGAGCGGGCCACGTAGTACGCGTGCTGGAAGGCGAAGATCGCGGCGGGACCGGAGTCGAAACCGCCGGGGTCGTTGCCCTTGATCCGGTTGCCGACCCGCTCGGCGGTGCACTGCCCGCTCGGCGAGGTGGCCGGCGCGCCGATCCGGGGTGGGGTGGTCGCCGACGAGGGCGGCTCGGAGTCACCGAGGAGGAAGAACGCGGCTCCGGCTCCGGCGGCGACCACGACGACGCCGAGCACAGGTATCAGCCACTTGCGGGTCGATCGTCGCCCCTTCGATCGATCGATCAGGCCGCTGAACTGGTCTTCGAAGTACTCCGGCGCCGGCTCGGGTTCCCGGGCCGGTGGCCCGTCGACCCAGTCGGAGTAGGCACCCTGGTATCGGTCATCGGGTGCGTGGGGTTGTTCTTGCGCACCGCGTCTCGTCATCTGTAGCCCCCGCCCGTAGTCGTTTGCAGGTCGTCGTGCACTCATCTCCGGTCGATCCATCGCCCCACCTTCATCAGGTCATATCGCCAGGCTATCCGCACCGATCTCGAAATGCAGCATGCGTGGACGCGGAGGTACTGCCGACTTCCACCGTTGCCCCGGGCAGGATACTGCCCGGTTGCTGACGGCAGGCACACGCCCGGCGAGTACCGGCGCGTAGCGAGCGGTTCGATGCGATTCGGGAGCGTGACCGTCACCGGGGTCGAGGGCCGAGCGGTCGGATTGCGTTATGAGGTAGCGGAATCCAGCTTTGCCAACAGATCACGCAGCATGTCGCGCTGGTCGGGGGAGAGGGTGGCGAAGAGCTCCTCGGCGGCGGCGCGGCGAGCCGCGGTCATCTTGGCGAGGGCGGCGCGGCCGGATTCGGTCGTCGCGACCAGAGTGACACGGCGGTTGGTCGGATCGGGCGCGCGGGTCACCAGGTCGGCGGCGGCCAAGGCGTCGACGACCGTGGTGGCCGAGCGCGGCACGATGCCGAGGTGTTCGGCCAGCGCGGTCATGCGCAGCGGTTCCGGCTGATGGGCGATGATGCGCAGGGCGCGCGCCTGTGCCGGAGTCAGGCCGAGGGGTGCGAGCCGCGCGACCTGGTTGCGCCGGATGCGTTTGGCGGCGCGCAGGAAGAGTTCGGGCAGGTCGGTCTCGGCGGACTCCATGATTCTGAGCATAACTCATTGTTTTGGGAACAATTATGAGTCATGCTCAGTTTCATGACGTAGTTTCCTTGGAAGGAGGCGCCTATGCAGCCCCCACATCACCTGCGCCGGATCGTCCGGCTGTTCCGGCCCTATCGGGCCAGGCTGGCCCTCGTGGCCGCACTCGTATTTCTGTCCTCGATCGTCGCGCTCGCCTCGCCGTTCCTGTTGCGCGCGGTACTCGACGACGCGCTCCCGCACGGGCGTACCGGACTGCTCGCCCTGCTCGCCGCGGGCATGGTCACCGTCGCCGTGCTGACCAGCGTCTTCGGCGTGCTCCAGACCTATATCTCGACCACCGTCGGCCAAGACGTCATGCACGACCTGCGGTCCGCTGTCTACACCCAGCTGCAGCGAATGCCGTTGTCGTTCTTCACCAAGACGCGCACCGGCGAGGTGCAGTCGCGCATCGCGAACGATATCGGCGGCATGCAGTCGACCGTCACGTCGACGGCGACATCGCTGGTCTCCAACTTCACCACCGTCTTTGCGGCGGTGGTCGCGATGATCGTGCTGGACTGGCGGCTCACCATCGTCTCGCTGATCATGCTGCCGTTCTTCGTGTGGATCAGCCGCCGGGTCGGCGACGAGCGCCGCAAGATCACCGCGCAGCGCCAGCAGAAGCTGGCAGGCATGTCGGCGATCGTGGAGGAGTCGCTCTCGGTGAGCGGCATTCTGCTCGGCCGCACGATGGGCCGCTCGCCGGCGCTGGTCGACAGTTTCGCGCGGGAATCGCGCGGGCTGGTCGATCTGGAGATTCGCGCGAGCATGGCAGGGCGGTGGCGGCAGTCGACGATTCAGATCGTCATGTCGGCGATGCCCGCGGTCATCTACTTCGCGGCGGGGCTCACCGTGACGGCCGGGCAGCCGCTCGTGTCGATCGGGACACTGGTCGCGTTCACCACCTTGCAGACGACACTGCTGCGGCCGATGGTGCAGTTGCTGTCCACCGGGGTGGAGGTGCAGGCCTCAATGGCGTTGTTCGGCAGGATCTTCGAGTATCTGGATCTGCGACCCGATATCGAGGAACCGGCTCGACCGGTGACGCTGGCCGACGTCGCGGGGGAGGTGCGGTTCGACCACGTCGGGTTCTCGTACGGGTCGGGTAATCGGGATGTGTTGAGCGACATCGACATCACGGTGCCCGCCGGGTCGAGCTTGGCGATTGTCGGCGAAACCGGTTCCGGTAAGACCACTCTCGGCTACCTGGTGGCGAGACTGTACGACGTGAGTTCGGGCGCGCTCACCATCGACGGAATCGACGTGCGGGACGTGTCTTTCGCGGACCTCGCCGGTGCCGTCGGTGTGGTGTCGCAGGAGACCTATCTGTTCCACGCCACTGTTGCCGAGAACCTGCGTTTCGCGAAACCCGATGCGACAGAACAGGAACTACACGACGCGGCGCGCGCCGCGCAGATTCACGAGCACATCATGAGCCTGCCCGACGGGTACGACACCCTGGTCGGGGAGCGTGGGTATCGCTTCTCCGGCGGCGAGAAGCAGCGGCTGGCCGTCGCCAGGGTCATGCTGCGCAACCCGCCGATCCTGGTGCTGGACGAGGCGACCAGTGCGCTGGACACGCACACCGAGCAGGAGGTGCAGGACGCGATCGACGCGCTGTCGGTCAATCGCACCACGATCACCATCGCGCACCGGTTGTCCACGATTCGGGACGCGGATCAGATCGTCGTGCTCGAGCGCGGACACGTCGTGGAACGTGGATCGCATGACGAGCTCATGAAGAAGGACGGCCGCTATGCGGCGCTGGTCTCCCGCGATGACGCGCTGCTCGCGGCGTGATCAGAACGGTCGCAGGTGCTGGACGAGGAAGGCGGCTTCGTCGCCGACGACCTCATCGAAGTGCGGGGGAACATAGATGTCGAAGTGGCCTGCCGGGTATTCGTGCACCTCGACATTGGTTCCGGCCTGAGCCGCATAGCGCAGGGTGCGGCGCGGCGGAGCCACCGAGTCCTCGAGGCAGACGCCGAGGAACACGGGGACCCCGATCTTGCGCAGGCTCCGGCCGGGACGATAGAGGGGCAGAGTCAGCCCGATCCGGGCGGCGACCTCGTTCACGTGGGTGAACTGCTGGGGCACCAGCCCGTTGTACCCGGGTGCCGCGTCCGGCGCGTTCATCAGCGCGACCTGGCCAGGGGCGCCGGTCAGTGGGACGGTGACCGGCGGCCTGCGCAGAATCGCGGCGACGGTATCCAAGATCGCGCGCACCGCGATGCCGAGCAAGGGCCGGAAGCCGACCGTCGGGGCGGAGGCGGGGCCGTCGGTGAACGGGCATTGCGAAACGACCGCGGCGACGCGGCGGTCGTTCGCCGCGACGCGCAATACGTGACCACCGCTGAAAGACGTTCCGAACAAGGCGATTCGAGTCGGATCGATGCCGTCGAGGGAGGTCGCGTAGTCGATCGCGGCCGACCAGTCGTCGAGCTGACGGCCGATGCTCAACAGTTGACGAGGCGTGCCGTCGCTCGCGCCGAAATGCCGGTAGTCGAAGACCAGGGCGGCGAATCCGGCCGCGGCGAAGCGTTCGGCGAACGCGTCTAGTCGCATCTCTCTGACCGCGCCGAGCCCGTGCGCCAAGATCACGACAGGGGCGGCGGCTCCGGTTGCCGACGGCCTGTACAGCCAGCCACGCACCGTGGTGCCCGCCGACTGGAACTCGATGTCGGCGCGCGTTGGTGTGGTGGTCATCATCCCATCAACTCCCGGATCCGATCAGAGCGACTTATGTCCCAATCTGGTGATCATTACATGAACGGCAGCCATGCGTGCCCCGGGTGTAGTCGGGCTACACAATCCCGGACCGTAGTGCGCTGCGCGTTGTCGAGGGCGGGCCAGGTCCGTTCGAGGTCAGCCCGGTCCTTGGGCCTGGCCAGCTTGGCTTTGAAGATGAGGACCAGGTCCGGATTCAGGTAGCGGATGCCGTCGGTGTCCTGCCAGGTGACCTGCTCCAGCGGGGCGATCATCGTGCGGTCGCGCTTGTTGACCCACGCGCCGTCCTTGTCGGGGTTGAGCAGGACGTCGACCAGCCATGGCGACATCGCGTCGGTGCGCAGCCAGACCTGGTCGGCGCTGTCGGCCAGCTCGAACTGGTCGTTCACCGGGCGTAATCCGTCCGGTCCCGCGGACCAGATGTGCAGGCGGTCGCCGAGGGCGGCGCGCAGGGCGGGCAGATCGGTGCGGAACATCGAGATGTCGACGTCGCCGTGGTCGCGATGTGAGCCGGTGAACGCGTCGAGCGCCCAGCCGCCCGATACCCACCACGGGATGGTCAGGTCGCCGACGATCGATCGGACATCCGCGGGCGTGACCGTCGCCCACGGGCCCCACAGTCGCTGGAACTCGACTTCTTCAGTGTCGCAGGGAGTTCGGACCGGGAACTGCGGCATTCGTGATCCCCTCGTGCACGTCTGTGCGTGTCACGCTAGTGGATGTGCTCGACTCGTGTCATTCGGTTGTGCGGGGGACGCGCATGGCGAGTGGTGGGTGCCGGTTCGGCACCCACCATCGCTGATCACCAGTGGAGGTTGACCGGGTCGCCGACGTTGATGTTGGAGTAGACCCAGGCGGCGTCGTCCGGGGCGAGGTTGAGGCAGCCGTGGCTGACATTCGAGTTGCCTTGCTGTTCCACCGACCACGGGGCCGAATGGATGTAAACGCCTCCCCAGGTGAGGCGTTCGGCGTACTCGCCGTTGATCACGTAGCCCTCAGGGGAGCTCAGCGGGATGCCGATGGTCCGCGAGTCGAACACGACCCGGCGGGCCTTCTCCAGCACCGGGAAGGTGCCGGACGGGGTTTCCCAGCCTGGCTTGCCGTACGAGGCAGGCATCGTCCGTGATTCACCGCCGACGGTCAGCGTGAAGGTGTGCGCCGACATGTCGCCGTCACCGAAAACGCCTGCGTTGGTGTTGAATTCGGTGCGAGCCTGGCCGATGCCCACGGAGATCCGGGCATTGGCGGGCAGGAAGCCGGTCGGCGTCCACACCGCTTCCCGGTCATTCGTCCATGCGAACGTCCCCGGCAACGGTTGCCCTGCTCGAATGTCGACGGACCGTTCGGCTGCCGTGCGATCCGCGACCGCGGCGGCGAACGTGATGGTCACCGGATGGGCAACGCCGACAAGCGCACCCGATGACGGTCCGATGGATTCCACTGAATTGGCAGGCGGCGCCCCGATCATGGTCGCGGTCGCCGCTCCTGATCCGAACGCGGCCAATGCCCCGATCAAGATCACAAAGAAAAGAAACTGTATCGAGCGCCTCATGGCTCCACCCCTTCGAGATGGTGTGGGTAGGCAGAATTTCAGTCTAAGCCGTCATGATCAACTCGGTCTACGGGTCGACCCAGGCCGTGCTGTAGTCGTAACCGACCACCATGCCCCTCCCTATGGTGCCTACCCGCCCCACCCCCACTCAAACCCCCAACCAGCCCTTTCCCCCGAACCCAGGCCCCGCCAGCTCAGCGGTTGACGGGAGGAAAATGGTTGTTGACCCGTTGAGCGGAGAGAAATGGTTGCTGCTCCGCGTTGACGGGAGTCCAATGGTGGCAAGACGAGCCGAAACGCTCACCATAGGACTCCCGTCAACTTCCCAAGATCACTTCTGAAAGATCTTTGGACCGGACCACAGCCAAGCAACCCGGTCTGGAACAAGACAACGCGCACCTGACTGCGGAGGTCAGCCGGGTACGGCACCCGACGCCACCACGCTATCCAGTGCAAACCCCGAGACTGTCCCGCTCGCCAGGAGACCGTTCAACCTGCGGATAAACCACGACCCCAAACGCAACACGCCCTACGAATCCTGCACCAGCCCCAAAGCCGCGCCCGTCCAAGGCCGCGCCCGTCCAAGGCCGCGCCCGTCCAAGGCCGCGCCCCACAGGCCGGGTTGGATTGCGCTCGTGCCGCTTTGGGCTCGGCGAAGGCAAAGATTTCCCCGGCTCTGCGGTCTCCTGTGAGTACGGCATCTCGGTGTGTGCACCGGATTAGCGTGGTTGCTTCGCCTGCCGTACCCGGCTGACCTCCGCAGTCGCTCACGGGTTCTCACGTCCCAGCCGGGTTACTTGGCTGTGCTCTCGTTTCGAGAGCTTTCAAGATCAAACAAGTCTGATTCCCGCTACCTTCCACCGGGACACCGAGAGCGGCCGACGATCCACAGACCTTCCATACGGTTCACAGGGGTTCTGGGCCCTGTGAACCGTACAGACGGTCTGTGGGATCGACCGAAGCGGTGCGGATTTCGGCGCGGACTCGCTGCTGGTGGATTCAGCGGCATCGGCGATCTCGGTATGTGGGATCCCAGGGGTGGTTTCGTGCCGAGGGGTACTGGTGCAGGTGGGTTCTCGGGCGATGCCTGCACCAGTTTCCCGTGATCAATCGACCAACTCGGCGAGGCGTGGGTTATCCGCGCAGGGAGTGGATTACGTCGGCGTGCAGGGCGTCGGCTCGGGCGGCGATCTCTTCGATACGGAGCAGGACGGGGGCGAACTGGTCGCCCGCCTCGGCAGGGAGGGAGGCGACATTGATTTCGATGTTGAGCTGAGAGGTGGTCGCCGCGGCGCGGCACGCGTTGGCGGCGGCGCCGATATCGGTGACGACGTTGGGGTTGCCGATCGGGAAGAGCTGGGTGGCGAGCGCGAGCACCTCGTCGGCCTCGTCGACGACTGCGGCCGGGACCCTGGCGGCCTCGAGGAGCGCGGCGTTGATCGCCGCGGTGCGGGTGGCGGTCTCTTCCTCGGTGGACTTCGGCAGTTTGTAAGCCGAACCGACAGCGGTGAACGCGGCAGCGTCGGCGTCGGCGAGAGTGAGCGACCGGAGGCGGGCGGCGTCGGCGGCTTCGATAATCCGGTCGATCACCGGGCGGTTGTCGGCATCCTTCGCCCGCGTCGTGTAGCGCGCGACCATCGCGACCAGAGCGGCGCCCTGCGCCGAGTGCAGCGCGGCGACCGCGCCACCGCCCGGCGCGGGAATCTTGGCGGCCAGATCGGACAGGTACTGCGTGAGGGTGACCTCGCCGAACGAGGACGCAGTTTCCTGGGACGATGTGCTCGGCTGCGACACGGGTGCGTGGCCTTTCCTACGACGGCGAGGGATGAATGCGCGGTTAACGCTACCGGTCGTCCGGGACGGTCAACCGGTCCGGTGCACCACTGATGCGTAAGCGCGGTTATGTTGAGTCCTATGCGGATCGGATTGGGCATCAACTACTCGGGCGGCTTCAAAGAGGTGGCGGCGGAAGTCGCGGACCTCGAGCGGGCCGGTCTCGACATCGTGTTCGTGCCGGAGGCGTACTCGTTCGACGCGGTGAGCGCCCTCGGTTATCTGGCGGCCAAGACGTCGACGCTGCAGCTGGCCTCGGGCATCTTGCAGATCTACACCCGCACGCCGAGCCTGACCGCGATGACCGCCGCCGGCCTCGACTTCGTCTCCGACGGCCGGTACATCCTCGGCCTTGGTGCGTCGGGCCCGCAGGTGATCGAAGGCTTCCACGGTGTGCCCTATGACGCGCCGATCGGCCGCACCAGGGAACTGGTGGAGATCTGCCGCAAGGTGTGGCGTCGTGAGCGCCTCGAATATCAGGGCAAGTATTACCAGATCCCGCTGCCCGCCGGGCAGGGCACCGGTCTCGGCAAACCGCTGAAGTTGATCAATCACCCGGTGCGCGAACGCATTCCGGTGCTGCTCGCCGCGCTCGGCCCGAAGAACGTCGAGCTGACCGCGGAGATCGCCGAAGGCTGGCAGCCGATCTTCTTCCTGCCGGAGCAGGCGAAGGCGATCTGGGGCGAGTCACTGGCCGCGGGCCTGGCCAAGCGCGACCCGCAGCTCGGCGACCTCGACGTCTATGCGGGCCCGGCGCTGGCCATCGGCGACAACGTCGAGCCGCTGCTGGAATGGGTCAAGCCGCATCTCGCGCTCTACATCGGCGGCATGGGCGCCAAGAGCAAGAACTTCTATCACACGCTCGCCACCAAGTACGGCTACGGCGCCGAGGCCGACCGCATCCAGGACCTGTACCTGGCGGGTAAGAAGGAAGAGGCGGCCAAGGCGGTCCCGGACGCGCTGGTCCGCGACATCTCGCTGATCGGTCCCGCCGGCTACGTCAAGGAGCGGGTCGCCGCCTTCCGCGAGGCGGGTGTCACCGTCCTCAACGTCGTTCCGATGGCGGCCACCGCGGCGGAGCGGGTCAAGCTGATCGAGCAGCTGCGCGAACTCTGCGACTGAGGCACTTCGAACATTCGGCGCCGGCCGCACCCTGTCGGGTGCGTGCGGCGCCGAGTTCGTTCGAGAGGTGCTCGCCGTCAGGCGCCGCGCAGTCCTGCCAGCGCCGCTTCCAGCGTGGAATGTAGCGCGAACACTTGATCGAGGCTGGTCATCCGCAACTGCCGACTGGTGGCAGGTCCGTCGGCGACGACGGCGATCTTCGTCGCGTCGCCTGCCCGCTGATGTGTCGCGACGAGCACGGCCATGCCTGCCGAGGCCAGGAAGCTGACGTCGGTCAGATCGATGATCAGCGCCGCGGGCTTGCCGCTGAGGATCGCCTCGATCGAATTCTCCAGCGCGGGGGCCGTCGCCAGGTCGACCTCGCCGGCCACCGTCAGCACCGTCGCACCGTCCTGCGAAGCGACAGTGGTGGTCATCGTTTCCGCCAGGGGATACGCGTCTCCGGAAGTGTTGGTCACCTAATCACAACACACAAGTCGTGGCGGAATCGCAACTGTGGAACACCCATGTGTCCAAACATTACCGCAGCAAACCTCTTCCGCCCCCCGATTCCCCCAGGTCGCTCGAATCGACCCACGTGCAAGTAGCGAACCGGATCCCCCGAGTGTTCCGCCGCACCCCGACCGCCAGCAGATCACTGCCAACACCCACAACAATCCCGATCGTCGCAGTCGACAACCGACGTAACCGTGGTGACCTCCCGGGGTGGCTGCTCCTTCCTGCGCGTGACAACCTCCGACACCCTCGTTCGTTGGTACCGCGGGGCTCGCCCGAAGCTCTGCGGCAGACGGTCTCGGCGTCGCGTTCGGAGACTGGGATGCCTGCTGCTGCAATTCATCGCAGGTGAATACCGACCGAATTCATTCTTTGGCCCCTGAACTCTCCCATCCGCTGCAGGCGCGCAATTACTTCCGCATCAATCCGCGCGGTGTCGAATTTATCGCGAAATAGCAGTACTTGTAGATAAATTCGTACAACCTCCAGCCATGGTGATTGGTTGGGTGGTAGGAATTCAACTCTGACTGACGTGTCCACCCGAGGAGGTTGCGGTGAGGATCGTCCGGCGAAACAGCCTGAGTCAACTGAGAGTTCACTCCGATGGCATCCAGAAGGAGATGAATTTGTGACACTTCCCACCTTGAGCAAGGGGCAGAATATCCCGTTGCCGAATGACATTGTCCGCGTTGACATCGTTCTCGGGTGGACGGAGTCGGAAATCGAGATCGATGCGTCTGCATTATTGCTGAGGGCTGACGGAAAGGTTGGTTCCGACGGCGATTTCGTCTTCTACAACCAACCCGAATCGCCCGATGGATCGGTGCGCTTCCTGGGGGCGAGCGCGACCGAAGAGGGTGCGCAGGCCCGGATCGCGATCGAGTTGGCCGTGGTTCCGGAGAACGTCCACACTGTGGCGCTCGCAGGCAGTCTGGGCACCGGAACATTCGGGGAGCTCGGCAAGCTCACCTTTCGTGTGGTCGACGGAGCGGGGCAGTCGCTGGCAGAGTATGTCACCGCCGACGCCGCGACGGAGTCTGCCTTCGTATTCGGTGAAGTGTACCGCCGCGGTGGCGACTGGAAAGTCCGCGCGGTGGGGCAAGGCTGGGATACCGGATTGGCAGGTCTAGCAACGGATTTCGGTGTCGATATCGACGACGACACCGCTCCTGGACCGACAGGCGAGCCGGTCGACGCGACACCAATTAACAACGCGGAACCCCTCAGGGCGATAGTCGGCGCGGTTGGCGCCGACCTGTCAGGACCAGACCTTGAACCGTCCGCCGAACCACCAGCCAAGGAGCCTGTGCGAAGCCGCGGCGTGCGGACCGCCAAACGAACGGTGAAGCGGGTCAAGCCGATCGAGTTCACACTCGCCGAGGTCGACACTTGGCAGCCGGCCCGACTGTTCTCGGTGTTCGGAGTTGGTGCTGGGGAGGAGCAGGAGAAACGCGCCACATCGGCGCTGATCGCAACAATGCAGGTGGTGCGCCCGTTCGCGCGGGCATTGTGCGCCAGAATGGGGGCTCCGGCAGGAGCTTTCGAAGGCTATGTCGAGGTGCAGTACGAACGGAACGACTCGAAGGTCATCCCGGATGCGGTGCTCAAGGTGGTTCGGGGCAGCCGGGTGTGGACCGGTCTGCTCGAGGTCAAGACCGGTAGCGGCAAGCTCCGGCGTGATCAACTGGAGAGCTACCTCGATGTGGCGCGCCGGAAGAAATATGACGCGGTGATCAGCCTGTCGAACGATATACCCGCAAGTCCAGGTGAGCTTCCGATCGAGGTCGACCGCCGCAAGCTCGCCAAGGTTGCTCTGCGGCACCTGTCGTGGGCGGAGGTGGCACACGAGGCGCGGATGCTGCTGGCGCACGGCGGACTCGACAACGACCTGCATGCCTGGATTCTCGGCGAGTTTCTTCGCTACCTCGATCACCCGCGGTCTGGCGCTGCCGAATTCGTCGACATGGGACGGCATTGGGTGGCTGTCCGCGACTCGGTGACAGCAGGGACCCTTCGTGGGGGCGACCCGAAGGGTTTGGCCATCGCGGATACGTGGGTGTCGCTGTCACGGCATCTTGCGTTGCGACTGACCGCCGAACTCGGGGTCACCGTCAAACACATCCTGCCGCGTCGACACCTTTCCGATCCCGCTGCTCGCAACGCCGCCGTTGCGGATCGACTTGCGGACGACGGAACGTTCGAGGCCGTGCTCCGGATTCCGGATACCGTAGGCGATCTGGTCGTGGTGGCGGATGTGCGCACGCACAAGGTTCGTTGCCGCACCACGCTCGATGCGCCGGATGAGGGCACCTCGGGTCGTCGATTGTCGTGGCTGCTCAGACAACTCGCGGAGGCGCCCGGGGATGTCCAGGTCGAGGCGGTGTTCTCGGAGCCGGGCAACGAAGTGTGCGAGCACCTCGGCAAGGTGCGCGTGGAACCGAGGATCCTGACGGGCGGCCGCGCCGGCGCGATCGTGTCCTTCTCGCTGGAACAGACCTTTCGGATGGGCAACCGCCGGTGTGGCACGGCGGCGAGCTTTGTCAGCAGCGTGACGTCGGCGACCGATGCATTCTACGGATCGGTAGTGCAACCGCTGCGGGAATGGGTGCCCGCCGCACCGAGGCAGCCGGATCCGGTGCCGTTGCCCGAAGACGTATCACTCGACGGTGAGCCCGGCAGGTAGTGGTTAGTTGGCTATGCGGCGGGGGGTGCCGCGGAGAGGGTTGGCTACGGGGAAGGTGATGGCGGGGAGGGTTACGGACATGCGGACTCGGGTGCCTGGGCCGGTGTGGTCGATGTCGAGTTCTTCGGTGAGGGCGCGCATCATGTCGATGCCGCGGCCTCGGTAGCCGGGGTCGGCGGAGCGGGGTTTCCAGACACCGGTGTCGGCGACGGTGATGACGACGGTTTCGGTGTTGCAGGTAGCGGTGAGATGGACGAGGCCTGCGGCGGGGTCGCGGGGGAGTGCGCGGCTGGTGCGGCCCATGGAGAGGTCGGTGCTCGCGGGGCGGCCGGAGGGGACGGCGCCGTTGCGGTAGGCGTGTTCGATGCTGTTGCTGCACGCCTCGTTGGCCGCGGCGACGAGATCGGAGGCGAGGTCGTGCGGGACCGCGGCGGCGGCGAGCCAGGCTTTGAGCGTACGGCGAAGGGCCGCAAGCTCATCCGGGTGCGCGGGCACGTCGAGGCGTAGCGGTGCAGGCGGCTGGCGGTAGACGACCATGGCGACGTCGTCGTCGTAGCCCGCGGTGGGCCGCAGCCGGGACAGGACCGCGTCGGCGACCTCGCGTGGCAGCTTGGCAGAGGTGCCCGCGAGCACGTCGGCGATCTTGGTGAAGCTGTCGTCGATGTCGACACCGCGCTGTTCGACCAGCCCGTCGGTGAACAGCACCAGCGTCGATCCCGGCGTCAGCGCGGTGGTGGCCTCTGGGCGCCGCGGTGGATCGAAGGTGGCCAGCGGCACCGAACGCCCGCCTTCCAGCAGTCGCCCGGTGGTGTCGACGTCGGCCAGGATCGGCGGCATGTGGCCCGCGCTGCTGTAGCGGACGAGCCCGCGCACCGGATCGAGCACCGCCGCGCACACGGTGGTGCACATCGCGCCGGGGATTCGTCCTGCGACCGTGTCGAGTTCGGCGAGCAGCTGTGCGGGCCCCGCCCCACGCAGCAGCAAAGCCCGTGCGGCCGTACGCAATTGACCCATCACGACGGCGGCGGACAAACCACGCCCGACGCAGTCGCCGACGACGACACCAATCGTGCCGTCGCGCAACGGAACCACGTCGTACCAGTCGCCGCCGATCTCGAGCGGCGGCAGCGCAGGCTCGTAATGCACGGAGAACCGGGGCGGCAACTCGATCGGCCCGAGCATGGCCCGCTGCAATGTCAGCGAGGTGGAGCGCGCCTGGTCGAAGTTGCGTGCCCGCTGCACCGCGAGGCTGAGATGGCCGATCAGCAGCGAGAACAACGTCCAGTCGGCGGCACTGATGGCGCGGGGCGCGGCGAAACGCAACCACAGTGCGGCATCACCGGTTTGGCCGAGCGGCGCGACAATCCCCTCGGAGAACTCCGACCCTTCCGGGATCGCGAACAGGCTCCGGCCGGGTCTGCGTCTGGCGCGATCCAGCATCGCCCGTGCGCGCGCGTCGAGTTCCGGGTTCTCGGGTGTGCCCTCGGTGCCGGACGCGTACACCTCCGGCTCGGCCTGCCGGTTCGGCCACACCGAAACGACCGCGGTTTCCGCGCCGACGGTGCGCCGCACCTCGTCCAGCCCGACCGCGAGCACCTCGACCACACTGGTGGCCGCGCCGACCGCGGTGGCGAGCCTGGAGGCCGCCTGATCGCGCGCCTGCGCGTCGTGCTCGGCGGTCACGTCCCGAATGGTGCCGACGAAGATGCGTTCGTTGTTCTCCGGCTTGATCAGCGCGCTGGTGCTGACCGCCAACCACACCGACCGCCCGTCCCGATGCCGGATCGGGATGATGAAACGCTGTGCCTCCGTACCGAGATCGGGATAGCGCCCCTCCGGCATCGACCACGGATGCGGCAGCGGGTAGGGCACATCGGCGGCGCCGTAACCGGTCAGCGCGCCGAACGCGGAGTTGACTTCGACGATGGTGCCCGCCGAGTCCGCGACGAAGAACCCGTCCTGCAACGACTCGACCAGCGCGGTGCGGAACGCGTCGCGCCCGGCGAGATCGTCTGCGCGGGAACGCTGTTGCTCATATCGGCCGACACCGTCGAGATAGCCGCGGGTCGCGATATCAAGCGCGGCAAGGGTTTGCAGCAAGAACTCCAACGCCGTCTCGGCGAGCCGGCCGTCCGGCACCGCCCCTTCCGCGTGCTCGACCGCTTGGACGACCCGGAAGTGGTGCTCGGTGAGATCGAGCAGGCTGACCCCTTCGACGAGCGCCCGCCTGCCGAGCTCGTAGCCCTCGGACAGACCCGCCTGGGTCGGCGAATCCAGGTGCCGCCGTAGCGCGGTCGCGTACGCGTCGAGGAAGTCGGCCAGCGTGGCACTCATGCCTGTGCCTCGCTGTCGCTCGGCCCCGGTGCGGCTGTGGTCGTCGTTCGCTCGCTCATGCTTGCGCCTCGCTGTCGCTCGGCACCCGCCCGACCGCCGTGGCGGCCGCGCTCGCGGATCGCGCGCTTGATCATGTCACTGGGCCGTTGTGCTGTGCGGGGCCGCGGTGGCGGGCGGCCAGCACCAACGCATCGTCGGTGTCTTTGGCGTGCTTGGCCAAAATGTCGGCGGTGATCTCCGCGGTGGACTTCGACAAGTCGATCCCGTCGGTGGAGTCGCTGACGATGCCGTCGGTGGACATCAGGAGCAGGTCACCCGGTCGCACGTGAATGGTCTGCGATTGCAGGTTCTGCGGTAGCCGATAGCCGACGATGCCCGCGGTCAGCAGTACGGTCGCCCGGACGGTCAAACCGACGGGACCCATGGCGAGCACCTGGGATTCGACATTGCCGACGCCGAGCCAGCGCACCGTGTCGCTGGGATCGAACAGTGCGAGCGAGACCGCGGCGCCGCGCGTGTCGGCCATGGCCCGATGACAGAGCACCATCAGGACATCCAGCGGTTCGGCGCGGTTCTCCGCGAGCACCTGCGCGGCCCGATCGGCGGCGTCGGCGGCGGCCGCACCGTGCCCCAGCCCGTCCAGCACCGCGAAAAGCACTGTGCCGCCACCGGTGTCGAGCACGACACCGCGATCACCGGAGACCCGCTGTCCAGGGAGGGCGCGACCGGCCACCGCCCATTCGATTCGGCCGATGAACCCGTCTTCATGCACCGTTGGGTACCCACTTCCACATCTCCACCAACGTGCCGCGGCCAGGTGCCGAATCTATGACGAGTCGGTCCATCAACCTGCGGGCGCCGGGGAGACCGAGACCTAGTCCGCGCCCGGTCGAGTAACCGTCCTCCAGCGCGCGGGGAATGTCGAGGATGCCGGGCCCTTCGTCCTGGGCCTGAACCACCAGCGCTTGACGACCCTCCCGATCGTCGACGAGCAACCGGACTTCGCCGGTGCCTGCGTAACTGGTGATGTTGCGGGCGATTTCGGAGATCGCCGTGGAGATCATGGTGCGGTCCGTCAGAGAGAATCCGAGCTTCGCCGCCAGTTCGCGTCCGGCTTGACGTGCGATCACGATGTCGCCCGACACTCTGACCGCGATCACCACGTTCTCAGCGGCCACTGTCACGACCGTCTCGCTGGCGTCGAGTGCTGGTCTTCCGGTTCAGCCAGGCCAGGCCCTCCTCCAAGTCGAGGGCCGTGTGCATGTCTTCGAACGTGAGCCCGAGTTGCACCATGGCGAACGCGACTTCAGGTTGCAGCCCGACGATGACCGTTTCGGCGCCGCGCAGCTGGGTCATGTGCGCGATGGTGCGCAAGGATCTGGCGGCGAAGGAGTCCATGATGTCGATCGCGGTGACATCGACGATGATGCCGTGTGCCCGATACTTGCTGACCTGTTTCATCAGGTCGTCCTGCAGGCGTTCGGTATCGGCATCGGTCAATGCGGATTGCACCGACGCGATGAGATAGGTGCCTTGTTTGAGAATCGGTACCGGCATGTGCCCGCCCTGATCTAGCGACCGTCGCGTTCGGCGACCCGTTCGGTGACTCGGGAAACCTCGTAACCCAGTAGACGTTCCGCTTCCTCGATGCCGCCTTGGAGGTCACCGACCGCGTTCATCTTCGACAGATCCAAGCCGATGGTCACCAGGGTGAGCGCGATCTCCGAGGACAGGCCGGTGATGATCACGTTCGCGCCCATCAGGCCGGAGGCGTCGACGGTCTGCACCAGGTGGTTGGCCACCGTGGAGTCGATCTCGGGCACACCGGTGATGTCGATGACGACGACCTTGGCGCGGTTGGCCCGGATCGCGCTCAGCAACTGCTCGGTGAGCTGGCGGGCGCGCTGGCTGTCCAGCACGCCGATGATGGGCAGAATCAGCAGCTGTTCACGCACCTGCAGAACGGGCGTCGACAGCTCGCGGATCGCCTCCTGCTGCTGGCGGATGACGCGTTCGCGCTCCTGGACGAAGGAGACGCCCACCGTGTTGGCGATGCGGTTCGCGGCGGGTTCGTAGGCGTCGAGCACCGCGTTGAGCAGCTGGAAGTCGGACTGGTATTTCTCGAACAGCGAGCGGGCCAGCACGTCACGCAGCAGCAGCACGATGCCGAGGATTTCGTCGGTCTCGACGCCTCTCGGGATGATGCGTTCGGACAGATCGCGGGCGTAGGCCTGCAGCGCCTCGACGCTACCGGTCTCGAGCACCTCGACGTAGTTGTCGTACACGGACGTCGCCTCGGAGAAGATCTCCTCCGGGGTCATCGCGGTCAGCAGCTGAGCGTCGGTGATGCGCCGGGCCCACACCTCACGCAGCGCGGTGCGGTTCTGGCGCAGGTGCTCGACCAACTGCGGAAGCAGATTGTCGACCGGTCCTACGCCCAGTGAATCCGCCGAAAGGCTCATGGACACCTCGGACATGGAAACTCCTGCCCCTTTCGACGGTTTGAGTCGGGATCATCAACGTGCGGTCGGCTGCGAGGCCGACACCGAGCCTAGTCATACCCCAACGAGGTTGCTGACGAAACCTGCCGGTTGTTCAACTGCGAATCAGGGGAACTGGCTGAAACCCCGTTCGAGTCCGTGCAATGCCTCCTCGAGATAGACGGTCAGATCCGCGTCGGCCCTGGTCAGCCAGGCGTCGAAGGCGGCGCGGGCGGCGGCGAGGGTGGTGCGGCCGACCGCGAGCGGGATCAGCGCGTTGTCCGGTTCGCCGAGCCTGCGCGCGGCGAAGCTGCTGACCGCGCGTTCCCAGGCGTCGTAGTGCGCGCCCGCGGTGGCGGCCAGCGCCGGGATGGTGGCGACCAACTGCATGCGGGTGCGTAGCTCGGGCACGTCTTCGGCCCGATACCGGTTGGCGTTCACGACGACTCGACGCACGGCGGTCATCATCGGAACATCGTCTGGCACGGTGGCGAACGCTGCTCGCAGAGCGGCGACTTCGTCATCGAACTGGTACCAGAGCACTTCGGCCTTGGTGGGGAAGTAGCGGAAGAAGGTGCGGCCGCTGATGCCTGCCGCCGCGGCGATCTGTTCGACGGTGGTGTCCTCGAAGCCTTGCTCGGTGAACAGCCGCATCGCGATCAGTTCGAGTTCGCGTTTGGTGGTGCCGCGCGGGCGACCGCGGGTGGTCCTTGCTGTCACGGCTATTGATTATGTCAGTGACTGACGATAATCTCCGGACATGCTCGAAAGTGTCGCAGGCCACATCGACGCTGCGGCAGTGCCGATCCACACCGTGGCGGATCTGACCTGGCCGGAAGCGGGCGAACGGGCGGCCGCAGGCACGATTCTCGCCGTCCCGATCGGCGCGACCGAGCAGCACGGGCCGCACCTGCCGCTGTCCACCGACACCGATGTCGCCGCCGAACTGTGCGCGCGACTAGCCGCGCGGCGATCCGATGTGCTTGTCGCACCGGCGATTCCGTACGGCGCGAGCGGCGAGCACGCGGGCTTTCCCGGCACGCTGTCGATCGGACAGGCCGCGCTGGAGTTGCTGATCGTCGAGCTGTGCCGTTCGGCCACCGACACTTTCGACCGGATCCTGCTCGTCAACTGGCACGGCGGCAACCTAGAGCCGCTGCGGCGCGCGGAGACGCTGCTGCACAGCGAGTCTCGCGACGTGCGCGTGTATGTGCCGCGCTACCAGGGCGATCTGCACGCGGGTCGCGCGGAGACCGCGGTGCAACTGGCACTCGCGCCGGACAAGGTCCGTGTCGAGCGCGCCGAGGCGGGCGATGTCCGCCCGCTGCCGGAACTACTGCCGCTTCTTCGCGCCAGCGGCGTGCGCGCGATCAGCGCTAACGGCGTGCTCGGCGACCCAGCGGGCGCAAACGCCGCCGAGGGCGCCGCGCTGCTCGACCGCCTGACCACCGACCTACTCGACCGAACCCGGCTGTGGTGGCCGGCAGCCTCCCCGGAAAGGACCGGAACATGAACCCCTGGTTCGAAACCGTCGCCGAAGCGCAGCGCCGCGCGAAGAAGCGACTGCCGAAGTCGGTGTACGGCGCGCTGATCGCCGGATCCGAGCGCGGCCAGACCATCGAGGACAATCAGCTCGCGTTCACCGAACTCGGTTTCGCGCCGCACGTCGCCGGTCCGATCGGGGCTCGGGACCAGTCGACAACCGTGCTCGGCCAACCGCTTTCGATGCCGGTGCTGATCTCGCCGACCGGCGTGCAGGCGGTGCATCCCGACGGTGAGGTCGCGGTGGCTCGTGCGGCCGCCGCGCGCGGGATCGCGATGGGGCTCAGCTCGTTCGCCAGCAAGCCGATCGAAGAGGTGATCGCGGCCAATCCGTCGACCTTCTTCCAGATGTATTGGTGCGGCAGCAAAGACGAGATCCTGCAGCGGATGGCGCGGGCGAAGGCGGCGGGCGCGGTGGGGCTGATCCTCACCCTCGACTGGTCGTTCTCGCACGGGCGGGACTGGGGGAGCCCGGTCATTCCGGAGCGGCTCGATCTGCGCACCATGCTGAAGTTCGCGCCGCAGACGTTAGCCAGGCCGCGCTGGTTGTCCGCGTACGTGAAGTCCGGGCACATCCCCGACCTCACCGCGCCGAACATGGCGATCGGCGACGGTCCTGCGCCCGGATTCTTCGGCGCCTACGGCGAGTGGATGGGCACGCCGCCGCCGGACTGGGCCGATGTGCGCTGGGTCTGCGAGCAGTGGGGCGGGCCGGTCATGCTCAAGGGCGTGATCCGGGTCGACGACGCGTTGCGCGCGGTGGACGCGGGCGTCGCGGCGATCTCGGTGTCCAATCACGGCGGCAACAATCTCGACGGCACCCCCGCCGCCATCCGGGCGTTGCCCGCGGTGGCCGACGCGGTGGGTTCGCAGATCGAGGTGGTGCTCGACGGCGGCATCCGGCGCGGCAGCGATGTCGTGAAGGCGGTCGCGCTCGGCGCGCGTGCGGTGCTGATCGGGCGGGCGTACCTGTGGGGTCTGGCCGCCAACGGTCAAGCGGGCGTCGAGAACGTGCTCGACATCCTGCGTGGCGGAATAGATTCGGCGCTGCTCGGCTTGCGCAAGACCAGCGTCGCCGACCTCGATCGCGGAGATCTGGTGGTGCCGGAGGGGTTCGAGCGCGCGCTCGGGGTGCCGAAGCGCAATGGATCTGCCGGTGCTGGAACGAGTTCGACGGATATCGCGGAAGCCACCGACGAATCAGCCAGTGCGGCAGCGGAATCGTCAGACCTGCGCGCCGAACCCGCAGCGGTACAACACGAGTCCGCGAGCGCCTCGGCCTGAGCGGCCTGGCCGCTCCCGCGCGGCACGGATCTGTATGGGGGAATTGACGTCCGCCGCAACGGAATCGGTCGAATACCGGGCGGTTGACAGGTCGGGATCGGGCCCTAGTTCTCGCTTGCCGAGCTTCGGTGATGCGCAAGCAGCGTGTCGTAGATGTCGGCGAGCGCGGCCAGCTGTTGCCGGTCGAGGATGTCGATCATGTGCCTGCGCACACTGAGCACGTGCGCGGGTGCGGCGCTGCCGAGTACCTCGGCGCCGCGCGGGGTGAGCCGGGCCGCCGTGCGCCGCGCATCGTCGGGGATCGGTTCACGGACCACTAACCCGCGCTTCTCCATTCGGGTGATCTGATGGGAGAGCCTGCTCTGCGACCACTCGAGTTTCGCGGCTAGTTCGGCGAAGGTGGTGCGGTGCTCCGGAGTCTTGCTCAGGAAGGCCAACACCGAGTACTCGACATACGTGAGGTTCGACTCCCGCGTCGAGTCTCGACCGACCGCCGCGGCGATGAGGTCGCGGGTGCGCACGAAGCCCACCCAGGCGCGCATTTCGACGTCATCGAGCCAACGGGGATCGGTCACGATAGCGCTCCAAACTCTGGCGTGTCATACATTGTCGCGCGTCGTTGTGCGTTGCGCGGCAAGTTGTGCAGCGCTCCAACGGTTGGACGTCCGAGCGCATTTTTGTGTGAGACGAGAGGTAGCACTGTCAGGGTTGAACGTGCAACCTTTTGTGCCAACTAGTGCGACCTTTTGTATCAACCTCTCGAGGAAGGCTTGCCTAACCACGAGCCGACCTGGTCCGGTGGATAGGCTCGCTGTGCTTGTGACCAGCCACGGCTCCCGCAGCCCGGCCCGCCCGAAGGAGTGCGTCTCGTGACCGCGCCGGACTTCCGCTATTCCGACCTGCTGCCGATCGGCGCCGACGACACGTCGTACCGCCTGCTCACCACCGAGGGCGTCAGCACCTTCGAGGTCAATGGCCGGACCTTCCTCCAGGTGGAGCCAGAAGCGCTGCGGCTGTTGACCGCCGAGGCGATGCACGACATCAGCCACTACCTGCGGCCCGCGCATCTGTCGCAGCTGCGCAAGATCATCGATGACCCCGAGGCCAGCGGCAACGATCGCTTCGTCGCGCTCGACCTGCTCAAGAACGTGAACATCTCCGCGGGCGGCATCCTGCCGATGTGCCAGGACACCGGCACCGCGATCGTCATGGGCAAGAAGTCCGAGGGCGTGCTGACCGGCGTCGACGACGCCGAGTGGATCAGCCGCGGCGTCTACGACGCCTACACGAAGCTGAACCTGCGCTACTCCCAGCTCGCCCCGATCACCATGTGGGACGAGAAGAACACCGGAACCAACCTGCCCGCGCAGATCGAGTTGTACTCCACGCCAGGCGATCCCGCGCACCCGTCGTACAAGTTCCTGTTCATGGCCAAGGGCGGCGGTTCGGCGAACAAGTCGTTCCTGTACCAGGAAACCAAGGCCGTGCTGAACCCGACGCGGATGCTGGAGTTCCTCGACGAGAAGATCCGCTCGCTCGGCACCGCGGCCTGCCCGCCCTACCACCTCGCGGTCGTTATCGGCGGCACCAGCGCCGAATTCGCCTTGAAGACAGCCAAATACGCCTCGGCCCACTACCTGGACAACCTGCCCACCGAGGGATCGCTCGCGGCACACGCGTTCCGGGACCTGGAGCTGGAGGAGGAGGTCTTCAAGCTGACCCAGTCCTTCGGCATCGGCGCGCAGTTCGGCGGCAAGTACTTCTGCCACGACGTGCGGGTGGTGCGGCTGCCGCGGCACGGCGCCAGCTGCCCGGTGGCGCTCGCGGTGTCCTGCTCGGCCGACCGGCAGGCCCTGGCCAAGATCACGCCGGAGGGTGTGTTCCTCGAGCAGCTCGAGCGCGAACCAGCGCACTACCTGCCCGAGCAGACCGACTCGATCCTCGGCGGCGACGTGGTGCACATCGACCTCAACCGGCCGATGTCGGAGATCCGCGCCGAGCTGTCGAAATATCCGGTGAAGACCCGGCTTTCGTTGAGCGGTCCGCTGGTGGTCGCGCGCGATATCGCGCACGCCAAGATCAAGGAACGGCTCGACGCCGGCGAGCCGATGCCGGAGTATCTGCGCGAGATGGCCGTCTACTACGCAGGCCCGGCCAAGACCCCCGAGGGCTATGCGTCCGGCTCGTTCGGTCCAACCACCGCGGGCCGGATGGACTCCTACGTCGACCAATTCCAGGCCGCGGGCGGGTCCTTCGTCATGCTGGCCAAGGGCAACCGCTCGGCCCAGGTCACCAAGGCCTGCCACCAGCACGGCGGCTTCTACCTGGGGTCCATCGGCGGTCCCGCCGCCCGCCTCGCCCTGGACTGCATCAAGTCGGTCGAGGTGCTCGAATATCCCGAGCTCGGCATGGAAGCGGTCTGGAAAATCGAGGTCGAGGACTTCCCCGCCTTCATCGTCGTCGACGACAAGGGCAACGATTTCTTCGCCGAAACCCAGAAGCCGATCGCGTTGCGGGTCCGCACGCGTAGTGCCGAACGCGTCTGACATCGAATCTGCGCGGCGATAACGTTCGAATGGACCTTGCGGGTTCCTGAGAGCGGCGGCTGTGTGCGCTCGCGCGGGAACGCGGACACGGGCCATCTGCCAAGAATGGGTGCCGATGAATGCGACGGTGCCCGACGCATTCATCGAACTGCTCCAGGAATGCCGTCGCGCCGAAGCACATACCCGGGCGACCCTCGCCGGACAATTGACCGGGATGCGCACACCACGGCGGAGCCTTGCTGCATGTGCTGGCTGCCCGGGGCAGTGCGTACGTCTGCGAATTGCCGGAACCGGCTCGATAACAAGGTCTTCCGCAGGTCTAGCGCACCGGCGTACCCCCTGAACTGGGCGTTCGACCTTTATAGAGGCTTATGGGCGGACACGGCGATGTCACCCCGATCGCCGGGGTGTCGTCGGTGTTTTGCGATGCACTCTTAGCGATGTACGTCGTTGATTCCAAGTGCCGTTGATCGCAGATGCCATTGAGGTCGAGGAGGGCAATGAGTACGTCCAGGGCAGTCACGACAACACTGCGTCTTTCCCAATCCGCCAGCCGGAGATTGGCCGCACGCGCCGCACGCGAAGGTACCACTTCTGCCGCATTGCTCGATCGCCTCATTCGGGAGGGTGTCGATCAACTCGATCATCCAGGCATTGTTTTTCGCGGGCCGATGACCGACCGGCGTGCCGCGCTCGTCGCGGGCCCCGATGTCTGGGAAATCGTTGCGCGGCTACAGGAATTGGACGGGCCGGTCGATCGACGGATCGAGCAGCTGAGTGCGCGGTGTAGCCTGCACGCCGGCAAGATCAAGATCGCCATCGCGTACGCCCGCGACCACGGCAACGAGATCATCGAGCGGATCGGACGCAATCGTCAAGCCGCGGAGGCGATTCGCCGCGCGGCGGCGGAGCGTGCGCCTGGTGTTGAGCGGGACCACCTCACGCTGGTCGCGCCACTGCGCGAGTGATACGGCCGAATTGTCCGGTGCTGGAGTCGAATTGTCCGTTCCAGTAGCTGTTCACATGATGGGGAGCGAATGTGTACACCGCTCCCGCGGGGTGTGGAAACAGCTCCTACCTGTGCATAACCTGCTCGGCCCGCGGGCGGCGGTCATCGGCGGCAGCCGGGTGCCGTCCGCGGGACGATCGGAGCTGTGGGCGGCGAGCAGGAGGAAACGGTACGGTCGTGAAACTCGGGAAACCACGGCAATTTTCGCGAATCGGACTGGTAGCAGCTGCCCACACATTGTGATCCACAGCACTGGGATAGATTGTGGACAGTGAAAGTTTCAGATAGATGAAACTGCTGCCGCGCAATGGATTCGGGTACGTCTGTGCCATAAGTGACGGCTATTACTACTGGTCGATGCCCATACCTGTTCGCGCGTCTCGGGTGTGAGTGCCGACTGCTTGATGTGACAGGTTCCCGCAGACATCACGGTCGGCCGCTACCATCGCCGACATGGTGTTGAGGACTGGTGTGCGGAAACGAGTGCTGATCGGCCTACCGGTGGCGGTCATGCCCGCGCTCGTCGTGACGGGGCTGCTCGCGCCGCAGGCGGCGGCGCGGACAAGCCCCATTGCTCAACGAGAAGCGCTGGGGTCGGCCGCGGGAACCGAAGGGCTCGAACCAGGTTTGGCGGTGGCATACAGCCTGGCCGAGAACGAAGCGCACGCACAGGGCGTGCCGCTCTCGATCACCTCCGGCTATCGCACACCCGCCGAACAGCAGCAACTCTGGGACAACGGCCTCACCACCTACGGCGGCCCCGACGCCGCCCGACGCTGGGTACTGCCGCCCGACGAATCGACCCACGTCTCGGGCCAAGCCGTCGACGTCGGCCCACTCCAAGGCGCGCAATGGCTCGAAGCCAACGGAACCCGCTGGGGACTCTGCCGCATGTACGAGAACGAATGGTGGCACTTCGAGCGTGCGACCGCGCCGGGCGGCGTCTGCCCCCCGATGCGCCCAGACGCCAGCCACCGGTAATCCGTCGGCGGCGAGACCGGCCGACCTCCGCAGTCAGTAACGCGTCGTCTCGTTCCAGCCGGGCCATCTGGCTGTTGTCCATTTCGACAGCTTTCAAGATCAAAGACTCTGAGCCGCACACCTTCTGCCTTCCCGCACACGAAATCGCATGCCAAATCGTGTGCGGGGAGACAGCAGGTGTGCGGGTGTGTGGGTTTCACGATCAATACGCCGGATCCTCGTCCTCACCCACCGTGTGCTCCGTGATCCGCACCCCTTCTCGGCAACCGCACTCGTTCTGTGGATCCGCACTGGTTCTGGGCTGCTAGAAGGGGTGCGGATTCGCAGAAGGTGTGCGGATATCGGCGCTAGGCGGAGCTGGCCGTGGTTGCCGGTCTCGGAGGTGTCCGCGATCCCGGTATGGGGGATCCGGTGGGCGGTTCAATGCTGAGGGGGCACTGGTGGCGGGGGCTTCTCGCGCGATGCCGCCACCAGCGCCTCGTGATCAATCGACCAGCTCCGGGGTCTTCGGAATGTGTCAGTGGACCGCTGGTTCGGCCATTGTGTGCTGGCCCACTCCGGCGTACCTCGGCCACGGGCCGCGCTGATCGAGCCTGACCGGCGACTCCTCGGCTCAACGGTTCCGCTGCGCCCGAGTAAACCGTTTCCGCACCCCCTCTGTGGACCCGCACCGGTTCTAGGCCCCGAACGAGTGTGGATCGACGGATCCGTTGTGGCCCGGCGGATCTGGTGTGGATCGGCGGATCTGGTGTGGATCGGCGGATCTGGTGTGGATCGGCGGATCTGGTGTGGATCGGCGGATCTGGTGTGGTCCGGCGGATCTGGTGTGGTCCGGCGGATCTGGTGTGGTCCGGCGGATCTGGTGTGGTCCGGCGGATCTGGTGTGGTCCGGCGGATCCGGTGTGGCCCCGCAGATCCGGTGGGGCGGTTCAGTGCCGAGGGGCACAGGTGGCGGGGCTTCTCGCGCGATGCCGCCACCAGTGCCCCTGTAATCAATTGACCAACTCCGGGGGACGCCCTCTGCGCGCGAATGCACCGTTATACGCACCCCCTCTGCGGATCCGCACCGGTTCTGGGGCCCCGAACGAGTGCGGATCGGCAGAAGGGGTGCGGATCTACAGAACCGTTGCGGATTCGTAGGCCTGCTGCGGGGCGAGGGGCCGGGATCAGCCGACCGGGGTGAGTTCGATACCGCCTTCGATGGTGGTTGGGACGCGGCGGCGGTTGGGGGAGCCGAGTGCTGCGGTCAGGTCGGTGCCGTCGTGTTCGGCGAGCAGGTCGCCGCTGTCCCACACCAGCAGGGTTGCGCTCACGGTGTTTTCGGCGGCGGCGTGCGCGAGATCGTAGTGCGCACAACCTGGCACGTGCGCGTAAGTGATCCACAGGTCGTAGCCGGTCATGAACAGGTCGAGGTCGAATTGCACGCTGAGGCCGAGCAGTTCGCTGCGGCCGTTGTCGTCGACGCCCGCGAAAGCCTCGTCCAGGGCGAGCAGGCGCGGTGCCTGCGGGTCCGCCGAATCCAGCATCACGTGCGCGGCCGCGAAGAGCGGCAGGTGCAGCGACACCGACTGCTCGCCGCCGGAGAGCGCGCTGTGCCTGGCGACGGTGAGCTTGTCTTCGCTGCCGTCGGCGGAGATGAGGGTGAACGAGAACACCCGCCAGGTGCGGTAATCCAGGGTGGCCGCGAGGATCTCGGGGTAGGAGCGTTCCGGGTGCGCGGCCCGCGCCGCCCTGATCTCGGCCGCGAAATGCGCACGGATGGTGGCGAGTTCGTCCGCGCCGAGTGCCGACGCGTCCCGGTCGAGCAGCTTGCACATCGCGCGGGCCGCATCGGAGAGCGTGTCTGCGAGCACCCAGTGCACGCCGATGGTGTTGCCGGAGGACATCCGCCGCTGCTTCATCTCCGCGCCCATCCTGGCGATGAGATCGCGGGCGTCGCTGGTGCGTTCGTAGATCTGCTGGGCGAGCCCGGTCAGCAGCGCGTCCTCCAGGATGCGGCGCTCCGCGTCGGTGAGCAGGAGTTCCTGATCCTTGCGCGCACCGTCGATGCGGGTGGCGAAGTCGGCGAGGGCCGACATGCCGTCGTCGTCCTGCACCTGCACCACGGTCAGCCCGTCGGCGGCGTCCCACTGCAGGCGGTAGTCGCGGCCGGAGCCGGCGAGCGCGGCATCGAACTCCTGCAGCGCCGCCGTCACCGCGCTGCGGGTCGACTTGCGGGTCGCTTCACTGGCGCGCACCGACGTCGTTGCGGTGCTGAGGCTTTCGAAGAGTTCGGCGACCTCCTCGGGCAGCACCTGCGGTGCCACCTCCGGACCCGCGCTCGCGATCCGGTACAGCAGTTGTTCTGGCGTCGACCAGGCGGCGTCGCTGCTCGGCCAACGGCCGTCGGCGGGCGCGCCGAGCAGCCGGAGCAGGTCCGGGCGGGCGTACGGGGCAAGGGCTTTCACGTCGGCGAGCACCTCGGTGAGTGCGGTGCCCAAGGATTCGTGCGCGGTGCGGTAGGCGGCCTCCGCATCGCCGATGGCCTCGATCGCCTCGTTGGCGGCCTTGCGTGCCGCCTTCTGCTCGGCCTTGGTCGCCTCGATCTTCGTGCGGGCCCGCTCGAGTTCCTGATCGATGTCGGCAGCGCCCGCTCCCAGTGCCTCGCGCAGGGTTTCGAGCTTGCGCAGCTGCTCCTGGTAGCCGGTGGCGGCGGCCTCGGCTTCCTCGGCGAACGCCTCGGCCAGATCCTTGGCCTCGGCGTGCCGGTCCTCGCCCTCCCGTTCCCGTTCGCGTTCCCGCTCGTGCTCGGTGCGCAGGCGGAGCAGGCCGGTGCCGGTGTTCTCGAAATGCCGGATGGCGGCGGCCAATGCGTCGAGCTCGCGGGGGTCGCGTGGGGTCCGGTGCTTCGTCGCGGCGGCCCTGAGCTTCTTCTCGACGGCGGTGACCTCGCCGACGGCCTGGTCGAGGTCGCGCTCGGCCTGGGCGGCGGCCTCGGAGCGCGACCGCATCATGCCCGCCGTCTCCGAGACGGTGCGCAATGCCGAGGTGACCGCGGTGGTCCGCGGCAATGCCTTGGCGGCGGCCGAGATTCGGGCCAGTTCCGCGGTGGCTTCGGCCTCTTGGTCCTGTGCACCCCGCTGTGCTTCCGCGGCCGCGTCGAGGGCGGCGGCGAGCTCGGTGAGCCGGAGTTCGCGGCGGCGGGCCCGCGCGGTGGCGCCGATGAACTCGGCGTCGGCCTTCTGGTGCTTGCCCACCTGGATGCCCTGCCGAAAGCCGCCCGCGGTGCCGACCGCGATCCCGGCGGGCAGCTCGCCCTTGCCCTCGTGCAGGGCGATGGACGCGAGCACGTCGGCGACGGCCTGTTTCGGCACCGTGAGCGCGTCCGAATCCTCCTCGACGACAAGGACATCGGCGAGGGTTTTGCCCTTCGGGCGCTCCTTGGCGGGGAGCGGGACGAGGAACTGGTCGGAGTCGTACTTCGATGGCAGCTCGGCGCAGATCCAGCCGTCGAGCAGATCGGCGGCCTGCAAAGCCGCCTCGATGCCCGCCGCCGCCTGCGGTGTCACGTTCTCGGCGAAGCGGACCAGCCGCCACAGCGGCGCGCCGGGCCGCTCGGCTGCCGTCCTGGCGCGTGCGGCGAAAGCCGGTGGTGCGTCGTCACTCTGGGCGGCCACGCGGTCGCGTTCGGCGCTCAGTTCGGCGATCTGCGCCGTTGCCGTCGCCGCCCGGCCTCGGGCCTCCTGGCGCTCGTTGCGGATATCGTCCAGCAGCGGCTCGGTGCGCTCGGCGAGCACCTCCGCGATCGTCGCCTCCTCCGAACCCGCCTGGGCGAGTGCCGTATCCAGCGCCTCGAACAGGCCGTCCCGGATGGGGGAGTAGACGTCGCGGTGCTCGTCCCACCAACCGCGCAGTGCGCCAGCGGCTTCGGTGCGGGCCAGCACGACGGCGGCCTCCGCGTGTGCCACCTCGGCGGCGGCCGCCTCGCTCAGTTCGCGGGCGCGTTCGGCGAGCCGTTCGGCCCTGGTGCGTTCGGCGGCCGCGGTCTCCATGAGCCCGAGTGCCTTGCGGACCGCACGCACGTCGGCGTCGCGTTCCTCGGCGTGACTGCGCACCGCGGTGGTGAGCTGCTCGGCGCGCGCCGCCTCGGCCAGTGGCGTCCACGAGATCCCGGCTTCTTCAGCGGCGGAACGTAATTCGTCCTCGCCACGAGACAGGGCGGCTGCGGCAGTGCGGACCGCGGTACGTGCCCGCTCGGCTTCCTGAGCCCGTTGATCGAGGGTCTGGCGGGCCTTGAGTGACTTGTCGCCGTGCACGCCCGCCGACGTCTCCAGCCTGCGGACCGCGTCAGCGAGGTCGTCGAGTTGCTGTTTGCCCTCGTATGCGCTGGAGCGCTGCAGGTTCTCCCGGTCGCCGAGTGCCTGCTCGTAGGCGCGGTCGGCGTCCTCGGCGCGGGCCTCGGCGGTGGCGCGCTCGGCCTCGCGGCGCTCGCGCAGGGCGGTCGCGGCGAACAGCGCGGTGCTCGCATGGGTGACCGCGTCGAGTCGGGTCCGCAACTGGTCGACGTCCGTTTTCGCCTGCACCGCAAGGTATTTGCGGTAGACGTCGACGAAGGTCCTGGTGGCGCTGTCCGCGTGCACCAGGCCCTCCAGGGTGCGGCCGACCTCCTCCATATCGCTGAACGAGCGGGCCGCATCCAGAATCAGCTGTTCGTCGAGCGGGCGCAAACCGTCGGTGAGCGCCTGGGAAAGTCCGCGCGGGTCCAGGTTTTTCGCCAGCTGCGGGCGGCGCAGCGTGAGGATCAGGTTGATCAGCTGGTCGTAGCGTTGCGTGCCGAGCCCGAACATCCTGGCGTCGATGGCATTCCGGTATTCCACCGGCCGGTCCATGATGGCGTCGGTGCCGATCTGCTCGGCCAACTGCTTGCGGGTGAACGGCCGGTCGTCCGGGCCGATCAGCGAGAAGTCGACGCCGACCCGGCCGTCGGCGACGAAGTACCAGCGGGTCACCTTGTCCGAGGAACGGGTGGCGCGCATGCCGATGCCGACGGTGACCGCCTCCGGGTCGTCCCACCGGCCGCGCGCGAACTCCATCCAGACATAGGAGTAGGCCGATTCCTGCTTGCGGTACAACAGGTTCGACTTCATGGTGCGCTCTTCGCCGGCGAACGGATTGAGCCTGCGCGGCTCGATCCGCCCGTCCAGCACGAACGGGAACAGCACCTCGAGCGCCTTGGTCTTGCCCGACCCGTTGGGGCCGCGCAGCACCAATCGGCCGTCGCCGAAGCAGAACTCCTGGTCGCGGTAGTCCCACAGGTTGACAATTCCGGCGCGGGTCGGGATGAACCGCACTCCGCCGTGAATGAGCGACATCGTCTCAGTTCCCTTCCGTGCCGGTGCGGTCGGACCCATAGGTGTCGGCCGCGGTGACGAACAGTTCCTCGGTGCGCTTCGTCCGTACCGTGACGACAGCGCCGCGATACCGCGCAAGGGCGGGCAGCACAAGCAGACCGTCCTCGATCGCATGGACGAGGCGCAGGCGTTCCAGCAGCGCAACCACTTCGGTGGTCAGGCCAGGCACGTCGGCTTGCCATTGCGCGGCGAAGGTGGCGCCGTACCGGTCGGCGAGCGCCTGCACGGTCTCGCGCACCCAGGTTGTTTCGATGAGCGGGTAGGTGACCTCGAGCGGTTCTTCCTCGTCCGCATCCGGGTCGGCCGGCGAATCCTCCGATGTCAGTGCGTCATCGAGCAGGCGGAGGTCCGCGAGCGGGGCGAAGACCGTCGATTCCGGGATCGCGCTGTCCAGGTGCGCCGCGAGCGCCCCGCCCGAATCGGCAACGCTCGGACGCTGTTCCAGCGGATTGTCGAGGTCGAGCACACGGTCGGCGATCTCGCCCGCCAGCAGCAGTCCGACCTGCGCCAGGGTGCCGGTGCTCGGAAACCTGATGTCGGACAGGCGCCCCGATATGTCGATCAGGGCGACCCCCTCGGCGCGACGCTCGGCGCGCAGGCCGGTGAACAGTTCGACGTCGGCGATGATCCGGTCCTGGCCGAGCAGCGGCCGTTCCGAGGGGGCGAGATCCTCGAGATAGACCACAGGCCGTTCGACCAGGTTCCGCCGCACCCGGCGGGCCAGCTCGGCGGCAGTCGAGGTGGGAGTCGTTGCGGCCGAACCTTCTTCGGCGAGCAGTCCGCGCACGCTGTGCAGGTGCTGCAACGCTCGCGGCGGCCGGAACAGCGCGAACACCACCGGGCGGTCGATGTCGTAGAGCGCCTCGCCCGCCTCGGGATCGCTGGCCCAGCCGCCTGCGTCGCCGTCGGCGAGGGTGAGCGCGCCACGATGGGTCAACCAGCCGACCGCGTCGACGAACGCGTCCCTGTCCGCCGCGCGATCGGTGGACAGCTCCAGTCCCTCCACCCTGCCCGCGTACGCGGCGACCTGATCGGCCAACTCCGACAGGGTGGTCTGGTCGCCCGCACGGCCGAGCGCGGCCAGAGACAATGCGAGATAGGCGTAGCGCCGCCGGTCGAAGAGGCGATCGGCGGGCGTTCGGGCAGGCTTTCCCGCATCCAGCCGATCGATGATCGGGAACACCCTTGCGGTGGTCTCGGTGACCTCCAGCCGGTAGCCGAACAGCTCGGCGAGGTCCTCGCGTAACTCGGTGGCCCAGCGGCGAATCAGCGGCAGCGCGATCCGATCCGGATAGGTCCTGGTGACAAGGTGATTCGCGAGGACAACCCGCGCCGCGCGCTGGTAGTTGTCCAGCGCGAGCGAATCAATCTTGCGCCCGTGCATCATTCGCGCTCCTCGCTCTCGGCGAAGGCCGCTCCCTGCGGCACGCTCTCCAGCCCAGCGGCAGCATCGGTCTCAGATGCTTGCGCTGTTCGCAACGCCGCATCTGTCTTGGGCCCCTTCGCGGTTCGGCGGTTGGCGTTCGTGCGAGAGGCCGTGTCAGCTCCGGACTCCCGAGTTGTTCGAGTGGGGCCTGAGTGTGGAGCGTCCTTCGGTCCGGATCCTTTTGCTGCCCGAGGCGCGTCTGCGCGAGACGGTGTTCCACGCGGTCGAGTCCTGGTCGTCTCGCGCACCTCGAGCCTGCGGTTGTTCAGATGTAGCAGCCCGTGGGCGGTGCGGACGACCGTCGAACCGTCGTGTTCGGAGACCGTGAGCGTGACGCCGCTGTCGGAGCCGGTGGTTCCGGCGACCCTGCCGCTCACCGGAACCCAGGCGGTGGATGCTGCGTCGAGCAGGCGCAACAGCACCTCGGTCTCTCGATCGTCGAGCACGCGCTCGTGCACGTCGGCGGCGGCCAGCGACTTGGCGGCGTCGGCGCGGGCGCGTTGCGCGTCGAGTTGGGCCTCGCGCAGTCGTCGAATTCCCGCGTCGTTGCGATGGATTCGGGCGGGCGCACCGGCCGATGGCGGCCTGCCGGTCTCGGCCAGCGTGCGGGAGATCTCCAAAGGTGGTGCCTCCCACCATGATCGCAGCGCCGGGATGACGTCCGCGTCCGGGTGCTCCATCGCCAGGTGCCGCGGTCTGCCGAGGCCGAACACCACGTCGAACAGTGCGTGCGCGCTGTCCGCGGACGGCGCGGCGGTGAACCAGCCCGCCAGATGCCGCAGCGCCGACTCTCTGCTCACCCCGCCGCGCCGGGTCTCGGTGACCCGCCGCAGCAGCGAAAGCACCGCGGCGATCGCGCTCATGGTGGCCTCGCGCAACCGCTCCGCCTCGGTGGTTCCGGCATGCTCGCCGGTGCCGGTCGCGACGAACCAGGTGCGCAGCCCGTCCCAGCGGGCATGCCAATCCGCCTGGCGCTCAGCGAAACTCAGCAGCACTCGCTCGTCGCAGCCCGCGGCGCGCTCGATCAGGTCCTGGACGCCGGTCTCCTCGATCTCGGCGATCGCGCCCGCCAGCCGCGGGGTGAACCGGGCCAGGTCGAGGCTGAACTCGCGCATGTGCGCGAGCAGCGCATCTTTGTGTGCCAGAAACGATTCGGGGGTGATCTCGGTGGTCCGCACCAGATCGCCGAGCGAGAGATAGAAGTGTGCCGCCCGCGCCGCCATGTCGGTCAAAGCCGCGTCGAGGCGGCGCAGCGTGCGGTAGACGCGTTCGGCGTCGCCGTCGCGATTGGCCGCGGCCAGGGTGTGCAGATCGGCGAGCAGCTCCGGCAGCACCAGCCGCGACAGCGAGGCCTCGTCGAGCCTGGCGTTGAGCACGCCAGCCACCGCGCGGTAGGCCTGGAACCCGGCCTGCGAGAACTGGTAGACGAAGTGCCGGTTGCGGTATTCGGCCAGGGTGGCGGCGCGGGTGCCGTCGTAACTGCGCTCCAGGACGCCCCATTGGTGGAGCTGATCCAGTAGCGGTCCGATCTCGGCGGCAGTAAGGCGCGGCGCGTTCGGACGGGCGCCGCGTTCGGTCGACCAGGCGGCCGCGCTGGCGGGACCCGCATCCTGCTGCGATTTTTCGGACGAGAAAGTGTCCGAGTTGTCCTCAATCGGTTGCTGGCTCTCGACGTCAGGAGCCGGTGCGGACACCTCGACCAGGTCTGGCGTCCGCAGGTTGTGTCCGTTGCGTTCGATCCACTCCGCCACATCGTCGGCGTGCAGCAGCACCACGTACGCCGCCCGCGCGCTGTCGAAGGCGCGCAGCACCCACAGGTAGTCGGCGCGGCGTTCGGCGGTGGCGAAGGAGAACAGCCGCAGCCGGTCGTCCCACAGGACGGCGTCGGCGCTCGCGGGGTCGTCGGCGGAGTCGGTCACCGGGAACAGGGTAGTAGCGGGCCGGTCGCCGACAACGCGAACGGGGCTGTTCGGCGTGCCCGTGTCCTGTTTGCCGGATGTTCGCCGTTGAAACGGGCTGTGCCGCCGTTGAAAACGGGCCGTGTCAGATGCGCTGCAGCCGAGGGAGTCCGGCGTGTTTGGGTGGGCACAAGGGGGTGGCAGCCGAAGACGCGGCGGGTGGACGAAGTACACGGGGATGGCGGCCGAGGAGGGAGCGGGCGAGTGAGCGCAGGGGGGATGGTGGCCGAGGAGGCAGTGTTTGGGTGAGCGCAGGGGGATGGTGGCCGAGGAAGCAGTGTTTGGGTGAACACGAAGGGGATCGCGGCCGAGGACGCGGCGGGGATGAACTATAAGGGGATGGTGGCCGAAGAGGCGGCGGCGCAGGGGGATGGCGGCCGAGGAGGCAGCGGGCGAGTGAGCGCAAGGGATCGCTCGAGGATTCGGCGAGATGTGGGCGAGGGCAGGGGATGGCGGTCGAGGATTCGGCGAGACATGGTTGAGGCAGGGGAAGGCAGCCGAGAAGTCGGCGAGACGTGAATGGGAGCAGGCAAGTAGTCAGCCGTGGAGTCGGCGGGGTGGGTGGGGATGGCGTGACAGCCGCCGAAGGTGTTGGCAGGGGTGGGTACTGGTCACTCGCTCGAGAGTGCGCGCAGCTGATCGAAATACACGCGCGTGCGCGGATCTCCGGGGTAGCGGGCGATGATTTCGCGCGCGGCCTCGCCCGCGATCCACATCAACGAGGGCAGCGAACGGCGCTTACCCGCGAACGCGCGCAGTCCTTCGTCGACCGCGAGTTCCAGATCGCGATTGCGGACCGCGACCACCGCGAGGGTCAGGTGCGCCTCCGACACGCGCATCGGGTTGCGCACCGTGCCGTCTGCGCGTGTCGAGTTGCGGATGACCTCGTTCGCGTAGGTCTCGGCGAGCCGATCCTCGCCCGCGACCCGGCAGCAGTCCATCGCGTAGAAGTCGAATTTCTGTGGGTCGACGACGAAGTGGTTGTCCAGGTTGATCGGATGGTCGAGTCGCTCCAAAATTGCTCGACCCTCGCCGAGTGCCGCCTCGACCTCATGGCGGTCGCCGAGCCTGGCCCATGCTTTGGCTCGTTGCGCCGCGAGTTGGACGCCGACCCCGAGGTGCTGGCTTGCTTCCAGCGCCTGGTCGACCGCGTCGATCGCGCCGCGGTTGTTGCCCTGGGTCAGTGCGAACCAAGCGGCCATTTCCGCACTCCAGCCGGTGATTTCGGCGTTCTCGGCTTCCTGGCCCAGCGAATAGGCCGCGCGCCGGGTTGCCTCCGCGGCGGTGCGGCGGCCGAGATCGTAGTCAACGCAACCAACTAGCAACGCAACCCAGCCTGCGAGCACGAGGATGTCGCGATGCTGTGCCAGAGTAAGGCGGCCGTCCAGTAGCGAGGTGATTCGCCGCAACCAACCAGTTCCCTCGGCGTGCAGCTCGTGCGGATCCGCATAGGAGTACTCGCAACACAGCCGTTCCGCGGTGATGCGGATGGCGTCGAGGGTGGCGGGGGAGACGTCCGACATGCGGAGTCTGCCGATGAATTCGAGCGTGTCCATGCCGGTTGCCGAGAGCACTTCGTCGTCCCGATTCGGCCTGGCTTTGGGGAAGAACGCCGCCGTGACGGTGTCGAAGGCGGCGGCGATGATAGGGGCGTAGAAATCATCCGGCCGCGACTCGCCCGATTCCCAGCGGCGCCAGTTACGCAGCAGTGTACTGTCTGTCGGCAGGTTGTGGGATGACTTGGCGCGCATCACGCGGACGGCGTCTGCTTGTGACCACCCCCGCGCATCGCGTTCGGAGCGCATCCTGACAGCCCAGACGGGTCGATCGTCTCCAGCGGCCACGTCGTTAGTATCGCACCAGTTAACGCCCGGTGGCCGAGATAGGGCATATGGATGTCAGTGGGTTGACATCTGCATTCGCAGTTTGGCGTTGTGCATGCTGGACATGGGAGCGGAAAGTTTGCCGGACCCATCGAGCTTCAGCCAGATGCAATTGCATCTGTTCTTGCAAGGTTGCGTGCCCCACAATGAGATGATCCTGAGGAGAACGACTCGCTAGAGCCAGATGCAATTGCATCTGTCCTTGCAAGGCGCATTGCCCCACAATGGGGTGATCCACAGAAGAGAACAGCGGTACCCAATCCAACGGAGGTTCGGGTGGAAGCGTTGATCTATGGATACTTGCGTGACGATTTGGCCGATGGCCATAGCGAAGAGCTAGAGGATGCGATGAGCACCCTCGCCCGCGAAGAGGGGCTCTGCTTCGCCGCAACGTTCCATGAATCGACTTCCGGTGACGGCACGGCATTCGTCGAGCTGACCCAGGAGCTCAAGCGAGCGGACGCGCACCACGTGGTGGTTCCGTCGCTCGATCACCTTGCCGGCCAGACCATCCCGCGCGACATCCTGCTCGCGAAGCTGGCGCGCGAGGCCGCGGCACAGGTCTGGACCATCGAGAGCTGACTCTTCGACACTGATCGTTCGAAGACTGCGCGCAACGACGGCAGGTGCACGCGCGCCGGGCATCACCCGGCCTCGGATCCGACCGCCGCCGCGCACCCGCCAGCCCCTCGTCGCGGCCACACCGGCCAGCAGCGAGGCGAGCGCCACCGCAACATGGTGGTGCCCGACCGGCGGAAACCCCTGCGAGCGCAGGAGATAACCGAACAACGCGCCGCAGGCGACCACCGCCGCGGCAACCACGACAGATCCTCGCGCCGCCCGACCGGCAGGAGCAGCCTGGTAATCACCCAGGCGCTCCCGATCGGGCGAGCCGAAACAGCGAGGTACACAAGCGAACAGGGCAGGCGCCCACGAGCAGCCGTTGCCGGCGTGTCATCGCCGCGGCAACGGCGTCCCGTCGGAGCGCCGAAATTGCCGGGCACGCAAGCCAACTGGTCGGCATTGCCGGCGCTCCCTGCCGGTGTGTTCGCTGCGGCAGTGCCATCGAGGCAGGTCTTCAGTACCACTGGACCAGCAGGAGCGGTCGGGGTCATCGCCCAGGCGCGCACGGTTCAGATGGGCGAAGTGGCGAGGTGCACAAGCAACAGGCTGGCGCTCGCGTGCGGTCGTTGCCGGCGTGTCATCGCCGCGGCAACGGTGTGCCGTCGGAGCGCCGAAATTGCCGGGCACGCAAGCCGGCTGGTCGGCATAGACGCGTACTCGATGCGAGCCCGCATCCGCTGTGGCGACATTCGTCGTAGCAAGCCGTCGGCTGCCGGATGGCAGGCAGACCGTCGAACCTGTCGGATCAGTAAGGGCCGCTGGACCGGCACGAGCTGCCGGGCATCGCCCAGGCGCCGCTGTTCGGGCAGGCGGGGACCGCGAGGCGCACAAACATGGCCGCGTGTACGAGCAGTCGTTGTCAGGTTTCGTCGCGACGACGGCATCCAGCTGGAGCGCCGAAATGGCCGGGCACGTGAGCCAACTGGCCGGTACGGCTGACAGTAGGCGTGAGTCCGTCTGCGCTGCGGCAAGAGTGGTCACACCGTACCGAAAGCCTAGGTGCGCAAGCCAACTGGTCGGGTCTGATCGACGTTCGCTGCCGCCGTCGCCGCGGCGGCCTTCTCGTGACGAACCGTGCACTCGCAGTCGGCCCATACCTTGTTGCACAGCAATGTGTTTGCCAGCCAAGACGGTCTAGCGAGCAGCAATGACTCCGCTACCAAGCCGACTGCTCGGGGTGGCGATCAACTCGACCTCACACAGCGCCCACCGCAACCATTCGGCACTCGACGCCCTTCTGGAGTTGGTCGATTGATCACGAGGCACTGGTGGCGGCATCGCCCGAGAAGCCCCCGCCACCATTGCCCCCTCAGCGCGAAACCATCCCGTTCGATCCCACATACCGGGATCGCGGGCACTGGTGGGACGGGTGACCAGGGCCGACTCCGGTCCAGCGGCGAAATCCGCACTCGTCCTGTGGATTCGCACTGCTTCTAGCGGCCTGGAGCGAGTGGGGATCCATCGAACGAGTGCGGATACGAGTCCTTGATCATGGAACCTCGAACTCACCCGGCTTTGCCTTGCCGCACACGATTTCGTCGACGATCCCGACTCCTCGCCGACAGAACTCAACAACCATTTGAGCCCCGTCGATCGATCACCACCCCCTCGGAACCGGATGGGACTGCGGGGCAACGGGGTTCAGAGTCCGAAGCTGCCTGGCCCGCGCCTGCGCAGGTACTTTTCGAACTCTGCGGCGATCGCGTCGCCGTCGATCTTGGCCATGGCTTCGTTGACGTCGACCGCGGCGTCGCCGCGTTCTTCCAACGAGCGCACGTACTCGCTGACTTCGTCGTCGCCTGCGGTCATTTCGTTGACCGCGGTCTCCCAGTCCTCGGCTTGCTTGGGTAGTTCGCCGAGGGGGACCTCGATGTCGAGCACGTCCTCGACTCGGTGCAGGAGCGCGATGGTGGCTTTCGGGTTCGGTGGTTGGGACACGTAATGCGGCACGGCGGCCCAGAACGACACTGCGGGCACGCCCGCTTTCACGCACTGGTCCTGTAGTACACCGGTGATGCCGGTCGGTCCTTCGTATCGGGTCTGTTCGAGGTTGAAGCGTTCGGCCGCTTCCTTGCTATACGCGGAGCCGGTGACCGGAACGGGACGGGTGTGCGGCGTATCGGCGAGCAGCGCGCCGAGGATAACCACGGTCTGCACCCCGAGTTGTTCGATGAACTCCAGCAGATCCTCGCAGAAGCTGCGCCAGCGCATGTTGGGTTCGATGCCGCGCAGCAGCACGATGTCGCGCTCACTTCCCGGCGGCGAGCACACCGAGAGCATGGTGGATGGCCACTGGATTTCCCTGGTCACGCCGTCAACCTGCCGGACCGTCGGCCGGTTGACCTGATAGTCGTAGTAGTCCTCGGAGTCGAGTTCGGCTAGCGGCTCGGCGTCCCAGATCAATTCCAGATGCTCTACGGCGCCACTTGCGGCGTCGCCTGCGTCGTTCCAGCCCTCGAAGGCCGCGACCAGCACCGGTTCCCGCAATGTCGGCAGTTCCGGATCGGGAGTTTCACTGGGGTTCACTCGGTCAGCCTAATGTGTGAGACGAACTGGCGTGTCGTATGCCGTGGCCGGGCCCGGCGTGTTCGACGACCGCGTTCCACTAGGGGTGTGTCCGTGCACACGCGACGCGGCGAGCAGCAGTGTCGCACCCGACCATTACGCTTGATCTCATGTCTGCGTCCACCCCCGCCGAGTTCGACACCACGCTACTCGACACGTTGCGCCGTCGTGTCGTGATCGGCGACGGTGCGATGGGCACGATGTTGCAAGCGGCGGACCTGACGCTCGACGACTTCCGCGGTCTAGAGGGCTGCAACGAAATCCTCAACGACACCAGGCCGGATGTGCTGCGCCACATCCATCGCGCGTACTTCGAGGCCGGTGCGGACGCGGTGGAAACCAACACCTTCGGCTGCAATTTGCCGAACCTCGCCGATTACGACATTTCGGACCGCATTCGCGATCTGTCCGAGCGCGGCACCCGGCTGGCCCGCGAGGTAGCCGACGAGATGGGCCCGACCGCGGACGGAACCCCGCGCTATGTGCTCGGCTCGATGGGCCCCGGCACCAAGCTGCCCACCCTCGGCCATGCTCCTTATACCTTGCTGCGCGATGCGTACACCGAGTCGGCGCTCGGCATGCTCGAGGGCGGCGCCGACGCCATCCTCATCGAAACGTGCCAGGACCTGCTGCAGGTCAAGGCGGCGGTGACCGGAAGCCAGGCCGCGATGCGTCTGCTCGGCCGCCGCATCCCGATCATCACGCACGTGACCGTGGAGACCACCGGCACCATGCTGGTCGGCAGTGAGATCGGCGCCGCGCTCACCGCGCTGGAACCGCTCGGCATCGACATGATCGGGTTGAACTGCGCGACCGGCCCTGCCGAAATGAGCGAGCACCTGCGCCATCTGTCCAGGCACGCCCAGATTCCGGTGTCGGTGATGCCGAACGCGGGACTGCCGGTGCTCGGCGCGAACGGCGCCGAGTACCCGCTGACACCGGAGGAACTGGCGATCGCGCTGCGCGGCTTCGTCACCGAGTTCGGGCTCGCGCTGGTCGGCGGCTGCTGCGGCACCACGCCCGAGCACATCCGGCAGGTGACCGAGGCGGTGCGCGAGGTCGAGCCGACGTTGCCGCCGATCGAGCAGCGCCGCACGCCTTCCCACGAGCCGAGCGTGTCCAGCATGTACACGGCGGTGCCGTTCGAGCAGGACGCCTCGATCATGATGATCGGCGAGCGCACGAACGCCAACGGCTCCAAGGCCTTCCGCGAGGCGATGCTGGCGGAGGATTGGCAGAAGTGCCTCGATATCGCCAAGGACCAGACCCGCGACGGCGCGCACATGCTCGACCTGTGTGTCGACTACGTCGGCCGCGACGGCACCAAGGACATGGAGGCCCTCGCCTCGCGCCTGGCGACCTCCTCGACGCTGCCGATCATGCTCGACTCCACCGAAACCCCGGTGTTGCAGGCCGGTTTGGAGCACCTCGGCGGGCGCTGCGCGGTCAACTCGGTGAACTACGAGGACGGCGACGGCCCGGAATCCCGGTTCCAGCAGACGATGAAGCTGGTCGCCGAGCACGGCGCCGCGGTCGTTGCGTTGACCATCGACGAGGAGGGCCAGGCCCGCACCGCACGCAAGAAGGTGGAGATCGCCGAGCGGCTCATCGCCGATATCACCGGCAACTGGGGTGTGCTCGAGAGCGACATCATCATCGACACCCTGACCTTCACCCTCGGCACGGGTCAGGAGGAGTCGCGCAAGGACGGCATCGAGACCATCGAGGCGATCCGGCTGCTCAAGCAGCGGCATCCGGAGGTGCAGACCACGCTCGGCCTGTCCAATATCTCCTTCGGCCTGAACCCGGCCGCGCGCCAGGTGCTGAACTCGGTGTTCATGCACGAATGTGTCCAGGCCGGACTGGATTCCGCGATCGTGCACGCGTCGAAGATCCTGCCGATGGCCCGCATCCCCGACGAACAGCGGGAGACGGCACTGGATCTGGTGTACGACCGCCGTGGCGAGGACTACGACCCGCTGCAGAAGCTGATGAGCCTGTTCGAGGGCGTCTCGACGTCCTCGTCGCGCGCCTCGCGTGCCGAGGAATTGGCGGCCTTGCCGCTGTTCGAGCGGCTGGCGCGGCGCATCGTCGACGGCGAGAAGGCTGGCATGGAGGCCGACCTCGACGAGGCGATGGGCCAGGTGCCGCCGCTGCAGATCATCAACGAGACGCTGCTGTCCGGCATGAAGACCGTCGGTGAGCTGTTCGGCTCCGGGCAGATGCAGCTGCCGTTCGTGTTGCAGTCGGCCGAGGTGATGAAGTCCGCGGTCGCCTACCTGGAGCCGCACATGGAGGCCACCGACGACAGCGGCAAGGGCCGCATCGTGCTGGCCACCGTCAAGGGCGACGTGCACGACATCGGCAAGAACCTGGTCGACATCATCCTGTCCAACAACGGCTACGAGGTGGTGAATCTCGGCATCAAGCAGCCGATCGCGACCATCCTCGATGCGGCCGTCGACAAGAAGGCCGACGTGATCGGCATGTCCGGGCTGCTGGTGAAGTCGACCGTCGTCATGAAGGAGAACCTGCAGGAGCTCAACTCCAAGGGTGTCGCCGAACAGTTCCCTGTCCTGCTCGGCGGCGCGGCGCTGACCCGCGGATATGTTGAGAACGACCTGACCGAGGTGTACGAGGGCGATGTGCATTACGCGCGCGACGCCTTCGAGGGCCTGCGGTTGATGGACGACATCATGACCCGCAAGCGCGGCGGCGGACCGGATCCGGACAGCCCGGAGGCCATCGCCGAGCGGGAGAAGGCGGCCGAGCGCAAGGCGCGCCACGAGCGGTCCAAGCGGATCGCCGAGCAGCGCAAAGCGGTGGAGGTGCCGATCGAGGTGCCCGCGCGCTCCGATGTCGCCGCCGACGTGCCGGTGCCGGTGCCGCCGTTCTGGGGCACCCGGGTGGTGAAAGGCCTGGCACTGCACGAGTATTCGGGGCTGCTCGACGAGCGAGCGCTGTTCCTCGGGCAGTGGGGGCTCCGTGGTCAGCGCGGCGGCGAGGGCCCGAGCTACGAGGAGCTGGTGGAGACCGAGGGCAAGCCGCGGCTGCGCGCCTGGCTCGATCGGTTGAGCACCGAGAACGTGCTGCAACATGCGGCGGTGGTCTACGGCTATTTCCCCGCGGTGTCCGAGGGGGACGATGTGATCGTGCTCAGCGAGCCCGATCCTGGTGCGGCCGAACGGTATCGGTTCACCTTCCCGCGCCAGCAGCGCGACCGTTTCCTCTGCATCGCCGACTTCATCCGTTCTCGCGAGCGGGCGCAGGAGACCGGCCAGGTGGACGTGCTGCCGTTCCAGCTGGTCACCATGGGTCAGCCGATCGCCGACTTCGCGAACGAGCTTTTCGCGGGCGACAACTATCGCGACTATCTCGAGGTGCACGGCATCGGCGTGCAGCTCACCGAGGCGCTGGCCGAGTACTGGCATCGGCGCGTCCGCGAGGAACTGACCTTGGACGGTCACGCGGTCGCCGATTCCGACCCGACCGACGTGCTCGAGTACTTCAAGCTCGGTTATCGGGGCGCTCGCTACTCTTTCGGCTACGGCGCCTGCCCGGATCTGGACGATCGTGCCAAACTGGTCGATCTGCTCGAGGCGGAGCGGATCGGCGTCGTGCTGTCCGAGGAGCTGCAGCTGCACCCGGAGCAGTCCACCGATGCGTTCGTCTTGCTGCATCCGGAGGCGAAGTACTTCAACGTCTGAGCGTGGTTACCCCGGGCATTCCGGAGGCAGTTATGCGATCAGTCGTTCCGCTGTGACGGTGTTCACGTTGGCGCGGAACAATGTTCGCGTCGGGCTAGAGCCTTCCTTACCTGCTCATATGATGTGATTCGGGTAAATTGCGACGCGCCGAGCGGATTTCGCACTTCGGCGTGGCGGGTCGCTGACCTGGGCTATCGCGTAGGCGAAATTGGTGAGGTGGATGTGGGTCGGGTGGGTATGTCATTGTCGGAAGCGTTGCAACTGCATCCGGAGCAGTCGGCGGATGCGTCGCCATCGCTGCTTACGGTGCAAAGTACTTCGGCGCGTAGCGATTTCGGGACCTCCCGGTGTCGCGCGTCACTGCAAGACCGGCTCGGCGCGTAAGCAGGAAGGCACAACATCATGACCTCGGACCGATTGATCGCGGGACGCTATCGACTCACGGATCCGATCGGCACAGGTGCAATGGGCGTTGTGTGGCGCGGGACGGATGTCCGGTTGCGGCGCACCGTCGCGGTGAAGCAGCTGATCCTCGCGCCCGGTTTGTCGCGGTCGGCGGCGCTGGAGGCGAAGCTGCGCGCGATGCGCGAGGGACGCATCGCGGCGCGACTGCATCATCCGAACGCGATCACGGTCTTCGATGTCGCCGAGGAAGACGGCCAGCCGTGGCTGGTCATGGAATACATGGACGCGCCGAGCCTCGCGGCCAAGCTATCCGGCAAGCGCACCCTCGCCCCTGCGGAGGTCGCCAAGATCGGCGCGCAGGCCGCTGGCGCGCTGGCCGCCGCGCACGACGCCGGCATCATGCACCGCGATGTGAAGCCGGCGAACCTGCTCGTCGGTGACGACGGGACGGTGAAGATCACCGACTTCGGCATCTCCCGCGCCGTCGGCGATGTCACCGTCACCGCGACCGGATTCCTCGCAGGCACGCCCGCGTATCTGGCGCCCGAGGTGGCGCGCGGCGAGAACCCGGAGCCTGCCTCCGACGTATTCGCTTTGGGCTCAACGCTGTACGCCGCCGTGGAGGGGTTGCCGCCGTTCGGTGAGGGCGACAATCCGCTCGCCCTGCTACATGCTGTCGCGCGCGGCGATATACCGGAGCCGAAGGGCGCGGGCGCGCTCGCGCCGGTGCTGATGCGGCTGCTCGCGCCGACCATCGATGCCCGCCCGTCCATGCGGGAAGCGCAGAAGGCGCTGGAAGCCGTTGCGGAGGGCCGGGATCCGGCGATGGGCACGCCCTCGCTGACCAAGGCGTTGCCCGCGCCCGGCGCCGACAACGCGACAACCGTGCTGCCGCAGTCCGGCGCCGACGCGACGAACGCAGGCGAGGCGACAACGGTGGTGCCGACCTCGATCTTGTCGAAACCCGATGCGACCAAAAGCATTTCCGCACAACCGTCGATCCCGGCGTACTCCGCTGCGGCGCCGACTCTGGCCGGTGGCGGAACGCAGCGCGCCGGTGCGACCGGGACACAGCGCACGCGCGGCGAGGATCGCAACCGGGCCATCGTCGTCGCGACCTCCGCGTTCGTCGCGGTGCTCGTGATGATCGGGCTCGTCGCCGTGCTGGTCAACAACAACCGCAGGGGCGGCGACACCGCGCCGACGCCGCAGGCCTCGGTGCCGTCCTCGGTGGTGGGGCCACCTGCCTCGGCCGACGCGGGCACCTCGGCCCCGCAGGAACCTGCGGCACCCGCAGTGACCTCCGCGCCCGGCCAACCGACGCCGAGCCCGACTCCCGCGCCGTCGTCCGCGCCGTCCACACCACCCTCCTCAGCACCGCCTTCGTCCGCGCCTCCGACGACTCCGCCGCCGACCGTCAGCGCGACCCCCTTCGGCCCGCCGACCCCGGAGAAGGTTTCCCAGTTCGTCTCGGGGTACTACGGCATGCTCCCCGGCAACCCGAGTGCCGCGTGGTCCCAGCTCTCGCCTGCGTATCAGGGCCAGGCGGGTGGCTACAACGAGTACGTCCGCTGGTGGGGCACGATCAGTTCGATCACCGTCCGCTCGGTGACCCCGAACGGAGACAATCGCGCGGTCGCGTCGCTCACCTACGTGAAGAAGTCCGGCGAGACGGTGAACGAGACCCGCTGGTTCCAGGTCGCCTCCGAGAACGGCCGGATGTTGATCACCGCATCGGGAACGTAAGCAGGGCCACATCTGCACAACTGGCCACGGTGGTGCACCTGGCTCGGCGGTTATCGTGGCTACGGCCTGATCGGTAATCGAACGAGGAGACGCGTGACCGCACGACCAGCTGCTGTTTTGTGGGATATGGACGGCACGCTCCTGGATTCGGAGAAGCTCTGGGATATCGCGATGCGCGAGCTCGCCTGGCGGCACGACCGTGAGCTGACGGCCGAGATCCGGCACACGTTCATCGGTGCGGCCGGACCGGACTCGCTGCGGCTCCTGTTCGCCGGCATCGGCGTCGAGCCGACGCCGGAGGCGATGCATGCCGCGGCGGAGTTCATCGAGCATCGGGTGTCCGAGCTGATGACCGGACCCATCCCGTGGCGGCCCGGCGCGAAAGACGCGCTGGGGTTGGTGCAGGAGGCGGGCCTGAAGTCGGCGCTCGTCACTAATACCAAGCGGTCGCTCGCCGAATTCGGTCTCGACACGTTGGGCCGCGACTTCTTCGACGTGTCGGTCTGCGGTGACGAAGTGGCGCAAGGCAAGCCGGCGCCGGATGTGTACCTGCGGGCCGCCGAGCTGCTCGGCGTCGATCCGCGTGCCTGTGTGGCCGTGGAGGATTCGCCGACCGGCACCCGCTCTGCACACGCCGCGGGCTGCGCGGTGCTTGTGATTCCGTGCGAGATTCCGGTGCCCGCCGGACCCGGACGGACCTTCCGTGATTCACTGATCGGGTTGACCATTGCGGACCTGGAACACGCACTGACACAACGCGACTGAGCAACGCGGCCGACACTCCCGACCGCGCTCTACTGAGAGTTACTGTGCCGCAACGGGAGTGCGTGCAGCTGGCAGGTGTGATCGTGATCACCGGCAATCTCGCCGAATCTCGGGCGTGTCGGCAACGCGCTCTACCAGAATGTCGCCATGGCAGCCTTGGGTGTCCTCGACGAGATCGTTGATACCGCACGGTATCCCCTCGCGGATCCGGACGACTCCGGCAGGCGCGCCGCGGTGGACCTGGCCAGTGCGGAGTTGGCCGCGGTCGGCTGCACCGTGTTGCGCGGTTTCATTCGGCCGGAATTGACCGAAACGCTGCGGGCGCAGGGCGAAGCGATGGCGCCGCACGCCTACTACGAGGTCGAGCGGGTCAACGCCTACAACATCCCACTGGATACCGAACTGCCCGAGGATCATCCCGGTCGGATCGTGCTGGAGCGCGGCAACGCGTTCGTGCCGCGCGACCGCATCCCCGGTGACGCGCTGATCCACCAGCTCTATGTCGACGAACGATTCCAGCGTTTCGTCGCGGACTGCTTCGGCCTGTCCGAACTGCACGAATTCGCCGACCCGCTGGCCGGGCTCTGCCTCAACGTCGTTGCGCCGGGCATGTCGCACCCGTGGCACTTCGACACCAACGAATTCACCGTCAGCATGCTCACCCAGCCCGCCGAGTCGGGCGGAATCTTCGAGTACTGCCCCAACATTCGCACGCCATACGCGGAAAACCTCGACGACGTGGGCGCGGTGCTCACCGGCGACGGCGAGCGCCTGATCCAGCGGCTCGACCTGCGCCCCGGTGACCTGCAACTGTTCCGCGGCCGCTTCTCGCTGCACCGCGTGTCACCCGTCGACGGTGGCACCCAACGGCATTCGGCGATCTTCGCCTACACCGACCGGCCCGGCGTCATCGGCACGGTCGAACGCACGAGGCAACTCTTCGGCCGCGTACTACCCGACCACCTGGCCGCCGCGGCCGACGTCGTCCGCGGCGACCGTTTGCTCGACTGAGCCGAACGGCCCGATCGGATCCTGCGATCGGGAACACCGCTCGACCCGAGAGGAACGATTGTGGCAGTGCCGTTACACACGACCGGGAAAGCCTCCTTCGACGACATCTACGATCGTCCCGATCCACGCGATTACTACGCCAGAATGTCCGACCTCGACTATCGGATCCCGGAGCTGGCGAAACCCGTCTTCCAGCAACAGATTCGGGAGTACCGCGCGTCCGCGCGGGTGGACACCCCGACGGTGCTCGATATCGGCTGCTCCTACGGCGTCAACGCGGCGTTGCTGCGCCTGGATGCCACCATGCCCGAACTCGCCGAGCACTACGGCACGGCGAAAGGCGACCGGTCGGCGCTCGTCGCAGCCGACCGTGCGCTCCTCGGCGCCAGTGACACCCTGTCCGACGTGCGCTTCCTCGGCATGGACGCCTCCGCGCCCGCGCTCGCCTACGCACGGGAAACCGGGCTGCTGCACGACACGGTGCACGCCGATCTCGAGTCCGGTGAACCGACCGACGAGCAGCGCGCTATCCTCGCCTCCGCCGACATCGTCATCTCCACCGGCTGCGTCGGCTACGTCACCGAGAAGACCCTGGCTCGGGTCGCCACCGCACACCCGCGGCGGCGGCCATGGATGGCACACTTCGTGCTGCGCATGTTCGACTTCATGCCGATCGCCGCGGAACTCGCCGCGCTCGGCTACCGCACCGAACGAGCGCCAGGACTGTTCGAACAGCGCAGGTTCGCCTCCGCCGCCGAGCAGACCCAGGTGCTGAACACCCTGTCCGCCAATGGAATAGACACAACCGATCGGGAAACCGAAGGCTGGCTCTACGCTGGTCTCTATCTCTCCCGACCGTTGCCGAAGCCGCACGCCGACACCGAGGACCAGCATTGACCGAACGCACCTTCGCCGCTGAAGACCACCTGCCCCGGGTGCCGCTGCCGACGCTGGAGGCCAGCTGCGACCGGTTTCTAGAGTGGTGCGCGCCGCTGCTCAGCGCCGAACAACGCGCCGAGACCGAGGCGGCGGTTGCCGACCTGCTGCGCGCGGACGGGCCCGGCCGCACGCTGCACGCGGCGCTGGCCGAATACGACGCCACCCCGGGGGTCGGCAGCTGGCTCGACCTGTTCTGGCCGTCGCGCTATCTGGGCAGGCGGGACCGGATCGCGTTGAACGCCAACTTCTTCTTCCTCTTCCGCGACGACACCCCGCTCGCCGCATCCACGGCGGCGACGCAGGTGGATCGCGCGGCCGGAATCATCTCGGCCGCAGTGGATTACAAGCTGGCACTGGACGTCGAGGCGATTCCGCCGGTGACCCAGCGTGGGCAGCAGCTCTCGATGTGGCAGAACAAGTACCTGTTCTCCGAGACCCGCATTCCCGGCGACCCGCAGGATGGGGTGCGGGTGCCGTACACCGACGAGTGGCCGGGGCCGTCGCAAGCACGGCACATCGTGGTGTTCTTCCGCGGCAGCATCTTCCGGATGGATGTGCTCGGTCCCGATGGAGCGCCGTACTCCCTCGACGACCTCACCTGCGGGCTGCGCGAGGTGCTGAAGGCCGGTGCGCGCACCACCCGAACCGATTCCGCGGTCGGACATCTCACCACCAAGGCGCGCGCCGAATGGGCGGCCAACAGGCAGGAGCTGCTCGCCGATCCGGTCAACGCGGCCGCGCTCGACACGATCGAGACCGCGTTGTTCTGTGTCTGTCTGGAGGATTTCGCGCCGCGCGACGAACAGCACGCGTGTGATCAGCTGCTGCACGGCGACAGCGCCAATCGATGGTTCGACAAGTCGGTGTCGTTCATCGTCTTCGAGGACGGTCAGGCGGGCATCAACGTCGAGCACTGCGGGCTGGACGGCACCACCATCCTGTCCTTCGTGGACACGCTGCTCGAGACGCCCGCGAACGAGCACGCCGCGCGCTCGGGAGCGCAGGCCCAGGGGCTGCCCGCGGTCGAGCTGATCAACTTCTTCCTCGAGGCGGCCCAGCGCGACGACATTGCCGCCGCAGGCGCGGATTTCGCCAGGTACGCCGCCGACAATGCCACGCAGACAGTGTCTTTCGCCGACTTCGGGACCGGCCGCGCCAAGCAGCTCGGCATCTCACCGGATGCGTTCGCGCAGTTGAGTTATCAGCTGGCCCACCGGCGCAGCAAGGGAATCACCGGCGCCACCTACGAATCCATCGCCACCCGCCAGTACCGCAACGGGCGCACCGAGGCGATGCGGGTGGTCACCCCGGAGATGGTGGCCTTCGTCGACGCGATGCAGGATCCGTCGGTCGATCAGGAGACCAAGCTCGCCGCTGCCCGCGCGGCGGCCGCCGCGCACGTCAACCGGGCCAAGCAGTGCCAAGCGGGTGACGCGCCCGAGCAGCACCTGTGGGAGCTGCAGTGGATCCAGCGCCGCCGGGGCGCGGAACTCGGTGTCACCGAACCGATTCCGCTGTACGACAGCCCGGGCTGGCTGATCATGCGCGACGACTACCTGAGCACCAGCTCCGCGCCGTCGGTCAACATCCGCTACTTCGGTTTCGGATCGACAAGTCCCACCTGCATCGGCGTCGCCTACGTCCTGCTCCCGGACCGCTGGAACCTCTACCTCGCCACCCCGACCACGGTCGCCGACCAGATGCACGAGTTCGCGGTGCACCTCCGCACCGCAGTCGCCGACCTGGAGGCGCTCCTCTCCTGAATGATCCGCACCGTCTCTGGGGATCCGCACCCGCTACGGGCACCCAGAACGAGTGCGGATCCACGGAACGGGTGCGGGTCTTCACGTACCGACCTGGCCCTCGCCCTTGATCAGTCCGCACCTCTTCTGTTGATCCGCACTCGTTCTCGGAATCCGCACCGGTTCTGTTGATCCGCACCGGTTCTGGGCGCCCAGAACGAGTGCGGATCCGCAGAAGGTGTGCGGCCCTTCGCGTTCGGGCGTGTAGCGCGCAGGTGGGTGCTCAGCCTTCGATGTGGCGTTGTAGGCTGGCGCGGGCCAGGGCGCTGTCGGCCTCGGCGATGATGCGGGCGACGAGGTCGGCGGCGTTGTCGATCGTGGTGATGAAATCGACGCCCTCGCCCGCCCACACCGGGAGCGTCGCCGGGTCGCCGTGTTCGACCTCGGCCATGAAGCGCTGCTGGGCCGCGGTGTCGGCGCGCAGATCGTCCTCACGATCGTGCCAGCGGTCGAAGAACGAATTGCGCAGCATGCGTGCGGTGTAGCGGGCCGGCCATGGGGAGTGCCGCGCGATGTCGTACACCCGGTTGCGGGTGGTGTCGTCGCCGCTGGCGGCGACGATCGCCTTCGCTTCCTCGGGCGCGACCAGCGCCTCGTGCGTCGCCTGGAATCGAGTGCCGATCAGCGCGCCCGCCGCACCGAGAGTGATCGCGGCCGCCAGCCCACGCCCGTCCGCGATGCCGCCCGCCGCGAGCACCGGTGTCGTCGGCGCGAGGTCGGCCACCGCGGGCACCATCGTCATGGTCGACCGTCCGCCGCCGCCGTGACCGCCCGCCTCGCCGCCCTGCGCGACGATCACCTCCGCGCCGACATCGACCGCTCTGCGCGCTTCCTCCAGGTCGGTGACCTGAACCATGAGGGTTGCTCCGGCGGTGCGGACCGCCTCGACGAAGGGGCTCGGATCGCCGAACGACAGCAATATCGCGCTCGGCCGGTACCTGTCGAGCACCCACTCGACCGTCTCGAGTTCCACCGCCCAGGACAAGAATCCGACGCCCCACGGGGCCCGCGCGGTCGCCGTGACGATCGACAACTGCGACGTCAGCCACTCGCGATCGCCGCCGCCTGCGCCGAGGAAACCGAGCCCACCGGCGTTCGACACGGCGGCGGCGAGCGCACCACCGGCCACACCACCCATGGGGGCCAACGCAATCGGATGACGCAATGAGAACAATTCGGTCAACGCTGTGCGGAAAGGCATGGCACCATCATGCTCCCGCCGCGGCGGGTGGCCGAGGGCCGTTGCGCGCCCGATCGGGCCGGAGCAACAGTCCCGCACACCGGTCTGAAACAATGGTTCCTCGTGAAGAACTTCGAAACCCTGTTCGCTGAGCTGCAGGATCGTGCGGTGACCCGCCCCGAGGGGTCAGGAACCGTGGCCGCGCTGGACGCGGGCGTGCATTTCCAGGGTAAGAAGGTGCTCGAGGAGGCTGGCGAGATCTGGCTGGCCGCCGAGCACGAGAGCGACGAGGCGCTCGCCGAGGAGATCTCGCAGCTGCTGTACTGGGTTCAGGTGCTGATGGTGGGTCGTGGGCTGAAGCTCGAAGACGTGTACCGACATCTGTGACGGCCGTCTTACTCCGCAGTTTCTCCTCGTGAAAGGAACCACCCCATGCTGCGCGTCGCAGTTCCCAACAAAGGCGCCCTGTCCGAAGCCGCCACCTCCATCCTGGCCGAGGCGGGCTATCGCAAGCGCACCGACGCCCGCGACCTGACCGTCCTCGATCCGGCCAACCAGGTCGAGTTCTTCTTCCTGCGGCCCAAGGACATCGCCATCTACGTCGGGTCCGGTGAGCTTGACCTCGGCATCACCGGCCGCGATCTCGCGCTCGATTCCGGTGCGCCGGTGAGCGAGCGTCTCGGTCTCGGCTTCGGCCGCTCCACCTTCCGCTATGCGGCCCCGGCCGGGCAGGACTGGAAGGTCGACGACCTCTACGACAAGCGCATCGCCACCTCCTACCCGAACCTGGTGCTCAGCGATTTGCAGCGCCGCGGCATCGAGGCGGAGGTGATCCGCCTGGACGGTGCGGTCGAGATCTCCATTCAGCTCGGCGTCGCCGACGCGATCGCCGATGTGGTCGGCTCCGGGCGTACCCTGCGTCAGCACAATCTGGTGGCGTTCGGGGAATCGCTGTGTGATTCCGAGGGTGTGCTCATCGAACGCACCGGGTCCGATCAGAAAGAGCGGACACGCAACCAGCTCATCGCGCGCATCCAGGGCGTCGTGTTCGGCCAGCAGTACATCATGCTGGACTACGACTGCCCGAAGGAGCTGCTCCAGCAGGCGGTGGCGATCACGCCGGGCCTGGAGTCGCCGACGATCTCGCCGCTGGCCGACGAGAACTGGGTCGCGATCCGTGCGATGGTGCCGCGCAAGCAGGGCAACGAAGTGATGGACCAGCTCGCCGAGCTCGGCGCCAAGGCCATCCTGGCCTTCGACATTCGCTCCTGCCGCGCGTTCTGAGTCAGGCCGCCGCCGCGCCGGTCAGTCGCCGCGCGGCGGACCGGCCTTTTCGTTCTCGGCCGAGAACGAAAGAACCACGCGCAGAAAGAGATCGGTGCGGCCACCGGGCGAGGCTCGGCATGCCAACGGCCGAAGAGGAGTTGGCACGCCGAGCCGTCCGGGTAATCGACGAAGGGCGTTCGTCATGACCGACGAAAGGCGTTGGTCGTGACCGATTATCGCCGTCTGGTTTGTCGTGTATGCGTGAATAATTCACGCTGAATACAACCGGTGTGCTGGTGAGCGGGCATTGCTACCGTGCGGCCTCTAGATGAGGAACGCAAGGAGCACGCCCGTGTCACAGACATCGCCCGACGAACGGTCGGGGAGCATATTCGCCTGGAACGAGGACTGGCTGGCGGCGATCGTCGGGCTCGCGCTGATCGCGTTGGTTCTGGTCGGCGCGATCCCGGATTGGCTGGTGCCGTGATGTCGGGCATCGAAGATCGGAACGGCACCGCGCCAACGGATTCCGATGTGGACGGCGGTGTGGTCACTGCCGCGAAGACTGAACCGGGCACCGATCCCGTCGGCGGAACCGCTACGCCTGAAACCGCGGTTACCTCGGAAACGGCAGCGCTGCAAGCGGTCTCGCGTCCGACGGTGGGTGCGATCATCGCCGGTATCGCGGTGGTCCTCGTGCTCGGCGCGTTGACCCGCTACTTCGATACCCATGTGCCGCAATGGGCGAAGGGCACCCCGTTCCAGCGGGTGGCCAAGTCGATCGAATTCCCGGTGTACGCCATCGCGATCGGCCTGATCGGCAACGTCGTCCTCGCGAAACTGTCGCTGCGCGACCGGCTCTCGGCCGGGTTCCGCACCGAGTTCTTCATCAAGACCGGCGTGGTGCTGCTCGGCGCATCGATCAACCTGAAGATCCTGGTGACCGCGGCAGGCCCGTCGATCCTGCAGGCACTGCTGCTGATCACCGCGGTGTTCGGCTTCACCTGGTGGCTCGGCGGGCGGCTCGGGCTCGACGACAAACTGCGGGCGCTGCTGTCCTCCGCGGTGTCCATCTGCGGCGTCAGCGCGGCCATCGCGGCGGCGGGCGCGGTGCAGGCGCGGCGCGAGCAGATCGCCTACGCGGCCTCGCTGGTGATCATCTTCGCGCTGCCGTCGATCTTCGTCTTGCCGTGGCTCGCCGAGGTTTTCGGGCTGTCCGACGCGGTCGCAGGCGCCTGGATCGGCGGCAACATCGACACCACGGCGGCGGTCGCGGCGTCCGGCGCGATCGCGGGGGAGAAGGCACTGCAGATCGCGACCATCGTGAAGACCACGCAGAACGCGTTGATCGGCATCGTCGCGATCGCGCTCACCGCGTACTTCACCGTGAAGGTGGAACGCACCAAGGGTGCGGCGCTGCCGTCGCTGCGACAGTTCTGGGACCGGTTCCCGAAGTTCGTCCTCGGGTTCGTCGCGGCCTCGGTGATCGGCACGCTGTATCTGCAGTCGGCCGACAAGAAATCCGGCGCCGCGCACATCGCGATCGTCAACGACCTGCGCACCTGGTTCCTGATCCTCGCGTTCGTCTCGATCGGGCTGGAATTCTCGTTGCGCGGGCTGCGTGAGGCCGGGTGGCGGCCGATCGTGGTGTTCGGCTCGGCCGTGGTGGTGAACCTGGTTGTCGGGCTGGGCCTTTCGGTCCTGCTGTTCCACAACTTCACCGTCTGACGGAGCGCGCACGGAATCGGCAACGATTCCGTGCGCACGTCTTGACCTGGGGTTTGTGTGATATGCCCACTGTCGGAAGCCGCCAATTCAGCGCGTCTTCATGAAAACTTCACGGTCGATCCGCAACACTGTGCGGTGTGTTGAGCGAAGTACACAACGAGAACGTCGAGACCACGCTGTTGGCCTCGGCACAGACGTACGGGAGGACGTCGATGCAGACGAAGGCCGAACGAGCAGACCTATGGCCCCGCCTCAGGAACGTGCTGCTAGTGGCAGGTGATGTACTCGGGGTCGTGGTGCTGATCGTGGTGGTCGCTCTCATCGGCACCCATGGCACGTCATTGGACTTCTTGACGGCGATGATCGGGCGCTGAGGTCGATCGGGCTCGCCTACTCGGCGACCGCGTCGGCAAGCGTCTCGTCCGGCGATTCCCCGATGCCGCCGTCCGGCCAACCGGGATACGGCGGCGGCGTACCGCCGAATTCAGGGCACAGGTGCTGGTAGTCGCAGTGGGCGCACAGCCAGCTTCTGCTCGGCTGGAACTCACCGGTGCGGCCGGCCTCCAGGATGGCCTGCCACAGCGCCGACAGCGTGCGTTCGAAGCGGAGCAGCTCCTCCTCGTCCGGCGCGTAGGTGAGGATCTGCTCGTCGGCCAGATAGATCAGCCGCAGCTGCGCGGGCACGATGCCGCGGGTGCGCAGCACGACGAGCGCATAGAACTTGAGCTGGAACAGCGCCCTGGTCTCCTGGGTGGGTCCGGGAGCGCGGCCGGTCTTGTAGTCGACAACGCGCAACTGCCCGGTGGGCGCCACATCGATCCGATCGACGAAGCCGCGCAACAGAACTCCGTCGTCCAGCTCGACCTCCACCCGCGCCTCGCGCGACTCCGGTTCGAAGCGCGTCGGATCCTCCAGCCGGTAATACGCCTCGACCAGCGTGCGCACCTCGCCGAGAAAACCGTCGAGCTCCGCGTCGGTGATCAGCTCGGTCACCTCGGGCCGCTCGTCGGCCACCCTGGACCACGCGGGCCGCACCAGCGTCTGCGCCCGCTCCGGCTGCCGCTCGGCCGCGGGCAGTCCGTACAGGTCTTCCAGCACCGCGTGAACCACCGTGCCGCGCACCGCGATCCGGGTCGGCGCTTCCGGAATCCGATCGATCGCCCGATACCGGTACTTGAGCGGGCACTGCTTGAAATCCATTGCCCGCGAAGGGGACAACGCCGGCCTCGACCGGCTCGCCACCGCATCGGGTTCGGGCGGCGGCGGGCCGTCGGCAGGGGGCGTGGACACGGGCGAGGACATACCTGGCAGGCTATCCGGCGGCACCGACACGCCGATGCGCAACCGACCCGCGGTATCGAGCATGCGCGGCGCCCCTGTCACTCGAGCATTGCGCTACCAGCGAACGGAGATTCATGACGGCCAGGCGGACCGGTCCATTCACCCTCGGTGACCGGGTACAGCTGACCGATGCCAAAGGGCGCCTGTACACGGTGGTCTTGGAGGAGGGCAAGGAGTTCCACACGCATCGCGGCGGGATCAAACACGACAGTTTGATCGGCGCCGACGAAGGCAGCGTGGTGCAGTCCACCAACGGCACGCCCTATTTGGCCTTGCGCCCGTTGCTGATCGACTATGTGCTGTCGATGCCGCGCGGCGCCGCGGTGATCTACCCGAAGGACGCCGCGCAGATCGTGCACGAGGGTGACATGTTCCCCGGCGCGCGGGTGCTCGAGGCAGGCGCGGGGTCCGGCGCGCTGACGTGTTCGTTGTTGCGTGCCGTCGGGCCGCAAGGCGAGGTCGTTTCGTACGAAATTCGCGAGGATCATGCCGAACACGCGATTCGGAATGTCGAGACGTTCTATGGCGAACGACCGGCTAACTGGTCGCTGACCGTCGGCGATGTGGCCGATTACGCGGGCGAGCCGGTCGACCGCGCGGTGCTGGACATGCTCGCGCCGTGGGATGCACTCCCCGCGGTGGCGAAGGCGCTGGTCCCCGGCGGCGTGCTCATCGTGTACGTGGCGACGGTCACGCAGTTGTCGAAAGTCGTGGAGGCGCTGCGGGAGCAGGAATGCTGGACCGAGCCGCGCTCGTGGGAGTCGATGGTGCGCGGGTGGCATGTGGTCGGCCTCGCGGTGCGTCCCGAGCACCGGATGCAGGGCCATACGGCCTTCCTGGTGAGCGCACGGCGGCTGGCCGAGGGCACGGTGACCCCCAAGCCGCAGCGGCGGCCGTCGAAGGGCTGACAGTCCGGCCGAGGGCGCCCGCAACCACCCTCGGCCCCCGCCTGGATCAGCCGTGAATCAGGCGGGCAGGCACGGCGCCTGCGCGAAGCTGAGCAGGATGCAGCCGGACTGGTCAGAGAGCTTCCAAGTGCCGCCGACGTTCTCCCAGGTGAGTGGCACGGCGGGCGCGGCGCCGTGCGGCGAGGTGATGGTGACCTGTGCCGTGGCTGCGGCGCCTTGTGTTGTGATGTCGGCCACTCCGTAGGTCAGGGTGCCGTAGCCTGCCAGTGCCTTGTTCATCTGATCGATGTTCGCGGTGCGCTTTTCGCCGTCGACGATGAGCTTGGTCTTCTCCGCGGTGGGAACTGCGGGGTCGGACAATTTGACCAAGACGGACTGCAGTGCCTCGGCGGTCGGCGCGCCCGCGGCGGCGCTCGCGCTCGTCTTCGGTGCCGCGCTCGACGCCGTCACGCTGGAGGAAGAGACCTTGCCGTCGGATTTGTTGTCATCGGAGCTACAGCCGGCGAGGCCTACCGTAACGGTGAGGGCGGCAGCAGCGGTAGCCACGGAAACGCGGAGAAATCTGGCGGGAAGGAGCATAGTCAGCAACCTTTCGGCTCGGTCGGCGAGCAGGCTCACCGAGTGCGGGTTAGGGCAGGCTAACATGGTCATCCGGCGGTCGATCGCAGCCCAGATGTGATCACGACGAAACCATGTCGGAAAGCGAGAACGGTTCGCGCCCGGTAGCGTTGATAGACCGGGACTGGGAGGAGCAGCACATGAGCCCCATCGAGAATTCGGATTCGGCGGCCTGGAGAGAGCTCGAGGCAGTACGCGCCGAGGCGGCTGCACTCCGAAGGCAACTCGCCGATTCGCCGGATCGCGCACGGGAATTGGAAGCCCGCATCGATTCGCTGACCATTCGCAACACGAAGCTGATGGACACACTCAAGGAAGCGCGGCAGCAGCTGGTCGCCTTGCGCGAGGAAGTCGATCGGCTCGGTCAGCCACCGAGCGGATACGGGATTCTGATCGGTGTCTACGACGATCAGACGGTCGACGTGTTCACTTCGGGTCGCAAGATGCGGTTGACGTGTTCGCCGAACATCGAGACCTCGACCCTCGAATACGGCCAGACCGTCCGCCTCAACGAGGCGCTCACGGTGGTCGAGGCAGGCGTCTACGACGCCGTCGGTGAGATCGGCACGCTGCGCGAGATCCTCGACGACGGTCGCCGGGCGCTGGTCGTCGGTCATGCCGACGAGGAGCGCGTCGTCTGGTTGGCTGGCCCGCTGGCCAAGGTCGCCGAATACGACGACATGGACGACCCCGACTCCCCGATTCGCAAGCTGCGTCCCGGCGATTCGCTGCTGGTCGACACCAAGGCCGGCTTCGCGTTCGAGCGGATCCCCAAGGCTGAGGTCGAAGACCTTGTGCTGGAAGAGGTTCCGGACGTCGACTACACCGACATCGGTGGTCTCGGCAGGCAGATCGAGCAGATCAGGGACGCGGTGGAACTGCCGTTCCTGCACAAGGATCTGTTCCGCGAGTACGCGCTGCGCCCACCCAAGGGTGTGCTGCTGTACGGCCCGCCCGGCTGCGGTAAGACGCTCATCGCCAAGGCGGTGGCGAATTCGCTGGCCAAGAAGATCGCCGAAGCGCGTGGTGAGGATGCCAAGGAAGCCAAGTCATTCTTCCTGAACATCAAAGGCCCCGAGCTGCTCAACAAGTTCGTCGGTGAGACCGAGCGCCACATTCGGATCATCTTCCAGCGGGCTCGCGAGAAGGCGTCCGAGGGCACTCCGGTGATCGTGTTCTTCGATGAGATGGATTCCATCTTCCGCACCCGCGGTTCGGGCGTGTCCTCCGACGTGGAGACCACGGTCGTGCCGCAGCTGCTTTCGGAGATCGACGGTGTCGAGGGACTCGAGAACGTCATCGTGATCGGTGCGTCCAACCGCGAGGACATGATCGACCCCGCGATCCTGCGGCCGGGCCGCTTGGACGTGAAGATCAAGATCGAGCGGCCCGACGCGGAATCGGCACAGGACATCTTCTCGAAGTACCTGGTCGACACCCTGCCGTTGCATGCCGACGACGTCGCCGAGTTCGGTGGCGACAAGGCGGCCTGCATCCGCGCGATGATCGAACGGGTCGTCGACCGGATGTACGCCGAGAGCGAGGACAACCGCTTCCTGGAAGTCACCTACGCCAACGGTGACAAGGAAGTCCTGTACTTCAAGGACTTCAACTCCGGCGCCATGATCCAGAACATCGTGGACCGCTCCAAGAAGTACGCCATCAAGGCCGTCCTCGACACCGGCAACCCCGGCCTGCGCATCCAGCATCTCTACGATTCGATCGTGGACGAGTTCTCCGAGAACGAGGACCTGCCCAACACCACGAATCCCGATGACTGGGCTCGCATCTCGGGCAAGAAGGGCGAGCGGATCGTCTACATCCGCACCCTGGTCACCGGCAAGAACGCCAGCGCAAGCCGGGCGATCGACACCGAGTCGAACACGGGTCAGTACCTGTAGATTTCGGACCGAAAGGCCGCGCTCCCGTTGGGAGCGCGGCCTTTTCGCTGTGTGCGCACTTGGTTGTGGTTGCGGACAACTGCGGCGTGAGAGAAGTGGTCGCTGGGCTTCATTGGCGTGAGAGAAGTGGTTGCGAGCCTCATCGACGGGAGTGCAATGGTTGTTGGCCCATCGACGGGAGTGAAATGGTTGATCAACTTCATCGACGGGAGTCATATGGTGGCAGTACGCACCGAGACGCCCACCATTTGACTACCGTCGATTTCTTTCAAGATCTTTGAACCGGACCACAGCCAAGCAACCCGGTCTGGAACAAGAGAACACGCACCTGACAGCGGAGGTCAGCCGGGTACGGCACCCGACGCCACCACGCTATCCAGTGCAAACCCCGAAACCGTCCCGCTCGCCAGGAAGCCGTCCAACCCGCGGATAAACCACCACCCCAAACGCAACACGCCTTACGAAACCCGCACCAGCCCCCAAAGCCGCGCCCCCGAAGCCGCGTGCTTCCGAGGCCGCGGCCCCACGGGTCGGGTTGGGTTGCGCTCGTGCCGCTTTGGGCTCGGCGAAGGCAAAGATTTCCCCGACTACACGGTCTCCTGTGAGTACGGCATCTCGGTGTGTGCACCGGATTAGCGTGGTGGCGTCGCCTGCCGTACCCGGCTGACCTCCGCTGTCGGTCACGCGTTCTCTCGTCCCAGCCGGGTTACTTGGCTGTGCTCCCGTTTCGAGAACTTTCAAGATCAAAGACAGAGATTCAAGATCAAAGACTCTCAGCCGCACACTTTCTGTCTTCCCGCACACGATTTCGCATGCCAGATCGTGTGCGGGAAGACAGAAAGGGTGCGGCTGCGGGGGTTTCACGATCAACTACGCCGAATCCTCGCTCGCACCCACCGCGCGCTCCGTAATCCGCACCCCCTCTCGGCAACCGCACTCGTTCTGGGGATCCGCACTAGCTGTGGGCTGCTAGAACGGGTGCGGATCCGCAGAAGGGGTGCGGATTTCGGGGTCAGGCAGGCTGGGCGCGGTTACCGGCCTCAGAAGTGCCAGCGCTGCCAGCTTGTGGGATCGGAGGGGTTGTTTCGGGCCGAGGGGGTAATGGTGCAGGTGGCTTCTCGGGCGACGCCTGCACCAGTTCCCCATGATCAACCGACCAACTCCGGCGCGGGGTGGGTGGCTGCTGATCGGGGTCTTGGTTGGCCGGGTGTGTTAATATTTGGCCGTGCGGTCAGAAAATGGGCTGGATGGTCAGCGGGGGTCGTTTATCGAGCAGGCGCGGCGGCGGCAGATCATCGGGGCCGCGGTGGAGGTGATCTCCGAGGTCGGGTATGGGAGTGCGTCGTTGGCGCGGATTGCCGAGCAGGCGGGGATCTCCAAAGGGGTGATCTCGTATCACTTTGCGGGCAAGGACGACCTGATGGAGCAGGTGGTGATCCAGCTCTATGTGATGGGGGGCGAGCGGATCGGGCCCGCGGTGGAGGCCGCGGACGGCGCGCGAGACAAGTTGCTGGCCTACATCGGATCGAACCTGGACTTCATCGCGGCGAACACGAAGCACATCGCGGCACTCACCGATGTGGTGCTGAATCTGCGGGGCGCGGACGGTAAGCATCGGTTCGCCACCGCGGAGGGCGAGCAGGAGATCATGGCGCCGCTGATCGAGATCATGCGCGCGGGACAGGATTCCGGCGAATTCGGCGACGAGTTCGATCCGGTGTCGATGGCGAAGACCATTCGCGACGTGATCGACGGCGCTGCCGGGCGGGCGACCCGGGAACCGGATTTCGATATGGATAGCTACTCGGCGCACGTGCGCCGAGTGATCGACGTGGCGACACGCAAGGTGGGGAACGATGAATGATCTGATGAAAACGCAAGTACGGCATGAGGATATCTCGGAACCGCGACCGCCGTTCGCGGTCGTCGGGGTAGGCGTTGTCGCGGTGCTTTCGGCGATCGCGCTGTTGGCCTCGGTGGGGCGCTACGGATTCTTCGGCGATGAAATGTATTTCGTCGCCGCGGGACGCAGGCTCGCTGTCAGTTATGCCGATCAGGGGCCGGTGCTGCCTGCGATCGCCCGGCTGATGGATCTGCTTGCGCCGGGATCCATGGTCGCCCTGCGGATTCCGGCGGTGCTGGTCACGGTCGCCGCGATTGTGATCAGCGCGCAGATCGCCAGGGAGTTCGGTGGGTCGCGCCGCGCGCAGGTGCTCACCGCCATCGCCTACGCGACGTCGCCGTTCCTGCTCGTGCAGGGAGTCCTGTTGGCCACCAACACGATCGACACCGCCCTGTGGGTGCTGATCAGCTGGTTGCTCATCCGCTGGGTGCGAACCCGCAACGATCTGCTGCTACTCGGCGCCGCGCTGGCTACGGCGGTGGACATGCAGGTCAAATGGTTGATCCCGTTCTTCTGGATCGCGGTCGCGATCGGCGCGCTGTGCTTTGGGCCACGAGAGCTGTTGCGCCGCCCCGCATTGTGGGCCGGCGCCGCGCTGGTCCTCCTGGTGACCCTGCCGAGCCTGATCTGGCAGGCGAGTCACGACTGGCCGCAGCTGCGGCTCGGCGCGGTGGTCGCGCAGGAGCAGGCGACCATCGGTGGTCGCTACACCTGGCTGCCCCTGGCCATCATTCTCGCCGGGCTGCTCGGCGGCGCACTGCTGATCTACGGAATCGTGACGTTGTTCCGCTGGGAACCTTTGCGCCCCTACCGTTTTCTCGCTCCGCTGCCGTTGCTGCTCGCCGTCGTCTTCCTCGTCACCGACGGCAGGCCGTACTACGCGGCGGGCTGCTACGCCGCGATCATGGCGGCGGGCGCCGTCCGCTGGACCGACGCCTCGGCACGCTGGCGCACCTACGTGACAATCCCGGTGGTCGTGCTTTCGGTGGCGACCGTGCTGTTCTCGCTGCCATGGCGCGCCGAATCGGACATCACGCCGGTCAAGGACGAGAACGAGGTCGGTTTGGCACTCGACGTCTACGGCAAGTTCGGCTGGCCCGAGCTCGCCGAATCGACTGCGACCGCCTACCAGGCGATTCCGGAATCCGAGCGGGCAGGCGTCGTCATCGTCGCCGACTCCTATTGGCAGGCAAGCGCACTCGACATGTTCCGCGAAAAGTACGGCCTGCCCGCCGTTTACAGCCCGAACCGCGGTTTCGGCTATTTCGGCGCCCCGCCCGACTCCGCAACCACCGTGCTGTGGGTAGGCGGCAAGGAAGCCGACATCCGCCCGCTCTTCGGCGCGATGACCCCCATCGGCCGAGCGGACGCCACTCTCGGCTTCCCCGGCGTCACCCGAGACGTCACCATCTGGCGTTGCGACCGACCCGTCAACCCCTGGTCGACAACCTGGCCCTCCTTGTTGCACTTGTGAACTCGACCGAACTGGAGAAGTGACCCCGACGGGCGGGACCTTGCGGCGAGTGAGACCTTGCGTCGGGCGGGACCTGGCGTCGGGCGAGGCCTGGCGTCGGGCGGGACCTTGCGTCGGGCGGGACCTTGCGTCGGGCGGGACCTTGCGTCGGGCGGGGTCTGGCGTCGGGCGAGGTTTGGCGGCGAGCGGGACCTGGCGGCGAGCGGGACCTTGCGTCGGGCGGGGCCTGGCGTCGGGCGGGGCCTGGCGTCTGGCGGGGCCTGGCGTCGGGCGGGGCCTGGCGTCGGGCGGGACCTTGCGGCGAGCGGGACCTGGCGTCGGCGAGGCCTGGCGGCGAGTGAGATCCAGGGTCGAGTGGGGCCCGGCGTCGGGCGGGGTCTGGCGTCGGGCGAGGCCTGGCGAGGGGTGGGACCTGGCGAGGGGTGGGGCCTGGCGAGGGGTGGGACCTGGCGTCGGCGAGGCCTGGCGGCGAGTGGGACCCAGTGCTGAGTGGGACCCGGCGCCGAGCGCGATTCGGCGCCGGGTGATCGGAGTCCGGTTCTACACGCAGCAGGACGGTCCGCAACATGGAGTTGCGGCGTCTTCGGTGCTGTGCTGCTCGACCGGCTTGACGGCCTGCACGATCGCCGAGTGCATCCCGTCGGCCACCGAATGGGTTGGTGTGATCTCGATATCGCTGAATCCGGCTGCGGTCAGTCCCGCCCGATATTCGGCGAACGACAATGCGCCTGCGATGCACCCGACGTAGTCACCGCGCTCGCCGCGCTGTTCGGCGGACAGGGTGTCCTCGGCGACGACGTCGGAGATCCCGATGCGCCCGCCGGGGACAAGCACACGAGCCATCTCGGCGAACACGGCAGGCTTGTCGACCGACAGGTTGATCACGCAGTTCGAGATGACCACGTCGATGCTGTTGGCGGGCAACGGAATCGACTCGATCGTGCCCTTCAGGAATTCCACGTTCGTCGCTTCGGCTTTGGCGGCGTTCGCCTGTGCCAGCGCCAGCATTTCGTCGGTCATGTCGACCCCGAATGCCTTGCCGGTCGGCCCTACTCGGCGCGCGGACAACAGCACGTCGATGCCACCGCCTGAACCCAGGTCGAGCACTCGTTCACCTTCGCGGAGTTCTGCGACAGCGGTCGGATTGCCGCAGCCGAGCGACGCGGCAGTGGCCGCGATCGGGAGCTCGTCACGGTCGGCCGTGCGGTACAGGCTCGCACCGAAGTTCGCGTCGATCGCGACATCGCCACTGCCGCAGCAATCGTTCGCGACGCCACCGTCGGCGACGGTGATCGCGGCCTGGGCATACCGGGCTCGGACGGTCTCCCTGAGTTCGCTCTGCTGATCTGTCATGACACACCCCTTGCTGAATATCCGGTCCGGCGATGCCCCGACCGGGTTGTATCGATGAATGTCGATACAGCTTGCGCCGCTGAATCGATGTCTGTCAATATAGATAGGTGTCGAAACACGAACTGTCAGTGATCGCGTCCACGAACGCCTGCTGCGCACCGACGCTGACCGCGCCGCTGAGCCACAATGCCGCGGTCGAACTGGCCGTCGCGTTCAAGGCGCTGGCCGACCCGGTCCGGTTGCGGCTGTTGTCGCTGATCGCCTCCCGTCCGGGGGAAGAAGTCTGCGTGTGCGAACTGACCCCGCAGTTCGAGCAGTCCCAGCCCACCATCTCCCACCACCTCAAGGTGCTGCGCGAAGCGGGCCTCATCGACTGCGAACGCCGCGGTACCTGGGTCTACTACTGGGCGATACCGCAAGTCCTGCAGCAACTTTCCGCAGTCTTGGGCGCCGCGGGCGTCGAATCTGTCAGCACGCCGGTATGAGCGCACCGCTGACGCGGCGGCTGCTCGCGGAGTTCGTCGGGACCGCACTGCTGGTCTGCATCGTTGTCGGCTCGGGCATCGCCGCCAGTCAGCTGTCGCCCGGCGATCCCGGCCTGCAACTGCTGCAGAACTCCACCACCACGGTGTTCGGGCTCGCGGTGCTGATTCTGGTCTTCGGCCCGGTGTCCGGCGCCCATCTCAACCCGGTGGTTTCCGCCGTCGACTGGCTGCTCGGCCGCCGCGCGGGCACGGGCCTGACCGGCCGTGATGTCATCGCCTATGCGTGCGCACAGACCGGCGGCGGGATCATCGGCGCGGTCATGGCCAACCTCATGTTCGACCAAACCCCGCTGCAACTCGCCACCCACCACCGCATCACCGGCGGACATCTGATCGGCGAAATCCTTGCCACCGCAGGGCTTATCGCCGTCATCTTCACCCTCGCCCGCACGGGCCGGGCGGCCTTGTCGGCGGCTGCGGTCGCGGCGTGGATCGGCGCGGCCTACTGGTTCACCAGCTCGACCTCCTTCGCCAATCCGGCCGTCACCATCGGACGCGTCTTCTCCGACACCTTCGCCGGGATCGCCCCCGCCTCCGCTGCCGGGTTCATTGCTGCCCAACTGATCGGCGCACTGACCGGGCTCGCGTTGGTCAGCGTCCTGTATCCCGGCACGGCCTCGGCGGCAGACGTCGTCACCCCGCACCGCGCCGCACACTGAAAGGCATGTCCACCAATGGTTTCCAAGCCGAGCGTCTTGTTCGTCTGCGTCCACAACGCCGGACGCTCGCAAATGGCCCAGGGTTTCCTCAGCCGCCTAGCCGGTGATGCGGTCGAAGTTCGTTCCGCGGGCACCGCACCCGCCGACGCGATCAACCCGGTCGCCGTCGAGGCGATGGCCGAAGTCGGCATCGACATCACCGGCTACACGCCCAAGATCCTGACTGCCGACACCGTCGAAACATCCACCGTGGTCATCACTATGGGCTGCGGGGACACCTGTCCCTACTATCCTGGCGTCACCTACCGCGACTGGACACTCGGCGACCCCGCGGGCCAGGACCTCGACACCGTTCGGCAGATCCGCGACCAGATCGAACAACGCGTCCGCGACTTGCTCGACACGCTCGGCATCCGGGGCTGACTGCCGAGGCCGGGACCACCGAGTGCATCCAGCGAATGCGTATCTCTACCAACACGATCGAGCCGGAAAATCGGTAGCGGTCGGACGATCGCCGCTGCCATGCTTCGACCATGGTCGACAAGCTGTTCACCGATGTCCGGCTCGCCGCGTGGTACGACCGCTTGCATCCGTGGGACGCACGTAGCGATTTCGAGTTCTACCTGCCGTTGGTGCTGGCCGCGGAATCGGTGCTCGACGTGGGCTGCGGGACCGGTGCGCTACTGCACCGGGCCAGGGAGTCCGGCCATGTCGGCCGCCTGTGCGGACTGGACCCGGCCCCGGGGATGCTCGAGATGGCACGTGCCCGTGCCGATATCGAGTGGGTGCTCGGCGACGCGAGTGCCGCGCTGGGGCAGTTCGATCTCGTGGTCATGACCGGGCATGCGTTTCAGGTTTTGGTCGAGGACGACGAGCTGCGGGCCGCGTTGGCGGCGATCGCGGCGACGCTGACCGCTACCGGTCGCTTCGTCTTCGAGACGCGCAATCCGCTTGTGCGGGAATGGGAGACGTGGGATCGGCGGTACTCGGGGGAGGCGACGGATGAGACGGGCGCGGTGGTGCGCAGCGTCTGTGAGGTCGCACAGCCGGTCCACGGCGATCTGGTGTCTTTCACGCACACGTTCACCAGTGCCGGCTGGGAACCGGAGGTCAGTCGTTCGACGCTGCGGTTCCTGGGCCCGGAGGCTTTGTCCGGCTTTCTGTCCGAGGCGGGTTTGGTCGTCGCCGAACAGTTCGGGAACTGGGATCGCACGCCGTTAACGGACACGAGTCCGGAGATCATCACCAGTGCGCGGCGCTCTGGATGAGATTCGCCCTCGCTTGCGGCAGGTTCGCCGTTATCATTGACTGAGTCAACGATTGGCGGGAGCTAGGCATGGCCTCGTTTCAGATTGGTCGGGTGGAGCAGCGAAACCCGGTGGACTTGACGGGTTTTCGCGCAGCGTTGGGCGCGCCGCCGGGGTGGGCGGCGGTGATTGTCGCGGTAGCGGATGGCGCCGAATTCGCCGAGATCTGCCGGGAGCACCACGTCGAGGTGTTGGACACCGTGGCAGGGCAGGTCGCTGAGCTGGCGCGGATTCGACTGCCGGGGGAGGGGCAGGAGCGGGAACAGTTCATCGCCGAGACATTGGCCGGGGATTCGGCGACCTATGGATGTTGGGCGTACCTGCCGTGGACGCGGCGGGTGGTGCACGTATTGGGGCCGGACGACTTCTTCGATGTGCTCACAGATCGCAACCAAGACAAGATCACTCGGGCCGAGCAACAGGTGCTGCGCGGGAAATGTGTTGGGGTACTCGGGCTGTCGGTGGGCGGGGAAGCGGCGGTGACGTTGGCGCAGGAGCATCTGTGCGGGCACATCGTGCTGGCGGATTTCGATGCGCTGGATCTGTCGAACCTCAATCGGCTCAACGCGAGTGTGGCCGATCTCGGGGTACCTAAGGCGTGGATCGTGGCTCGACGGATCGCTGAGATCGATCCGTATCTGCACGTGACCGTCTTCGATCACGGGGTGACGGCGGAGAATGCCGACGCGTTTCTCGAAGGGCTCGATCTGCTTGTCGAGGAATGTGACGATCTGCCGACCAAGTACGACATGCGGACGCGGGCCAAGGCGCGGGGACTCGATGTGGTGTACGCGGCCGACGAGCGCGGGTTTCTGAGCGTGGAACCGTATCGGACCGAGCCGGCGTTGCCGGTCTTTCACGGGCTGGTCGACGGGCGTCCGGCGCGGCGGGCCGAGTTCGCCTCGACGGCAGGGTTTTTGCGGTCGCTCACCGGATGGCTCGGCGGTTGGGGGAGCATTTCGAGTCGGTCGCGGCGGTCTGTCGAGCAAGTCGGCCGGTCACTGTCGGGCTATCCGCAGTTGGCCAGCGAGGCGCGGTTCGCGGCGGGGCAGGTGGGGCACGTGGCGCGGCGGTTGCTGCTCGGGGAGCAGGTGGCTCCGTTCCACGATCATGTCGACTTGGCTCAGTTGGTCCCGTAGCGGATCTCGGCGCTGAGCCGCTCATGCTGTATCTGGATCACGGAAACTGTTGCAGTGCAACATGATTAGTATTGACAGAATTGCGGATGAACTCGGCGAAATTCATCGGATCTCTGATCTTGCACTGGTAAGATCAGCGCGACGGAGGCGTTCTCGAAGCTGTGCACTCCGAATCCCTGGTTGCGCCTCTGCGGGAGGTGGATCACCTTGTCCGGATATCGCATGGGTGTCGGACGTCTGCTCATGGCGGCGTTGTGTGTCGGGGTTCTGGTCGGGGGATGTACCTCCGGATCCGACACCAATAAGACCGCGAGCACGCAGACTCCTGCACCAACGGAGACCGGCCCATGGCCACCGACGTCCGGGCGGGGGAAGTGCGCCGTAGACAAAGAGACCGATGTCCCCGGGACGATGCGGGACGGGACGGTCCTGCGCGCCGACGTCTATCGCCCGAAAACCAGTGATCCGGTGCCGGTGATCCTGATGCGCACGCAATACGGGAAATCCGCTGCGCAGGTACAACCCTCGCGTTATCAGACACCGGACTGGTTCGCCTCGCAGTGCTACCTGGTGGTGATCCAGGATATTCGCGGCATCGGTAGGTCGGAGGGCACGTTCACCGAGTTCGACAACGACCTGAAAGACGGCTATGACTCGGTCGAGTGGGCGGCCCAATTGCCGGGCACCAACGGCAAAGTGGGCATGTACGGCTCGTCGTATGTCGGCGCCACCCAGTGGCTCGCCGCCGTCGAGACCCCGCCGCACCTGACCACCATCGTCCCCGCCAACACGGCCTCGGACTACTACGACGGCTGGACCTACGAGGGCGGCGCGTTCCGGCTCGGCTTCGTCGAACCGTGGGCGGTCGGCACCATCGGGCTCGAATCCGCCGAGCAGCGCAAGGACACCGCCGCGGCCGACCAGATCAAGGCGGCGATGCCGGACTTCACCACATGGATGAATTTCCGCCCGTACAAGGACTTTCCGCCACTGCAGCCCGGCAACCCCGCGGTCGCGTCGTGGTACTTCGACTGGATCCGCAACTCCACCTACAACGACTACTGGAAGCGCTGGAGCATCCGCGAGCACTATCAGGATGTGAAGATCCCGGTGCTCGACATGCAGGGCTGGTACGACGCCTTCCTCGCGGGCGGCGTCGAGAACTTCACCGGCATGGTCGACAAGGGCGGCACGCCGCAGGCACGGCAGAACCAGCGCCTGGTGATCGGGCCGTGGGACCACCTCGGTTGGGGCAGGCCGACTTCGACGATCGCCCCGCTGCTCGACAAGCTCGGACCGGTCGGCAACAGTCCCATCAACGAGCTGATGCTGGCCTGGTACGACCACTTCCTCAAGGGCGTAGACAACGGCGTCGCAGGCGACAAGCCGCGCGTCGACTACTACGTGATGGGCGCCAATCGGTGGAAGACCGCGCCGAGCTGGCCGCTGCCGCAAACCCAGTGGAAGACATACTATTTCAACGGCAGCGGGGTCAACGGCGCCATGGGACGCGCAGGCAAGCTCGTCGAACAGGTGCCGACCGGCGCGGCCGATACCGACCGCTACCGCTACGACCCCGAGGATCCCGCGCCGAGCGCGGGCGGCCACTCCTGCTGCGGCGTCGGCACCGGACCGCAGGGCCCGTTCGAGCAGGGCGCGGTGGAACAGCGGTCGGACGTACTCACCTACGACACCGCGCCTTTCACCACCGACACCGAACTCACCGGCCCGATCACGGTGCAGCTCTGGGCTTCCTCGACCGCGGTCGACACCGATTTCGTTGCGCGGCTGGAGGTGCTCGGCCAGGACGGCTCGGTGATCAACCTCAACAACGGCATCATCCGGGCCGCCTTCCGCGATTCGCTCACGAACCCAACGCATCTCGTGCCCGGTCAGCCCTACAAGTTCACCATCAAGATCTGGCCGACCAGTTACCTGTTCAAGGCAGGCGATCGCGTCCGCCTCGCCGTCTCCAGCAGCGACTACCCGCAGTACGCGCCGAACCCCAACACCGGAGAACCCTTCGGCGACAACACCCGAACCCAACCCGCGACCCAAACCATCTACAAGGACGCAGAACACCCGTCCTCCGTGATCCTGCCCATCATCCCGTCCGGCGACACCGGCGCAACCACCTTCGACCTCACTCCGCACAAGTAATGGTCCACGAGTGGCACACCACGGTGAGGCGCTCTCGGCGTTTGCCACAGCCATGTGCCACTCGTGCGCCGGACATGACTGTGGCGGCGTCCACGGACGCCGCCACAGTGGGGATGAGGGTTAGTTGCGTGCGGTGGTGACTGAATTGAGGACGACGTCGGCGGCGGGGGCGCCGTCGGAGCCGCCGCCCTGCACGCCTGCGTTGCCGATCGAATCGAGGACGTCCTGGCCCGCGGTGACCTTGCCGAACGGTGTGTAGCTCGGCGGCAGCGGGCTGTCCTTGTAGACGAGGAAGAACTGGCTGCCGTTGGTGTTCGGGCCCGCGTTGGCCATCGCGACGGTGCCCGCCGGGTAGGTGGCTCCTGCCAGGTTCTCGTCGGGGATCTGGTAGCCGGGGCCGCCCGTGCCGGTCGCTGTCGGGTCCCCGCACTGCAGGACGAAGATGCCCTGGGTGGTGACGCGGTGGCACTTGGTCAGGTCGAAGTAGTGCTTTTCGCTCAGGAAGACGAACGAGTTGACGGTTTCCGGCGCCTTGGAATCCAGCGCGATGGCCACGGCACCGCAGTTGGTTTCGAGCGTCGCGGTGTATTGGGCGTTCGGGTCGGCGACACGGTCCGGCGCAGGCCACGTATCGGTGGACGCCGTCTTCGCGGGCGCCTTCGGTGCGCCGCACTGTGCGGGCGCCTGCGTCCGCACGCTCCAGGTATTCGCCGAAACACCGCCACTCGCGAACGCCGCCAGCGCCGCGGCCACCGCCGCCACGCCGACCACGCGTAGCACCCCACGCGGCACCCCGAGCCGCCAACCACGCCTGATGTCGAATTGCCGCCCTTGCACTTCGCTGCTCACCGCTAGGAATCTCCTTCATTCGGATTGCGCACCGGACGATGCCGTCGCGAATAATGCCATCTCGGCGGCCGAAGCGGGCCAGGACGGTGCGGATCGTACGAAAAACCAACGGGTACGGCCGTCTGTGGTCCCTCGCCGCACACGGTCTGACATCCGCACGCGTGTCAGTGCGGCGAGTCGGCGTGCGGGAACGCAGAAGGTGTGCGGCGACGTCGGGTGTGGTGGGTCGGTGCTGGTCGTACGAAACCAGCGGGGTGCGCGCGTTCGTGGTTCCTTGCCGCACATGGTTTGACATCCGCACGCGTGTCAGTGCGGCGAGTCGGTGTGCGGGGACTCAGAAGGTGTGCGGCGAACAGTCTGTGTCGGATGTGGCGGTAGGCGGGTGAGTGCGGACTCGGGCGGCAGTCGGTGGAAACTCAGCTGCGTCGGATGCGGCGGTAGGTGGGGGCGGCGGTGGTGGCGGCGGCGAGTTCGGTGGTGAGCCAGTCGAGGTCTGCGTCGGTCAGCGGGGAGATGGTGATTCGGAGGTGGTCGGTCGGTGGATAGTCGCCGACTATGAAGGGCCCGCCGGGCGCTGCCTTGATGCCTGCCGCCGCTAGGGAGATCATCGCGGCGTTCTCGTCGGCGACCGGCAGCCACAGATTGATGCCGTCGCCGCGCGCGACCGTGATGCCGCGCATCGCCAGTGCGCGGCGGAGTTCGGCTGAGCGCCTGCGGTATTCGGCGCGGGCGGTGGTGACGGCGTGCACGGCGGTCTCGTCGTCGAGCATGCTCAGCAGGACGCGCTGGAGGAGTCTGCTGGTCCAGCCTGCGCCGAGCATGCGGCGTTCGATGACCGGATCGAGCAGCTCGGCCGGTCCGCCGACGACGGCGAGTCGCAGATCGGCGCCATGCGATTTCGAGTAGGAGCGGATGTGGACGGTGCGCCCGGGTAGTCGGCTGCCAAGGGAACGCAGTGGGGCGGCGGCGATTCCGGCGGAGTGGTCGTCCTCGATGATGAGTGTGTCGGCGCCGTGCAGCACATCGGACAGTTCCCGGATGCGTCGCGCGGTGAGCGAGACACCGGTGGGATTCTGGGCGCGTGGCTGCAGGATCAGGCAGCTGGCTTCGTGTTCGGTGACCGCGCGCGCGAGTTCCTCGGGCAACAGCCCGGATTCGTCCATGCGCACCGGAATCGGGCGGGCGCCGAGCCGGGCGAGCAAGTCGAGAAACGGTGGGAAACACGGATCTTCGACCGCCACCGCATCGCCGAGCCGCACATGCGTGGACAGCATCCGGTCGACCGCGTCCAGCGCACCGTCGAGCACCGCGAGGCGTTCGGCCCGAAACGGCCAGTCGGCCCGCACTTTCGCGGCAAGCTCGGGCAGCACTGCCTCGCCGAGATAGTCGGCGGCGAGGTCGTTCGCCTGGTTCCGAGTCAGGTCGCGCAGCGCGGCGCCGAGGTCGGGAAGCAGCTCAGGATCGGGCGTGCCACGGGAGAGATCGATCCGAAAAGTGCTGCAGGATGGCGGATGCAGTCGCTGGTATCGGCCGACGGCAGTAGTCGCCGGTGCGCCGACAAAGGTCCCCGCCCGCCCCCGCGCCACGATCGCACCGGCGGCCGCCAACGCCCGCCACGCCTGGTTCACCGTCGCAGGCGACACCTTCAATTCCCTGGCGACTTCACGGACCGTTGGCAGCCGAGCCCCAGGCGCCAACGCCCCGGTCCGAATCTGGCGACTGACCGCCGCCGCAATCCCCGCCGACGTCCGATCCGCCAGATCCGCAATGAACCACCCACCCGCCCCCGACGCCTCAGCCCGCACCGGCTCAACGCTCACGCCCCACCCCCAACATCCGCACCCGTCCTGCCCATCGGCACCCGTTCCGCCGGCCCAGACCGGGTGCGGATCCACAGAACCGGTGCGAATCGCCCACCGGGCCCGCGCAACTCTGCGCGCCGCGCAGCTGCGCCCCGCGGTCCGCACTCGTTCTCGGGATCCGCACCGTTTCTGCGGATTCGCACCAGCTCTGGGCGCCCGGAGAGAGTGCCGATCCACAGAAGGGGTGCGGATTGCCGATCGAGTCTGCGTGGACTTGCGTGCCGCCCGGCTGCGGCCCAAGGGCCGCGCTCGTTCTTGGGATCCGTACGCGTGCTTTGCATCCGCACCCGTTCTGGCCGCCTGGAACGGGTGCGGTTCCGCAGAACGAGTGCGAATCGCCCGCCGTGCCCGCGTGACCCTGTGCACCGCGCCGATGTGCCGCGCTCGTCGTTGGGATCCGCACCGTTTCTGTGGATTTGCACCAGCTCTGGGCGCCCGGAGAGAGTGCCGATCCACAGAAGGGGTGCGGATTGCTGGCCAAGCCTGTGTGCCCTCGAGTGGCGTGCTGGGGTGGCGCGGCTGAAGCGCTGATTTTTGGATGCGCCCCGTTGGAGTGCCATGGGCCCGCACGTCCGCCGGGCTGTCCCGACTCGACTGGAGCGGAACCACACCGTTGCACGGGCCCGACTTTCCAGTCGGCACACGGCTGCACCATGTCGGTGACTACGTCTCGCTGGCTCCCGAGCCCGCCTTGCTGATTCCCACCCGCGCCTCGCTCGCCCCCGCCTACCCGACGCTCGCCTCCGCCATGACCGAGCACCGCTTGGCTGTGTCCTCGGTTCACTCGCTGACGCTCGCTCATGACTGCGCCTCGCTGGCGCTCGGCACCGCCATGACCGAGCACCGCTTGGCTGTGTCCTTGGTTCACTCGCTGACGCTCGCTCATGACTGCGCCTCGCTGGCGCTCGGCTCCGCCATGACCGAGCGATGCTCGGCTGTGTCCTCGGTTCACTCGCTGACGCTCGCTCATGACTGCGCCTCGCTGGCGCTCGCCTCCGCCATGACCGAGCGATGCTCGGCTGTGTCCTCGGTTCACTCGCTGACGCTCGCTCACAACCGTCATTCTGCGTCGGGCGGGACACCGGAACTACGGCGAATCCCAGGATTTACGGCTACGAAACTGTTTCCGCATTCTTGTAACACAACCGAATTGGTTCGGAGTGAAGTATAACAAAGCATGGGAATCGTTCGAGCGGCGCTCGTCCAGACGAACTGGACCGGCGACAAAGAGTCCATGATCAAAGCCCACGAGGATTACGCACGTCAGGCCGCCGCGCAGGGCGCGAAGGTGATCTGTTTCCAGGAGCTGTTCTACGGCCCGTACTTCTGCCAGTTGCAGGACACGAAGTTCTACGACTACGCCGAATCGGTGCCTGGCCCGACGACGGATCGATTCGCCGCGCTGGCAAAGGAATTAGGCATGGTGATGGTTCTGCCGGTGTACGAGCAGGAACAGCCCGGCCTGCTGTACAACACCGCGGCCGTGATCGACGCCGACGGCAGTTACCTCGGCAAATATCGTAAGCACCATATTCCGCACGTCAACGGGTTCTGGGAGAAGTTCTACTTCCGTCCTGGCAACCTCGGCTGGCCGGTGTTCGACACCGCGGTCGGCAAGGTCGGCGTCTATATCTGTTACGACCGCCATTTCCCGGAGGGCTGGCGTGCCCTCGGCCTGGCGGGCGCCGAAATCGTGTTCAACCCGTCCGCCACCTCGCGCGGCCTGTCCGGCTACCTGTGGAAACTGGAGCAGCCTGCCTCCGCGGTGGCCAACGAGTACTTCATCGGCGCGATCAACCGTGTCGGCATCGAAGAGTACGGCGACGACGACTTCTACGGCACCAGCTACTTCGTCGACCCGGAGGGCAAGTTCGTCGGCGAGGTCGCCTCCGACACCGACCCCGAACTGGTGATCCGCGACCTGGACCTGGACCTGATCAAGGTGGTCCGCGACCGCTGGGCCTTCTATCGTGACCGCCGCCCGGACGCCTATGGACCGCTGGTGGCTCCGTAGAGGCGGGTGACACACAGATGACGAAGACATTCATCCATGGCGGCACGGTGGTCTCGGCCACCGGATCGCAACTGCTCGACGTGCTGGTCGACGACGAAACCATCGTCGCCGTCCTGCAACCCGGCGCCACCGCGCTCGGCGCCGACCTGTCCGCCACCGCCGATGTCGTCATCGACGCCACCGGTAAATACGTGATTCCCGGTGGCGTGGACGGACATACGCACATGCAGATGCCGTTCGGCGGCACCGAGGCGTCCGACACCTTCGAGACCGGCACCCGCGCCGCCGCCTGGGGCGGGACGACGACGATCGTCGACTTCGTGGTCCAGACGCCGGGGGAGCGGCTGCAGGACACCCTCGGCGCCTGGCATCAGAAGGCCGACGGCAAGTGCGCGATCGATTACGGCTTCCACCAGATCATCGGCGAGGTGAACGACGAATCCCTCAAGGGGATGAGCGAATTGGTGTCCGAAGGGGTCACCAGCTTCAAGTTGTTCATGGCCTACCCCGGCGTCTTCTACTCCACCGACGGCCAGATCCTGCGGGCCATGCAGTCGGCGGGTGATCTCGGCGCGCTGCTGATGATGCACGCGGAGAACGGGATCGCCATCGATGTGCTCGTCGAGCAGTCCATCGCCCGCGGTGACACCGCGCCCTACTTCCACGGCACCAGCCGCCCGTGGCAGATGGAGGAGGAGGCGACCCATCGCGCGATCATGCTGGCGCAGTTGACCGGTGCACCGCTGTACGTCGTGCACGTGTCGGCGAAACAGGCGCTGGAGCAGATCGCCACCGCACGCGGCAACGGCCAGAACGTCTTCGGCGAAACCTGCCCACAGTATCTGTATCTCTCGCTCGAAGAACAGTTGAGCGCACCGGGTTTCGAGGGCGCCAAGTGGGTGTGCTCGACCCCGCTGCGCGCCAGGGCCGAGGGCCACCAGGACGAGCTGTGGCGTTACCTGCGCACCGGCGACGTGACCACGGTCAGCACCGATCACTGCCCGTTCTGCATGAAGGACCAGAAGGAGATGGGCATCGGCGATTTCAGCAAGATCCCGAACGGGATCGGCGGCGTCGAGCACCGGATGGATCTGATGTTCCAGGGCGTCAAGAGCGGACGCATCTCGCTGGAACGCTGGGTGGAGGTCTGCTGCACCACGCCGGCCCGAATGTTCGGCATGTACCCGCGCAAGGGCGTGATCAGTCCCGGCGCGGACGCCGACATCGTGATCTATGACCCGAACGGGCACACCAGCATCGGCCTCGGCAAGACCCACCACATGAACATGGACTACTCGGCCTACGAGGGTTTCGAGATCGATGGTCACGTCGACACCGTGCTGTCACGAGGGCGCGTGATCATCGATGGCGGCGCCTATCTCGGCAGCGCCGGGCACGGCCGCTTCGTCAAACGCGCGCTGTCGCAGAACCTGATCTGACCCTTAGCCGTATCCGACTTCGAACGGAGAGTGCCGCATGGACATCGGTGTGGTGCTGCAATGCACACCCCCCGCCTCGCGCGTGGTCGAACTGGCCAGACAGGCCGAAACCCATGGCTTCTCGCATGTCTGGACCTTCGACTCGCACCTGCTGTGGCAAGAGCCGTACGTGATCTACAGCCAGATTCTGGCCGCCACCCGCAAGGTGACGGTCGGCCCGATGGTGACCAACCCCGCCACCCGGGACTGGACGGTCACCGCGTCGACCTTCGCCACGTTGAACGACATGTTCGGCAACCGCACCATCTGCGGTATCGGCCGGGGTGATTCGGCGGTGCGCACGCTCGGTGGCAAGCCGACCACGCTGGCTACGCTGCGCGAGTCCATCGAGGTGATCCGCGAACTCGGCAACGGGCGCAGCGCCAGGGTAGGGGACACCATCGTGCGGTTCCCGTGGGCCGCCGAATCTCGGCTCGAGGTGTGGATGGCCGGATACGGTCCGCGCGCACTGGATCTCACCGGCGAGGTGGCCGACGGCTTCATCTTGCAGCTGGCCGACCCGGACATCACCGCGTGGACCATCGCCAGGGTGCGGTCGGCCGCCGAACGGGCAGGCCGCGATCCCGGCGCGGTGCGGATCTGTGTCGCCGCACCGGCATACGTCACCGACGGCTCCGATGCCGCGTTGGCCCACGCCCGAGAACAGTGCCGCTGGTTCGGCGGCATGGTCGGCAACCACGTCGCCGACATCGTCGCGAAATACGGGACGGGCAGCGACGTTCCAGCCGCGCTGACCGAATACATCGCGGGCAGGCAGGGATACGACTACAACCAGCACGGTCGCGCGGGCAACACGCACGCCGAGTTCGTCCCCGACACCATCGTGGACCGCTTCTGTCTGCTCGGCACCCCCGATGATCAGCTGGCGCGGCTGCGTGAGCTGGAAAAGCTCGGAGTAGACCAGTTCGCGGTGTACCTGCAGCACGACGCGAAGACCGCGACGCTCGAGGCCTATGGCGAGTCCGTGCTGCCTCGGTTGGCGCACCCGGTGACCGCCACGGAGGGCGCTTGATGGCGGCGCACGCCGGCCGGTTCGCTGACCGGTCCGTGCGCTACCTGGCCGGCGGTAGTTCGGGTAGGAGTTCAGTGCCGGGCTGTGTCGTCGTGCACAGCGGCGCAGCCAACCAGGGCAACCCGGCGGTGCGAATGGGAGGCCTGGTGACAGCGCGCGCGTTGTCGGTGCGGACGAGCGTAGGCATTCGACCGACCAGGTCGATCGGGCGCGCTCGGCGGCAGAGGTGGGAGGTTCGGTGACAGCGCGGGTGCGGTTGGCGCGGGTCGGGTATGCGGTAGCGGTGCTGGTGCTGCTGCTCGCGGCCTGGGAACTGGTGAAGTTGGTGGTGCCGGAACGCGGTGTGAGCATCGGTGACCAACGGATCCTGCCGCGCACCGGCGATGCCGCGCTACCGCACGTGTGGTCGGTGGTGACAGTGCTCGGTGAGCGCGACGGCGCAGGGACGGTCGGCGCAACACTGGTGCGGACAGCAGGATTCACGCTCGGGCTCGCGCTGCTTGCGCTGGTGCTCGGCACGGCCGTCGGTGTCGCGCTTGCGGTGGTGATGCAGCGCTTTGCGTGGGTGGAGCGCGGGCTGTTTCCGTATATCGTGGTGTCGCAGACGGTTCCGCTGATCGCGCTGGCTCCGCTGGTCGCGGGTTGGGGCGGGAAGATCGTGATCGCGGGGGAGCCGTGGCGGCCGTGGATGAGCATCGCGGTGATCGCGTCTTATCTGGCGTTCTTCCCGGTCGCGGTCGGCATGCTGCGCGGCTTGCAGGCGCCGCCGAAGGCTTCGGTGGAACTTCTCTACAGCTATTCGGCTGGCTGGTGGGACACCTTGGTGCACTTGCGGTTTCCCGCTGCCGTCCCTCATCTGCTGCCCGCGCTACGGCTGGCCGCGGCGGCGTCGGTGATCGGCGCGGTGGTCGCCGAGATCTCCACCGGCACCGCAGGCGGCATCGGCCGCCAGATCATCGTCTTCTCTCAGCAGGCCACCGGCAATGCCGCCCGGCTGTACGCAGCTGTCCTGGCCGCCGCCCTGCTCGGTGTCGTGATCACCGCCGTGGTCGGCCTCGCCGAACTGGCGCTGCGTCGCTACAACCGCCCGGCAGGCGCGGCTCGGCCAGCGGGCGGCGGCCGGTGATCGGCGGCACCGTGTCCGGCGCCACTCGCCCCGCACCGCCCTCGACTTCGCTTCAACACCGCCGCGCCCCCAGCGGCAGCTCACCAGGAGGTACCCGTTGACCGCCAAAGCACGGCCGGCCGTCGCCGGGCCGGATACCCCAGGGCGACATCCGGATTCGCCGGACGAACAGGGGGTGATCGAGGTCGTTGTCGACACCGGGTCGGTGCAGAACGACGTTGCCGCGGTCGAGCTGACCGGGGTGGAGAAGATCTACGTGGCCGGGTCGGTGCACGCGTTGTCGGAGGTGACGCTCACCGTCGCCGCCAGCGAATTCGTCTCGCTGATCGGCCCTTCCGGGTGTGGCAAGTCCACGCTGCTTCGCATCATCGCCGACCTCGAACAGCCGACCGGTGGCACTGTGACGGTGCATGGAAAGTCCGCGAGGCAGGCGCGCATCGATCAGGACTACGGCATCGCCTTCCAACAGGCAGGCCTGCTGGACTGGCGCACGGTGCAGGCGAACGTGGAGCTTCCCCTGGAACTGCACAAGGTGGGTAAAAGCGAACGACGCACGCGCAGTGCGGAATTGCTGGAGATGGCGGGCCTCACCGACTTCGCCAAGCGGTACCCGGCCGAGCTGTCCGGCGGCATGCAGCAACGCGTCGCCATCGCGCGCGCCTTGGCGCCGAAACCGTCATTGCTGTTGATGGACGAACCATTCGGCGCACTCGACGAGATGACCCGCGAACGGATGCAAGGCGAACTGCTCCGAATAGCCGGAGAAACCGAGGCCGCCGTGGTTTTCGTGACGCACTCGATCCCGGAGGCAGTGTTCCTTTCCGACCGGGTGGTGGTGATGTCGCCACGGCCGGGCCGGATCACCGAGATCGTGCCCACCGGCGATTGGGGCCGGGATCCAGTGCTCGACGGTGACGATGTGCGTTCCAGCGCACCCTTTTTCGAGGCGGTGGCGGCGGTGCGCGAGGCATTGCACCGCGGGCACGCCGGGGACCTCCCCCGATGACGCTGCCCTGGCGGACTGTGGTGCCGCCGTTGGCCTTCGGCATCGGCGGCCTCGCGCTGTGGCAGGTGCTGACCGTCGTCGCAGGCGTCCCGTCCTTCCTGCTCCCGGCACCCACCGCCATCGCGAGCGAATTCACCGGAAATTTCGACCGCATCCTCGACGCCTCGCTGGCGACCGGAACCAATGCCCTGCTCGGCCTGCTGGTCGGCGGCGTTCTCGGCATCATCGCCGCGATGCTCGCCGTCCGCTTCCACCTCGTCGAGGGCCTGCTCACCCCGCTGGCCGCCGCGGCAGCCGCCGTGCCGATCGTCGCCCTTGCGCCCCTGTTGAATTCGATGTACTCGACCACGACGGACACCCCGCGCCGGATGGTCGTCGCCATCGTGGTGTTCTTCCCGATGTTCATCAGCACGGCCAGGGGACTGCGTCAGGTGCCGCAGGTCCACACGGATCTGATGACCTCGTACGCGGCGGGCGGCTGGCAGATCACCCGCACCGTCCGCCTCCCCGCGGCACTGCCGCACCTGTTCACCGGCCTGCGCATCGCCGCACCGGGCGCGGTGATCGCCGCCATCATCGCCGAATACTTCGGCGGCCTGCAGAACGGCCTCGGCAGCAGAATCACTTCCGCCGCAGCCAATACCGCCTACCCGCGCGCTTGGGCGTATGTGGCGGGCGCGATGCTCGTCGGCCTGCTGTTCCTGGCCGCGGTCCTGCTCCTCGAACAACTCACCCGTAGACCCCGCACCACCCTCTGGAGAACCCGATGAAGAAGACCACCCGTTTGCGCGCCTGTCTGGTGCTGGTCGCGGTGGCCGCCGCCACGCTGACCGGCTGCAGCACCACCGACGGCACCTCGACCATCACGGCCGACGGACTGACCAAGGTCCGCCTGCAGTTGCAGTGGTTCAAGCAGGGCCAGTTCGCGGGCTACCTGGCCGCGGTCGACCAAGGGTTCTACAAGGAGCAGGGCCTATCCGTCGAAATCCTGGACGGCGGAACGGATATCGTCCCGCAGACGGTGCTCGCGCAGGGCCAGGCCGACTACGCCATCGCCTGGGTGCCGAAGGCGCTCGCCTCCCGCGAGGCGGGTGCGGGCATCACCGACGTGGCGCAGATCTTCCAGCGCTCGGGCACCAAGCAGGTGTCGTTCAAGTCGGAGAACATCGCGGGACCGGCCGCGCTGCGCGGCAAGACGGTCGGAAACTGGGGCTACGGCAACGAATTCGAACTCTTCGCCGGGATGACCAAGGCGGGCATCGATCCCTCGCGCGACGTCAAGCTCGTGCAGCAGCAGTTCGACATGAACGCCTTCCTCGCCAAGGACATCGCGGCCGCACAGGCCATGTCCTACAACGAGTACGCGCAGCTGTTGGAGACGAAGAATCCGGCCACCGGAAAGCTCTACACCGCTGAGGATTTCGCCACCATCGACTGGAACGACGAAGGTGTTGCGATGTTGCAGGACGCGATCTGGGCCAACACCGAGAAGCTGAACGACGCCAAATACCAAGAGCAGACGGTGAAATTCATCGCGGCCTCGCTCAAGGGGTGGGTGTTCTGCCGCAACAATGTCGACAAGTGCCGCGACATCACCGTCGCCGCGGGCAGCACGCTCGGCGCGTCGCATCAGCAGTGGCAGATCAACGAGGTGAACAAGCTGATCTGGCCGTCGCCCGCCGGGATCGGCATGGTCGACAAGGCGGCATGGGATCGCACCGTGCGGATCGCCAAGGAGACCAAGAACCAAGAGGGCGTCACCGTCCTGAAGAAGGACCCGGACGCCAGCGCCTACACGAACGAATACGTCACCAAGGCACTGGATCTGCTGAAGTCCGGTGGCACCGACGTGACCGGCGCCAGCTTCGCGCCGAGCCAGGTCACCCTCGCCGAAGGCGGTAAGTGAGCCAGCCGATGCGAAGCAGGAGATTCAGGCCTGCGGCGTCAGCTCGATGACGACACCGCCCAGCTGCCAGGTCTGGTACAGATCGGCCTTGTTCGGCGCGCCGTCGGCGGTGTAGCCGATCCCGTTGAACTTCGCGTTGGTCTTGTTGTCCGCCGCGATGATCGCGTACAGCCGCATGACGTCCTGCTCGGTCGTGTGCACCACCGGAACGAACGTCTCCGGCTTACGGCCGCGCGAGATCTGAACCGGGTCTCCGGCCTGCAGGTTCTTGACCCACGGCCGCAGCGCGGTGCCGATCAGCAGTCTGCCGTCGTGTTTGGTGTAGGCCACCGGCACGTCGTAGCGCTTGCCGGACTTGCGCCCGACGACGTGCACCGTCATCAGATAGTTGCCGACGAAACGGGAGATCCCCGGCACTCGGAGCAGTGATCGCACGATCTTGTTGGTCCTGGCCTGCGACTTTCCGATCGGCTCCGGTCCGGTAGTGGACGGTGTGCCGTAAGGGTTTTCAGTGGTTGGTCGGTCACTCATGAGCCAAGTATCGTCCTCGAATCCGGCCGGACGCACCCAAAAAGGACGCGGACGCGCCCGGCCGGTGCCGGAGCAACACGGCGATTTCCCGCTACATTCGAGCGGTCCCGTCCCGGAAAACCTCCAGGAGCTGGCGTGACCGAGGCCGAACAACGGCAGGAGCTAGTCGCGGCAGCCGATGTCCGCCCGCCGCTCGCGACGAAGGGTCTCGCCGTGATCGCGGCCCTCGCGGCGGGGGTGCTGCTGTTCTCGGCCAGCCGCTACGACTACTTCGGCGACGAGCTCTACTTCCTCGCCGCCGGCCGGCACCCCGCGTTCGGCTACGCCGACCAGGGCCCGGTGCTTCCGTTGCTCGCCAGGCTGATGGACCTCATCGCGCCGGGATCGTTCTTCGTGCTCCGGCTGCCGGTGGTGCTGCTGACGGTGCTGGCCATCGTGCTCACCGCAGGCATCGCCCGCGAGCTCGGCGGCGGCCGGGCCGCCCAACTCGGGGCCGCCATCGCGTACGCGACCTCGCCGTTCCTGCTGCTGCAGGGCAAGATGCTGACGACCAACGCCGTGGACACGGTGCTCTGGGTGATTATCACCTGGCTCGTGGTGCGCTGGGTGCGCACCCGCCGCGACGGGCTGCTGCTGTGCGCGGCGTTGGTGACCGCGGTCGACATGCAGGTGAAGTGGCTGATCCCGTTCTTCTGGATCGGGGTCGCGCTGACCTCGCTCGTGTTCGGCCCGCGGGAGCTGGTGCGCAGGCCGCTGTTGTGGCTCGGCGCCGCGATCGTGGTGTTGGTGAGCGTCCCGATGCTGCTCTGGCAGGCCGACCACGACTGGCCGCAGCTGGCGATGGGCGAGGTGATCAGCGGCGAGCAGGGCATTCTCGGCGGCAGGGCGATGTTCGTTCCGCTCGCGGTGCTGACCGCCGGCTACCTCGGCGCGGTGGTGCTGCTGTACGGCGTGTGGGCGCTGCTGCGCACCCCGTCGCTGCGGCCGTATCGGTTCCTCGGCGCGACGCTGCTCGTCCTGGTCGCGATCTTCCTGGTGATCGGCGGGCGGATCTACTACGTGGCAGGCATGTTCGGCGTGGTGCTTGCGGCGGGCGCGGTCGGGCTCGCGGAGCTGGCCCGCGGACTGCCGGCCACCGCGCGGCGGCTGCTGACCGGCGCGGGCGTGGCGCTGGCGCTCGCCGCGACGGTGTTCGTGCTGTGGTCGACGCCGTGGCGGGCAGCGTCGGCGATCCCGCCGCCCGCCGACGACGCGGAGGCCACCATCAACATCGGGGTCTACGGCGAGTTCGGCTGGCACGAGCTGGCCGACGAAGTCCGCCGCGCTACCGACGAGCTGCCGCCCGCGGAGCGAGCGGGCGCCGTGATCATCACCGACACCTATTGGCAGTCAAGCGCTTTGGATCAACTGGCCAGGGATGAGCTGCCGCCGATCTACAGTCCGAGCCGTGGTTACGGCTATTTCGGGACCCCGCCCGATGCCGCGCCGGTGGTGCTCGCCGTCGCCATGAACGAGGCGTTCCTGCGGTGGGATTTCGAGCACGTCGAGTCCGTCGGCAAGGTCAACTCGCGCCTCGGCTATCCCGGCAACACTCAGGACGTGGTCATCTGGAAGTGCAGCGGGCAGCGGCACCCGTGGTCGCAGGTGTGGCCTGCGCTGATGCACCTGTAGCGGCGGCTGGTGCCGCTCGCGAGTGTTGTTGCCATAACTAGGGATTGATGTCATGACGGCCGTCGGAGCGGTGGCTACACTCCTGCGTGTGACGCTACCCGCCGAGCACGTGCTCCCGAGCCTCACCGCAGCCGCGGCGGCAATGCGCCGCCACGAACTCACCGCGACCGACCTACTGGATCGGGTACTGGCCACCGCCGACAAATACGACCCGACCCTCGGCGTCTATCTCACGCGATTCGACGAGCGCGCACGCAAGCAAGCGGCCGACGCGGACGCGAAGTTCGCCGCCGATCTCCCGCTCCCACCGCTGGCGGGAATTCCGGTGGGGGTCAAGGACATTCTCGCCCACTCCTACGCCAAGACGACGGCGCAGAGCCTCGTCCTCGACCCGGCCTGGGGCGCCTCGGTCGGCGATTGCACCGTCGTGCGCAGGCTGGAAGCGGCGGGCGCCATCGTCACCGGCAAGGTCACCACGATGGAGTTCGCCATCGGGCTGCCCGACCCGGACAAGCCCTTCCCGATCCCGCGCAATCCGTGGGACCCGGCTCGCTGGGCGGGCGGCTCCAGTTCTGGGTCGGCCAGCGGCGTCGCGGCGGGCATGTTCCTCGGCGCGATCGGCACCGACACCGGCGGCAGCATCCGGATGCCCGCCTTCTTCACCGGAACTACCGGCCTCAAGCCGACTTTCGGCCGGGTGCCGAAATCCGGTGTGGTGCCGCTCAGTTACACCCTCGACCACGTCGGGCCGATTGCGCGCAGCGCTGCCGATTGCGCGCTGCTGCTTTCGGTGATCGCCGGACACGACGCGGCCGACCCGTACAGCGCGGCCGCCCCGATCGATGACTATGTCGGCGCGCTCACCGGCGACCTGAACGGGATCACCATCGGCGTCGATGACCTGGATCGCTACGCGACCGCAGGCATCGATCCGCTGATGCAGCAACGGTTCACGGCGGCCGTCGACGTGCTCCGGGAGGCCGGGGCGACCATCGTCCCGATCGAACTGCCGATGTACCCCGAGGCGATGGCGGTCGGCGTCGTGGTGCTGATGGCCGAGTCGCACGCCTATCACCGCCGCACCCTGCGGTCACAATGGCAGGACTACGGGAAGAGCACCCGGCTGCTGATGGCCGTCGGATCCGCCATCGGCGGCGCGGATTATGTACAGGCGCAACGGGTTCGGCGGATTGCCAAGGAACGGATGGCCGAGCTGCTCGGCACGGTCGACCTCGTTGTTACGCCGACCGGACACCTCGCCGCACCTACCATCGACAGCCTCGATCAGTTGCGACCGTTGAGCATCCTCGATTCGATGCACACACCGTATTGGAACCCGCTCGGCAATCCAGTGCTCGCCGTGCCGATTGGGTTGGGCGGCAACAAGACTCCGCTGTCGATGTCGATCGCCGGCCGGCATTTCGCGGAGGCGTCCGTGCTGCGCGCCGGTGATGCCTATCAGCGCCGCACCGACCATCACAGCCAAATCCCCACTGCCGTCCGCTGACCGGAGGATTCCGATGTCTCTCGAAACGAGCTGGTCCACCGATCCGGAGGAGAACCGGGTGCTGGACGAGCTGACCCAGGTCGCGCGGGCGATGGCCGAGCTGTTGCACAGCGTCGACAACGCCCGCTACACCGATCCGAGCGGCGGCTTCACCGGCTGACCGGTGGTGCCTCCCGGAATACGGCCAGTGCGGCAGGCTGACTGGCGAAGCCCAATCGCATTGCGCGGTGGCCGACTTCGCCGTCGGTCGCCAGTGACACCGGAGCACCGTCGACGCTGACGTCGAGCTGTGCGACGCGTCGATGCACGTAGGTGGCCGAACGATCCAGCGTCCCGGTGAACGTCGCCCAGATCAGGCGGGTCCGCGACAGGGGGAGATCCGCACGCAGATAACGGATGTCGAGGGTCCCGTCGTGCAGTCGCGGGCGCGACATCGGGATCTGATCCGCCGGATGGTAGGCCCCGTTGCCGACGAACAACATCCAGAGTGCGCTGCGCCTGCCGTCGACCTCGGCGTGCAGCGGCGCCGCGCGAAACAGCACGCGCAGCATCGAGAATCCCGCCGCGGGCCACTTGCCTACCCGCTTCTCCCAGCGTTCCCGCAAGCGCACGAAGTCGGGGTAGCCGCCGAGGCTCGCCGTGTTGACGAACACCTGCTCCACGGCGCCGTCCAAGCGCACGCGGGCGGTGTCGACGAGCACGAGCTGACCCGATTCGAGTGCGGCGAAGGTGGTCTCGGGATCCTCGACGCCGATATCCCTGGCGAAGTGATTGAGCGTGCCGCCCGCGAAGACGGCGAGCGGAACCCCGTGGCGCACAGCGGCTTCGGCGACGGTCGACACGGTGCCGTCGCCGCCGACCACACCGAACGCCGCGACGTCGTCCTCGCGTACCTTCTTGTCGAGCTCCGCACTCAGATCGAGGTCGCCGTCGAGCTCCAGCAGTTGGGCCTCGGGCAGTCGGCTACGCAGCACGGCGAGTTGCTCGCCGCCATCACTGCTGCCCGAGGCCGGGTTCACAACCAGCAGCAGCCCGCGCCCGCCGGGTAGCGGATCGGTGCGCTTGGTGTCACCGAGGTCGGCGGGCTCGTCGTCGCGCACCGCCCACCAGCGCCGGGTGGCCAGTGCGACACCGGAACCCAGTGCGGCGCCGGCCAGCACATCGGTGGGCCAGTGCACGCCGACGTGCACGCGCGAATAGGCGACCGCCGCAGCGACGGGCGCGAGCACCGCTGCCGTCTTCGGGGCTTCGAGAGCCACCGCGGTGACGAAGGCGGCCGCCGAGGCGGCATGGCCGGACGGAAACGACGACGACTGAGGCGGTTTGACGAGCCGCCGCTGCAGCGGCACCGCTTCGACCGGCGGGCGGCGGCGCGGGAACAGCGGCTTGCCGACACCGTTGGCCACACCGCTGGCCAGGCTCACCGCGACGAGTCCGCGCACGGCGGCGCGCCGCTGCGCCCGGCCGCCCGCGACGAAGAGTCCGGCGGATATCGCCATCCAGAGGCGACTGTGGTTGGCGCTCATGGTCAGGGTGCGCAGAGATCGATCGGCGGGCGTGGAGCGCCAGCGCGCGGTGCGCTCCACAAGCCGACGATCCAGCGTGTTGATCGGGCGAAGTTGGTAACGCATCGAATCGAGCATAGTGGGCGCGCCAACCCGGGTCAGGGACGCGACCGCGGACAGCCCGCGATGCCCTGGTGTGTCAGCCGTGCTCGGTACGCTTTCCGCATGACATCTGGGCAGACCGAGATCTGGCACAACCCGCGGTGCACCAAGAGCCGCAACGCCACCGCGCACCTGGACGCGGCGGGTGTCGAGTACACAGTGCGCCGCTATCTCGACGAACCGCCGACCACCGCTGAACTGAAGTCGGTGCTGAAGCGGCTCGGCGCCGAGCCGTGGGACATCACCCGCACCGGTGAGCCGATCGCGAAGGACCTCGGCATGTCGACATGGGGCCGCACGCCCGCAGACCGGGACCGCTGGCTCGCCGCGCTGGCCGAGCACCCGAAGCTCATCCAGCGCCCGATCGTGCTGACCGCCGACGGTGGCGCGGTCGTCGCCCGCGACGACGACACCCTGCGCTCGCTGGGCTGAGTTCTCGGTGGTCCGGCCGGGATTCCGTATCCCCGATACTGGGGTCGGTGTGGGCACCCGCGTGGCGCGAATCAGGCGGTAGGGTCGGCGGATATGAAGGTACAACTGCGCCACAACCCTGCCTCGACCATCGCGCGGTGCTTCCTCGCGGGCGGCGAGCCGATGCGGGTCGAGAGCGGCGCCATGGTTGCCCACTCGGCGGGAGTCACGTTGCAGGCCAAGGCCGAAGGCGGCATCTTGGCCGGGCTCAAGCGGTCGGTGCTTGCGGGGGAGTCGTTCTTCGTCTCGACGTTCACCGCGCCCGCCAACGGTGGCTGGGTGGATGTGGCACCCGCCTTGCCAGGCGACATGCTGAACCTGCAGATCACCCCGGACCGCCCGTTTTTCATCAGCCGCGGCGGCTGGATCGCGAATTCCCATGGGGTGCAGGTGGAAAGCAAGTGGGGCGGGTTCGCGAACCTGTTCGGCGGCGAGGGCGGCTTCGGGTTGCGCGCGCACGGTGACGGCGAGATCGTGGTCGGCGTCTTCGGCGCGATCGACGTGATCGACCTGCAGGCGGGCGAGCCGATCACCATCGACACCGGACATGTGGTGGCATACGACTTGTCGATGAACTTCACCATCCGGCGCGCGGTGTCCGGCCGATCGATCCAGTCGCTGAAGTCCGGCGAGGGCTTCGTCTTCGACTTCGTCGGACCAGGTCGGGTGCTGTTGCAGACGCGCAACCCCGGCGCTTTCGCCGCGTGGGCGAGTTCGGTAGCCTCCTCCGGGTAAATGGAGCGCGGCGACCGTGTGTTCGCTCTGAGTTCAGGCGGAATTCATGTCCGTCGTCAAAGCTCCGGTGCCCCACCGATATCTCTAGCAACGGAGAAAAATGGAAATCCTCAGCGTGTTCGCCAACATCTTCACCACCCTTCTGATGCAGGGCAGCGGCAGCGCATCCTGATCGCTGATCAGGTGAGCAGATCGTCGATGAACACCCGAGTGTCCGGCACGAACGGCCATTTCGGATCGCTGAGGTGGGCGCGCAGTTGCGCATCGGTCCACCACCAGCCATCGGCGATCTCTTCGGGCTGATGACGGATGGGTCCGTCATAACGCAGCTCATAGGCGAAAAGGTGGCAGCGCATGGGTCTGCCCTGCCACCTGCCGTCCCAGGAAACGCGGGCCAGTGGCCGCGGCGCGCCTGCCTCCAACACCGTGATGCCGAGCTCTTCGGCGAGCTCCCTGACCGCGGTATCCGCCGGAGCTTCCCCCGGTTCCACCACGCCGCCCGCCAAACAGTCGTGCATCCCCGCGAACACCATCTTGGTGTCGGTGCGCCGATGCACGTAGATCCGTTCGCCGTCGCTCGAGCGCACCAGCACGCCTGCACTGGCGTGCCAGCGGCCCTCGCGATAGACCGTCGCGCGGTCGGCGGACCCGACCGCGTGGCCGTCGGCGTCGTAAACCGCGATCATTTCGGTGTTCTGCACTGACACCGGTCGAGGGTAACGTGGGCGGCGCACGACCCCTCCAGAGAGGACCGCGCCGATGGTGCTTCCGCGCACGCTGGCGAAATTCAACCGGTATGCCACCAACCCCGCCGCGGGGCTGTTCGCGGGCCGCGCGCCCGGCTTCGCCGTGGTGGCGCACAAGGGCCGAAAATCGGGTCGCGCCTATCGAACTCCGGTCTCGGTGTTCCATCGTGACGGGGTCTATCGCATCGCGCTGACCTACGGCCGCGACGTCGACTGGCTCAAGAACATCTGCGCCGCAGGCGATTTCAGTCTGCAGGTGCGTGGCAAAGAGATCGTGCTGACCGACCCGGTCGTCCATCAGGACCCCAAGATGCGCTGGGCGCCCGCCGCCGTCCGCCCCTGGTTGCGGACACTCGCGGTGCAGTACTACGTCGAGGCGAGTCCCGCGAAGGACTGATTCTCGGCGCGGTGTCACAATCGGCTCCCCATCGGTGTCTTCATGTCGTCACCGAGTACATGGAGGTCAGATGGCGGACAACACCGGGAGCCGAGCGGCCGTCGAGGCCGCGACCGAGCCGTTCGTCGCGCACCGTAGCCTGCTGTTCACCGTCGCCTACGAGATGCTCGGCTCGGCCGCCGATGCCGAGGACGTCGTGCAGGAAACCTGGCTGCGCTGGGCCGACATCGGTGACGATGCCCGCGCTGAGGTGCGCGACCCGCGCGCATACCTGGTCAGGGTGGTCACCAGGCAAGCGCTCAACCGGCTGCGGACGCTGGCGCGTCAGCGCGAGGACTACGTCGGCGAGTGGCTGCCCGAACCTCTGCTGACGAGCCCCGACGTGGCCGAGGACGTCGAGCTCGCCGAGAGCGTCTCGATCGCGATGCTCACCGTGCTGGAAACGCTCGGTCCGGCCGAGCGCGCGGTCTTCGTGCTGCGCGAGGTGTTCGAGGTGCCGTACGACGAAATCGCCGAGGCCGTCGGCAAATCCGAGGCGGCAGTCCGGCAGATCGCGAACCGCGCACGCAAGCACGTGGCCGCTCGGCGTCCACGCATGGCGGTGAGCCAGACCGAACAGCACGAGGTGGTCGCCCGGTTCCTCGCGGCGATGAACACGGGTGACGTGCAGGCCCTGCTCGACGTGCTCGCGCCGGATGTCGTCCTGGTCTCCGACGGTGGCGGCATTGTGCAGTCGGTGCTGCGGCCGATCGCCGGCCACCAGCGCGTTGCCGCACTGCTGTCCCGCTTTCCGCAGTTCGCGCCGGGCATGGCGCTCAGCACAATCGTGGTCAACGGCGCCGTCGCGGCCCGGCTCGATCCGTTCGGCACGCTCGACTCCGCGGTCACCTTCGTGATCGAGGACGGCCGGATCGCCCGCATCAACGTGATCCGCAACCCGCACAAGCTCGAACGGCTGACCGCGCCGTTCGAGCTGCGCCGATGACGAACGTCATTTGCGCCGAACGGGTTTGGCCCCCGGCTTCGGTGCGGTCGCGGCGCGCGCCGCGGCGACGCGCTGGGTCTCGGCGGCCGCCTCGGTGTCGAGCCGCCGGTAGACGAAGTGCTGCTGGGCCAGGGTCCACGCGTTGTTGGTGACGAAGTAGAGCAGGATCGCCACCGGAAGCACTGCCCCGCCGATCATGGCCCCCGCAGGGAAGATCCACAGTGTCAGCGGGCGCATCAGCGCAAGCTGCGCCGGGGTCTCCTGCCGCGCGAACGACGCGCGACCGGTGAAATGCGTTGCGACGGCGGCGATCACCATGAGCGGGACGGCGATCGCGGCCACGGTTGCCAGCAGCTCGCCCGCACCGAAGAGCGTTGCCGACAACGGCGCGCCGAATATCTTTGCCTGCAGGAAGGATTGGACGTCCGCGGTGCCGAAGACGTAATTGGGTGTCATAGCGTTCGCCTCTGGCGTCATCGGTGTCGCGATGGCCTGGAACGGGAGGTGACCGACCGCGGCGGTGCGATCGAACGAGCGCAGCACATGGAACAACCCGATGAATATCAATACCTGCCCGATCATCGGAATCAATGTCGCAAAGGTATTGATGCCGTTGTCCTTATACAGTTTCTGGATTTCTTTCGCCTGCTGCGTGCGATCGTTGGCGTACTTTTTCTTCAGACCGTCGACCTTCGACTGCACTTTCTTGACCATCGCCTGGGTGCGGGCCTGCCGCAGAAAGGGCAGGAACAGCACGGCGCGGAGGGTGAGGACGAGAAAGACGACCGAAAGCACCCAGGCGAGCGCGCTCGCGGGTCCGAGGGCGGCGCCGAAGACGTAGTGCCACAACCAGAGAATGGCGGACACCGGGTAGTAAACGAAGTCGAGCATGGGAGCACCTGACTGTGGGCGTGCGTGTGCGCACGAGAACGGAAGGGTCGGCGAGAACGCCGACGCCACCCCGCGACTGCGGAGTCGGCGTCAGGCGATCGCGAACCCTGGTGCTCGTGGACGCGGACGACCCGCGGTGTCGGGATTGCTCTGGCGCAGGAAGGAGCCGCGCCTGCGCCGCTGCGCGGACGGCGGCGGGCCGGAACAGACCGGCGCGAGCGGCAGGCTGCCTGCCGGGTGCACCGTCGCGAAGGCGACGATCAGCGACGCCGCGACGAAACCGACGACGGCCACCGAACCCGGCTCGCTCGCCGGTGCCGTGAACAGCACGAGGGCAGGCAGGACGAATGCGATAACCGCATACGCCATCAGCTGAGCCCGGGTGACCATGGCTAGAGCATACCGAGTGCGGGCAAGTGCCTCGTCCGGGAACGCCGGAACACCCGCCACGGTCGACGCGTCAGAGGCTGATGTCCCAGTCGACGTGCGTGCCCATCATCGATGGCGGCAGCCCGAAGGTCCGCCTGCAGGTGCGGATCAGGTGTGCGTCGTCGGTGAACCCGGCCGCGTAGGACGCCGTGCTGACGTCGTCGCCGGCCAGCACCCTGGTCATCGCGATGTGCAGGCGCAGCCAAAGAATGTAGCGGCGCAACGGAATACCGACCTGTTCGGTGAACAGATGGGTGAGCCTGGTCGCCGAAATCCCCAGCTGCCGTGCCACATCCGAGCCGCGGACCGAGCCGTCCTGCACCATCTCCGGCAGCAGTTGCAGCGCCGCGGTCACCACACCGTGCCGGTCGCCCTGGCCTGCCTGCGGGTCGTCGCGCAGCAGATCCGCGAGCAGATCGGTCACGTGGTCGGTGAGCTCACCGTGGGCGGGATCGACCGCGAGCGAGTGCACCCACCCGTGCAGATGCGCTCGCCGATCCGCGGCTGCGCCCGCGACGGTCTCCGGGTCGAGATACACCGCGATGCCGTGCGCGGCACCCTCGGCGACCCGATGCGGCGCGTCGGTGGGCACCACGATGTGCGCGCCGTTCCTGCGCACCCCGCCGCCGTCGACGACGACGATCGGGGTATCGGCGGCAACGATCTGCACCGCATGATGGGCGTGGATCTCGGTGGGCCACACCGGCCCTTCGAAGGCGAGGACGCCGGGCCGCAGTAGTGCGCGGCCCTGCCACCGCGTTGCGTCGGCGTCCGATGACGTCGAGAAGTCGTTGGTGACCAGAGCCTTCATCATCGGACGCTCCCGGCTGACACGAGCACACTCTCGGTGGATCCACCGCTGAGACTATCGGGTCGGGCTACTCGAACGTTGTGGTTTGTGGATCGCTGGCGCAGGCTGCGCTGCCGCATGGTCATACCCGCACCGAGATCGCGGCGGACAGGGTTGCGGTGACCCGGTCGAGGAATTCGCCGAGCAGTGCACCCGCGGTGGGGGTCGCGGGATATCTGGTGCGCAACGCGAGCCCCTCGTCGGTGCGGGTGAACCACATCTGCACGTCGTCGAGCGGTGCGCTGCGGCTGAACTGGGCCGGATTTCGCGGCACCGAGCGGCTGGTGTCGCTGCGCGAGCCGCCGGGCAGCCACCGATAGTCGGTGTAGGAAACGCTGAACAGATCGTGTCTGGTCCGGCGCAGATCGGTGCCCATCGCGGCGAGCACCCGGTTCGCGGGAACCTGGGCCAGCCGCTGTCCAGACCGGATCGCCTCTTCCGCGCCGCGGGCGGTGGCGCAGAAGTCATGCGCCACCGGGATATGCGCGGGCCCGTTGGAGACCAGCCAGCCGAAGGTGTTGTGGTGTCGCGGTTCCCGGCGGGTGTGCACCGGGAACACCAGATCGGTTCCGGTGCGCCCGCCGAGGTCGGCCGCGGCCAGCGCCACCGCCGCGAGCAGCGCCGCGAACATCGAGTACCCGTCGGCGCGCGACTTGCGGTGCAGCGCATCGGTTGCCGTCGCGCCGAGCAGCGGGCGCGCGTCGCAGCCGAACGGCGCGAGCGAGCCAGCGGGCAGGCCGAGATCGAGCGGGAAGTGCGGCAGATCGTTGCCTGCGGCATGCAGGAAGTCGCGCCACGCGCGGATCAGCGGCCCGGTGGACGCGGCGGGCACCGCGGCCTCGCGAGTCGAATAGGACAGGAAACTCCCGGGTTCCGGCAGTCGGTCGGCGGCGGCGACGGCGCCGTCGACCCCGTCCTCGCAGGCGGCGCGGTAGAGCAGATCCAGCTCGGCGACCGCGATCGTGATCGACCAGGCATCGCACACCGCGTGATCGAATCCGCAGACCACGGTGGAGGATTCGTCCCTGCTGACGGCGCCGAGGAAGTACGGCGCGAAGCTGTACGGCGAGCACGCCTCGTCGAGCCTGGCGCCGAGCACCGCCCGCAGTTCCTCCGTGCTCGAGGTGCACACGGCCTGTCGTGGCACCAGCCGAATATCGGTGTCGTGCACCACGTGCACCGCGGCGGGGCGGTCCTTGCTCGGCGGCTCGAAGCAGCAGTGCAGGGCGTCGTGGCGCGGCAGCCACACCGAAAACGCGGTGTGCAAGGCGGATTCGTCGATCGGACCCGCGACATCGAAGGTGGCGGCGAGCCAGGTGGTCGGGCCGCCGGAGGCGAGATGGATGGATTGGTTGGAGGTGGCCGGGGTGGCATCCGGCGTCGGTCCTGGTTCGGCGAGCGCGGTCCACTCGAGCAGGGTTCCCGGTGGCGCGCTCAAGTGTTCGAGAAAGAGCAGCTGCATTATGGCCTCACGAGAGCAGGTCCGGTGGCCGCGAAGTCACCGGTGTGCGCGATGGCGCGCAGGGTGGTGCGAATCTGTCCGAGGTAGTCCGCGGCCGATTTGTGCGCGATCGCGGTGTCGGGGTACATCATCGTGACGTGCAGGCGTTCCAGCTCACGGTTGAACCAGATCGGCGAGGTCTGCCCGATCCGGCTGCGCGAGCCGAGCCCATGGATTTCGGAGATACCTGGTAGAGCGTTTTCCAATGCCGCACCGGACATCGCGCGCATGTCCAGGTAAGACACCCACGGCCAGTCGGTGGTGACCGGCAGCGGTGCCCCGGTGAGCTGGGCGGCCCGTTCCAGTGCGGCATGGATCGGGACGTTCGACAGCGGCTTGGCCCAGTCCAAGGCGACGCCTGCCCGGCCGATCACCTCGGTGAACCGGTGTGCGCCTTCGAGATCGAACGCGATCGGGATGAGGTTGATGAACCAGCCCTGGGCGAGCTGATACTGCGGCGCGCTCCTGGTTCCGACCACGTTCATGCCGAGATAACTTGTCCGGCCCGCGAATTCGAGCTCGGCCAGGGCCACCGCGGCATAGAGCCCCGCTGAGAACGAACCACCCGCCGCCTTGCACGCGTCGGCGAACGCGTCGATCTCGGCCGCGTCGAGCATGTCGACCTTGGTGCCGAAGCTGTCGGCGAGCTCGCCGGGCGCCAGGCCCAGCTCGATCGGCAGCGGGCGGACCCGCTGCGCGTTCTCGGCGAGCAGCTCGGCCAGTCGAGCCAACTCCGCCGGCTGTGCGGCCACCGCGGCGCGCTCGGCCTTCGCGAACTCCACGTAGCTGCCGACCGGCGGGAGCGCAGGCTCCTGGCCAGTGCTGAACGCGGCGTACAGCGCATGGAATTCGAGGAGGGACGTGAGCACCGACATGCCGTCGGTGAACGCGTGGTCGGCGCTGTAGACCACCGTGAAGCCGTCCGCGCCGTGATCGATCGCGCAGCAGACGATCGCGGGCCAGCGCGTTGGGTTGGCGTTGGCTTTGAACTTCGCGACGAGGGCGTCGCGGAGGTCGCCGCTGTCGGTGAAGGTGGCGACGGTATGGGTTTCCAGGTCGACTGCCGCCGGGTCGAGCAGGTATCTGGTCAGCGCGAATCTGCCGTCGGTCTCGTCGATCCGGAACCACGAGCGGAGGGTCTCGTGGCGCTGCAGGAACGCGATGTAGGTGCGGCGCAACGCCTCCGGGTCGAACGGGCGCGCGACGGTGAAGCAGAACGAGAGCTCGGAGGCGAGCGGGTCATCGGTCTGCCTGCGTGCCGACCAGCGGCGGATATGGGATTCCTGCAGGTAGGTCGCGGGAATATCGGAGGGAGCCGTGGTTTCGGTGGCGGCCTTGCTGGCGGCGGTGGTGGTGAATTCGACGAGCACGCCTGGCTTCGGCTGCCAATCTTCGGTGAGGGTCATCTCTACCATGACAGCGGCGCTCCTTCGATCGGACGGATTCGTGCGTCCCCGTAGCGGGTGAACTCGGCAAGCAGATCCCGCATGCGCAGCACATGACGGTGGATATCGCGGGTCGCCTTGGTGGTGCCCGGATAGCGCATGTTGAGCGTCACGCCCATCGGCGTGCGCACGAACCAGAAGAAGAACTCGGTGGGGGAGACGTTGCGGCTGCGCAGCCAGCGGGTGTCGGTGTCGAGCCAGGTCGACGCGGACGGCGCGGAGCGAATGTCCATGTAGGACACCATGAACGAGATGCGCGGCCAGGTGCCGAGCAGCTCGCACACCCTGGCGAACGGCACCGTCGCCGCGCTGCGGGTGCGCCGCAGTTCCTGGCCTGCCGGGGTGATCAGTTCCGAAAGATTGCGGGCGACACCGCAATCGAGCTGGAACGGGGCGAGCCCGACGAACCAGCCGAGCGTTTCCGCCCACTGCGGATCGGTGCGGGTGTGCAGCGGGATCACCGTGCGGAAGTCGCGGCCCGCACCGAGTTCGGTGGTGGTCACCGCGAAGGCGGCGAGTAGCGCGGCGAACAGGCCCTGGCCTTGTTCGCGTGCCACGGCCGCCGCGGCGTCGGCGGCGTCGGCGTCGAGCACCTCGACCGACAGGTTGCGCTGCGAGACGCGGCGTGGTGCCGCCTCGGCGGGATCGGTGGTTTCGATCGGCGCCGCGGCGACCTTGCTGAGCGTGCCGCAGGGGAGGGTGTTTTCGGTGTGCTCAGGGAAGAACATGCGCCAGGTGTCGACCGCGGGGTCCGCGGCCGTCGTGCTGATGGCGCGAGTGCGCTCGTCCTGGCTGAAGTCGACGTAGCTGCCGGTCTCGAGCAGCCGCGCGGTTTCTCCCGTGCGGGCCGCAATGTAGAGCGCGTGCAGCTCGCCGCCGGTCGAGACGGTCGAGTAGCCGTCCATGATCGAGTGGTCGGCGCCGAAGACGACGGTGAAGCCGTCTCGGTTCGCGATGGTCACGCAGACGTAGGACGGCCAGCGCAGCGGCGAGGTTCCGTCGTCGAGCAGACCCTGGACCAGGCGATAGGTCGCCATCGTCGAGGTCGGTGCGCCCGCGTCGGACGGCTGGACCCGGATTTCACCGGGCGGCAAGGTGTATCTGGCCGGTCGGCCGCCCTCGATGGTGACGTGTGTGCGTAATCCTTCGTGCCGGTCGATCCAGGTGTCCAGCGCGGTGCGCCATGCCTGCGGGTCGAGCGGCTCGTCGATGTGGAAGACGTGGCCGAGCCAGTAGTGCCGATGATCTCGTATCCGGCTGTGCTCCACCGCATCTCGAAGATGATGCTCGTGATTATAGGAAACGGCGCGAGTATCTCGCGGCCAATCGGCCCAGTGTGAAGTGGCTGTCGGGAGCCACTCGATCACCCGGCCGCTCGGCAACGGATAGTCGGCCAGTTCGATGAATTCCATGACACACCTTCAGCTGCCCATCGGCAATACCCGTGCGCGGTAGGGCTATTGCCGATCCGAAATGGTGACAAGAATTTCGGCCTGCATCCGAGAACTTTGTCCGATCGGCCCCGGGACGTCATCGTCGGACCGGGACAGGGAAACTTTAGAAGAAATTTGATCGGAATGTGACGGTGAGCTGGATCACCGATATTTGCCGCAGAAACGCGGACAACGGCGTTGCGGGCGCTGCAATGAGCGAATATACCGCCGCTGCCAGCGCGAATGTGAAACGCTTAATGTTCAGGTAGCTGAGAGCTTGCTGGACAATGTGTCTCAATGCACCTGGTATTCATCCCAGGTTTCCATGATCTTTACAGGTCCCGGTGTTGATCGGGGCTTAAACGTGACTTGCCACCCACCCCCGGGCTGCGGTATTCCAGCCCGGGGGTGCGCGCCTCAGCCGCCGAACGCGGCCGCCGGTGCCAGCGGAACGATGAGACTCGATGGACGAGCGGCGTCTCGGTGGATCTGCTGGGACGAGCCGACGAGCCTGGGCAGGTCGGTCGGGATGGGCATGGTCGACGGGAACGTGCCGCTCGTAATCCGCAGGCGCAGTGCGTGTCCCGGCTCCAGTCGGTAGAAGGTCGGGCGGAGTTTGACCTCCAACCGGGTCGCCTCGCCCGGCGTCAGGAGCTGCTCGGTGTCCTTGCGGATCACATGCTCCGGCGCGTAGATGGTGCCGTCGGCCGCGCGCCAGGTCTTCTCGTCGTTCAGGGTGCGCTGGCTGGCCAGCTGCGAGCCGCCGGTGATGTTCACCGCCGTCCCGTCCGGCGCCACGTCGTCAAGCCACACTTGAAACGCGGCATCGGTACTGGTCGAGGACGCGTACAGGGTGACGCTGCTCGGGCCGGCCAGCACCGTCGGCTCGGCCACCGGGTCCATCGTGTAGCGACGGCCTGCGACGGGCTCCTGCACCCATTCCGTGCACGGGTTGTAGGCAGTGAACAGCCGGAACAGGAAATCGAACAGGCCTGCGCTGTACTGGCCGAGGCTCTGCCGGTTGCAGAGCGTGTCGATGCCGCTGTAGTCGAGCCGATCGGCGGCATTGTCGATCGACGGCGGCTGCGCGACCAGACGGTCGCCGTCGAAGTACCGTTGCTGAATGCTCGCCTGCTCGAATGGGTATCGCGAGGTAGCGACGGCCATATTGTTCGGGTCGATCACGTGCAGCGGATTGTCTGTTTTGTCAATTCCATTCGGAATGTCTTTCAACCATCGATCGAACCACGCCACGGTGATCATGCCGGTGTCCATCCGCGAACCGGGCCCGAAACCGAGACCGACGTGGTACCACGGGCCCATCAGCAGCTGGAACCGGGCGTCGGCAGCCTGTTCTTTCGCCATCGGCGCGAACTGATCCCGGCCCGCCGCGATGTTCTGCAACTGGGAGTAGTTGCGCCACGGGCCTTCCTGGTACAGATCCCAGAGACCGCCGACCTGGTACATGGCGATGCCGTTGTCGACCACCTTGCGCAGATCGGTCTCGAAACGCCGGTCCTGCCACCACTGACCGTCGTAGGCCAGCGGGCCGCCGCCGTACGCCTCGAACAACAGCTTGATCGTGCTGTCCGAGGACACCGCTGCCTGTAGGTGGTCGCCAAGCGATTTGAGGAACAGCTGCGGCGAGACCGCGGCGGTCAGGAACGGGCCGATCAGGCTGAGATAGGGCACCAGCACCGAGATGGCGGTGAGCAGGATCGGGCTCATCATGCCGTCGTGGCCGAGCACCTCGTTGAAGATGTTGTTGGGCATGGCCATCGGCACGATCGCCTTCAACGGCGAACCGGGCGCGACCGATTCGGCGGTGCGCAAGGCGGACAGCGCGGGGAACGAGTACCCGTACATGCCGACCTTGCCGTTGGCGCCTGGCAGCTTCGCCGCCCAGTCGACCAGCTGCGCGCCGTCGAGGCCGTCCTGCTGCGAGGCCGGATTCCACGCGCCGGTCGAGCCGCCGGTGCCGCGCACGTCGGCGATCACCTCGATGTAGCCGCGGCGCACCAGCATGTCCTGAGCGCTGGTGGCCTGGTTGATGATTCGGCGTGCATCCCTCAGGTGATCGGGCAGCGGGATCTGCAGCGTGTCCACCACGCTGGTGACGGCAGCGGCGAGCGCGCTCGACACGGCGCCGTAGGTGGTGAAGTTGACGACGACCGGGAACTCACCCGCCGCGCGCTGCCCGGTGGCCGGATCGGTCGGATAGCGCACCTCGGTCTGCAGCTGGGTGCCGTCGGAGAGCGGGACGATGTGGCCGAGTTCGTAGGCGATGCCATAGCGCTCCGGCGTCGGCTGATAGTCGGCGGGCAAGCCGAAGTTGGCTGGCGCGTTGGGAACCGGGCCCGAGGTGGGGACCGCCTGCGCGGCGGGGGCGAGCTGGACGAGCAAGCCGACGGCCGTGAGGGCGGCGATCGTCACGGTGCGCGAGGTTCGCGCCCGGGAAACAAATCTCAACTACCTGAACCTTTGCTGGCGAGGGTGGAAGCCGGGCCGCGAGCTACCCGTCCGCTGGTCTATACCGCGGATCGAGTGCTGAAACGGGCGCACTCGGGTCCGGATTGTGTCCGGACGTACGAGGGCAACGCCTGACTTCGTTGTCGTCATTCAGCACAACGCATAGACGGGGTGCCGCGACACGGGCAATCCGCCAGCCGGAACGACGACCGATTGGGAAAGTAACTAAAAGATGTTGTCCACGTGGGGATTACGGGGCGAAGGCGGCCGATTCGAGGCGCCTGGCCAGGCGTGCGGCGGACAAGGTCATCGCGTCGGCAGGGCGGTGCGGGTCGAGCCCGGTCAGCTCGTGCACGCGAGAAAGCCGGTAGGTCACCGTGTTTCGGTGCACGTTGAGCTGCCTTGCCGTCGCCAGCTGGTTGAAGCCGCTGTCGACGAACACCTCGAGCGTCTCGGCGAGCATCGGCTGCGCGTCGAGCGGCGCGAGCACCGACGCCAGGCCCGGCCTGGCCGCGTCGCTCACCGCCACCGTGTACTCGAACTGCAAATCCTGCCTGCGGCACAGTACTTCGCGCCGGACCAGGCAGCGGCCGAGCTCGGCGAGCACCCGCGCCTCGGCGTACATGACCGGGATCGCGTCCTTGCTGCGCGCCGCGCCGACGCCGACCCAGTACGGTGGCGGCTCGCTCGGCTCCTGCGCGGGCAGGCGTGCGGTGAGCGCGGACAGCGTGGCCGAGCCGTCGTCGCCGGGCTGCAGCGGGATGAGGGCGGTCCAACCGCCCGCGTCCAGCCGCAGGAACACCCCGGGAATTGCCTCGACCCGGTGCCGCAGCGCCGAGGCGGGACCGCCGCGGGTGCCGCACAGGCGGAACACCGCGACGAGGAAGGCATCCGACACCGGAATCACCGGATCGTTCGCCCACTCCACCGGGTCGCGCCCGGTGAGCAGCGCGTCGGCGATGCCGCGCCTGCGCTCGAGCAGCTCCCAGCGGGGGTCGTGCACCCGTTGGGTGGCCGCGGTGGCGATCCGGGAGGTGACCAGCGTGACGTACTGCAGCAGCAGCAACGACGCATCGAACAGCAGTTCGCGTTCGGCCGGGGTGGCCGAGGCGCGTAACCGCTCCCAGATGAACGTCGCGCCGAATCGATAACGCTCGAGCACCTCGGGCAGCGGGGTGCCGTCGCGTAGTCGATCCATCGCGAGCTCGACGAGTTCCCTGGTGTCTTCCTCCGAAGGTTCCTCGCCGCGGCGCAGGTATTCGAAGAACAGGTCGACGTTGAGCTTGGTGCCGCGGGCGAAATCGGTCTCCACGAGGGATTGCGGCAGCCGCTGGTACGGCGGCAGCGCGGCGTAGAACCCGTCTAGCATCGACGCGGTCCGCCGGTGCAGATCGTCGAACACCCGTGTCCGCGATGGCATCATGCTGGTCTTCTTCCCGGACTTATGTCGAGTACAGAGCTTCGATGGTATCCGTGTAATGGCTGGCTATGGGCTTGCGCTTGAGTTTGCCGGTGGCGGTCAGGTAGTCGCTGCCGTTCTCCCAGACTTCGGGAAGCACGATGTACTTCTTGATCTGTTCGACTCTGGACAGCTTGTTGTTCGCGGCCGCGACGCCCTCTTCGATCGCGGCCAGGATCACCGGGTCCTTGGACAACTCGGCGACTGTGGCGCCCGCCAGGTTGTGCCGCGTGGCGAACGCGGCGGCCAGGTCGGGGTCGAGCACGATCAGCGCCGTGTTGTAGGAGCGCTGCTCGCCGATCGCGACCACTGCGCCGATCAGGGAGCAGTTGTCGGTGATCGTATTCTCGATGTTGGCGGGCGACATGTTCTTGCCCGCCGCGTTGATGATGAGCTCCTTCTTCCTGTCGATGATCGACAGGTAGCCGTCCTCATCAATGGTGCCGATATCGCCGGTGTGCAGCCACCCGTCGCTATCGATCGCCTCCGCGGTCTTGGCCGCATCGCCACGATAACCGCGCATCACCATCTTGCCCCGGATCAGCACCTCGCCGTCGTCGGCCAGGCTGACCTCGGCGCCGGGCAGTGGGGTGCCGACGGTACCGATCTTGATCCGCTCGGGTCCGTTGAGGGTGGCGCCCGCGGTGCACTCGCTCATGCCGTAGCCCTCACACAGCGGCAGCCCGAGCCCGATGAAGAACTCGTGCACCTCCGGCGGGATGGCGATCGAGCCGGTGACCGCGACCCGGACCTTGTCCAAGCCGAGCCGCTCCAGGATGGACGCGAGCACCAGGCGCACGGCCAACCGATGCTGGAGCTTGTCGAACGCGCCGAGGGCGACACCGTCGGAGTCGGCTCGCGCCTTCTTGCGCCCGACACCGATCGCCCAGTGGATCAGGCGGCGCTTGATCGGGCTCTCGGCGGCGAACCGTTCCTCCAGTGCGCCTTTGACTTTCACCCACACCCGGGGCACACCGAGGAACACGCTCGGGTGCACCTCGGCCAAAGCCGCTGCGACCTGCTTGAAGTCGGGGACGGTGGTGATCTGGCAGCCCTCGAGCATGGTCAGGTAGTGCGCGAACCAGCGGTTGGCGGCGTGCGCGTCGGGGAGGTAGGAGATCACCCGGTCCTCGGGGCCGCCGCCGCCGAATTGTTCGAGGACGCGGGCGTTTTCGATGAAGTTGGTGTGGGTGAGCTCGACACCCTTCGGCGGGCCGGTGGTGCCGGAGGTGTAGACGATGGTGAGCAGGTCCTCGGGCTTGACGGCCTGCCAGGTGGCGTCGAAATCGAAATCCTCCGACGCGCCCTGTTCGACATCGGACAGCGCGATCGTGCCCTCGGGTGCTTCGTCCACGCAGATCACGTGCTCGACGTGGAAGCCGTTCGCGGCCGCCTTGTCCACCGCCTCCAAGACGCGTGGCACGAACTGCTTCTCGCAGATCACCACCTTGTTCCCCGCGTTGCCGAACTGATAAACGAGCAGTTCGACCGGGTTGGTGTTGTAGACCGAGAACGGTGTCGCGCCTGCGTGCAGCACGGCGGTGTCGCAGAGGTGGAATTCGGGGCGGTTGGTCAGCATCAGCGCCACCGTGTCGCCGGAACCGACGCCGAGCGCGGCGAGGCCGGTGGCGATGGCACGCACCCGGTCGCCGTACTGGCGCCAGGTGATCGAGATGTCCCCGCCGAGCGTGCGCAGGGCGACCGCGTCGGGGTATTTCGCGACATTTGACTGGAACGCCGCACATAACGTCTCCGGGCGGGCGGGCGCCGGGACTGTCGATGAAACCAAGACCTGAACCTCTGCTTGTGAAGGGCTGAGGTCACACGGGCCCCGGTGGGGACGCGGATGACCTCATCGTCACCTTTAAGCACAACGCATGAGTCGGTGTGCGCGCTAGCGGCAAACGCGCAGAGTGTGTCGCGCGACATTGTGCATTTGACCAAAGTCGCCTCTCAGTTGCAGGCCGGCCACGAACCCGGGGTGTCGAGTGGTAGCGGGGGTGCGGCCATGGTGGTCGCGGTCACCGGGGTGAAGCAGTTCTGGCCTGTGCTGCCGAGGCGTCCGCCGCCGAAATCGAGGACCGAATCGGGCCCGAGTGCGCCACCGGACCGACCGAGGGTGATGGGGCCAGCGAAGCGGGAGCGTTCGATCTTGCCGGTCAGCCCGGCCAGGTCGCCGACGGTGCGGACATGCAGGTCGGCGACGGCGGTCTCGGCGATGGAGGTATCCGCGATGTCCACCTTCATGGTGTGTTTGGCGGGCGCTGGGCCGTCGGGCGAATAGGCGTAGACGCCGATGCCGTCGGCGCTGCAGCGGTTCAGCCTGGCATTGCGCAGGGTGAGCGCCGTGGTGTTGTCGCGGCCGAAGCTGGCCGAGAACAGGCAGGTGCCGAGGTTGCCGGGGACCATCGGGTTCAGTGCTGCTGCAGGGAAGCTGGAGCCCGAGGCGGTCAATCCGTCGATGGTCATCACGTGGCGCGCGCCCTCGGCGCTGAGGTTCAGGTTCTCCACGATGTCGCCGGGCACATCGAGGAACTCGCTGTTGGTGAGCGTGACCTCGCTGTCCGGCGTGCCGTTGCTGGTGACGAATTCGATGCCGTTGGCGGAGAAGTGGCCGCCGCCGTGTCGATAGCTGTTGCGATCGATGGTGATTCGCATGCGGGACTGCTCGGCGGCGTTGATGAAGAGGCCCTCGCTGTCGGCGGCGGCATTGAGGTGGTCGTTGTCCGGCAGCGCGATGTTGCGCTGGATGTTGCCGCGCACGGTGGCGGTGAGCGCGGAGGTTCCGGTGCTCTGCATGCCCATGGCGAGCACCGAGAGCTTGGCGAGGCCCTGGTTGATGTTCTCGGTCAGGTTGTCGGCGAGGGTGGCCGTCACCCGGGCCGTTCCGGTGGTGCGGACGTCGATGCCGTCGCCGCAGGGGGTGTCGCGCACCGTGTTTCGCTCGATGGTCAGTGCGCCTGCACCGAGATCGGAGTCGATCATGATGGCGGCCCAGCCGTTGTTCAGCCCGACCAGATTCGGCGCCACCGGGAGCGACATGCCGAACGGAACGCCGAGCATCGGCGGGAAGGGCTGCACGATGAAGCCGTCGTGGCAGGCGCGGTTGGTCGCGGTGACGGTGTTGCCCGAGATCACCGTCGTGCCGACGTTGTGGCCGTAGATGCCGCCGCGCTGTGCGCTGGTGACGGTGAGGTCGCGGACCTCGGTGTCCGGCGCGAGGCGCACGGCATCGCCGTCGTTGGCGGAGGTGGTATTCGCAATGGCCGCAACGCTTCCCGATGCCGTACGGCCGACCAGGCGCTGGCCCTGTTTGAGGGCGATGCCGCCGTCCAGGGGCGGCGTGCCGAGCGGTGCGGGGAGCACCACGATCGTGTCGCCTGCGCCCGAGGCCTGCTGGACTGCCTGCAGGGTGTTGAAAGGAGCTGTCTCCGTGCCGTTTCCGCCCGCCGGTGCCGCTGCGGTCACGTACCAGGTCTGCCCGGGGCCTGCGGCGGCGTGCGTCGGAGCGGTGGCGACGATGAGCGCGCAGCACAGCACGCTCACCGCGGTACACCGCGGCGGAGACAATCTCATGAGGGCCTTCCGGATCGTGCGGTGCCGTGCACCTGCGTGTGATCCAGCCCACCCCATCGGCCGACCATGCGGTATCGGCAGAATGCCGAACGAAGTGGCGAATGTTTGTGCCGATGCCCGGATCTGGCGGTGCGAATCGCGGAATCGCGTTCGCCCCGCCGCGATTCGCTCAGTGCGCGGGCACCGACTCCAGCGGGAACGGCGGCGCGCCGATGCCGACGATGCGGACATTGCCCCAGGGGTCACGCTCCTGGAGTCGGCCCGCCGTCGGGTGGTGGCCCGGCAAGGTGAGCAGCACTTCGGCGCGGCCGGGATCGGGTAGCGCGGCGCCGTCGTCCGTGCTGATTCGGCCGTACCAGTGATAGCGGCCGTCGATCGGATCGGCGTGCCCGCTCAGCGTGACGGTGACCGGCAACAGCGAGCCGGGGGCGTCGAGCATCGCTGGGCCCGAATACTCGTGGGCCGGTTCGCGATCCGCGGCGACGGTGAGGTCGTAGTGGCCTGGGTCCGGCTTGCGCATCGCGCGGCGGTAGGAGATGCGCGCGCCTGGCAGGCGCAGGCGGCGGTGGAACTCGTGCTGCACGGCCGCGCGGACCTCGATCCTGGTGCTCGAGGTCCGGCGCAAGAGCTCGACGCACTGGCGGATGTAGCGAGCCTGCGCCTTGACCAGGAAGGCGATCGAGTGGTGTTCGCCGCCGGAGTCCGGGCCGAGCATCGAGAACATGTTGGGGAAGCCGTGCGTGGCGACGCCGAGGAACCCTGCGGTGTCCTTCCGCCATTCGTGCTGCAGCGTAAGGCTGTTGGTGGCGAGCATGACCACCCGCGGTCGCCAGCGCTTACCGTCGGCGAGCCCGACATTCCAGCGATCGTCCGCGTCGTCGAAGTCCAGCGTGACCACCTCGGCCCGCAGCCGCAGGTGCTCGCGTAGCCGGTGTTTGTCGATGGTGCGGCGCGGATCGTCTGCGGCGTCGGCCTTCTCGACGACGACGAAGTCGTGGATGCCTGCCGCGCGCAGCTCGACGGCCAGCTCGAGACCCGCGAAATCGGCACCGACAATGACGATTTCGGGCGGGCCGACGGCGATGGTCGTCCGCTCGTTGCGTCGGCTCATGCCAGCAGTCCGCGCTTGCGCCAGATCCACTCGCCGACCGGCCCGATCAGGCCCTGCTTCTGCAGGAACACACCGAGATTCGCGGCGCCGGAGCCGAGTACCCGCTTCGCCTCCGGATTGTTCACGGCGATGCGCCTGGCCTCGCGGCCGTCCAGACCGGCACGGGTGTACATGTGCCGATTGGTGAGCAGATAGACGAACAGCGGTGCGGCGATCGCGACACACAGCCTGGTGTATGCCAATTCGGCCCGCGACATGGTCGGCACCATGCGGGCGAGCGCGTCCCTGGCGAAGCCGATGTGGCGCGCCTCCTCGGTGACGTGGATGCGCATCGCGCGCGACACCAAGGGCTGCAGTTCGGGATCGTCGAGGGTGCGGCGCTGCACCGCGTCGAAGATCTCCTCGCCGACCAGCGCGCCGACCCAGGTCATGGCGCCGCGCAGGAACAGCGGCAGCACGCCGATAGCCAGCCTGCCCGCCGGGCGTGGCCAGTACGGGCGCGCCTCGATGCGGTCGATCAGCTTGCCGAACATCATCATGTGCCTGCACTCGTCGCCCATTTCGATGAGCGTGTAGTGCGAGTGCCTGGTGGTGGGGTCGTCGGCGAGCAGTTCGCGCAGCAGCAGCCGATTGAGCAGGTTCTCGAACCAGATGCCGACCGAGAGCACGTTCGCCAGTTCCTGGCGGGAGAGTTCGCGGCGCTGCTGCGGGGTCATCGACTCCCACAGCGCCGTGCCGTACAGCGAAACCACCTCCGCGGGGAGGAAGAGTTTGACCGGGTCCAGTGGTGCGTCCCAGTCCATGTCGACCACGGGGTCGTAGGACTTCTTCACCGACCCGGTCAACAGGCGCTGCGCGAACGATTCTTCGGGGATCAGTGCGGCCTCGTTGCCCATGACTGCTCTCCAACTCCGTCGTTTAACCGATACAAGGCGTCACACTCAGATTAGTGAGACAATATGTAGCAGTCAACCGTCCTGCGGGTATCGTGATTCTGTGACACCGACCAGCGGAAACCCCGAGCATCCCGTCGCCGACGGTCGCGCCACCCGCTGGCATGGGCACAAGGCCCGCCGCCGGGCCGACGTGATCGACGCGGCCATCACCGCCATCGAGGAACACGGCGACGACGTGTCCGTCCAGCAGATCGCCGACCGCCTGAACCTGCCGAGGCCGGTCGTCTACCGCCACTTCGACGGGCGCACCGACCTGGACGAGCAGATCCGTCGCCAGATCCTGGACTCGTTGCTCGCGCAGATCATGCCGACGCTGCACCCCGACGGCACCGTGGCGGACGCGGTGCGCGGGGCCGTCGGCACCTACGTCCGCTGGGTGGAACGGCACCCGAACCTGCACCGCTTCATCAGCGGTCCGGTGCCGCAGGGCGATTCCTCGCTCGCAGGCGCCCGCGACCAGATCGGCAGCAGGCTTGCCGACCTGTTCGCGATCTGGTTGTCCCGCTTCGGTATCGACCAGGGCCGGGCCCGTCCGATGGCGTTCGGGATCATCGGATTCGTCGACGGCGTCGTCAACAGCTGGCGCGCCGACTCCGCGAGCGTCCTCGCCTCGGACCAGGTCGAGGGCATTCTCACCGAATCGGTGCTCGCCCTCTTCGAAGGCAACGCCCGCAGCCTCGGCGTGCCGCTCGAGCGCGACGCGGTCGTCGGAGATCTGCTCGCACGTCCGGAAGCCTTGCGCGCCGAATAATTCAGACCGAGTCTTTCATTCGCCCGGTCGACCTGCGTTGTCCGCCGGACGATGCAGTTCGACTGCGAGAGCGATCAACTCGGCCATATGATCTCCGTCGGTGCGGGCGAGGCGGATGGCCTCGCTCAGGGGATGTGCGCGAACCTCGACAATGTGTTCCGCGTCGTCGGGGTTCGTAGGGGCGGAATCGAGCACGACATCGACGGCACACCAGAGCCAGGCCTTGTGCGGGTGCGGTTGCCAATCGCGAAAGGGGGCAGCGAGATTGCTGGTGGCGTAGTGCGCGCCGAGCCAGCGGACCGGACCGGTGGGCCGAGCGCCCGCTTCCTCGCGCAGTTCCCGGCGCAGGCATTCATCGATGGATTCACCCTTTTCGCGGGTCCCGCCGGGCAGCATCCAGACGTCGCGGTCGTCGCGACACAGCACGACAGCGTCGCCGGCGAAGCAGACGGCGTGGATGTTGGTGACCAACTCGTCGGGTGGCGGATCGGTGGAGAACTGGACGTCCATATCGCCCCAGTCCCAGTGGGTGGGGGTGTGCAGCAACGGATATCGGTCGACGAACGTCACCACATGAAACTAGTGGCACCGGACGATACATACGAGGGGGAGCGCATTGACTACGCTGTTGCCGGTGTCCGAACCTGTGCCCTTGACGCGGCTGCTCGACGACGCGAGTTTGCTGTCGCTCGAGCACCGGCTACATGTCGAGGAATTGCTCGGCGCGCACCGGTGGCAGGCCGACATGGAGGCGCCTCGGCTCGAATTCATCGGCGCCGACCGCACTTTCGTCTGCACCGACTTTCACCTCGTCGGCACCAGCGACGGCGACACCTGGTTGTGGGCATGGGCGAATCCGTGGGGCTTCGCGCCGCCGCTGATCGCGGTCGCGAAAATGGTGCGCGAGTTCGGCGTCCGCTATGGCGTCGCCGAATTGACCGCCGCGGAAATGCCGATCGCGCTCGGCAAGGCCGCGCCCGAGCCGCATCAGGTTGCCACGCTGCTCGCCGACGCCGCGAAAGTGATTTCCGGACACTGGAGTTCCTACTGCGGAGTCACCGACGACACCTGCGTGGCGTTCCTGGTCGAGCACCCCGAGTTCGAGTTGCCCGCGCCGACCGCGGCCGGCCTCGCGCGGGTACTCGCCCACGGCGTCAACGCTTTACCGTTGACCGACTATCGGCGCGCGGTGCAGAGCTATCTGAGCAGGCGCGGCCTGGTCACCGAGTTCCTGGAGAACTACCGGTTGCTCGAATTCACCGGCGCAGGCATGACGGGGACGGTCGAGTTCGACGTCGCCGGTCACGTCGCCAACCTGGAGGTCGGGGTGAGCACCGACGACTTCGAGCTCCTGACCGAGCAGGAGTCCGTCCACCCCGTCGACTGCCGTCCCGAATCAGCCAATTCGCACTGACCATCAGGCTTTTCCGCCGGTAAGCAGCTCGAAGCTGCGGTTCCACAGCAGCTCGACCGGTCCGCGATCGAAGCGGCGCAACCAGAGGTGCGCGCCCGCAATGATGATCAGCGACACCAGCAGGTAGATGCCGACGGTGAACGGGACCTTGGCGTCGGGGGAGACGCGCGCGGCCAGGCCGAGACCCCAGCCGTAGCAGCAGAACGACGCCACCAGGTTCTGCAGGATGTAGCAGCTCAACGCAGAGCGTCCGACCTCGGTGAGCCGACGCCCGACGAAGCCGACATGTGTTCGGCGCAAGTAGAACTCGGCGACCAGCGCGAGAATGCCGAGTGCGACGAACGGGGCGGTGCCGTAGCGGGTGAAGACGAAGAACTGGCCGTTGCCCGCGACCCCCGCGATCAGGTCGATCGGCAAGGCGATGCCGAAACCGATGAGCAGCAACCGCTTCCGGGTCCGCGCGCCCTCCGGCTGGAAGATTCCTCCCCGGTACAGGCGGGCACCGAGCAGGAACAACGCGATCGACATGGGGAACACGAAGATCGTTTCGATGCGGAAATGCGCCGCGTTCTGCAGGCGGAATATCACGAGGTCCCAGAAAGACCCGTCCGCGTACACCGTGGTGTGCTGCGGCCCTGTGCTCTTCGTGGACGCGCTGTCCGGGTCCGACGCCATGGCAACCGCCATGAGAGTGAGCATCGCGACATGAATGCTCGCCTGGACGATCAGCCAACGACGTTGCGCCCGTTCGCTTGTCACGAGAATGAAGGCGACGACCAGACCGGTGAGCGCGTACCCCATCAGCACGTCGAACTCCGCGACGAACACGAAGTTCAGCACGCCGTCCAAGAACAACAGCCCGGCGCGGATCGGATACTTGCCGGGCCAGCGTCGCCCAGCACGCTGCGCCGACGCCTGCTGAATGGCGAGCCCGATGCCGAACATGATGGTGAGCAGCCCGAGGAACTTGCCCTGTGCCAGCTGCTGCAGCACCCGCTCGGCCCATATCCAGCCGGTCGCGGGCTCGATCAGTTCGTCGAGGTAGCCGACGAGGCCCTCGCGGTCGGTCATGATCCAGACATTGGTGCCGAGGGTGCCGAGAATCGCGATACCGCGCAGCACGTCGAGCGCGACCACCCGGCCGCGGCTCGACCCAGTGGTTTTCGTGGTTTTCGGCAGCGGCGCGGCAGCCGGATGCCGCGCCGTGGTTTCGGCCTGCGGATCGGCTAGAGATTCGGACATGGGTCGACTATCACCGGTGACGGCGGCCGGGCAGGTCCTCCGGAAGTACCACCGGTGGTATGAATTCGAAAGCCCAAAGGTATGAATGCCACCCCGCGCCGCGCGCGGCGCAGGCTGCCGACGGACACCGTCCGAGGTGCCCGATAGGCTCGACCCATGCAGCGCATCATCGGAATCGAGGTCGAGTACGGCATTTCGACCCCAACCGAGCCGTCGGCCAACCCGATCCTCACCTCAACGCAGGCCGTGCTCGCCTATGCCGCGGCAGAGGGTGTGCCGCGGGCGAAACGCACTCGCTGGGACTACGAAGTGGAGTCGCCGCTGCGCGACGCGCGCGGCTTCGATCTGAGCCGGATGAACGGGCCTGCGCCGGTGATCGACGCCGACGAGGTCGGCGTGGCGAACATGATCCTGACCAACGGCGCCCGTCTCTACGTCGACCACGCGCACCCCGAGTACTCCGCACCGGAGGTCACCGACCCGCTGGACGCGGTCATCTGGGACAAGGCGGGCGAGCGGGTGATGGAGGCCGCTGCGCGGCACGCGTCGAGCGTGCCAGGCGCCCCGCGGCTGCAGCTGTACAAGAACAACGTCGACGGCAAGGGCGCCTCCTACGGCACCCACGAGAACTACCTGATGAGCCGCGACACCCCGTTCAACCAGATCATCCTCGGCCTGACGCCGTTCTTCGTCTCGCGTCAGGTGATCACCGGGTCCGGCCGGGTCGGCATCGGCCAGTCCGGCGACCACGCGGGCTTCCAGCTGTCCCAGCGTGCCGACTACATCGAGGTCGAGGTCGGCCTGGAGACCACGCTCAAGCGCGGCATCATCAACACTCGCGACGAGCCGCACGCCGACGCGGACAAGTACCGCAGGCTGCACGTCATCATCGGCGACGCCAACCTGGCCGAGATGTCCACCTATCTCAAGGTCGGCACGACCGCGCTGGTGCTCGACCTGATCGAGGCAGGCGAGGATCTGTCCGATCTGCAGCTGGCCCGCCCGGTCACCGCCGTGCACACGATCAGTCACGACCCGACCCTGCGCGCCACCGTCGCGCTCACCGACGGCCGCGAGCTCACCGGGCTTGCCCTGCAGCGGGTTTACCTCGATCGGGTGATCAAGTTCGTCGATCGGACCGGCAACGACGACAAGCGGGTCCAGGACATCATCGAGAACTGGGCGATGGTGCTCGATCTGCTCGAGCGCGACCCGATGGAATGCGCGAGCCTGCTCGACTGGCCTGCCAAGCTGCGCCTGCTCGAGGGCATGCGCCAGCGCGAGGGTCTCGGCTGGGCGGCGCCGAAGCTGCACCTGATGGATCTGCAGTACTCCGACGTGCGGCTGGACAAGGGTCTCTACAACCGCCTGGTGGCCCGTGGCTCGATGAAACGGCTGGTCACCGAGCAGCAGGTGCTCGACGCGATGACCAACCCGCCCACCGACACCAGGGCCTATTTCCGTGGCGAATGCCTGCGCCGGTTCGGCGCCGATATCGCGGCGGCGAGCTGGGATTCGGTGATCTTCGACCTCGGCGGCGACTCCCTGGTGCGCATCCCGACGCTCGAGCCGAGGCGCGGCACAAAGGCGCATGTCGGCAAGCTGCTCGACGGTGTGACCACCGCCGCCGATCTTGTGGAACAGCTCACAACTTGATCAACTGCCCGGTACCGACTCGATTCCATATCCGTACGGAATACGACATGGTGTCGGGGAGGCTGGGTAGTGTTGAAGGACGGGCACGGACATTGCTCATGATCGGAGCCGTGCTCGAAAATTGAGCTCCGGTCATGATGAGGACAGAGGAGGTCGGCTGCCATGGCACAAGAGCAGACCAAGCGCGCCGGGGGCGGCGACGAGGATGAGGGCCCGGACGGTGTAGACGCCGCCGGTCAGGAGCGCCGCGAGAAGCTTGCGGAGGAAACCGACGACCTGCTCGACGAGATCGATGATGTGCTCGAGGAGAACGCCGAAGACTTCGTCCGTGCGTATGTTCAGAAAGGCGGCCAGTGACAGTAGGTGACCCCTCGCGTCTCCACCTGGGGTACGCCCTCTCGTCCTTCTCCGAATACCTCCGTATGCACGCACCGGACATGTTGCCTGGCAACAAGTTCGGGACGATCGACGGCGCAGGGCTCGGTGCGACGTCCGCGAAGGACATCGCACCGCACGGCACCACGATCGTCGCGGTGAGCTACCGCGGCGGTGTGCTCATCGCGGGTGACCGGCGGGCCACACAGGGAAACCTGTTGGCCAGCAGGGACATCGAGAAGGTCTACATCACCGACAGCTTCTCCGCGGCCGGCATCGCAGGCACCGCGGGCATGGCCGTCGAGATGGTGCGGATCTTCGCGGTGGAGCTGGAGCATTACGAGAAGCTCGAGGGCGTGCCCCTGACCTTCGACGGCAAGGCCAACAAGCTGTCGAAGATGGTGCGCGAGAACTTGCCCGCGGCCCTGCAGGGCCTGGCGGTGGTGCCGATGCTGGTCGGTTTCGACCCGAACGCCACCGATCAGGACAAAGTGGGCCGCATCGTGTCGTTCGATGTGGTGGGTGGACGCAGCGAGGAGCGGTTTGGTTACGCCGCGGTGGGATCGGGTTCGGTCTTCGCCAAGTCCGCGCTGAAGAAGTTGTATGCCAAGGGAATTGATCAGGAGCGCGCGTTGCGCATCGCCGTCGAGTCGCTGGTCGACGCGGCCGACGACGACACCGCCACCGGTGGTCCCGATCTGCTGCGCGGGATCTACCCGACGGCGATCACCATCGACGCCGAAGGCGCGGTCGAGGTGACCGACGACCGGCTGGAGGCGATCGCCCGCGGGATCGTGGCAGACCGCCAGGCGGCTGAGGAAGGGAGTGCCAGCGCATGACACTGCCGTATTACGCGTCGGCCGAGCAGATCATGCGCGACAAGACCGAGCTCGCCCGCAAGGGCATCGCTCGGGGTCGCAGCGTCGTGGTGCTGGTGTACGACAAGGGTGTGCTGTTCGTCGCGGAGAACCCGTCCGCGACGCTGCACAAGGTGAGTGAGCTCTACGACCGGGTCGGTTTCGCCGCGGTCGGCAAGTACAACGAGTTCGAGAATCTGCGCCGCAGCGGCATCCTGCAGGCCGATATTCGCGGCTATCAGTACGACCGCCGCGACGTGACCGGTCGGGCCTTGGCCAACGCCTATGCCCAGGTGCTCGGCTCGATCTTCACCGATCAGCTCAAGCCCTACGAGGTGGAGATCTGTGTGGCGGAGGTGGGCTACCCGGAGCAGACGCCGACGTCGGTGCTGTACCGGATCACCTTCGACGGCTCGATCGTCGATGAGCGGGAATACGTGGTGATGGGCGGCACGACCGAGCCGATCCTCACCGCGTTGAAGGCCTCCTACAAGCCCGGTCTCGATCTCGCAGGCGCACTGCGGGTCGCGGTGCAGGCGCTGCAGGCAGGCGTTCCCGAGGGTGCGGAGAAGGAAAAGCGGGTGCTCGGCGTCAGTTCGCTCGAGGTCGCCGCGCTGGAGCAGGCGCGGCCACGGCGGGCGTTCCGCCGGGTCACCAATTCCGCGCTGGAACAGCTGCTCAACCCGGCCAAGAAGGGCAAGGCCAAGGCGGAGGAACCCGCCGCGGAGACTCCGGAAGCGGAGTAGCCAACCGACAGCAAAGTATCGGGCCCGGGTAGGGGCGTTGCGCATCGTGCGGACGCTCGAACCCGGGCCCGAACTGCGCCTGCGACGAGGCGATTCATCCCTCATGTCCGGTATGCCGGACCGAATCGTTGTGAAGACGTATGCGTTCGTGTTGTCAGCAGCCCACGCAAGCGCATGACATGGCTGTAATGTCGATAGTGTGCAGCGACGAATCATGGGGATCGAGACCGAGTTCGGTGTGACATGCACCTTCCACGGTCACCGTCGGCTGTCCCCCGACGAGGTAGCCCGGTACCTTTTTCGCCGGGTGGTGTCCTGGGGCCGTAGCTCAAACGTGTTCCTCCGCAATGGTGCTCGGCTCTACCTCGATGTCGGGTCACACCCGGAGTACGCGACTGCCGAATGCGACAGCCTGCACCAACTGGTGACCCACGACCGAGCGGGCGAGCGGGTCCTCGAAGAGTTGCTGATCGACGCCGAGCAGCGCCTTGCCGAAGAAGGCATCGGCGGCGACATCTACCTGTTCAAGAACAACACCGACTCCGCGGGCAACTCCTACGGCTGCCACGAGAACTTCCTCGTCGTGCGCGCAGGGGAGTTCTCCAGGATCTCCGACGTGCTGCTGCCGTTCCTGGTCACTCGCCAGTTGATCTGCGGCGCGGGCAAGATCCTGCAGACGCCGAAGGCGGCCACGTTCTGCCTGTCGCAGCGGGCCGAGCACATCTGGGAGGGTGTCTCGTCCGCGACCACGCGCTCGCGGCCGATCATCAACACCCGCGACGAGCCGCACGCGGACGCGGAGAAATACCGCCGCCTGCATGTCATCGTCGGCGACTCGAACATGTCCGAGACCACCACCATGCTCAAGGTCGGCACCGCCGCCCTGGTGCTGGAGATGATCGAGGCCGGTGTCTCGTTCCGTGACTTCGCGCTGGACAACCCGATTCGGGCCATCCGCGAGGTCAGCCACGATCTGACCGGTCGCAGGCCGGTCCGGCTGGCGGGCGGACGGCAGGCCAGCGCGCTCGACATCCAGCGTGAGTACTACGCACGCGCGGTCGAGCACCTGCGTAACCGGGACCGGGATCCGCAGATCGATCAGGTCGTCGACCTGTGGGGCCGCACCCTCGACGCGGTCGAGGCGCAGGACTTCGCCAAGGTCGACACCGAGATCGACTGGGTGATCAAGCGCAAGCTGTTCCAGCGCTACCAGGATCGCTACGGCATGGAGCTGTCCGACCCGAAGATCGCCCAGCTCGACCTGGCCTACCACGACATCAAGCGCGGCCGCGGCGTCTTCGACCTGCTGCAACGCAAGGGCCTGGCCAAGCGGATCACCGAGGACGAGGCCGTCGACGCCGCCGTCGACACCCCACCCCAAACCACCCGCGCCAAACTCCGCGGCGACTTCATCACCGCCGCCCAGGAAGCAGGCCGCGACTTCACCGTCGACTGGGTCCACCTGAAGCTGAACGACCAAGCCCAACGCACCGTCCTCTGCAAGGACCCGTTCCGCTCGGTCGACGAACGAGTAGACCGCCTCATCGCCTCGATGTAGAACCTGCCGCTCGTTCGCTCTGCATGGGTGTCAGGTGGCCGGTTCGTGCCTACCGTGGAGTTATGGCTGAGACGGAACTCCTGAACGAGCTGCTCGATGTTGAGCGTAGGGGATGGGACTCGCTGTGCGACGGCACAGCGGCCGATTTCTACGGGTCTTTGATGACCGGGGATGCGGTGATGGTGCTTGCCAATGGGATGGTGCTTGATCGGGCCGGAGTGGTTGCCGCGCTCAAGGATTCGCCGCCGTGGCGGACCTATGAGATTCTCGAGCCGTCTGTGATCGATGCCGGTGTGGACAGCAAGGTGCTTGTCTACACCGGCGTCGCCTATCGCGAAGGGGCGGAGCCTGCGTTTCGGGGGATCATGTCGAGTGTCTATGTGCAGGCGGGTGGCGAGTGGAAGCTGGTGTGCTATCAGCAGACACAGGTTTCCGAGTAGGGCTCATTCGGCGAGATAGCGCTCCACGCTCTCGATCTTCGAGGTCATGGCGTCGGTGACGCCGGGGCGGATGTCGGCTTTGAGGACCAGGCTGCAGCGCGGTGCTACGGCGAGGATCGCGTCGGTGGCCTGTTTGACGACGGCCATGACCTCATCCCATTCGCCCTCGAGGGTGGTGAACATGGCGTCGGTGCGATTCGGCAGCCCGCTGGCGCGCACCACCCGGACGGCTTCGGCGACCGCGCGTCCGACATCGACGCCGGTGCCGAGCGGGGACACGGAGAAAGCGATGATCATGGTGCCAATTCTGCCGTGACGGGCCTGCGTGACAGGGTGCGCACGCACATATGGTCGAGTGAAACGCGCGCCGACGCGCACGGGGGGTGCGCGGCCGATTACCCTCTATCGGGTGGCGATATCCAAGGTCGAGCGGCTGATGAATCTGGTCATCGCGCTGCTGTCGACCCGGCAGTTCCTGACCGCGGAGCGGATCCGGGACAGCGTCGCGGGGTACGAGGAGTCCGCCAGCGACGAGGCATTCAGCCGGATGTTCGAGCGAGACAAGAACGAGCTGCGCGACCTGGGCATTCCCCTGGAGATCGGGCCGGTGAGCCGGTACTCGACGGTCGAGGGTTATCGGATCAACCGGGACGCCTACGAGCTGCCCGAGATTGATTTGAGTGACGAGGAGGCGGCCGCCGTCGCGGTCGCGGTGCAGATGTGGGAGTCGCCGGAGCTGGCCGCGGCCGCGGAGGGTGCGCTGCTCAAGTTGCGCGCGGCGGGCATTCACGTGGAAACCGATGCCGCTGTCGCGTCGGTCCCCGCGGTGCCTGCGCGCACCCGTGGCTCCGAGCCGGTGCTCGGCAAGCTGCTCGCCGCGATCGACGCGGGGCAGGCGGTGCGGTTCGAGCATCGCGGCGCGATCAACGCCCCTTATCTGATGCGTGATGTGGAGCCGTGGGGTGTGGTGACCCATCACGGCCGCTGGTATCTGGTCGGGCACGATCGGGATCGCGACGCGGTGCGCAGCTTCCGGCTGTCCAGGATCGGCGACGACGTCACCCCGTACGGACCCGAGAACGCGGTGAGCAAACCGGACGGTGTCGACGTGCGCGCGATCGTCGATCGGGTCACCAGCTCGGCGCCGGTCAGCGGCACCGCCACCGTGTGGGTGGCCGAGGGCCGCGGGCGTGAGCTGCGCCGGATCGGCCAGGTCACCGGCGAGCGCACCATCGGTGGCCGCGCCGGTTCGATCATCGAGCTGCCGGTCCGTTCCCGCGACTGGGTGGCGCGGCTGATCACCGGGCTCGGCCCCGACGCGGTCGTGCTCGCCCCGGACGAACTGCGCACCGATGTGGTCGCCCGGTTACGCTCGGTGTTCGACCGCACGGAGGTCACCGCGTGAATTCTCGTCTTTCGGTTCGGCTTTCGCGGCTGCTCAACATGATTCCGTACTTCATCGCGCATCCGGGTATCAGCGCTGTCGAGGCTGCCGCCGATCTCGGCGTCACCTCCAAGCAGTTGATGAGCGATTTGAATCAGCTCTGGATGTGCGGCCTGCCCGGCTATGGGCCAGGCGATCTGATCGACCTGTCGTTCTCCGAGGAGAGCATCGAGGTCACCTTCTCCGCAGGCATCGACCGTCCGCTGCGGCTGACCTCCACCGAGGCGACCGCGCTGCTGGTTGCGCTGCGGTCGATCGTCGACATGCCAGGCATGGTCGATCCGACTGCGGCGCACGCGGCGATCGCCAAGATCGAATCGGCCATCGCCGGTGGGTCGGTGCCCGAATCGAACGGTGCGCGGACGCCGCCGGTCGAGGCGCCCGCCGTCGCCACGGTTCGCTCGGCGCTGGCCAGGCAGCGTGCGTTACGGCTGGTCTACTACTCGGCGAGCCGCGACGTCGTCTCGGAGCGGGTGGTCGATCCGATTCGAATTGTCTTGGTGGACAACAACAGTTACCTACAGGCGTGGTGCAGGCAGGCCGAGGGTGTTCGCCTGTTCCGGTTCGACCGGATCGAGGGCGCGACCGAGCTCGACGAACCGGCAAGGGCGCCGAGCCATGCCAGGGAGGAGTCCGCCGCGCTCGACCTGTTCCAGGACGATCCTGCGGTTCCCTTGGCCCGCTTGCGAATTCGCGCCGACTACGCTTGGGTACTCGATCAGTACCCAATGCATCGGCTCGCGGTGCACCCGGACGGCAGCCTGGAGGCGACGATGCGGTTCGCCACCATGGACTGGATGGCGCGACTGCTGCTCGGCTTCGGCTCCGGCGTCACCGTGCTCGGTCCGCCCGAGCTGGTCGCCGCGGTGCGCGAGCGTTCCAACGCCGCGCTCGCCGCGTACGCCGAAGCCGGATTCGAGGAGGCTCGATGATCATTCGCCGACGGCCGCAAGCAGGCCGGACGTGACCAGCCGCGTGCTGGTGGTCGGTGCGGGCAGCATCGGCCTCTTCGTCGGCGGCAAGCTCGGCGTGGCAGGCGCGCACGTCACCTTCGTCGGCAGGCGCCGAATGCTGGACGAGGTCACCGAGTTCGGACTGCGGCTCACCGACCTCGACGGCGGCGACGACGCGCTGCCGAGCGCGCGCTGCCACGTGGCCACCGAGCCGGACGACGTCGGCTCGGCCGACCTGGTGCTGGTCACGGTGAAATCGGCGGCCACCGCCGACGCCGTGCGCGAGCTGACCGGCAAGATCCGGCCAGGCACCGTAGTGCTGAGTTTGCAGAACGGCATCGGCAACGACACGGTGATCCGGGAGATCCTGCCGCACTGTGTGGTGCTGGCGGGCATGGTCATGTTCAACGTGGTGCATCACGAAGGCGGCCGATTCCATCGCGGCACCGAGGGTGGGCTCGCGGTGCAGGATGATCCGGGGCTCGCGCCGTTCCTCGGGGTTTTCGAGCAGGCCGGCCTCGCGCTGCGCCGCCACGCCGACCTGCGGCCCGTGCAGTGGGCCAAGCTGCTGCTGAACCTGAACAATCCCATCAACGCGCTGTCGGGGCGGCCGCTGCGCGAGGAACTCGGCGACCGGAACTATCGTCGCTGCCTGGCGCTGGCCCAGCGGGAAGCGCTCGCGGTGATGCAGCGGGCCCGCATCACGCCCGCTCGATTGACGCCGTTACCGCCCAAACTGGTCACGATGCTGCTGCCCGTGCCCGACGGTGTGTTCCGGCGGGTGTTCGGGCGGGTGCTCGCCGTCGACCCGATGGCGCGCTCCTCGATGGCCGATGATCTCGCGCTCGGCCGGAAGACCGAAATCTCTTGGCTCTGCGGCGAAATCGTGGGTCTCGGCGCGATGGTCGGCATGCCGACGCCGGTGAATCAGCGGCTCATCGAACTGATCGTCGCGGCCGAACAGGGTGACCGGCGCACCTGGACCGGCGCGGAACTGCTCGACGAGCTGCGGGCCGCCGACGCGGCCCAGCATTGAGACAGCGCCATCGGTTCGGCAAACACCGGGCCAACAGCGCGGACGGTGGCGTTGACGCATGTCACCCTCCGGTAGCATCAGAACCATCACCAGTCTTGGGAGGTAACAATCATGGGCAGTCTGAGCATCTGGCACTGGCTGATCATTGCGGTCGTTTTCGTGATGTTCTTCGGTGCCAAGCGGATGCCCGACGCGGCCCGCAGCTTGGGCCGGTCGTTGCGCATCTTCAAGAGCGAGGTCAGCCAGATGCAGAGCGAGGGCAAGGACGCCGACGCGCCTGCTCCCGCCCAGCAGCCCGCGCAGCCGCAGCAGCAGTTGCCGCCTGCGCAGCAGGTGACCCCCTCGGTCGCCCCGCAGCCCCAGGCCGAGCCGAAGTCGCTCTGAGTCGTTCGATCGAGTAAGCGGAGCGGGGCCGCTGACGGGCCCGCTCATGGCGGAGTGCGGAAACTCACTCCGGGCATAGTGCTGTTGCCGCGCTGAGCGAGGCACTCCGACCCAGGGGCAATCACCGACAATGCGAATCCCGTTCGATCCCCGGCGCAGCAAGCGCAGGACCAACCCTGACGGCACCATGTCGTTGGTCGAGCATCTCCAAGAGCTGCGCTACCGGCTGCTCGTGTCGATCGCCGCGGTCATCGTCACCACGGTGCTGGGATTCATCTGGTACGAGTACGGCTTCCTCGGCGTCTCCAGCCTCGGCGACATTCTCCGCGGGCCCTACTGTTCGCTGCCCGCGTCGTCGCGCGCGTCGATCAGCCCTGACGGGGCGTGCCGATTGCTGGCCACCGCGCCATTCGAACAGTTCACGTTGCGCTTGAAGGTCGGCATGACCGCGGGCATCGTGCTCGCCGCGCCGGTGTGGCTGTACCAGGTGTGGGCGTTCATCACGCCGGGCCTGTACGCGAAGGAACGCAAGTACGCGGTCGGCTTCGTGTCCTCGGGCACCGTCCTGTTCGTGACCGGTGCCGCGCTCGCCTACATCGTTGTCGCGCATGCGTTGAGCTTCCTGCTCTCGATCGGCAGCAACGTGCAGATCACCGCGCTGAGCGGTTCGCAGTACTTCGGCTTCATCATCCAACTGCTCGTCATCTTCGGCGTCAGCTTCGAAACTCCGCTGCTGATCATCGGTTTGAACCTCATCGGGGTGCTCACGTATGCGCGACTGAAGGCGTGGCGGCGCGGAATCACCTTCGGGCTCTTCGTTTTCGCGGCCATCATCACCCCGCAGGATCCGTTCTCCATGCTCGCGCTCGCGCTGGCGCTGACGGTGCTGTTCGAGGTCGCGATCCAGTTCTCCCGGATCAACGACATTCGCAAGGCCCGTAAGGAAGCCGAGGATCTTGCCGCACTCTCCGACGAGGAAGCGTCCTCGATCAGCGGCCCGGATCCGATCGCGCCCACCGAAACGATCATGACACCCCGAGAGAAAACTACGGGCTCGACGTCGGACTACTCCGATACCCTCTGACGGTGACACATCACCGGTCGCACACGGGCGAACTAGCGAAGTTTTCCGCCGAGCTGAAGTTCAGCTTGGATCCCTTCCAGCGCACCGCCTGTGCGGCACTCGAAGAAGGGCACGGCGTCCTCGTCTGTGCGCCCACCGGGGCAGGCAAGACCGTCGTCGGCGAATTCGCGGTCCATCTCGCGCTCGCCGCCGGCGGCAAATGCTTCTACACGACACCGATCAAGGCGCTGTCCAACCAGAAGTTCGCCGATCTCACCGAGCGGTACGGCCGCGAGAGCGTCGGGCTGCTCACCGGCGACCAGTCGATCAACCCGGACGCGCCGGTGGTCGTGATGACCACCGAGGTGCTGCGCAACATGCTGTACGCGTCCTCGGACGCGCTGCGCGGGTTGTCGTTCGTGGTGATGGACGAGGTGCACTACCTCGCCGACCGGTTCCGCGGCGCGGTGTGGGAGGAAGTGATCCTGCATCTGCCACCCGACGTGCGGCTCGTCAGCCTGTCCGCGACAGTCAGCAACGCCGAGGAGTTCGGCGCGTGGATGGAGACCGTGCGCGGCGACACCTCGGTGGTGGTCGATGAGACCAGGCCGGTGCCGCTGTGGCAGCACGTGATGGTTGGTCGGCGGATGTTCGACCTGTTCGACACCGAATCCACCGATCAGAAGGTGCTCGTCGACGGTGACCTGGTGCGGTTCATCAAGCAGCGCGAGTTGGCGGATCGGGCGAACAGCTGGAATGGTCCGCGTAATGGACGTGGTGGGCCGCGCCGGGACTTCCGCCCGTTGCCGCGGCCCGAGGTGCTGGCCAAGCTGGACGAAGAGGGGTTGCTGCCCGCGATCACGTTCATCTTCAGCCGGGCAGGCTGCGATGGGGCGTTGGCGCAGTGCTTACGGTCTCGGCTGGATCTGAGTCGCGACGGTGAGCGCGACGAGGTCGACGCGATCATCGAGAAGCACACCGGCGACCTGCCCAAGGCGGATCTCGAGGTGCTCGGGTACTGGGAGTGGCGCGAGTCGCTGCACCGCGGGCTGGCCGCGCATCACGCAGGCATGCTGCCCGCGTTCCGGCACACGGTCGAGGAACTGTTCGTGAAAGGCCTGGTGCGTGCCGTATTCGCTACGGAGACACTGGCTCTCGGCATCAACATGCCTGCGCGCACGGTGGTGCTCGAGCGGCTGGTCAAGTTCAACGGCGAATCGCACGCTGAGCTCACGCCTGGCGAGTACACGCAGCTGACCGGTCGTGCCGGGCGGCGCGGCATCGACGTCGAAGGTCACGCGGTGGTGCTGTGGCAGCCCGAGGTCGACACCAGTGCGGTCGCCGGCCTCGCGTCTACGCGGACCTATCCGCTGCGCAGCTCGTTCCGGCCCGGCTACAACATGTCGATCAACCTGATCGACCGGATGGGCGCCGCCGAATCGCGGGCACTCCTGGAGCGTTCGTTCGCGCAGTTCCAGGCCGATCGCTCGGTCGTTGGGCTGGTGCGCGGTATCGAACGCAACGAGGCGGCGCTGCGCAAGCTGCGCGATCAGCTCGGTGGCGCGGATGGTGGGTTCCTGGAATACATTTCGCTGCGCGAGCGGATCAAGCAGCGGGAACGGCAGCTCGAACAGCAGGGGCGGTCCGATCGGCGCGGTGCGGCGGTCAACGCGTTGACGGCGTTGCGGCGCGGTGACGTGGTGGCGATTCCGTCCGGGCGGCGGGCCGGGCTCGCGGTGATCCTCGAACCCGATGCGACGCCGGGAGACCCGCGGCCGTTGGTGCTCACCATCGACAAGTGGGCCGGACGGGTGTCGGTGGCCGACTTCCCGGTGCCCGCCGAACCGTTGGGGCATATGCGGCTGCCGCGGCGAGTCGATCACCGCACCGCGCAGGCGCGCCGCGATCTGGCTTCCGCGTTGCGCAGCACCGGAATTTCGGCGCCGGGCAGGCCGCGGCGCGGCAAGCGTTCCTCGGCGGCCGACGATCGGGAACTGGCCACGCTGCGGCGCAGTTTGCGGTCGCATCCGGTGCACACCCGCGCGGATCGGGAGCAGATGGCGCGCGTCGGCGAGCGATACAACCGACTGCTGCGGGAAACCGAGTCGATGCGCCAGCAGGTTGCCGCGACCACCAACTCGCTGGCGCGGACCTTCGATCGGATCCTCGGATTGCTGGAGGAACGCGGGTTCGTGCAGGACGCCGAGGTCACCGCGGACGGGCGCAGGCTCGCCCGGATCTACTCGGAAAGCGATCTGCTCGTTGCCGAATGCCTGCGGCAAGGACTGTGGCGTGGGCTCGGGCCCGCCGAGTTGGCCGGCGTCGTTTCGGTGCTCGTGTTCGAATCTCGCCAGGACGGTGGGTATCTCGGCCCGACCGGCCCGACCGAGCCGATCCGGCGGGCCATCGGTGCGACCATCAAGGTGTGGTCCGAGCTGCGGTCCGACGAAGCGCGGCACAAGCTTCCGCCAACCAGGGAACCCGACCTCGGGTTCGTCACCGGCGTGCACAAATGGGCGCGCGGCGACGGGTTGGCCGAGTCGTTGCTCGCCAGCGGCGACCAGGCCGCACCGCTGTCGGCAGGCGATTTCGTGCGCTGGTGCAGGCAGGTGATCGATCTGCTCGATCAGATTCACGGCAGCGCCGACGATCCAGAGGTCGCCGCGACGGCGGCAAAGGCCGTCCGCGCGATCCGGCGAGGTGTGGTCGCGATCGACGCGGCGTAGGGGTTGGTTCCTGGTGGGGGCGGATCTGCCGCGCGTCGGCTGGTGGCGGGTGTGGCTCTGTGGAGCATCGACTCGTGGTGGAGGGGGCCTGCGGCAGGTCGACTGCGCGGCGAAGGTCGTTCTGCGGCAAGTCTGCTCATGGTGGAGGCGGTGCGTGATGTGGCGGGGGTGCAGTCACGTTCGACGCGGCGTAGGTCTCTGCAGGCCCGGCGGGTCTGCCACACCTCGGTTCGTGGCGGGGGTGGTTCTCCGGTAGGTCTGCTCGTGGCGGGTGGTGCGTGATGTGGCGGGGTGGTGCGTGAGGCGGCGGGTGCGGTTGTGCTCGAGGTGGGCGGAGGTCCGGCGCGTGCCCGCACGGGGTGTTGGCGGTTTGGGCGGGAGCTTTGAAACGCGAATGCCGGCGACGAATTCGGCGAGTGAGGGCGTGCGTACGCAGATCGGCTGATGCGGGGTGGAGTCTGTCTCTAGACTGCGCATGGCCGACGTGAAGGCGGAGGTACGCGTGGTCAAGTCCCGGGGCGTGGTGTAACTGAGTGGTCACCGCATGATCCGAAGTATGGTCAGGCGGTGAGTTCTGCTGGTGCTGGGTCCTCCTGTTC